>CAVQGX010000040.1:0-75561 GCA_963712115.1 uncultured delta proteobacterium | reverse complement strand
ACAAGCGATGCTGATCCAAAGCGAAAAAGGGGCGACAGCATAATGCCTCGCCCCACCGTGGTTACCTGACTTGTTTCTCTTCTGTTTCTAGTTGGCTTTGTGAATAACAATCGATCCCCCGCCGATTGCGGTGGTCGGATCGTCGTTTTCTGCATCGCCCATGTTGTTGTCGTAGACAATCGCATCGCCAGCATCCTTATCCCAGATTTTGATCCGGAACAGGTCTACGTTGGTGCTGGGCGTAAGTTTTTCGTCGATGGCAGAAAGCATAAAGCCATAATTACCACTTCCGTTGATCGTACCGGTCCCTTTATACATTGCCTTCGGACCAGCTACTACAAGCCAATCGTAGGTGTCGGAGTGAAAATTCAGATCAGCGACCTTGAACTGGAATTCAGTCTCTCCCGTAGGTGTATGCGCTCCCTTCTTATATTTTGAAACGAAGCCGAAGTTTGCCTTACCCGTCAGGGAAGGATCATCCACATACGCCCCTTCTGGCGAATCAATCCAACCGCCACCAGTTACGTAGCCACCATCGGGGTCATATACAACTAAGAAAATACACTCTTCAGGTCCTGTGTCACCAACCTCATCTGTGGCCCTGACACAAAGGTCGTAGACGCCAGCTGTGGAGGGTGCGGTAACGGGAGCAGTCACCTCTTCGCTGGGTTGATTGAAGCTGCCATCGCTGGCAGTCATTGGATACCAAAGGCATCCACCATCCAGACTGTATTCGGCTGAAGCAATGTTGGAATTGCCAGTATCAATATCGCTCACAAAAGCTGTCACGGTGAGCATTCCATCAACCGGCGTCAGGTTGGGGTCAGCAACTACATCGGATGCGACGGGTCCATCATCAGGGGCAGGGAAAATCCTTATGATCCGGCCTAAGTTCATCTCCGAAACCAGAAGGGCATCAGTCCCAACGAAAACCAGGCCAGCAGGATCAGCAAAACCCGCAGCGAACGGCGCGGCGTCCCCGGTAGCCTCGTCCACCTTATGGAGATCTCCGCGTGTAGAAATCCACCGAATAAATATAATCTTCGAAGACGGTTCCGCTGCCGACGGCAATGGCTACGGCATTGACAGCGTCGGAGATGGAGATGGGGGAGCCGGGGGTATCTATTCTAAACAGTTCACCGTCGTCGTAGGGATAAATTGCATCCCATCTTCCCGCGAACAGTCGGTCGCTGGCATCGAATGCGATGGGATTGCCGTAAAAACCCAGACTGGCAAGAGGGGTTCCACAATCGCACCAGCGGCAGTAACTTCCCGAATCCGACCATCATTCTCTACAACCACGATTCTATCTGCACTATCAATAGCTATCCCATTTAGGTTTGAGAATCCCGTGGCAAAAATCTCATCTGTACCTGGACCCAGATCTAGAGAGTTGGCAATGATAATCTTATGCCAAGCTAGTCACGAAAACCCGTCCCGTGCTATCCACCACAACACCATCTGGGTCAGAAATAGGGTCACTTGAAGCGATTACGTTGCCTGAGCATGAGAGTCTCACAACCGGACAAAAGTCGCAATTGGATGCAGCCATGACCAGAACGCTACCATTGCTCTCGATGGCCAACTGCACAGGCAGGTTCAATCCAGTGACGAAAATCTCCGCATCAAAACCCTCTTGAACCATGATTCCTGGAACTGATGAAGGCTGCAATCCGGACTGCGCGCGGGAGTGTGTAGCCGGTATCAGTAAGAATAACACTGCCAGAATCACCCCAATACCAATTTCCCTCTTCATTTCTTCTCCTTTCGTGTTTTTTGCTGTTATAAGCTGAACTAATGGTTCCCCACCAACGAGATAAGAGTATGGGGTCAGAACTTGATTAGGCCCTTCTCGTTTCTATAACTTGACCGTGATCGGTTGCTGGAAATTGCTAGTCAGCAGCAGGCCTCGGTCCAGTCAAACCTATGGACGAGAATCAGACTTTCTGTGTGCGCCAGGCGGGAATTATTGTTAAAGATTAGCAGAGGTGGAAAAACATATTCTGGTGTTTTGAAGAGGTAGATCACATTTCTGATCTTTTACCTCCACCAGCTCCTTTGTTAGTAATCACAAATTTTTCTATTTCGACAAATAATGAACTACGCCTATTGAAGAAAATCGATACTTTCCGTCATTTTCAGTACGAAGAAGAGGTTTGCCACAGTGGAGCAATAGCCCGAAGCCGCAGCAGTCGCTGGTAAACCGCTACAATCTTGGAAGGTCCTGATCGTCTGGGTCTGGTACAGGTTGCTCGCATGCTATCACTTCGCAAGACTTTATCTTCTATAAATAATCTGTGAATTTTCGAGGAAAGAAAGCTCGATCTGGAAAAAAAGGAGGTTTCCAGGCTTGTATGTCGGGAGAATAAACAAGATCTGGTGCGCAACAAAGGTGCCTCTCGCCCTATGAGATCCGAGTACTCGAAAAGAGGTGCGGCCCGAATCTTTAAAATTCTACCTAAGCTTGACAGATAAGATGAAATCTATACTTTATGTGTTCTATATTGGCAGGCAATTTCAAAAAGAACAAGATTGGAAATAGCATGACAAAGGAGTGATATAATGTCATTCATTTTCTAGCGATCTGAGGTAGGTCCTGAGGTTTATCTTTGTGTTTCTCAAGTCGAGCTTACTTCGAATATGAAATCTGTGCGAACGGATCGTGTTCACGGAGAGATATAGCAAATCCGCGATCTCTTTGTTGGTTTTCCCAACTCTTATTAAACTGGCGACCTGGATTTCTGTGGGAGTAAGATTAAGAAATCTGGATGACAACTTAGTAGTAAACGGGGAAACGATGTCTCTAAGATGTGATTCCAGAATGCTCACAAGGGTAGTTTGGTGTGGTTCTAATTGGCTCTTTTTCAGCTTTTCAACGTATGGCAAAATTAGTGCCTCGACATTTGTCAAAAGACTCTCCTCAAGCTCAACTTTATCGTCGTCTCTTTGTTTTAGTAGCACCTTTAGTGCGGCATTGACCTCTTCAAGATGGTGCGATTTCTCTAGCAGTTCAGCCTCACTCTTTCGCAGCGCCTCCTCCGAGTGATTGCGATCGGTGATATCTTCGTAAATAACAAACTGATTTCCATTCGCCATTGTTGCTGGTCGAAAGTATATGACTTTTTCAGAGTCATCTTTGCACCTAACAACAAATTCTCTTGGCCTGGCTTCGCCTCGCTTCGATGTCTTAAGATCGGCGATCCAACTACTGATGGCTTCCCTCCGGTATTTCTCATTAGGATACGCCTTTCTGAACCACTCGCGACCTGTGGGGATGTCTTCCAAACCATATCCGAAAATCTCAACAAACTTAGGGTTGATGTACTTGTAATGACCTTCCTCATCTATGATGGATACTCCAAGTGGAGATTCCTCCACCAGAATCCGATATTTTTCCTTTTCCTCTCGCAGCGCCTCCTCAGCTCGTTTGCGTTCTGAAATGTCGTGAATAATAGAATACAGGAGCGGCTTGCCATGGAGCATGATCGGACCACTGAATACTTCAACATCTCGAACGTCGTCACTCGCCAAACGGTGACGGAATAAAAAGTGCTGGCGTTGTCCAGACTTTGCTCGTTTCATTTCTTGGAACACTTGCTCGTTTGAGAGCATATTGATGTCCGTGATCTTCTTGCTGGTAAGCTCTTCTTGGCTCCAGCCATAAAAAGAACAAGCTGCTGGATTGGCATCTACTATGTCTCCACTCTCTGGATCAATAAGGAGCATCACTGAGTGGTTGTTTTTGAAAAGACTACTGTAGCGTTGCTCACTCTCTCGCAAGGCTTCCTCTGCCAGTTTGCGCTCCGTGATGTCAATATTTATTCCTAAAATCCCTTGTATTTGATCTCCATCACGAATCGGTGCAATGATGTTATAACTGGACGTCTGTTGCCCTTCGACAGGAAATTCAATCTCCCCCCGAACCACTTCACCGGCAAGAGCCCGGCGATTGTTGTTTCGCCAAAGAGCCAATACATCATCATCTACACCTACATCCTCAGGCCGTTTTCCAATCAAATCACCCCAACGTTCTCTACAAGTAGAGTTCTGCATGACATAATAGCCATTCGTTCCAATGACAAAAAAGTCGAACGGCAAATTGTCTATTGCAGTACGGAGCAGTGCTGTACCCGCCCGAAGCGACTCCTCGGCTCGCTTGCGCTTTATTTCTGATTTATCAAGTTCGCCAATCCTCTGGCGCAGTTCCTCAAGCTCACTGATGAGTTGCCTTTTTGTCTTGTTTTCCACTTCCACCTCTCTAGCCCTTTCGAGAGAGGGACAAACTAACAGTATTTCGCCATTGTTAGTACTGAGGAGGAGAAGCTCGACAGAGTGAAACAACAGCCAGATGCCGCAGCAGTCGCCGGTAACCTGCAAGAATCTTGGAAGACTTTGATTGTCCCGGTGTGATCCAAACTTGTAAACATCTTGGGGCGCCCCTCTCCACCAGATGAACTGCATTTTATGGAGGGATGTTTCGTGTGGTATATGTTGGCAATATTTATATACAAATATATACAAACAAAGCCCTAAAACATCAAGAACAAAAATAATTGGAAAATCTGGAAAAGAGGCCCTATACAATAAGTGGAGGCGGCATTTCGTTAACTCGATCTTATACGTAAAATTTCCCACTGCTGAATAAGGCTTACACTAAGTGCTAAAAGACAACCCCCTTCGAATTCATCCACCATATTTTTAGCCGACTTTTTCTTGATACGTTTACCTTCTTTCTGTAAGGTCAACTTATTCTTTGTCGATTAGTTAATTAGGTTTGAGGCAGACTCACCCGAGTGGTGTATAGTTTAGCAGCCAGATACTTCTTCTCTGAATTGGATACTATTTCGGAAGGTAAGCGAAATGAAGGACGAAAAAAAAACAAAAAAACAATTAATAAATGAATTGGTGGAGTTACGTCAGCAAATTGCCAAATTAGAAGCACTGGAAGCCGAGCACGAGCGGTCCCAAGAAGCGTTGCGCGAGAGCGAAGAGAAATACCGCATTCTTGTTGAACAGGCGATTGATGGCATCCTCATTGTTCAAGACGGAATGATTAAATTTGCCAACCGTCGTTTGGCGCGGGCGAATGGTCGCACTGTTGAAGAGCTACTAAACACTAATTTTTTGCATTACATTCGCCCCGACGAGGTTCCTAGCGTGGCCGACCGCTATCAGCGACGTATGGCAGGAGAAGATGTGGAACAAGCATACGAGACGGTTCTTCTACACAAAGATGGACACGAGATACCGGTCGAAGTCAACGCTGGCGCTATCACGTATCAAGGGAGACCCGCCGTCTTCGCATTTGTACGGGATCACACGGAGCGGAAACGGGCCGAGCAAGCACTACGCAAAAGCGAAGAAAGGCTGCGAGCGGCCATTGAATCCTCCCCACTGTCCATGATGATCATCCAGTCTGACGGACTAGTAACCCTGTGGAACCCGGCGGCTGAAAGTCTTTTTGGCTGGAGTAAAGAGGAGGTTCTAGGCAAATACAACCCTGTAGTCCCGGAGGACAGACAGGAAGAGCACCGCAACCTGCGCAGGCGCGTCTTTCAACTTGGGGAACTCTTTACAGGCCTTGAAGTGGTTCGCCAGAAAAAAGACGGCACATCGGTCGATATTGCTCTCTCAACGGCGCCTATCTACGATGCCGAGGGCAATGTTGAGAGTGTTATGGCTGTACTCGAAGACATCAGTGAGCGAAAACTGACTGAGGAGGAACTGCGAAAGGCGCACGACATACTCAAGAAGCGAACGGACGAACTTGTGAGATTAAATAAGAAACTGAAGCAGGAAATAGAAGAAAGGAAGCAGATAGAGCAGCGACTTAGGAAAAGAGAAGCTGAATTGGAGATTAAGACTAGTGAGCTCGAAGAAGTGAATACTGCCTTAAAAGTGTTACTTAAACGAAGGGATGAGGACAAGGAGGAGTTGGAACAAAAAATCCAGCTCAACGTTAAAGAATTGATTTTACCCTACGTGGAAAGATTGAGAAAAGCTGGATCGGTTGCCAAGCAATCTGCTTACCTGAATATCCTTGAATCAAATCTAAACGAAATCGTCGCACCATTCGTGCGCAGGCTGACCGCCAAGAATATGCAACTTACTCCTACGGAAATTCAAATAGCAGATCTTGTAAAGGAAGGGAAAACCACAAAAGACATTGCAGCATTACTTAACGTATCCAGTAGGACAGTTGAGTTTCACAGAAAAAATATAAGAAAGAAAATTGGCTTAGTGAATCGAAAAGCCAACCTCAGATCCCACCTGTTATCCATCTAGCAATACGTGGATTTACCCCCCATTTGCCCCTCATTAAACTAGTTTTACTAATGGAAGCATTTGTGGCACTATAAATACGAAAAATACGTATATGTCCTAAATTCCTAATAGGGCCTCCTGAGGCTGTATAGTAGGATATTCCCGGGAAGATTTTTACTCTCACCCAATTTCAGTTTATCGATTCAGTTTCAGCGCAGGGTCTTTCAAGGAATTTCTACGGACATTTCGCTTTCTGGATTCAGAGTACGATTCAAAGAAAAGTCATTGCGACTACCCCCAATGGGATGCAATGTTCGTCTCGAAATCTTTATTCCTCCTCCATGGGAAAGCATTGGGTGCATCGACATCGTGAGACACATGATGGGAAATGATGGAGGTGATTACAGGACACACATAGGCATTGAATTCTCTGACATGAGCTCTGCACCCAGAAAATGCTCGAAACTTCCTCTATGGTTGCATGACATCGGCAGCAGAAGAATGGTAGGTCCAAGAAAAGGGTAACGGTCAAGAGTGAAAAGGGGTGCTACAAATAAACCAAACTTTTACGAGTGATGGAGAAAACCATGGCCATCAATTCACGATCACAGGAACAACCCAGTACGATTCTGGTTGTAGAGGATGATAATGAATTAAGAGACCTTCTCCACACCCAGCTTGAACTTGAGGGTTACAATGTTTTCACTGCACACAACGGTGCTGTGGCACTAACGAAGGTCCAAACTCAAAAACCCGATGTTATCCTGATGGATGTCCTAATGCCAGAAATGACTGGAGTTCAGACCACCAAGATACTGAAAGACAATGAGAATACACGCTATATTCCAGTGATCATGGTAACTTCGGGAGACAAAAAAGAAGATATTATAAAAGGTCTAGAGGCTGGAGCTATAGACTATATTACCAAGCCATTTTTTTTGCCAGAGCTTAAGGCGCGGGTGAAAGCAGTGCTGCGCTTCAAGAGTATTTATGATGACCTCATTACGATGAGAGAAGAAGTGATAAAAAAAGAAATGGCAAGTACAATTAGAAAAACATTGGATACTGTTAATGAGACAATTGATGACAATTTAGACTTTATTATTAATAAATTGGTAGATGTTTGTCAATATCAAAAGCATTTGTCAGATAAGGACTTAAATACAATTAAAAATGCTACAATCAATATCAAGAGTGTAGCCAAAAATCTTAGTTTCCTGAATACGTTGGTTTTTAGAGTTTATCAACGACTTCATGGTATCGCTGAAAGAATTTTCTGACCTCCAGTCTGCCTGATCATTAAAGCCAGAATAAAGCAAGAGTTTATTAATAACTGCCTCTCGCTACCTTAGTATTTAAGTCTGCTAACCGCTCTTGATAGAAATTTAAGATTACAGTTTTTGCGGGCGAGTGTGCTTGAATTAGCCTTTTCATTCCTCCAATAGCCACGCTCCTTCTCGGAACGTAATCATGGCATGGTTGCGCGAGACAGTTTTGTCAAAAAGACTGATTGTATTATCTGGACTGCGGCCAATCGTTGATTCATCCATCCGTCTACCCCGGCCATTTAATAGCAAATTTCCTATGAAACAAATCTCACCAGAAATCTCCCATTCCTCAAACAATTTGATTGACAAATTATTGATCTTTTACCAAGAAAAAATAAGATTCTCAGGATTCTCATTGAGAATGCAAATAGACGCCACGTTCTTCTGAATGTGACCATCCCTCCCGGTTTGGTGAGGGAGAACGGAGACGCTGGGACGCCTCAGCGGAGCCCGATATAAATAGATAAATAAGGGGCTGACCAATTGGTCAGCCCCTTTGTTTTCATGGTCGGGACGACTGGATTCGAACCAGCGACTTCTGCGTCCCGAACGCAGCGCTCTACCAGGCTGAGCCACGTCCCGATTTTTTTACCACGGCTACTCTTATCAAAAGCGCCCCATATTGTCTAGTAGAAGAAAGCATGGTGCAGAGCTGAGAGGGAAGCTAAGCGGTGAGCGGTAAGCAGTAAGCGGTGTACTTCTCACATGGTAGATTGCTCAAGACCTACCGCTTACTGTTTACTGCTTACTGCTCACTTCATATAATTGCTGCCTGTTGTCAGCTGCGAGCTGTCTACTGATTGACCTGTTTCTTAATTCTCAGGTGAACACATCCGTGCTAGAATGCGTGAGTTTTCTGTAGGAGCAAACTCCCTCCTGTCTCCGACTCTTGCGAGTCTACGACTCGGAGAGGCCCTAGGCCTCTCTGGACCGGAGGCTGCTTGCGATAGGAGGGCAGTTTTTTTATTATTTTAGGCATTTTAGACAATTTAGTTCACTTTAGCTCATTTGAACGCCGGGCCTCCGTGCCCACCAAAAAAGTCTTATGGCCGATATTCTCAAAACAATCTTGCCCATCTTTGCAATCATCCTGCTAGGCTGGAGTTTGCGACGGTTGGATTTTATGAAGGAGGGCTTTCTCAAGCCCGCCAATCGGCTTGTTTACTATGTAGCCATACCGGCGATGATCTTTCGAGAAATTGCTGAGGCAGAGCTCGTCCAAGATTTCAGCCTGGTTCTGGTGGCAACAACACTGGTGCCCTTGATTCTCGTAGCTATAATCGGGTTAATTCTGGTTAGGGGAATTAAGTTGCAGCGTTACCGAGTGGGGAGCTTTCTGCAATGCAGCTTCCACGGCAACCTTGGTTATATTGGTTTGGCTGTAGCCTTTTACTTCCTCGGTGACCAGGGCTTTACTCGAGCCAGCATTCTCGCCGGGTTTGTCATGTTGTTGCAGAATTTTTTGGCTGTAGTGGCACTCAGTCGTTTCAACAAAGAGCCCGACCACAAAATTTCTACGCTCTCTCTCGTTCGCAGGGTATTACTCAACCCTGTGATAATTTCGGCCATGGCAGGTATGGCTTTTTCGCTTACGGGGCTGGACCTGCCTGTGATTTTGGATCGCAGTCTAAAGATCCTGGGCGGTATGGCCTTGCCCCTGGCCCTTCTGGTAATAGGCACCTCAATATCTTTCGCCCAGATGCGGGAGCAACTGCGGCTTACAGCCTTGATCGGTGTTTTGAAGTTACTGCTTCTTCCGGCAACCGGCTTAATCCTATTTCATCTTCTGCAACTGCACAGAATAGAGTATCTACCTGCACTCATCCTTCTGGCCTCGCCCACGGCCACCGTGTCCTATGTGATGGCATCGGAAATGGCGGGAGATACTGACATGGCCACGGCTGCCATTTCCATTACCACGCTCGTTTCGGCAGTCACTTTTACTCTGTGGCTAAGTTTGGGGAGTTAAGTATTGCGAGACGAGCGAGACGGGGGATAAGATGACAGAGGACAGACGACCGAGAAGATGTTGGAGGTTTGAGGTTAGAGGTTTGAGGCAATAAATCGGACGAAGTAAACGAATAGTGCCTCCAACCTAAAGCGGAGCGCTCCTCCAACCTGCAACCCTATGTTCCATGCGATTTGCCTACTGGATTCTGGCTCCTGACTCCTGGATTCTCAGACTTGTCTCTGCGAAATATGAATTGACAGGCGAGGTTGGATTGTTTAGTGCTTGGAGTCCGGAGGATGATTACCGGCTTCTCGGAAGGAGATTAAATGACCAAGGACTCGAGGAGACACTCGGCTGATTTCGGTGACGGCGTGGAAGACCGCTTGGAGCCGTTAGAGAGTTTGGATGTAAAAAAAGCCGAAGACTTCGATCAGCTATTTAGGCAAATGACTAAGACCGCCTTTACCGGCAGGAACCTAGGTGAGGCGGCTGAGGTACTCACGGAGATGGTTTCCGATCCGGACTGTCTAGTTGTGGGCACATTTTCAGGGGCCATGACAGTGGCAAAGATGGGTCTCCTCATTTGCGACATGATCGACTGGGGTTGGCTGGACATGATCATCACTACTGGGGCGCTAATGGCCCACGGGTTTGTGGAAGCCACCGGCATGACCCATTTCAAACATGATCGTCGCTTGGATGATGCTGCTCTCTATCGACGGGGTTACAACCGGATATATGACACCCTGGAACTGGAAAAGAACCTGGATCGTGCAGAAAGGATAATCAGTGGCATTTTAGACAGGATGGACACTACCGCACCCCTCAGTTCAGAGATATTTTGCCGCGAGTTGGGTAAGTGGTTGGCAGAAAATACCGACAAACCGGGAATACTGCAGAACGCCTATCGCAAGGATGTGCCCATTTACATCCCGGCCTTTACGGATTCTGAGCTGGCGCTGGACGTGGGCACCTGGATGGTGAAAAAGGCAATGGCCGGTGATCCGGATCTAGACATAAACCAAGCTCTCGATCAGGTGGATATTATTTTCAATCCTTTTATGGATCTGAGTTCGTATACCAGGCGAGTGATGAAGGAAGAGCGCTTAGGAATATTTACCATCGGCGGCGGGGTTCCCCGCAACTGGGCCCAGCAAGTGAGCCCTTATCTGGAAATTCTCGAAGAACGCTGCGGTAGGTCCTTTCCCATCAAGAAATTTCGCTATGGTGTGCGAATATGCCCGGAACCGGCATACTGGGGAGGTTTGAGCGGATGTACCTATTCGGAGGGTGTCTCCTGGGGAAAGTTCGTGGCTCCCGAGGACGGTGGCCGTTTTGCCGAGGTTCTTTGTGATGCTACTGTGGCCTGGCCTTTCCTCATCAAAGCAGTCAAACAACGATTGGACAAGAAGTAGATTTACAATGAGAGGTCAGAGGATTTTTAATTTCGAATTTCGAAATTCGAATTTCGAAATCTTAACCCTATGCTCCATGCCTTTCCAAATTCGAAATCCGTAATTCGCAATCTTCGTTACTCCATTACTCCAGCACTCCATTCAAAATAAATCGGCCGCGGCTGAATTGCATTCGCCGCGGCCTTTAATTGTCTAAAAGCAAATTCAGGTGTTATTGATACTCTTTCCCGTTTTTCGCCTCTAGAATAGAAACCAACACTACAATAATAAATGCCTGGCACAGCAAAAGAAAACCGGCGAAAGGAGTGGAGTAACGGAGGAGCAGGGCGCTCAAACCCAGGCAGATGGTAAGGAGGTAAATAAAAAGAACACTCTGAGTGGCACCACCAAGCACCCGGGCCATACGATGGTGCAAATGATCGTGGCCAACATACTCGATCCATTCACGGAAGGTACGGGTTTTGCCCCTGACCACCCTGAATAGGGTAATGTGGGCCATATCAAAGATGAGAATCCAGAATATTAAGATGGGAGAAAAGATCGAAACCACAGGATTGAAGTCAGCCCAATCGCTATATATTGCTAGAGAGCCCAAAACGAAACCGATGGTAGTGCTTCCTGCATCGCCAAGAAAGATGAGGGCTCGCTTCCATGGTCGGAAGTTATATGGCAGAAATCCGAGGCAGGCGCCCAGCATGGCAACAGCCGCCCAGCCTACAAAGGGAGAGTCCATCTGCATGGCGACAATGGCCAGAAAGAAAGCAATAATTGCAGAGACCCCGGCGGCAAGTCCGTCCATGCCATCGAAAAAATTCATGGCATTGGTGATACCGACGATCCAGATCACAGACAGAAGACGATTGACAATGCTGCCGAGTAGGGCAGTTTCGGGAAAAAGGACAAGCCGGACTCCAACGAAGGTCAGACCAACGGCAAGAACAATTTGAACAATCAGTTTGACATGGGCCTTCAAGTTCAAGGTGTCATCAAACACCCCTAAAATAAAGAGGATCATGGCAGCGATCAGGATGGCCCCGAACTCGCGGCTGAAGATGCCATTGATGAGGAGTGGCAGGAAAAATCCGAGAAAAACAGCAGCCCCACCCAAAAGAGGTGTTGGTTCCTTGTGAATTTTGTGCCCACTGGGGTTATCTACCAGACCCCAGTGCTTTGCGAGACCCCTGCAAATGGGTGTGGTCAATCCACTGAAAGTGAAAGCTAATATCAGGATATAGAGCCAGCGTCTGCCCGTTAGGGCGAAAAAGTTACGGGTGGCCGGAAAAAATACGAATCCGAGCAAGAGTAAGGTTGCAAAGTAATACCAGGCAGGTAGGAGAAGTTGATGATTTTTTTTCACTGAGAATTCTCCTTCAAAACCTGATGCAAAGCCTGGCACACTCGATGCACATCCTGAGACGTGAGGGATGGATGGATTGGCAGTGATATATGAGACTTCCAGGCCATCTCAGCACCGGGATAATCTTCCAGTTTAAAGTATCGGTGTAGTGGTCGGTAAACCGGTCTTGCAACCTCTATGCCCATATTCAATAGTTTTTGGATCAGTTCCCTGACATTTCCCTGACTCGAGACTACATACCGATAATAGATTCTCCCTTCTTGTGATGGAGGTAGAGTGCAAGGAAGCGTTGCCAGTTGTTTGTTGTAAGCTCCGGCCAATGCTTCTCTCTGGCCCAAGAATCTTTCAAGTTTTTGTAGTTGACTGCGACCCAATGCCGCCTGAAGATCTGTCATTTTGTAATTAAAGCGCACCTTGAAATCTTTCTTTTTGTCGTAATCCCTGAGATCTCTTGCTCTTTCCAGTAGAGCGAGGTCTTGGGAAAGGAGCATTCCTCCTTCTCCGGTGGTGATGATCTTGGTTGCATAGAATGAGCATATGGCCAAGTTACCGAGAGTCCCAACCTTTTCACTGCCTAATTCTGCCCCTAATGCCTGAGCGCAATCTTCGATCACTGGAAGACCATGAGTCGATATCTCCCCAAGGTTTGCAGGCAATCCAAAGAGATGAACCACAATGATCGCCTTAGATTTGGGGGTAAGCCGTCTTTTGAGATCATTGGGATCCATATTGCCGGTTACCGGATCTACATCAACCAGCACCGGTGTCGCTCCAGAGTGATAAACGGCATGCAGAGGGGCGGAGCACACATAAGAGGGCAGGAGGACCTCGTCACCCTGGCCAACTCCCAAGGAGAGTAGAGCCACATGGATAGCGGCCGTGCCCGATGAGGTGGCAACTCCAGGGGGAAGTCCATGAAAAGTTCCCAGTTCCTCTTCAAAACCTCTTACTTGTGGGCCTTGGGCGAGTTGGCCGGAGGTAAGGACATTTTGAAGAAGGCGGATTTCCTCATCGTCCAGAGAAGGGCGGGAATGAGTGATGGTCACGTTTCGTTCCACTGCACCTGCCAGATCAGATATTTATGAAGAGTCGCAAAGGGGCAAAAGCTTCAGCGAATTTTACCCTGCCTTGTATTCCCCTGAAAGTGGCGTTTGCGCTTGCGAGTTCAACAATGGACATGTTCTCGATGTTGGTCTTCATAACCTGAGATTCATGTGCCTTTAGAACCTGAAATTTGCGTTCCAGAGTGTCGGAGATGTCAACAAAGACCTGGGGGTTGAAGTTCTGGGTGGTGGGGACCTCAAAAAAGAGGACATTGCGAACATACCTGGTGGCAGACATGGTGGCTTCGGTGAGAACGCGATGATCCTGGTGGGTGTCGTCCCCGTAGTTGACGAGAATAAGATCCGGTTCTACATCCACAAGTACCTCTTCAATCTTGTCGATCAGTTCTTTATTGAGAGGCATCTGGGTGTCACGATACCCTCCCCAGAAAACCTGCTTGGCCCCAATAATTTCGGCCGCTGCAAGCTGCTCCTCATGGCGTACCTCGCTTTCGCCTCCCTCTTCACCCTTAGTAAGGACCATGAGGTGAATGCGGTGATCTCGTTCGGCATATTTGATCAGCGTTGCAGCACAACCATACTCGATGTCATCGGGATGTGCTCCGATTGCCAAGATGTTCATACGTTTGATCATTTATTCTGCCTCTCTGATGATGGCCAAACTCTCCGGGCCACAGTTGAATAGAAGATCTACAACAGACATATTAGGTTCAAATGGCGCGTAGCACTGCGGATATTGTGGGTGTTTGAAATTCTGAAAGAGGACCTCGATTTTGTGATTCTGGAACATATCAACATCCATGTACTTGGCACCGTCTCTGCCACTAAGATAAAAATCTCCCCCCAGGATCTTGCAAATTTCCACTAGACGGAGAGTAGGGTCTTCTGTTTCCACCTGAAGCGATGAGGCCAAGACCAACTTCCCCTCGAGCCCCAAAAGCTGCACTAGTAGATCGATAGATGCCACATTGACGTCTACTATCATCTCATAGGACTTCTGGTAGAACTTGTCAAAGCTTGCATAATAGGTGTCAAAAAATGGGGCCTTACTGTAGTTGGTTTTTAAGGCCTCCAGATGTTTCCGCTGCCAGTCCACCGTTTGATTAACTCCCACCTCATTAATTCGCTGAGGAAAACGATAGGTCACGGGAACGGTGAGCCATTGCCAGCCATCAGCAGTTTTGATCCGGTTACGGTTTTGGAATTCGTTTTTCTTGTACTGAACTGTATCCAATAAGCAGAAGACATCACAGCGGTCCAACTTGTCGAAATAGCCCAGCCAGGGGAGATACTGCGGCTGATGGATGGCGACCACCGTCATGGAAACTGTAACTCCTCGATCATTTGAGCTCTTCGCTGTGTTTATCTAGCAAAAATCGGACCCGAGAATCTCGGTTGTGGGTGTACTTTTTTAAAAGCTCTTTGTATAGATCATCGATTTGCTCCACCATCGCCTCAGCGCTGTAAGGACGGCACATCTTCTTGCCGGCTTCTCCCATCCGGTTCCGTTTTTCCTTGTCTTTGAGGAGGTCGGAAATGGCTTTTGCCAGGGCAGGAGCATCCGCAGGAGGAACGAGAAGGCCATTTTTGCCATCTTTTACCAGGTCAGGAATGCCGCCGACCCGGCTGGCCACAATGGGCAAACCTGCTGCCATGGCCTCCACCAAAACCCTGCCCATACCCTCATTCAGAGATGGTAAAACGAAAATGTCGAAACAGCCCATGATCTCATCCACATCAGAGCGCCAGCCCAAAAAATGTACCTTGTCAGCTAGGCCTAGATTTTCTACTTGCTTTCTTAAATGAACTTCCTCCTCACCCTTGTCATCTCCCTTGCCAACCAGGACTAATAGACTTTTCGGGTATTTTTCTGCGACTTTTGCCATGGCACTCACCAAATAGGTGACTCCTTTAATTGGGATGAGCCAGCCCACGTACCCTATCACGAGCGAATCGGCTGGGATGCCTAACTCCTTTCTCTTTCTGGGACGCTGTTTGGCTCCCTCAATGAATCGATGGACATCCACTCCGCTGTGGATAACGGTGGTGTTGCTGGGTTTTGACACGCTCAAACTCAGATAGTCATTGCATTCTTCCGGAGTGAGGGCAATTTGATGATGAGTGATTCTGCCAAGCAGTTTTTCCATCTGAAGAAATATCCTGGACAGCGACCTGCCGAAATGACCGTAAAAAACGTGTCCGTGGGGGGTGTGAATGATGATGGGAACCCGGGCCATCCAGGCAGCCAACCTACCCAGTATTCCAGCCTTTGAGGTGTGGGTATGAACGATGTCCGGCTTCGATCTGCGGAGAAGATCGAAAAATGGAGACGAAAGCCTTCAATGTCATTTAAAGGATGAAATGCGTCGAACCAGTGAGGGAAGATCAATGATTTCGATGCCCTGTTTTCTTGGCAGTCTGCCAATTGCTCGTTTACGAGTTGAGTCTCCGCCTCGGTCATGGCAGATTCGTGCGATGAGCCCTTGATCAGACAGACACTGTAACGCTGGGGATCATGGTTCAAAGCCGTAAGCAGAGTATTCTGCGCGGAGCCGCCCATGTCCAGGCGGGTGATTATGTGGATGACTTTAATATGCTTGTTCACTTTTGACCTGAATACCAGTGCTGGAAAACGATGAGATTCCACAGAAGCCACGAAGTGTCTCGGCGATTTAGCATAAGATCCCTTTTCAAACCCTCGACCACTTTTGAGCTAAAGATGCCCTGGTCTTTTAGCAATTGAGGTGAGAGGTATTCCTCTAGCATATGGTTCAAATCCTTTTTTAACCAGGCGCTGATAGGCACTTCAAAGCCTTGTTTCGGACGGTGCAGCAGGCTAGGGGGGAGGAGATCTTTGAAGGTCTCCACTAGGATGTATTTTCTCTTTAAACCCCTTAATTTCATAGAGCCCGGTATCCGAAAAGCCAGCTCAACTACCCGGTGATCCAGAAAAGGAACACGAACCTCGAGAGCTTTTTTCATGCTCATCAAATCCACCTTGGTGAGCATGTCGCAGGGGAGGGAGTCTTTGACTTCCACGTAGAGCAGACGATTGAGGTCGTCTTCGGGCCACCGGTCAATTGCTCTCAGCCAGGATTCACCAGACTCTGATTCATGGGATTTTGGCTCCCCATTCAAAAGGGCAGTTATTAATTCGTCCGAGAACACTTCTCTCCACAGGAATAAACGGTTAATAAGGTCACCCCGGGCACCACGGATAAACTTCTTTACCCTCCGGACATATTCCAACCACTTTATGTTGCGAGAGTCTGGCAGAAGAGAAATCCAACTTTCAAGACCGTACCTCCTGAACCATTGTGGAAAATAGTCATAGTATTTAAAGAAGGTCTCCCCAAGATATAACCGATAGCCGGCAAAGAGTTCATCGCCACCATCACCGGCCAGCGCAACGGTCACATCTTTTCTCGTTTCCCTTGAGACCACAAAGGTTGGCAGCATGGATGAGTCGGCAAATGGCTCTCCTAATGAGGAAAGAGCTTCAGGGATAATTTGAAGTATTTCATTTGAATTGAGCCTGATTTCATGATGATCGGTGTTGTACATGGCAGCTACTTCGCGGGCGTAGCTGCTCTCATCGTACACGGGCAAGTCTGGATAGCTGATGTTGAAGGTTTTGACCTGGTTTGCAGAGTTTCTGGCCATGAGTGCCACAATAATACTGGAATCCACACCACCACTCAGGAATGCCCCCAGGGGAACGTCGGCAATCATTCTGAGTTTGACGGCGTCCTCGAGTGTCTGCCGGAGTGTTCTGGCTGTGCTGATGAAAATCGTCGGAGGAATTTGATTGGTCATTCGAGGGAATGTCCCAGTATTGATGGGTGGAAACGCTGCCCTTTTCCCAAAGGAGATAATGTCCGGGCAGTAGCTTACTTATTCCTTGATATATGGTTAAAGGGGCCGGCACATAGTTGAATGTAAGGTAGAGTCTCAGGGCCTCCCAGTCCAGTTCCCTGGGGATGCTCTTGTCTTGCAGCAACGCCTGAATTTCGGAAGCGAAAACGAGAGAAGCGTTATCTTGGAAATAGACCAGGGGTTTTATTCCCAAGCGGTCACGACAAAGATAAAGCCTTTGTTTGGCTTCATCCCAAAGAGCAAAGGCAAACATGCCGTTGAAGTCCTGGAGTGCATCGATACCCTTTTCCTCGTAAAGGTGAAGGATGACTTCAGAATCCGTCTGGGACCTGAAAAGATGACCCCGGGCCATCAACTCTTGGCGCAGGGTAGGGTGATTGTAAATCTCACCGTTGAAAATTAACCAAAGACTTTCGTCCTCGTTTGTTAGGGGCTGTCTGCCGTCCGGCGAAAGATCAATGATGCTCAGTCTTTTATGACCGAGGCCTAGAGTGAGGTTTGAGCCACCGTTGGTCCTTACACTCTTAATATAGGATCCCTCATCATCAGGACCTCGATGGGCCAGGGAAGACATCATCCTGAAGATCAGATCGGATGAGATGGTCTCACTTTTCAGGGAGATCTTACCGCAAATGCCACACATAGGTTTTTAATTACCTAACATGGAATAGAAGAGATCTTCCAACTTGCTCACATGGTTGTCCCAGGAATAGTGATGTTCGGCAACCTTCCGGCAAGTCTCAGAGATGTTCTTATAGGCTGCCTGATTTGTGGCCCAACCATTCAGGGATTTAAGTATGCCGTTGGCAATCGACTGGGGAGTTGAATCATCGAATAAATAATCCGATCCAAGTTTGGTTAGGATTTCTTTGGTTCCTCCAACCGGGGTACCAAGCACGGGCAGACCAGAGGCCAGTGCCTCTACGGTGACCAGGCCGAATCCTTCCAATTCGGTTGTGGGGAGAATGAAAAGGTCTGCCATCTGGTAATAAGATGGCAAGTCTTCGTCAGGAATGTAACCGGCAAATCGGACAAAGTCCTCTACTCCGCATCTCCTGGCTTGTTCCTTGAGTGAAGGTTCTAACGGGCCGGCACCTCCAATCACCAGTAAGAGGTCTGGGCGACCATTTTGAACAATTTCGAAGGCTGAGATGAGGTTCTCCAAGCCCATGCGCGGGACAAGGTTTCTGACCGTAAAGAGAATGAATTTGTCCTCTGGTAAACCAATGCGAGCCCGAACTTGAGCCTTGTCAGTAGATGGTCTAAAGCGCTCGAGATCAACCCCCCCCGGAATTACACTTACCTTCGAAGATGGCAACTCATATGTTCGCTGAAGTTTCTCCCGGGTGTATTCGCTCAAAACTACGATCTGATCAGATCTCTTCAGGACCGTTCGCTCAATGGATTTTCTGGCGCTAATTTGTAAGTGGTGAAGTATCCACTTTATAGGATTACCAGGGGAAGATGATCGGCTAATGTACTCCTCGAATGACAGGGAGTGGCATGTATAAATGTAAGGAACCCTGCGACTGCCGATTAAAGAGAGGACACCTATTGCAGAAAATGGTTGGTGGAAATTTATGATGTCAAAGGAGATATTTTCTTCCAGAGAGCGAAATGTCCTTCTGCAATCAGACATGATAGATTTGAAAAAGAATGGAAAGAGCTTCTCCTCGAAATTATATCGATGCTCTTCAACTTCATTAATATTTTCCACATCGGCTTTATGATAAGGTAACTTGCGGGTTAGGACGCGGACGGCATGCCCTTTTTTGGCGAGACGGGTACTTTCCTCATACAACACCCGCTCGGCTCCACCAATGATTCTAGCTATGGTTACGTCTGCAACGAGAAGGATGTTCAAGGATTGGTCCAATGGCTGAGCCCAATCTTGCCGAGGCTATTTTGGTCTAGCTCTCCGCTTTCTAGTAAGCAATCTGTAATTTGGGTTTGCGTTAGCAGGAAGCCACAAATCATGAGGTTACTCTGAGATGTTGAACGTATATTCGGTCAGCGGGCGTAAAGTTAATTTGGCTTTAGCGCCGTGACTTCCAGTGACGTACCCAAGAGCAATCGTCTACAGCTGATGGTTTCAGTACATTTGGCAATTAAATAGATGAGTCGTTTGACGTAAGTTGCAAAGCTTGGGTCTCGAAAAAGCTCATAGGGATCCCCTTCCGAGGGAGGAGAGTTTTGAATGGTGGACTGGATAAAGCCATGATCGCGCAAAAGCCCCCTGATGTATCCTGGTGTAAAGGAATACACGTGAAATACCAGAAATCTGCGCAGCAGATAGCTAAAGTTCCATTTGTGGGCCAAACGGTAGATTCGGCTGTGGAGCAAACCGTTGGGGAAGCGGAGGTAAATTAGACCTCCCGGTCGAAGAAGCTGGCTGGCCCGTCTGATTTCAAACCATGGCAGAGATGAATGGTCAAGGACGTTGATAAAGGTGACCACATCAAATCTGCTGTTTTCGGCATATTCTTGAAGAGTGCCAGTAAAGACATCGAGACCATTCTGGCGACGAGCCACTTCGACTGATTGCATTGAGGGTTCAACTCCTTTAACTTCCCATTGTCGTTTCTGCGCAGCGACCAGAAAAAGGCCACAGCCGGTGCCTACGTCAAGTAATCTTCCCGCTTCACCATGTTTTGCCAATAAATCTAATATGTGATCAAATAACCTTACCCGTTGTCCTCCTAACTGATCGGTGGAATAGTCGCTGAAATAATCATCACGGTAAGTGGCGACCACATCATCATGGGACTCTGAGATATCCCTAAAGATAAGATCGCAGCCGAGACACCGGTAGTAACTTCTGGATGTCATCGCAAGATACAAATTCCCTGATTTACCGCAATAGGGACACGTTTTCATTCTAGGTCGATTCAAGGAGAGAAAGATAAACCATTTCTGTTTCTTTAACCATTTTGTCAACCGAGAAGCAGCGTTCGATTTTACTTCTCGCAGCTACTCCCAGCCGATTCCCAAGTTCTCTGTCCTTAATAAGTTTCAGGATAGCTGATGCTAGAGCCTCGGTGTCTTTTGGTGGCACAAGAATCCCTTCGTCGTTGTCCGATATTTGTTCAACAATACCTTCGATTTGAGTGGCGACAATAGGTTTCGCCATGGCCATGGCTTCAAGGGTTATCATTGGAAAGCCTTCCAAGAGAGAAGGAACAGAAAGAATGTCTATAATGGAAAGGAGGT
Organism: uncultured delta proteobacterium; assembly: GCA_963712115.1. Taxonomy (GTDB): domain Bacteria; phylum Desulfobacterota; class Syntrophobacteria; order BM002; family BM002; genus BM002. Next base: position 55,096 of record CAVQGX010000040.1, on the reverse strand, counting down.
CCTGAATATCTGAGCGAAAACCGGCGAAGATCACTCTCGTATATACACCTAGCTCCCGAGCTAAAACTTCTAGTTCATGGCGCAGTGGCCCTTCCCCTACTAATAGAAGCTTCGCTTGGGAAATATCCTGTAAAATTTCTGGCATCGCCTCAATTAGATACTCGAATCCCTTTTGCCAGACCAATCTACCAATAGCACCGATGATGGGTTCCTCTGTAGTGATACCCCATTGCTTCCTCAGGTTTGAGCGCTTCAGATCGGGGTGAAATTGATCAAGTTCGATGCCATTGTATATTTTTACGACCCGGTCATCGGAGATCCCACGCCCCTCAGTTAAGGTTTTCCTCAAAGATTCTGAGACCACTATGAAACGATCGACGTATCGCCCCGAAAACTGATCCATGAGCCTATAGATCATCCTCCGCAAAAAGCCAACCTCAAATCCTTCCACTGGCATTTGTATTGTGGATACGATATGAGGCACTCTGGCCCTTCTACCCGCGATCCTGCTAAAAAAATCTGCTCGTGCGCCTTGGCTATGCACCAATTTGATTTCCCTACGCCTGATAATATCTCTAATCTGATAGAATGGCTTAAGAGCCAGTTGTCGGGTCATGTTTAGGGAAAATACCTCTATGTCCAAATTTCTTAACTCATGGGCAAACTTCCCCCCACTGCCTGTTGCCACAAAAAAGTGGTAGCGATCTCTCAGCTTTGAGGCTAATTGCAGAAAGAGCCGTTCTCCTCCCCCAAACTCCAGGCCATCGATGACGAAAAGAATTGCCCTCTTGTTTGCAGCGGAATTCAATTTTCCTCTCTTCCGACTATCTTCCCATCTGTGTATATGATCTTATATTTCTGGCTTTCGAGAAGAGCCTTCAGTAATTCTGGATAAGGCCCAAAGACTTCCTGGTCAAAATGCACGTGATGCTGAAGGATTTTGTGGACACAAATTTTCTCAGCCTCTTCCCATGATGAAGTTCCAAATTCCCCTTCTATTTTCTGACTTACGTAATCCTCTAAAGTAGGAAATCTTTGATAATCTCTTAGCTCCATCCAATTTTCCCAGAAATATCGAAGAAGCATGCGCCTTGCTGGCTTGACATTTACATGGAAACTATATGGTTCGTACCAGAACAGAACCTTGTAGTATTTGGGAACCTTAATGGCTTCAAACCGCCCTGGATGGATGTATCTTGCTGCCTCAGAATATATGTGTATATATTCTTCGATATGAACCATTTCTCTAGAGTCTTGATGGAAGAGATCTCCGGAAAGGTTGATATGGCGGAGATAGATAACATAGTAATGTCGGGAGTCTAAAGATAAAAGACGGTCTCGAAGATCGGAAATGGCATGTTCTCCTGATGTATGAGCCACCATATCCCCGTCCCATCGAAATATCCAACGGAATCGTGTTTGCTCAAGGGCGAAGTTGGAAAGAGAGCACTGATCTAAATCAGGCCGTTGCCAAATACTGATCAAGCCCTTTTCCTTGGAAGCCATCTCTTCAAGGACTTGGTATGTTCCATCAGTTGAACCATTATCAACAATCACGATTTCATCCGCGATATCTATTATTGACAGGATAGATGGTCTAATCCAGTCCACCTCATTTTTGACCCTCATAATGATACTAAGACCATGAGGACGTTTAGAAAAGGGAACCATCTTCAGGAGCGGGGCTCGGCTTGCAATGCTTCTGAAAAGCCTGCTGAGTTGATTCTCCTTTTCGGGGTTTTGATTGGCCGTGATAGATGAAGAAAGCTTATGATCCATTACAAGTTTTGCTATGCGAGTCTCACCAGCTTTGTTAAAGTTTTCTGGCCACGATAAGAATTCCATTGCCTCTGCTGAGGTTTAAAAGGCTCTCAAGCTTGGCACTAAACCAGATGAATGGTAAGATCATAATACCAATTCCCGGTAAGTTTTTTTTCTCGCCCATTGTGAAAAGCTCTTTGAAAAACCAGGTAAATGGTGAAAATGTGTATCTAGTGTAGATTATTTCAAAATGGGCATTAATAATATCGGTGATTATTTCTTTTAAATTGAAACCTTCCCTTATATGATAATCTCCTAACCGTTGTTTTTGATTTGAACGGAATAAAATATTATTTTTGATAAAATACCTAACTTGATGGTCTGATGGAACATGTAAGATTAATTTTCCACCCGACTTAGTCCATTTATTAAAAAGTTCCAATACTATTTTATAGTTTTCTATATGCTCCAATACATCTAAGCAAAAAATTATGTCAAATTGTTTTCTAGCTGAATATCTAAATAGGTCATCCTTAACAAACACGATATTTGCCGCGATAGCAGCATTTCCTCCCGCTGGGTGTTCTTGATATAAATCAAGAGCTACAAAACTGCATTTGCTAAATCGTCTAGCCTGGATTATGGTTAAGGGAGCTCCCTCCCCACTGCCAGCATCTAAGAGATTGTACTGTGCGTTGGAGGGAATGAATTTTTTCAAAGTCCAAGTGAGATAGAGACTTCTCACCACCGCTGCAGCTTGAATAGTCCCAATCCATTTTTCTTGAATAATCCGGGTTGATCCATCATACAGGCGCCTAAATAGATTAATCATAAGTGTCTGTGGCGATTTAATGTTCCCAGTTGAATCTGATTCTTGAGTCATGAGTTTTGCAGAGAATCAATCTGGGTAGAGAAACAAGCTAATCAGTAGTTTCTTTAGGGTCGACAGTGCGTTTCTGCGCCAAGACAAAAAGGTTTTCACTGAAAAGTGAGGGAGATAGTTTGGCAAGCCATTTGATCCGATGTCTTTGGCCATAGATGCTGAAGTTAGTAAATCCTGCAAGCTGTAATCTTTCCAAGAGAAAACTTTTATTGAAACTATGAAGGTGCCTCTCGTCTGCCAAAACGTAAGGCAATCTGCCTAGGAGTATTTCAAGACGAAACCTCCAAAAAGTAACATTTGGCACCTGAACTAGAACATATTTTCCGGGTATCAGGATCCGATGAATTTCTTTTAATGCGTGAGATACATCGTATAGATGCTCTAAGACGGCTATGCATACCACTATGTCATAGGATTCAGAATCTTCTGGTAAATCTGATCTGTCAATATCCAAGTTGTAGCAGGAATCCATTCGTTTGGATGCTCTTTCAATAGCGGCAGGAGAAATATCACAGCCATTTACTACTACACTTGACATCGTCATTTTTATAATCTCAGCTTGATACCCGTCACCACAACCAAGGTCAAAAATAGTCTGGGGAGAAAGTGGCGAGATTAGTCCACTTACTAGCTGAAACCTGTCTTCATCCTCGAGAGCTGATGGAAGAGATTTCCATCCAGTTCGCCACTCGTCGTCATGTGTGGTTTGTGGATCTCTCACTTGAAATTTCTCAGCTATGATTATTCTGTTCGTAACGGTAAGATTATCTGGCAGCTAGTTTGTTGAGAGCAAAAATCAAATTCTCCGGAATCTTCTTTCTATCAAAGTTGTCAATTACATGTTGTCTTGCTCTCATGGACATTGCATTTAACAATATATCGTCCTCAATTAAAGAAGTGATAGCGACAGATAAATGGTGAGGAGACTCTGGGGGTACCAACAGGGCACATCTACTATCTCCTATAATCTCACGAATTACTTCAATATCACTAGCCACAATAGGTCTGCCGCAGGCCATATAATCAAAAATCTTAACAGGAGAGGCTTGATTGGTATCCTTGCGATGAGGGGCAACACAGATGTCCATGACTCCAATGTACTCTGGGACATTCTGGTAAGGCACATGTCCAGAAAAAACAAAGGCCCGTCCAAGACCCTGATGATTTACCTTTTGTTTCCAGGTATCCATCATTGGGCCGTCGCCAACAAGCAAAAAACGAGTATCAGTGAATCTCTCTAGGACGTTCTGAGCAGAGTCTATTAAGGTATCGATGCCCTGATGAAAGAAAAAAGAACCAACAAAACCAACGTAAGAAAATGAAGGGTCAAGACCAAGTCTGGTGCAGCATTCCTCCTTCGACAGAGGCCTAAACAGCTCTGTATCTGTACCGCTTGGCAAGACCATTACTTTCGAAAGGGGCACACCACCCAATTGGTTCAGTCGGCGTTTACTCCATTCAGAGAGAACAACAATATTGTCGGAGAGTTTAATAGAGTACTTATCTATCATTCTTTCGAGCAACATCCGTATTTGACTTTTTGATCGATATGCTAGATAGGGATCATTCGGAATCTCGAAAAATGAAGGTATCTTGAATAGTTTGGCGATTAACATCGGTACAAAAGAGTTCATCTGCCGTGCATACAGCAAATCTGGATGATTCTTAAGTTTGAACAATAGGGCCATACTGGACATCAAATGAAACGAAATAGGTCTAAGAATTGGAAGATCGATGAACAGAATTTCTATTACCTTGGCAACTGTCTGCTTCTTGGGAAATCCTATTTTCGGCAAAAACAGACTTACACTATGACCTTGCTCGATTAGATTGTCCGCCAGATCAAAGATTCTAATCAGGCCCCCTATTTTCTTCTTAAAGCGAGGATCATGCCAATAGGCAATGATAAATATATTGTACTCCTTGTTCATGTCTGTTCAACCAATGGATCAAACTTAAATATATGCGTGGTGTTTTAACCAATCACCAGTTACTTTCATCCCTTCTTCAAAGGATCTGGGCGAATACCCTAGTATCTTTTTTGCTTTATCAATTGAATAGACCGTCTTTTGAGAAAATTTGTTTATTTCGTTGGATTTGATACCACCTCTAATTAGACCATCAAGGCTTCTGGTGAATTGTGGATACTTTTTCTGCATCAAGAGGTAGAAATCAACCAGCTCGGGCTCGAAAGTCTTTCTAGATATATTGACACCTATCCTCAATAAATTGCCAAAATTTGACTTCACCATTTTTTTCCGCTTGGAGACTATTCGGGGTGCGGGTAAACCTGCCAACTCAATATATGCTCCATAAAAATCATTCCATGTAATTGGTGACCTGCCAGAAATTATGAAGGTTTCGCCGAATGCTTTGTCAATTCTGGTAACTGAAAATAAGCTGTCGACTAAGTCATCTATATAAACGGCATTACACATCCCGTTTATATTTTGAATTTTTTCCCAACCACCAACAAGGACCCTTTTTATCGCTCCAATTGTCCAGATTGGTGAAAATGGTCCAAAAACTATTGTGGGGCGTATAATTACTACTGGCAATCCTTTTTTTAATAGACCGTCACAAATCTTTTCAGCCCTGATCTTACTGTTGCCATATTCGTCATTCGAAAATTGTACTGGTGTGTCTTCAGTAACCATCTCGGGTGGATTCGACCCATAAACAGCCACTGAGCTGAGATATACAAATTTTTTTACACTACTTTTAAGGGCCATTTCACCCAGATTCTTTGTGCCCTCCTCATTAATGGATCTGTTAAGTTGGGCATCATTCGTGTTGCCATAGGCACAATGGTAAACAACATCACAGCCCTCTAGAGCCTTCTCAATAGATTCCCTTTCTAATAAATCCCCGGAAATCATCTTTACTGGAAGGCGTCCCAGTCTGGCAGCATTTGAAAAGTTGCGTATTAAACAATGAGACTTTACACGATCGTCAATCCATAATCGTTCTGCTATTCTTCCTCCGATAAATCCTGATGACCCGGTAATTAGTACCTTTTTCTCTTTTAATGCCATCAAGAATTCTCTTTTGTTTTAAGCCATTCTAGGGGGAGTGGCTCTCTAGAATGATAACATCTCTCAATTAACTGCATAACTCTAAGACCATCGTCAGCGGATGCAAGAGGCCTTCTGTCATTCTCAATTGCATCAATAAAATCAGAGAGCAAGTCATCTACAGGTAATTCTTTTCTAATCTTTATTACCTTCTTTGATATCTTAGAAATATTGTGAACATAAATCCTTTTCGGAAAAAGTGGATTCCATTCGATATTTCCTTTTTCAAACTGAAGTCTATACCCATTTCTTAATACACTTAATCGACTTAGAGTTACGTTGCCTTTTATGCCGTTCGACATCTCCATTTTGATTCTAGTAAAAGCCTCAACGCCCCCCAAACTATCATCTTGACAGTCGAGGTGCACAACTTCGTAGGGTAACCACCAAAGAAGTAAATCGAGGACATGCACACCGATGTCCATGAGTACGCCACCGCCAGCCTTTTGTTTATCGAAAAAGAAACCGGAAGCTGTCGGCCAATCAAAAACTGTCCCTTCCTCAAAATCGAAAGTTTTTACCTCACCAAGTTCCTCGCTCGTAATGATTTGCTTGATTCTTTTTGCTGCTTTGTAAAAGCGACGAGTGTGTGCTACCGCGAGCTTCAGGGAATACTTATCTGCCAGATAGATCAACTCATCACATTCCTCACTAGATATGGTTATCGGCTTTTCACACAATACGTGTTTGCCTGCCTCTAGGCACGTTTTGGAAATAGGAAAATGAAGATGGTTTGGGACAGCCACGATGACGGCATCAACATGTTCCAGACTCTGGGTGACTGCATCACCGAGGTAGCCCAAACGATACTCAGAAGATAAGTCATTAAGGATCTGAGAATTGCTATCAACAATTGCATTGAGGTGAATATGCGATAATCTTGTTAAAGCAGGTAAGTATGCTGTTTTAGCTATAGCACCGGCGCCAATCAAGCCAATTCTCAAGATAATATCTCCGTTACAGCCTGACGGTTGAAAATAATGATAATGACGTTAGCAAATGGTTTAACTTTATTTATTGTGGTGCACTTCTTCAAATATTCGAGACATGTCCTCAGCAGCTTTTAATCTGGAAAATTTTTCAATTTCTTTCCTAATTCCTCTATAAGCAATACTGCCTTTTTTGATATATTGTTGATACCATTTAAAAAGTTGATTTTTCAGAGAGTCTAAGTCTGTAATTGTGATCCCAGCTTTGGTTTTATTCAAAACTGTATCAACACTTCGATTGTAAAAAGGAATGGCCAAAATTGGTTTGCAGGCACCGAGATATTCAAAGATTTTGCCGGTTAGAATCCCCTCGTAGTCTGAATCATCCCAATTTAGCAGAAGAAGAATTGTGGCATGCTGTTGGGCAGCGATGGATTCTCTAAAAGATACAGGGCCTAAACATCTCACCGAATCCTGCAATTGATACTTGGATATTAGGTGGTATAGGTCATTTGGGTATTCTCCATACAGATTGACTTTTACTTTGCAGAGGTCAATTCTTTCCTCCGTGTGTAGTTGCTCTAATGCTTGGAATAGAAGTTCGGGTGTTCTACCTTTTCCATTAAAATCAATGTCGTACATTCTGCCTGTGAAGGTAATATTAAAATAGGGCTGCGATTCAATTTCCGAGGCGCCATAATCATCTGGATCGTATCCATTGTAGATGACAAAGATTCCATCTTCAAAATCTTTATGCACTTCAATAAGGCGGTCTCTAAGTGGCTCGGAGACAGTTGTCAATGCATGTGCGCTACTTATAACTCTAGTTTCGATTAAGGTGTCAATGCGTTTTCTCAAACTGCCCGAGTCATCGTAATGAGGCCGCGACCAGGGATCCCTGAAATCAGCGACCCAGGGAACATTGGTTTTTCTTGAAATGGAACGAGCTATAATATGGCTTGTTATGGGAAGAGATGTGCTAAAAATTAGGTTGATGCGTTGTTGTTTTATGTATTGCAGTGATTGTCTTACAGCAAATGGATACCATGTAATAGTGTTATCTGGAAATAGTAACCATTTATTACAAAAAGATAACAAGACATTTCTTATAATACTTTTCGATTTCTGAGTTTTGTTAACTCCTGCGTTGTCAACATATTTATTACTTTTAGTATGTGGAAAGATGCTTGTAAGATATTTACTTAGCAGATTTAAAGAAAAAAACTTAGTGCGAATGATATTCACATTGGGCAGATTACCTTCAGATTCGTCACAGATCCAATATGGGGAACTTATGTGCTTGACTACTGAGGTAGAAACGGTCAAAATGATTGGCTTCCAGCCAAAAGTGGGTAAATATTTTGCGAGCTTAAGGCTTCGTAGCATACCCATTCCAGCAAGTGGAGGATAATTATATGCGATCATTAGGACGTTTTTCATTTGGACGGATGCTAAAGCCACTTGCGTTTTAACAATGGCAGAAATCTATTTGCTATCCAGACGTTGGGGAAGATTGACCAGATTGGGCACTGAACGCAGGTAGGTAAGGACTTTATGTCATTCTGCAAATGTTTTTTGCGAAACCAAGAAACTTTCTGTGAAAGGTAAGCATTATTTATAGTGGTTTCATTGATATTGTCGAGAAAAAGTTCGCTTTTCTCGCGGAAGTTGTAATCCATCACTTTCCCGTCGCAAGGATAAATATTCCCATTGACATCTAGTTTAACTTCTCCCCACAAATGGGTACAGGGATACCTGTTCTTTATCGTTGAATTCCTGAAAAAGTTCGTATCGCCGCTTTTTGTGAGTGGGAGGATTTCAGAAATACTAATACCATCTGATTTCAAAATAATTTTACTCCAATGTAACCGTGCTTGTGGAATATCCTCAATATTTCCTTCGTGTATTTTGAGGTTAATATTCAATATGGGATGGGCGGTATTTCCATTTGCTCTATTTCTAATAAGTGATTCTATATTAATTAAGACATTTTCGTATTCATCGACACCGTTTAGCTTGAGATAATCTACTTTATTTACTCCATTCAAGCTTATCGTAATTTGGTCTAACCCTGCTTTTATTAAGCGTGCAGACAGGTTTTCATTTAAATCAATGGCATTAGTTATTATCTTGACCTTTGCCTGAGGAATGTGATTTTTTATCAAAGCGACAGCATCAACAAGCTTCGGGTATAATGTTGGTTCAGACAGACCTGTAAGGTTGAACAGTGTCCTCCCCTGGTACCAATCTTTAACTTCCATGATCACTTTTTCTATAATTTCAAATTCCATATCATACTGTGGAATATTTTCAATCTCACGACGTGCGCACATTGGACATTGGGAATTACATCTCGTCGTCATTTCAAAACCAAATACCGAAGGTAGTGTCTTGACCATTTGGTATCTGCTTTTGAGTAGTCTGTATACTGTTTTGATGTAATTAAAAAGATTATCCATTGTATTTTACGATAATTAGCGATTTACAGTATACTGTTATAAGTGGTCTTAATGTTCCATGAGACTGGTGTATATTTTTGACGGAAGAATGCCGAAAGTGTTAGTGACTAAATTGTTGGAGATTGTGTAAACCATGAGCAATAATGAATGAATATTATGTGTTGGCATCAACCTTAGCGTGGTGATCATGCTTGGCGCGTTAGATCGGAATGTTGGGTGTGTTGAATCTGGGTCTATGGAGTGGACACTTGCAGCGGAGATGATCCTTTCGCCTTTCGACTAACAGTTAAATAGAAGCCGATAGCAGTAAGGAAAACTACTATGTAGGCTACGCTGGAGGCTAGTGCAGCACCCACTACCCCATAGCGGGGAATGAGGAGAAGGTCGAGCACAACTGTAATGACTAGGGCCAAACCAGAATTTATTGAGTTGTAATGAGGGTAGCCCCGTCCTGCTATTTCATTAGTCAATACTTTGGCCCCTCCTAATAACACTACCCCTGGGAGCAACAGCAACATAGGTACGTAAGCAGCAGCAAAGGCAGAGGAGAAAACGAGATCGATAGCTGGCCGTCCGACCAAGGTTAAACATAGTCCCCCGAGGGCTGTCAACCCAAGTGTAATTAGAAATACCCTCGGGGTGAAGCGGTTCATCTCTTCGGGTCTTGAGGCTGCGGCCTTAGGGAAGATAACGAAGCCAACTGCATTCGGAAGATACCAGAGAAGCTCCGCGAGTTTCACCGAAACAGCGTAGATTCCTACATTAGCTGGTCCCAGAAAGCCATTCAAGATGAACATGTCCAGACGGTAATTAAAAAACTGGAGCATATTGCCAATCTGACCTTTAAGACCAAAAGAAAGTGTGGAGCGAACTACTGAGCGTTCCCAACGGGGGATAAGAACACCACCTTCGCGACGTAAAAAGAAAACCAAGACAATAAGACTTAAGACTCCAGATAGTAAAGTAGCTACCAGGGCTCCGATCAGACCAAACCTCAAGGCAACAACGAGCATTAAAGTCAGAATCAACGTTAGAAAGCCATTGAAAAGGCTAATGAGGTTAAGTGTAACAATTCGTTGAAGCCCTTGTAAGATAGTGCTAAAAAAGCCATTGAGCAGGCTGATTGGGAACCCTAACATTGCGATGAATAAGATCCAGGCAGGAACTCCTGGAACTATAACTTTGAGCCAGCCAGCAGCCCCCAAAGCAAATACCAATCCGAGGCCTACGATTGTAGCCAATATCGTAAAAGCTACAGAGTTTGCTGAAAGGGTAGGCACATCCAGTCGTCGCGAGCCTGCAAAATACACATTGGCCACCTCAATCCCACCGCTCAAGAAGAGTCCTAACATCCCTGGTACTAAGAGCGCTAGTGCCAACATCCCCTTGCCCTCTGGTCCTAGCAAGCGTGCGATGATGGCTGCGTTAACGATGGAAAAGAACAGAGAGAGGACTCGGACCAGGAATGTTGATGTGACATTCTGTATAAAAGGACTTCTAATACTTACATCCTTTAAGAAGCTCTGTATTCTGATGAAACTGTTAACAGTCATTTCCAGTAGATTTCGCTATAATAATGATTCCATCACCCCAAAATGGAGTTCTTTTGTACAGCAAGGAAACCACCAAACGTCTTGGCAAAGATCTGAGATAAGAATAAAAAAGTTCGAAGAAAGACTTTGAGGCAGGGCGATCCTTTCCGGTGTCACGATTCTTTGTAACTCCTTCTTGTCCCTCAATAATCCTGCCCATCCTGCTGGGTAAAATTCTTAACGGTTGAAAGGTATAAACATATATGTCACTGATTTCAAAATAACTTTTTTGTAGTAGGTTAGTTGCCGTATGGTAGGAAAACCAATAATTGTGATCGGGGTGGACATACTCAATTCCCCGAAAAAGCCAGATTAGAGTATCGATGCGAAAAGCGTTCGGAACAGTGACGATCAATTCTGTTTTTTCAGGTACCATTAAACCTTTTACAGAGTTTAGAAAGAGCCCAGGGTTTTCCAAGTGTTCGATGATCTCGCTGGCTACAATCACATCAAAGCTTTGCTTTTGTAGTACCTCAATCCTATCCAGATCACAAATATCGTCAGCAATGAGATTGTCGAAACCTTTGCTGCTTAGGTAGGAAATACCTTCTGCATCTATGTCTATCCCCCAAAGTTCGCTTGCAACATTTGATAGCTTTTGATGCATGAGTTCTCCTCTATTAAACCGGTCAAGCACTAGGCCAGAGTCGACACATCCGAGATGCAGAACGCTTTTGTTCGCACATTTCCCGAGAATTACCTCTTGTCGTCCATTTACAACGGGAACTTTGGGTAGCTTAATGTAGGGATTCATCTTCTTAAACAATCCTCGTAAATTGAGTGGATCAGTCCGCCGACAGACTCTGGGCAATATTGAATTGCTGTTTGTGCAATTGCGCGGCGGTCAAATCCATTCAGAGACTCCATCATCTGCACAATAGCATGCAAAAGCTTGTCGGCATCGCCTGGCGGTATCAGAATTCCTATCCCATTATGAATTAATTCTGGGATTCCGCCTACAAAAGTTGCAACGATAGGTAAACCACAGGCCATCGCTTCAATTAGCACACATGGTAAGTTCTCCCAGATGCTGGGTAGAACAAAGATGTCTGCTCGGCGCATGAATTCGGAAATCTCTTGTTTACTCTTCAGGCCATGGAATTCAATCTTATCGTGGATCCCCAAATCCTCAGCCATGCGTTCATATTCTTGTCGCGCAGGTCCGTCCCCCACGATATCAAGGAGCCAATCATCCCGCAGCTGCCGCAGCATGGATAATGAAGTGAGCAGATAAGGCACTCCTTTCTTATGAGAAGCATCTAGTAGGCCCACAAAGAGTAGACGATTCAACTGATTGTCAAGCTGTGGATATGGACCGGGATTGAACAGGTTGGTGTCAACTACGTTTGGAACAACTGCAAAGTGAGCGTTTATTCCATATCCTTCAATCGCCTTCTGCAAAGATTTGCTTACTGGCATAACGAGGCCCGCCCTTTCAAAAGCAAATTTCGCTTTCCACGACTCTAAACCACGGATGGTTTTCCTCAGAAACCCAGTAAAATGCTCCGTCACAACAACAGGCGTATCATAAAACTTCCCTATTAAAACAGCGGGAACGCCCACATCATAGAAGTGAGCATGAATGATATTTGGTCGGAAACCTTCGGAAACAACTTGACGGAAAGCCTGAAACACAACCCAAATGAAGAAAAAGTACCAAATTTTGGGGATGGGCAAGCTATGATACCAGACCCTATAAGTTGGGACGCCCTCTGTAAGGCTTTCATCCGTCTCTTGTCGCATGCGCCATAGCCGCCTTAGATTAAAGTCAGTTCCGACACAATGAAGTACACGTACATCGTGATAAAGCTGAACTGCTTTAGCATGCTCGCGTACGAAAACACCTCCCACTGGGTCCTCTTTCGTAGGATAGCAGGTGCTAAGAAATAGGATCTTCAAGCGCTCCATGGAACCGACGTCTCAGTGGATCTGTTAAGTACCTGGGAAGTGGCGATGCATGTGTAGTGGGACTGGTTTACTATCGAGGGCTTTCCCCATCTCCTTCGATCGTTGACCTCTCTAAGACCTAAATGATTAATCTATTTTCTGGCTTCTTTTGTCCACTGTCCCACCTCTCGATAACATAGCTCCGCCAACTCGGTTACAACGCAACCGACAAAAATACCTGTGATACTGATATGGCCTTTCATCCTCCGGGTTGGACCTTATTTTTCGTATTTTAGTACCAACCTAGGACTAATCTCACCGCTTCTATGTATATAGGTTAAAAAGATCTCAAGGTGCAAAAACTATTCCTCTACATTCGTTCTTCCAGCCAGATGACATAATTGACAGTAGGTGGCAAAAAGCAGGAGTAAATGGTAAGTTCGAGGAGAAGTTGTGATCCTACAAAGTCAGCTCTAGAAGCCAAGAGTGAAAGACTTATCGTGAGTCTTAGGTGAGCTTGAATCATGAATTCTCAGAAAGCATGCACGTGTTTACTTTCTTCACCCATTGCGGATAGAGCGATAACGATTCCAGTAAGAAACCAGAACGGTTCCATGATTCGCACGATAATAAAAGTATTGGCGCCAATGGCATGCACCAGCAGTCCTACCAGTCCGGCGATCAGTCCCACCGATAATCCACGCAGTAGATCGTCCTGTGCATCTCGCCAGGTGTTGAGCCCCACCTGAAAAAGTGCATAAACGAGCCAGGCGAAAGCGAGCATGCCGACAATACCTGTTTCAACCAAAATTCTGGGATATTGGGCATCCATAAAATGGTACCCGGTGACCCCGTAACCCAAAATAGGACTTTTTCGCCAAGCCGAAAGTCCCTGCTTGTAACCAATAATACGAGCCGATGCCGAGGTATCGAGCCGGACTTTCCCAAATTGAATCTGGCCCTTTTGCTTCCGGCTGCGTGAAGGTATAAGCAATTCTTTCCTTGGCCACACGGGGAATGATAAGTGGACTTAGGGCAAGGGCAACAATCAATCCTGCAATCAGATAGAATCTCCGTTGGCTCAAAAGGCTAAGCACGAGATAAGCTGGAATCACCGCCAGGTATGAGGCCCGAGACTGGGTGTAGAGAAGGCTTATCAGGAGGACACCCAAAAGCACAGCCAACCCAAGTCGTACCCGCATATCTTTCAAATGGTCCATCAAAGCCACGCCTACAGCTCCCATGAAGACCAGGTAGCCACCAAAGGTATTGGGCTCTCCCACTTCCCCTTCAAAAGGGGCGCTTACCCTACCTCCGCCGGGTATCTGGATAAGCCCATATATGGAAACTATGAAACAGGTGAGAAAGAGACAGAAAAGTAGACGTTTGGCCTGATCTGCGGTGTCAACATAGTTGACCACCATGAAGAAGACAATCATGTACTCAAAGTATTTCAAAACGAAGAAGAAGCCAGCTTTGCCCTCTACATTGCCAGTGAACTTTCCCCAAAGAGTGGCGAGAAAACAAGCAAGAATGTAAGCAGCGATGGGTTGGTTTAGAGGAGTCTTTCGAAAAAGACCTGTGGTTTTATCCACGGCAGTTCTGGCAAACCAACTGAGGCCAATGAATATCAATAAGAAATCTTCAAGTCTCAAGGTAAACCCGCGACCAAGAGTGGCCTTACCGCCTATATCTCCGGCGATGATTTCCGGGGAAAGGAGCATGGAAAAGATGACCAGGTAAAGACCGGCTTCCGGCCAGACAAAGACACAGACGAAGATCAAGAGCAGAATAACGAGTAAGAAAACTGTGGACGGCGCTGAGCATTGTGAGCAGGTAGCCCACCAGAAGAGCACCAATCAAGATTATAACCATAGCTGCGGAGGGTGCGCCGATTTTTAAAGTAGCTCTTGGAGGACAATTTCGGCATATGAAGTATCTATCCTTGACCGGAAAGGGGCTGCCAGTTTTCCTTAAGGATAGTCCAGCGGTCTTGATGGCGACGCAGATGGAGAGTCTTTAGGCCGAGATCTCGGTGTTTCGCTGTCTGGTATCTTTGTTTGAAAGTAACCACTGCACTGGAGCCGTTATCTTGAATTTGCATATCACTGATCTGAACATTCCGTTTCGCAGAACGTCTGAAGAGATCCTGCTTATATCTTTTCCAGGCCGTGATGGTCCATCTCATCTGTCTCGAACTGGGGATGGTAGCAGGCGATATAGGTTGGCAGGTTTCCCTCTTCCCAAGCCCGACGCCAATTTTCAACAAAACCTTGTATTGCAACCTCGACCGGTTCTACCACAGCGGGAAGGGACTCGTAGGACTCCTCCAAAATGGCCCAATTACCCTCGTAATTAGTGAGCTGAAACGTTTTCAAGCCGAGCCCCTTGTAGTTCTTGGTCTGATAGCGCTGTTTAAAGGTGACCACCGCGCGCGAACCGTTCAGTTCAACCTTAATGTCGCTGATTTTTACATCCCTCTCAGGAGTACGGTTAAACAGGTCCTGTTTGTAGTCTTTCCAGGCCTGAATATTCATGCCTCGTGCTCTGAAGTCCGGGTGATAACAACCGATATAAACCTGCAAGTCGCCCTCTTCCCAGGAACGGCGCCATTTTTCCACCAAAAGTTCGATGGATGATTCTGGAGATAAGGCTTTCGCTTCAGCTGGCTTCTTCTCCGCGACAGTCCGATCCTCTGCAACTGGAGTGCGGGCAACTACTACCGTCTCCCTAGTCAGTTGCTCTTCAGTGGTCTGATCTGTGGCTTTGATCTCCTCTTTGCCACGCCTTTGGGATGCAGCTGGTTGGTCAGGTTTGATCTCCTCTTGATCAAGGATTTGTCCTTGTGGAGGAGGCTCTATTGATCCGGTTTTCTGCAATTGCGCTGCAGAAGAAACATCGGGCCTGCCCATTCCTGCTTGCTTGGGCGTGGTGGTGGCAACGATTGGCTTTTGCTGCGCTTTGTTCTGAGCACTAGTCCCTTTCTGATCCGGGTGGCTCTCAATTGCAGACCTGATTTTTGGATAATTTTGCCAAGCAAGACCGGCAAGAGCGAGAATGCCAACGAGTAGAAACAGGCTAATTGCAGTTCGTTTCCCCTTGGCTTCAGACGCAAGCCGCATTTTACCGATGATGTTCTGAAAAGTGCGGAGAGGCTGGCGAACGAATTCACGCCAGCGGGAAAGAGGAACCGATTCTTCGCCGCTATCCTCTGCCCTATAGTAGTAGTCTGTCCGGTAACGATAGAAATCCGGTGCCACATCGGGTTTGACATTGTTGAGGATGACCCCCAGGACATTGCTATTTACGTTCTCCAGTTGCACCTTGGCTCTCTTTAGAATTCCCCGCCCTATTCGGCCCACTTCGTAAACCAGGATGACGCCATCCACTTCAGGAGCCACCTCGAAGGCATCGGCCACGGGCAGAACCGGCGGTGTATCTACAATTATGATATCGTAGTGTTCCCTTACCTCATGGAGAAACTCCTTGAACCTGGGTGATCTAAGGATTTCAGCCTGGGTTGAGCAGACCTTGTCCGGCGTTGATGATATGCAAATTATCCAGCCCCGGGGTTTTCAGAATGTCATCAATGCCAAACTCGCCCAGCATTAAATCAATGATGTTGTTGGTCACGTTTTCCCAGCCGTTATCAGTCTGCGCGGAGTTGAACGTCAGAGTCGTGTCGAGTACAACAGTGTTCTCCGGCCTTGGTTCCAGCTCACCCGTTCCCACGATGTAGTCCGTGAGCCCTGGTTGTCTCTCGAGGCCGAAAATATGGTGGACGGTGGGTCTGCGCAAATCAGCGTCTATCAAGAGGACTTTTTCCCCAGCCTGGGCCAGACTCAGGCTCAGGTTGACCACATTGTAGGTTTTCCCTTCCTGCAGGGAAGAGCTGGTAATCAGGTAAGCTTTTGCCTTCTTATCCGTTCGGATAAATTGGAGATTCGTCCTCAATGAGCGGTAAGCTTCTGACACGGGAGAGCGCGGGGCAAAGTGGGTTACCAGAGGCTCACCTCTTGGTTTAACACCGGTTTCATCTTTCTCACTAAAGGCAAATTCCTGAACAGATGGGATAACGCCGAGTACGGGTATGCCTAGAATCTCCTCCACATCTTCGATGGTGCCCAGAGATGTGTCCATGGTCTCTACAATCAAAGCAAGCACCAGGCCGACAACGAGGCCAATTATCCCGCCAGTGACGGTGTTCATCAGAGTGTTGGGCATATTGATAGGATAGCTTGGCTCCAGAGCAGGTTTGATGATCTTAACCTCTTCTATGAGACCCGATTCCTGGATCATCACTTCTTGATACTTGGATTTGAGCTGGGCAAGAAGATCCCCGTTTAACTCCACCTCCCGGCGCAGCCTGGCGAGGGTAAGAACACTGTCTGGGATGGCCATTGCCTGACCCCGTGCTGCTTCGAGCCGCTTTCCCAAGTCCTGCAAGCGGCCGTCCATTGTGGTCAGCATGGACCTCAGTTCTTTTTCCATTTCTGAAAGAACATTCGCCAGCTCCGCATCGACAGCATCCACCTCGGGGTGCTCCTCTGTATAGTCGTTGAGGAGGACTTCGCGCCGCAAGCTCAGGTCTCTGAATTTGGCTGTGAGCTTAGCTAGTTGGGGAGAGGGATTCTCGACGTAGAATGCTTCTTTGCTGACACTCTGCTTCCCCTCACGGAATTGTTGCAGCAGTCCAAGCTGTCTTTTGACTTCAACTCTCTTTTGCTGTAGATCGGCCACCTCATTCTCGAGGCTGATAAGACGACTAATGACAGCGGTGGTCTGAGCGTCAATGGCTACCAGTTTGGTGTCTTTTTCGTAATTGCGAAGATTTTGTTCAGCTTCCTGAAGGCGGCTTTCAACAACTTCCAACTGCTTCTCAATGAACTCCCTGGTTTCTCTGACCTTCTTGTTCCGTTCATCAACATTATTCTGGCGGTAGACTTCGGCAACTGTGTTGGCGAGCAGTGCAGCCTCAGTGGCATTTGAAGAGTTAGCGGTGATGTTTATGATGTTGGTGTTGCCCTCCTGCTCGGTTGCGATCTGCGATTTGAGTCCATTTACTACTTGGAGATATTTATGGGTACTGCGGACCTGGGCTGGGGAGACATTTTCAGGGATCAGCCCCATCTGTCGTGCTGATTCTTCGATTACTGGAAAACTGGTAATAATCACCGCCTGAGTTGCCACGTTGTCCCAAGAAGTCCAGGAGACGGTGCCGAGGAGTAAGGTAGTGAGATCAGTGGCCTTCTCTACTTTGACGGCGGAGGTCGCCTCGTAGATGGGTTCAGGAGTGCGCACCACAGCAAAGAGATAGCTAAAGACGGTGAACAATATGGCAGACAGGATGACAACAGTTCTGCGTTTGCGGATGATCCGCCAGTAATCGCGTATATTTATGTCATATTTTGCCATGTAATAACTGTAGGTTATCCAGCCCGGCAGTATTTTGGTACTTTAAAAACTCACCGGCTGAGCCGGTGGTTTTGTTTGGCTATGCTTACCAATTAATAATCTCTGAGTAGTTTAATGAACATCCAGCCGAGATAAAAAATCCCCCTTACATCCCCCTTTACAAAAGGGGGAGATTTTCAATTAATTATAAGTATTTCAACATTTTACCTTTCTATCCTGCTCAGTAGGTCTCTTTTTGTGCCTAGTCAAAAGGTGCCTCACCCTTGTAGCCGTCCCAAACTCTTGCCGGCCAGAGAATGAAGTCAAGAATGGGCTGAATCTCCCGCAGGAAGTCGCTTATCCTGCCAATAGTGTTCTTGGGTACGTAAAGGACATCTCCGTTGTGTAAGGTAATATTCTGACTCATATCTCCTTTTTTCAGGAGTCTGTTCAGGTCACAGGCTATTACCTCGGGTCTGGTCATGTCGCCCCGCAATATCTTGGCATCACCCAGTACGGCTCTTTGCTCGAAACCACCGGACAGAGCAATTGCTTCCATTACGGTGATTTCTTCTCGGGTAGGGAAAACACCGGGGTTTCTGACCTCTCCGAAGACGAAGACCCTATTTCTGGGATCTTCAGCAACTGGAGGAACCAGCACAGTGTCACCAGCGTCCAGAACGATGTTTTGGCTAACATCTCCCTGGGTAATAACCTTATTAATATTCACGGTGACAGCCTGCCCTGTCTCACGTCTGATACTTACCTGGCGAAGGTTGGCCTGTTCAGAAGGACCACCAGCCCGGGCTAGAGCCTGAAGCACAGTAGTTTTGCCAGTGAGTGCATAGCTGCCGGGCCCCGAACGAGAACCTCTCGGAGTATCAGGTCCAAAATAATTCCAGTTGTAGTACTGATTGCACCTAACAAGGAGACGAATTTGCTGTTGTACTCTTTCACCCGTACGGTTACTCGGGGTCGTCTGATATAATGGCTCAGTTCTGTGGTGAGCAGGTCGTCCACTTGTTGGGCTGTAAGGCCTGATACCTTGATGTCCTCGAGAAAAGTAAAGGTGATCATGCCATCGGGACGGACCGGTACAAGGTATTTCGTTTCCTCCACTCCTTTCCACAGGCTGATCTCCAGCAAGTCCTCCGGACCGATTTTATATTGGGGCCGTCCGTCAATGGTGACAAAGACCTCATTTTCCTCGGGATCGATGGGGAAAACTTCCTTTCTGCCGTCGGTAAATGATGCTCCGAAACCACTAAAGGATACGGCTGAGAAGGAGCGTGTTTGCGCCTGCTTGGCCCATATGCTCACCCCCTGGCCGTCGCTTGCGGCCACCAGGTCTTGCCGGCCGTCTGAATCCAGATCGCTCAGTACCATGTCGTAATAAGTGCCGGAGGACCCGTAAAAGTCAGATAGGGGAGAAAGGCTTCCATTCTGCCATTGCCAGACCCAAATGCCCTGAGAATCCATAGAGGAAGCAAAGAGTTCCTGGCCACCGCCGCCTTCAACTTCACCCGAAATTACTTTCCAAAAGCTACCCTTACTCACAGGGGGGCTCAGTCGGGCGAAGCCGCCCCGGCCGTCGCCCAAAAAGACCCGGATACCGTTCTGGTATGTCCCGGCAAACAGGTCGATGTGCCCGTCTCGATTGAGGTCTCCAATTGTGAGTGCATAAAAATTGCCCAGTTCAAGGGGGTCCAGGTCGGACCAGCCTCCCTCGCTGTCCCCCAACCAAACCCGGAGTGCACCATTCGGTCTGATAGACGAGCCGCCAATGTCCAGATGGCCATCCTCGTTGAAATCCGCCACCTCAACATCGATATACTCATCGCGCGCAGTGGGGCCAACTTCGGTAAGCCAGCCACCCTGACCGTCTCCGAGCCACACCCTGATGCCACCATTTCCATCAATACCCGCTGCCGCAGCGATCAAATCAAGGTTACCGTCTCCATTGATATCTTCGGTGCGCATACCGTTGAATTTGCCGGTGTCCGCTGGAGACTTGCCCTTTTCCCAGCCTTCTTGGCCGCGGTTCATCCAGACCTGAATTCCAGGGTTGTCTCCCTTGATGCTGAAGGCGAGATCTGGACGTCCATCTGTGTCAAAATCAGCCAGGGCAATGGAGCGGACGTCTCCCTTTACCGCGAGGAAAGTAGGAAAGGACCAGGCCCCTCGGCCATTTCCGTACCAGATGGCTACTGTACCCGGCACAGAAGAACCACCGACAATGTCCTTGTGCTGGTCCCCATTCAAGTCTCCCACCGCAACTGTTTGATAGATGCCTGAAGTAGCCAGACTCCAGGGCTTTATCTGGTAGGACTCGGGGTGTTTTGCAGTGGCCCTTCTTTGGATAGTGCAGGCTGGCTGGACAGCGAGAAGAAAGACCAGTCCAAGGAGAATTTGGATAGGAATGTTATTTTTTCTTGATATCAACGACATGGTTCCAATCCACCTCAATTGGTTGAGGCCTGGCACCCCGTTGATTTCCGGCGGACCCTACTAGATTTCATAATAGATGTCAAGCCAGCCAGGGAAAATCCATGCCTCAACAGTTTATGATTAGTGCTCATCCGAAAAGCCGTTTTCGATGAGCGCGATCGGCTATCAGCGCTCAGCCATCAGCTTATGCCAATGGCCACAGGTGTTGATCCCTATTTTTGTAGCCGCGTTTCCCGTCAAGTGGTTTAAAGCATTAATGCCCGGCCTAGATCCGATCTTGGCTAATCTGGATAGACTAGGGCAACTTCACTGCCGTTTTGCATTGAAGAGAGAATCTCTTCTGCAAAGCTCGAATTTTGCATCACATTTGTTTTTACAGAAAAGGGCTCTGTAATCCCCTTCGATCCTCTGAGCACAGTGAGCGGCTTTTCTACAAGCTCTCGTTCAGGCTGCGCCAGGCTGTGATAGATCCAGCCGGTGCTTCCGTTTCTTAGTTGAAGCTTGAGCCAATATCCATTTCTGCCCACTACCTGAAGCCGTGTTCCCCTCCGAATCAGTTGGAGCACGGGAGCGTGAATGCTGGGCTCTGATCTGATCTTGGCTACATTGGGTAGACTAACGTAAGTTTCAGCTCCCTTCTGCCTTGGGGAGTGCCTCTCTTCTGCTGAACTCGCCTTTTTAATCATATTCGGTTGTGCTGCAATGGGTCCTGAAGTTTCCTTCGATTCTTTCACAGCAGTAAGCGGCTTTCTTACATGTTCTCGTTCAGGTTGCGCCAGGCTGTGATAGATCCAGCCGGTGCTTCCGTTTCTTAGTTCAAGCTTGAGCCAATCTCCATTTCTGCCCACCACCTGCAGCCGAGTTCCCCTCTGAATGAGGTGGAGTATTGGGGTGTGAAAGCCCGGCCCTAATCGGATCTCGGCTATTTGGGGCAGACTTTCCCAGGTCTGGGCTTCACTCAGCTGCAATGGGATAAATTGGTTTGGCTTATTCGCCACCCTTGGTTTTACCGCTACCAGTTCTGCTTTTTCAGCCGATTGTTTAGCCGCGCCCGAGAGCTTTTCTTGTGCTTGCTCAGGTTCAGATCTCCTCACCGCCTCTTCTACCTTGACCGCCGGTGCAGCCTTGCTGGACTCTCTGGGCAATTCGCTGCTCGCCTTACTGTCGCTGGCGGGTGCGACTATTTTGGCTCTTTGACTTTGGGACTTCTTAGTTGGGGGGCTGGGATTAGGAGACTTAAACCACAGGAGACCTCCTATGAGCACAAGCCCCATTAGTACCGACAAAATAAGTAGATTTAATCCTTTGCCCTCCGTTGCCGAGGTCGGTCGCTTCTTACTGAAGATGCTGCGCATCCCTCCTATTCCCTGGCCAATCAAGTCTTTCCAGCGGGAGAGATGGTGTTGAGGCCTCCTGGTCACTTTTTTGCTCGTAGTAATAATCCGTGCGGTAACGATAGAAATCCGGGGCCACATCAGGTTTGACATTGTTGAGGATTACTCCCAGGACATTGCTATTCACATTTTCCAGTTGCACCTTGGCTCGATGGAGAATTCCCCGGCCAATGCGACCCACCTCGTAAACCAGGATAACCCCATCCACCTCAGGAGCCACCTCGAAGGCATCGGCCACCGGCAGCACCGGTGGCGTGTCTATGATGATAACGTCGTAGTGTTCCCTCACCTCATGCAAGAACTCTTTAAACCTGGGTGAACGAAGGATTTCAGCGGGGTTGAGAAGACTTCGACCCGCATTCATAATATGCAAATTATCCATCCCCGGAGTTTTCAGGATTTCATCAAATTCGAACTCGCCGAGCATCACATCGATGATGGTGTTGGTCACGCCTTTCCAACTGCCATCTAACGTTCGGAATTCCGGCAGACTGCCCATTTCCAGTTCATATGCATCCTCTCCGGGATGTTTCAAGTCGCTGATTCCCACAATGTAATCTGTGAGCCCTGGTTGCCTTTCAAGGCCGAAAATATTATGGGTTGAGGGTCTGCGGAGATCAGCATCGATGAGCAGCACTTTTTCTCCGGCTTGGGCCAGACTCAGGCTGAGGTTGACCACATTGTAGGTTTTCCCCTCCTGCAGGGACGAGCTGGTGACAAGAAAAACTTTTGCTTCTCTTTCCTTCCAGATAAATTGCAGATTGGTTCTCAGGGACCGGTAAGCTTCAGAAACTGGAGAGCGCGGGGCAAAGTGGGTTACCAACGGCCGATCTTTCAATTTGGCGCCATCTTCCCCTTTCTCTCTGGTGGAGAATTCATCAACAGCTGGGATAACCCCCAGGACCGGCACGCCCAGAGTCTCCTCCACATCCTCTATGGTGCCCAATGAGGTGTCCATGGTCTCCACAATCAGGGCCAGGACTAACCCTATAACCAGGCCGATTACCGCTCCGGTAACTGTGTTCATCAAAGTGTTTGGCATGTTGACAGGCTGGCCGGGCTCGAGGGCCGGCTTGATGATTTTGACCTCTTCTATGAGCCCGGACTCCTGAATCATTACTTCCTGGTATTTAGATTTAAGTTGGGTGAGTAAATCTGCATTTACATCCACCTCGCGGCGGAGCCTCGCCAGAATGAGGGAACTTTCAGGAATGCTCTTGGTCTCTGCCCTTGCAGCGGCGAGACGAATTTCCAGGTCCCGGAGTCGATCATTCAAGGTCGCCATCATGGATCTCAACTCATTGTCCATCTCAGAGAGGACGTCTCGGAGTTCAGCATTAGTCTCCTCGACGTTGGGGTGCTCTTTGGTATAGTCGTTGAGCAAAACCTTGCGCCGCAAACTAAGATCTCTGAGCCTGGCAATCAGCTTGGCGAGTTCCGGGGGAGGATCCTCGATAAAAAATGCTTTCGCACCAAAGTGCCCACCCTGTCTGATTTCTTCGAGCGATTTCAACAACCTCTGGACTACGCCTCGTTTTTGCTGTACCTGGGCAAATTCAGTTTCCAGGCTGCTCAAGCGATTGAGAATAGTGGCGGTCTGGGCGTCGATGGCAACCAGATTGGTAGTTTCTTCAAAGGTGCGAAGATTCTGTTCAGCTTCCTGGAGGCGGCCTTCCACCACTTCCAGCTGCTTCTCAATGAACTCCCTGGTTTCCCGCACTTTCTGGTTTCGCTCTTCCACGTTGGCCTGATGGTACACTTCGGCAACAGTGTTGGCGATGAGCGCAGCTTCTTTGGGTGTTGCCGCTGTGGCGGTGATGTTGATGATGTTGGTCTCAGCTTCCCGCTCGGTCTCGACCTGGGATTTAATGGAGGTAACTATTCGTAGATACCTTTCAGTGTTGCGGACCTCTGCTGAAGATAGCTTTTCGGGAATCAGCCCCATTTTCTTGGCGGTACCTTCCATTATGGGAAAGCTGGTGATAACCACCGCCTGGGTGGTGACATTATTCCACAGGGTCCAGGAAACCCTCCCATACAGTAAGGTGGTGAGATCTGTGACCCGCTCTACTTTAACGGCGGAGGTTGCCCGGTAGCTGGGCTCTGGAGAGGCAAATAAAGCAAAGAGATAGCTGGAGATGGTGCAAAGTATCACCGCAGCAATGACAATATTCTTCCGTTTTCGGATGATTCTCGAGTAATCGCGAATGCTTATGTCATATTTAGCCATGGCTAACCATCCAAGTTATTTCTCAATCAGCGGGTAGTCCGATTTCCGAGATGAAATTGAAAGCAACGCTGTGGTTCCAGTCCTCAGCCCTGAGAGTACAGGTGTCCTTGCCCCAGAGCTAACTGGTAGCCTCCAGTTGCTAAAGCTAAAAGGAACTTCAAAAATGTACGTCTCCATGAGTAGATGGTTATTTTCTACCTTTAATTCCGCAATCATACCTTGCAAACACTATGCCGTAATTTCCAGCGATTAAATACTGAGGTCTCCCCACCTGAGAATTGCTACATTAAAGATTAAATATCATTATTTTCAATAAGTTATCCTGGTTAGAGCTGTTAAAATGGATAGTGTGTCCTGTCTGATATGTGCCATTTGACGCATATATGACGTTTCACGGCGAGACGGGCGAGACGGGCGAGACGAACTAGGCTAAAATACCAAGGAGAGGGTGAAGATGGCCAGGTTGCCCAGTGCATGGATGGTGATGGGGACAATCAGGCTGCCGCTGATCTCATAGGCTACAGCAAAGACGATTCCTCCCACTACTTGGGTAATGGGGATTCTTTGATGTATTGCGTGGGGTAGTACAAAGAGCAGGGTACTTAAAAACACCGCCACTACCACCCCCCATCGTCGCAAAAAACCATAGAGTATTCCCCGAAAGAAGACCTCTTCCGCTACGGGCCCTAACATCCCCCCAACAATGAAAAAAAGAACAAGATCCCCGGTCTGCGTGGGTAGGCGGGCTTTTATTAAGATGAGAGGATTTATGGAGGCAGCGAACAATCCAACACAGGCAACGGAACCGATCGCTCCAAAACCGGCCGACCAGAGCAGCCCCTTTTTCAAACCAGAGACCATCTCGGATCGAGCCATGCCTATGGAAGGTAATCCTTTCCCCCAGGTCACAACAATCAGGATAATCAGGAGTATTTGGAGGAGACGGGCGCCACCCAGAATAAGCATGGGGTGGTAACCGGACTTTGAAGTCACCACCCATGTACCCAGTTCTACCGCAATTACTGCAGAAAGGCAGAGGAACAGGGTTTTTATCTGGATTTCCTTTGCTTCCATCCTAGGGCCCGCAAGGCTTTGTAAGCATACCATTGGTTGTACCAGTGATCAGATGTTTTGATCCTTGTTAGAATTTCGCTGACACCCCTTATATCTCCCCTCTGCCCAATTCCGTAGAAGGCCATTGAAACCACATTGGGATGGGGATCATCCAGAAAGGCCAAGAGATCTCTGTAGGTTTCAGGTCGACGGCTTACAGCCAGTGCCCTCGCCAACCAGTAGCGCTCTGCTATGTGTGGGCTTGCAAGCAGCTTCGGATAGGGCTGAAAGCTACTTACTTCCAGCCCTTTTCGCTCTATGATCTTCAAGGCGGCAACTCGCTTCTGCCAGGACTCTGATGCCAGAGCCCGGGGGACATCCTTCAAATCCATATCTGTCCATCTCATATAGTGGAATGGGATCAGGATGCTCAGGCCAACAATTAGACAAAGTATTGAAGCAATCAAAGAAGAGATCCTAACATCCAGAAAAAAGCAACAGAGAAGACGGATCAGAGTATGGAGGAGAAGGTAGAGGGCAAGGGGCAGCCCCACGAGAAGAGAGTAGAAGGTAAAATGTCGAAAGAAACCGTGTCTGTCACTCTTAGCAGAGAATTCTTCCAATTCAGTTGCCGGTTTGGAGAGAAAATCTGCAAGTGTGGTCTGGAGAATTGTCCTGCCCTCATGGTTGAAGGCCAGCATACCACCATCTTGTACCACCTTAAGGTCAACTGCATCATCTGTTTCCACAGCGAGGTAGTCGCGATCGAGCAATTCCATCTCCACCCGCGCCAGCAGGGCACCCTTTTTAAGGTTTTGCAGACTGCAAGTTTTGAGAAGCTTCTGGTCCAGAGACTTGAAGACCTCCGCCGGGTAGAGGGTATAGTCATAGTAAAAATCGTTAACCTTTATCCCAACTGGATTCGAAAGGAGGAAAATGTCTCTGAAGTCCACGAAAAAGTTTTTGTTAATTTGGGGTGTCCACAAAAGTGCCAGGACCACAACCGGGATGGTGTGTAGCGCTCCGTGGACCCACCCCCTATTACCTGGACGTGGGGGTATCCATCTGAGGGTAGCGAGGAAAACCACAGGGGGTATGGCAAAAAAATAACATGTGGCCCCAAAGGAAAAGCCCCGGTGATTCAGCTCCACCAGAGAACCAAGCCAGAGCAGCAAAAAAACGATCAAAATATAACGGTTTCGTGAAAACACCCGATTCCATACCCAGGCCGCTCCGATGGAGAGTAGGGTTAGACCTGCACCCACACTTAGAGTGAAAAAAAGACCGCCAAAGAAGGCGGGAGAGAATTCCTGGAGGCTGGGCATAATGCGTTGGTTCGGTATGGTGAGGTAGCCGGCAGCCTTTATGGCCGATAGCTTGCGGTGGAGATCGAGGTTGGACAGATACACCTGTATGGTAGCTATGACCTGGGCTACAAGGAGGCCCAGCAAAAGCGCTCTGGCCGTGTAGGGAAATCTGTTTTCTGAGTTTGGCCATTGACAAAGTTAAGTCTCATTCTTCAAAGAGAAAGGTTTCAGGATCTTCAGATCGGAAATTCGAATGCCGAACTCTGAGCAGCGAAACCTTGAAATCGATGCGGAATTTGAGATTTTATATTCTCGGTTCCTTCTGCGGTTCCGGTTCATACTCCGACACCTGATAGTGAATGACACCTGAGACCTCCGGCGGCGGCAAAGTCATCAGGCGGATCTTCATTACCACTTGCTGATCTTTTTTACCAGAGCGAGGGCGCTCTTTTCTGGTCTGAAGCTGAGTTCTTGGCATGGAACCTGAGCTGTTACCTGGCTGAAGAACTCCAGAACAAATTCCATTCCTTGAGAGTCCCACAGTGGGGGAAAGGAACAGGTGAGGAGGTGCGATACCGGATCGAGCCCTTTCATATCTTTGAGCGAATTCTCTTGTCCGTGTCTGAGGAAAAAAATTCGCTCTAACTTCGCTTCACGGGGGATGCCGAATGCGGCCTCGCCATGCCAGGGCGTTCCGTAAATCCTGAACTCACGACCCTGTTTTCGCACAATAACCCTGTCGTCGCTGAGGATGTCAACACCATTTTCTTGAGCCCACATTCTCGCCAGCGTGCTTTTACCAGCCCCGGATTCCCCCAAAAAAAGAATTCCTCTATCGTCAATAACAATCCCGCAGGCGTGAAGGATGACTCCCCTTCCCTTTGCCAGGTAATGGATGAGCAAAAGTTCCAAGGTTGGGCCAAAATAAGGATCGATGAAGCGAATACAGTCGTCGGCAAAGTAAAGGTCGGCGTGTTTGAGATGGTGCGGCAAAAAGAGGGTTCTCTGGAGGTCACCCATCTCTGGGAAAAGTACTATTGAGGACGTACCGTTTTCACGGTACAGAGTCCAGATCGGGGGGGACTCGAAAACTTTTTCTCCAACCACCACGTCAGGGATCCCGAGGCGCAGCCGAAGGCTGATGTCGGTTTTTCCTCGGGCGACAAAGGGAAGATAGGCCGGCGCTATTTCCCCGAAGACCTTTCCTTCAATGGAAATAGCCACGTCTCCAATTCTAATGGCCAAATTTTTTGACATGCGCTGCTCTCTCGCTAGTAAAACTCAAAGAAAACGAAGAACACCAAGGGCATAGAGCATAGGGCATAGAGCATAGAGAAAATCATAGTAAACGGTAAATGGTAAACGGTGAAATGTTGCAGAGTAGTTCCGTTTACCGTTCACCGTTTACTGTTTACCAAACTCTTGGCGCCATGGGCTCTGCATTATTGCCTTTGTGTACTTTGTGGTAAAAACCACTGAGAAACGCTTCTCTTCAAACTCGCAAGCCACAGGTAAAGCATGCTCCATAGTCTGACTCTCCAGCGGTAAGGGTCGATGATTCGATGATTTCGCTCCAGGCAAACAACCTTGCCCAGGATCTGCTCCTGTCCCACCGGGTCATCGCAGGTGGTGGAGGCGTCGCCCCGCAAGATAAAGGTGAGCCCACAACCGTTTCTTTCCTCTATGTTCACTATACGATGGGCAATAAAACCGCTTCGAAGGCGATAGAGGATAATGTCTCCCCTTTTGAGTTTGGCTGGCGCTACAGGCTTAACCGTGATCACGTCCCCATGGCGAATGGTGGGCTGCATGCTTGTTCCAGGGGCTCGGAAACGCACTCCGAGGCCAAGGCTAAGCAACTCACCGCTCAAAAGACTAAAACTCGGCGATGAGATCTGGGTTTTCAATGCAAGATCCGCTGCCTTCACGGTGTCAGATAACCCTCAAGAGCCTTCGCTGGCACAGGGTGGGAGAGGCACACCACAGTTATCCCCGTCAGGGCCAAGGCTCCCACTGGTTTTGCAGAAGGCCAGGACGGCACACTTGGCGTCTAAACTGACTCTTTTTACCTCGGGTTTCTTATATTCTTTCTTCTTACTTTTCATCTGAGAATCAACTTTTCTTTCAAATACTCCATCACTCCAATACTCCAATACTCCAATCATTTTCCCGTGGCAGTATTTATAAAACAGCTTCCACCTCCGCCTCCGCTTGCTGGATGATTTGCACTTTGCGTGCCACCGCTCGCCTCCTGGGATTGGACGCTCTCGTCACCGTTATCAGGATCAACAGAGGTCACCACGTAGTAGTAAGTGGTTCCAGCTGCAACCGAGGTGTCGTCGTATTGGGTTCCGCTGATAAGGACCGTGTTCACCTTGGTGTAGGTTCCTCCAGGTGTGGTGCTGCGGTAGAGGTTGTAGCCTGAGACCAGTCCCGCCATTGCAGTCTGTAGCCTGATTCCAGTTCAGGACAACACTGCTGGTCTGACCTTGGGCACTGAGCCCCTGAGGTCTATGGGGAAGTGGTACCCTAAGAGTCATGGCCGGATCACCAAAGAGTAGAAAGGTCTCATTAACCTCTTCATATGTCGAGTCACCATTGGCCATAAGGGTCTGCTTGGCAGCAGATACTGCCTGGCCGAGCACCCGGACGTCCTGGTTGAAGATGGCATCAAAAAGGGCAGTATCCAAAATATACTGGCCTTCGGTGGTGGTAAGCCCTGTGGACATGAGGGCTGCTGCTGCCCCTTTGTCTTCAGCCCGCAGCAGTGCCTCGGCCAGGGAGGGGTTGTTCCAGTCTTCCGGGTAGACAAAGTGGCCGGTAAGACAGCCCATGCTGACAAAGAAAGGATACATGCTGCTATTGGTCAAGGTCGCCACATCTGAGTTATTGAAGATATTTTCATAGTTTATCCTGTGATTCGCCCATATCTGGATGGAGCTGTGGCCGCTGTAGTTGACTATAAAAGTGCCGCTATTTATCTCGGATTTTATCTCAGCCCTCAGATCATCTGCGTCAAAATAGTCATTTAGGTAACCCTTGACTGGATCATTCATTGCTGCAGGAAGCAAGGCTGCCACATCGTTGTTCATGATTTCAAAAGTGGCCTCATACTCGTATTCCGGGCCATCTCTCTGATCATCCGCCAGGAGGAGCACATTTTTCTCCCAACTCTTGGTGTTTAAACCACCCTCGTAGGCAAGGATCTTGTTGACCATTACCGTGGCTTCATCAACACTTTTTGCCGGGAGCCTGCCAATGTAGAGATCAGAGATGGCATCGTCTCCGCTCACTCTCACAAACCACTCATCTGTTGCGGTTTCACCCATATGCTCGGTAAAAGTCAAATAGGTGGGAAGATAAGTGGTCACACTGTCCAGCCCACGAGTAGGATCAGCATTATTTTTGGGATTTCTGGTGCTGTCTCCCACCAGGAGCACGTATTGCGGTGCAGGCGGACTCCAGTTGGTGTAAGCATGGGCGAGAAAATCCAGGATAGCCTCAGGCGCAGAGATGCCGTAACTAAACTCATCAAAGACATCTTCCACATCCACCACCTTGACTCTAAGACCCTGAGCTTGGCGAAGGGCCGCAAGATCACTCAACCATGAATAGGGATCTCCATTTACATCCCAACCCAGGTCTTTTTGGGTGATCAGGATGTAGTCGGCACCGGTGGCAGTATTGGCCAGGTTGCCGTACTCATCCTCGATGATAGCAACCGGGGTTTTTACCTGATCCGAGGTGAGAACCAGATAGGTTCTCTCTCCTGAGGCAATTTCCGGCTCAAAATCCAGGGTATAGTAGGGCCCGGCGCCTGTGGTCTGCAAAATTTACCAGCCGCTCCACATCGCCAGGGGAGGTAATGTCAAAGGCCAGAAGGTCGTCTTTACTAAACTCGGCAACCTGGAAGCGGTAGCCTGTCTCGTGGGTGAATCTTAAAACGTCACTGCTAGCCTCAAAGCTCCTCGGATATGTCACCTCGAACCAGTCAACCGCAATGGAATCCTGCCCGGTCAAACACTCGAGGGTAACCGTGTTGTCTCCGTCCACAAGATCGACATTGTCGATTTGAACCTCATAAAATCCAATACCGCTCCAGGTGTAGGTATCCACAGGGGTGCCATTCAAGGAGACAGCTACCTGGTGATCGGTGTCCCAGGTGCCGCCCAGCATTATCTTGAGAGTTCCCTGGCCGGAAACACCTGGTAAGGAAAGGTCGAAGGAGACCGGATCTCCTGATCTCCAGCGAATGATATATCTTCTCCCATTACATAGGGGTGGAAGAAGTAGCGGTCCAGAGAGTCACCGCCAGGAGCCCTGGCCCAATAGTTTCTGTCCTCCTCATGGTGAACGGTAAAAGAGTGGGTTGCAGGAACAGTGAGACTTCCCGGGGTGGAGTCAGTTTCAGCCATTCTCTTTGGTGCACCCACGCCCCCTGCAAGAGTGAGCCAGTAGACATTTTGGCTGGTGTATTTTGCGTAGCTGTCATCCACAGCCCTGCCGTAAAAGTCAATGTAGTCTTCCGGATCAAACTGGTTGTCCCTGTCTTGATCGTAAACAGAGATGGCAATCTCCTGGCCTAGGTTGTAGAGCCGTACCTGGCTGAGATCTATTTCTGCTAGTTCGGTCGCAGTCAAACCTTGAGCCTGGAGCCAGCTCCTGGTCAGGCGGTAGATGCCTTCTTCGGAGACCAGGATCTTGTAGACAGCTTTAGATGTCGAAGGAGGTTCCCACGCCGCCATCTCCACCATGGAGAGTGAATCAAAAGAATCTCTATCCACCCCAGGTGGTGCCCAGACCGTGTGGCTCGGGGCCGGCTGTCTTCAACTCTTCCACGACTACATAGTCCACCCGAACCCGGATGCGGCGGTGGTGGCGGAGCTCTCCGGTGGCCGGGTTGAAGGTGAGGGGATGGAAGAAAATCTGCTGCTTTTGCTGGCCCCGGAAGAGATACTCTTTGCCCAGTAGAGCCGCAGCATCAGGGTAGAAAGCATCCACGCTGTATGCTGCTTGATCAATGACAAATATCTCGCCCACATGGGCTAGTTGATCCTGGTCGTCCACAGATTTTTCAGGAACCGGATAGACCCGGTAGCCGGTATGCACCTCATCTTCCGTCTCTAAAACGTTTAAGGTTGCCCCATATCCTTCCGGAATATCCAAAAGGATTCCCTTGAGGGGAAGCTCGGGTTTGCCCACCACATCGGTGAAGCCGTGGATGTAGTCTTTAATCCTGAGCCGCTCGAATTCTTGCCCTTCAGCCTGAACAATATTGAAGTCAAAGGAATCGGTGCGCAGTTCCAGGGTAGTGCCCGTCTCATCAGATGCCACCAGGTAAACGCCGGGGCCCAGGGTGCCGGCTATATCTTGGTCATCCGGGTCTCTTTCTATGGACTCATCACCATCCAAGATACCGTCGCCATCAGTGTCCGGGTTGAAGGGATCAGTACCCCGGAGGTATTCTTCCAGATTGGTCAGCCCGTCACCGTCCCAATCGAAATCAGCGTCATCAAAACCGGGATTTAGCCCGTGGGCGATCTCCCAGTCATCAGGCAGGCCGTCACCATCCCAGTCCACACAGATGGGGCCGTGGAGGGTCTTCTTGCCGAAGATGTCAATGTCTTCCAGCTGGTAGTAGTAGATCTCTCCCCGGGTGACGTCTTTGTCCTCATAGGAGTACTTCCTGCCCACAACCGAAGAGGTCAGGCCGGAAATCAGTTTGTCGGTGAGCCGGGTGAAGGGACCCCAGGGGCTCCTGGCCCGATAGAGATGAAAGCCCATGTGGTTGAGCTCCTGGGCCGTCTCCCATTCCACCAGAACAGAGCTCCCCTCACCTTTGGCCGTAAAGGAGACAAGATCAACCGCTGTGGCCGGGCCGCCTTCCTCACCGCCGATGGTGTAAAAGCCGGGACTGCCGATATCGCCCGGATTGTTCTGGTTGGCGTATTCGGTTTCAATCCAGCAGAGATCTCGCACTCCATTGGTGATGCGAACTTCGTCCAGGCTGCCGTCGAAATAATTGTAGCTCGGGATGTATCCGAAAAATAAATTCGGTGTCTGGCTGTCGATAACGCCGGTTGTTTGAGGATAAATATTTTCTTGGACACCATTTGTATAAGTGATGACATTGGACCCGTCATAGATTAAGACCAGATGTGTCCACGCTCCCGATGGAAAATTCCACGCATTATTCTGATGGATACCCTCATCAACTTCAAACGACCCTGCTGAATTATATGTCCACATCCAGTACTGACGATAACCGTTGTCACCTTTTGCCAGGATGCCGCCGTCACTCACCCAGCTATTTATATTGATCCAGAGTTCAACCGTGACATAATTGACATTGAGTATGGCATTGTTGCCGCAATCCACAAGATCATCGTCGCCGGCAAAATAGTCTGCCCCACCTATTTTTCCAGTCGCATTGGTCGAGCCCCCACCACCATCCTGGAAGTTCTGTGGTGTGCCAACATTAGGGTTACCCGTGGAATCCACATGCCCAGCCACACCGTCGTTGGGACTCTCATGTAAATGCCAGACACCCACGTAATTGGCATCCCAGACCCCGGCAGGACGTTCTGTGGCCTCGTAGACACTGGGGTTTCCATAATACATGTAAATGGTGGTATCACCGTTGTAGGACAAGGTGGGAATTCTGACCCAGGTAATGAGTTCCCCAGTTGAACTATTAAAGCTTTCAATCTCGTGGTCCAAGTGGCAGGGTGCTGTCCCCGCCCCCCCGCAGGTACCGTCATCCAGAGCCCTGAAGATAATGTCATAGCCATCACTTCTCGCCTTGCTCGTTAGGTCGGAGTCTGTGATGCTGATAAGCACCGGGAAGTCAGTGAGGTCCGCCGTGCAACCTGCCCCCATGCTCGCGGCAGGTATAGTGATCGGTTTTCGGTAACCAAAGACACCATCGTCCAGCTGCACTTGTGCATACACGGAGTAGGTATCCAGAGGTGCGCCACCCGTGGTGTCATATAATCGAAAACAGTAATCACCACTGCCTGTAGCAGATTTGGTCGCCTGGATGGCAAACTCGATCTCGGTAAAATCGCCTGCACCTAGATCGATGGGCCCCGTTGTGTTGGAGTTATCATCTCGCAGCTCACCGTTTGTAAAATTACCAGTCAGCGGGTCGGTCAGACCTGGATCAATATTAAAGGTGCTTTCCCCGTCAGTAATATAGCCAGAGTCCACAATTTCCCAGTGATCACCAGGACTAGCAGTACCCGGCACCGCACTGTAGCTGCCGGAACCGCAGGC
This sequence comes from uncultured delta proteobacterium, assembly GCA_963712115.1. Lineage (GTDB taxonomy): Bacteria > Desulfobacterota > Syntrophobacteria > BM002 > BM002 > BM002. The sequence continues at coordinate 21,410 of CAVQGX010000040.1, read as the reverse complement.
AGCGGTTTCTGCCACCTCAAGTTGATATGCCACCGTACCTGAAGGCCCAGTTCCCTCGTTGGATACAAGGAAGCGGACACGGATGTTCGTGCCCTTGGCCAGACCGGTGAGCGGTTGGTCTTCGTCGGCCGCCCAGGTGGCGCCGCTCGGCTGATAGACATCTTCACTGCCCAAAGTTTCCTCGGGCGCATCAGCCACATCCAGAACGATCTTTACATTGTCGTAAATGAAGGCAGCCTCGGTGTTGCTATACTGGTCATTGGCAATACGAATCTGATTGAGGGTCACACCGTTGTTGACAAAATTCTGTCCTGATGAGCGAAGGGTACCCCCCCGGTAATAGTCATAGGTGTTTGCCCCCGTATTCACCACCACTCTGATACTTTGAGCGCCGGTTACGCCGGTCTCCATATTGCCGCTCAGATCATTGCTGATATTGTAATTTCCACTGTCCGGCACAAAATGAGTGCCTTCACCGAAGTAAATACCTGGACCCACTCCGGTCGTACGACTGGAGTTCAGCATTGTGGCTGAATTTCCCACATTGACATAATGCGTCCAGGTCCCCTCTGCATTCGTCTGAATGGTCACATTAAAAGACAAAGTGAAATTGCCGGTGATCGCTCCCAGGCCCAAGCTTTGCTTTACGCCTGCATCAGGGGGTCCAACATTATTTCCTAGGGAATATAAGGCATTCCCTTGAATGTACATATTGCTTGTTCCATCGTTCCATTCCGTCCAGCCATTGCCTACTGTTGAGCTATTCGCTCGAGTGAAAAAGTCCGCAAAATAATACACGTTCATTTCATTGGTCGGCGGCGTTCCCGCAGCGGCATTACCGTAATAGATGTAGTAGCTGCCGTCCGCATCCTCGTTGAGATTGGCGCCGATATCCGACTGCAGACGGAAGTCAATATTCGTTGCGGTGCTGTTCCAGGTGTCGCCGATTCGGGCCAGTTCCACAGCACCCCCTGCCGTGGGCTGCCACACCACGCGAACATCGTTGCCGGATGTTAGTTCAACGTTGGTGTTCGCCGGTCTGGTATCCATGGGCACCGTGACGGTGTAACCAAGAGGGAGCAAAGAGTGACTAGTTCCGAAGGTGACCTTCTTTCTGTAAAGATAGCTTACGTTCCACCAACCCGCCGACGCCGATTCTCCCCCATCATCATTGCGCCAGCGGTAGTGGGTTTGGGTCAGGGAGGAAGTGGCTAGTCGCAAATCTCCATGAATACAAAGATTATCCACAGCCACATCATTCTGATAGATGGTGCCATTGCCAACGACGTACCTGATCCTGATTTTGAAATCCGAATTAGTATAGGATGAAAGATCAATCGCCGGTTGTGAAACCCATACGTCTGTATTGTTACCGTTGTTGATCGCGCTGCCGTTAACATCTAAATCCCATGAAGATCCGTTCCACGCATCAACATGAAGCGAGGCATCGGTATTGTCATTGACATTCATGTTCCAGTCAAACTCAAATGATAATGCGTATGAACTGGCATCAATGGTATTGCTTTCTACATACTGAGAACTTCCGGCAGTGACATCACTGCCGCAAGTCTGGCTACTTGCCGAACTTTCCAGATACAAATAAGATCCGTCTATTGGTGTGCCGGGGCCGGTAGTGCCGGAGGCGGGGACTATTAGGATCGGTAGCCCATCCGTTAGCGCCATCAGAACCGGCCTGGCTGGTCCAGTTGCCAAAAGTAGGCCTTGAGAGACAATCCGGATCGCCGGAATAGCTGTTGAAGGTATCACACTGGTCAAAGGAGCCACCACCGCATGGTGTTCCCACCTCCACCGAAAAATCGTCCGCCGAACCCCCACCCCAGGTATCCTCCCATGTGTTGAAACGAATCTCAACCGACCGCGCGCCGTTGGGAATGGTGTACCCTGTGATACCGTATTGCGTCCAAGTTGCCACCTCTTGAGTTCCGGTGTCATACCTGTCGGCAACGATCTCACTACTCGATCCGTCATAAAACCTCACCTGCATATAAAACAAATCTTGAGCAGGGATACTCATCAGAAATGAACCACCCTGTCGCATTGATGACTGCCTTTCCGGCATCGATGTCGCTTGCATAACCTGATAGATTGACTGTTTGAAGAGATAATTGGATGAGCCAGAAGGGGCCGTCCAGTATGCCACGTTGGAGCCAGAATGAGGATTCGCGTCGCAGTTGTTGACGCATTGATATCCTATGCTCACACTTTGTCCGAATTGGTCCATCCGGTTGAACCCCGTCTCGAATCCCGGGTTCGTAAGGAGTTCGCCGGACCAGGTGATGGGCTGGGCCCCGGATGCCGTGACCACAAGAATCACGGTCGACAAAAGGAGCATGAGAGTCCGTCGAAAGATTGAGTACCCCGCTGACTTCACAAGATATGCCCTGAGAAATCAAGAGGGGCGTTATTTTGGCAAGGTCTTTTCATCATAGTTATCAAAGTCCGGCGCAATAAGCTGTAGCAACCATTTAATATTGGCTAACTTTTACGCAAAGGGTGTGCCAAATTCAGCAATTCACGTTTTTTCTAGATATTTCATGCTGTTAAAATGTAATTTTGTTCCTAATCGAACTGGAAAATTCTGCTCCTCTGCTGACAAGATGGGGAACAACGACCGGAAATGGTCACTGGAATAGTAAAAAATAAGTAGAATCATATAGTTATAAATTTACCGGTTTTGTAGCCTTTTCTACGGGTTTGCAAAAACTTGGCCAGAGGACAAATGGTGATTGGCTAAATGGTCATGAGCATAGAGCATAGGGCATGGAGCAGAGGGAAAGAGGTCAGAAGTCGGAGGTCAGAAGTCAGAGGACAGAGGGCAGAAATGCGGATTTCGAATTGCGGATTTCGGATTTGGGAAGGCAGCAGGCAGCAGGCAGCTGACCACTAGGCACTATGCACTAAGCACTAGGCACAGAGGGGCGACGCGGGGACGCGGAGAGAATTGATGAGAGATCAGAGGTCGGAGGTCAGAGGTCGGAGAACAGAGGACAGATTTGGCCAAATGGCCAAGGAGGCGCTACGCTGTCACTTGGCTTCGCCGTCATTAGGTCAATACGCTTCGCTGTCATTTATTGTAGAAGGTAGGGGTCAGTGGTCGGAGGACAGGAAATAGGATTTCGGATTGCGGATTTGGGAAGGCATGGAGTATGGGGCAGAGGGTAGAGGGTAAGAAGTCAGAGGTCGGAGGTCAGAAGTCAGAGGACGGAAGGCAGAAGGCAGCTTGATACTAGGCACTAAGGACTAGGCACAGAGTCAGTATAAAAATAGTTCTTAAGTATTAAATAATTTTATGATTTTTATACAAAGTGTTGCCTGGGCGACTGTGTCGCAATGTCCCTAACCCGTCATTCCGGAATCCGCCGCCGGCGGATATCCGGAATCCAGTGAAAGCCAAATATAATAAGATTCTTTCTGGATCCCGGCTCGCGTCCGCCGCAGGCGGACTTGGCCGGGATGACGAATTGCGAAACATTCTCTGGTGGGAGGAGATTATTGTATTTCAGATGGACACGAACTATGATCGTGCGCCGGGACTGGTAGAGGAGCTAGAGGCGTTAGGGGAGGGGGTTTTAGAGAGGATTTTTGCAGTATTCACAATCACCATGGGGGGGCACGGTCAAGCCGAGGGCATGTGCCCGAAGATGGGCGACGCGGCAAAGAAAATCCACGGGTTCTTCCGGGTCTCCTTTTTCTAACTCACCGTTGGCTGGACACATCCCACACATGGCTTTGATCTCACAGGCAAAACACTTGGTCTGCCTGGTGATCTTTTTCTGTCGGACCCTCGAAATAAAATCTTCCCAGCCATCTCGAAAAGTACCTTGTCTAAGGTCATAGGTGGCACTGGCAGACATGCCGCAGAGAGTGAGGTTTCCTGAAGGATCAATGGCAAAGGAGCCCACCCCACCACCGCACTGATAGAGGTCATGGGACTGTTTTGACTCGATGCGAGGTCCGGTATGGCGCTCGCAGAACCGGTTCCACTCTGCCAGCCGTTCCGGGTCCTGCAGATCGAGGTCCACCACCTCTTCCGGTGTAAGCCTGAGGGCCAGAGGGCCCTGAGAGCCGTCAAGCCGCGGGTTGATCATGGCATCGAACCTGAATTCCAAGCCCAGGTCTTCCTCCACAAACCGCTTCATCTCCCAGATCTCATGCTTGTTTAATGTCATGGTAACTGTCTTGAGCTTGACGGGGATCTTACGCTCCATGAGCAACTGGATTCCTCCCAGGCAGAGTTCGAAAGAGCCTGGTCTGCCGGTTATCTTTTCGTAGGTTTTCTTGGTGTGTCCGTACAGGCTGATTTCAATGTAGTGAGGTGGGCAGTCGGCCAGAGAATCGGCGATTTTTTTATTGATCAGGATTGCATTGGTAAACAAGGTGATGAGCAAGCCTTGCTGCTTTGCGTGCTTGTAGATATCAATGAAATCCTGTCTGGCGAAGATCTCCCCACCCGTATAAAGGAGCCAGAAGCAGCCCGCCTCCACAATCTCATCCACAATACGACAGTGCTCATCGAAGGAAAGTTCGCCGTCAAGGGCCTGTTGATCCTTTAAGGGCAGGTTGTTGTAACAGTGGGCACATGTTAAGGGGCAGCGACGGGTTACCTCAATGGTCCCGCGCAAGGGGATGCGCTTGCCTGAAACCCGATGGGAAATGCCAAGGGCAAAATCCTTATAGCTAACCGTTTCCATGGTTTATCTCTAACCTGAGAGTGTTCAATAATTCAGTCTTGCATGCCTTGAGGCTTCGACCTAACTGGATCCCCGCCTGCGCGGGGATGACTGGTGATGGCATGGCATCGTCAGTTTCAAGTTGCTCCAGACGGCTTGATCAGTCCGGAACCTTCGAGAGATCGGAGGAAATCTAAAAGGTCTTTTTCCGCCTCCCCGGCCCCAACATCGTACTCGTTTTTCACAGCTTCCATTAGCTGCCGAACGGTTTTCTGCCCGTCGATGAGTTGCCAGATCATGGCGCCCACTTCACTAAGGGTAAAAACTCCCTCCAGATCACCCACGTGACCCTTGATGGGCACGATAATGCTCTCGCCGGCGACATCTCTGGTGACGAGATCCTTCTCTTTGGCAAAACAGGTGTCTAAAGTGTTCATGTAAATTCTCCGAGGATTGACTCTTGTTGTGACCTTCAGACCATTGCAATTCTTGGGCCGAGACGTTTCACTGTCATTTGCCTTCGGCGTCATTAAGTCACTGGGCTGCGCTGTCATTTGTTGTAAAAGGGGGGAGCCTTCAAATCGCAAGCGAAGCTTGCTCCTACAGGACATTGTAAAGCTGAGATTTCTTGCTGCCAGCTGCAAGCTGTCTGCTGCCTGCTGAGTACAACCGGCTAAACCGGCAAAACTGGCTCCTGGCTCCTTGTCCCAAGGGTTGTAATTGCGGACGTGATGGTTTATAGATCTCGAAATTTCTGTTACTTGAAATGCTAGGACCCCAAACACAGAAAGCCAATGCAACCTCTGTCGGCCCCGATGTCTGACCTTCTGTTTTCACCCTACCTCTTCCCAGCTCGAATTCAGTCACCAATGTGTTTGTTTCAGTGCAGATGGAAAAGGCAATTTCATCATTCGGCATTGGCCGAACAGACAAAGATCAAGATGCAAAACCAGCGGCATGAAGTTTGCTTGAACTTTATAGGATTGGAGTGTTGGAGTAATGGTGGACAAGGCTGAGAGTGATCTCCGATGAGTGAAGCAATCATAATAGATTCCGAAAGAGCTTTCACGTTGAAAGAGACGATGCAAAGCATTCACCCGAGTATGAAGCTCTGTGGAATTTCAGATAAGTACCTTCTTAATCTCTCAGATGAACTTCTTGCCTACGTAAAATCAGTTTTGAAAGATGAATCTCCCCTGGCTCCAGCGGCATCTTCAAATGAATGGTCTAGCCTGCTAAATTTCCTCCGAGCTAACTGGATAATCCCTTTTGTTTATCGAAAAATTGGCTCTTTGCCGCCGGAATGTCGCCCACCGGAACCGATCACCGATGAAATGAGGCAGGATTTTCTCATCAGTGTTGTACGTTCTCTTCACATGGAAAGGCAGCTCCAGGAAATCATTGAGGCGTTCCGGGAACAAGGTATTCGAGTGCTGGTTCTGCGTGGACCTGCCCTGGCATTTTCACTGTATCCAGATCCAGCCATGAGGTCCAGCTGTGATCTTGACCTGTTGGTGATTCCGGATCAAGTGGTTCAGGCGCGAGGTATATTGGAGAGGTTGGGCTACAGATGCCTGGCAAAGAGGTTCGAAACCGCCAGGGACTTTTTCCGCGAGGAGTGCTTTGTCCATCAAGGAAATCACGGTAACAAGTTTCCGGTTGATCTGCACTGGGTCCACTGGGAACTGCACCCCTTTTTTAAGGGCAGTGAAGAGGTTGACATACAGGATCTTTTTCAGAGGGGTTGGAAGGTTGAGACCCCAACTCTCGCTTTCGAAACCCTGCACCCAGTGGACTATCTCATTCATTCGGCAATTCACTTAGTAATGATCCATAAAAATGAAATGCGGTTAAGTTGGATTTATGACACGGCATTGCTTGCCCAACAACTTCAAGTGGACAATGACTGGGAAGCATTACAGGAGAGGAGCGTCGCCTGGAGGGCTCGGCTGCCCTTGGAACATTGCCTGAAAATGGCTCAAGTCTGGGCCGGACTCGAGCTGCCGGACGGATTCGACGACTTCTCCACCTGGCCACGACCCACAGAGGACGAGTCTGCTGTTTGGGCAGACACAATGCGGCACCATTGGGTGACTATTTTGCTGAAACGGTCGCTGGCGAATCCCTCCCTTTTTCTAAAGAGGGTTCCGTCGTTGCTCCGTTTGCTTTTTCCCCATCCTGATATTGTGCGATTTTGTTACCCGACCTCCAGTAATTGGCTGCTGCCGTTCTCTTATGTGAGAAGGTGGTTTAGATGGATTGATGACCTGGTTGTCAAACGGATAGGTTCATTGAAACAAGAAGGTTAGTTTGTGAAGAACAGCTGGTGGACATATTTAAAATCAGGGCTTTCGCGAAAGCTACCTGAGGACCGTATTGGTGGTCAGGCGAGCCACGGGTCTTTAAAGACCAGCCTCGAGAACCTCCACCCTTTTATCGGTCTCCATTGGCGCAAGGGTGCAGTGGGTGTCATCCTCATCATGGTCAGCTCTTTTCTCGGCATCCCTCAACCACTCATCATGCGTTATCTGGTTGACGATGTGATCCTAAGTCGTGAGCTGGGGTTCCTGGCAGTAGCCATTCTCCTGCTGGCCGGAATCTCCCTGGCGGAGAAACTAACAGGCCTCTTGCAGCAATTCTATTTTGCCCGCTTTGAGCAGGAGGTTACCCTCGACATCCAGCAAGATCTTTTCAGCCATGTCCTGCGCTTTCCCAAGGCTTTCTTCGATGAAAAACAGACAGGCTACTTGATTTCCCGTCTCTCCTCCGACGTGGATGGGCTGCGCTGGTTTTTTTCAAGCACAATTGCTTACATAATCAGTAATCTCCTGCGATTTGCCGGCGGAGTGGTTTTGCTTTTCTACCTGGAATGGAGGCTTGCCCTTGGTGTCCTTTTAATCGTCCCCGGCCTGGTGCTTTGTATAAGGTACTTCTCAAAGAAAGTTCACGTCTTAAGCCACCAGGATATGGAACAACAGGCCAATGTCACGAGCCAGTTGCAGGAGTCTCTCGCTTCGGTATCCTTGATCAAGGCCTTCTCCACTGAAGCGCGCACAGTTAAACGTTTCATGTCCCAACTGTCAGAGGCATTTCACATTTCCCTGGAGCAGACCACGGTAAGTTCCGTTGCCAATCTGGTAATCAATTCCATGCCAGGAATGGCAAAGGTCACTATACTGGCCTTGGGGGCTTACTGGGTGATTCAGGGTCATTGGAGTTTAGGTTCTTTACTGGCTTTTATAGCCTACCTGGCCTATGTATTCGGCCCGGCGCAGTTTTTGGCCAGTGCCAACCTTCAATTGCAGAATGCCCGAGCGGCACTGGAACGCGTTTCGGCTCTCTATGACATCATTCCGGAAGAGAATGTTGGCGCCGGTGAAAAAACAGAAAGGCTAAGAGGGGAGATTGAGTTCAACAACGTCTCATTCTCCTACGACGAGCGTGAGCCGGTGCTCAACAATATCTCCTTCCGCATTCAACCCGGAGAACGGGTAGCCATTGTGGGGCCCAGCGGCGTGGGTAAGACCACGTTGTTGAGCCTTATCCTCCGTTTCTACAGGCCCAATGCAGGAGAAATTTACTTCGATGGCCAACCGGCACGTGACTATGAACTTGGTTCATTGCGACAGCGGATTGGCTACGTCGCTCAGAGCACACTCCTTTTATCCGGATCTATTATGGAAAACCTTCGTTACGGCAATCCAGAGGCCAGGGAAGAGGAAGTCTCAAGGGCGGCCAAAGTTGCTGGTATCCATGATTTCATAGCGAGCCTACCGGAAGGCTATGAGACCGAGATCGGTGAAGATGGAGTTAAACTTTCGGAAGGACAAAAACAGCGCCTGGCCCTAGCCCGGGCCATAGTGAAAGATCCGGACATTCTGGTGCTGGATGAGCCAACCTCTGCGTTGGATAGCCAGACGGAAAAGACCATTTTTCTATCTCTCCCATCTGTTATCGAGAACAAGACCCTCTTTGTGGTGGCCCACCGGCTTTCTACTATCATGAATGCCGATCGGATCTTTCTTTTGGATCAAAACCGCCTGATTGCCATTGGCACCCATGAGTCACTCATGGAGAGCAATGATTACTATCGTTCCATAGTTTCCCACCAGCAGGTCCGACCGGACCAACCGTCCACAGGCACTGGACCATATTTCATGTAGTGTCGCCTGGGAAAAGCTCTCTGCCATGAGATAAATCCCACCCCCCAATTTGACGCAGGGGCAGTGTAGGTTTTAAAGAAATTTTTTTGAACAGTAGAATATCGAACAAGGAATATCGAATGATGAAGTGATTACTTCATGATTCTGCGGTTCCTTGTTCTGCTGTTCGATGTTCAATGGTCTTAAAACGGGGGTTAGGCCTGCCCGCCATCGGCTTCGCCTTCAGGCGAGGCGGGCGGGGGGATTTTGATCCGGGCTAGGGTAAGGCGGTGCCCGGTGATCACTGAAGATCCTTCCAGGCATCCTCAACGATTTCATGACTGACGATAGTCTTGTCCGCCAGATAGGTGGCAAGTAGGCTGCGATCGCAGAGGTTGTTAATTTCCCGAGGGATGCCTTTGGTAAATCTGAAAATAGCCTCCAGAGCCTCGGCAGTGAAGGGCAATCTCTTGCAACCTGCCACAGTCAAGCGATGTTTGATGTAGTAAAGAGAGTCTTTATAAGGGAGGGGAGTGAGTCTGTAGCGGATTGAAATTCTTTGATCCAGAGGAGCCACCTTGGCAACGTGCTCAGTCAACTCCAATTGTCCAAGGAGAATAAGGTTAACCAGAAATTTGGTTTTTGACTGGAGGTTGAGAAGCATGCGCAGTTCCTCCAGTGTTTTTTCGTTGTGAATAACCTGGGCCTCATCAACTATAAGCACAGAGCCTTTGGCCTCCACCATATTTTTTTTCAACTGGCCTTCCAGGAAATGCAGCATGTCCGCTTTTGATCGGCTATATCCATTTGGGACCTGGAATAGTCTCATGGTCATTTCGAGAAATTCCTTTGGCTCAAAAGCTGGATTGCTCATGGCGACCACCCGATAGCGGTCTTTCCTGAGCCGATCAATCAGGGCATGGCTTATGATGGTCTTGCCGCAACCAACCCCACCAATGAGCATGGCGGCCCCTTTTCCCTGGGAGACAGTATAATGCAAACGTTCCAGAGCCTCCTTATGCATGGAAGAAGGATAAAAGAAAGCCGGGTTAGGGGCGTTTTCAAAAGGCAGAATATTAAGATCATAGTGTTCCAGATACATCTTAAACCTCACGCGTTGAGATTTTCTTCCGTGAGCGCGTCTGCGATGTATAGTACCTGCTGTTCCCTTAAATCAACCGTCCGCGGCACCTTTACCCGCTTATTTTGAGCATCCACAATGATCTCTATCTTCGGTCGCAGTGGCTGCTCCTCGTAGGTTTGGATGACCCTGCCAACGGCTCCGGAATTTAGCTTCACCAGGCAATGGAGAGGAAAAATGCCGAAGGTGTTGAGAAAGGCTTTCAACAGCTCGCGTTGAAAGGCGCTTTTTTTCGTCTTTATGATCTCCTTCACCGCCTCGAAATGGGAGAGCTTCTGCCGCTGGGGTCGGTTATGGGTCATAGCTTCGTAGAGCTCTAGTATGCCTATGACTCTAGCATAAGGGTTGATTGCATCTCCCTTGAGCCCCTGGGGAAAGCCGCTGCCATCCAGCCTCTCGTTAACGTGGAGGGCGCATTCGGCGAGGTAGTGGTATTTGTCACCGAGACCTTGCAGAATGTCGAAACTATCGTGGGGGTATTTTCGCAGCACCTCCAACTCGTCATCTTTGAGGGTTGCCTCTTTATAGAGGATTTCCTCAGGCACCCGTACTTTGCCTATATCGTGGAGCAGGGCAGCGAGTCCCAATTCCACCAACCGTTCCTTGGGTAGTCCTAGACTATCTCCCATAAAAATCGCGAAAACGGTTACATTGACCGCTTTATTGACGAGGAAGGAGCTGGTCTCATTTCCATATTGGGCCATGATGAGTAATTCCTGAGGCAGGTTTCCCTGCAAGCAGGCCTGGACAATTTCCTCAATCAGGGCCTCACCCTCAGTCAGATTAGGCTTCTCTTGATTGCGGACCTTTGCAAAAACATCCCCCATGAAGCGGCAGGCGCGTTGGTACCAATCTTTGGCGTCAAGCTGGATGCCACTTGCTTGGGACAGATCCTCAATCACCGAGCTTTCTGTGTCGGCTTCCTTCCTAGCACCCTTCTTGTCTAGGTCAGAGAATCGTAACACCTTGTTTCACCATTCCCCGAAATGATCCCCGAGCTTTTTGTGACTCTTTCCGTCGGGGATTTAGTACATTAGAAATCAGTTGTCAAGTTTGCCAGCGGTGCTTTTGTATTGCAAGAAGCACGCCAGTATGTTTAAATGAGGCCGTCTGAGGTTATGAACCCTTTTAACAAGGAGAGAGCAACCATGAAACAGTTTCTGTCCAAACCTGCCGTCCTAATCGTGCTAGTTGCCACCTTTCTGGGGTTGCCTGTAGCTGCAGTGGCCCAGGACGCTCCCTCACTTGAGGTGGCGGTGGCTGCTATCTGCCAGGATGTGGTTGACCGTGAGCCGGTGGATGCCGGTGTGAGTTTCTCAGCTTCGGTCGGCACCCTGTATTGCTTTACCAAGATTACCGGTGCCCAGGATGCCACCAAGGTCAGCCATGTCTGGTATTTTGGTGCCGAAGAGCGAGCCAGGGTAGAGCTGGACGTTAACTCAGACAATTGGCGCACCTGGAGTTCGAAAATTATTCAGGCGCACGAAATTGGCTCCTGGCGAGTAGATGTTATTAATGCAGCGGGCACCGTGTTGAAAGAACTGCAGTTTGAAATCACACAGTAAAAAGCTCGTTTAACTCAAAAACAATTGAAGACCGGCCAGACCGTCCGGGTAAGGAGGACAGGTGCACCGGTCTTTCTTTTTGGTATGGGCATAGAGCATAGAGCACAGGGCATAGGGTGAAGGGAACTATTGCGAATTTCGAATTGCGGATTGCAAATTTAACACCAGGCCTAAGGCTTCAGGCGCAAGGCCCAAGGGAGAAGAATCCAGGAGCTAGGAGTTACTAGCTAGGGGATTGTAATTATCGTTTTAGGTCTTTTCTCCTGGATTCTGGATTCTGACTCCTGACTCCTGGTTCCTGGCTCCTAAACCAGTCGCCATACTCTTTTGGGCACGGAGATTGGTCCATACGGCCTTTTTATGCAAGACCTTTGGAACAGGATTAGAGAATGGTATACAAAAGTCATTGTGAATTTCAGTCAGCACCGGGTGAGATAGCGGTGCGCGGCAGGGTAGTGGAGGTTACGCCTCCCACCTTTTTGATAGCGGGACAAGATGGTGAACTGAGGCTTACTGCTGATGGAAGCACCCTGCCAAAGTGCGGCGATATTGTAGAAGCACTGGTGGATGAAGCGGTCCAGCCACCAAGAGTTTTGCGTCTCAACCGACTTGTTGTCTCTCCCCAGGACCCGACAATCAACCCGGAAAGCATGTTCCATCGTTTGCGCCATGACAAGGGCCGAATCAAACGGCTGCTGCTTCTCAAGTCGAAGGGGCTAAGATTGATTCGTTCTTTCTTCTCATCCCGTGATTTTGTCGAGTGGCCGACGCCCCAGCTGGTTGTCTCACCTGGACTGGAAGTCCATTTACAAGGGTTTGTCACCCATTATTTGGATGATCGAGGTCGCAGGCAACGCTGCTACCTTCCCACCTCTCCTGAGTTTTCTCTAAAAAAAGCTCTTTGCGCGGGCATGGAGCGCATTTATGAAATCTGCCGCTGCTTTAGAAATGGAGGGGAGACCGGTCCCTTGCATCAGTGCGAGTTTACTATGCTGGAATGGTATCGGGCCTATGCTGATTACCGAGCAATCATGAATGATGTGGAGGAACTTGGTATCTATCTCCACGAAGGTTTGCATTCTGAAAATTCTTCAGCTTTTCGGTCCAGACAAATTAATTGGCGGCCACCGTGGCCAAGGACTAGTCTGCAGGAAGTTTTTGACCACCACTGTGGGGTCAACCTCGAGAGAGGAGTAGATGACCTGGAATATTTCCGGACGGAGGCGCTCAGGCTTCTAGGAGATGGTGCAGTTGAAAGCCGAGATTTTAACTCGCTTTTTTACCAGCTTTTTCTAGATTTTATTGAACCACACCTGGGATTAAAAAAACCCGAGATCCTCTATGATTATCCCATTAATATGGCTGGACTTGCGGCAAGAAAACCAGGCCGGCCCAAGTTTGCCGAGAGATTTGAAGTGTATGTGGCGGGTGTGGAGATAGCCAACGCTTTTACTGAGTTGAATGATCCGGTGGAGCAGGAGGAGCGTTTTAAGAGGGCATTAGAGGAAAAGAGACGGAGGGGCTATCCCGAGGTCCCCACTGATAGACAGTTTCTCAAAGAACTGATTTACGGGATGCCACCGGCTGCGGGAATCGCTCTGGGAGTGGAACGACTATTGATGGCCCAGACCGGTACCGAGCACATCGAAGATCTTTTCTTTTTACCCCACCGTTGGGGTACTGGTGAAGAGCAGAGGCTATGGCCCCTATAAAAAACTAAGCACTATGCACTAAGCACTAGGCACCAAGACCAGGAAAGTTAGCACTTGTTGGTGCTTAGTGCCTGGTTCCTAGTGCCTAGTGTGCAAGGCACTCTGCGCTTAACGCTATACTGATCCTTTCTTTCCAGTTATAATATCTTCGCCCACCAATAATTTTGTCTTGTTACTCTCCATGGGGGAATAGTTGAAGCGGGATTTACAAACCGACGTTCTCGTGGTTGGCGCCGGACCGGCAGGCTGCATTGCTGCTATGGAGTTGGCTCGTCAAGGCATCGATGTTCTGGTGGCAGATCGCAGCCAATTTCCCAGAGAAAAGGTCTGCGGAGACGGTCTCCTCGAGGACAGTCTGCGGATCTTGGAAAGCGTCGGCCTTGGCTCAGCGGTGCAAGAAAAGGCTCATCCTATCCGCAGTATTTTTTTCGTGGCACCGAATGGGACAGAGTGTGAGCTGGAAGGGAATTTTTTCACCCTGCCGAGGAAGGAGCTGGATGCAATACTACTAGAGGAAGCCTGCAAGGGAGGAGCTCAATTTCTTGGAGGAATTACGGTTTCAGAGCCGCTGGTCCAGAATGGAAGTTGTGTTGGAGCTCTGGGCTTTGATGAAGAAGGACAGGAGATAAGTATTGCCGCGAGGTTGGTTCTTTTAGCAACTGGCGCCAACGCCCGGATTCTGCAGGTCTTTGGAGTACTGCAAAATAGGAATCATAGTGCCATTGGCGTCCGCGGTTATTTCCGCCTCACCGAAACCATAGATGAGAGCTCCATGGTCGTTATTTACGATAAACGCCTCCTACCTGGCTACGGTTGGATGTTTCCCTTGGGTCAGGGTATTTTTAACGTGGGCTGCGGTATTTTTCTCGACGGTCGAAAGAGGATGCCCCGCTTTGGACAGAATCTGACGGGATTCTACAAGCATATTCAACCACTGGCCCGTTACCTACAAATGGCAGAGCAAATAGCGCCCATGAGAGCAGCAGCTATGCGCACAGGTTTTCAAGGAGCACGAGCCTACGCGCCAGGCCTCCTCGTTCTGGGAGAGGCCCTTGGTCTGACATTTCCATTCATAGGCGAGGGGGTCAGTAGCGCCCTGGAAAGTGGACACTTGGCTGCCTCTGTGGCCCTTGAGGCCTTAGAGAAAAACGACTTCACCGGCCGTATTTTGGGGAGGTATGAGGTAGGCCTGCGGAAGACACTGGACGGGCGGCATCAGGGGTACCAAGCGGCACAGCGGTTGTTCCGCTTCAAATCCTTTGCCAATCTCCTCATTGGAAAAGCTGCCCGCAACCCAGATGTAAGGAAGGTGGCCAGGCAGATAGTGCTCGGCGAGAGAGATCCCCTGGATGTTTTTTCGCTCCGGGGGATGTTGCGAGTCTTCCTGTTGAGGTGAAGGGCATCCTTCGACGGGCTCAGGACAGGTGGAGCATAGGGCATAGGCAGATAATTGCGAATTGCGGATTTCGGATTGCGAATTTAAGATTAAGGAGCCAAGAGTCAGAATCCAGAAATAAAGAGAAAAGCAATCAAGATTGAATTCCTCTCAACTACTTGCTACTGAACACCAATTACTTCTGTGTGGTGCCTAGTGCTTAGTGCTTAGTGCATAGTGCCTAGTTGAGACGGCTGCCTGCTGCGCGCTGCCCGCTGGCATTGGCGCTCTGCATCTAGTATGACCTAATCACTACCTCGCCTGGCTCTAAATCCATCTCCAACAGCCCTAAAGCGTCTTGCAAAACCTGCAACTGGATATCCTTGTCGTGGGGTCGTCCCAAGGGATGACCCAAAGAAAAACCTGGGTACAATGCCCTGGGCGGCTTGACTTTCTTGGTGATAGCCAAGTTGAGTGAGATGGAAACTGTAGATATACCTCGTTCTTCGAAGATACGCTGAATCAATCCCACGGATTGGTTACAAAGGCCTCAAGTGGGAGTTAGAAAGGCTGCGTCCACTCCATCACTGATCAGGGCGGCAGCGACCTCTGGTGCCGTCTCTTGGGTCAGCGTTTTTATCTGGTCGCCCATAATATGACCCATGAAGCTAAAAAACCTGGGGCCAATGGAGCCGATCTTCCCCTGTTGTAAAAGTTCGCGCAAAGGTTCTATGGGTAGCACAAGGTTGGGATCGGCAAGAGCATCAACATGATTATAGTAGTCATGGGTGATGGTCAGTTGTTCCAGGGTGATGTCTGAAGAAAGCTCGCGGTAAGATGGGTCGCCTTTTTTGTCTGCCATGTCAAAGGGCTTCTGCTTCTTGGTATGGACACCGCCGGTGGTTACGAGGGCGATTCGGCAGAGGTTGAGTGGTTTTTTCAATAGGGTAAATGGAGTAGTGGTATTGACTACTAGGTCTGCCTGCTTTGCATAGAGGTCAACCAGTGAAGGGATCTTGGTGTAGACTTTTGCAAAGGTCTGATTCTTGAAACGTTTGAATTTGCCCATAACGGCACAGAATATAAGGATTTGAGCTCGGAAAGGCAAGAGCTAAGAGAATGTCAGTTGTCCGTGGTCCGTAGTCAGTTGCCAATTTTATAGCCTCTTTAGCCAACCCACGACGGTACAGAAGCTGGGAAGGAAGGTTAGGTTAGAGCGTTGACAAGCCCTTGCTTTTCTTCCTATAGTGCAAAAGCTTTTTGGTTAATACAAGATCTCAAGATGACTGGCACGGAAATTGCGGTACATTACAAAGGCTTAAATATATAAACTGTATCTTTTTGGGGAGAGTAACAAGCAAAAGTATGAACAAATCAATGAAATATTCTCTAGATTCTGAAAATATCCTGCAGACAAAATTTAAAGAGGGCACTCTGGTCTTTCATGTCATGGACAAATCCTCTTGCCTGCTCAATGAGACCGGAAGCTTCATTTTGGATTTAATAGTACAGGGTAAAACCTCTGATGAAATCGCCTCCCGAATATCTAAACAGTTCTCAATCTCTTTAGCCACAGCTAAAAATGACCTTAAGATGTTCGTCTCAGAACTTAAGTCAATGAAAATTCTTAAGGAGGCTGGCGATGTCGGATAACCACATTTTCAAGCCTCGCCCCAGCATCATCTTTAGGGAAGAACCAGATGGCGGATTCGTCTTTGATCCAGACAGCGGAGATTTATTGGCCCTAAATTCCCTGGGCGCCTACGTGTGGAAGCTTTGCGATGGCAAACACAATAAAGAGAAAATAGTAGAACTTGTTTCCAAACACTACCCTGACATCCCGGTTTCAAGAATTAGGGAAGATGCGGAAAATTTTTTTGAGGATTTGCAGAGCCAAGGATTTTTGAGAATAGAACGATGAAAATACCATCACTACCACTGGATGTCTTTATCGGTCTGACCAATCGATGTAACCTTCGCTGCCAGCATTGTAACGTTTCCACCACCAGAGACGTTAAAGATGAGATGAGCACAGCTGAGCTAAAAAACCTCATCGCAGAACTCTCGCGCCGAAAGATTTTCAAACTTGTCCTGACCGGGGGCGAACCTTTTGTAAGAGAAGACATATTTGAGATTCTGGACTTCATTCAAGAACAGCCTCTTCGTTTCTCTATAAATACCAATGCCACCCTGCTCAATGAATCATCAGCCCGCAGATTAACCACTAATCGAAGACTGGATGGAATATTAGTCAGCCTCGATGGTTCCAATTCCTCTGTACACGATAGGTTGAGAGGCGATGGTGCTTTTGAACGAGGATTGAGAGGCCTTCAACATTTGGTCCGATTCGCCAGAGAGAAAATTACTATTTTTACGGTCGTGACTAAATATAACTTAAATGATTTGGAAAACATCGCTGCCTTGGTTGACTCTTTAGGTATTTCCTCTTTAAGGTTGGAACCGCTGATGTACAGTGGAAATGGTCTTTTGAATAGAGAAGTACTTGCCCTGGACGCAACTGAGATGATCTTTGTTTATGAGACTGTCAAAAGGTTACGAGATAGGTACGGTCCTCTTATCGGGGGCAGTTACTTGGACATGGGCGAAAAATTCAGGAATTGGCAGCATGAGACAGCGGCTGAGGGTGGTAAAGGCGGCGAGATGTACAATTGTGCTGGAGCGGTAACCAAACTGGTTATCCGGCCGGATGGCTGGATCACCCCCTGCGATAGATTGTGGGATTTAAAATTGGGGAACCTCCGGACCCAGAGTTTAGAGGATATCTGGTTGAGGGCAGAACCAACAAAATATTTTCGAGAGAGGTTTACCCGGACTGTGGATGAAAGAGAAGAGTGTAAAGAATGTGCTCACAGGTCAGATTGTCACGGGGGATGTCCGGCCGTGGGCTATTATGCGGGAGAGGGGATATTGGGTTTAGACCCTTCCTCCTGCTACAAGATTTATCAAGAGGCGCGAGAAACATATGAGAGAGTTTGCATTAACGACAATATATTTCAATGCAACCCGGCACTGTAACCTCTTGTGTAAACACTGCTGGTTGTCCCCTCCCTTTGTCCAGGACAAGAATGCCTACGAAGACAAGGTAAAAAATGAACTATCCTTGGAGGAGATGACGCCAGCCATCAATGAAGCCCTTGCCCTTGGCCTTACCGGCATAAAACTTACAGGGGGTGAACCTTTTTTGAGAGGCGACCTTATTGACTTCATCAAGCATTTTTATGAAAAAGGTCTTGAAATACAAATCGAGACCAATGGCACTCTCATTGATAAGGATATGGCCCGGACGCTCAAGCGATTCAAGGAAGTGCAAATAAGTGTCAGTCTGGATGGCTCATCCGCTGAGGCTCACGATGTATTTCGGGGAGTCAAAGGGGCCTTTGATCAAACCTTGAGAGGACTAGACTCTCTGGCTCAAGAGGACATACCTATTCAGATGGTATTCAGCCTTCATCGTGGAAATCTCAGTTCTCTCTGGGATGCAATTGCTCTGGCCAAAGATTTACGGGCACATTCCATCAAGATAAACACTATAAGTTCAATGGGGAGAGGTTCCCATATGACTAAGAGAGCTGAAACTTTAACCTTGGGGGAACTGCTGGATTTGAACTCCCGGATTGAAAATGCAGATAACAATGGAATTAATGTATTGTTCGATTTACCGGTGGCTTTTCAGTCAATAAAGTCGATCTTCTCCCGCTTGAAAGGAAGCTGCAACATCCATAATATCATTGGTATTCTGGCTGATGGGAGTGTGTCTTTCTGCGGAGTAGGGCAGAATGAACCATCCTTGATTATGGGAAATGTAAGAGAAGATAGCCTCAGAGATATATGGCATCATCATCCTCTGCTAGAGAAGATGCGGCAGGAGGTCCCTGGTAAGCTAGAGGGAATATGCCAAAAGTGTATATTTAAGAATCGTTGCTTGGGTGGATGTCGGGCCGAGGTCTATGGAGCCGAGGGTAATTTTACCGCCCCATTTGGAATTTGTGAAGAGGCCCATCAAAAAGGGCTGTTCCCCAAAACAAGGATAATAACTTAGAGATTGTTATGTACGATTTGATAATCCCAATTGGCGAGTTTGACGTAGGCACAAATCTGAATGATTTTGAGGATAGAGACAGGACATCTTTGAGAGAAAATTATTCATTAACATCCAGGCAAAAGGGAAAACCCAATGCCAGATTAAATATACACCTGGTTGAAAGACAAAAAAACAGCCTCACCAAGGAATTGCAGGTTTTTCTACAAGCATATCTACAGAAAAATATGGAGTGCATATTTTATGGCTCCTACAATAAAGAACTACCGGCATACATAAAATACATCTCTTATTTTATCCATAATCCCATTTGTTCGGAACTACTCGCTAGATTAAAGAAAAGGGATGAAAGAGATTTCAATTTGATGTTAGCCAGAAATCACGTGTTTTTGGGGGACTACCGAAGTAAAAAAGCGGACATCTTTATTAGCGCTCCGGAAAATGACAAAATTAAAGATTTATCTCGCTACCTGAGAGAACTACTGCCACGATTGCTAGCCTTAACCGGTTTTTTTCTTTACCAAAAAAAAGAAGTCCTCCTATTACACGCAGCCGGTATAAGTATAGCTGGCAGGGGCTTCTTATTCCCCGCTCCCTCAGGAGATGGTAAGACGACGATTGCTTCTTTATCCCCTCAGGGCTCCGTATTGTCGGATGAACATGTATTCGTAGAAAAAAAGGAAATTGACTACAACCTTTTTGGAATACCGACGGGTGGCTTCAAAACGAATGACTTTAGGAAGACTAAGCTTTTTAAAATCTTTGATTTAATAAAGGACGAAGATACCTATTTAGAGGATATTCCCATACCGTCTTTTGCCGTAGAGATTATATTAGCTCATTTACCCTATGCTTGTTATCTCAATAAAAAATTGTTTTCTAAAAAGGTGAAGATGGTAAATGATTTGTTGAATACTGTTCCGGTTCAAGGACTACACTTCAGAAAGGACAGGGGATTTATAAAGTATCTGTCAAACTAAAGGTTCGCCAGCATTAGTGTCATCCTCATTGGGTGACCAACTACATGGGAGTTAGAGATGAGCACGAAACTAAAAAAAGAGTATGAACCGCCCAAGGCAGTACCTCTTTCCCGGGCCATTGGCTCCGGGCGCTGCAAGGCAGGTACTAGCACTAACGATTGCGATGCCGGCAGTCCGGCCAGCAACAGATGTTATACTGGTAGCACAGCAGCATCTCTATGCAGCCCAGGTAGCAGCCAATAAAAGATATTTGTCCGGCGAGGCAGCATCACGTCAATGCAGCCTGGTTACCAGCACGCTTTATAGGGCGGTCACAGACCTTACCGTTTGTTATTGAGCAATACGTTTAGGAACTTTATTGCACCATGAAGAAATTAATGCAGATTGAATATAAAGGGGACAGCATGTCCCCTTTTCTTAGGGAAGGAGACATAATATTTTTTTCTCAGCCCCCCGGAGAAAAGATGAGACATGGGGATATTATTGCCTATCGCTCCAAAGGGGACATAATCATCCACCGGATAGTAGAAATATCGGGAACGAATAAGAAGTCATTTATGACCAAGCCTGATGCCAGTAAGGCGAGGGACGATGGGTGGGTGAGTGGGGATGAAATTGTCGGCAAGGCGGTTGCCATTTCGCGGGGAAAAAAAGTCTATAAGTTAGAAGCGTTTCCCTTGAGAGTCTCGAATCAATTCTTCTTCTGTCTTTCCCGGCTCAACTTCATATACTTCTGGAGACGAGTTACTCGCAAGATTGTCTCTCTTTTTCATCAGCGTTATTACGGAAAAACCCAGCCGTTGCCGTGGGATGAATAGTTTTTCCATGGTTAGTGCCACAAAGTTGACATAGCAGGCAAGGTAATGAACAAAAAGCCTCACTGTTTTATACTTCCAGAGGAGTCCAGTGAGACGCCATAGGTCATTCAAAGTGGCGGTAATATTTTGCAGCCCGTAACGATAATCAATAAGTATAAAGTAAGGTTCATAAAATGAGGACATTTCCTTCAAGGAAGACCAGTTAAATTCCTCATTCCGCTCATCATGCCAGGGAAAGTTTGGCCACAATCCCCTCATGAGTTTCTGTCCCCAGAACATATCTTTTTCACCTTGATTCATCAGGTTTGACGCTACCAGGATACCCATATCTTCAAGAACCCGGCAGAGTTCAGAAAAACCAACTCGGGGATTTTTAATAGTACAAAGCACTTCAGAGGTAATTGCGGTGGAGAAAGCTTTGTCTTTGAAAGGCGCTCTTTCGACGTCCGCCACCACGACCCAGGGTGGAAAGCCAGCCTGGCGGAGCCTTTCTCGGGCGTCTTCCACCGCTTGTTTGTCGATATCGATGCCAATGGCCCTGTAACCCTTGCGCCAGAGATAGGCCAGGAGAATCCCACTGCCACAACCGGCATCCAGCAGAAGTCCTTTAGGCTCTCTGAGTAGGGCTATAGAATGAGATAAGCGGTACTCAGTGTGAATCGGTGCGGGTGAAATAGCATCGGCGCCAAGACGCAAATAGTGAAGCAATTTTTGGATTGCGGTGCGCTGGTTGGGGAGTTTGTCATCTAGGGAGTTAGTCTTTTTGATTCTCGCACCCCTTGTGTTGAAGAAAGCCGATGGTGTCTTACCTTGTTTAAGATAAAGACGGTTTCTTTTAAACTGAGAGACGTGATCTTATCAAAAACCTGCCCAGATTACCAAAATTTTGGAGATTTTAGTACACTTAGGCATTTGTCTGCAAAGAC
>CAVQGX010000039.1:0-70773 GCA_963712115.1 uncultured delta proteobacterium | reverse complement strand
AGTGCTCTAGCGCATTGAGCGGAAAGAAGAGGCAGAGAAGGAGCCAGGAGCCAGAATCCAGTTGGCATAGGGCTACGCTGTCATTTCTTCGCCCTCGCTGCGCTCCGCTCAGGCCCGCAAGCGGGTCCCTAGTTAGGCTTCGCCGTCATTAGGTCAGTACGCTTCGCTGTCATTTGTTGTTAATAGGTTGTCACAATAAATGACCATAAATGACGGGCGGTACGCCCAAGTGACATAATGACCAAAAACCTGAGGCGGGTTTCGAAAATGGTATACAAAAGTCATTGTGAATTTCAGTCAGCACCAGGTGAGATTGCGGTGCGCGGCAGGGTAGTGGAGGTTACACCTCCCACCTTTTTGATAGCGGGACAAGATGGTGAACTGAGGCTTTTTGCCGATGGTAGGACCCTTCCAGCCTGCGGGGATATAGTGGAAGCGCTGGTGGATGAAGCGGTCCAGCCACCAAAAGTTTTGCGTCTCAACCGACTTGTTGTTTCGCCCCAGGACCCGACAATCAACCCGGAAAGCATGTTCTATCGTTTGCGCCATGACAAGGGCCGAATCAAACGGCTGCTTCTTCTCAAGTCGAAGGGGCTAAGATTGATTCGTTCTTTCTTCTCATCCCGTGATTTTGTCGAGTGGCCGACGCCCCAGCTGGTTGTCTCACCTGGACTGGAAGTCCATTTACAGGGGTTTGTCACCCATTATTTGGATGATCGAGGTCGCAGCCAACGCTGCTACCTTCCCACCTCTCCTGAGTTTTCTCTAAAAAAAGCTCTTTGCGCGGGCATGGAGCGCATTTATGAAATCTGCCGCTGCTTTAGAAATGGAGGGGAGACCGGTCCCTTGCATCAGTGCGAGTTTACTATGCTGGAATGGTATCGGGCCTATGCTGATTACCGAGCAATCATGAATGATGTGGAGGAACTTGGTATCTATCTCCACGAAGGTTTGCATTCTGAAAATTCTTCAGCTTTTCGGTCCAGACAAATTAATTGGCGGCCACCGTGGCCAAGGACTAGTCTGCAGGAAGTTTTTGACCACCACTGTGGGGTCAACCTCGAGAGAGGGGTAGATGACCTGGAATATTTCCGGACGGAGGCGCTCAGGCTTCTAGGAGATGGTGCAGTTGAAAGCCGAGATTTTAACTCGCTTTTTTACCAGCTTTTTCTAGATTTTATTGAACCACACCTGGGATTAAAAAAACCCGAGATCCTCTATGATTATCCCATTAGTATGGCAGGACTTGCGGCAAGAAAACCAGGCCGGCCCAAGTTTGCCGAGAGATTTGAAGTGTATGCAGCGGGTGTGGAGATAGCCAACGCTTTTACTGAGTTGAATGATCCAGTTGAGCAGGAGGAGCGTTTTAGGAGGGCATTAGAGGAAAAGAGACGGAGGGGCTATCCAGAGGTCCCCACTGATAGACAGTTTCTCAAAGAACTGATTTACGGGATGCCACCGGCTGCGGGAATCGCTCTGGGAGTGGAACGACTATTGATGGCTCAGACGGGTACCGAGCACATCGAAGATCTTTTCTTTTTACCCCACCGTTGGGGTACTGGAGAAGAGCAGAGGCTATGGCCCCTATAAATAACTAGGCACTATGCACTAAGCACTAGGCACAGCAGGACGACACGGAGACCCGCCCGCCTCGCCTGAAGGCGAAGCCGATGGCGGGCAGGCGCGGAGAAACGGTGAGACGGGGATTAGAGGTCAGAGGTCGGAAGTCAGAGGACAGACGACAGCAGGCAGCTTGCAGCTGACAGCGGGCAGCAAGAAAAAATAGCATAGCGAAAGGAACTAGGAGTCAGGAGTCAGAATCCAGGAGAACAAGAAAGGCACTTTGGGAATGGTGGAATGATGGAATGTTGGGTCAGATGGAACCAAGAAGAATACCCTGCAGTTGTATTTTTTCCCCATTATTCCAAGCTTCCATTATTCCAATATTCCATCCCTTCACTCTTACTTCTGGCTCTTGGCTAAAGTATTCTAAAGCTTCACTCTATACGGAATCTTGCCTTCCCGCTATAATAGATAGCCTTGCCTACCAAAAGTTTACTCTCGTGCTCATTATGGGGGAAGAATTGAAGAGGGATTTGCAAACCGACGTTCTCGTGGTTGGCGCCGGACCGGCAGGCTGCATTGCTGCTATGGAGTTGGCTCGTCAAGGCATCAATGTTCTGGTGGCAGATCGCAGCCAATTTCCTAGAGAAAAGGTCTGCGGAGACGGTCTCCTCGAGGACAGTCTGCGGATTTTGGAAAGCGTCGGCCTTGGCTCAGCGGTGCAAGAAAAGGCTCATCCTATCCGCAGTATTTTTTTCGTGGCTCCGAATGGGACAGAGTGTGAGCTGGAAGGAAATTTTTTCACCCTGCCGAGGAAGGAGCTGGATGCACTACTACTAGAGGAAGCTTGCAAGGGAGGAGCTCAATTTCTTGGAGGGATTACGGTTTCAATGCCCCTGGTCCAAAATGGAAGTTGTGTTGGAGCTCTAGGCTT
This sequence comes from uncultured delta proteobacterium, assembly GCA_963712115.1. Classification (GTDB taxonomy): domain Bacteria; phylum Desulfobacterota; class Syntrophobacteria; order BM002; family BM002; genus BM002. The sequence continues at coordinate 68,276 of CAVQGX010000039.1, read as the reverse complement.
TGATGAAGAAGGACAGGAGATAAGTATTGCCGCGAGGTTGGTTCTTTTAGCAACTGGCGCCAACGCCCGGATTCTGCAGGTCTTTGGAGTACTGCAAAATAGGAATCATAGTGCCATTGGCGTCCGCGGTTATTTCCGCCTCACCGAGACCATAGATGAGAGCTCCATGGTCGTTATTTACGATAAACGCCTCCTACCTGGCTACGGTTGGATGTTTCCCTTGGGTCAAGGTATTTTTAACGTGGGCTGCGGTATTTTTCTCGACGGCCGAAAGAGGATGCCCCGCTTTGGACAGAATCTGACGGGATTCTACAAGCATATTCAACCACTGGCCCGTTACCTACAAATGGCAGAGCAAATAGCGCCCATGAGAGCAGCAGCTATGCGCACAGGTTTTCAAGGAGCACGAGCCTACGCGCCAGGACTCCTCGTTCTGGGAGAGGCCCTTGGTCTGACATTTCCATTTATAGGCGAGGGGGTCAGTAGCGCCCTGGAAAGTGGACACTTGGCTGCCTCTGTGGCCCTTGAGGCCTTAGAGAAAAATGACTTCACCGGCCGTATTTTGGGGAGGTATGAGGTAGGCCTGAGGAAGACACTGGCCGGGCGGCATCAGGGGTACCAAGCGGCACAGCGGTTGTTCCGCTTCAAATCCTTTGCCAATCTCCTCATTGGAAAAGCCGCCCGCAACCCAGATGTGCGAGGGGTGGCCAGGCAGATAGTGCTCGGCGAGAGAGATCCCCTGGATGTTTTTTCGCTCCGGGGGATGTTGCGAGTCTTCCTGTTGAGGTGAAGGGCATGGAGCATAGAGCAAGGACTAAGGTTTCAGTGTTCAGGTTTCAGCTTTTGTGTTTCTCCTCCCTGACACCTGAAACCTGACACCGTGAGACTTGGTGTCTAGTGCATAGTGCCTAGTTGAGCAGGCTGTCTGCTGCCTGCTGCGCGCTGCCCGCTGGCATTGGCGCGCTGCATCTAGTATGACCTGATTACTACCTCGCCTGGCTCTAAATCCATCTCCAACAAACCTAATGTGTCTTGCAACACCCGCAACTGGATATCCTTGTCGTGGGGTCGTCCCAAGGGATGACCCAGGGCAAAACCTGGGTACAATGCCCTGGGCGGCTTCACTTTCTTGGTGATAGCCAAGTTGAGCGAGATGGAAACTGTAGATATCCCTCGTTCTTCGAAGATACGCTGAATCAATCCCACGGATTGGTTGCAAAGTCCTCAGGTGGGAGTTAGAAAGGCCGCGTCCACTCCATCACTGATCAGGGCGGCAGCGACCTCTGGTGCCGTCTCTTGGGTCAGCGTCTTTATGTGGTCGCCCATAATGTGACCCATGAAGCTAAAAAACCTGGGGCCAATGGAGCCGATCTTCCCCTGTTGTAAAAGTTCGCGCAAAGGTTCTATGGGTAGCACAAGATTGGGATCGGCAAGAGCATCAGCATGATTATAGTAGTCATGGGTGATGGTCAATTGTTCCACGGCGATGTCTGAAGAAATCTCACGGTAAGATGGGTCGCCTTTTTTGTCTGCCATGTCAAAGGGCTTCTGCTTCTTGGTGTGGACGCCGCCAGTGGTTAAGAGGCTGATTTGGCAACTTTCGAGTGGTTTTTTCAGTGGCGTAAATGGGGTGGTGGTATTGACTACTAGGTCTGCCTGCTTTGCATAGAGGTCAACCAATGAGGGGATCTTGGTATAGACTTTTGCAAAGGTCTGATTCTTGAAACGTTTGAATTTTCCCATAACGGCAATAGATATAAGGAGTTAAGCTCGGAAAGGCAAGAACAAAGAGAATGTCCGTTGCCCATGTTAGCTTGGGGCATAGAGCATGGGGCATGGAGTTGGAATATTTCGAATTGCGGATTGCGAATTTCGAAATTCCAAATTTGAAATGTGGCTTTTACTCTATGCCCTTTGCTCCATGCTCTATGCCAAAAGAAAAGACCGGTGCACCTGTCCTCCTTACCCGGACGGTCTGGCCGGTCTTCAATTTTTCTTGGGTTAAACGAGCTTTTTACTGTGTGATTTCAAACTGCAGTTCTTTCAACACGGTGCCCGCTGCATTAATAACATCTACTCGCCAAGAGCCAATTTCGTGCGCCTGAATAATTTTCGAACTCCAGGTGCGCCAATTGTCTGAGTTAACGTCCAGTTCTACCCTGGCTCGCTCTTCGGCACCAAAATACCAGACATGGCTGACCTTGGTGGCATCCTGGGCACCGGTAATCTTGGTAAAGCAATACAGGGTGCCGACTGCAGCTGAGAAACTCACACCGGCATCCACGGGCTCACGGTCAACCACATCCTGGCAGATAGCAGCCACCGCCACCTCAAGTGAGGGAGCGTCCTGGGCCACTGCAGCTACAGGCAACCCCAGAAAGGTGGCAACTAGCACGATTAGGACGGCAGGTTTGGACAGAAACTGTTTCATGGTTGCTCTCTCCTTGCTAAAAGGGTTCATAACCTCAGACGGCCTCATTTAAACATACTGGCGTGCTTCTTGCAATACAAAAGCACCGCCAGGAAACTTGACAACTGATTTCTAATGTACTAAGTCCCCAACGGAAAAAACCACAAAGGGCTCGGGGATTATTTCGGGGAATGGTGAAGCAAGGTGTTACGATTCTCTGACCTAGACAAGAAGGGTGCTAGGAAGGAAGCCGACACAGACAGCGCGGTGATTGAGGATCTGTCACAAGAAAGTGGCATCCAGCTTGACGCTAAAGATTGGTACCAACGCACCTGCCGCTTCATGGGGGATGTTTTTGCAAAGGTCCGCAATCAAGAGAAGCCTAATCTGACTGAGGGTGAGGCCCTGATTGAGGAAATTGTCCAGGCCTGCTTGCAGGGTAACCTGCCTCAGGAATTACTCATCATGGCCCAATATGGCAATGAGACCAGCTCCTTCCTCGTCAATAAAGCGGTCAATGTAACCGTTTTCGCGATTTTTATGGGAGACACTCTAGGACTGCCCAAGGAACGGTTGGTGGAATTGGGACTCGCCGCTCTGCTCCACGATACAGGTAAAGTACGGGTGCCTGAGGACATACTCTATAAAGAGGCAACCCTCAAAGATGACGAGTTAGAGGTGCTGCGAAAATACCCCCACGATAGTTTCGACATTCTGCAAGGTCTCGGTGACAAATACCACTACCTGGCCGAATGCGCCCTCCACGTTAACGAGAAGCTGGATGGCAGCGGCTTTCCCCAGGGGCTCCAAGGAGATGCAATCAACCCCTATGCCAGGATCATAGGCATACTAGAGCTCTACGAAGCTATGACCCATAACCGACCCCAGCGGCAGAAGCTCTCCCATTTCGAAGCGGTTAAGGAGATCATAAAGACGAAAAAAAGAGCCTTCCAACGCGAGCTGTTGAAAGCCTTTCTCAACACCTTCGGCATTTTCCCGCTCCACTGCCTGGTGAAGCTAAATTCAGGAGCCGTTGGCAGGGTCATCCAAACCTACGAAGAGCAGCCACTGCGACCGAAGATAGAGATCATTGTGGATGCTCAAAATAAGCCGGTAAAGGTGCCGCGGACGGTTGATTTAAGGGAACAGCAGGTACTATACATCGCAGACGCGCTCACGGAAGAAAATCTCAACGCGTGAGGTTTAAGATGTATCTGGAACATTATGATCTTAATATTCTTCCTTTTGAAAACGCCCCTAACCCGGCTTTCTTTTATCCTTCTCCCATGCATAAGGAGGCTCTGGAACGTTTGCATTATACTGTCTCCCAGAGAAAAGGGGCCGCCATGCTCGTTGGTGGGGTTGGTTGCGGCAAGACCATCATAAGCCATGCCCTGATTGATCGGCTCAGGAAAGACCGCTATCGGGTAGTGGCCATGAGCAATCCATCTTTTGAGCCAAAGGAATTTCTCGAAATGACCATGAGACTATTCCAGGTCCCAAATGGATATAGCCGATCAAAAGCGGACATGCTGCATTTCCTGGAAGGTCAGTTGAAAAAAAATATGGTGGAGGCCAAAGGCTCTGTGCTTATTGTTGATGAGGCCCAGGTTATTCACAACGAAAGAACACTGGAGGAACTGCGCATGCTTCTCAACCTCCAGTCAAAAACCAAATTTCTGGTTAACCTTATTCTCCTTGGACAATTGGAGTTGAATGAGCACGTTGCCAAGGTGGCTCCTCTGGATCAAAGAATTTCAATCCGCTACAGACTCACTCCCCTCCCTTATAAAGATTCTCTTTACTACATCAAGCATCGCTTGACTGTGGCAGGTTGCAAGAGATTGCCCTTCACTGCCGAGGCTCTGGAGGCTATTTTCAGATTTACCAAGGGCATCCCTCGGGAAATTAACAACCTCTGCGATCGCAGCCTCCTTGCCACCTATCTGGCGGACAAGACTATCGTCAGTCATGAAATCGTTGAGGATGCCTGGAAGGATCTTCAGTGATCACCGGGCACCGCCTTACCCTAGCCCGGATCAAAATCCCCCCGCCCGCCTCGCCTGAAGGCGAAGCCGATGGCGGGCAGGCCTAAATCCCCCTTTAGAGGCTGTCCGATAACCTTATAATCCCTTCCCCCTTGACGGGGGAGGGTTAGGGTGGGGGTGTGTCCCCCTCCCCTTTATCCCCTCCCGCCAGGGGAGGGGAAAGGGATTGTCGGACAGGCCTCTTTGGGGGGATTTTATCTCTTGTCAGAGAAGACTTTCTAGACAACCCTATAATACCGCCTAGTATCTGTAGAATCCTGTTCCGGCTGGACCTGCTGGTGGGAAACTATGGAACGATAGTAATCATTGCTCTGCAAAAGTGACTCATGGGTGCCAATGGCAATGAGGCGGTTCTGATCTAAAAGGAAGATGCGATCGGAATTCATGATAGTAGAAAGGCGGTGAGCCACCACGAAGAGGGTCTTGTTCTTGATAATAGATGGGAGAGACTGGAAAATAGTCTTTTCCGTCTGGCTATCCAGGGCAGAAGTGGGCTCATCCAGTACCAGAATGTCCGGATCTTTGACTATTGCCCGGGCAAGGGACAGCCGCTGTTTCTGTCCTTCCGAGAGTTTAACTCCCTTTTCACCAATTTCGGTCTCATATCCTCCCGCCAGGCTCACGATAAAATCATGGATATCCGCCACAGTAGCCGCTCGAACAATCTCCTCCTCCCTAGCCTCAGGATTACCGTATCGGAGGTTTTCCCTAATGGTGCCGGCCAAAAGGAGTGCGCTCTGGGACACGTAGCCGATCCGTCTCCGCAGTGAACCCACTTCATAGTGCTCTGCCGGCCTCCCATCAAAGCAGATTTCTCCTGCACTGGGTTTGTAGAAACGGAGGATAAGGCTCAACAGGGTTGTTTTACCCTCGCCGCTGGGCCCCACAATGGCTACCCGTTCTCCGGGTTGAATGCGGAAGGAGATATTGTTGAGCACCGGCTCACGCTCGTCGTAGGAGAATGAGACGTTGTTGAAATCAATCTCCCCTCTTAGCCTTTCTGTTTTTTCACCAGCGCCAACATTCTCTTCTGGGATGATGTCGTAGAGAGCCGAAACTCGTTCCAGTGCCGCTCGTGCATTTTGTAATTGCAGGTTAGCACTGGCCAGAAACTGAGCCGGGCCAAATACATAGGCCAGGTAGGCTATAAAAGCCAGTAAAGAACCCAGACTCCAATGGCCCTGAATCACCCAGTAAGCCCCCAAGGCCAGTACAGTGACCTTTGCCATTCCTGGCATAGAATTGATTACTAGATTGGCAACGGAACTTACCGTGGTTTGCTCAAGTGAAATCTGAAATGCCTCTTTCAGTTGGGAGGTGAAACGTTTGACCGTGCGCGCTTCGGTGGAGAAGGCCTTGATCAAGGATACCGAAGAAAGTGACTCTTGCAAATTACTCGTGACATTGGCCTGTTGTTCCATATCCTGGTGGCTGAGGACGTGAACTTTCCTTGAGAAGTACTTTATACAAAGCACCAGGCCGGGGACGATTAAAAGGACACCAAGGGCAAGTCTCCATTCCAGGTAGAAAAGCAAAACCACTCCACCGGCAAATCGCAGGAGATTACTGATTATGTAAGCAATTGTGCTTGAAAAAAACCAGCGCAGCCCCTCCACGTCGGAGGAGAGACGGGAAATCAAGTAGCCTGTCTGTTTTTCATCGAAGAAAGCCTTGGGAAAGCGCAGGACATGGCTGAAAAGATCTTGTTGGATGTCGAGGGTAACCTCCTGCTCAAAGCGAGCAAAATAGAATTGCTGCAAGAGGCCTGTTAGTTTCTCCGCCAGGGAGATTCCGGCCAGCAGGAGAATGGCTACTGCCAGGAACCCCAGCTCACGACTTAGGATCACATCGTCAACCAGATAACGCATGATGAGTGGTTGAGGGATGCCGAGAAAAGAGCTGACCATGATGACGAGGACACCCACTGCGCCCTTGCGCCAATGGAGGCCGATAAAAGGGTGGAGGTTCTCAAGGCTGGTCTTTAAAGACCCGTGGCTGTCCTGACCACCAATACGGTCCTCCGGGAACTTTCGCGAAAGCCCTGATTTTAAATATGTCCACCAGCTGTTCTTCACGATTTAACCCTGACATTTTCTATCATGACGCTTCCCCCTCCCCCTAACCCCCTCCCGCCAGGGGAGGGGGAATCATAGCGTGCACAAAACGTTCCCTCCCCCTCGACGGGGGAGGGTTAGGCCTGCCCGCCATCGCTCTCGCTCAGGCGAGGCGGGCGGGGTGGGGGTGAGACTGAGTCTCTTACAAATTATTACTTTTCAAGATTTTTGTTTCAACGCACCAATCCTATTAATAACCAGATCATCAATCCATCTAAACCACCTTCTCACATAAGAGAACGGCAGCAGCCAATTACTGGAGGTCGGGTAGCAAAATCGCACAATTTCAGGATGTGGGAAGAGCAAACGGAGCAAAGACGGAACCCTCTTTAGAAGAAGGGAGGGATTCGCCAGCGACCGTTTCAACAATATAGTCACCCAATGGTGCCGCATGGTATCTGCCCAAACAGCAGACTCGTCCTCTGTGGGTCGTGGCCAGGTGGAAAAGTCATCGAATCCGTCCGGTAGCTCGAGCCCAGCCCAAACTTGAGCCATTTTCAGGCAATGTTCTAATGGTAGCCGAGCCCTCCAGGCGACGCTCCTCTCCTGCAATGTTGCCCAGTCATTGTCCACTTGAAGTTGTTGGGCAAGCAATGCCGTGTCATAAATCCAACTTAACCGCATTTCATTTTTATGGATCATTACTAAGTGAATTGCCGAATGAATGAGATAGTCTACTGGGTGCAGGGTTTCGAAAGCGAGAGTTGGGGTCTCAACCTTCCAACCCCTCTGAAAAAGATCCTCTATGTCAACCTCTTCACTGCCCTTAAAAAAGGGGTGTAGTTCCCAGTGGACCCAGTGGAGATCAACCGGAAACTTGTTACCCTGATTTCCTTGATGGACAAAGCACTCCTCGCGGAAAAAGTCCCTGGCGGTTTCGAACCTTCTGGCCAAACATCTGTAGCCCAAGCTTTCCAGAATATCTCGCGCCTGAACCACTTGCTCCGGAATCACCAACAGGTCAAGATCACAGCTGGACCTCATCGCCGGATCTGTATACAGTGAAAATGCCAGGGCAGGTCCCCGCAAAACCAGCACTCGAACACCTTGTTGCAGGAACGCTTCGATAATTTCCTGGAGCTGCCTCTCCATGTGAAGAGAACGTACAACACTGACGAGAAAATCCTGTCTCATTTCATCGGTGATCGGTTCCGGTGGGCGACATTCCGGCGGCAAAGAGCCAATTTTTCGATAAACAAAAGGGATTATCCAGTTAGATCGGAGGAAATTTAGCAGCCCGGACCATTCATCTAACGATGCCCCCGGAGCTTGGGGGGATTCATCTTTCAAAACTGACCTTACATAGGTCAACAGTTCATCTGAAAGATCAAGAAAATATTTATCTGAGGTTCCACATAACCTCAGACCAGGATATATTTCTTGGATGGCCTTTTCTGGCGCCAATGCTGTCGACGGATTTATACAAGTGAATCGATCCATAGTATACTTATTGTCTCTAATCATTGGTAAATAACATACTTGATCTACATTTTTACATTAAGCTTCTGGATTCAAGTCCAAACACTTTTTAATTGAAAAATCCTTTATGATAGATTTCAAAACTTCCAAGTGTTCTGAGATAACTCTCATATCAAGTTCTTTTTTGAGTTTATCGCAAAAATATTTGGTGCATAGATAGCTTCTAGAATCGCTTGGTAGAATGCAACCCTCAGCCCAAAATGGACATAGATTATGCTTAATATTTTCAAAATAAGGATTTGGTAATATATTATTACATCTTACCAATACATAATCTATAAACTGAAAACAACCTATACTACCTGCAATATATATAGATAATTCTGGAGTATATAATTTACAACAGTTAATACATGTAGGACAAATATCATTTAAAGCAGGGAGAATAATTTTTTGTATCTCAGATACTTTCCGTTTATATCGTCTAGATTGTGCTTGAAGATATTTCTTTCCGTCTCCACTCAAACCAATATACATTTTTTCATAACATTCAAACTTTCTTTTCGCCAACTGCATATCCTTTAACAGTCTTTTTTCTATGTCATTTGTCCTAGCCATCTATCTAAGTTCCTCGGAAAATTTTAGATTACCAATGTCAACCACTCACACCACTTGACTTATACCTTCATTGCCCCAATTTAGACGGATTTTCGGGCAGAGAATTTTCATCCACAAAAAGCCGAAAAGGGCGCCGGATGTTCCATCCACTTTTTCCCGCTGGCCATCTGCCTATCACGCGTCCCCCAATGAGCAGTTGCAGCTCTGTTCCTGACGGTCGGCTAAACGAAACAACTTGTAGTTCCACACTCTCGGGCAACAGCTGCTTGAATAAACCTATCCTGGCCAGTCGTTTACATGGTGGCCGCAGCAACTTCGACACGCTCGAATCGATCCAGTTAATGGTTCTGATGACTGTAGCAACCAAGCTCCCCTTTGGCCCTCCAAATACTCTCAGCCTTTTATTCCGCCTTCGGGCGCAAACTACACGACCAAGGACTTGATCTGGTTTAAGGATCCACGGGTCGACATCAGTGGAGTTATCACCTCGGGTTCTAATTCCTTGCGAATCTAGGGCTACTACGCGGTGAATGACCTTAAAATCACCTCCGGGAGCAACAAAAACAATCACATCTCCCCGTCGGATTTCTTGCCCCTCATAAGACACAATTCGGAGAACATCTCCAGCTTTAAGAATTGGATTCATGCTGGGGCCAATGTAATTTATTGAACCTAACTCTATTGGTTTTATTGGTTGCGTCTCTTCCACTTCTTCTCTTTGGTTATCTATGGCAAAACCGCTTCAATCTTCTCCCAAAACCGTCCTTTTAAGCTCACTTTTAGCTTAAAAGCCGGGATAGCTTTGGCGATTTCGCAGGCGTTATCAAACAGCTTCAGTTTTAAAGACTTAGACTCTTTGCGACCCAGATGGTACAATCTGCGACGACACATCTGCATCGCTGAATGGTGGATGGATACCGCTGCTTCCCCCTGCCCAATGGGAAGCACCTCGTCATGCATAGCCTGTTCTATAAAGAATATCGCGGTTAACGGAATATGATATTCAGTGTTCCATGTGCGTTTGTAGCGTTTCAAGAGGTAATCGCTCCAAGTTGGGAAAGGGTGTGCCAGATATTGTTGCTGATGATCCCGTACGACCAGGGTCTCGTCATCGCAAAGGGACCTCCACGGGCTGCCAAGTCTAAGGCAACAGGTCGATTTTCCCGTATTTCCTGGAGCTGCCAATAAAACTCCGATCCCATCCCGTTCAAGCATAGCAGCATGCAAGGCGAGTCCACCCGAGTTTTGCGCCCTTTCAAAAATAGGATAAATTGCCACCAACATCCCGGCAATATCCCGCTCGTAACCCTGCTCATCTCCAATCTCGCAGAAGACGTCTTGGGTGCCATAGTGGGACCAGGTTTGGATGACAGGAGATCCACGAACCTCGCCATTGCTCTCATGAAGATTCTTTTGAATCTCTGGGGGCAGAGAGGATCCAGACTTCCGCCAACTTTTCTTGTCTGTCCCTCTCCGCATGAAGATCAACTTTTGATAACCATTCCCATCCCACGGTTTAAGTTCCATTACTGAGGCTAGCTTCGCTACCCACGGCTTTACCCCATCTGTGGCTATGATGTGCCACGACTGGCCATTGGCCAAACGCAAAGAATATCCTATGTTACCTTTTAGTGGTGTTTCGATTGTAGTCATTTGACAACTTTTAATACTCTAAAACCAGATGATAGTTAATTCAAAGTGCTTCCATGTATCAAAAAAACTCTTTCATTCCCAAAGTATCAGGGAACTTTACCACGAGCCCTATGCCGCCCAAGAACCAGACACGAATCTTCCATTAGCGCAACTGCCTATGGAGAACTACCGCTATTGCAACCGCCTGCAGTACTACCATTTTTGCATGCACCCGGTGTTGCCGTACTACCAGTTCTACACTGCCCGGCATCTGTTGAACCAAGCGGCTTGCAAAGCCCGAGCCCAGTTTCATCTTTAAGGGAGTTGAACGGGATAATTAATGGTTTCTCATATTTAGGAGACATAATAGCTTCCTCCTAGGGTTTAAACCTTCAATCTTTGATTTATTCTCCAAGGCTCTCTATCCTCTTATCACGCTTGAGGCCTTGGGGACTCAACCCATATCATAATCCCTATGATTCCTTTTGGTCCCTTCCGGAAGCATACGAGCCTCAGGAAAAAGCCCTTGATTATGCGCTTCCTCACAGTACCAGTATGGCGCCCATATATTCTTGCTGAGGTAGTAATTCTGGGCAACACAGTTGCCCGAACAAATGTGTTTCATGAGACAACTGCCGCACGCCCCCTCAAAGCGCTGAGGAAGTCCCTCGCGAAGCTCCAAGAGGATGGGTGTCTTAGTCCAGATATCTTCTAGAAGATCCGTGGCTGCACGCCCGAAGACAAGATCGGGTACCGTTTCCCCTATGCCGCATAGAGCATAAGAGCCGTTGGCCAGAACGCCCAGGATACCTAGAATTCCACAGGTCCCGCACCCGTCACCATTGTTGCCAAACATCTTCCCAAGGGGGCGAAAAGCAATAGGATGACTGTGGTAAAGACGCAAGGACGTTGAGGCCGAAAGAGTATTCTCCACCCATCCTCCCAGTTCCACAAGCTCTCTAATGCTAAGGACTTCGCCAGAGTCATGCATTCTTTCTCCCCTGGCGGTCGGTTGCACGATATTGAACTTGACCGACCCGGCACCCAAGCGCTCAGCAAGCCTTACGACCTGCTTCATCTGCTCTTTGTTATGGCGCATGATGGACATGATCACTTGGGGTCTCAAGCCTGCTTCGACGAGATTTTGAATGCCTTTCAAAGCAGCCTCAAAACAGCCCGTGACGCCCCGCACCCACTCGTGGGTCCCTGAGTCTGCACCATCCAAGCTCACTGAAACAAAGGGTTTTTTGCAAGTAGCCATCTTGCTTGCTAGCTCGGGCGTGCACAGAATTCCATTGGTTTCAACATTAAGGCTGAGGTCTTCCTTCTGAATAAGCCCCAAAATCTCGTGAATCTGAGGGTGGAGTAACGGCTCACCACCTGTCAATTTGACCCCGGTTAGACCCAAGGGTTTGGCCTGTTCAATAATCGACTTGAAAAGATCCAGGTTCAGCGCTGGATAGGAGTTATCCTCGCTCTGATATTTAGGCGCAATCCAGCAATGCCGGCACCGAAGGTTACACCCCTCAGTCAGATAAAAATAAATCTGATTCAATGGGTATTTGCGCCTTTCTCGTTCTTCTTTCATTTTTTCAACACTTGACTTTGACATCTCTGCGCTCTCTGCGCTCTCTGCGGTTAAAAAATCCCCTCCGGTAGCCTTCCCCCTGCCTCCAGGAATCGCTTCAGACAGGCGTCCGGGCTCGGATGATTCTCTTTATCTAGAATCGTATAGGCCAGAGCAGGACAGTTACCGGTACAGTAGTTGATGTAATCACACCCCTGACAAAACTCGAATTCGCTCAATGCAATTTTATGCCTCTCCCTCAGTCTTTTCAGTTCACGATTTTCCTGCCAGATCTCCTTAAGATCATCTCTGTTGATCCGACCCAACTCTATATGGCTCATTTGAATGCATGGCACCATGACCCCATCAGCACGCACGGCGATTTGACTCATGGGTCCATTGCAACTGGTAAGATAGCCCCGTCCCGGGATACCTTCTTCCTCTTCCTGACAAGCCTTTTCCATCTCGAGCCAATTTCCTGCCTCAGCCAAAGGACCGGCGGAAGCGCTGATGCGGCCATTGTATTTTTTGTCGAGTTCTAGAAGGGTTTCCATGGCCAGGGAGCGTTCTTCAGCAGTGAGTTGGATCTGTTCAGTATTTTGCCGGCAGAGACCCATATATGAGGCAGCGTTGGTGGATAAGCTTGGAAGACCAATGTCCTCCAATAGAAGTTTGGCAACATTTTCAAGATCCCTTACGTTATATTTGTGAATTGTCACCCGGACGGGAACAGGAACGCCATATTTCTGGAGGGACTTGATGCCCTCCATGGCTCTTATGAAATTCCCCTCTCCCCTGCAAGCATCATGAGTCATCGGAACCGAGCCATCAAGGGAGACCTGTACCCCGTCACAGCGTCCGGTCGAAGCCAGAAAAGCTGCCATCTCATCATTAATCAATGTTCCATTGCTTAGAATATTGAACCGCATCCGGTTGCCGACAATCCCCTCAATGAGCTCGCGTAAATCTTTCCGACAAAAAGGCTCTCCTCCCCCGATTGTCACATTCATGACTGCACAGCGATTCAATTCCTCGAAAAATTGGAGCCATTCTTCCTTGGGGAGATCCTGACCCACGTCGCCCGCACCGGTGAAATGGCTGCAGTAAGTACACCGCAGATTGCATCGGGCGGTTATAGCCAGATCCACAGATCTGGGGGTTTTCATTAATTGCATGATCGGATCAATCCTTCTGAATCTCGTATCCTGCTAGTCCACGCTGGACCAAATCCTCAATGAACTCTTGGAGATCACCCTCTGCCTCGTCCGGCACATCTTCATAACCCTCTTGCAGATCTTGCAAGATGTCTTTGACTGAATGATTACCATCCAATCGCTTCCAGATGTGCACGCCTATGGGATTGAGGCCGAAGGCATCACCGGTATCAGGATCAAAAAGTATAGCCCAGTCATCAAACTCCTCCCGAAGTACGATCAGAGGATTGGCTATGGGATTTTCAGTTTGCATCACGGGATAACCTCCCCTTCAAACAATTTGCTGCTCCAATACTCCAATACTCCAATACTCCAATCCTATAAACTTCAAGCAAACTTCGTGCCGTTGGTTTTGCATCTCTTTCTTACGAAAACAAACGGGAGAGGCTGTCCGACAACCCCCTTCCCCTCCCCTAGCGGGAGGGGATAAAGGGGGGTCTGAACCTGGTACATAGGTTACCCATGTCCGTGGTTGCACGGGGAGGGGGGATATAAAATAACTGGAAATACATTTATTTTTCACCCCCACCCTAACCCTCCCCCGTCAAGGGGGAGGGATCTATAAGGTTATCGGAAAGCCTCTCGGGATGGTGCTTGCGCTCGAAGTGGAAAAGACAGGATAAAAACAGAAGGTCGGACATCGGGGCCGAAAGAGGCTGCATTGGCACTCTCAGTTTGTGCTCCCATGATTGCAAATAATAAAAATTTAGAGATCTATAAACGATAATATCCGCAATTACAACCCTTGGGACAAGGAGCCAGGAGTCAGGAGCCAGGAGCCAGTAAGGAAAGACAATCAAAATTGAGTTATTCTCAACTACTTAACACTTACTCCCTCTGTGTAGTGCCTAGTGGTCCCCTGCCCGCTGCCCTAAGACTTTTAAGCCAGTTAAGTCCGTTTTGCCGGTTGTATTCAGCAGGCAGCTGACAGCTAGCAACTGGCAGCAAGAAATCTTAGCTTTACAATGTCGTGTAGGAGCAAGCTTCGCTTGCGACTTGAAGGCTCCTACCTATTACAACCAATGACAGCGCAGCGTAATGACCCAATGACGCCGAAGGCAAATGACAGTGAAACGTCTCGGCCCAAGAATTGCAGGAGTCTATGAGGAAACAAAGCTTGTGGAAAGTTAGTGCCCATCCGGAAATACTAAAATCTCCTCCCCCTTGACGGGGGAGGGTATGGGTGGGGGTGACCCCCTCCCCGTGCAACCACGGACATGGGTAACCTATGTACCAGGTTCAGACCCCCCTTTATCCCCTCCCGCCAGGGGAGGGGAAAAAATAAGATGTATTTAAAATCGCTCCCTGGAGAATTCACATGAACACTTTAGACACGTGTTTTGCCAAAGAGAAGGAACTCGTTACCAGAGATGTTGCTGGTGAGATAATTATTGTGCCCATCAAGGGTCACGTGGGTGATCTGGAGGGAGTTTTTACCCTTAGTGAAGTGGGCGCCATGATCTGGCAACTCATCGACGGGCAGAAAACCGTTCGGCAGCTAATGGAAGCTGTGAAAAACGAGTACGATGTTGGGGCCGTGGAGGCGGAAAAAGACCTTTTGGATTTCCTCCGATCTCTCGAAGGTTCCGGACTGATCAAGCCGTCTGGAGCAACTTGAAACTGTTAAATATTTCTTTAAGTTAACAAATCAACTAGTTACAAAATTATATTATGAATAGTTTCCCCTGATAATGACTAGATGAATGTCTGCATATGATCTGGATTCCCGCTTTCGCGGGAATGACGATGCCATGCCATCACCAGTCATCCCCGCGCAGGCGGGGATCCAGTTAGGTCGAAGCCTCAAGGCATGCAAGACTGAATTATTGAACACTCTCAGGTTAGAGATAAACCATGGAAACGGTTAGCTATGAGGACTTTGCCCTTGGCGTCTCCCACCGGGTTTCAGGCAAGCGCATCCCCTTACGGGGGACCATTGAGGTAACCCGTCGCTGTCCATTGGCATGTGCCCACTGTTACAACAATCTGCCCATAGCGAATCAACAGGCCCTTGACCGCGAACTTTCCTACGACGAGCACTGTCGTATTTTGGATGAGATTGTGGAGTTGGGCTGCTTCTGGCTCCTGTACACGGGCGGGGAGATCTTCGCCAGACCGGACTTCATTGTTATCTACAAGTACGCAAAGCAGAAAGGGTTACTCATCACCCTGTTTACCAATGCAATCCTGATCAATGAAAAGATTGCAGATTCTCTAGCCGAGTACCCGCCTCATTACATTGAAATTATTCTGTACGGGCACACCAAGAAGACCTACGAAAAGATAACCGGCAAACCAGGTTCTTTCGACTGCTGCCTGCGAGGGATTAGGTTGCTCATGGAGCGTGGGATGCCCGTGAAGCTCAAGACCGTTACCATGACCTTAAACAGGCATGAGATTTGGGAGATGAAGCGGTTTGTGGAGGAGGACCTGGGCTTGGAATTCAGGTTCGATGCCATGATCAACCCGCGGCTTGACGGCTCTCAGGTTCCTCTAGCCCTCAGGCTCACACCGGAAGAGGTGGTGGAGCTCGATGTGCAGGACTCTGAACGGTTGGCAGAGTGGGACCGGTTCTGTGAGCGCTATGCAGCACCTCGTTTAGACCCAAACCATTCCGATGATCTCTATCAGTGCGGTGGTGGGGTGGGCTCCTTTGCCATTGATCCTTCAGGAAACCTCAGTCTGTGCGGGATGTCTGCCAATGACACCTACGACCTGCGACAAGGCAGTTTCCGAGATGGCTGGGAAGACTTTATCTCGGAGATCCGGCAGAAAAAGATCACCAGGCAGACCAAGTGTTTTGCCTGTGCGATCAAGGCAATGTGTGGCATGTGCCCGGCCAATGGCGAGTTAGAGAACAAAGATCCGGAAGAGCCCGTGGATTTTCTCTGCCGCGTAGCCCATCTCCGGGCACATGCCCTCGGCCTGACCGTTCCCCCCATGGCGATTGCGAATACTGTAGAACTCCTCTTTAAAACCCGCCTCCCTTGACTTCCTCTGACCTCACTTCCAGCTCCAGCGGGCGATCTTAGTAGAAGACAAGAATGTGAGATGTGAGATATGCGTGGGAGGTTATGATGAACTTTTCTTGAGGTACTTCCTGATAGCCTCTTTGAATGCTTCAAAATCGCCGAGGTTTTCCTTTAAATACTTGTATAGCCTGTCATTTTCTATTTTCCAGTAAAGATGGACCAGCATGTTTCTGAACTTGACCATCTCCAACAACCGCCCGACCAGATCCCCTTCCAACACCCCTTGCTGACTCATAAGCTTGATGACATCGGAATAGTCCTGTGGAAAGCCAAGTTTTCGCTTTAAAATGATTCGATTGCAGATGTCTATTATGGCTTCAATAGCTACAATGAAATTATATTTGGAGGTATCGATCTTTTCATAGTGGCTTAGGAATTCATCTTCTGAAAGCTTCGAAAGACTTATAAGCTTACGGAGGGATTCATCCATCTCTGTGAATAGGCGGTTCAGAACACTATTCTCCAAGTCGTTCATCCGATTCTCCTAAGACGATGTTCCTAAAGTAAAACCTCAGATGGGGTAAAAAGTCGAAGTAGAGGCTTCGAGTGCGCGCCTCAAAATCAACCCGAAGCTCTTCATCCCTAGTGTAAAGGACTCGCCCTTGGGTCACGACGTCGAACCTGAATGGAAGGGGAGCCAAATTGAGAGGCCTGAGATCGAAGGTCACACCAGTGGTGGCCATATCGCACTCTGCACTCAAGGCGAGGGAGTAATTCAACATGTCGCTACTATCCTTGAAGGCAGGCGAATCAAAGTACACTGCTACGTCGATATCCTGGAAAAATCCCTCCCCTAAGAAAGACCCATAAAGATAGGCAAACAAAACAGGTTCTTTTCCCGAAAGCAACTCCCTGAGCTGCGAAATCAAGAGATCTTTCTCTTTCTGATCCAACTTTTTCCTTGACAGAACCTTCATGCGAAACAACCTAGCATAAAGAAGGCCGTTCCTCAAACTAGTTTGTCTCCATCGGGAGACACCTCTTTTGGATTGTCATTCTGAGGAGTCCTGCTTATGCGGGACGACGAAGAATCTCAAGATCCTTCGCGGAGTCTATCCCTTCGACAGGCTCAGGGCAGGCTCTGAGCTTGCCGAAGGCTTCAGGATGACAGAGCGTCTCTTCTCGGAGCCTGCCCTGAGCGACTCGACCTGAGTTCGTCGGCAGGTCTTGCCGAAGGGCTGAGAATAACACTGGGTAGTTTCCAGATGGACACCAATTAGCTGTAGATCAAACAAGAGCTGTGCGCCAGATCCCGGCGAAGCAGATCACAGACCGGTGGGACCTGGGGTCTAGTATTCCTCTGGAGTCATGACATTACCAGGGAATTTACCTTTGAAGTGTTCATCATCCCAAGTGACCAGTGTGGTAATGAAAGGTAAATACTTTGCCGCAACAGTGATCATCAAGGCATCACCAAGTGAAGCCCGATTTTGTAAAACATCGAATAGCTCTTGAATTCCTATGGTGGGAAAATTACTCGTGAGGTCAGGGGTGGGGAGTACAGTCACCTTGTATTTATCCTGAAAATAGAACCACAGTTCGAGCAATTGCTTTTCGTTGAGATTGAACGAAAGAATTCCGCAAAGCTCCAACAGATTAACAATAGTCGTAAAACCTACTCCCTTTTCAGCTACGACATTGAGAAATGCAAGATTCTCGTTATAGTGAATATCCCTGCTGTATCGCAGGTCTATGACAAAAATATTAGTATCAATTAAAACTACACCCGATTTCGAGCCCACCTGGTTGCCTCCTTCCAGCTCTTGAATGGAGGTTTAGTTTTCTCCAACTGTCTTTCAATATCCTCCCACGCTTCCTCGAATGATCTCAAGCCCGGAGAGATTCTTTCCTCTTCTGATAAAGAAGGGTTAATAACTGCAACGGGTTTACCTCGGTGTGTCAGGGTGAAGCTTTCACCTGATTTTAGTCGCTTAATGATTTCACCTGTTCTTTGTTTCAGTTGTTTGGCCGTCACTATTCCCATTTTGTTTCCTCCAAGTGTTTACTTTAATCCATAGTAAATACTTCATTCAAGTGTGTCAAGCAAATCCTAGCCCCAAACAGCACAACCTGCAGAGGTAAAACTTTGTATAAAAATTATAAAATTATTTAATACTTAGGAACTATTTTTATACTGATCCCTGACTCCCGACCCCTGACCCCTACCTCTTACAATAAATGACAGCGTAGCGCTGTCATTTATTGTAAGAGGTAGGAGCCTTCAAATCGCAAGCGAAACTTGGTTCTAACTTTTGTAAGGAAAAACCTTGGAGAAAAGTAAGAAGAAAGAATATAAGAAGCCTGAAGTTAAGCGGGTGAGTCTAGACGCCAAGTGTGCCGTCCTGGCCTTTTGCAAAAGCTCTGGAAGTCTCGGCCCTGACGGCGCTGAATGCGGTCTGCCGGCCTCACCCTGCTCCGGCCCAGGCTCTTGATGGTTCGAGGCTATTGACACCGTGAATAAGGCGGACCTTGCATTGAAAACTCGGATCTCATCGCCGAGTTTTGGTCAATTGAGTGGTGAGGTGTTGAGCCTCGGCTTAGGAGTGCGTTTCCGAGCCCCTGGAACAAGCATGCATCCCACCATTCGCCATGGTGACGTGATCACGGTTGAGCCTGCAGCGCCAGCCAAGCTCAAAAAGAAAGACATTATTCTCTTTCGCCTTCAGAGCGGTTTGATTGCCCATCGCATAGTGAATATAGAGGAAAGAAACGGTTCTGGACTCACCTTTATCCTGCGGGGGGACGCTTCCACGACCTGCGATTGCCCGGTGGAAGCGCAACAGGTCCTGGGCAAGGTTGTTTGGCTGGAGCGAGGTCATCGCACCATCGACCCTTACCGCTGGAGAGTCAGACTGTGGAGCATGCTTTACCTGTGGCTTGCTCGGTTGAAGAGGAGTGTTTTTCAGAGGTTTTTACGGGAACTGGATCATAAAAGTCCCCCTTTTGTAAAGGGGGGCAATTAAAGATTTTTTCCCTTTATCAAAGAATCGCATAAAGCAAATTTAAATAATGATATTAACATCTTCGTACTCTTCGTGGTTCACTTAACCTTAATGCTTATGTCGCAAAAAAACGTGGCCATCAGAATTGGAGACGTGGCTATTTCCATTGCAGGAAAAGTCTTTGGGGAAATAGCGCCGGCCTATCTTCCCTTTGTCGCCCGAGGAAAAACCGACATCAGCCTTCAACTGCACCTCGGGATCCCTGACATGGTGGTTGGAGAAAAAGTTTTCGAGTCCCCCCCGATCTGGACTCTGTACCGTGAAAACGGTACGTCATTGATCAGACTTTTCCCGGAAATGGCTGACCTCCAGAGAACCCTCTTTTTGCCGCACCATCTCAAACACGCTGACCTTTACTTTGCCGACAACTGTATCCGCTTCATCGACCCCTTCTTTGGTCCCACTATGGAACTTTTGCTCATCCATTACCTGGCACAGGAAAGGGGAGTCATCCTTCACGCCTGCGGCATCGTAATTGAGGATAGAGGAATCCTTTTTTTGGGGGAATCCGGGGCTGGTAAAAGCACGCTGGCGAGGATGTGGGCTCAAGAAAATGGTGTTGATATACTCAGCGACGACAGAGTTATTGTGCGAAAACAGGGTCGTGAGTTCAGGATTTACGGCACGCCCTGGCATGGCGAGGCCGCATTCGGTTCGCCTCGGGAAGCCAAGTTAGAAAGAATTTTCTTCCTGAGCCATGGACAGGAGAATTCGGTCAAAGATATGAAAGGGCTCGATCCGGTATCGCACCTCCTCACCTGTTCCTTTCCCCCCCTGTGGGACTTCCAAGGGATGCAATTTGTTCTGGAGTTCTTCAGCCAGCTAGCAGCTCAGGTCCCATGTCAAGAACTCAGCTTCAGACCGGAAAAGAGCGTCCTCGCACTGGTAAAAAAGATCAGCAAGTGGTAATTAAGACTTCGGGTCCTTAGGACTTTGCCGCCCCAGAGGAGGCTTTAAAAGTGTTTCCTTGATGCGGGAGTCTCCTGGAGTGATGGATTTTATGAAATCCCAAGCGACAAGAACCAGATTTCAGGGTTTCAGGTGTGAGGGCTATAGGTTTCAGGTTTCGGGTGTCAGGTGTCAGGAAAGAGAAAAATAAAAAATAAATCTAAAGCTGAAACCTGAACACTGAACACTGAAACCTTATTCTTTGTCCAATGAGCCAAAACTTAGAAAATAGACTTCCCTACACGGCCAGAGCGCTTTTGCTGGGCCTCCTTGTAGCCCAGGTTATAGCTGCCATCCAGGTTTACCTGTCCAACCTCGATCTCTACCGCAACCTATCGATCATAAAAGCTGCCGGCTACCTCACCATACCGAACCAACGCACCATGCCCAGCCTCCAGGAATTCGCTCCCGCCTTCTTTGGCGGTCTTTTTTTCACTCTAAGTGTAGGTGCAGGTCTAACCCTACTCTCCATCGGAGCGGCCTGGCTATGGAATCGGGTGTTTTCCCGAAACCGATATATTTTGATCGTTTTTTTGCTGTTCTGGCTTGGTTCTCTGGTGGAGCTGAATCACCGGGGCTTTTCCTTTGGGGCCACATGTTATTTTTTTGTCATACCCCCTGTGGTTTTCCTCGCTACCCTCAGATGGATACCCCCACGTCCCGGTAATAGGGGGTGGGTCCACGGAGCGCTACACACCATCCCGGTTGTGGTCCTGGCACTTTTGTGGGCATCCCAAATTAACAAAAACTTTTTCGTGGACTTCAGAGACATTTTCCTCCTTTCAAATCCAGTTGGGATAAAGGTTAACGATTTTTACTATGACTATACCCTCTACCCTGCGGAGGTCTTCAAGTCTCTGGACCAGAAGCTTCTCAAAACTTGCAGTCTGCAAAACCTTAAAAAGGGTGCCCTGCTGGCGCGGGTGGAGATGGAATTGCTCGACCGTGACTACCTTGCTGTGGAAACAGATGATGCAGTTGACCTTAAGGTGGTACAAGATGGTGGTATGCTGGCCTTCAACCATGAGGGCAGGACAATTCTCCTGACCACATTTGCAGATTTTCTCTCCGAACCGGCAACTGCATTGGAAGAATTCTCTGCTAAGAGTGACAGACACGGTTTCTTCCGACATTTTACCTTCTACTCTCTTGTCATGGGATTGCCCCCAACCCTCTATCTTCTCCTCCATGCTCTGATCCGTCTCCTCTGTTGCTTTTTTCTGGATGTTAGGATCTCTTCTTTGATGGCTTCAATCCTTTGTCTAATTGTTGGCCTGAGCATCCTGATCCCATTCCAACACACGAGATGGACAGATATGGATTTTAAGGATGTACCCCGGGCTCTGGCATCAAAGTCCTGGCAAGAGAGAGTTGCCGCCTTGAGGATCATAGAGCGAAAAGGGCTGGAAGTAAGCAGCTTTCCGACCTATTCAAGGCTGCTGGCAAGCCCACACATAGCAGAGCGCTACTGGCTGGTGAGGGGACTGGGTGTAAGCCGCCGACCTGAAACCTACAGAGATCTCTTGGCCTTTCTGGATGATCCCCATCCCAATGTGGTTTCAATGGCCTTTCATGGGCTCGGGCGGAGGGGAGATAGCAGGGGTGTCAGCGAAATTCTAACAAGGATCAAAACATCTGATCACTGGTACAACCAATGGTATGCTTACAAAGCCTTGCGGGCCCTAGGATGGAAGCAAAGAAAATCGAATTAAGAACCCTGTTCTTCTGCCTTTCTGCAGTAATTGCCGTAGAACTGGGTACATGGGTGGTGACTTCAAAGTCCGGCTACCTCCCCATGCTTATTCTGGCTGGCGCCCGTCTCCTCCAAATACTCCTGATTATCCTGATTGTTGTGACCTGGGGGAAAGGATTACCTTCCATAGGCTTGGCTCGATCCGAGATGGTCTCTGGTTTGAAAAAAGGGCTGCTCTGGTCGGCCGGTTTTGGAGCGATCGGTTCCGTTGCCTGTGTTGGATTGTTCGCTGCCTCCATAAATCCTCTCACCTTAATAAAAGCCCGCCTACCCACGCAGACCGGTGATCTTGTTCTTTTTTTCATTGTTGGCGGGATTTTAGGACCCGTAGCGGAAGAGGTCTTCTTTCGGGGAATACTCTATGGTTTTTTGCGACGATGGGGGGTAATTGTGGCCCTTATTCTCAGCACCCTGATCTTCGTACTCTGCCACCCCATTAGTCATGGAATCCCCGTCACCCGTTTGGTGGGGGGGCTTCTCTTTGCTCTGGCCTATGAGTTCGGCGGCAGCCTGATTGTCCCCATCACCATCCATGCACTGGGAAACCTGGCCATCTTCACCCTCTCCTTGATATTCTAGCCCGGACGTTTCATCAATCACATGCTGCGACCGCGGATATGGCCGTTCTTCAGGGCGTCCTCGGGTGTCGCACCTTGCGACGTACCGTTCAGGTACGCCTCAGGTCCAACACCCTGTGGTTGCCCGGTGGCAAGCCCATCTTCACGGTCTCGCGACTGCAATTGATGCAATGTCCGGGCTATGTCCCCTTCCCTTTTCTTCTTTATAATACCTGCATAAGGCGCAAGGCACAGGGCACAAGGCGCAAGGCAAAAAAAATCAAATAAAGCTTATCTTATCCTTATGCCCTACGCCATGCGTCTCTTGCCTTTCGTGTGCCTAGGGAACATCTGTCCTCTGACTTCCGACCTCTGACCTCCGACCTCCGTCTTCTGCCAGCTGCCTGCTGTCAGCTGTATTTCCCTATGCCCCATGTCTTAAAGCCATTACCTACTGGTACTCTCTCAAGTTAGTAGGATTTATGCGTCAAATGGCACATCTCAGACAGGGCTCACTATCCATTTTAACAGCCAAATACCGGGCAATATATTTAAATAATTGTTATTTAAGCTTATCTATAGCAATTCTCAGGTGGGGAGACCTCAGTATTTAATCGCTGGAAATTGCGGCATAGTGTTTGCAATGTATGATTGCGGAATTAAAGGTAGAAAATAACCATCTACCCACGGAGAGGTGCACCTTCAGGTCTGAGGACTGGTAGTGTAGCAGTGCTCTTCATTCGATCTTGGAAATCGGTCTACTGCGTATTGAAAAATAACTGGATGGTTAGCTATGGCAAAATATGACATAAATCTACGCGATTACTGGCGGATCATCCGCAAACGCAGAACTGTTGTCATCCTGTCGACCATAATTTTCACGGTCTTCAGCTATCTCTTTGCGGTGATTCGCACTCCCGAACCTATCTACGAGGCAACCTCCGCCGTCAAAGTAGAAAAAGCCACTGATCTCACTACCTTACTCCTCGGCACCGTCTCCTGGACTTCTTGGGACAACGTGGCAACCCAGGCGGTGATTATTACCAGTTTTCCAGTCATCGAACAATCAGCACGACAGATGGGGCTCATCCCTGAAAATATCTCCTCAGCCCAGGTCCGCAGTATCCATAAATATCTCGAAGTAGTAAATGGACTCAAATCGCAGATCGAAACCGAGCAGGAGGGTAACACCAACATCATAAACATCACCGCTAACTCTTCAAATGCAACTGAGGCTACGCTGCTCGCCAACACAGTTGCCGAAGTCTACCGCCAGAATAACGTTAATGAACGGAACAAAAAGGTCAGAGAAACCAGGGAGTTCATTGAGAGGCAGTTGGAAGTTGTTGAAAGACGCCTGCAGGAAGCTGAACAAAATCTTCGCAATTATGAAAAAGACACCAAACTGGTGGCCATTGACGCTCAGACCACAGCTGCCATTAATCGTCTTATCAGCCTCGAGAATGAGGTGGCCGATCTACAGCAAAAGAGGCTTGAAGTCAAGAGACAGCTAGGACTTCTTCAACAATTCAGTGTGGGGAAGCAGAGTGTCAGCCAAGAAGCATTCTACGTCGAGAATCCCTCACCCCAACTAGCTAAGCTCACAACCAAATTCAGAGACCTGGGCTTGCGGCGCGAAATCCTGCTCAACGACTATACAGAGGAGCACCCCGAGGTGGATGCTGTCGATGCGGAGCTGGCGAATGTTCTTTCAGAAATGGAAAAAGAACTGAGGTCCATGCTGACCACAATGGACGGCCGCTTGCAGGACTTGGGAAAGCGGCTCGAAGCAGCGCGGGGTCAAGCAATGGCAATCCCAGACAGTGTTCTTACCCTCGCCAGGCTGCGCCGGGATGTGGAGCTAAACGGGGATCTTCTTGCCCAGCTCAAATCCAAGTATCAAGAAGTGATGATCCAGGAATCGGGCCTAATAGAAGAGGTTAAGATCATCAAACCTGCTCTGGAGCCAAGTAATCCTATAAATATGCCCAACACTCTGACCAACACCGTCACTGGCGGGATAATTGGCCTCGTTGTCGGCCTGGTGCTTGCTTTGATTGTAGAGACCATGGACACCTCCTTGGGCACCATCGAAGATGTGGAGGAGATTCTGGGTATCCCCGTACTCGGCGTTATCCCATCTGTTCAGGAATTTGCCTTTAGTGAGAAAGATGAAACCGGGGTTAAACCAAGAGGTGAGCCGCTGGTAACTCACTTTGCCCCGCGCTCTCCAGTTTCTGAAGCATACAGGTCCTTGAGAACCAATCTGCAATTTATCTGGAAGGAAATAGAAGCAAAAGTTTTTCTTGTCACCAGTTCGTCCCTGCAGGAGGGGAAAACCTACAATGTGGTCAACCTTAGCCTGAGTCTGGCCCAAGCGGGAGAAAAAGTGCTTCTCATCGATGCTGATCTCCGCAGACCCTCAACCCATAATATTTTCGGCCTTGAAAGGGAACCAGGGCTTACAGATTACATTGTGGGAATCAGCGACTTGAAACATCCCGGAGAGGATGCATATGAACTGGAAATGGGCAGTGTGCCGGAATTCCGAACGTTAGATGGCAGTTGGAAAGGCGTGACCAACACCATCATCGATGTGATGCTCGGCAAGTTCGAATTTGATCAAATCCTCAAAACTCCGGGGATGGATAATTTGCATATTATGAATGCGGGCCGAAGTCTGCTCAACCCCGCTGAAATCCTTCGTTCACCCAGGTTTAAAGAGTTCTTGCATGAGGTGAGGGAAAACTACGACGTTATCATCATAGACACGCCACCGGTGCTGCCCGTGGCCGACGCCTTCGAGGTGGCTCCTGAAGTGGATGGGGTTATCCTGGTTTACGAGGTAGGTCGCATTGGCCGGGGGATTCTCCATCGAGCCAAGGTGCAATTGGAAAATGTGAATAGCAATGTCCTGGGGGTAATCCTCAACAATGTCAAACCTGATGTGGCCCCGGATTTCTATCGTTACCGCACGGATTATTACTATGAGCAAAAAAGTGACCAGGGGGCCGCAACACCACTCTCCCGCTGGAAAGACATCTTTAGCCAGGGAATAGGAAGGATACGCACCATCCTCAGTAAGAAGCGACTGACTTCGGCAACGGAGGGCAAAGGATTAAATCTACTTATTTTGTCGGTACTAATGGGGCTTGTGCTAATAGGAGGTCTCCTGTGGTTTAAGTCTTCAAATCCCAGCCCCCCAACTATAAAGTCCCAAAGCCAAAGAGCCAAAATAGTCGTGCCCGCCAGCGTCAGCAAAGCGAGCAGCGAATTGCCCAGGAAGTCCAGCAAGGCTGCACCGGAGGTCAAGGTGGAAGAGGCGGTGAGGAGACCTGAACCTGAGCAAGGTCAAGCAAAGCTCTCGGGCACGGCTAAACAATCGGCTGAAAAAGCAGAACTGGTAGCGGTAAAACCAAGGGTAGTGAATAAGCCAAACCAATTTATCCCATCGCAGCTGAGTGAAGCCCAGACCTGGGAAAGTCTGCCCCAAATAGCGGAGATCCGATTAGGGCCGGGCTTTCACACCCCAATACTCCACCTCATTCAGAGGGGAAATCGGCTTCAGGTAGTGGGCAGAAATGGAGATTGGCTCAAGCTTGAGCTTAGAAACGGAAGCACCGGCTGGATCTATCACAGCCTGGCGCAACCTGAACGAGAGCATGTAAGAAAGCCGATTACTGCTGTGAAAAAATCGAAGGTGATTTCAGGACCCATAGCAGCACAACCGAATATGATTAAAAAGGCGAGTTCAGCAGAAGAGGCGCGCTCCCCAAGGCAGAACTTAGCTGAAACTTACGTTAGTCTACCCAATGTAGCCAAGATCAGATCAGGGCCCAGCATTCACGCTCCCTTGCTCCGACTGATTCAGAGGGGAACACGGCTTCAGGTAGTGGGCAGAAATGGAGATTGGCTCAAGCTTCAACTAAGAAACGGAAACACCGGCTGGATCTATCACAGCCTGGCGCAGCCTGAACGAGAGCTTGTAGAAAAGCCGTTCACCGTGCTCAGAGGATCGAAGGGGATTACAGAGCCCTTTTCTGTAAAAACAAATGTGATGCAAGGTTCGAGCTTTGCAGAAGAGGTTCTCTCCGCAATGCAAAACGGCAGTGAAGTTGCCCTGGTCTATTCAGATTAGCCAAGACTCAATCTGGGTAGACCATTTACGCTTTAAATAATTAAACGAGATAGGGGATATACAAAAAGAGGGATCAAGACTTGTGGGCATTGATATCAGCTGATGGCTGAGCGTCCCGCCGTGGCGGGACTGATCGCGCTCATCTGAAAACGGCCGTTTTCGGATGAGCATTAACCAACATAAACTGTTGAGGCATGGATTTTCCCTGGCCGGCTTGACATCTATTATTAAATCTAGTAGGGTCCGCCGGAAATCAACGGGGTGCCAGACCTCAACCAATTGAGGTGGATTGGAACCATGTCGTTGATATCAGGAAAAAATAACATTCCTTTCCAAGCTCTCCTTGGACTGGTCTTTCTTCTCGCTGTCCAGCCAGCCTGCACTATCCAAAGAAGGGCCACTGCAAAACATCCCGAGTCCTACCAGATAAAGCCCTGGAGTCTGGCAACTTCAGGCATTTATCAAACGGTTGCGGTGGGGGACTTGAATGGGGACCAGCACCAGGACATTGTCGGTGGTTCTTCTGTGCCGGGTACAGTAGCTATCTGGTACGGAAATGGCCGAGGGGCCTGGTCCTTTCCCACTTTCCTCGCGGTAAAGGGAGACGTCCGCTCCATTGCACTGGCTGATTTTGACACAGATGGACGTCCCGATCTCGCCTTCAGCATCAAGGGAGACAACCCTGGAATTCAGGTCTGGATGAACAGTGGCCAAGAAGGCTGGGAAAAGGGCAAGTCACCAGCTGATACCGGTAAATTCAACGGTATGCGCACCGAAGATATCAATGGAGACGGCAACCCTGATTTGATTACTGCGGCAGTGGGCCTTGATGGAAATGGTGGCATCAGGGTGTGGTTCGGAGACGGTCAGGGTGGCTGGCATGCCGAAGTTGGTCCCACTGCTCGCGATGAGTATATAGATGTTGAGGTGGCGGACTTCAACGAGGATGGCCATCTGGACATTGGCGGCTCGTCTATCAGACCGAATGGTGGAATCCGGGTTTGGTTGGGGGACAGCGAGGGGGGCTGGTCCGAACTGGAACCACTTGAACTGGGCAATTTTTATGCACTCACGATTGGAGACCTCAATCGAGACGGGCACATTGACCTGTTTGCCGGGACATATCAGAGCGGTATCCGGGTCTTTTTGGGGGACGGCCGGGGCGGCTTCGCCCGACTTAGCTCCCCCGTGAATAAGGGTAGTTTTTGGAAAGTAATTTCGGGGGGAGTTGAAGATGGCGGCGGCCAGGAACTCTTTGCTTCCTCTATGGATTCTCAGGGAATTTGGGTCTGGCAATGGAACAATGGAAGCCTTTCTCCCCTGTCTGACTTTTACGGGTCCTCCGGCACTTATTACGACATGGTACTGAGCGATCTGGATTCAGACGGCCAGCAAGACCTGGTGGCCGCCAGCGACGGCCAAGGGGTGAGCATATGGGCCAAGCAGGCGCAAACAAGGTCTTTTGCATCCGTATCCTTCAGTGGTTTTGGAGCATCATACACTAACGATAGAAAGGAAGTCTTCCCCATTAATCCCGAGGAAAATGAGGTCTTTGTGACCATTGCCGGACAGCCTCAATACAAGATCGGTCCGGAGGATTTGCTGGAGATCAGCCTGTGGAAAGGAGTGGAGGAAACGAAATACCTCGTGCCGGTCCGCCCCGACGGCATGATCACTTTTACTTTCCTCGAGGACATCAAGGTATCAGGCCTTACAGCCCAACAAGTGGATGACCTGCTCACCACAGAACTGAGCAATTATATCAGACGACCCCGAGTAACGGTACGGGTGAAAGAATTCAACAGCAAATTCGTCTCCTTTCTGGGCGCAATCACTACTACAAGTGGAGTTATTTATGGACCTGATACTCCGAGAGGTTCTCGTTCGGGGCCCGGGAGCTATGCCCTCACTGGAAAAACCACTGTTCTCCAGGCTTTAGCCCGGGCTGGTGGTCCTACTGAGCAGGCCAACCTGCGCCAGGTAAATATAAGGCGGGAGACAGGGCAGGCTGTCACCGTGAATATTAATAAGGTTATTACCCAGGGAGATGTTAGCCAAAACATCGTACTGGACGCTGGTGACACTGTGCTGGTTCCTCCCGTTGCTGAAGATCCCAGAAATAGGGTCTTCGTGTTCGGAGAGGTCAGGAACCCCGGCGTCTTTCCTACCCGAGGCGAGATCACCGTAATGGAAGCAATTGCTCTGTCGGGTGGTTTCGAGCAGAGAGCCGTACTGGGTGATGCCAAGATATTGCGGGGCGATATGACCAGACCCGAGGTAATAGCCTGTGACCTGAACAGACTCCTGAAACGAGGTGATATGAGTCAGAATATTACCTTGCACAACGGAGATGTCCTTTACGTACCCAAGAACACTATTGGCAGGATAAGCGACTTCCTGCGGGAAATACAGCCCATTCTTGATTTCATTCTTTGGCCGGCAAAAGTTTGGGACGGCTACAAGGGTGAGGCGCCTTTTAAATAGGCACAAAAGGAGACCCGGTTAGCTGGATAGTGAACTCACTTACTACCGGATTGGATAACCAGCAAACTTATTCATGGCAAAATATGACATAAATCTACGCGATTACTGGCGGATCATCCGCAAACGCAGAACTGTTGTCATCCTGTCGACCATAATTGTTCACCGTCTTCAGCTATCTCTTTGCGGTGATTCGCACTCCTGAACCCATCTACGAGGCGACCTCCGCCGTCAAAGTAGAAAAAGCCACTGATCTCACCACCTTACTCCTCGGCACCGTCTCCTGGACTTCTTGGGACAACGTGGCAACTCAGGCGGTGATTATTACCAGTTTTCCAGTCATCGAACAATCAGCACGACAGATGGGGCTGATCCCTGAAAATATCTCCTCAGCCCAGGTCCGCAGTATCCATAAATATCTCGAAGTAGTAAATGGACTCAAATCGCAGATCGAAACCGAGCAGGAGGGTAACACCAACATCATAAACATCACCGCTAACTCTTCAAAGGCCACTGAGGCTGCGCTGCTCGCCAACACAGTTGCCGAAGTCTACCGCCAGAATAACGTTGA
This sequence comes from uncultured delta proteobacterium, assembly GCA_963712115.1. GTDB lineage: Bacteria > Desulfobacterota > Syntrophobacteria > BM002 > BM002 > BM002. The sequence continues at coordinate 38,772 of CAVQGX010000039.1, read as the reverse complement.
TGAGACGGAACAAGAAGGTCAGAGAAACCAGGGAGTTCATTGAGAGGCAGTTGGAAGTTGTTGAAAGACGCCTGCAGGAAGCTGAACAAAATCTTCGCAATTACGAAAAAGACACCAAACTGGTAGCCATTGACGCTCAGACCACAGCTGCCATTAATCGTCTTATCAGCCTCGAGAATGAAGTGGCCGATCTACAGCAAAGAAGAGGCTGAAGTCAAAAGACAGCTTGGACTGCTTCAAACAATTCCGTGAGGGGAAACAGATTGTCAGCCAAGAAGCATTCTTTGTCGAGAAGCCCTCCTCCCCAGCTAGCCAAGCTCACAGCCAAATTCAGAGACCTCAGCTTGCGGCGCGAAGTCCTGCTCAATGACTACACCAAGGAGCACCCCGAAGTAGACGCGGTGGATGCGGAGCTGGCGAATGTTGCTTTCAGAAATGGAAAAAGAACTGAGGTCCATGCTGACCACAATGGACGGTCGCTTGCAGGACTTGGGAAAGACGGCTCGAAACAGCACGGAGTCAGGCAATGGCAATTCCGGACAGTGTTCTTACCCTCGCCAGGCTGCGCCGCGAGGTGGAGCTAAACGGGGATCTTCTTGCCCAGCTCAAATCCAAGTATCAAGAAGTGATGATCCAGGAATCGGGCCTAATAGAAGAGGTTAAAATCATCAAACCTGCTCTGGAGCCAAGTAATCCTATAAATATGCCTAACACTCTGATCAACACCGTCACTGGCGGAATAATTGGACTCGTTGTCGGCCTGGTGCTTGCTTTGATTGTAGAGACCATGGACACCTCCTTGGGCACCATCGAAGATGTGGAGGAGATTCTGGGTATACCTGTACTCGGCATTATCCCATCTGTTCAGGAATTTGCCTTTACTGAGAAAGATGAAACCGGGGTTAAACCAAGAGGTGAGCCGCTGGTAACCCACTTTGCCCCGCGTTCTCCCGTGTCAGAAGCTTACCGCTCATTGAGGACGAATCTCCAATTTATCCGTACGGATAAGAAGGCGAAAGTTTACCTGATTACCAGTTCTTCCCTGCAGGAAGGGAAAACTTACAATGTGGTCAACCTGAGCCTGAGTCTGGCCCAGGCTGGAGAAAAAGTCCTCTTGATAGACGCTGATTTGCGCAGACCAACAGTCCACCATATTTTCGGCCTGGAGAGACAACCAGGGCTTACAGACTTCATCGTGGGAACAGGTGAACTGGAAACAAGGCCGGAGAACACTATTGTACTCGACACAACTTTGACTTTCAACGCCGTGCAGACTGATAACGGCTGGCAAAACGTAACTAACAACATCATTGATTTAATGCTGGGCGAGTTTGGCATTGATGACATCCTGAAAACACCGGGGCTGGATAATTTGCATATCATCAATGCGGGGCAAAGTCTGCTCAACCCTGCTGAAATCCTTAGATCACCCAGGTTCAAGGAGTTTCTCCATGAGGTAAGGGAACACTACGAAATCATAATTGTAGATACACCGCCGGTTCTGCCCGTGGCTGATGCCTTCGAGGTGGCTCCTGAGGTGGATGGCGTCATCCTGGTTTACGAAGTGGGCCGAATAGGGCGAGGAATTCTAAAGAGAGCCAAGATACAGCTTGAAAATGTAAACACCAATGTACTTGGTGTAATTCTCAACAATGTTAAACCCGATGTGGCCCCTGATTTCTATCGTTACCGGACAGACTACTACTATAGTGATGAGGATCGCGGCGAAAAATCAGGCCCTCATTCTCGTTGGCATGAATTAGTTCGCCAGCCTCTTCGTACTTTTCAAAATATCATTGGCAAAATCAGGCTTGCGGTTGAAGCCAAGGGGAAACGAACTGCAATTAGCCTGCTTCTATTTGTCGGCATTCTCGCTCTTGCCGGTGTTGTTTGGCACAATTATCCAAAAATCACGTCTTCAATTCATAGCCGTCCAGATCAGAAAAAGTTCAGGGATCAGAACGTAGCACAGAAAAAGCCTATTCTTCCTGCATCCCCAGCTACAAAGAAGCTCACAGAATCGGTTGGCTCTGATGTATCTCCTGCAGCTCAATCCCAAAGAACTGGATCGATAGAGACTCATCCAAAAGGGCAAATCCTTGAACAAAAAGAAATCAAATCTGACCAACCGGTTGCATACCAAACGCGCGGCAAAGAGACGATCAAGCCACCAGATCAGTCCACTGAAGGACAACCGACCGGAGAGGCGGTGGTAGTTGCCCGTACTCCAGTTGCAGAGGATCGGACTGTCGCCGAGAAGAAGCCGGCTGAAGCGCAAGCCTTATCTCCAGAATCATCCATAGAACCTTTCGTTGAGAAATGGCGCCGTTCCTGGGAAGAGGGTGACTTGCAGGCTTACATTGGCTGTTACCACCCGGACTTCAAAGCACGTGGCATGAATATCCAGGCCTGGAAAGACTACAAACAGGACTTGTTTGACCGTACTCCGGAGAGGGATGTAAAAATCAGCGACATTAGGGTTGAACTTAACGGTTCGCGCGCGTTGGTCACCTTTAGACAGCGCTATCAGACCAAGAACTACAAGGGGCTCGGCTTGAAAACGTTTCAGCTCTCTAATTACGAGGGTAATTGGGCCATTTTAGAGGAATCCTACGAGTCCCTTCCCGCCATGACCGAACCGGTTGAGGTCGAGATACAGCATTTCGTTGAAAATTGGCGTAGCTCCTGGGAAAAAGGAGACTTTATAGGCTATATCGCGTGCTACCATCAGCACTTCGAAACAGATGAGATGCATTATCACGCCTGGAAGCGTTACAAGCAGGAAATCTTTGGACGTTCTGCAAAACGGAATGTTCAGATCAGTGATATGCAAGTTCAAGCTAACGGCTCCAATGCAGTGGTCACTTTCACCCAAAGTTATCAGACAGCAAACCATAGAGACTTGGGCACAGAAACTCTTCATCTTCGATACGATGACAACCGCTGGACCATCGTTAAGGAAAACTGGCAACTCCTTTCCGGTCAAGGATAGATACTTGATATGCCAAGATTGTCCTCCAAGACTACTCTTAAAATCGGCGCTCCCCCTGCAACCCTGATTTTAATCTTGATTGGCGCTCTTCTAGTAGGCTACCTCCTCACGATGATTAGTGCCATCCATGGTTTCCTTCTCATTATCCTGCTTTTGGTTTTCTTTTGCACCTTTATCTGGCCCGAGGCTGGTCTCTATGTAGTCATCTTCTCTATGCTCCTTTCCCCGGAAATAATCGCCGGAGACGTTAGCGGAAAAGCTACTCTTGGTCGCGGAATGACTCTCAGACTAGAGGATTTTCTTTTGGTGTTTATTGGCCTCAGTTGGTTTGCCAGAACTGCTGTGGATAAGACTACAGGTCTCTTTCGCAAGACGCCTCTGAACCAACCCATCGTTGCTTACATTGTTGTCTGCTTTGTGGCCACCCTCTGGGGCAAAATGACCGGTAATGTTGAAGGGAGTGCCGGTTTTTTCTTCGTTTTGAAATACTTTGAGTACATGATTGTCTTTTTCATGGTCGTTAATTACGTAAACACTCCTGACCAGGCAAAGCGTTTACTGTTCTGTCTATTTCTTACCTGTTTCATTGTTTCCATATACGGATTAACACAAATACCCAGCGGCATTAGAGTCAGCGCCCCTTTCGAAGGAGAGGTAGGAGAACCCAATACATTTGGTGGTTATTTGGTATTCATGGGGGCAGTGACATTCGCATTGATAGTCCACCTGAAGGATATGCGAGTACGACTGGGGTTGACTGTGCTTCTACTTGTCCTCCTTATAAGTCTCATCTACACCCAGTCTCGGGCCTCTTACTTGGCGGTGATCCCAGCTTATCTGGCTATATCTCTTTTTAGCCGTCGAAGATTCTACCTTGTAGCCGGGCTAATCGTAATCCTTGTGCTGAGTCCATTCATTCTTCCTCACGTGGCTAAGAACAGAATTGCTTACACCTTCACACAGCCATCACGTGAGGATCAGATCCAAATAGGGAAACTTCGTCTTGATACCTCATTGTCGGCTCGTATTATAAGTTGGAAAGAGGGCCTTTCGGAATGGCGCAATAGACCCATTCTCGGCTATGGGGTAACCGGCCACAAGTTTATGGATGCCCAGTATCCCAGAATCTTGGTGGAAACAGGGATTATCGGCATGCTTTCTTTTGGTTGGTTAATCTATGTCCTTTTCCTCGTAGGGCTCAGAGTCTGGAGAAACCAACAGAGCGACCTCCTTCGAGGCCTATCTGTGGGCCTCATTGCTGGACTAGTAGGGTTGCTTGTACACGCCGCCGGTGCCAATACATTCATCATCGTTCGCATCATGGAACCGTTCTGGTTTCTTACCGGGATCCTCATCTCTCTAGACGCAATGGATGAAGAAAGCAGAGTCGTTGCTGAAGCGTAAAGATTCATGATACAGGCTCACCCAAAATTCACCGTATCTTCTCGCTTTTGGCGCCCGGGACTTTTGTCTTATAATTGCCTTGTCGCTTCTTATGTCATTTCTGCTGAGTTTCGATTTATCCTGCCGACTAATTCGTCATTAGCCCGATTTGCAGCGCATATCTTAGAGGAATAAATTTTGCAGCTTTAGATTCGCTTGACCGATATGTTCAGAAAAGCCGATATCGATTCTATGTGGGTTCATTGTTAAGAATGTTGGTACAACCCGAATAATGGAAAGCTATATTCCATATCACGGGCTTAAGCTTCGGTTTACATGTAACCGAGTTGGCGGAGCTGTGTTTTGAAAAAGGGGGCAAGGGAAAATCGCTAACAAAGATTTAAGTAGAGAGCTTGGGGAATCTTCTTGAGAGTGAATTTATTAAAGCAACGTCCCGGAGAATCGTTTTTCTATTTGGCTAACAATCTTCAAGGTAAGGGCCCTCATTAACCACTTGCCTTGAAAGCGATAGCAATTTTCATCTATGACAAAGCACAAGATCGCCATCCCTTTATTGATAATATTGGTCGCCCTTGCTGTCAGACTCGCTTTGCTTTGTTTTGACGATGGTACTATTCCTGTTGGGGGCGATTCACAGGCCTATTTGGCAATAGCGGAATCTCTTAGAGAGGGAAATGGCTTCAGCTTAAACGGTAAGGACCCCACCTCCACGCGCATGCCACTATATCCATTGTTTCTGGCAGGCATTTTAACTTCACCTGGAGCCGGGGTGAGAACGATTCAGATTCTTCAAATTATTATAGACTCTCTAACGTGCCTATTGATCTATTTCTTGGCCCGGTTACTACTCGATAAATCCCAAGGGGCATTATGTGGTCTGTTATTAGCACTTTATGTTCCAATGGCATTTTGGTCTCTAGCCGTGCTCACGGAAACACTATTTACATTCTTTGTTGTGACTTCACTACTCTTATTGGCGATTAATCAATCAAACAGCTGGTTTTCAGGGGCGGCAGGCTTCGTAATTGGTATTGCTACGCTTGTACGTCCTAATGGTGTCGTTGTGGCAGCTTTTCTGCTTTTATGGATCTGGTATCGCTACGATAGACCTGAATCTTTGCGGCACTTAGCCGCTTTTCTCCTTCTTATGATCCTTGTTCTGTCGCCGTGGGTTGTAAGAAACGGTATCGTATTTCATCGGTTCATACCTACAGCCTCGACAACTGGTATTACTTTTTATAATTCCTATTTCATCCCTGAGAAAGGTCTAGGTTTCAATGAGATTAGAAACGAACATGATCAGTACTTCTCAATTACCAATGAAGCAGACAGAAGCCGATACCTCACCCACGTTACCGCGCAGCACATCAAACATCATCCCTGGCGGGCTCTGGAATTAATCCCAATGAAATTAGGTCTTCTTGGCTACCCATTTGACATGAAATGGATACATCAAGAGTTCCCATTTAGATACAACATCTTTTGGGGGTTAACTGCGTCCCTCGCGGTACTCGCGGTGATTGCTCAGACTTCTTATGTTCGACATCGTTTGTCTCTCGTGATTTTTACCTTAGGTGCTCCGCTATTGACCTCGATCATTTTTTACGGATCACCCAGGATGCGCGCTCCTTTTGATCCCTTCATCGTAGTACTCGCGGCTGTGGGAGCTTTTTGGGTCTGGCGAAATCGTCGCAGGTGGCTATGGCTAGGTACAATAGTCGCTCTCAACAGCCTTATATTGCTTTTAGGGGAATCGCCTTATATATCTGATTATTTCAAGATTTAAAGCCCTGGTGAGATAATCATATTTATTTAATTCCTTACGATATCGATTCTGACCTCTTAGGAGCGACTTACTATTAGTCGAGAACTCGTTGGCGTGGAGCGTCTGAAAACCCTATTCATCACTTCCTGGTATCCCACGAAACAAAACCCACTGGTAGGCGTGTTCGTAAGGGAGCATGCTAAGGCTGTGGGGCTTTATGACAATGTTGTTGTCCTTAACTGTGTCGGACGAGACCCAAATCTAAAGAGCCTATGGCGCATACAGCAAGAGACGGATGAAAGCCTGACTGAAGGCATTCCAACTTATCGGGTATGGTATCGGCCCTTCACAATTCCCAAAATCTGGTATGCAATCTACCTTTGGAGTCTCTTTCAAGCTTTTCGATCTATTGTGGCAAAAGGTTTTCGCCCGGACATTATTCACGCCCATGTCTATGAAGCCGCAGTGCCGGCCGTCCTAATTGGAAAGGCATATCGAATTCCAGTCGTGGTTACAGAACACTCTACAGCTTTTCCAATGAGGCGACTGCCTCGCCAAGACGTGAGGATGGCCCGGTTCGCCTTTAGTAAGGCTGATATGGTTTTGCCGGTAAGCCTTTCTCTACAAACGGCAATTGAGAATTATGGTGTCAAAGCTCGCTTCCAAATCGTTCCCAACACAGTAGACTCAAGTTTATTCCATCCCAGTTTTGACTCTCGCCCCGATAATCGCCCTAAACGGCTGCTCTTTGTTGGCTTACTTGATCCTTCTCACAAAAAGGGCTTACCCCTTTTGCTCCATGCCCTAGCACGCCTGAAGGAGCACAGAGACGACTGGTGCCTTGATCTAGTAGGGGATGGGCCTGCGCGGCAGGAATATGAACGCATGGCGGCGGACTTAGGCCTGGTTGACAAGATTACTTTCCGTGGTTTCAAGACCAAAGAAGAGGTCAGAGAATTGATGCGCCAAGCAGACATCTTTGTACTTCCGAGCCTTTTCGAAACCTTCTCGGTAGTAGCCGCTGAAGCTTTAGCAACCGGGCTTCCAGTATTATCTACACGCTGTGGGGGTCCGGAGGAGTTTATAACCGGTGATGTGGGTGTATTAGTGCCTCCCGGAGACGCAAAAGTCCTAGGCAAGGAGCTTGATCATATGCTCGACGATTTAAGCCGTTTTGCTACCAATCGCATATCCCATTATGCTGCAAACCGATTTTCGCATAGGCGCGTTGGTGTCCAGATACACAATATATATCGAAATCTAAAAGGTTCAGCTATCGACACTTTTGAAGTGGGTTGTGCAGGTGAGAAAATTGGTATCGAAAAACACTGGCGCGTCTTAGATATAGGAAGCGGCCATAATCCTCACCGTCGGGCCGACATTCTTTTAGACAAGAATATCTACTCTAGTATTGAAAGGAGCGGAAGAATTGCAGTTCGCGATGAACGTCCATTTGTTATTGGGGATGCACAATACCTACCCTTCAAACATCTGTGTTTTGATTACGTAATTGCGTCTCAAGTCGCAGAGCACGCCTTAAATCCAATAGCATTTTGCAAAGAGATACAAAGAGTTGCCTCTGGAGGTTACATTGAATGTCCAGGTCTTCTAGGAGAACTTCTACTCGGAGAACCATTCCATTCTTGGGTTGTGCTGAAGAAAGGAAAGTCGCTGCTATTCAAAAAGAAAACCGAGAACAGTGGCCTATTACAAATAATTAGCAACATCTTTTACGCTATATTCTATGTAAACGGGAATAGAGCACGATGGACACTAAAACCCAAGAGTAAAGTACTGATTATTATATTCTCTACTTTGTCATGGTTCATTGGTAAGTGTTGGCGATCTCGAATCTTGCGTCCTCTTACTTATACATCTTTTAAATTTGACGAAAATTTTGACGTGAAAGTTTTATTCTGAAGATTCTTTAACTGCAATGACAAAGATTTTTAACAGACCGGTTGATTCATCTAATTTCCAAAAACACGTGATAGTCACCTTTTTGACTCAAGTTGTCAAAATTGTGCTTTCAGTTGCCACAGCAGCTATCGTTGCTCAATGGTTAGGGCCGGAGGGAAAGGGGACACTGGCCTTAGCCCTGTTAATACCAGGAATGTTAGGCATATTCCTAAGTGGTGGTATTGGGCTTGCCAATGTCTATTTTGCCGGCTCCCGTCGTTTGGACGTGGCCGCCCTGACAGCAAACTCCGTGGGAATCGCGCTGCTGGTGACAATTCTTGGGTTCGCAGTGGTAATCGGCCTTGCCACTTTTGGATTGCTGCAAGCTCTGGTACCAGGAGTCCCCGTGTGGATTGTTCTAGTGGCCATGCTAGGCTTCCCAACAGGCCTGCTCAGTGGCTTTCTCAGCTCCATCTTACAGGGGCTACAGCGGATCGTCACAGTTAATCTGATTAACCTTTCACAGGGCGTTCTAACGCTCGCGCTGACCCTACTTTTTGTCATAGCTTGTAAAATGGAGATACTGGGCGCTGTTTTAGCTCCGATCGCTTCTGGAGCCCTGAGTCTTATTATCTTGGGGATATTACTCCATCGCGAAGGTATTGTCTTGACTCCCAGTTGGTCATACCCCGTATTGCGCTCCACACTATCTTTTGGATTGCAAGGTCAGATAGGAAATGTGCTTCAATTTTTCAACTACCGTCTGGACATGTTTATTTTGAACTACTTTTTGGGTCCTGCTAATGTAGGAATCTATACTGTCTCTGTAAGGCTCGCAGAGCTTCTTTGGTACCTTCCGGATGCTGTGGGATTTGTTATCTTTCCTAAGGCAGCAGCTACCAAGTCTGAAGAGATGAACATATTCACGCCTCGCGTCTTTCGCATAACCCTCGGGTTGACGGCGCTTGGAGCATTAATTCTAGCCTTCGTAGGTCAGCCTGTGATCAATTTCGTCTTCTCGTCGGCATTTTCTGGCGCTTATGTCCCTCTGCTGGTACTTCTTCCTGGTGTGATCTTTTTGGGCGGGGCAAAAGTTCTGGCCAATGAAATAGCCGGAAGGGGTTACCCTAAATACAACTCCATTAACGCCGGTCTTGCCCTGGTGCTGACAATCGTGCTCGACTTAGTTCTCATTCCTCGTTATGCGGTTTTAGGCGCTGCATTAGCTTCCAGCATAGCGTACACAGCGATTTTCTTTACGGCTATCGGTTTCTATCTGACTGTCAGCCGTGGGACTAAGGAAAGATCTCAAGTGGAGGTTGTCGCACCTTAAGAGAGGTTCGGGAACATCTATGAGAATATTGTTCATCTATCCCAATATTACTCGAGCGACAAGCCCACAATTAGGGATATGTATGCTTGCCGGCGTGGCGCGTCAGTCAGGACATGAGTGTAGTTTATACGATTTGACAACTATTCCCGAAGGCGAAGAAATCCCCGCTTTTCATTCAAAACTTGAGAGTTTTGCTCCTGATTTACTGGCTGTATCGTGCCGAAGCAACGAATGGTCTTTTTTAGAACAACTATTTGAATCTGTTAATCTTGAAGGCATACCCAAGGTTTTTGGTGGACCGCATGCAACTGTTGCCCCAGAACAGGTTATAAAGATTGCAGACATTCTGGTAATTGGAGAAGGAGAAGAAACTTTTGCACAAATACTGAAAAAAATAGACCACCGTGAGGATACTAATGGCATCGCGGGTTGTTGGGTTAAACAAGATGATAAGATTTTTAAGAATGAAGTGACCCATGTCATCTCAGCACTTGATGAACTACCTTTTCCTCATTGGCGGATTTTTGATGATATTCATTACAGTAGTTCATTCATAAAACGCCATTTCAAAGGAGCTAATATTGCCGGTGCATTTGAGGCCAGTAGAGGATGTCCATATGCTTGCGCCTATTGTACGAATGACTACGTTCGCTCATTATACAGAGGCAAGGGAAAGTGGCGTCGAGAAAAATCGCCGGAGCGCATTCTCCAAGAGGTAAGCATGTTTCGCGATGAGTATGGTCTTGACTGTGTGTACTGGATTGACGAAGTAATGTTAACAAACATTGACCGCTTGAGAAGATTCCGCGATCTTTATAGATCGGAAATAGGAACCCCATTTGTCTTTATGGAGCGGCCGGAAAATATGACCGATGAAAAGGTTCGCATTATCAGAGAGGCCGGTGCGCAAATGGTTTCAATCGGTATTGAATCCGGAGATGAGAATATTAGAAGGAATCTACTAAATAGAAAACACTCGCAAGAGACAATCATCTCTGCCTTCAGAACAGCAAAAAAACATGGTCTTATCACTCATGCATTCACTATGATAGGGTTTCCCGGAGAAGGCAGAGATTCCATCAAGAAAACCTATAAGCTTGTCAATGAAGTACAACCAGAGATAATGCAAACCACTATTTTTTATCCTCTTAGGAAGACAAAACTTTATGAAAAAGTTGTTGGGGAAGGACTCTTTGATGCCCACACACCCATGCCAACCGAGTATTACACAAAATCTGCACTTACTTTCTCAGGAAATAGGCATCGTGAACTTCTACTAGCGCAATATGTGCTTACCAATTACAAAAATTTCGTAATCAGTCTTTTTGGTTTATTTATGTTATCTCTACCGGCCCCGTTTACTAGTATTTTATATCTCGTTATTCGTTCCTTACATTTTTGTCGAAGAGTATACAATAAATTATTCAAGCAGATTTTCCCATCTGTTCTTACTTAGTTTTATAAAATTATCTGCCATAAAATCTTAGTGATTTAATATGAAGATATTAAATATATTTTATGTATATTATCACTCTTATGAAGATATGCCTATACACGTGAGCGATGTAGTAGAAGAACTTGTTTATCAAAATCATAATATAACATTAATAACTTCAATAAAATGGTCTTTTTTAAGAAATTGCACATGGCTGGATAAGATAAATCTAATCAACATCCCAGTTATAAACATTAGATTATTAAATCGTTTATGTTATTCCTTATTATTGATGATCTTACTCCCTGTTTGGTGTTTAAAGAAACGGCCAGATATCATCTACGAACGCGCTTCAATGTCAACAGTGATTACTGCCATCATATCAAAATTAATCGGTATCCCACTAATCGTTGAAGTTAATGGCATAGTGGCAGGGGAACTCAAACTGGGCGGAGAATCACCACTGAGAATTAAAGTAGTTCAGTGGTGTGAATCTTTTTATCTGAAATATAGTAGTCTAATCATCTCAGTTACTACGGACATTAGAGAATGGTTAATTAAAACCTACCGTATCAATCCCTACAGAGTGGATGTGGTCACGAACGGTACGAACACCCGTCGGTTTAATCCTAAGAAACCCAAAGAAGCGCGAACTCGTTTTCATTTAGAGGAGGAAGGAAGATTATATGTGGGATATCTTGGAACCCTGACGCCTTGGTGTGGTGTCGAGTTACTCATTCAATGCGCTCCCAAAGTTCTGGAAGAATTTTCTCAAGTTGAGTTTCTCATAGGAGGTGGACAACAGCCTTATTTGGACAACTTCAAGCAAGAAGCAGAGAACAGAGGACTCCAAAACCATTTTAGGTTCTTCGGTACGATTCCATGGTCTGAAGCCCCATTTTTTATCAGCACTTTCGATATTGCCATCTTATCTGTTGTTCCTCTCGCGAGCGGCACCTCACCGCAAAAGCTCTATGCTTATCTTGCCTGTAACAAGCCGGTTATCGGCAGCGATACAGGAGAAATTGGAGAAGTGTTAAAATCCCATAATCTTGGCCTGACGTTTACTCCGGGAGACCATGAATCAATGGGAAAAAGTATTATCGAACTCTTAAAAGATTCCAAACTTAGAAATGATATAGCACAAAGAGGTCATCAGGTGGTTGCTCACACCAATTCTTGGACCGTAAAAGTCAATCAGCTGAAAGAAATAATACGTCGCAAGGTACTTCACAACAATCGACTATAACCATAGATACTTACAGAAAAGTAACGAGATGAAGATTTTTGTAACCTTCGGGGGTGATATAACAGGACGACTGACCACGCCTGGAGGGGTAGTGCACGTCATAGAAGTATGTCGCAATCTCAGTATACTAGGACATCAAGTAACCTTATTCGTACCCAATTATGGAGTCTATCCTCATGATGTTCCGTTTAGGATCGTCTATGTTCCTATCCTGCACGTGCGTTATCTTCGCACTATTTCATTTCCTATCAATCTTTTCCTGGTACTCGCAATCTATATCTTAAAGCATGGCTGCGACATCATTTATGAAAACGATATCAGTCATTCCCTTACCGGCATCATAATAGCTAAACTCTTTCGCAAGAGACATTTTATGACCATACATGGTTTCAGCCCTGAAGAAATGAAAATGGGAGGGCACTCATGGCCTCGACTCAAAATGGTTGAGTTCTTTCAAAGGCTTAACTACAGGTTGAGTAATGGTTTGTTTTGCGTGACTCCGTACATTGTTGAAAAAGTGCGCAGTCATTACAAGGTGCCTCGAGACAAGATGGTTTTTATTTTCAACGGAGTTGATGCCGATCTTTGTCGGCCGATGAATCGTGATGAAGTCTTTAGCATTCTTGATTTACCGCAGGGGAAAAACTATGTGGGCTTTATTGGCTATTTATATCCTTGGTCTGGCTTGGAATCACTCATCGAAGCAGCCTCAAAGGTGGTCTCAAAATTACCTGATGTATCATTCATAATCGTTGGCCACGGGCATTGGGGTAAACATCTTCAGAGCCTCACTCTCAAACACCAAGTACAACACAACTTTATTTTCACAGGTTATCAACCGTGGGATATGATTCCACTTTATTGTAACGCTTTTGATGTTGGTATTACGCCTTATGTAGGTGAAAAGGGAATCGGCAGGTATAGATCATCTATGAAAACCTTGGAATATATGGCCGCTGGCACTCCAGTAATCATAACTCACGCAGAAGGGGTTAGTGACATTGTCGAGAATGCAGGTTGCGGTATCGTCATCCCTCCTGATGATAACAATGCTCTTGCTGACGCCATAACTAAAATTACAGGAAATCGAGAAGAAAGGGAAGAAATGGGTGAATCAGGAAGGGACGTTGTATTGGCTAATTTCACCTGGAGGCATACCGTAACCCGCATGATTGAATTTATAGACAATGTTAACTAGGAATCCGAATAGATGTCCATCTTTTAAGATGTATGTAAAACTACTTAACAATTAATAAACCGGCATCTATTAATATGTGTGGTCTTTGTGGATTCAGAATTGCACGCGGAAGCAGCATTGTAAATCACAAACGTCTTCTACGTGATATGACCGACATTCTTGCTCATCGAGGCCCTGATGGCGAGGGGTATTATTATGCTGATGAGAGGGAAGAAAGAGTCGGACTGGGTCATCGACGGCTTTCCGTAATTGATCTCTCTGACAATGCGAATCAACCTATGATAAACAAAGATGATTCGACAGTCGTCGTGTTCAACGGGGAGATTTATAATTATAAGCAATTGACCAATGAACTCACGAAAAAAGGACATACATTCCGTTCCCATAGCGATACAGAGGTGATTCTTCATCTCTATGAGGATTTAGAAGATGATTGTGTGAACAAGTTAGATGGCATGTTCGCCTTTGCTGTTTGGGATAAAAAAAGGGATCGTTTCTTATTGGCAAGAGATCGCCTTGGTATCAAGCCACTCTATTATGTTTTCAAGGATAATAATTTTTACTTTGCTTCAGAAATGAAAGCTCTTCTTGCCATTGACGATGTCTCAAGAGAAATCGATTTCAAAGCTCTGGATTATTACTTCACCTATGGTTACACTCCAGAATCTCGCACAATATTTAAGGATATTAAGAAGTTACCTCCCTCATCCTATCTGGTCCTTGAGAATAAGCAAATCCACATCACTTCCTACTGGTCTATCCGGTACTTACCCAAACACCAACTCTCTGAAACTGAATTAATTGAGACCCTCCATAGCAAATTTATAGAAGCGATTGAGAGACATCTTGTTAGTGATGTCCCTGTTGGAGCTTTTTTGAGCGGGGGAGTAGACTCTAGCATTGTTGTGGCTTTGATGGATAAGGTGAAAACTGAGGCTATTGAAACTTTTTCTCTTGGGTACGAGTCGGGTGGGAAAGACGAACTACATTATGCCGCTTCAGTTGCTGATCGTTTGGGAACTAACCATCATGAATTCAGAGTTGCCCCCGATATGACCAAAGTACTCCCCAAACTCTTGTGGCAACTGGACGAACCCTTCTTTGACAATTCAATAATACCCACTTACTACATTTCCAAAATGGCTAGGGCCAAAGCAAAGGTTGTGTTATCCGGTGACGGGGGTGATGAGATTTTTGGGGGATATGAATGGACTAGGCGACACCAATACAAGACAGTTTTCAATACGATACCTGGTTTTATTCAGAAGTCTTTTGCGAAATTTAGTACGCATTTACAACCAGAAGATTTTTATTCAAAAAAACTTGCAACAAGAGCTCGTCGCCTTTTTAGCGATTTGACCACAGATACAGAAACAGGTTTCCTGCGTCGGACCTCGGTTTCTCTGCCATTTCGTCAGATGCTCTACTCGCAGGCGTTTCGAGATGAGTTGAGAGATTTTGATGCTGCTGATTATCGGCGTCAACTTTTTTCAAATGCACAGGTAATGGATGATCGCGAGAGAATGCTCCATGTGGATACCATGTCTTTTCTTCCCGACGATTGTCTTTTTAAGGTAGACCGGATGAGCATGGCTCATGGGCTTGAAGTGAGGGTACCTTTCTTAGATAAAAAGATTGTAGAGTTTGCTGCCAGGATACCGTTTGACTATAAAATCAAAGGTCTAACCTCGAAATACATCTTAAAAAAGACTTTCGCTCGTTACTTGCCAAAAGAAATTCTCAAACAAAGGAAACAGGGCTTCACCATACCTATTTCAGCATGGTTGAGAGATGATCTCGGCAATATGGCATTCAAGATTCTGATGAGTAAATCTCTTGAAAAAAGGGATTTATTTGAAAAGAAACAGCTACAATGGATGTTGGAAGAACATCGTCGTGGAAAGCAAGAGTTGGGGCATCGAATTTGGAGTTTAGTAGTTTTCGAAATATGGTCCAGGCTTTATCTTGATGAAAAGATCAGTTCGCCACCTGAAATTTCATTGCAGGAAATGGCTGTCTAAGCCTTAGTTTCCGCATGAATACAGATGTTGACATACTTATGAGTGGAAGCAGACAATTCGTCCTTCACAGGAATGACACCGGAATTCCACCCCATCGAACTATAGAAGTGGCTGAGACTGAATCAAGCCACCTTGGAGACTATCCCAAGGCTTCCATAATTATTCCCACCGTTGATGGATATCGAAACGGCCTCTTTCCGGCACTACTGAAGCAGCTTTCAGAACAAACATATCAGAATTTTGAAATAATAATTATCAAGGCTGATTCGAGGCAAGGAAGAGCAATCAACACCGGAGCCGACATCTCTCGGGGGAAATATATCATGACCCTCGATGATGACACCAGGCTAGTTACCCAAGATGCGCTGCAAAAATTGGTCGAGGCCATGGAGAAAGATGAGACTATAGGCATGGCTGGAGGCGTTAATGTAATACCACCAGATGTCCCCCGTTTTGTCAGACGGGCAATGGAGGAAATCCCCCGCCGCTCTACACCGCCAGTAAAAAAAGTAACTGATTCGGACCTAGCTGAACACGGCCTCTTGATGATGAGAAAAGATGTGTTCAAGACAGTTGGCGGAGAAAATGAACTGCTTCCACGAGGGCTGGACCCGTATCTTCGGCACGAGTTCAGAAAAGCGGGGTATAGGGTCGTTGTGGTCCCCGGAGTTGAATACTCCCATCTACCGCCAACAATGTTCTTCAAATTAATAAAACAATTCTATCGCAATGGCAAACAGGCTGGCTTTTGCAACAGATTTTTTCCTCAATGGATCATCGAGACTCCGGATAATCATATTTCTGATTTTAACCCTAGAAGACCCCTTTTTTTTAGAATGGCGCGTTATGCTGTGAATTTAGTGAAGAAGGTTCTCAGAGGACATTGGATCTATGTTTCAGCATCCCTTGCCTATGCTGCAGGGTTTGTTTGGGGTTACCTGATATACAGGGACCAGATTTAGATATGAGAATCCTCTTTCTAGCCGACGTCCCCCTAAACAATCCAACTAGTGGTTCCGAACAGGTTCTTTATCAACAGGCCTTTGGCCTTGTCCAGATGGGCATGGAGGTCTGTGCGATCACACGCGAAGATAGGCCAGTTCGCATAGCCATTAGAAATGTTAAAGGAGTTACGGAGGCATGCTACGGCGCGGATCCCAAAAGTAAGACCGGGTTCCTTGTTTCCCTTTTGAAAAAACCTTCCACTTTACATAGGCATTTTATAAAGAAAGGTCCCTTTGATGCCGTAATATGTCATCAGCCGTTCACGAGCCTCGCCCTTCTGAGTAAGGGAAAGCTGCGTGAGGTTCCAATCTTCTACGTATTTCATTCACCCAGTCATGAGGAATATTTGGTGTCGAACGAGGGCAAGGGCTGGCTATCGAACTTCCCACAGGTGCTAGGTCGCCGCATTGTCGAAGGTTTTTGCCTTAAAAGGACAAAACGCATAATGGTCCTCAGCAATTATATGAAGAACAAATTGGTATCTATTCACCGCATACTGCCACATCATATTATAGTTAATCCCGGTGGAGTTGATTTAGATCGCTTTAAGCCTCCACACGACCGTCTCCAACTAAAGAAAGAATTGGGCTTGCCAAGAGGCAAGGTCCATTTACTGACAGTACGAAATCTTGTGCCGAGAATGGGTCTTGAGAATTTGCTGAAATGCATGTATCTGCTGGCAAAAAATGGCATCCCCGTTCATTTGACGTTAGCTGGAGAAGGTGCTGAGAGGCGAAAGCTCGAAAAACTAGCCAAAGATTTTACCCTGGCCGATAAAATTACTATGACAGGATTCATTCCACAAGAGCTTTTACCTAAATACTACGGGGCATCTGACTTTTTCATTCTCCCTACACGCAGGTTGGAGGGCTTTGGTCTAGTGACACCCGAATCCATGGCATGTGGAACTCCTGTCTTAGGAACGCCAGTAGGAGGAACCAAGGAGATATTATCAGATTTTGCCCAGTCGTTTCTTTTCAGAGATACTTCAGCGGAGGCTATCGCTGAGGGAATTCAAACAGTTATTGATGAATATTTTAGTCAGGAAAAAAAATATGGAGTACTAAGACGTCGCTGTAGAACTTATGTAGAGGATAGATATTCATGGCAAAGACATTTAAAAAAATTAAAACATGAAATTATAGATTTTAACAAAGCAACAAGTAATTAAAGCTCATAAACCTGACAGTAAAAAGCTAGCATCATAATATCTTTGACATTTTATTTATTTTATTTTTGCTTAGATGTTATCTTATGCAATGTATCTGTTGTTGTTCCGGAAAAATTATTAATGAACCATCTGGACTTAAGAGATACTACAGGTGCCTTTCTTGTGACTTTGTTTTCACCATTGTGGCAGATGAAGGGCACCTTCGCGAAGGCCTAGTACATCATTATGAAAAATTAGATCCCCACGAAAGAATAGCAGAATCCAAAGAATCTTTCTTCAACACAGTCATAGATTATATATCCTGTCATCACGTAACCTCGAAAAAAATGATTCTCGATGTGGGTTGTGGATTCGGTTATTTCCTAGAGTTGGCAGCAATAAAAGGATGGCAGCCCTTCGGAGTCGAAATTGCGCATGAGGCAGTGCTAGCTGCCAGGGGAAAATTCGGAGATGAGAATATATTTCAAGGAACCTTAAGGCAAGCCAAATATCCAGCTAATTTTTTCGACGTAATTACTCTATGGGACGTCTTGGTCTTTGTTGAAAATCCTTTCACGGAGCTCAAAGAATGCTTCCGGGTAATGAAAGAGGGCGGAATTTTGGGCATTAGAGTGAGAAACGTTTTTTTTCAAATGGCTGCTTACAAAACCTACTCTTATCTCAACAAGATAGTTTCGAAGTTGAGTATGAAAGCACCTTACGTGTTTCATAAATACTCTTTTGGCAGTAAATCGATCTACCAACTTATACGACGTGCAGGATTCAAGAACATTCGTGTTATCAACTCTCCCCTGAGTAAAGCAGATCCTTATGGGCATTTTGGTTCTGCTGAATTGGCTCAGGCTGCAAAACTTGCCATTGAGATTATCTCTAGATCCGTTTTTTCTTTGAGCCGCGGCAAGTTAGTTATAGGCCCGTCTCTTTTGGTTTGGGCCCAAAAGCCTTACTCGCATAAAGTGCAATAAGAATGGTTCGTCGACACTATGCACATAATATATCGCGTATTTGCAGAAAAACTTGTCCGGCAGAGTAAGGGGCTTACCGCTCTTAAGAAATTTTAATCCAGCAGTGAATCTCTTCCGGTATATCGTCTTACGAGTGAAGCCCTTTGCTTAGAGTTACCCATATCATGCTAAGAGAGTTGGTCAGACCCGTCGAACAAGGATAGAGGAGAAATTCAGAGTCATGGGATTTAGATGCACAACAATTTACACGGAAGTTCAATTATTGTGTGCTTCTTTAATGAATCGGAAGAGCTATTTTAAAAAAATCGTCGAGACACTTCGTGGTTTCTGTGGAATCTAATCGTTTTCCAGCACTGGTATTCAGGTCGAAAGTGAACAAGCATATTAAAGTCATCCACATAATCACCCGCCTGGACATGGGCGGCTCAGCCCAAAACACTCTGCTTACTGCTTTAAACCATGATCCGCAGCGTTACAGCGTGAGTCTAATCAAGGGCTCCACGCACGAGTCTGCCATGACCGAGGCGGAAACTCAACTCGTAAGAGACCGATTGGCAGATGGACGAAAACATGGCATAGAAGTCATTGATCTCCCCTCATTGGTCCGGCGTATCTCTCCTTTCAATGACATTAAGGCTTTCATTTCCATTGTTCGATTTCTTCGGAGATCGAGGCCGGACATCGTTCATACCCACACCTCAAAGGCTGGAGTACTGGGTAGGTTGGCTGCCTGGACGGCCCGGGTGCCCATCATCATTCACACCCCCCACGGACACGTCTTTTACGGTCATTTCGGCAGATCGCTGTCCAGGATATTTCTTCAGATGGAAAAACTGCTTGGCAGAATAACCCATCATCAAATTGCGCTCACCCTGGAAGAATGCAATGACTATCTGGGCTTGAGAGTGTCAAAACACAGCAACACCACCGTGATCCACAGCGGAATAGACCTCCACCGATTTAGCAAGGGAGCAAAGCAGCGCACCAGGAAACGAAAGGAATTACGCATCCCACCCGATTCGCTCGTGATAGGGTACGTGGGTTGGCTCATCCCAATCAAAGGGGTCACCTATTTGGTCAGTGCCATGGCAAAAGTCGCGGGAAAATACCCCAAAAGTCTATTAGTCCTGGTTGGCAAAGGAGATGACAAGGGTGAGGAGGAGATCAAGTTAAAAGAGCAGGTGGAAAGAGCCGGGCTTGCGGACAAGGTTCGATTCCTGGGCTGGCGCCCTGATGTGGATGAGGTAATAAGCTGTTTCGACATTTTCGTTTTACCATCTTTAAATGAGGGAATGGGCAGGGTTTTGGTGGAGGCCATGGCAGCAGGTTTGCCCATTGTGGCCAGCCGTGTCGGCGGTATTCCTGACCTTGTAATTGATGGCAAAAATGGCCTACTAGTCCCTCCTGCGGATGCTTCTGCCCTGGAGAAAAGCATTTGCACTCTCCTCAAGGATAAGGCGCAACGGAAGCGAATGGGAGAGGCTGGTAAAAAGATGTGCCGTCCTTACAGCGCCGAAGCGATGGTGGAACAAATCGATGATCTATACACAGAGCTTTTAAAAAAGCACGCCCACAACCGAGATTCTCGGGTCCGATTTTTGCTAGATAAACACAGCGAAGAGCTTAAATGATCCAGGAGTTACAGTTTCCATGACAGTGGTCGCCATACATCAGCCGCAGTATCTCCCCTGGCTGGGCTATTTCGACAAGCTGGACCGCTGTGATGTCTTCTGTTTGCTGGACACGGTTCAGTACAAGAAAAACGAATTTCAGAATCGTAACCGGATCAAGACTGCTGATGGCTGGCAATGGCTCACCGTTCCCGTGACCTATCGTTTTTCTCAGCGAATTAATGAGGTGGGAGTTAATCAAACGGTGGACTGGCAGCGGAAACATCTGCAGGCGTTAAAAACCAACTACAGTAAAGCCCCATTTTTTGACACCTGTTATGCAAGCTTTGAGGAGTTCTACCAGAAGTCCTATGAGATGATAGTAGACGTCAATTTGGCATCTATCGACCTGCTAGCGCAGCTTTTGGGACTCGAGAGCAAGTTACTCCTGGCATCATCCCTTCCCGTGGAAACAGAAGACCCCACTCTCCGTTTAGTGGAAATTTGCAAGATCCTGGGGGGAGAGTTCTATCTTAGCGGCATAGACGGTGCCAAGTATATGGATGTTGATATGTTCCAGAATAACCAAATCGAGGTCCTTTTTCAGGATTTCAAACACCCACAATATCCCCAGTGCTACGCGCCGCCATTTGAACCTAATATGTCTGTTATAGATCTTCTATTCAACTGTGGCCCGGAGAGTTTGGCCATCATCAGAGAGGCAGAATAAATGATCAAACGCATGAACATCCTGGCAATCGGGGCACACCCCGATGACATCGAGTACGGTTGTGCTGCAACGCTCATCAAATATGCCGAACGAGATCACCGCATTCACCTCATGGTCCTTACTAGAGGTGAAAAGGGAGGCGAAAGCGAGGTGCGCCATGAGGAGCAGCTTGCAGCGGCCGAAATTATTGGGGCTAAGCAGGTCTTCTGGGGAGGGTATCGTGACACCCAGATGCCTCTCAATAAAGAACTGATCGACAAGATTGAAGAGGTACTTGTGGATGTAGAACCGGATCTTATTCTCGTCAACTACGGGGACGACACCCACCAGGATCATCGCGTACTCACCGAAGCCACCATGTCTGCCACCCGGTATGTTCGCAATGTCCTCTTCTTCGAGGTACCAACTACTCAGAACTTCAACCCCCAGGTCTTTGTTGACATCTCCGACACTCTAGAACGCAAATTTCAGGTCCTGGAGGCACATGAATCTCAGGTTATGAAGACCAACATCAAGAACATGTCCATTGTTGAACTCGCAAGAGCAAACGCCACTTTCAGGGGAATACAAGGCAGGGTAAAATTCGCTGAAGCTTTTGCGCCTTTGCGACTCTTCATAAATATCTGATCTGTCAGGTGCAATGGAACAAAAGGTGACTATCACTCATTCCCGCCCTTCTCTGGACGATGAGGAAATCCGCCTTCTTCAAGATGTCCTTACCTCCGGCCAACTCGCCCAAGGCCCACAAGTGAGAGGTTTTGAAGAAGATCTGGGAACTTTTCATGGACTTCCCCCTGGAGTCGCCACCTCATCGGGCACGGCCGCTATCCATATGGCTTTACTCTCCTTGGGTGTTGGCCGGGGTGACGAGGTTCTTCTGCCCTCTTATGTGTGCTCCGCCCCGCTACATGCCGTTTATCACTCTGGAGCGACACCGGTGCTGGTTGATGTAGACCCGGCAACCGGCAACATGGATCCGAATGATCTTAAAAGACGGCTTACCCCCAAATCTAAGGCGATCATTGTGGTTCATCTCTTTGGATTGCCTGCAAACCTGAATGAGATATTAACCTTGGGTCTTCCAGTGATCGAAGATTGCGCTCAGGCATTAGGGGCAGAATTGGGAGGTGAAAAGGTTGGGACTCTCGGTAACTTGGCCATATGCTCATTTTATGCAACCAAGATCATCACCACCGGAGAAGGAGGAATGCTCCTCTCCCAAGACCTCGCTCTACTGGAAAGAGCAAGAGATCTCAGGGATTACGACAAAAAGAACGATTTCAAGGTGCGCTTCAACTATAAAATGACAGATCTTCAGGCGGCATTGGGTCGCAGTCAACTACAAAAACTTGAAAGATTCTTGGGCCAGAGAGAAGCATTGGCCGGAGTTTACAACGAACAACTGGCAACGATTCCTTGCACTCTACCTCCATCACAAGAGGGCAGAATCTATTATCGGTATGTGGTCTCGAGTCAGGGAAATGTCAGGGAACTGATCCAAAAACTATTGAATACGGGCATAGAGGTTGCAAGACCGATTTACCGACCATTACACCGGTACTTTAACCTGGAGGATTATCCCGGTGCTGAAATGGCCTGGAAGTCTCATCTATCACTGCCAATCCATCCATCCCTCACGTCCCAGGATGTGCATCGGGTGTGCCAGGCTTTGCATCAGGCTTTGAAGGAGAACTCTCAGTGAAAAAAAATCATCAACTTCTCCTACCCGCCTGGTATTACTTCTTGGCCCTTATTCTGCTTGGCTTTGCCTTTTACCCTGCCACTCGTCATTTTTTTGTGTATACAGGCAGGCGCTGGCTTTATATCCTGGTTTTAGCCTTCAGCTTCAGCGGGTTGACCACACCAATTTGCAGGCTTCTCGCCATGAACTGGGGGTTAGTAGATAACCCCAGTGGGCACAAGATCCACAAGGAACCTACGCCTCTCTTGGGTGGGGCTGCTGTTTTTCTCGGATTTTTCCTGCCACTCCTCATCAATGGCATCTTCAGCCGCGAGTTCGGGGGCATCCTGGTCGCTGCCATGATCCTCTTTGTTTTGGGGGTCTTTGATGACACCTTGAACTTGAAGGCCCATGTCAAACTGATTGTTCAAATTGTTCTTGCCGTTGGTCTGACCTTCGTTGGAGTCCGGCTTGTCCTTTTTCCCGAAACTGCCCTACTCGGCAGCATTGTCAATCGTCTTCTGTCTGTGATCTGGATCGTCGGTATCACCAATGCCATGAATTTTTTCGATGGCATGGACGGACTTGCCGCCGGGGTCTCAGCAATTATTGCTTTCTTTCTGGCCATTGTCGCCATGCAGATGGACTCTCCCTTTGTAGGCTGGGCGGCTGTGGCCATGCTGGGCGCCTGCCTCGGATTTCTGCCATATAACTTCCGACCGTGGAAGCAAGCCCTCATCTTTCTTGGCGATGCAGGAAGCACTACCATCGGTTTCGTTTTGGGCTCTCTAGCAATATATAGCGATTGGGCTGACTTTAATCCTGTAGTTTCGATCTTTTCTCCCATCTTAATATTCTGGATTCTCATCTTTGATATGGCCCACATTACCCTATTCAGAGTGATTAGAGGCAAAACCCGTACCTTCCGTGAATGGATCGAGTATGTTGGTCACGACCATTTGCACCATCGTCTGGCCCGGGTACTTGGTGGTGCCACTCAGAGTGTTCTTTTTATTTACCTCCTTACCATCTGCCTGGGTTTGAGCGCCCTGCTACTCCGTTACTCCACTCCTTTCGCCGGTTTTCTTTTGCTGTGCCAGGCATTTATTATTGTAGTGTTGGTTTCTATTCTGGAGGCGAAAAACGGGAAAGAGTACCAATAGCACCTGAGATTTTTCTAGAGAGACAAAGGCCGCGGCAAAACACTGAAAACCGCGGCCTTTTTTGTCGGAATGATGGAATCATGGAATATTGGAATGGTGAGGATTTTAGATTTGAGATTGCAGATTGCGGAAGGCACAGGGCATGGAGCAAGGACTAAGGTTTCAGGTTTCAGCTTTTGTGTTTCTCCTCCCTGACACCTGAAACCTGACACCTTGAGACTTGGTGCCTAGTGCCTACTGCTTAGTGCCTAGTAAAACCTGACCTCTGACCTCTCATTGTAAATCTACTTCTTATCCAACCTTTGTTTGACTGCTTTGATGAGGAAAGGCCAGGCAACGGTGGCATCACAAAGAACCTCGGCAAAACAACCGCCGTCCTCGGGAGCCACGAACTTTCCCCAGGAGACGCCCTCCGAATAGGTACACCCGCTCAACCCTCCCCAGTATGGAGGTTCCGGGCATATCCGCAGACCATAGCGAAATTTCTTAATAGGAACGGACCTACCGCAGCGTTCTTCGAGAATTTCCAGATAGGGGCTCACTTGCTGGGCCCAGTTGCGGGGAACCCCACCGCCGATAGTAAATATTCCTAAGCTTTTTGCCTTCATTACTCGCCTGGTATACGAACTCAGATCCATAAAGGGGTTGAAAGTAATATCCACCTGATCGAGAGCTTGGTTTATGTCCAGATCCGGATCACCGGCCATTGCCTTTTTCACCATCCAGGTGCCGACATCCAGCGCCAGCTCAGAATCCGTGAAGGCCGGGATGTAAATGGGCACATCCTTGCGATAGGCGTTCTGCAGTATTCCTGGTTTGTCGGTATTTTCTGCCAGCCACTTCCCCAACTCGCGGCAAAATATCTCTGAACTGAGGGGTGCGGTGGTGTCCATCCTGTCTAGGATGCCACTGATTATCCTTTCTGCACGATCCAGGTTCTTTTCCAGTTCCAGAGTGTCATATATCCGGTTGTACCCCTTACGGTAGAGGGCAGCATCATCCAAGCGACGATCATGTTTGAAATGGGTCATGCCGGTAGCTTCCACAAACCCGTGGGCCATTAGCGCCCCAGTAGTGATGATCATATCCAGCCAACCCCAGTCGATCATGTCGCAAATGAGGAGACCCATCTTTGCCACTGTCATGGCCCCTGAAAATGTGCCCACAACTAGACAGTCCGGATCGGAAACCATCTCCGTGAGTACCTCAGCCGCCTCACCTAGGTTCCTGCCGGCAAAGGCGGTCTTAGTCATTTGCCTAAATAGCTGATCAAAGTCTTCGGCTTTTTTTACATCCAAACTCTCTAACGGCTCCAAGCGGTCTTCCACGCCGTCACCGAAATCAGCCGAGTGCCTCCTCGAGTCCTTAGCCATTTAATCTCCTTCCGAGAAGCCGGTAATCATCCTCCGGACTCCAAGCACTAAACAATCCAACCTCGCCTGTCAATTCATATTTCGCAGAGACAAGTCTGAGAATCCAGGAGTCAGGAGCCAGAATCCAGTAGGCAAATCGCATGGAACATAGGGTTGCAGGTTGGAGGAGCGCTCCGCTTTAGGTTGGAGGCACTATTCGTTTACTTCGTCCGATTTATTGCCTCAAACCTCTAACCTCAAACCTCCAACATCTTCTCGGTCGTCTGTCCTCTGTCATCTATCCCCCGTCTCGCTCGTCTCGCAAAACTCAACTCCCCAAACTTAGCCACAGAGTAAAAGTGACTGCCGAAACGAGCGTGGTAATGGAAATGGCAGCCGTGGCCATGTCAGTATCTCCCGCCATTTCCGATGCCATCACATAGGATACGGTGGCAGTGGGCGAAGCCAGAAGGATGAGTGCGGGCAGATACTCTATTCTCTGCAGGTCCAGAAAATGAAATAGAATTAAGCCGGTTGCCGGGAGAAGTAGCAACTTCAGAACACCGATCAAGGCTGTAAGCCGCAATTGCTGCCGCATCTGGGCAAAAGATATTGAGGTGCCTATCAGCAGAAGGGCCAGGGGCAAGGCCATACCACTCAGGATTTTGAGACTCCGATCCAAAATCACAGGCAGGTCCAGCCCCGTCAGGGAAAAAGCCATACCTGCCATGGCCGAAATAATCACAGGGTTAAGTAATACCCTGCGAACGAGAGAGAGCGTAGAAATTTTCTGGTCGGGCTCTTTGTTGAAACGACTGAGTGCCACTACAGCCAAAAAATTCTGCAACAACATGACAAACCCGGCGAGGATGCTGGCTCGAGTAAAGCCCTGGTCACCGAGGAAGTAAAAGGCTACAGCCAAACCAATGTAACCAAGGTTGCCGTGGAAGCTGCATTGCAGAAAGCTCCCCACTCTGGTCCGTTGCAGCTGAATTCCCCTAACTAGAATTAACCCGGTCAGAGCTACGAGAATCAAGGGTACCAGTGTTGTTGCCACCAGAACCAGGCTGAAATGTTGGACGAGCTCGGCCTCGGCAATTTCTCGAAAGATCATCGCCGGTATGGCAACATAGTAAACAAGCCGGTTGGCAGGTTTGAGAAAGCCCTCCTGCATCAAATCCAGGCGGCGCAAACTCCAGCCTAGCAGGATGATTGCGAAGATGGGCAAGATTGTTTTGAGAATATCGGCCATAAGACTTTTTTGGCGGGCACGGAGGCCCGGCATTCAAATGAGCTAAAGTGAACTAAATTATCTAAAATGCCTAAAATGAAAGAAAAAAGCTACCCTCTTATCGCAAGCAGCCTCCGGCCCAGAGGGGCCTACGGCCTCTCCGAGTCGTAGACTCTCAAGAGTCGGAGACCGGAGGGAGTTTACTCCTACAGAAAACCCACGCATTCTAGCACGGATGTGTTCACCTGAGAATTAAGAAACAGGTCAATCAGCAGACAGCTCGCAGCTGACAACAGGCAGCAATTATATGAAGTGAGCAGTAAGCAGTAAACAGTAAGCGGTAGGTCTTGAGCAATCTACCATGTGAGAAGTACACCGCTTACTGCTTACCGCTCACCGCTTACCTTCCCTCTCAGCTCTGCACCATGCTTTCTTCTACTAGACAATATGGGGCGCTTTTGATAAGAGTAGCCGTGGTAAAAAAATCGGGACGTGGCTCAGCCTGGTAGAGCGCTGCGTTCGGGACGCAGAAGTCGCTGGTTCGAATCCAGTCGTCCCGACCAATTATTTCAAGGGGTTAGGTGATCACACCTAGCCCTTTTCTGCCTCTTGGGTAACGGTTTGGGTAACATTTGCGATTTGGGCATCCATCCAGGTGGTGTACTTGTCGATTGCCGCCTTCAAATCCTCACCACTCGGCTTCAGGTAGTAAGCATCCATCCCCTGCAGGCTGTGACCCAGGATAGTATCCCTTAAGGCCTTGTCCACACCGGCCCTCAGCATATTGGTCTTGACCGTCCTTCGAATGTCATGGAATACAAGTCCATTCTCCGCTTTGCGACCGTGAGGAATACCCGCGTTCTTGCATGCAGACTCGAAAGAGCGTCTAAGATTCTTGATCCGCTGCCGGCGATAGGTGAAAACATAATCGTGGTGCAGCGAGCGAGGCTGACTGGTCAGTACTTCTCTGACGTGCCGGTTAATAGGGATACTCTTGGGTTTCCCTTCCTTGGTCATTTCAACTGGCAGCCTGATAAATCCCTTCTCACGATCAATGTGTAACCACTTCAAACTCAAAAGCTCACCTTTGCGCATGCCGGTGTAAAATCCGACTATAAGGATCTGTTTCAGGTGGGCCGGCGAGTTATCTTCGAGTTTCTCTTTGCCCGTCTTTGTTTTGACTTTGTGCTTGCCTGTCGTAAGCCTCAGATACTCAGTTGTGGTCATGGTGCGTTCCCGGGCATTTGAGCCTCTCCTAAGCTGTTTTTTGACCTTTTTGAAAGTCATGGCGATTCGGTCACCAAGGAGGCCATCAGCATGAGCCTTGTAAATCATGGTCTTGATCTCACCAACTTCACGGTCAACCGTACCGGGGGCCATGCCCATGTTTAACCTTTTCTGTTGGTAGTTCTCTATCTGACTCAACCCTATGTCACGAACCAGCAAATGACCAAATTCAGAATTGAAGCTATCCAGTGCAATCTGGACTCGCCAATATGACGACAGGGCTTTGACTTTTTCAAGCTCCAGATACCACCCGGCGAGTTCACTGAAAGTCATTTTCGCTTCCGGCAGAATATCAAAGATACGGTTTTCTCGCTTCTGTACTCTTCGCTTACCATCAGCATCCCGGGCTTCCTCTATGGACGTACCCACGTATTCCTTGCGCTGTTTTCCACCCTGTAGCCTGTACTGGATCCAATATTTGACCTTCTTGGATCTCTTTGCCTTGTCCAGGTCAAGACCACACCCGTTTTTGCCAGAGCACGACTTGTTTCTGGTGCTCTGCTTGTTATGACGCCTTGGGCATTCTGCTAAGATTGCCATTTCAATCCTCCTTTCCTTTCATATTTTCCATAGATTTTTGCCGGTACCAATCCAGGGGTCTAGCCAATTTAGTTAGGCATAGCTGATTGAGGCTAACCCCCTCCTTCCTGGCTTCTTCCTTCAGTTCGCGGTGCAAGCTGTCCGGAACTCTTACTATTACCTGTTTCAAACGATCACCGCCTTTCATTGATGTAATGATAATATATATGATATTATATATATTGTCAACATGGTATGTAACAAAGAGTAAATCTCGATAAAAAATGGTGGTTTTTTCACATTGACAGAAATTACCCCAGCTATGCTATTTTGATCTCGGTGCCCCTCGGCAGGGATCCCACCTTTACCCTGCCTAATCTCGAATCTTGCCCCCATCGGGGATGGGTGCCTCGGTGGGGGCGCTTCTTTTTTCTTCACCAAAACTACCCCTTGACCTTGCCCCATATCTTGTGCCACAAAAAATTCCAGCGGAGTGTGAATTAAGGGATGTAATATAAAGTTTGCTCTCACCTGTCCGTACTAACCACCTTGGTTTCTCCCTGGTATTAGAGGGTACTAAAACCAAAATCATGCATCCTGCCGATTTACAGAGTTAGTCAGATTGTTCTAAGATGCTTACGTTTTTACGTATATACGGCACGAAAATAGACAGCATTACCTGTAATTAGCTTTTCCATAACTATCGGCACGTCACTTGCCTATTCGTTCTCTCAGCATAGTCAATTCCAGAAAGAGAATTTCTGCATTAAAAGAGAAAGACTGTGGCTCACGATATCGACAACCGGCAACACCCTAGAATGCCAATCACATTACTTGCCAGGATGGTCACTCCAACAAGCGTTACGGAAGGCGTAACGGAGAATATTAGCCTGCATGGCGCCTTTATCCGTTGCCAAAAACCGCTTGAGCCCGGAGAGAGGATCATTGTCATTGCGAAACTTCCTTCCAACCCATCGTTTAACTCCCATGCTGAGGTTGTCTGGTCACGTGTGCCTCGCCCTAATGACGAGGTAATTAGCCGTGGCATGGGAGTTAAGTTCATAGACTGCCCCCGGATTAGCTTGATCTTGGAGGCCCAGTCTACAGAAGCAGGGTTGTAGCTTCCACCTCCATTTTTATGCATTGCCATACCCTAGGGCTTTACCCCTGTTGGCCTTGGATCGCTGGACTCATCAGTGGGGTTTTTTTCGATAACCCCGCTTTGACCACTCACAGCAATTTGTGCCAGTCTGTAACCTAGGCGATTGTGAATTAAGGGATGTAATACAACTTTTGCTTTGATCGAAGCGAAGTTGAATTACTCATCAATAACACAATGTGGTAGTTTTTTCCCAACCTTATAACCTTGGTTTCCCATCTTGTTCCTTCTAATTTCTGATGTATATCGACTAATCCTTTGAAATATTTCCAAATAAATTTAGTTACTTAATTTGGCATGATTATTGTTTGCTGGAGCTTTAGCATGAATGTCGATAGATTCTGTTGCACACAACAAGGCAGAGTATTTTGGTGAGAAACCGAAAGGCTCCTATGGTAGAAAAACGAAGTCCCTGTCTTAAATGCGAACGTCTGGAAAAGAACAAGTTGGAGTGCGCAGCTTCGTGTGATGAACTAGATCAATTCAAAGAAGGACTGCATCATTGCCTATTAACCCAGGAAGACTCAACTGACTATAGAATCCCGGGTTTGCAGCGGACACGGTGTTACACCATTGATGATTGAACGAAACTGCTGGCATAACAATCAAAATACACCGAAATGGCAGTGACTATGAGAGTATGGTTGCAGTATAACTTAAATCCGTTGCATTTGTGGTGCCGACTCGGCGGTCGTTTTAAATGGTGACTCAGATTATACGAGGATTACTTATGGCAGCCTCTCCTGAGAGGTTGGCTCAACGGCAAAGTCAAGTGGGAGGAACCTGACCTTCCAGGTGAGGAGACAGAGCTCTTGCCGCAGTCTCCCATGTGAATCTGTTAGGATAAGAGACAAGTGAACTCAGTATCCTGGACGATATATGTAATCGGACCGTGTAGGGTGAATAATGAGCTTCTGGCGTCCTTTTTGGAGGCCGAGATAGGTGCGAATTGTGTAGTCAAAGAGACTATCGACGATGTGGTTGAATTGGATGATCAAGAGAGTGTTAAACCCAAGCTAGTATTTAGTTGCACAATTTAGCGCTATATAGTATATGGGGTTGCATGAGTAGAAAAGCAATCCCCATCAAATTGACAGCAGAGGACAAGCGAACGCTGGAGCAGTGGGTTCGCTCAAGCAAGACCGAACAGCGGTTGGTATTGCGAGCGCAGATTATTCTCTCGGCTGCGAAAGGAGAAGCTACCAAGGTGATTGCCGAGAACCTTAAAGTGCGGCCGGCTACCGTGAGCAAATGGCGAACTCGCTTTGCCAAAGACGGTATGGCAGCTCTGCAAGATGCACCGCGTTCTGGTGCTCGCAAGGTCTATGACGATACCACCGACAGAAGGATCTTGGAGGCAGTTGACGGTGAACCTCCCGCCGGGCATGCCACCTGGAGTGGGAGCTTATTGGCCAAGACGCTGGGAGATGTCTCCAAACACCAGGTGTGGCGGGTGCTCAGGCGGCATGGCATCCATTTGCAGCGTCGACGATCGTGGTGTATCAGTACAGACCCTGAATTTGCGCCGAAGGCGGCAGACATCGTTGGTCTTTACCTGGAGCCCCCTGACAGTGCGGTTGTGATCTGTGTGGATGAAAAGCCTCACATCCAGGCACTGGAGCGAGCCCAGGGGTGGCTTAGGCTTCCCAATGGCAAAGCCCTTACCGGTTTCAGCCACGGCTATAAGCGACACGGAACCACCACCCTGTTCGCCGCCTTGAATGTGGCCACAGGACAGGTCAAAGCCGGCCACTACAAACGGCGGCGACGTCGGGAGTTTCTCGATTTTATGAACGAAGTCATTGCTGACTATCCCGACCAGGAGATTCACGTGATCTTGGATAATCTCAACACCCATAAACCAAAGCACGATGTCTGGTTGGCTCGCCACAAAAAAGTGTGCTTTCACTACACGCCAACCCACGCCTCCTGGCTAAACCAGATTGAGATTTGGTTCAGCATCCTCAGCCGCAGAACGCTCAAAGGTGCTAGTTTCACCTCACCACAACAGGTTCGTAATGCTATCGACCTTTTCGTTGCCACCTATAACAGAGAGGCTGCCCCTTTCGAGTGGCGAAAGCGAGAAGTTTATCCGAAAAGGCTCAGTAAAAATTACTCTGATTTATGCAACTAGATACTAGTACTCCTCGACTGCTTTGCCAAAGACCACGAAAGACTCTTCCTTGAGGTTGAAGCTTGCTATTGTGATTTGGGCACCTCGGACTTAATGGCGGTCTTCAACTTGATCCGAGGGCTGAGAATTGAGGAAGAGCTCGTGATAAGAGGAGTAAAGGGCATCTTTTATGCCAATGATCACCCGGGCAACCTTGATAAAGGAATTCGTGCACTCTTGAAAGGGGAGATTTGGATCTCCCGTGAGATTCTGTCTAAATTCATTCCCGAAATTGAGAACGCAAAAGTATTATCTGGGAATGAAACATCTGTGCTTTCGGGAAGAGAGATCGAGATAGTGAATTTGGTTGCACGGGGAGCAATGAACATGGAAATAGGTGAAAAACTTTATATTAGCCGTCATACAGTCAAGACCCATCTTTACAACATATACAAAAAGATCAAGGTCACCAATCGCCTGGAGGCAGCCCTTTGGGCCAAGGAAAACCTCCACACTCAGACCTAAGCTACGTTGACCTTCTGGACTGACTGAAGATTACATACTTTAATGCACAGTAACGCCCCTTTTTGACCACCTCTCCATGTAGTATTATGCTCTCCAAGG
Source organism: uncultured delta proteobacterium (assembly GCA_963712115.1). Lineage (GTDB taxonomy): Bacteria > Desulfobacterota > Syntrophobacteria > BM002 > BM002 > BM002. The sequence continues at coordinate 6,866 of CAVQGX010000039.1, read as the reverse complement.
CCGAAAGTGGTGATTTCAGGATGTAATCCGCAGTTTTGCACTGGGGGGCGTCTTCAGATTTTTCGATCCCATATGCACTCAAACCCGTCCGTATTGCCCACTCAGTTTTTCCCCTAATTGCCTACGTGCAGTACTCATATCTTTACGTATGCACGTAAAAACGTAAAAAAATCCTACTAATTGGCATAAATTTTCCCAAAAAATAACCGTGATTGCCATGATCTGGATACAAATTATTTCCATGGTGTTATTTAAGTAATTGAAATAAATGATGATTGTTCCAATTCAACCTTATGGCATAGTTGTTGTACTAGTTTACTAGCAATAAGGGATAGATAGCTCCACTCTTTTAAAAAAGGGCTCTATTATGACAGACTCTTACGTAATTACTCTTTTCATAGCCGTCGCTTTCTTTCTAGTGTTTACAAGAAAAGGTTAAGAGATAACTGCGGAGTGGAAAAAGCATCTAGTAATGTACGAAGCACAATACCATTTGACTGAAAAGCCTTTCTCGATAAGTCCGGACCCAAAATTTCTTTGGTTGGGTGAAAAGCATAAAGAAGCTTTGGCTTTTCTAAAGTATGGCATTTTGAATAATGTTGGACTTCTTTTACTCACCGGTGATGTAGGAACTGGCAAGACCACACTAGTAAACGCTCTTGTAAAAGGTCTGGAGGATAATGTTCTCGTTGCCACAATTTCGGATCCAAAATTGGAGCGTTTAGAATTCTTCAATTATTTGGCCCATAGCCTCGGTATAAATAGAAAATTTGACAATAAAGGAGATTTCATTTCAACTTTTACTAAGTATTTACATTTTCTGTATAAAAATGGAAAGAAAACTTTACTGATAATTGATGAGGCACCACTGCTGTCCAGTTAAGAAAGTAGAATAGGCCCGAATCCAGGCTTTCGTGTTATAGTGCGGTTACCGCTAACCCACTGACGCGAAAGGAGATTCAGGCCATGGCACATTCTAACACAATCTTCCATCAGTTGCTTGATCTTCTTAACAGACATGATTTTCGACAGATCGAGAAAAACGGCTTTCGACCCAAGCGTAAGTATCGCACCCTGGACCGCTGGAGCCAGTTTGTGGTCATGATGTTTGCTCAGATCACTGGTAGAGCCAGCTTGCGTGATATTGTTCAGCATTTCAAATTCAATGGGGCCAAGCTTTACCATCTGGGAGTGAATAGTGTGAAGCGGACCACTCTTGCCGATGCCAATAACAAAAGGCCAGCCGAGTTCTTTGAAGCTCTCTTTTCCCACCAGTACGCCAAATGTGCGGCCCATGCGCCGAGAAAGAAGTTTCGGTTTAAAAACAAGCTGTACTCATTTGATGCTACCGTGATAGATCTCTGTCTTTCGCTTTTCCCGTGGGCCGCCTTTCGCACCACCAAAGGCGGCATCAAAGTGCATACCCTCTTGGACCATGACGGCTACATCCCCGCATTTATCAAAGTCACCACTGCCAAAGTAGCTGACAATACAGTGGCCAAACTGCTGAGGCTTCCTGCCTTGTCCATGGTGGTTATGGATAGAGCTTTTCTGGACTTTGCTTGGTTGCATAAGCTTACCGGCAAAAAGGTCTTGTTCGTCACCCGGCTAAAAAAAGGGATCAACTACAGGGTTGTTAAGCGTCGCAAGGTCATCAAGGCAAAGGGCCTGACCTCGGATCAGACCATCGAGCTTACGGGTGCCAAAGCTAAGGATTGCCCCCTCCAACTCAGGAGGGTCGGCTATCGAGATCCAGAAACCGGACAGCACTATGTGTTTCTCACCAATATCTTTCATCTTTCAGCTCGGACCATTGCCGATATCTACCGAGAGAGGTGGCAGGTGGAGCTCTTTTTCAAGTGGATCAAGCAAAACTTGAAGATAAAGAGCTTCCTTGGCACCAGTAAGAATGCCGTGATGACACAAATTTGGATTGCCATCGTCACGCTGCTTCTGCTTGCCTACTACAAATTCCGGGCAAAACTGACTTATGGCCTCTCTCAGATCCTTAAATTACTGCAGTTGAACCTTTTTAGTCGGCGAAATATATGGCAACTCTTTGACCCAGGACCAACAAAACACATGTTGCCAAACTGTGATCAATTATCATTGAATTTTAACTACTTATAACCGGACAGCAGTGATGAGGCACAGAGTATTCCATTTGAGTTATTAGAGGAAATTAGATTAATTTCTAATATTGAACGACCAGATACCAAATTATTAAATATTTTTTTCGTTGGTCAGAGTGAATTCAATACTTTATTATCAAAACAATCACTTAGAGCCCTAAGGCAGAGAATCGTCATTTGCCATAACATAGATCCTTTGACAAATAACGAAACGAAACAATATGTGGAACATCGTCTGAAGATTGCAGGTGGAAGAAGAGAGATTTTCACCCAAAAGGCAATTCATAGCATATATTCCTTTTCCAAGGGCTATCCTCGCAAAATAAATGTTATTTGTGACTATGCCCTTTTGTCTGGATATATAAGTGACATCCAAAGTATCAATGGCAGGGTCATTAATGAATGTACAAAGGAGTTAAGTTTACCCGGTGAAGATAAACTTAGTGGAGTAGATCGCCCAGCGCTTAAGCAGATAGAAAAAATTATTCCGTTTAAAAGAAAAGCCATTTACCTAATATTAATACTGATGCTAACAACCGTAGGAACAATATTAGCTTCACCACTTCAAAATAATCTTTACTCGATTATTGGTAAGTACAAGTATCGACAATACGTCAGATCTAAAATTCCCATTCCGAAGAGTATATCCTCACAAACTGTGGTGTCGAAATCTCAGCCGAATACTGCGAGTGGATCTTCATCCCAGAAGGCAGTTGAAAATTAGAGTCAAAATTACGTCTCAGCCTACTAGATATTTTTGAGCTTTAAAAAAATTGAGCAAAATTCTTACTATACTGAGTCTTCTGCTTCAGACCTTCTAGTTCGGATGGTAAGTTTCCTGCAGTTTTGTATCCGGAGTATTATCTTCTATGTGTATTGTTCCTTGTTTGTTCGACAAGAATGTGAATTACATACTTTAATCCACACTCTTGCCCTTTCCGACCTGCCCCAAGATGTGGTAGTGTTCTTCCCAGAGGTTAAAGTGTGAATTAAGGGATGTTATCCACACTCTGCTTCCACCCCTCCATGCTGCCACCTCACTTTCTCACTGATTGCCTGCGGGTAGTTTAGGGTTATTGATAAACGATATGTAATATGGTGCTCTTATGTATTTGCATAAGCTGGTCTCTTGGGGTATATTAAATATAGTTTTAATTCTCCTATTTCGGCGCGCTAATCCAGATCGGTTGTTCGTACTTCTATAAGTTAAAAATATGTAGGCCATCACTGGTATTACACCAAGCAAGGGGTGCCTTGGATGTATCATTCCCTCAATTCTTGAAATGGGTCCGGGGTGTCAGAAAGAATTCCGAGAACGGAACAACGTCAAGATTCACTCCTCATGCTTGGATCTATGCAGATACGACGAGCAAGAGACACCGATAAATAGAAAGGAAAAACAACATGCGATGGAAGGGTGCTCGCCAAAGCGACAACATCGAAGATCGCCGGGGAATGGCGATCCCTCGCGGCGCCAAGATAGGTGGTATAGGCGGGCTTGGTCTCTTGGTGATCGTGTTGGTCGGGATGTTTTTTGGTATCGACCCGAGTGTCCTGTTGCAGGGAGGACCAGAAATCCAGACGCCCTCAGTTTCCGTTCAGCAGGGTGGCCGAGTCGGCGTTAACGACGAACTGCGGGAGTTCGTCGCCGTGGTCCCGGCCGATACCGAAGACGTCTGGCACGAAGCCTTTGGCAAAATGGGGCGGACGTACCGACCGCCAACGCTGGTCTTGTTTTCGGGGGCTGTCGAGTCGGCGTGCGGCATCGCCGGCTCTGTAGTAGGGCCCTTTTATTGCGCGCTCGACCAGAAGGTCTACCTCGACCTGAGCTTCTTCGAAGACCTGAGGGCGCGGTTCGGGGCTCCGGGGGATTTCGCTCAGGCCTATGTGATCGCCCATGAGGTGGGCCATCATGTCCAGACCCTTCTGGGTATCTCTCAGAAGGTGAGCACACTCGGGTCACGGGTCAGCCCTTCCGAAACGAACCAATTGTCCGTCAGGATGGAACTGCAGGCCGACTGTCTCGCGGGGGTTTGGGCTTACCGGGCCAATAAGACCCGCCAGATTCTTGAGGCCGGAGACATCGAGGAAGGCCTGAACGCAGCCAGCGCCATTGGCGACGACCGCATCCAGCGGCGGACGCAGGGCTATGTGGTGCCAGACGGTTTTACCCACGGGACTTCGGCCCAGCGGGTGCGCTGGTTTCGGCGTGGGCTCGAGTCCTGCGTTCCCCAGGCGTGCGACACCTTCAATGCTGAGCGGCTAGGAGATATTTCTCCGCCGGAAACCATTCGCCCCAGCCGAGGGAGGCTGATCACCCTGGGGGGATGGTTGTTCCAGCGACGGACCCATTCAACTTACTTCGCCAGGGATGCTTCTTTTCTGAGTCGAGCGATTCGTATGCCCCGTGCAGGGAAGGTTGGGTTGTCAGAAGATTTCAAAGGAGGCAACTCATGAACTTGTTAGAGATGTTAATGGGAAACAGTGAGACGCGACAGGGTTTCGAAGACTTCGTGAATCGGTTCGACGATGGTCCTGACAGGAAATCGAACCTCACCTTGATCACTGCAAAGCTGTGAATACATACTTTAATCCACATTCACGCCCGTTTTGCCCCGTCCCAACATGTAGTATCATACGCTCCAGACCCGAAAGTGGCGATTAAGGGAATCCACACTTTCGCAGTTATCGAGATCAGTTTACATTACCCATCATTAGTTAAGATCGCTCTCTCCTATTCAACCATCGAGTCTTTGCCAAAAAAAAGCTTCTCTCCCTTGACACTCATTGATTTTTAGATAATAATTTGAGAAGGTTATGTGCAAATTTCTGCTTACTTTTGACAGATAATTACACAAGTCACATTCCTGCACTCTAATGTCCTCGATTTCAGATCACTCTGTAATCTCAGAATAGGTGCTGAATATCTAATCAGTTGAATAAAACACAACTATGGTTATGTTGATGAAAACACGTTTCTTAACCACTTTCCTCTTCATTTTTCTCTTCCATACTTTTTCAGCCTCACAAGCTTTCGCAAAGGCTAAGGCAGGACCAGACCAAACCGTGGATGAGGGTGACACGGTAATTTTGGATGGATCTGAATCGAAGCTTAAAGGTGGCATTGACATTTATCAATGGCAACAGGTCAAAAAAGGGCCACGGGTTGTATTGCAGAAAGCGGACGAAGCTATAGCGAGTTTCACTGCCCCTCAGATTTCAAAGGACGTGACACTTACCTTTAAACTGACAGTCATATCCACTTCAGGCAAAAAAGATACTGATGAGACGAAAGTCCACGTATTTGATATAGAAAGTAATGATCCACCCACGGCAGATGCGGGACCTGATCAAACGGTGCTCGAGAAAAGCACAGTCAGGCTAGATGGATCAAACTCATCTGATCCTGATGATGGGATTGATTCTTACAGCTGGAAACAGGTAACAGGACCGTCAGTTAGTTTATCTAATCCTCAGGCGATTAAACCCACCTTTACGAGCCCTAGTGTTTTAGACAGCAAATCAAAATCACTTGAATTTGAGTTAACGGTTACTGATTTTGGTGGTTTGAAAGCTACCGATACCATTGTTGTCAATGTTACCGGGGAAAACGATCCACCCACGGCAGATGCGGGACCTGACCAGAATGTGGACGAGGAAACTACAGTAAGGCTAGATGGGTCAAATTCATCTGACCCTGATGACGGTATTGAGTTTTATCAGTGGAAACAGATATCAGGACCGTCAGTTAGTTTATCTAATCCTAGGGCGATTAAACCCACCTTTACGAGCCCTAGTGTTTTAGACAGCAAATCAAAATCACTTAAATTTGAGTTAACGGTTGCTGATTTTGGTGGTTTGCTAGATACCGATACTACTGTTGTCAATGTTACCGGGGAAAACGACCCACCCACAGCAAATGCTGGATCTGATCAGACGGTGCTCGAGGAAGCTAAAGTCACCCTTGACGGGTCAAATTCATCTGATCCTGATGATGGTATTGAGTTTTATCGCTGGAAACAGGTAACAGGGCCGTCAGTTAGTTTATCTAATCCCGAGGCAGTTCAACCCACCTTCTCGGCACCGAATGTAGGATCAGATGGTGATTCGTTTACCTTTGAGTTAACAGTGACCGATTACGGCAGTTTGCAATCAACGGATACTGCCATTATCAATGTGATCTGGCTGAACGATCCTCCCACAGCAAATGCTGGATCTGATCAGACGGTGCTCGAGAAAACTACAGTCACCCTGGACGGGTCAAATTCATCTGATCCTGATGATGGCATTGCATCATATCAGTGGAAACAGGTAGCAGGGCCTTCGGTTACCTTTTCCGATCCCACAGATGATCAACCGACCTTTGAGGCTCCAGGTTTTGATGACAGTGGTGGCAAACCACTCATCTTCGAGTTGATAGTTACAGATGACGGCGGTTTGCAGTCTAGTGATTCAACAACTGTTTCTGTCTCAAATTTTGAGAAAGATAACCCGGGCGCATCGGGCGGCGGTTGTTTTATCGAGACCGCAGCCTACTGATTCCTGATGGCGCAATGATCGGGGCAGGGAAAGCCTGAATGTTCTAAAGCCATAGGAAAGGAAAGACGCTGGTTTTGCCCACTAGCGGCAGAGTCCGTATTGCTCTTCCGAAAATTTAGATTACATACTCCACACTGACGCCCCTTTTGCCCTGTTCCAAGATGTAGTATTCTGCACTCCAGAGTAAAAAGTGTG
>CAVQGX010000038.1:0-81349 GCA_963712115.1 uncultured delta proteobacterium | reverse complement strand
AATATCAAACAATTTCAGACCAGGCAAAAATTAAGGGGTTAGCACTTTTTGGCTAACCCCTTAAAATTATTAATGAAGTGGCGTCCCCAAGGGGATTCGAACCCCTGTTGCCGGCGTGAAAGGCCGGTGTCCTGGACCTGGCTAGACGATGGGGACGAACGGTGGGCGGTGCCCACCTAAAACTAGGCACTAGGCAGTATGCACTAAGCACTAATAGAATCATGCTGGTGCCTAGTGTCTAGTGCTTAGTGCCTAGTTAACTGGCTGCCCGCTGTCAGCTGCCTGCCTGCCCTGAGCTCGTCGAAGGGCTGCCAGCTAATAAAATGGTGGGCCGTGCTGGACTTCCTTCGTTTCACTCAGGACAAGCTCACTCCAGCGACGGTGTTCGTTGCACCGCTGACCCGACCGAAAACAGCCGCTTCGCGGCTGGTAGATTGGTGGGCCGTGCTGGACTCGAACCAGCGACTCTCTGCTTAAAAGGCAGATACTCTACCATCTGAGTTAACGGCCCAGCTTAGCCCGGATGAAACATCCGGGCTAACATAATAAAGAACCATTTCTCCTAACAATTATACCGGATAGTGTCAAGAGGATTTTTAGGCCTTCCCCTTCCCTCCGGGGCCAGTGCAATTCTTCATCTAACATCAGGAAAATGAGTCTTTTTGTCAAGTAATACGTTCCGGCACGCTTTTTGAATTGATAACAGCTTGTTATCAATTCAAATCTAATAAAGGTCAGGGGCTAAAGAAGTTGAAACTGTTCAGTGAAATGTTTATAGTGAAAGTGTAGGCGATAGCCAGCAATAGTAGTCGCGGTTGCAAGATGGCATCGCGGCTCAATAGATTTCAGAGAAAGGTGCGAGATGGCCGAAGACGAACGGAAAGTACCTGGTCAGAAGGAACTCGAAAAAGAACTGAGCGATTACCTCTCCAAGAAGTACGGGGCCCGCATCAAAATAGTCTCGCCTTTGATGCTGCCAAAGGCTGGTGGTGAAAAGGGTGAAGAGAAAGCATCAGCCAGTGATGCTGTTGACAAGATCAAGTTTGAAATGAAGCCCGAGGAGTTGGAAGCTTATCTGGATGAATATGTGATCAAGCAAGATGAGGCGAAGGCAATCCTTGCCACTAAGGTCTGTACCCACTTCAACCGGATAAAACATGAGCTCAGGGGCAAAAAGGTCCAGGATCCCACCGTGGTGGGTCGAATAAAGAATAATATAATCATGATTGGCCCCACCGGAGTGGGGAAGACCTATATAGTAAAGCTTATTGCCAACAAGCTGGGTGTTCCCTTTGTCAAGGGTGATGCCACCAAATTCAGTGAGACTGGTTATGTGGGAGGCGACGTGGAAGACCTGGTCCGGGACCTGGTACACGAAGCCGATGACGACATCGAGTTGGCCCAATACGGGATTATCTATGTTGACGAGATTGACAAAATAGCTTCCAGCCACAACCTCATAGGTCCTGATGTTTCCAGAACCGGGGTGCAGCGGGCACTGCTGAAACCCATGGAAGATACCGATGTTGACATGAAAGTCCCCCACGATCCCATTTCTCAAATCCAGGCGATTGAACAGTATCGGAAGACGGGAAAAAAGGAAAAACGGACGATCAACACGCGAAATATCCTGTTTATTGTGAGCGGGGCTTTCAATGCTCTGGTTGACATCGTCAAGAAACGGGTCAAAAAGCAAGGGATCGGCTTCGGCGCTGATCTTCCCACCAAGGACCAAGACGATCAGTACCTGAGGATGGTCAAAGCAGAAGACCTTATTAACTACGGTTTTGAAAGTGAGTTCGTGGGCAGATTACCGGTGGTAGCTGTCTTTGAGGAACTCTCCATCGACGATCTCTATGCGATTTTGAAAAACCCCAACAATCCGGTGATAAATGCCAAGAAAGCGGATTTCCGTGCCTATGGCATTGACATCCGCTTCGAAGATGAAGCCCTTAGGCTACTTGCCGAGCAGGCCCACGGGGAGCGCACTGGAGCCAGGGGCTTGGTTAGTGTGTTGGAAAAGGCACTGCTTCACTTTGAAAAGAAGTTTCCTTCAACGGACATTCGTTTCTTTGTGGTCACTGCCGAGGTGGTGCAAGATCCCAAAGGCCATCTGAAAAAGATCCTTGATAATCCAGAAGATCCCGAACTGGTGGCCCGTTACGATAAGGTTTTTGAGGCAGAAAAGAGTGCTACCAAAAAGGCTATCTTGGACAAAGAAGCTCGCTATCGAGAAAATTATGGTCCCGCCTTTACCGAAGAGAGAATCGATCTAGTTGTTACCTGGCATTTGCTCTCGGGGATGGCATTGGATGGTATTTTTGAAGAAGTGGTGTCCATGATTGGTGAGGTAAAAGCCTACGAGTCCAATTTCTTGGACAAGAAGAAAATTCCCATCCGTTTCGCCGAGGATGCGGTGGATGAGATTTTACACAGGGCGGTGACCCAGGGGGAAAGCGTTACAGATATCTGCCAGCAGGTGTCTGCAGACTATGATTACGCTCTGAAACTAATCATGGACAAGACCGGTGAAAAGGAGTTCATCATCACCAGGGAAGCCATCGAAGATCCGGAGAGTTTCATCAACGAGCTAATCCGCAGATCTTACGGCAGCGGTCATTTTGCCATCCCAGGCCCGCAGAAGAAATAAAAATGGGGCCATCTCTGCAATCTGGCAACACCATTTCATCAATAAATTGGCTTGAATGCACGAGGAAAGACAATGATTGGTATATCCAAACTCTATTGCGGCACAGTCGAACCTTCTGATGCCCTTCGCTACGGGCGCCATTCAAAACAGCTCCCTTCACATCTACTCCAGTTCTCCAGTGACAAGAAACCGGTTGTGGTTTGGAATGTAACTCGCCGCTGTAACCTTAAATGCGTACACTGCTATGCCCACGCCACTGGCGAGGCTGCAAAAGATGAGCTGAGCACTGAGGAAGGAAAGGTTTTGCTGGATGACCTTGCCCAGTTCGGTTGTCCGGTCGTGCTCTTTTCCGGTGGCGAACCTCTGGTTCGGCAAGATTTGGTAGAACTGGCCGATTACGCGGTAAAGCTAGGCATGCGGGCGGTGATTTCAACAAACGGCACTTTGATTACCCGGTCCGTTGCCCAGACCTTGAAAGACGTCGGGTTGTCATATGTGGGCATCAGTCTGGACGGAATGAGAGCGGTTAATGATAGATTTCGTGGAGTTAGAGGTTCTTTCGACCGCGCCATGGCCGGGATTGAACACTGCCAACAAGCGGGTATCAAAGTGGGTTTGCGTTTCACCATAAACCGGATGAATGCCGCCGAGATTCCCGCCATTTTTGATTTGCTGGAAGAACGTAATATTCCCAGGGTGTGCTTTTATCACCTGGTTTACGCGGGACGGGGAAGCGATTTGATGGAAGAGGATCTCAGCCTCGAAGAGACCCGTGAGGTGGTGGACCTGATTGTCGATCGCACCCGGGACTTGCACGAACGCGGCATGCCGAAAGAGGTATTAACAGTAGACAACCACGCTGATGGGCCTTATGTATATTTGCGCCTCCTCAAAGAGGGTTCTGAGCGAGCCCAAGAGGTGCTCGAGCTGTTGAAGATGAATGAGGGAAACAGCTCTGGACGAGGTATTGGTTGTGTGAGCTGGGATGGCCAGGTACACGCAGACCAGTTCTGGCGGCACCACTCTTTTGGGAACGTGCGTCAACGCCCGTTTAGCGAGATTTGGACCGATATGTCCGACCCACTCATGGCTCGACTCAAAAACAAAAAGGAATATGTGACAGGACGTTGCGCCTCTTGTCACTGGTTGGATGTATGTGCGGGCAATTTTCGTGTTCGTGCCGAGGCCGCTAAAGGCGATCTGTGGGCCCCGGATCCGGCTTGTTACCTCACAGACGAAGAGATAGCTCAAACGATCTAGGGATTGAGGAGAGGCACAAGGCGCAGGGCTTAAGGCTTTCTTAAATTAACCCCTCAGCTAATCACTTCCCCATTTTCTTTATTTAGTTTTTCTTAGGATCACTATTGGCAACCGATTAGTGCCCATGAACCGTATTTTGTGTGAACATTTCAGGCACTTTAGGCATTTTAGTACATTTTAGGCATTTTGGAGGAGCATCCATGTTTTTCCCCGAGAACAGGCCGCGAAGGTTGCGACGTAACGAAACACTGCGGCGAATGGTTCGTGAGACCAGTCTGTCAGTAAATGATTTTATCTATCCTTTGTTCGTTGTCCCCGGCAGCGGTGTGCGCGACCCTGTAGGTTCCATGCCCGGAGTCTTCCACCTATCTGTTGATCAGCTGGTGCAGGAGGCTGGGGAGGTCAAGGATTTGGGAATCCCAGCTATCCTGCTTTTTGGGATTCCAGAAAAAAAAGATGAGGTGGGTTCAGGGGCATATGGAAAGGACGGGATTGTCCAGCGGGCTCTGCGGGAGTTGAAGAAAAATGTGAGCGATCTTCTGCTGGTCACCGACGTCTGCATGTGCGAATACACCAGTCATGGACACTGTGGAGTGATCAAGGAAGGGGATGTGGACAATGACGCCACTCTGGACCTTCTGGCGCGCACGGCCCTATCCCACGCTGAGGCCGGAGCGGACCTGGTGGCCCCGTCGGATATGATGGACGGTCGAGTAGGGGCAATAAGAGAGAAATTGGATGAAAATGGGTTTTCCCACATTCCCATTATGTCTTACGCGGCAAAATATGGTTCGAGCTTTTACGGTCCATTTCGTGATGCCGCCCACTCTGCGCCGCAATTTGGGGACCGACGCTCCTATCAGATGGATCCAGCCAACAGTAGAGAAGCCATCCGGGAAATCAGTCTGGACGTCGAGGAGGGCGCTGACATTATCATGGTCAAGCCGGCCCTAGCTTATCTGGATGTGATTCGGTGGGCCAGAAGGGAGTTCGATCTCCCTCTGGCGGCCTATAACGTCAGCGGCGAGTACTCCATGATAAAGGCAGCAGCAGAAAAGGGCTGGCTGGATGGGAATCGGGTAATGATGGAAGTGCTGACCTCGATTAAACGGGCGGGGGCGGATATAATTATTACCTATTTTGCCAAAGACGCAGCAAAGGAACTTGAGAGGAACTGACTCTGGGGTCTCTCGCCCGCTCCCTTGGGATTGACTGAAGTCAATCCCTGCGGTCTCTCGAGCCCTCAGAGGTCTCAGAGAAAGAAATGAGAGTAGATAAACTTGGATCGCTTAAAAACTCCCGCTAGCGCGGGAGGTCCCGATCTATCGGGACCAAAGTGGAGCACTTGCTGGCGAGAACAAGTGGGCTTATTCGCGCCAGCAAGCGCTCCACGAATGTCTTAAGCGATCCTGACTTATACGGCTCCTATTCAATTTGTGTATTAGAGCTCTCTGAGTGCTCTGTGAGAGATATAGGAAAGAAAAATGAATGGTCATCCACATAATCAAACAAGACATGGGGAAAAAGAAGGGGAGGGCCAACTTCCCAGGCTGATTGCCTGGGAGGTAACCCGGAGTTGTAACCTCAGCTGCATACATTGTCGGGCAGCATCTGTTGATAAGCCTTATCCCAACGAGTTCACCACCGAGGAGTGTTTCAGACTTCTTGATGATGTGGTAACTTTTGCCAGCCCCATTATCATTCTCACCGGAGGTGAGCCCCTATTGCGACCCGATATTTTTGAGATCGCCTCCTATGGCAGCAGTAAAGGGCTCCGTATGGTGATGGCCACCAACGGACTCCTCATCGATGCAGAGAGTTGCCAGCGGATGAAGGAGGCATCCATCCAAAGAGTGAGCATCAGCCTGGACGGGGCCACTGCCAAGAGCCATGATCAGTTTCGCCAAGTCAAGGGGGCGTTTTCAGGGTCGCTGCGCGGCATTGATTTACTGAAAAAAGCCTCCATTGAATTCCAGATCAACACCACCATAACCAGGGAAAACCTGCATGAGCTGCCAGACATACAAAAGCTAGTGGTTAAGCTCGGCGCAGCAGCGCACCACATATTTCTTTTGGTGCCCACCGGACGGGGAAAGGATTTTAAAGACCAGGAAATAGCGGCAGCTGACTATGAGGAGACCCTCCACTGGTTTTACGACCAGCGTGAGAAAGTACCTCTCCAGCTTAAAGCCACCTGTGCGCCCCACTACTACCGTATCATGAGGGAGCGGGCCAAAGAGGAAGGCAAGAAGGTCACAGTAAAGACTCACGGCATGGATGCAGTTAGCCGCGGTTGTCTGGGGGGAACCGCCTTCCTCTTTATTTCACACGTGGGACAGGTCCAGCCTTGCGGCTATCTGGAGGTAGACTGCGGTAATGTCCGACAGTTGCCGCTGGAGGAGATCTGGCGCAACTCAGAGGTACTGAAACATCTCCGCAACTTCGAAGAATACAAAGGCAAATGTGGGGTCTGTGAATACCGGCGGGTTTGCGGCGGCTGCCGGGCTCGGGCATTTGAGTCCACCGGGGACTACCTGGCGGAGGAACCTCTTTGTACCTATGTACCCCGCGCAGCGTGCAGATAGCTCTGCACGCTGCAAATTCCAAATCCCAATGCCCAAATCCGAAACAAATTCCAAATTCAAATTCTCTAATGTTCAAAACAAAAAATGACTAGAAAGAGATAGGTTTCGGTAATTGGGATTTTGGATTTGTTTGGGATTTAGATATTGGATATTGGGATTTAAAGGGTTGAGATGAAGAGGGGAAATGGATGCAGAATAACCTGAATAATGAAAACAAAGCCAACGCGCTCTTGGATGATATGGATCGCATGATCCTCAATGAAATCCAATCTAATCTTCCCATTGAGCCAAGACCCTACCAGGTGTTGGCAGAAAAACTGAAGTGTTCAGAGGAAGAGGTCCTGCGGCGGGTGCAGGAGATGAAGGATAAAGAGGTCATCAGGAGAATCGGCGCCAACTGCGACTCTAGAAAGTTAGGATACACCTCCACCCTTTGTGCAGCAAAGGTCCCCTCTCACCTGATGGAGCGATTTGTCGAGGCGGTGAACAGCTATACCGGAGTAACCCACAACTACCGCCGTAAACACGACTATAACATTTGGTTCACCCTAATTGCTCCTTCCAAGGGCGAAATCAAGCGAATTTTGAGCGAGATATCTGAACTCACCGGGGTGGAAGAGGTTATAAGTCTCCCTGCAGAGCGTCTCTTCAAAATCCAGGTGGATTTTGAGGTTTAGCAAACCATTGAGCTTTTAAGGCTGCCGGGTCATTCTGCATAGCGAAAGTCGAGGTCGGTATCCCATTAAATCCTAAATCCGAAGCACAAAGCACGAAACAAATCCGAATTACCAAAGTCCAAATGACCAAAACCCAATCACATCGGCTCTTGAGCTCGCCAGTGCTAGTTTTTGACATTAAGAAATTCGAATTTTGAATTTGTTTCGGATTTAGAAATTAGAATTTGGGATTTTGTTTTGTATTTGCCTAGGGGACTAAAGAGATTTCGCCAAGGTGGATTATTTGCCATTTGAACCGGCGGCCTCGAATTCGGCACGATAAACTATCACGTCATTTTGCCTACCTTTTATTGACAAGGGCGGGAGGGGATGGAGCCCGAACAACCCCGTAATCGAGTCTGTAGAATCTTCCAGTTCTTTTACTGTAGTCTCGTTGACCAGAATCTCCCCGGGTCCTGCCAGATCCTGTAACCGTTTGGCCAAATTTACTGCATCTCCGATGTAGGTATAGGCCATCCGTTCATCTGTACCTATGCTGCAGGCCGTGGCCGTGCCGGTACACACTCCTATATGGATGCTTATCTCAGGGAGCTCGAAGCGGCGTAGTTCGCGGCGAATTTTATCCATTTTCCCCTGGATCTCGACGGCGGCGCCCAATGCATTGCAGGCGGATTCATTAGAGTTGTCAGAGCATCCAAAAATCATCATAATCCCATCGCCCATGAATTTGTCGAGGATTCCCCCGTGCCGGTTCATTACGCTTTCCAGGGCAGCGTAGAAAGTGTTGACAATAAAAACCAGGCTCTTCTGGTCAAGTTTTTCCGAAAGCCCGGTAAAGTCGCTAATATCGGCAAAAAGAACGGAGACTTTTTGCGTTTGCGCCGCTCGTGCCGGCAGTTCACCGCTGGACATGATTCGTTCCACCACGTGTTTAGAGACGAACCTTGACAGCATCGTGCGCCTGCGTTCTTCACCCATGAGGTTGTCTTTAAGGTCATTGACGTATTTCTTATAGGCAAGAAGCTGATGGCGGCGCTGCTCGGCTCTGGAGAGAGTCTCCTCAAAGGTACTAAGGTCAAATGGCTTTCTGAGAAAGTCACAGACGCTCAACTTTAGTGCGTCGATGGCATTTCCCAAGGTGCCGTAGGCTGAGATGATTATGGGGACGACATCCTCGCAACGTTTCCTCACTTCGGCGATGAGAGTGATCCCATCCATGCCAGGTAGCCTCAGGTCCGAAATTACCAGATCCACCTGGTCATCTCCGAGTGCTTCCAGGCCTTTTTCGGCAGAATGAGCGGCTATAACCTCGTAGCCACGATGCTTGAGGAGGTTGCTCAGAGTAAAAAGCATAGATTGCTCATCTTCAACCAATAACACCCTCATCAAGGTGATCCTCCAGCTCCTATGTAATTACCGAGTGTGAATTAGAACATCCTTTGAACGCGCTCAGGGTATCTAAAAGCACAACCCGTGCCAATTAACGAGGACCTAAAATAATTCAATTATGTTTTGGAAATCACTTATTTTATTGAATAGAGGGTAGGTGACCTCTTTGGTGTGGTCTCCTCTAAAATATGCAGCACCAAATGACTGCCAGATTCGCATAAGTTCCGGTGGCGAAACAAAAAAAATAAAGGTGTTGGATAGTGAGCCAAATCAATCATTGGCGAAATCGCCAAACGCCCACTAGACGGCGATTTACGCCACATTCCCTAAGCACTAGATAACGACGCGGAAAGGGGGTTTATTGGCATGGAGCATGGGGCATAGCGGTTGGAGGAGCGGCCCTTCGACAGGCTCAGGCCTTGAGGTTGGAGGCCAATTCAGCTGGCAGGAGGCAGTTGGCAACTCGCGCTTCGAGTCACTTGCCTTTGGCGTCATTAGGTCACTACGCTGCGCTGTCATTCATTGTAAGAGGTAGAAGTCGGAACGCGGAATGTGGAATTCTTTTCTGTGCTAATGGCCAACGGGCAAAACCGGCTAAACTGGCTCAACCGGCATAACCGGCCAACTGGCTACTTGATACCATATTTCTTGAGTCGGTAGAGGAGAGTGTTTCTGGTAATTCCCAGAAGCCTGGCCGTCTGTACCTGGTTTTTGTTGGTTTGTTTGTAGGCAGTGCTAATGATCTCCTTGATAACCTCATCGAGGCAGATCCCGGCAGAGGGGATCCGAGACGGAGGGAATTCCTGGACCCCTCCTTTGTCACGTTCCCGTTTGGCTTGGGCAGGGGATGGGGTTGCGGGGGTTAAGAAGTTGAGATGGTCAGGTTTTATCTCTGTGGAGTCTTCAAGGAGGGTAACCCGCTCTATGGCGTTCTTGAGCTCACGGACATTTCCTTTCCAGGGGTGATGCAGCAGTATTTCTTCAGCCTCCTGGGAGATTTTCTCAAATTTCTTCCCATATTTCTTGTTGAATATTTCAAGAAAATAGTTCACCAGGAGTGGAATATCCTCGTGGCGTTCCCTCAGGGGCTTGATATTGATGGCGATGGTGGCGAGACGGAAGTAGAGGTCCTGGCGAAATCTCCCGTTTTCAATGAGTTTTTCCAGCGGTTGATTGGTTGCGGCGATAACTCTCACGTCCGCCTTCTTGGGCTGCGAGTCGCCCACTGCATAGAATTCCTTTTCTTCCAGGACCCTGAGAAGTTTGGCCTGAACATCCAGAGGAAGATCAGCCACTTCGTCCAGGAGTAGAGTTCCACCATGGGCCTCCTCAAAGAAACCTTTCTTGCCCTTGGTGTGAGCACCGGTAAAAGCGCCCCGCTTGTAGCCAAACAACTCGCTCTCAACCACTTCCTTATTTATAGCTGCGCAATTGACCGCCACAAATGGGCTGGCGACTCTGGGGCTGTTGAAATGGATGGCCCGGGCAAAAAGTTCTTTGCCTACCCCGCTCTCTCCACCGATGTAGACATTGGCATCCGGGCTCCTGGCAATCCTCTTGGCCATTGAAAGGGCCTCCAAGAACTCCGGGCTTCTACCGATCAGGTTGTCGATGTTGTATTCCTTGGCAAGGGCTTTGCGCAGGGCGGCGATTTCTTGCTTGTAACGGAGCCGTTCCAGGGCCTTACTAATGGCAATTTGCAGCTCGTCCATATCAATTGGCTTGGTCAGGTAGTCAACCGCCCCCTGATTGATGGCCTGGACAACGGTTCTTATTTCCCCGTAGGCGGTAACCATTATCACCGCGATGTAGTCGTCGATCTCCCTTATCTTCTGCAGGGTTTCAAGGCCATCCACCCCGGGCATGGAAATGTCTAGCAAAACCACGTCGGGCGGGTTCTCCGTCACCTGCTGAACGGCCCCCTCACTGTCGCCCGCCTCTGAAATGTCGTATTCTTTTTTCAGGGCCCCTTTGAGAGAATTTCGAAAGGAAGCTTCGTCATCCACAATCAAAATCTTGTAACGTAATTCATCCATAGATTTCACCAAAGCATTATGGTTACACAACAAATTCGTTGGTGTTATACACGTTTTTCCACTTCAACGCGAGTAATTTTTTACAAAACCAATCCACACCTACTCCAGATTATGCCTCGACGGTCTTGAAGAGGATCCGAAAAACCGTCCCCTTCCTCTTCTGGCTGGAGACGTAGATAGCTGCCTGGTTTTTTTCAAGTATTTGGCGGGCGATTGCCAAGCCAAGACCGGTCCCCTCTGGTTTATTGGTGAAGAAAGGGTCGAAAATCTTGCTGAGGTTATCGGGGGGTATGCCCACCCCTGTGTCGTCGACTAGGAGTTCCACCCGGCGGGTGATCGGATCCATTTGGGTGGTGATAGTGAGGTCCCCTCCCTCGGGCATTGCCTGCATGGCATTTATCACCAGGTTAATGACCACCTGGGAGACCTGTGCCGGGTCGATGAGCACGGCTGGCAGAGATTCGTCCAAATTGAAGTGAACCCTCAAATCGTCCTTGCGAAGCTGCACCCGGGTTAGCTCATGTACGCTGAGTACCACCTCATTGATATTGCTCTCTATCAGGTGAGCCGGCCTTGGTTTTGAAAACTCCAGGATTTCCGAAATGATCCGTTCGATCTTTTTGACTTCTTTTTGAATGTCGAGCATGTAGACTTGATGCTCTTCGTCAAGCTCCAGATCTCTCAGGAGGATCTGGGTGTTGAGGTTGATGGTGGCCATGGGGTTTCTGATTTCGTGAGCGATTCCTGCGGCAAGGGTGCCCAGGGAGGCCATTTTGTCTGCTTGCACCAACTGCCTTTCCATCTTGATTTTATCGGTTACGTCGATGCCGTAGTTGATAATTAGGGAGAGGTTGCCGGAGGCGTCAAAGATCGGGAAAGTGTACTCCTCGAGGGTTCTATTTACTATGGGATTGGTGCTGAGACGGTGGGAGGGCTTCCCGGTTCGGATAGTCTCTGTTACCGGGCAGTTTGGACAGGGTTCATTTTCCTTGCGGAAGGCCTCGTAGCATTTTCTCCCCAGTAGCCGAGGTATCTTATCATTAAAAAGTGATGCCGTGGCCTTGTTGACCATAATGATGTTGTGGTCCAAGTCAGTGATAGTTAGGGGCGACATTATCCCGTCGAAGACTGCCATCAACCTCTTCTTGCTCTCAATGATTGCTTGTTCAAGGTGCTTCTGGCGGAGCTCTTTCTCTTTCCTCTGGGTAATATCGCGCACCACACTCATTAGATATTTTTCGCCTTTGAGTCTCAATATGGAGGTGTTAACCTCCACCGGCACCCGGCTGCCATTCTTGCGCAACATGGTCTCTTCACGATGCTGGCCGGCCTCGCCCTCCTCCTTTTCCTCCTCTTCAGGGTGACTGTCCTCTTGATAGACCAGGTCGGCCATGGTGAGGTGCAACAGTTCATCCCGGGTGTGGCCAAGGAGCTGACAGGCCTTGGTGTTGATGTCCACTATGTGGCCGTCAAAGGTCTCCAAAAAGACAGCGTCATTGGCCCCCTCTACCAGGGTTCGATAGCGCTCCTCCGAATCCTTCAATGCCTGTTCAGTCTGCTTTCGTTGGGTAACGTCTTCCAAAATCGCCTGCAGCGCTGGGCGCCCGTCGTAAAAAATCAACCCCATTGTTACCCGGATGTCCATGGTGGTGTCGTCACTCGCCAAGCCGCGAAATTCCAAGGTTTGCTCGGGTTGCACCGGGGTTTGATTGTCGAGGTTCTTGATCAGGTCTTCCAGGACCTGGCGGTCTCCGGGATGGAGCAATTCGCTGAACTCACGACCCAAAAGAGAGGAGGGCTGAGGGTAGCGAAACATGGCGGCCATGACTTTGTTGCAGTACCGAATGACACCCTGACTGTCTATTATGCTAATGGGGTATAGATTGCCTTCAACCAGAGAGCGGTACTTGTCTTCCGAGCGAACCAGCGCCTCTTGTAGTCCCCGTCTCTCTTCCTCTATCTCGAGAGCCTTGGCGAGCATGGAAAAAACAGCCATCTCGTGGGGAAGGACCTTGTGGGGTTCGGTGAAGGCGACGCAAAAAGAACCGCAAGAGCGGCCGTCCACCAGAAGTGGTTTGGCAATGCAGGTTTGCAGGCCGTAATTACTTACAAGGTAATCTCCCCTCAGATCAGGATCTTGGCTGAGGTTCTCAATCACCTCCGGCTGCTCGCTGCTGCTTTGCATGATCCTTTTGAGCAGAGGTCCTACCTCGATCTGGGTTGATTCTTCCTCGTTCATTCGGCCATCAGCACGAGCGAGGATCAGTAGGGGCTCTTTGCCGTTCCTTTCGCTCCTGAAGTAGAGTGAGCAGGAGCCGGCCAGCAAGTTGCTGGCTTCGAGAACGACTTTGCGGATGTTGGCGTTGTGGTCGGCATCAAAACTGAAGAAGAGCTGGTTCAGCGAACTGGTGCGCTTTTCCAGACGTTTCTGGTGGGTGATGTCGAAGAGGATGCCGCTGATGTGGTCAATAATGCCGGCCTCATCAGTTATGGCCTGACCTCTAACTTGCAACCATCTGCTTTTGCCATCCCGGGCACGTATGAGATATTCTTTAATTAAACTCCCACCTTGTTCCGAGGCCGCTTTAAACAACTCGGTTGCGAGAGAGCCGGTCTTGTCACCGCACAGGGAAGACCAGATCTCAGGCTCTTCGGCAAAAGCCTCAGCAGAATACCCTGTGAGTCCTTTTATTTTGTCATCCACAAATTGGACACTACCGTCGGCAAATATGGTAAAGACAACTCCCGGGATATTCTCCAGCAGTCCTCGAAATTGCCTCTCAGAATGTTTGATTCTCTGTATCTGCCGGCGTTCCCGCAGAGCCCTCTTCAGTTTAGCGGCAAACTCCTCATTACTGAAAGGTTTCTGGATAAAATCAAGGGCACCGGCCGCCAAGACGTCGTCATAGGAGTAGTGCATGTTGAAGGCGGTCATCAAAATTACATCGGTCTTGGGATATTGCTCTTTGATAAATCTGGTGAGCTGGAGGCCGTCCATCCCAGGCATTGCAATGTCGCTGATGACCAGGGAGAAAGGTTCCTTGACCAGGAGATCTTTTGCTTCGGAAGGCTGGGCGGCAGTGGCCGACTCTAAGCCTATGCTTTGGATGATTTCAGCGCAGAGGCTGCGCACCTCTTGGACGTCGTCAACCACCAGAATTTTGCCCATAGGCAAATCGGACTTTATCCAATGTTCTGGTACAGCATCATTCATGGGTGCCCCCGAATCTTTCGGGATTTGTCTCCAACCAAATTGCCCAACACTGTACCATCTATCAGAGAAGATTTCAATTGGAATTCTAGGAAGATGCGGCTAATCAGTGCTCGAGGTCCCTTTCGGGAGGTTCGCGAGAACCGGACTCTCGACCTTTGCCAGGAATTGTTTTTATTAGCAGCAGCAAGAAAAAGGCAGCGAGAAAGGTCTTTATCGTTAGAGCGAATATATTCTCAGCCTTCCAGATGAAGAGAACCGGAACGATAATCACCCCGAGGAGTATAAGGAATATTAGAATGATATTCTCTTTACGATCGGCCATCTCCGAGCTTATTCTCCCACTACGGACTAGGAACTAAGCACTAAGCACTAGGCACCAGTATGACTCTTATAGTGCCTAGTGTTTGGTTAGGACAATGATATAAATAATTTACGAGAATAGTCAAATGGAAAGGGGGCTTAATTGACAAGACTACCTTGCTGTGTTAGATAAAGTCGCTGCGTCTAGTCCGGACAATTCATCAAATATCCGGGCTATGGGACGGGCGTGTCCAAAATACATCGAATTAGAGGGGCGACTAGCTCAGTGGATAGAGCGTTGGTCTCCGGAACCAAAGGTCCCGGGTTCGATCCCCGGGTCGCCCTCCATGTAATATCAAGTACTTACCCATTATTGGACAAGTCCTTTTTTCTTGCCTGAGAACAAATATTCGCAGCAATTCAGGCCTCCATCTCATTTTTCAGCTTAGCAGCCTTGTCAACTGCCAGCTCGCAACTTATTTTCACAATGTCCTGTAGGAGAAAGCTTCGCTTGCGATTTGAAGGCTCATACCTATTACAATGAATGACAGCGAAGCGTAGTGACCCGATGACGGCGAAGCCTAATGACTCTGAGCTCCAGTGCCTAGTTGAATGAGCTGCCTGCTGAATTGTGCCCCCAACCTCGAGGCCTGAAGCCTGTCGAAGGGCCGCTCCTCCAACCTCCAACCCTCTGCCCCATGCTCTATGCCCTATGCCTCCCCAAATCCGCACAGAAAAGAATTCCCCGTTCCGCGTTCCGACTTCTACCTCTTACAATGAATGACAGCGCAGCATAGTGACCTAATGACGCCAAAGGCAAGTGACTCGAAGCGCGAGCTGCCAACTGCCTCCTGCCAGCTGAATTGGCCTCCAACCTCAAGGCCTGAGCCTGTCGAAGGGCCGCTCCTCCAACCGCTATGCCCTATGCCTCTCCCCAAATCTCCAATAAAAAAAGGGCCTCTATAAGGCCCTTTCTATCGATTTTATTGATTAATCTGGCTAAGTCTAACGGCCGCCGCCAGAGCCACCGCCGCCGTTTCCTCCTCCTCCTCCGCCGTTCCCGCCGCCGCCACCAGAGCCGCCGCCACCGGAGCCGCCGCCACCGGAGCCGCCGCTACCACCAGAGCCGCCACTCCCGCCGGAGCCGCTACCACCGGAGCCGCCGCTTCCGCCGGAACCACTACCACCGTGGCCACCGGAGCCCCGGGAAGTTCCTGCCGACATGGCACCCTTCGCCTTTCCGAGCCCCATGCCTTTGCTGGCCGAGCCAACCATGGCCATGCCATGATTTGTAGCACCTGCTTTCTTCATATTACGCGAGGTGGCTTCACTGAGTTCTCTGTTTCTCTCCCTCGTGCGCTCTCTGACCATGAGCCCTTGCTCCTGAGGAGTCTCCTGGCCCAGTCTTTCTCTGGTTCTTTCCCTCTCCCGGGTGCGTTCCGGCTCGGTGGAATCCTGCTGGGAGAAGTCTCGATCCCTATCACGGTCTCTGTCCTGGTCTCTGTCTCTGTCACGATCCCTGTCCGGAGTGGTTGTCTGGCTGCCTTGCTTGCCGATCCCGAGATGTGCAGGCTCCAGTCCCAGTTCCTGAGCGATCTGCCCCCAGTCCATGCCGGCTCTTTGCATACCGGTGACATCCTCCGTCCTGACGCCCGCAGCCCGGGCAAGATTTTGGGACATATTCTGGTTAGCCTTGTTGTAATTGCTGCGGGCCCGTTCCATGGCCCTGGTATTGTTCTGGACTTCTGCCTGTTTCATAGCCATGGTCGCTTCCTGGACCCTGTTGTGAGCCCTTTCCAGTTCAGGGACGGCAGATGCATCCCCCTGCGCCTGTGCAATGGTCCCGGCAGAAAACATGACGGTCAAGCTGAAAAAAAGTGGTGCACATAACTTTAACGCTCGTCTCATAACTGCTGCGGTTTTCATAATAAGCTCCTCTTGCTCCGTTAGGTCGGTTTGTTGGCCCTACCTTTTACCCGGATATACGAGGTTGCAGGCAATAAGGTCACAAAAAAACAGCAGCACTTGTGAACTATTTTCTGGTGGTGATGAAGGTGGTGGAATCGTCCAGCAAGTAAACTTTGCTGCCTGCTTTTATTCGTTCTTTAAGGCCTATTCCTCGGGCCTCGAGCCTTGAGGGTTTTAACCGTGGAAATTCCCCTAGTATATAGTCCCTGACCGCTTTGGCCCTGGCCGCCGCTAGTGCGGGGTTACCATTTTTGTAACAAACGACCTCCAAGCAAATCTTGTCGTTGATGCTCAAAATTGTGCCCAGGACCTGAAGAGAAGCCTTGCCTTGGGAGAGCAATTTGGCTGACCCCGGTGGGAAAGGAATGTGCTCCAGGGTGACCCGGCGGTAGCCTATGGTAAAATTGCGATAGCTGAACTCCCCCAGTTGATTCAGATGGTCAACAGCTCTAAAAGCCCACTTTCCCTCTGGGTAGTACTGCAGGTATCTCTTCCAGGCCCTGGCTTCCTCTTTAGGTCGGTGCAGTTCCATGAGAGCCAGTGCTCTGTTGTAGAGCGCCTCAGGGTTGGAGGGTTCTCGTCGGAGCAACAGGTCGTAGTTATCCAGCGCCTCTTGCCACTCACCGCTGTCCAGGAAGTTATGTGCCAGATAGAGCCGCGCCGGCACATGTTTGGGGTCTTTGGCAAGGGCCTGGAGATAGCTCTTCCTTTCAAGATCAAAATCTCTGACTGCCCAGTATGCCACCCCCAGCCAGAATTGATAGTCTGCTTTTGCAGGGTCGCCCTGCACAGCCCGCTTGAGATGGGGGAGTGCCTCCTCGGGCCTTTCCAGGGCGAGATAGAAACGGCCCAGGTAATACTGGGCTTCGGGATTCTTGGGTTCTTCCTGGACGATACTTTTGAAATTGGCTACACCATCTTGATATTGTTCGTTTTTAAGGAGTCGCTCACCTTTCAGGGACATGCAACCGGAGATCCACAGCAGCAGGCTCAAGAGCAGTAACCATCTTTTTGTGTCCATATTTGCTTTCCGTGTCAGAATAAATCTGTCGTGTTGAGTCACTTGTACACTGTCCAAGATAAACAACAAAAACTTAAACCTCAGAGTCACTGATCCCTTTCCGCCGATCGCCCCATAGCCGGGCCGTGTCGAAGATCGCGCGGGGTGAAACCGAGGGTCGCCATAAAATCTCCGAATGGCCGGTTCGCCTCCAGGGCCTCTCGCGCTGCTCTGGCGATTTCATCATCAGGTATCTGTCGCCTTTTGGCTGCGACTACGACTCTGGCGAGGTAATCCCACGATTGGGATAGGCTGTTTTTGCTTAACCCGGTAAAAAGGATTTCCTCGGTCAGGGACTCGTTGAACTGCACCTGTTTCAGCAGTGCCAGAATCTCGGTTGCCCTGGCCAGCATGGAAAGATCCTGCCCGGATGCTTCCAAAACAAACCGAGCAAACTCCTCCCTGGTGATCCCGCCATCGAGACTGCCCACCATTCGGCTCAAGTCCTGATGGGAGATCTCTTGCTCTCCAATTTTTCTCTTCAGGACTCTTATGACGAAGCGGTAGTCGTCGAGCTTGTGACCCAGCACAGCAGCTATGGTGTTCAGGGGTATTTGTTTTGCCAGCCCCTCTTCTATCTTTCCCATAAAGGGGTCAACGGGAAAGTCCTCTGTCTGCACCGTCTGCAGAAAGTTGACCAACAGCACCACACCATCGTCTTCGAGACGGTGATCGACGGCCAGGATCAACAGCCGGTTGAGAGCGGTTTCAGATACGCCTGCCTTGCGCGCCGCCCGGACCGAGGCAGTAACACTCTGGTCCCCTGGTTGCCCTTGCCCATAAGAAAGTGAAACTGAAGCAGCAACCAGGAAAGCAGCGAAAAAGATAGTGAAGTTATTTCTAAATATTTGCCGGTTCATCTCTACTTACAAAAAGTACGGAGTTTCTATTGCCGAAACCATCACTCTGGTAAAAGGGGGAACTCTGGTCGGGCACCACCATCTTGCCATCCACCAGAAAGGCATACTCGTGACGGCCTTCGGGCAGCCGGAGCTCGAGCACCCAGGTGTTTTGGTCACCAGACTGGCGCATCTTGTGGCCGGCAGGGTTCCACTGATTGAAGGAGCCGATCAGGCTCACTGAGTCAGCTTTTGGGTAGCTGAGGGTAAAAGTCACGGGAATGAGATTTGCCTGGCGCGGATCCATGGACCCTGGGTCTTGTCGCCACCTGCCGAGCTGAAAGGCAATGGCCAGGACCAGAACGAGAACCATGGCAGCGGGAATCAGCTTGAGGGGCTGCAAGGTAACTGTTCGAGGCTTGAGGACCCAGCGATAGAAACGCAGCCAACCCGGGACGGTTTTGGGCTCCAGTGAACTGAGGATGGATTCAGTCAGCCCGGCCGGGGCTTCCCTGTCCGGCATGCGGTAAATCAAACGTTTCAGGGCGAGAAGCGCTTGGTCCTCGTCGTTCCCGTAGGCGGTCTTGTCCAACTCGGCAGATGAGTCGCGAAAAGGTTGCTCAGAAGGATCTTTTTTGCGGCTCATATGGTCCCTCCTTTATAGTGCTCCCGTAACATATCCAGGCCACGGTGCACGCGCATTTTGGCTGCGCTCACCGAAAGATTCAAGGCTGCAGCAATGTCACGAATGGAACACTCATCATGGTAGCGGAGAATCAGGGCCTCACGGTAGATAACGGGAAGCTGGTCCAGCGCTTTCTCCAGCCGAAGGAACTCCAGGCTTTCGCACATACGGTCGTGCTGGTCGCCGGGGGAGTTGCAACCGGAGAATAATTCAGGGTTCAGTGTTGATCCCGTCTCAGGGTTGCAGGCGTTTTTCCGGGCAAAGTCTCTGGCAAGGTTCAACCCGATGGAATAGAGCCAGGGGAAGAATCTCTTGCCCGGATGAAAACGCTCCAATTTCTGATAAGCTCTAATGAAGGTTTCCTGGGTTAGGTCGGCCGCCTTGTCGGACGAGCCCGCCAGCCGGTACATGAGATTGAAAATGGGCTTCTGGTAGCGCTCTACCAGAGTACCGAAAGCGTTCACCTCTCCCCGTAAGACCCTATCAATACAGAGCTGTTCGTCGTTACCGTCCATGGAGAAAATCAAATGGTCTCTAGTGTGTCTGACTATTCATCGGCAGCTCTCTTGAGCTACTCGGTTGAAAACCTGGCCTTGAGGGAATGGAGTTTACCACATTATATATACGTGGCAATGGACCTTTTGGTCACAAATATTTTTGCACAGGTTAGCCGGCTTTCTCTGCAGGCAGGTTGGTCAATTAGAGAATTAGTTAATTCGTAGAAGCCCTAGAATTCGTCCGGTCCAGAGATCAGAGGTCGGAGGTCAGAGGTCAGAAAACTGGGAGCATTTTATTTTTTACTGCTTGCCTTTAACGGTTTACCGTTTACCATTTACCATTTACTACTTCAACGACTTGAACGATTTGAACGGTTTAAACGAGTTCAACGGCTTGAACGATTTCAACAAAAATCTTTGCCATACTTGCAAAAAGGAGTTTTTATAACTAGAATTCAACTTACTCGAGGAGTACTGAAAAAATTTTCTATGAAATTACGGCTGCTATCTTTATACTACGGACTGGTTCTCGGAAAACCCCTCGTCACCCTGCTGCTGGTTCTTCTCATCACCGGTTTTTTCGGCTGGTTTGTTCCCGACCTCAAAATAGACATCTCTCCCGATTCGCTGGTTTTGGAGAACGACCAAGACCTGCGCTACTACTACTCCATTCGGGCCCGCTACGGATCTGACGACTACCTGATAGTCACCTATACGCCGAAAAGGGGACTGTTCGAAGCCGACACCTTAGCTGATCTGCGCAAGCTGCATGATAGCTTGGCTGCCATCGAGCGGGTTGAATCGGTAATGAGCATCCTTGACGTGCCCCTGGTTCAGAGTCCACCAACGTCGCTGGAGGAATTGGAACAACACATACGCACCTTGGCAGACCCGGACACCAACGTCGCTCTGGCCGAACGGGAGCTGCGCGACAGCCCGCTCTATCGTGATCGTTTGGTGGGGGCTAGCGGCGATACGACTGCAATGCAGGTGGTTTTTCGTCGCGACCCAAAATATGAGAGCCTGCGCAAGAGTCGAGATGCCTTGCGCGAGAAAGAGCTAGAGGCGAAGCTGACACCGGGGGAGGCTAAGGAACTAGAACGTTTTACCAATGAGTTCAAGAGATACAAAGCTGAGCTGATGGCGCAAGAGGAGGCGGATATAGCCCGCATCCGTGCCATACTGGATCAGTATCGGGATCGTGCCGAATTGCACCTGGGGGGGAAGCCCATGGTTGTGGCCGACATGGTAGATTTCGTCCGCCACGATATCAAGGTATTCGGCATAGGGGTAGTCGCGGTGCTGGCACTGCTTTTGATCATTGCCTTCCGTCAGCCACGCTGGGTTATTCTGTCCCTGCTCACTGCTCTTGCCACAAGCGTGGTGACCATGGGCTTCCTGGGTTTGGCCGAGTGGCGGCTGACGGTGGTGTCATCCAATTTCCTCGCCCTGCTGCTGATCTTTGTCCTCTCCCTTACCATTCATCTCATTGTCCGCTACCGCGAGCTGCATGTGCGAAATCCGGAGGGAGAGCAGCGTTATCTGGTACAGGAAATGGTTCGCAGCAAGTTCGTCCCCTGTTTCTACATGGTCATCACCACCATGGTGGCCTTCGGCTCGCTGGTAGTGAGCGGCATCCGACCGGTCATCGACTTTGGCTGGATTATGGGCATCAGTCTGACTGCGGCCTTGGTTCTCTCTTTCACTCTGTTTCCCGCGGCGCTCATGTTGCTCAAGCCCGGAATACCGCATAAACCGCGGGATTTAACCACCGCCGTAACCTCTATTTTCCCGCCTTTGATCGAGCGCCACGGCAACCTGGTGCTGGGGGTAGCCATGCTGGCGGTGGTATTCGGCGTAATTGGCATGTTCAAGCTTACGGTGGAGAACCGCTTCATTGACCACTTCCATAAGTCCACAGAGATTTATCAGGGCATGTATCTCATGGACCGCAAACTGGGGGGCACCATCCCCCTGGACGTGGTGATCGACGCGCCGGCAGATTTTTTGAAGGAGAAAAAGAAACCACTTGCTAAGAAAGGGGATGAGGCTAATAAGGAAGGGGATGAAGAACCCTCCTGGGATGACGCCGACTTCGAGGGAGAGGCGGGGATCACCGGCACCAGTTACTGGTTTAACGTCTTCAAAGTGGATGAGGTGAATTCCATCCAAGCCTTCCTGGATGGGCTCCCTGAGACCGGCAAGGTCCTCTCCCTTTCCACCACCATGGAGGTGTTAAAGCAGATCAACGGCGGCGAACTGCCGGATAATTTTGCGCTGTCCCTTATCTACAAGCGGTTACCCGATGAAGTCAAGGAGAGCCTGATTGCGCCCTACCTCTCACCGGATGGAAATCAGCTTCGCTTTGAGGTGCGGGTTTATGAATCTGATGTGAAGCTTAAACGTCAGGTTCTGCTGAAGAAGATTCGCCACCACCTGACCGGGGAGTTGGGACTTTCGGACGACCAGGTGCACCTGTCGGGTATGCTGGTCCTCTACAATAATATGCTGCAGAGCCTGTTCCGCTCTCAAATTCTGACCCTGGGGGCGGTGTTCCTGGCCATTCTTGTCATGTTCTTCTTTCTTTTTCACTCAGTGAAACTGGCCTTAATCGCCATCGTGCCCAACCTAGTCTCCGTGCCGCTGGTCCTTGGCCTCATGGGCTGGCTCGATATCCCCCTAAACTTCATGACCATCACCATCGCGGCCATCAGCATCGGCATTGGAGTGGACGATACCATTCATTACGTGCATCGCTTTGGTGAGGAAGTGGTGGTGGACTGGGACTACCAGGCGGCAGTGCGCCGTTCCCATGGAAGCATCGGCCGGGCCATGTACTACACCACGGTTACCATCACCATAGGTTTTTCCATTCTGGTCCTCTCCAAATTCGTCCCCACCATCTATTTTGGAATGCTTACTGCCTTAGCAATGATGATCGCCCTGGCTGCTAATTTTACCGTGTTGCCCCTGCTCCTTGAAAGGCTGAAGCCTTATGGAAAAAAGTCACCATGAAACGGGCAAAATGGTAATTTTTTTTTATTGACAGCCTTACAATCTGTGACTTAAGCTACCACTATATAAGCTGTCCAATTGTCTAATACCCCAATATATACTGAATATCCGGGTTTTTAATGAACCTCAAATTGTGCATAATTCGCTCCCAACAGGACTAGATTTGTTCTGTTGGGAGTCTACGGTAAAGCGTTCGGATGATCTTGTTCGAAAGGAATGAGAATCTCTTCAACCGCCAAACCTGCCTTTCCTCACACTTAAACGTCGTCCTCGAAAATCTGCGGCAAATTCCGGCCCGTATCCTGTTACTGTTCTTCCCTGTATGGTACCCCACAGATGCTTTAACTCTCCTGTTTTCCCGCAAAGAGTGGTCAGGCTCCAAGGAAAGGTAACTCAATTCAAGAAAAGGACCGCCATGAAAAGGCAGCAGTGAAAACCAGAGCGGGCTTGGCCATGAACCAAAGAGGTGTGTTATGAAGAGCCGAGATAAAATATATTTTGATTCGTTTAAAGAGGTGGTCAAGGCGGTCAATTCAACACTCGACCGCCGACAAGTTTTGGATCTGCTGGTCAGCAATGTAGCTGAGGTCATGGATCTGAAGGCGTGCGCCATATGCATGCTGCACGGCAAGAAAAGAACACTGGAGCTGCTCGCCTCCCACGGATTGAGTGAGAGCTATATCAACAAGGGTCCCTTGGACGCAGATAAAAGTATTGCCGATGCTATGGATGGAAAAACTGTCAACGTTTATAAGGCTAGTGACGACCCCAGGATCCAGTATCCCAAAGAGGCTGTCCAAGAGGGAATTGCCAGTATTGTCTCCGTGCCGCTCTCCTGCAGGGAGCGGGTGATCGGGGTGCTGCGATTGTATACAGGGGAGCCTCGTGAATTCCCGGAACCTGAGATGAATTTTGCCGAAGCTCTGGCAGAGGTGGGAGCCCTTGCCATTGAAAATGCCAGGATGCACGAGGCAATCAAAGAGGATTACGCAGCGGTAATGGACGAGATGCACAACTTCGTGAGCTATCGCCGGAGGATATAAACATCAGGTGTTTAGCCGGTTTCGCCAGTTTTGTCAGGTTTGCCTGTCTCCAATCGCAATCAGAATATCAAGTATCCAGTATGCAGTAGTCAGTAGGAATTGTTGAAAGGAACTAAATTTTGATTGTTTTTCTCCTGAATTCTGGATTCTAACTCCTGACTTCTCACTCCTTACCTCTTACAACAAATGACAGCGAAGCGTATTGACCTAATGACGCCAAAGGCAAGTGACTCGAAGCGCGAGCTGCCAACTGCCTCCTGCCAGCTGAATTGGCCTTCAACCTCAAGCGAAGCGCTCCTCCAACCGCTATGCCCCATGCCCTATGCCCTATGCCAAATCGCACATCTCACAGGAATAGGCATTTTTCTTGCTAATTAAATCCTATCCCGAACTGTTCGGGAAACGATGAACATTTTTTGGGATAGGGTAGGGTAATGAGCACAAAGGACAGTTTCTTCAGAGGTATCCTCGATAGCCTCCACGACGGTGTCTATTTTGTTGACGTGAACAAAAGGATAACCTACTGGAACAAAGGTGCAGAAAGGATTACCGGCTATGAGGGTTCTGAAGCGGTAGGCATAAGCTGCTCGGACAATCTGCTCGTGCATATCGACGACAAAGGTATGAATCTCTGTAAAACAGGGTGTCCCCTGGCCCAGACTCTCATGGATGGCCGTGTGCGGGAGACAGAGGCCTACCTGCAACACAAGGACGGCCACCGCTTGCCAGTTTTAATTCGTGTGTCTCCCCTGCGAGATGCCAGGGGCAACATAGTAGGCGCTGTTGAGACCTTCAGCGACAACTCTTCAAAGGCTGCACTTCTTCATAGAATTGACGAACTCCAGAAGGAGTCCCTGGTAGACCAGCTAACTGGATTGGCGAACAGACGCTGCATCGACATGAAGCTGCATTCTAGAATAGATGAGATGCAACGATACGGCTGGCCATGTGGGGTACTTTTTCTAGATATAGACAACTTCAAAATCGTCAACGATACCTATGGGCACAATGTGGGAGACAGAGTGTTGATGATGGTTGCCCGTACACTTTCGAGCAACCTGAGGTTGTAGGTCTTCAAAGGGTTGTGGACAAATCAGGTATGAAATTAAGAGAGGGTTTCTGTCTTCCGTATATCCTTTTTTAAGTGTTCATGCAATCCTCAAAGAGCAATTATGTCTTCTACGTAACCACATAGTGTTTTTCTTAATCTGCTCACGCCTAGTCAGTATCTCCCGCTCTCTGCGATAGTAAACATCAGCCGGTGTTACATTGTTCAGCGCTTCATGGTATCGATAGTTGTTGTAGTAGTCGACAAACCTCCCGATTTGATTTTCGAGTTCCAAGGGGCTGTGGTAATGCTCAAGCAACAACAGGTTTTTCATCGAACGGTGGTATCGCTCAATCTTCCCCTGTGTCATCGGGTGATACGGCTTGCCACGAATATGGTGGATCCCTTCTGCTTCGAGATATTCTCTTAGAGCTTTGGAAACATAGCAGGGGCCATTATCCGAAAGTAGCCGGGGGCGATGCCATACGGTTGGATTCCTAGTACCGGTGAAACCGATGGCCGCCTCAATCGTTTGTTTCACCTCCTCGGCGGACATACCGGTACATAATTGCCA
The DNA here is from genome assembly GCA_963712115.1 of uncultured delta proteobacterium. GTDB lineage: Bacteria > Desulfobacterota > Syntrophobacteria > BM002 > BM002 > BM002. The sequence goes on along the minus strand of CAVQGX010000038.1, from coordinate 56,509 downwards.
GGCAAGAATATATCGTGAATAATCATCCAGAATGTTGCACAGATAGTACCAGCCCCAGTGCACTACTTTGAACCAGGTAAAGTCCGTCTGCCACAGTTCATTTGGCTCTTTGCTCGGATGCGGGAACTTATCCTGTGCCGTTATAACTGTATAGACTGGGCTGGTTACCAGATCATGGGCTTTTAGGATCCGGTATACCGATGACTCCGAGATATAAAAACCTTGTTTGTCGGTGATGTACCAAGCCAGCTCACGCGGTGACTTCTCAGGGTGCTCAAGAGCGATCTCAACCACACGCAGTCGCTCCCACGGCGGTATCTGGTTCCAGAACTGCTTCGGAGGTCGGTAGCGGTTCGCCAGTGCCTGGTAACCTCCCTCCTGGTACCTGCGATACCATTTGTAAAACGTGCTCCGGTTGATGTTGAACTCGACAAGCGTCTGCTTTACACTGAGCGGTGATTGCTCTACCAACCGGATGATTTCCATCTTTTCTGATTGGCTGTAGCGCATGTAGCGCCTCCACTTCAATCCAGACCACTCAGACTTTTTTTCAGCACCCGGTTGCGCAAACTCAATTCGGCTACAAGCTGCTTGAGCTGCTCGTTCTCTTTGCGAAGCTCAGCCACCTCGCTGCTACTGGCCTCTCGGAGAGTATCGCCCTGCAAACGCTGCTTGCCTGCCTCCAGAAACGCTTTGCTCCACGCATAGTACATACTGGGGGCAATGCCTTCTCTGCGGCAGATGTTGGCAATGCTCTCTTCACCCTTTAGGCCTTCCAGAATGATTCTGATTTTTTCTTCTGAGTTGAATTTTCGGCGGGTTTTTCGCTTGATCTCACGAACAACAGATTCAGGGCTCTGGTTGGTTTTAGGTTTCATTTCTTACTCCTCTCACAGCAGATGTTATTACCTAAAACCGTCTCTTATTTCATCCCCTGAATCTGTCCACTTTCCTCTGAAACGCTGCACCCGCCACTGCGAGATTTGTTAACATGTAAATAACTCTTTGTTTTTACGATAAAAATTGTATCAAATTCTTTGGCTCTTTAACTAAATTCAAAGAGCAAAACTCATGCCAAATTAGTAGGAATTGAAAGTGCCAACCTAGTAAAAGTGGTCAAGGTGAAGGTTTTAGATAACAGTTTCCAAAACAAAAAAGCAGGGCCAATGATGACCCTGCCGTTAATTTTTCAATGAGTAAAAGTTAGTCTGTCTGAACGGGGAACCACTATTAGCTGGTGATCAAAATTACAAAGGCCGTAAAATCCATGTCCCCTGGGCAGGCTTCTAGACCAAAGTACTCCAGTTGGTCTCCTAGTTCGATCTCGTCAAAGTTTACCAAAGCGTCAACCGTCCCGCTGGTATCCAGGATTGTTGCGGTCGGCTGAACGTTTACAGTCTCACCATCTACCATGAGCATATAATAGCCTAATGCTTCCACCATTCCCTGTCGACCTTCTGCTTGCACAAGAACTAAGGTAGCCGTTATGGGGTCCAGGGTGTCTGGATCGAGTAATATGCGAACTTGTCGTCCCTCACAGAAAAGTTCCTTCGGTACGGAACCATCTCCCTCGATGTTAATGGGCGTACCCGAAGGAACGAAGACTCCAACCTCAACGCCTGTTTCCTGCTCCACTGTGACTATCTTGCCGTCAATTTCATCCTCTATGAAGGTGATTTGCCCCGAGACCTCCCGAGCTTGTAGAAAAACTACCACCGAGCGTAAAACGTCCGTATTATCTATTCTTACCAACTTGCCGATTACTCTGGCGGTCATTCCAGCCTGGATGGCTTCCTTTCCGACCTCAGTGTCACAGCCAATGAGAACGAGCGTCTCATTTACAACCTCTACATCGTGAGGGCCAACGAGTTCCTCCCCTGAAAACGGCGAAAAGGGAAACAGGTCCGTACCATCGTCCACCGGGCCGTCGACTTTGCCTTTAACCTCCAGAACCTGACCCAGGACTACGACAGATGCCTGCAATCTTCCATCGTCATCCAGTCGTCCCCTTACCTTTACCTGCTCATTCTCTTGGTTATTAAGAATCTCCCTACCTCCAAATTCTCCGTTTTGGTCAAAAACAGCAGTATCGTCCGTAACCCGCACTTCGATTTCACCCCGCCGCCCTGCGAGCTCGAGGTCAAAACCTACAATGACTTCACCTCTTTTGACGATACTAGATATGGTCCCGCTGAGGATGCGAGGGCAGGCCTGGACCGGTGCGCCATGTTCTATGTCAACAAAGACGACCGGCCGAAAATTGCAACTTGCCGAGACGTTAATTGATTTGTTGGCGTCCACGTCCAGACGAATTGATAATGTACGATTAGGGCAACCTCTATGAGTCCACGAGGATTGAGATCAATTTTGCCACTGGGAAGACGTAAACTGTCGCAAGGCCCTCCAGCAGGCCTGATTCCCGAGATCTGCAGTCTAATTTTTTCGTAAACACCAGCTGGGACACGCCTATTGACTGTTAGGAGATAGTCTTCATCCCGTAAATCGAGGAGATCAACTTCGATTCCAGCCGAGTTTCGGAAAATGACAACCGGGCTTCGGCCGCGTCCTTCTTGGGGTATGAGCGACACTTCAGTTATGGTTATGAAAATCTGATCGTAGTCGTCTGCGGGGCCATCAGCTAGGAGTAAAGCAACTGAGCCAGAGCCCGACGAACCCGTAGTAGATTGGGAGCCTCCCGAGCCTCCGCCACCGCAGCTCACCAAGAGTAAGGTTATCGGCATGGCGACCAGTAATATTGCGCACATTACGGTAAGAACTTTACCTCGCATCATCCTTCTCCTTGAAGTCAGATTTTGCGCGCCGAATTCTATGATAGCTCTCGAAGACAACTATGGGTGGAGCATAGGTTCGTGCTTAGGGAAGGTGCCGCCTTGGATAACTGTCAGGATTTCTCAACAGATTTGCCTATTAAATGAGAAAAGCATTCAATTAGCGTTTTTTATACATCACTTGCCAACATTTGTCAATGATTTGTCTTCGATTTCAAGCTTCCGTAATCTTAGCTCGATGGCCGTGAAACATCACATATCATCCCTACGTTTAAAACTTCTGCTGGAATTCAGTTGGTAATGGTGACGGTAAACGGTGAGAAGTAATCAGTGAGCAGTAAGTAGTGAAGGGTAAGCGGTGAACGGTAAAAGGTAAGCAATGGCACTATGCGAGAAAGGACACCCAGTCTGCAATTGCCTTTCTCGCCGTAAACGACTTCTACGACTTCAACGAATTAACTAATTCTCTAATTATCTAATTAGAGACTGTTCAATCCAACCGTTACCTCAATGAAATTCGAAAGAGGATTGCTCAGCATTGTGAAGAACAATCACCCTTTTCTGGCGTAGTTGAGGTTGACGAGTCCTATTTCGGTGCCCGCCGCTTCAAAGGCCGAAGAGGCCGCGGGGCGGGTGGTAAAACCATTGTATTTGGCATTTTCCAACGAAATGGTAAAGTCTACACGGAAATTGTTCCTGACTGTAGACGCAAGACCCTTCAGGCGGTTATCAGGGGCCGTGTGAGTCCTGATAGTGTTATCCATTCCGATTACTGGCGTGGCTACAACGGCCTCGTTGACTTGGGTTACAAAAAACATTTTCGGGTTCAACATGCCACTGATCAGTTCGTTCAGGGCAAATCTCATATCAACGGAATCGAAAGCTTTTGGGGTTATTCAAAAACCAGACTCTCTAAGTTCAGGGGTATGAGTAAATCCACCTTTTATTTGCACTTAAAGGAGTGCGAGTTTAGATTCAACCATAGAGGTGAAAATCTCTCCGCAATCCTACTTAGAATGCGCAGACAGTACCCGCTGTTCTAGTCATGACCCTTAACTAATTACCAATGACCCACAACCCATAACCTTGCGAAGCCACTAATCAACTAATCAACAAAACGCTATGCGCTATGCACTGTTCCTCTTACAACAAATGACAGCGTAGCGTAATGACGGCGAAGCCAATTGACCCAAATCGCCCTGCGCCTTGCGCCGTGTGCCCTGCGCCTTTCCGCAATCCGCAATCTGTCCTCTGTCTTCTGCCCCGTCTCGCCCGTCTCGCCCGACCTCCCGTCTCGCTTTACTCCATGCCCCATGCTCTCTGCCCTATGCCAAGTCTCACATCGCAAATAAGTTGGTTCTCAGCGAACTCAATACCCTCCGTAATCTCCAGGTCTTTTAGATTCTAGGCGTAAAGACGCCATTTCCGATACAACCGCGGCATTGCAGCGCACATGGCAGCAAGAGAAAAGAGTATGAGTACCAATGTGGGTATCAGACCTATGTTCAAAGCCAACCAGCTCAGGCACACGACCGGCATTAGAGCCCAGCGAAGCAGAGCCCGCAAGCTCCCGTCCTCTGCAACGAACTTCACCAACAGCGGGGAGTGTTTGCAGTAGAAGCTCACCAAAGCCGTACCCATTTTGTTGGTGAGCAGGAACCTGTCACGGAAGTCACTCAACAATTTTACTTTTGGCTCCATGGGTGAGCCGTAAGCTGCTGTGGCTACAAAACACCCACCGCCACCACTGGAAGAGGAAGTTGTGCTGGCTACTGGTAATTCCTGGCCCTCCCTGGTCAACAATGGTGCCGTTAGCGGTGAGATCATCATCTCCCCGTTGGCCATCGACAAAGTGCAAAGTAACGACATTACCACTGATTTCAGCTCCTGTTAGTGTTTGGTCATCATACATGAACTCGTACCAGTGATTAGTGGGGTCATCAGGAGTTGGTCCATACTTGTAGTAAGTGTTGGGCTTTGCATCAACAGGGAGGTATATGATCATCTTGGTGGTGTCACCAGGGTTGAGGACATGTATAGCAAACTCGAAGAATCCGTATGGGAACTCCACGCTTGATGGAGAAACAGCCGCCGCAGGTTTTTCCACTGCAGCAGCATCAGTTATCGGCTCGGAACAAGCCATTGTCACATAGTGCTTTCGGTCATGAGTGTGGCATGAGGCTACGTTTCCTTGCTGAGAATCAGACATGCCATCCTTGTTGCCGTCATAGTTAGGATCGCTTCCTTGAGGTCCGTGCTCTACTGGATCTGGCACTCCGTCTATATCGCCATCGCTCGCCACACAGCTTTGGATCGCACCTTTTTCTCTACCCGTAAGAATGCCGTCGTGCTTCAGATCGTTGGTCAGATGGGATACACAGCTTACATACTGGCCGTGGTTTCTCGACTCGGCTCCGCATCTCGCAATCTCATCGGAGATGGTGCAGCCCTTCGAAAGGACTGCATTGCTCACCCCTGAATCACAGCCGTCAATTACGACCGTCGCACTCATGTCAGAGTCAGGGCAATTGTCTTGGTCGTTCGGGATACCGTCTTCGTCTGAGTCATCACCACACGGTAAATCCCTTCCGTTACAATTTTGATCTATACCATCGCCACAGATTTCCTCCGCGCCAGGGTAGATGGTCTTGTCATTGTCGTTGCAGTCACCCTGGTTTTCCGAGTGACCGTCGCCATCGTCGTCGTTAATATCAGGTCGGTCGCCTTGATCATGAGGTACGTGAACCTCCACAGTGTCTTCTGAACTATTATCGGAGGCATCAGTGCACTCCACATCGATGGTATACACACGGCCATTACCATTACCTGAGCGTTCAGCTCTGAGATCAACTGTCAAGTCCCCATGTAATTACCCAATCTGGTGCCGTGTTACCATCACCCGTACCGTTCACCGGCTCATTGCTTGCCACTGAAATGATCTTACAACTGGGCGCTGGATCGTAGTTGTCGGATGCAGAGACAGCGATGGTTACAGGTACCATTTTGTGGTTCGGTGGCCAGAGAGTTTGTGGATTAGCTGAAAGGCACATCCCTGGTGGGGTATCATCGGCAACGGTTATGGTAACGTAGTCGGGCTCGGAATCTTGAAATCCGTCGTTGACCACAAGGGTGATGGTGGTAGTGCCCAATGGCAATAGAATGGTTGGGCTTACTCCTGTAGCCGTGTTGCCATCCCAGGTCCACATATAAGTCAGTGGATCTCCATTAGGGTCAGACGAGGCGGAACCATCAAGGGCTACAGTAGCCGTACAATTTGGGCCTGCGGAGACAGTTTGATCTGGGCCGGCTTCTGCGAATGGAACAGAGTTTTCACATATTGAGTATGGATCGAACTGTATCGATTTGATGCAACCGTTACAAAATGATGGCCACCCTGATGCGACGCCGGTTCCCTGGAGAGTATAGATAGGACTATTATAGGCAGGTTCTGCATAAACTATGATATTACAATCCAGAGGGGCGCACCATCTCAACGAGTTCGTTTTGTTACCGAAACCGTCATGATTATCCAGGTTATCGAAGTCCTCGTTTACAATGCTTCGGTCCGGCCAATCAAACACAATGCTTCGGCCCTTAAAATCATTATCGTCATACAACTCTGCCCATCCCGTACCCCGGGTGCAGGTGCCGGTGTAATTGACATCGCGGTGGCGCCATTCGCCGGCCTTGATTGTTCCTTTGCCGGTTTCATCTTTTGGGCCATCGTTGTCATGTTCGGTGCCGTAGATAATGAGTTCTCCAGTCGGGCTGACGTATACCCCGCCAGATGCAGCGAAATTTGTAATGTCATCTCCATCAGATTTCGATTTGGCGACAATGTCCTTGGTCATTCTAAACCGCAGCGTGAACTGAAGGTAGCCGTTCTTCAGGGTCGGCCCGACAAACAGATCGATCTACTGTTGCACCACTCGACCTTGTAAAGGTCGAAGTAGTCCTCGTCAATCCCTGCAGCCGCCGGCCCCCCCTCCTTTGTTTCTTGTCCCGATTAGATAGAGGTCTCCGTCAAGGTTTCCCTCACGCACAAAATTGAGGGTTTGATGTGGATGGTCGCAATCCAATAAGTCTCCGGGTGAGCACATATCGGACGGCCATTTGTGATTAAAACCCAGGTATTGTTCATCGTCATTTACAATCCATACGTCAAGAGGAATCCATTGGAAGTTCTGATCGGCGAAATCCAGCGAGGTCGAATAAAAGAGCCAAAGGATGTCGTTATCGCCACCCGTAACCAGCAAGAGGTATTTGTCGTCCCGAGTTTTTGTGAATGCTACCAACCCGGTAAGGCCGCCAGGATAGCCATCAATAGATAACTCGTTGATAATTTGTGGATTTAGAGGATCTGACACATCGAAAAATACGATAAGCTTCTGCCGAGTCTCTGGAAGAAAGGGATCTTCTAGGGGCACTGCGAGGACATCTCCTAAAAGTTGCATGCCCCCCGCATGCTTGTAGTTCGGCCATCCGTCGAACGGTGTGTAAAACGGATACCAGGCGGTAACCTTGTCCTCCGAAGGAGGAGGACTATCATCAGTGTCCTTGCCGCGCTGTAAGCGGTTTGAGCGAAGGCGCTCCCCATTCGTAGGCCGGGATTCCATGGAAACGACGAGGAGATTTGCCGCGGTGTCATGGTCATTGCGTGTAATAAAGAAATACGGTCTTCCGGGACCATGGGAGCGAGCGATACCTTGATAGTGATTTGACACCGAAGGATCCGGCGAGTCACCGATGCCTAAACCAAGGGCATCCCCTCGCTCCGACAGCGCTTGAAACTGAGCCACCACATTTGGGACGAAGTAGAGTTCAGTGCTTGGGACACTATTACTCTGGGCAGCGGCACCGGCCACTGGCAAGATGAATGATGCGGCTATGGCGAAGAGGGCCAAGCGGCCCGTGAACCGAAGCAGGTTTAAAGCCCCGTCTTTTTTCATGGTTTCTTCCTTTCCATAAGTTTATTTATTATAAAAAAGAGGATAAAAAGGCTGCGAATGCTCACAAAATGACTACTACTCGGAAAAATAGTGTTTTCTTGATAATCGAATGTTCCAAGTCTCTTAAAACACTGAGCCCCAGACTAGTTTGAAGCTAAAATGTGAAATAATTTGCCAAGAGTTGGAATGATGTTACACATAATCTGCTGATATTATTGCATAAACAGGATATAAATGTCTAGCAAAAAATTAACAAACTTTGTCCACATCTTTTCAGGGGGCCAAATTGCTGCAATCAAATAGCCTTATTTTCAGATCGGCTGGGGGTGATAAATAAAAATTTAGATATGCTTTATGGGCTTACAAGGTGAAGTGAACTTAATGACAGCGCAGCGTAGTGACCTAATGACGGCGAAGCCGATTGACCCAAATCGCCTTGAACCTTGCGCCCTGAGCCTTGTGCCTTTCCACAATCCGCAATCGTCCTACACCCTCACTGTTTCGCCGAGAGGCGTCTGGTCGGGAATGAGAAATCTGAATTCATGGATGGAAAAATCGATTCTGTCCCCGCTTTTCAGTCTAACAGGCTCATTGTGCCTGAGCTTGTCGTTGTTTAAGCGGGTGCCGTTTGTACTCCTCAGATCTTCTAAGTAAAAGTAGCCATCTTTATATTGAATCGTGGCATGAAAGCTCGACACGGTCTCCCTGGAGATTATGATGTCATTACCTTTGTCACGACCAATTCTCAGGACATCTTTTTTCAAAGGCAAGGTTAAGGATTCTGGTGAAACAGCCTTTCCCACGTCGATCAATACTGCCTGAGGCATTGGAGGTACTGAGTCGAGAATGCTCCCAGCTGTCCCTTTGGTCGTCATGGGCCCTGGAGCGTGGACCTTCTTCCTTCTTGCCACCTGCACCAAGACGGCTAATCCCATCACAACAACAACGCCGGAGAGGATCAAAAATAACCAATTGTATTGCTTACTGGCCATTGTGGCTCTGGTTTGAAGTTGTTCTTCCTGATGGCCCCTTTTTTACTGCAGGTGCGACAGGCTTTGCTTCTGCAAGGGACACGTCCGTTTTCGTAGCGGGTGCTTTAGCGATGATTCCCTTGATCTTGGTGAAGACCACCTGAAGATCACCCACCTCGAATACCCTGAAATATTCCCCCTCTGTCCTAACCGCCAGGGTCTGGATCAGACGGAAATCAGCATTTTCAGTAAAGGCGATACCAAAAATACGGATGCCCGCGTTTTTGCTGTCTTGGGTGAGATCTTCCTTCAGCCAATTTTCTTTTTCGAGATCCTGATTTTTGTTTCCTGTATCTACGATTCCGTCGGTCAAGAAAATAATTATTTTTTCAGCATCCTGTCGGCCGTTAGTCTTGAGTTCGTAAACCGCCCTTTCAATACCTGCGGGGCTGTTGGTGAATTTGCCCCTGAAATCGATCAAATCTAGACCTTTGAGAAAGCTTGCCCGGATTTCTGAATTGTCTAACGAGGTCAGTGGTTCGATGAGTTCTGCAGTCTCATCAAAAATGACCATTCCCAGACGTGCTGTTTCTCCAAGGTCACTTGCAAAATTCGTTACAACTTCTCTAGTTATAAAATTGGGGTCGTTCTTCCTCATGCTCCCTGAGTTGTCGAGCACGAAGACAATGTCGAGTTCCGCTTGCTTAAACTCCTTTTGGGGAATTTTCCCTACAGCACCCCTGACTTTGCCTTCTGTGGAAGCGTCAACTACAGAAGCTCTATAGCCGTCTATACCGGAGCCCAGAACTATCGCTATGACCACCGCACTCAGTATTATTTTTTTGATCTTGTTGTCCTTCATTTTCCTCCACCTGTGTCTGTGAGTTCTTTCCTATACAATTCAATTTCTACTCGGCGATTCAATTTTGCTGCTGTGTTCGCCGCGCTTGACTCCGCTGGCCCAATGCCGATTGTTTTGATTCTAACGGGTTCAATTCTCTTGCCGATGAGATAACTTTTCACAACGTTTGCCCTGTATTCGGAAAGCAACTTGTTGTAACTGTATATTCCCGATCCATCAGTGAAGCCTTTGATTATTATCCTGAACTCAGGTCTCTGAAGCAGAGCAGCAGCAAACTGCTCCAGCTTTTCAAAGGCATCATTGGAAAGCTGGGTTGAGTCAAAATCGAAATAGATGATTAGTTTATGATCTTCTGAAAGTGGGAACCGTATGGGTTCGATCACACGTCTTTTGGCTTCGTCATCTGTCCTCCGACCTCTGACCTCTGACCTCCGACCTCTGTCTTCTGCCGTCTGTCCTCTGTCTTTCTGCGCCTGCACTATTAAGTGGCCAGAGTCTGTTTTTGGACTTTTATCTAGGGTTGTGATGTATCCCCTCGAGTGAAAAAAATATCCCAAAAGTAACAGGAGCAGCACAGATACGAGAGCATAGGCAAAGGTGCTCTTGTAGTCATAGGTTGTTGTTTTGTTTGCCGCCCGTTTAAATATATGCGCAGGTTGCTCTTCTCGCTCGCTTGGCAAAAGGAGTTCCTTAGAGCACTCTTTTACGATCTTTGCATCGATTTCATGTACGCCCTTGACGTATCCCGTCAAAAGGGAATGATCGCAAATGCTGTTAATCAAACGGGGATAGCCTTTTGAAAAAAACATAATTTCAGGCAGAGCATCAGCTTTAAAAATCTTCCTTTCTGTGCCCGCAATTTTGAGACGGTGTCTGAGGTAGTCTTTGGTATCGTTTTTAGTCAGAGGTTTGAGATGGTAATTGATGGCTATCCTTTGCCTTATGGCCCGGTTGATATCCTGCCGCAAAATATCATTTAATTCATTCTGCCCGGCCAGAATAATTGACAAAAGCTTGTTATTTTGTAGTTCAATATTAGATAAATGGCGTATTTCTTCGAGAAGTTCATGATTCAATCTCTGTGCTTCATCAATTATCAGCACCAACTTTTTGTTGTTTCTGTATATAGTAAAAAGTAAATGGCTAAATTTTACTAAAAAATCTCCTTTACTCTCGAACCGCCTGCCCATCTTAAACGAGTGAGCAAGGAAGTTGTAAAAATCTATAATTTCCATTTGAGGATCAGATACTGAGGCGATGACGCTGTTTTCTTTCCAGCGGCGGATTATGGCATTTATAAGTGTGGTTTTACCGGTGCCGACGTCACCGGTGAGAAGGATGAAACCCTTGGTGGCACGTATCCCATATTCCAGAGTAGCAAGGGCCTCCTTATGCTGCTCGCCAAGCCAGAGGAACTTGGGGTCTGGAGAAAGCTGAAAGGGTTTTTCTCTCAAATTGTAGTGAGATAGGTACATGAGCCTTCTGTTCTCGGCACCCGCAAGCATTTAGTATTTGTGCGCCGTAGTGAACCGAAGCCATGATTCACACTTGGTAAACAAAAAGCGTGCCTTCTTGCGTGTATCAAATATCTCTTTTGTTTTCTAATACTTAGCGGAAGAGGAGTAAATGCTCGGGCGAGAAATATAGGTAATAATATGTCGATTGTGGGAAGAGAATTACCACTTTAGCGTATCATTCCCCACTGACTGTTTAGCCGGTTTCGCCAGTTTGGACGGTTCTATTCAGCCGTCAGCTATCAGCGCTCAGCTGTCAGCTAAAAATTCCGCAAACCGACCTCCGACCTCTGACTTCTGCCCTCTGTCTTCTGCCTTCTGACCTCCGACCTCTGACTTCTGACCTCTGGACCGGACGACTTCTACGATTTGACCATTTGACGAATCAACTAATTGACAAATTCTCTTTTACAGTCTGTAAGAAATTCTGACAGATTTTCATCCTTGACCAGGAGGGTTAATCCCGCAGTCATCCAGGAATTCGCCGTCATATTAATTGGTTAATCTCACCTTATGGGTGCTGTCGTTTCTGGCACATCCCTTGCCTCAGCTTATATTGGAATAGGCAAGGATAAATCATGGTGCAGCTAAGTTTTTGAGAATAATTGCCAGGAAAATGACCTCGAGAAAATACTCCAATTAGCAGGAGGCAACAGATGTTCGAAAAAATACTTTACCCAACAGATTTCTCTGATGTGTCAAAAAAAGCTTTGGCCTTCATTATGGGTATGCGAGAAACCGGCGTGAAAGAGGTGGTTGTCTTGCGGGTGATCGACCAGAAAAGAACCGAGCTTACACATGGCATCTCCTGGGCCGGCAAAGATGAGATTAAGTTTTTTGACAGCGTCCGTAAGCAACTGGAGCAAGAGGCGAAAGAGGAACTGAAACCTGTAAAGTCAAAACTTAGGGCAGCAGGGTTCTCTGTCAAACTAAGGGTTGAAAAAGGGGTTCCCAAGTTGAAGATCCTGGAGGTGGAACAGCAAGAGGACGTATCCGTCATCGTCCTGGGGTCTCATGGCAGAAGTAATATCGCAGAAATGCTTCTGGGCTCAGTTTCAGAACACGTCATTCGGCACTGCAAAAAACCGGTTATTGTGGTCAAAAGGTAGGCGTGCGCTTCCCATACTGGAACTTGGCACGACTCACGACGTTGTTGTTTGCAAAGAGATTAATTGTCGCAGTGCGCTCAGTACCCTCCGCGGTCTCTCAATAAAAGAAGTGAGGTAGCATTACGAGTCCTGGTGGGAACGCTCGAAGGTTTGGTGGGGAGTCCTTTAGAGCCAATAATAAGCTGACTTTTTATTGGCTCTAAAGGGCTACCTACAGATTCCGATTTATCGGAATCCCCGCTCGGCGGGAACCTTGGAGCGGTCTTACCACATGTACTGTAAAGATTTTCTCTGCGTGCTCTGTGGTCTCGAGCGACCCTGAGTCCCGCTATAGCGGGAAAGGGGAGCGGGCGGTAGATAAAACAGTCTGCGTCCGTCTGCGTGGGTCTGCGGTTGAAGGATTTAATGAATTTAACGAATTAACTAATTCCCTAATCAACTAATCAACAAAGAGCCCTGAGCCTTGCGCCCTGTGCCTTGTGCCTCTCCGCAATCCGCAATCCCAAATCTGCTAACACAAACTCTACAGCTCGTATTCGTGCAAGTCTACTGGAACAGGCTTGACCTTCCAGATGTCCTCACAGTATTCCCTTATAGATCGGTCCGAGGAGAATTTGCCCATCCGAGCTACATTCAGTATGGACATTCTCGTCCACTTTTCCTTGTCCACATAAGCCTGGCTCACTCTTTCCTGACATTCAACATACGATTGATAGTCGGCAAGAACCAGATAGTCATCGTGATGGAGCAGCGAATCAACCAGCGGTTTGAACAGGCCTAAATCACCTCGAGAGAAATAGCCCGAGGCAATGAGGTCGATCGCTTTTTTGAGCTCAGTGTTGGAATTGTAGTATTCCTGAGGGTTGTAACCCTTGGTTTTTACTTTATGGACCTCCTCGGCTGTTAGCCCGAAAAGGAAGAAATTATCCGCTCCAACTTCCTCCCTGATCTCGACGTTGGCACCATCGAGCGTCCCGATAGTCAAGGCACCATTCATGGAAAACTTCATGTTCCCTGTGCCCGAGGCCTCTTTGCCGGCAGTAGAGATCTGTTCTGAAAGGTCGGCGGCCGGGTAGATTGGTTGGGCGTTCTTCACGTTGAAATCTGGGAAAAAGACCACTTTCAGTCGACCGGCCACATCAGGGTCCTTGTTCACCACGGCTGCTACCGAGTTGATGAGCTTGATGATCAACTTTGCCATAAAATACCCTGGTGCGGCCTTGCCGCCGAAGATGAAAGTCCTGGGTGTAATCTGGATTGATGGGTCCTTCTTGATCCGGTTAAAAAGGCTGATAATGTGCAGCACATTCAGGTGTTGTCGCTTGTATTCATGGATCCTCTTCACCAAGATGTCAAAAAGGGAGTCAGGATCAACCAAGATACCGGTGCGGTCCTGGATGAGACCGGCAAGGACGCGCTTGTTCTCGAGTTTCACTTGCTGCCATTTGTTACGGAAGTCTTTGTCGTCAGCGAAGGGTTCTAGCTTCCTGAGTTCATCCAGGTGCTTGACCCAGGTGTCGCCAATCTTATCGGTGATTAGTTGACTGAGGCGGGGGTTGCTCAGGACCATGAATCTTCGCGGGGTGACCCCGTTGGTTTTGTTGCTGAATTTTTCGGGCCAGAGTTGGTGGAAGTCTCTGAGGACATCTTGTGTGAGCAGCTCTGTATGAAGTGCGGCAACTCCATTGATGGCGTGGCTGCCGACGCATGCCAGATTGGCCATCCTCACGTACTTTTCTCCACCTTCGTCAATCAGCGATAACCGTGAGGCAACCCCTCCATCGCCAGGATATCTCACTCGAACTTCATTGAGAAATCGTCGATTGATTTCGTAAATGATATCCAGGTGCCTTGGCAGAACGCTGCGAAACAGAGGGAGGGGCCACTTCTCCAGAGCTTCCGGCAACAAGGTGTGGTTGGTGTAAGCAAAGGTGTTTCGGGTTACATCCCAGGCCTTGTCCCAATCCATTTGATGCTCGTCCATGAGAAGGCGCATCAATTCGGCTACGGCGATGGATGGGTGAGTATCATTCAGTTGCACTGCGCACTTCTCATGGAAGGTATCGAGGCTTTTACCTCTGAGAAGGTGCATTCGGATCAAGTCCTGGAGAGAACAGGAGACAAAGAAGTATTGCTGCTCCAGGCGAAGTTGCTTGCCCGCAATCGGCTCATCATTGGGGTAGAGGACTTTGGTAATGTTTTCGGAGTAGAGCTTCTCGTCCACGGCACCATAGTAATCGCCCAGGTTGAAAGCCTGAAAGTCGAAGGATTCACACGCCTCTGCCTTCCAGAGGCGCAGGGTGTTGCAGGTGTTTACCCTGTACCCCAAAATGGGCGTATCATAGGCGACACCCTTGACAACTCTATGGGGCAACCAGCGGACCCGCAGGCGACCTTCCGCGTCGTAGTAGTCTTCCGTGTGCCCGCCAAAGTTGATATTAAAGGTGATCTCCGATCGGGGTATCTCCCAGGGGTTGCCAAAACGCAGCCATTTGTCAGTAATCTCGACCTGCCAGCCGTTGCGGATTTCCTGATCAAAGATGCCGAACTCATAGCGAATACCGTATCCAACAGCAGGTATTTCCAGGGTGGCCAGAGAGTCAAGATAACAGGCGGCCAGTCTCCCCAAGCCACCATTCCCCAGGCCGGGCTCCTCCTCCTGGTTGATAAGCTCCGTGAGGTCGAACCCCGCTTCCTCCACAGCCTGGCGCGCGATGTCATAAATGCCCAGGTTGATCAGATTGTTCCCCAGGTGAGGCCCCAGGAGAAATTCTGCCGATAGATAGCAGACAATCTTGACGTCTTCTTTTAAAAAGCTTTCAACAGTGTTGATCCAGCGGTGTGCCAAGCGGTCCCGCAAAGTGAAAGCCAAAGCCATGTAGCGGTCGTTGGGTGTTGCGACTCTGGCAATTCTGAATTGAGTGTAAAAGAGGTTCTCTTCGAAAGCGCGCTTGAGAGTCTCTACCTTTAGGCCGGTGCGGCTCTTCTCACCTTTTGGCTTCCTTGCCTTTGCTCGTTTTGCTGTTGCCATGGATATCCCTCGCTCTGGTAATGTTACTTTCGAATAATCGCCAACGAATTATATCAAATCAGCTGCAGAAACTATAACGGCTAATTCCATCTCGGGCCATATCTCATTTGCAGCCTGAGAAAAAAGATCCGGGGCGTTGGAAATCCAGATGACTGGACATCCAGGTTTAGCCGGTTAGCCGGTTTCGTCAGTTTTGCCTGTTTCAATTCCGCAACTAGCCATCTCAAGAAACAAATCTCAGGGTGTCAGGTTTTCCGCCGGAGGCGGATCAGGTGTCAGAGTATTAGGTGTCGGGTGTCAGGTGTCAGGGAAGAGAAACACAAAAGCTGAAACCTGAATTCTGTCTCCTGTCTCCTGACTACTTCTTTGTGGTGCCTAGTGCCTAGTCCTTAGTGCCTAGTGACTCTCCGACCTCTGTCCTCCGACCTCTGTCTCCCGTCTTATTACTTCAAAAAAATGTGTAAAAAGCTTTACATTTTTATATAAACATATATAGTTTTACACATGACAGAAAACTCGACAAAGAAAGAGCAGGTGCTGCAGCTAGCTCAAGAGATGGGTGTCCTGCGGGTCAGTGATCTGGCTTCACGGGGTATACATTCTGAGTACCTCCGTCGGCTTCACCAGCAAGGACTCCTAATCCGCACGAGCCGTGGGCTTTACATAGCAGCTGATGCCGATATCTCAGAACATCACGCTCTCGCGCAAGCGGCAAAGTGGATGCCACAGGGGGTGGCATGTCTGCTTACGGCGCTGCAGTTTCATGGGATAGGGACGCAAGCACCGCGTGAGATATGGATGGCCCTTGACCGTAGGGCCGCCCGTCCCCGCATTGATTACCCACCGCTTCGTATCGTGCGCTTTTCCGGAAAGGCCCTCAGCGAGGGCTTTGAGGAGCACATAATTGAAGGGGTTCCGGTCAAGGTGTACTGCCCCGCCAAGACAGTGGCGGATTGTTTCAAATACAGGAACAAGATCGGCCTTGACCTTGCCATGGAGGCTCTTCGCGATTGTCGCGGCCAGAGAAAATGTACCAATGACGCACTGTGGCAATACGCTAAAGTCTGCCGGGTTGCAAAGGTGATGAAGCCTTATCTGGAGGCCTACTGTGAGTAAAGAAAGCCCAGCAAACATTACCGCTTCGATTCGGCGGAGACTTTACGACTTGAGCCGAGAGAGGGGAGATGATTTCCAGCTGGTACTTAATTGGTACGCAGCAGAGAGACTCCTCTATCGATTGTCTCGTTCAAAGCATTCAGGGGAGTTCATCCTCAAAGGAGCCATGCTCTTGAATATCTGGATGGATCGTTCTCATCGACCGACCCGGGATATCGGCTTTGCAGGACAAGGAGATGCTTCTCCAGAGCAGTTGGTCAGCATATTCCAGGAAATCTGCCAGGTGAAGGTTGAGCCTGATGGTCTCGAGTTTGACCCCGAGAGCATTCAGGTGACTGAGATCCGTGAAACTCATGAGTATCAGGGTCAGCGTATAAGACTGAGCGCCAATCTGGGAAATGCTCGTATCAGTGTCCAAGTTGATATAGGTCTCGGCGATGCGGTAACCCCGGGGGCACTGAAAATCACTTATCCAACGCTTCTGGACTTGCCGGCGCCCAGAATCCTTGCCTATCCGGTCGAGACAGTCATTGCTGAGAAACTCCAGGCCATGGTTGCTTTGGGAATGTTGAACAGTCGCATGAAGGACTTCTACGAAATCAGGATGATCTTGAGGCAATTTAGCTTTGAAGGGCCAAAGCTTGCTGAGGCCATCAGGGCAACATTTAAACGGCGCCGGACCAAGATTCCCAAGTCGATCCCTACAGCGCTGAGCAATGAATTCGCTATGGATATTGAAAAGGGGACGCAGTGGAAGGCATTTCTGAATCGCAGTGGACTGGAGGACATAGCACTCGAGCTGCCGCAGATCATTGACGAAATAAGAGTGTTTCTCATCCCTCCACTAAATGCCGCCGCTCGCGGAGTAGACTTCCAATTTGAATGGACCGCGGGAGCTCCATGGTCGCAGATGAGTGGATAAGATCAGCTCCTAACACCTCTCACAACAAATGACAGCGCAGCATAGTGAGCCTAAGCTTTGGTGCCTAGTGCCTAGTTACTTTCCGACCTCTGACCTCCGACCTCTGTCGTCTGTCCTCCGTCCTCTGACCTCTGACCCCTGCCTCCAACCTAAAGCGCAGCGCTCCTCCAACCTCCAACCCTCTGCCCCATTCTTCTAGTAAATCTCCATACTAAATACTGCGTATATCTGTAAAAAATACACACTTTGCCCTATTGAGACACTACCTTGCCTTGAGTAATATGACCGGGGAAAAGGGTAGGGTAGAGAGATCTCGAATGAAAAAGCAGCTACAGCACAATTTGCATCCCTTACATGTGTGGTGTCGGCTTGGCGGTCACTGGACCAAGATTTTTAAGTTGTATGAAATTTGTTTCTGGCAGCCCTTCCTGCGGCGGCTACTTCAAGACAAGCAGTCTCAGTCTTAACCCTCTTAAGGACTTGTTACCCTTTCCCCATCGATCTCGTCTCACTTTCTCCCCGTCTATCTGGTTTTTAGCGAATTTACCGTTAGATCCTCCAAACTCTTAGCGTGAAGATAACTTGCCTTGCATCCACGGCAATAAACCTTGTCCTTTAGAAGAAATATATTATCAGCGGACGAGCGGCCCAGATCGCAACCACAATCTGTGCAAATAAGCGGAACTCGTTTCAAGGATGTTCCTTGCGCCTTCTTAGTCTTGCTTTGTTCTCCCATGGCACACTTTCTTTACAGTCGCAGGTAAAGTTAAAGCAAAGCCACTTTCCCATCACCTTGGCCATCTAAACTACTTCCCCTTTTTCCGCTATTCGGCCTGTACTCGTCATCACCGGTCAATAATCTCAAGAACCACACGCTTGTTGAGTTTCCTCGACGCAGCATTCAAGATAGTTCGCATGGCCTGGGCATTATGCCCTTTTTTGCCGATTATCTTGCCCATGTCCTCCTTCGCTGCTTTCAATTCAATCACTGAAGTATCTCTTCCAGCGATCTCAGTTACTTCCACCTGATCTGGATAGTCCACCAGTGCCTGCGCCATGATTTTGACCAATTCTTTCATCGCTGTAACCTCCGTGCCGATTTTTCTAAAGGGGAACTTCAGATGGTATTATTGTCTATACGCCATAGTAACACAGCCTCTTGAGAATGCTTCAAGATTCTTTAGCTATACTTCTAATAGAATCCTTACTCAATTGTAGTCTCATTTCCGTCCCACTGTGCTATCATAAACCGCTGCTTGTTTTAGCCGGTTCTATTCAGCCGTCAGCTATCAGCGCTCAGCTGTCAGCTAAAAATTCCGCAATCCGCAATCTGTCCTCTGTCTTCTGCCCCGTCTCGCCCGTCTCGCCCGTCTCGCCCGACCTCCAGTCTCGCTTTACTCCATGCCCCATGCTCCATGCCTTCCCCAATCCGCAATCCGAAATCCGCAATCTACAATCTGCAATCTACCCTATGCCCCATGCCCTATGCTCTATGCCCAATGACAGCGAAGCGTAATGACTTAATGACGCCGAAGGCAAATGACAGCGCAGCGCTAGCTGCCAGCTATACTCACCTGGGCTTTTTTCCCTTGCCTTCTATCAATCTAAAAAGAGATAATAATACGAAATATATAGAAAAGGTGTGGCCATGAAATCAGAATCCAAAGATAACAAGAACAAGGTAAAATCTTTGGATGACATACTTTTTCCTTTTCTTATTACCATAGCAATTCTCTTTGTATTGGTAGCTGCTTTTATCATGGATGAAGAGCTGTTGAATAAATGGGATAAGCTTTTTGGCAGTGCCGTCTTAGGTTGGTGAGCTGTAATTTTTTCCGCGGTGGTTTGCTTCTAAATTTAACTTGGTTGAAAAATAAGAAAGTGGCTTATTTGTAAGGGTTACCTTCTTTGCTCCTTGCGGGTAGCCCCTGTTGGCTTCAACTGCTTGGTTGGTCAGCGGGGGCATTTTTCTTGCATATTTTTCCCATCATAGTAATCCACTGCGAATCTAATACCTTATACTGAAGTAACAAAATTACGCTACCGACCAATAGTCCTTCACATGCTACATATGCAAACTGAAAAACGCCGCCATCTAAGAGTAGACATCAAATTGCCACTTGTATTGATGACGCCCTATGGCCTCATACAAGGTGAGATTATAAACCTTAGTCTGGGAGGCGCACTTATTGAACTGCCAAAGGGGGCAAAGTCTGGTAATGGTTTTCCGGTTATTAGTGTTGGTAAATACTATTCACTCTGGATCAGGTTGAATAGCGAAGGGCTATACGATGAAAGTCGGTTAGTATCTGTTATCGCCAGGGTTGTTTGGGCAAATACTGGGACCTCTGAGGCTGAAACAAAATCCCGTGAATTGAGAGTTTGTTTTATGAGACCTTCTGTTGGTGAAGCTCAGACTATTATAAAAACAATTTCGCAATACATCTGAAACCGAAAGATATTCCTAAGATCAAATACATTTACTAATGAGTGGCTATAGGGCTTCCGCAGAAATCAGGCGAGTCGAGGTCCACCCGGTCAAATGCGCCAAGTGCAAGGCAAACCTATTCTTTAGGTCGCCTGAAAAAGTGTGTCCGGCCTATAGGAGTTCCTTCCTTTTGAGTTACCCAATCCAAATTTAGCCCGGATGTTTCATGACTCGCTTGCTGCGACCCTAGATATGGCCGTCCTTCCGGGTGTCCTCGGGTGTTCCTTCGGCAGGCTCAGGACAAGCTCACCCTGCGACGTACCTTTCAGGTACGCCTCGGAACCAATCCCGCGGTACCGCGGGACGGTTACCCGGTGGCACGCCCATCTTCATTGTCTCGCGACAGCAATTCATAAAACATCCGGGCTAGGTGATGATTTTTTGTTGAATTGGCTCGCCAGAGATGCCAATATTGCCTACTCAGAGGTTTTTCCACATGACATTTATGGTGGTGGGTTAAAGTTGCCTGCTATCGGGTTGAGGATAGAATAACCTGACTCATAGTCAGGCGTCACCTAAGGCTACAGATGCAAAGGAGGTTGTCCCATGATTAAGGAGATCACGGCGCGGGAGCTTAAAACGGATAACTTTATAGATGAGAAGGTAAAAGAGATCAAGACCGTTGTTGGAAACGGAATGGCGATCAACGCCCTTTCGGGAGGAGTTGATTCGTCTACGGTAACGATGCTCGGCCATCGAGCCTTGGGTAATCAACTTAAGACCGTGTTTATTGAAAATGGTCTCATGCGCGAGGGAGAGGCCGAGCAGGTCGTGGGTTTTTTCCGAAAGCTCGGCGTCACGGTCGAAGTAGTCGATGCGCGCAAAGAGTTTTTCGCGGCTCTCAAGCAAGTAACTGACCCCGAAGAGAAGCGCGAGGCAATTACCCAGGCCTTCTATCGAGACGTTTTCGGCCGGCTCGTCAAAGCAAGTGGAGCGAAATACCTTCTCCAGGGGACCATTCTAACGGATGTGGACGAGACCGTTGCAGGGATCAAGCGGCAGCACAATGTCTTCGAGCAACTTGGGATCGACCCGGAGGAGGCTTTTGGCTACCGCATCGTCGAGCCACTCATTCAACTTCGCAAGGACGGTGTTAGAAAGATAGGCAAGGCCCTCGGGCTTCCAACCGCGCTATTCCAGCGCATCCCGTTCCCGGGGCCGGCGCTGGCGGCACGGGTGATAGGCGAGGTGACCCAAGAGCGTATCGAGACGGTCCGCAAGGCTACCATCGTTGTGGAGCGTTTGCTCAAAGACACGGATGCATTTCAGTATATGGCGATTCTTCATGAAGACCGCGTCACCGGTATGCGAGACGGCAAGCGCGATTTCGGTCAGCAGATCGAGGTGCGGTGCTGGGACAGCGTCGACGCGCGAACCGCAACACCCACGCTGATCTCGTTTGAAATTCTTGAAAAGATCGCCCACGAGATAGTTAGCGAGGTGCCTGGAATCGTCAGCGTTACCTACAACATAACATCGAAGCCTCCCTCTACCATCGAAGCGGTCTGATAACAGGGACTGATCCCACTCTCGTGTGGCAACTTCGGCAACGTTATCCTGGTTAATATTCTATGGAGGTCCCGCTTTTACAATTATGCGCGAACTGAAAACTGCTGTATTTGTGACAATGCTGCTTTTCACCGCCTCATGTTCGGTCATATCCAGCCAGGTGAGGAAAGAAGCCGAACCACCTGTAGAATTCAAAACACTAATGAGGGAAACAAATTCTTATGTTGGCAAGACTGTAATTGTGGGTGGCTACATTTTGCAGACAGAGAAGCTGGCTGATAAAACGAGCATTTTGGCCTTGCAAGCACCTTTGGGTTTTCGGTATGAACCCAAATCCAAGGATAAGTCAGAGGGAAGATTTATTGTTTTGCACAAAGATTATCTCGATCCTGCAGTCTACAAAAAATACCGCAAGATTACTGTGGCTGGAATTGTTGTCGGCCTCACCATTGCAGATGATGAACGCTGTCCAAATAAGTGTCTGAACATAGAGAGCCGGGAAATACACCTATGGCCTGAATACTATTACCATCGACCAAGATATTATCCCTATGGGGATCCTCCTTATCCTCCCCGACTTTTTCCATACGACCCTACTTGGTAGATGATGCATTGCCGACCTCTAACCCCTAACTCCTGGCTCCTGGATTCTGACTCCTGACTTCTTACTTTGTGGTGCCTAGTGCATAGTCCCTAGTGCCTAGTTGCCTTCCGACCTCTGACCTCTGACCTCTTTCTTCTTCCCCCGTCTCGCCCGACCTCTCGTCTCGCTCGTCTCGCTTTACTCCATGCCCCATGCTCTCTGCCTTTAAGGGTGGAACCGTTCCCCTTGCACCTCCGACCACAGTGTTGTAATCTGATACTTAGTCAAGAGTTCCCTTAAGAAAACCAAAGCGACAGTCCTGAGGTTTTACTCCTCACAGGATTAACATTAATACCTTTGACTAATTGCTCAATTGAGGACAATTATGAAAAGAGAAGTTGTTATTCCAAACCCATTTATAATTGTCTTTTCCTGGGTTTTGCTCTTGTCAGGACTTTACCTCACAAGCCTCTATAGCTACCTTCTTTTCCACAGCCTATCTGAGATCTTCAGTATTGTCGTGGCCTGTGGGATTTTCATGATTGCCTGGAATTCTAGGCAGTTTTTAGACAACAACTACCTTCTATTTATCGGCATAGCCTACCTGTTCGTGGGCGGTCTCGATTTGCTCCACACATTGGCCTACAAAGGTATGGGCGTGTTTCAAGCTCATGGCGCCAATTTACCGACTCAGTTATGGATTGCAGCTAGATACATCGAAAGCTTTTCTCTTCTCATTGCGCCCCTAGTCTTGGGCCGCAAATTGAGATCGAGCTTCGTATTAATGGGTTACTTTCTTGTAGTTGTCATGCTGCTGTCATCCATCTTCCATTGGCGGATTTTTCCTGACTGTTTTGTTGAAGGGGTCGGATTGACCCCTTTTAAAAAGAGTAGTGAATACATCATCTGCCTCATACTCATTTGCTCCATAGCCCTATTGGTCAGAAAACAGGAAGAGTTTGACAAGGTCGTCTTGAAATTGTTGGTTGCCTCGATTTTTTTGACCATTGCTGCTGAATTAGCCTTCACCTTTTACATCAGCGTTTATGGCATTTCCAATTTGTTCGGCCATTTTTGCAAGATCATATCGTTCTATCTCATCTACAAGGCCATAATCGAAACTGGTCTGACAAAACCTTATGACTTGCTTTTCAGGGATTTGAAGCAAAGCGAGGAGGCATTGCGGGGAAAAGAAGCTGCACTGAGGGAGTCCCACTTTGAGCTTGAAAGACGTGTGGAAGAGCGCACTGCCGACCTGATGAAAGCTAACGAACAACTGAAGCAGGAAATAGAGGAGCGCAAGAAGGCAGAAGAGGGACTGGCTGAACGGATTCGACTAGAAGGGTTGAGGGGAGAGGTGGGTGTGGCCCTCGCCAAGGGCGACACTTTGAGGACGCTCCTGCAGCCATGCACAGAGGCATTGATTGAGCACCTTGGTGCGGCATTCGCTCGCATCTGGGCATATAATGAAGTGGAAAAAATGCTTGAGTTGCAAGCCAGCGCTGGGCTTTACACCAGTATTGACGGCTCCTATAGCCGTGTGGCTATGGGGGAATCAAAGGTCGGCATCATTGCCCAGGAACGCCAACCGCAGATCTCCAATGCCATCCTAAGTGACCCTCACATTGTTGACCACGACTGGGCAAAAAGGACGGGGATGGTTGCTTTTGCAGGCTATCCTCTTGTTTTTGCAGACAGCCTAGTTGGGGTGATGGCGATGTTCGCCGGAGAACCGTTTAGTGAGTTTACCCTTAACGCACTGGCATCAGTGGCGGATCAGATTGCCCTGGGTATTCGGCGCCAGAGGGCGGAGGAGGCTTTCCGTAAATCAGGGGAGGAACTAAGACTTCTCTCATCCCAACTTCTCACAGCTCAGGAGACGGAAAGGGGAAGGATAGCCCGAGAACTCCATGATGGTATTGGCCAATCATTGAGTGCCATCAAGTTTAGAGTCGAAGATGCCCTCGGGCAACTGGCCAAAGGTTCTACCGAGTCGAGTGTCAGTAACTTGGTCAACCTCATTCCCGTTATTCAAAGCACCGTTGAAGAAGTTCGAAGAATAACAATGGACCTGCGGCCCTCGACCCTGGATGACCTTGGTATCTTGGCCACCATTGCCTGGTTATGCCGTGAATTTCAAGCAACCTACTCAACCGTGGAAATCAAGAGAGAGATAAGCGCAGAAGAAAGTGACGTTCCTAATCCCCTGAAAATCGTACTCTACAGAGTCCTGCAAGAGGCCTTGAATAACGTGGCAAAACACAGTGGGGCAAACATGGTCACTATCTCTCTGGCGAAAAAAGACAATACCATCCAATTGGCCATAGAGGATAACGGCTGCGGCTTCGATGTGGAGGAGGCCCGCTCTGTTGAAAGTTCAGAAAGGGGATTTGGGCTTGGCAGTATGAAAGAGCGAACAGAACTCTCGGGTGGAACTTTTGTTATCAATTCAGCCAAAGGAAGGGGTACATTTGTTCTGGCATCATGGCCGTACAATGAGTTTCACAGGAGAAGGCAAAATTAAATCGTTGTTATAGAAACTTTCCTATTATTTCGCCGTGTGAACGCTTTCAAAGACTTTAACGAATCAACTAATTCTCTAATCAACTAATCAACAAAACACTATGCGCTCTGCGCTGTTCCTCTTACAACAAGTGACAGCGTAGCGTAATGACGGCGCAGCCTAATGACAGCGAAGCGTAGTGACCCAAATAGCCCTGAGCCTTGCGCCCTGTGCCTTGTGCCTCTCCTCAATCCGTACCTTTTTCTCCTCTACCCGAAAAAAATGGTGGTTTTTCGTATTGAACATTGTGTGGTCAACCTTATCATTAACAAGCTATAATTTTTACTAGTGGAGTATGCGATTAACAGTCTAATATAGGCTAGATGAGGTTCAGTGGACAATCTCAAGAATCTGAAAAAAGAGGAGTAAAAGATGCTAAAAGAATTCAAAGAGTTTGCCATGAGAGGCAACGTAGTTGACATGGCTGTAGGTATCATCATTGGTGCGGCCTTTGGTACAATTGTTAAATCACTCGTCGCCGATATCATCATGCCGCCAATTGGCTTGCTCTTGGGCAATGTTGATTTCAGCAACCTCTTCATCGTTCTAAAACAAGGCGCCACCGCTGGACCCTATGCTGCCCTTGTAGATGCACAGAAGGCCGGTGCGGTCACAATCAACTACGGTATGTTCGCAAATACTGTCATAAGCTTTATCATTGTCGCCTTTTCGGTTTTTCTGCTGATTCGTGGCCTCAACAAAATGAAGCGCCAAGAAGAGGCTCCGCCAGCGGAACCCACAACCAAAGAGTGTCCTCACTGTCTATCGACGATACCCATCAAAGCCATACGTTGTGGACACTGCACTTCGGAGTTGTCAGCAGAACCGGCATAAAGAATGAGTGACAAAACAAAAAAGCGGAGCTTTGGCTCCGCTTTTTTGTTTCAAAAAGCAAAGAATCCACTAGCCAGTAGCTTAGCATAGGGCATGGAGCATAGAGCATAGGGTAAAAACCACTAATGACAAAACTGATCAAATTCAAAGTAGTCCCTACTGAATTCTGGATTCTGACTCCTGTCTCCTGACTCCTTGCCCTATGCCCTATGCCCTATGCCTTTCCAAATCCGCAATCCGAGATCCCAAATCCGCAATCTAAAATCTGAGATGCCTCCGTTTTTCTGTTTTTGTCTGAAGGGCTGATTTTGTATGAAATAGAAAGAAAATAAAAGAAAAGCCAAGATATGCGGCAATAATCAAAATGTAGATAACAAATTTAAGGTAAGAATATCTCTCAGTTTATGACAGGTTAAGAAAATGTACATTTATTTCCAGATGTTGCACAGATCCAGTCAAAATTTCCTTGTGCTCACCTTGAGTTAGTCCTTGTGCATAACTTGGGAATGTGAAAACCGTTTTTCAGGTCTAATCGAATTTGACTGAATCTGCCTCGATTGATAATCGGTACTTTAGCCCGGATATTTCATGAATTCACGCCCTGGCGTGACTGCGACCACGGATCTGGCCGTCCTTCCTGGAGTCCTCGGGTGTGGGCCCCTGCGACGTACCGTTCAGGTACGCCTTGGGACCAATCCCGCGGTACGGTTGCCAGGTGGCCCGCCCGCCTCGCCTGAGCGAGCAGGCTCGCGATGTCGGGCAGGCACGGCCATCTTCGTGGTCTCGCGACAGCAACTCATGAAATATCCGGGCTAGGGGTATAAATTTCAACAAGCACATTTTTAATACGGCGACAGAAAGGGAGTCCCTAAGGTGAGAGTCTGTGATCTTTGTGAGCAGGACAAAGAAAAAGCATATTCATGTATGAAAAGAATAGAAGGGCAAATTCCCTTCGGAGACGAAACACAGCTCAGTCTCTTGCCCCACAATTGCCCGGAGTGCCTAGTCGGTACAGGTGGATTTCATCATCTTGGTTGCGGTGTAGAACAATGCCCCCAGTGTCATGGCCAGATCTTGTTCTGCCTGTGCGAGGGTGGAGAAGCATACCGTACCTTGACCGTCAATGTGTGGTGGACACGGCTACGCAGAGGACTGCGAGAGCCAGTTGTCACTGGTGGCCAGTTTTAGCAGTTTGGTACAGTCTTAGTGGATAGATAGTAGAAGGCCGATGAAATAGGGAGTTACCTAAAATGATGCTTACTTGCGTGGCGTGCAGGAAGACTTTTACCAGAGAAGATCCTGTGACGGTTCATCTCAGCGACGATGGAATGTATTTCTTCTGTACCAGAGAGTGTAAGCAAAACTGGTTGTATCCTGCAGAGGAGGCGATGGATTCTGAAGTTATAGTAAGTCGCTAAAGGACGGGCCATCGTTTACGACAAAACATTGCGGAGCTTCGGCTCTGCTTTTTTGTTTCAAAAAGCAAAGAATCCAGTAGCCAGTAGCCAGTAGAACTGAGCAAGGGGCATAGGGCATAGAGTTAAAATTTCGAAATTCGAAATTACTATATCTGACTCCTGACTTCTCACTCTATGCTCCATGCCCCATGCCCTATGCCTTCCCAAATCCCAAATCCGCAATTCCAAATCTCCGCGTCTCCGTCTCACCGTCTCCCCGCGTCGTCCTGCCGTGCCTAGTGCCTAGTCCTTAGTTCCTAGTGACTCTCCGACCTCTGACTTCCGACCTCTGACCTCTGTCTCCTTGGTGTTACTTTATTTGGGTAAAAGTGGAATTTATTTTCCACCATTCTTCGGTGGATTTCTTTGTTAATTTATAGTTAAGTAGTTGTAAGGTATATAAAATTAGTTGCCCAGATGATTTGGCACGATTATTTCAGTATGAGCATCCAAGCATATAGCTTAGGAGGATAACAAATGGACAATCGCCATTTCGCCAGAGCCAAGATCAAGTGGCCAGTCTCGATGAGTACTGAAGAATGCTCCGCAGATGGAGTAACCTTAAACCTAAGTCCAACTGGAGCCTATATTGGATGCGCGAATCCACTTCGGCTTCATGAAGTATTCGATGTGACCATTGACGTCCCCAATTCGGACTCTTCCATACAAGCCACAGTTGAAGTGGTCTTCTCCAATATCTATGGGCCTGACGACGCTATTTCGCCCCGTGGTATGGGCGTTCGTTTTCTGAAAATTTCTAGCCAAAGCCGACAGATTATAGCCAAGGAAATCCTCCATCACCTGCGATCGGACAAAGCAAAGATAGATTCAAAGAAGTTGCAGCGTTTAGAGACCTTAATAATTGATCCCAATGGAAATGAGTGAGGAGTTCACCACTCGTCTTTCACGGAACATGCGGAGCTTCGGCTCCGCTTTTTTATTTTGGCAAACGGTAAACGGTAAATGGTAAACGGTAGCTTGTTCTCTGTTTTCTGACATCTGATCTCTGACCTCCGACCTCCTGACACCACTACCAATTTACAACGTAGTCACAGTCTGAATTATGGATTCTGACCTCCTGACTCCTTGATTGCAAGTGACGCGAAGCCCGCTAGCTGCCAGCTGCCTGCTGGATTGGCCTTTCCAACCCAAGTGTAGCGCTCCTCCAACCTCCAACCCTTGGCCCCATGCTCCATGCACCATGCCCTATGCTCTCTGCCATATCCCACATCCCAGATCCGCAATGATCCGCCTCGAAACTTACGCTTAGCGCTCTTCCTTCGCACCGGGTGAAATCACCGATCACATTTGGTCATTTCACCAAGTATCACCAAGGTAGAGGAAGGGCAAAAATATCTAACCTATTGTTTTTAGTAATGTATCAAGTCACAGATTTTCTGGCATATATATTGATATATAGGTGAGGTACTAGTAGTAATTTTTCTCTAATTATCAAATTAATTACTCCACTCCATTTCTAGGGAGAATTTGTCAATCACCGCCAAACTCTGACTGCTTTCAGCAGTCTCACGGCGCCGTCGGTGTTTTGCGCCATCGCTTTACTATTTGCTATGGAAAAACCATGAACCTAAATAAAGTTATAACGGTACTTAATGAGAGGCCATGGCTTATCGCCATTAGTGGCCTTCTACTGGTAGCTGTTATTCTAGTAGCTGGCTATCAATCTTTTAAAGCCACAGAGCAGGCGACTTTGAAAGAGTTCAACCAGCGGCAATTGGTTATGGCAAAAGGGGCAGTTGGCGGGGTCGAGCTCTACTTCAGAAATCTGGCAGAGGCCATGCACGCCATGGCGAGAATGGAAGGGGTTCTTCGCTTTGATGAAATCACAACCAGACATGTGTTGGCGCTGGAAATCCATGAACTTGAACGGTTGGGAGTAAAGGACATTGGAGTGTTGGATGCAAATGGAGTTTTGAGATTCAGTGCAAGTGCTCCTCATTCCGAGGGTGCTGATTTCTCACAGCGAAGGTATTATCTGGAAGCAAAGGAGATGACCTCCTCCGAAAACTACATCATCCGGTTCATCGACTCCAAGCCCGTTGACACGGATCAAGCAGGGATGGTAGTAGCCGTGCCTATGTTTGCGGCCCGAAAGGACAAGAGCCAACCATCTCCATTTGGCCGATTTGCCGGAGTGGCCTTCTGCAGCCTCGATTTAGACTACCTGATTGACAAGTTGGTTGCCCCTGTCAAGTCTACCGGGGGAGGACACGCTTTTCTCATCGACAGCGGATCTAAGGTAATCTGGGAGCCTGACAGCTCGCTCTTCAGAAAAAACCTTTTGAAAGAGGCCGAGGGGTCTCCGTCATTTCAACAGATATTGGAGAAGATGACTGCCGGAGATACCGGCACAGCAGAATATTCCTACTACCGGTTCGATTATTCTACTGGTCAGTATTCAAGAGACAATGAAGACAAGCTTATGGCCTATATGCCGGTACGCCTCGGTCCACAGATGTGGACATTAGGGGTATGGGCACCCAAGAAAGATGCAACCAGGTCGATCCGCTCAGCCTATGTTAAACACCTTTTGCTGGTAGCACTCGTTACCATATCCATCCTTCTTGGCTGTTCCTATGCCGTGGCAATGTCTTTTCGCTATAACAAGACTCTGGAAGCTCAGGTCGAGGTTAAGACCAGGGACTTTCAAGAATCTCATCGCAGACTTCTTACTGTTTTGGACAGCCTGGATGCCGCTGTTTATGTGGCGGATGTGGAAACGTACGAAATCCTTTATGGGAACAAGTATGTTCGAGATCTTTTTGGCGAGGTGGACGGGAAGGTCTGCTGGCAGGTTATGCAGGATGGTCAATCCGGTCCTTGCGATTTCTGTACAAAGGAAAGACTGCTCACCCCTGATGGTGAGCCAGCCGGAGTGAATCTCCGAGAATTTCAAAAGCAGGCAACCGGAAAATGGTACGAAGTTCGTGATCGAGCAATCCGCTGGGTGGACGGCCGTACGGTTGTGTTGCAGATTGCCGCAGATGTAACCGACCGTAAGCAGGCCGAAGAGGATCTCGAACGGGCACACAGCGAGATGGACACATTTTGCAGTATGCTCAAACAGATCGGCTCCTATCGGACGCTCAACGGAGTGGGCTCTTTGCTCATGAAGGCAGTGCAAAACATTGTGGGCAGCCAGTACACCCTGCTTCATATTTTCAATAGCGAGCGCAATATGCTCTTCACCTTGATGGAGGCGGGAATCTCTACCAATGAAGACCCAGAGCTGATTAAAACCGCTCAGACTATCCTGAAAGATCTGGATGGCATGACTATAGCACCCAAAAGTAAGTTCAACCCCCCACTCATACCCGATTACTTTCCGGCAGCCCGGCAGACCATCATTCCCTTACGAATTCGAGATCAGCTCGAAGGCGCTTTTGTCATTACCTGTCAAGCGGACTGCCTGTGCGACGAAAAGGCACTCGAGATGGTTGCACTGGTCCTGGAGTATGCATCCGAAACAATAAAAAAGGCCGTATCCTACGAAGAAGAAATACGCGATCTAGAGAAACGGGTGGAGACTACGGCAGAATTCAGCGGCCTTACTGGCAAGGATCCCAAAATGCAGGTGATCTACAAGCTGATTGAGGACATTGCTCCCACAGACGCCACCGTCCTCATTGAGGGTGAGAGCGGCACCGGCAAAGAGTTGGTGGCCCGGGCCATTCACCGACGAAGTCCTCGCCATAGCAAGCCTTTTGTGGTAATCAATTGCTCAGCCTACCCAGCTACCCTTCTGGAAAGCGAACTCTTCGGCCACGAGAGAGGCGCCTTCACCGGAGCCATCCGCCAAAAGATCGGGCGCTTCGAGCAGGCCCATGGGGGCACTGTATTTTTGGATGAGATTGGCGAAATTGCTCCATCGGCCCAGATCAAGCTTCTTCGCGTGATTCAGTCGCAAAGATTTGAGCGCTTGGGAGGCGAAAAGACTCTGTCCGTGGACGTGCACATACTTGCAGCTACAAACAAGGACCTCCTCCAGGAGGTGAAAAATGGTAATTTCCGCGAGGATCTCTACTACCGTCTCAACGTCATTCCTATCCACTTGCCGGCACTCAGGGAGCGGCGCAATGATATCCCCCTGCTGGCCCGCCATTTTCTCAGCAGGTTCATCAAGGAACAGGAAAAGGAGATTCAAGGATTTACCCCCGAGGCCATGCGATTGCTCCTAGATTACAACTGGCCGGGCAATGTCCGGGAGTTGGAAAACAGTATTGAGCACGCAACCGTACTGGCCAAGGGAGGCCAAGTTGAGGCCTCAGACCTGCCCGCCACAGTCCAGGCCCATGGGAGTCACATTCTGACTGACCGACTGCCCACCATTGAGGAACAGGAAAAGAATCTGCTGCTGGAAACCCTGGAGAAGTGCGGTTGGGTCAAAAAAGAGGCGGCCCAACATCTAGGGATCAGCCGGACCGCCCTTTATGACAAGCTCAAGAGGTATCAGATTACTAAGCCTACCACTCACTAGTTTCCATCCATAAATGGGCCTTTACTCCGCCGCAGGCGGATCAATCTGCGGGATTTCTTGTGCGACGTACTATACAGTACGCCTCCGCGCAATCCCTTGATCTCCTCGACCTTGCGACAAATTCCTCATTTATGAATTGGAAACTCCAGAAAGTTTCCATCCGGAAATCGTAGATTTCCGGATGGAGCAGTCAGTCCCGCCGCGGCGAGACAATCAGCTAGCAGCTTAAACCCTTGTTTTTTATGATATTTTGCTGACGGCTGAGCGCCAGACTAGACCAGTCCTTCCATTCTCATCTGTTAGTTGACAGGCAAAATTGCGTGTAAGGATTCCTTACAAAGCTAAGGCATTATTATTTCATGACAAATTAGATGGCAAATCTGATTTCAAAAAAATGCTGTTAGCTATCTTTACAGACGACCTCGAGCATCCGGACCAAGTCCTCTCTAAACTACGAAGCTGTTTTGCTTTTTTCAACATTTAACCCTCCATTAATCTAAGCAGCTTTGTCTAATGTTTTCAATTATTTGTCTACAAATCTCCTTCGACCCTTCCCAATAACGGGCCGACTTTAACCTTCGAATCTTTTTTGCTGGCACAGGATTTGCGCAATAAGGGTGGCAGTAAGGTGACCAGGACAGAGTGTTATTCCTTTGGAGATCTGGATGCAAGATCCGATTTTAGTTGTAAGTGCCAATGAACAAAATTGCCTCGAGCTTTGCGCTGCCCTGGAAGGAGAGGATTATCCAATCGAGCTGTTGGATTCACTTGAGCACTTAGCGGGGGGGATAAAGGGATGCGATTGTCGCCTGGCAATTCTGGATCTGGACAGCCTGCACGTAGATAACAGACTCATCAGGAAACTCAAGAGAAAAAACCCCTCACTTCGCATCATAGGTTTTTCTAGTCGCTCTTTTCATCCTGAATTGCAAGAAGCCATGAGCAGTCACATTTACGCCTGTCTCGGCACACCGGTTGACGAGGAAGAGTTGGTCTTTTGGGTGAAGAGCTCCTTAGAAGTATGAAGGCTCAAGTTCTTCTTCCATATCCACCTAAAGTCTTAGCAGGGGAGACCTTGCACCCATCATAAGAAAGAGGTATCTGACCATGTGCAGTGATAAAAGAATCCATCAGCTTGTTGTCCTGGCCGTGGTGGCGAGCCTGATCTTGTCCGTCTCTGCTTTGGGGGCCGACCAAGAGGCAGCAGTGGTCACTGAACTGCCGCAGCCTGCAATCTCTAAACCTCAGTATTACTGCGGCTATTGCCATCTGCTCACCTATCCAGCCATCTTTAATAAGGGGTACGAACTCTGGAAAAAGAGCAAACACATTAAAGCGAGTTGTGTGGACTGTCATTACCCGCCTCAATACGATGAAAAGGTGCAGCAAGCCCACCAAATGAATGGAGCAGCAAAGGACAAACATATCCCCAAAAACATCTCAGCCGACATGCAAGACCGTTTCAGCTATCTTCCTATTGGTGGTGAATCAATTCAAACAAGGTCGACTATCGTTGATGCCAGTTGCCTGACACCTGACTGCCACGGCAAGCCTGGGGACGATTTCATGACCAAAGGAATCGAGATGGGCGAGAAAAAAATAAAGTTTGTCCATAAACCCCATTTCGACGAGAAAAAACAGATCGAGGGCATGAAGATGGGTTGTACTTCCTGCCACCAGCATTTGACCGAAGACAAACACTTTGAAGTGAGCAAGGCATCCTGCACCCTTTGTCATTTCAAGAACGCCGAATATAACCAGGGCCGAGGCAAATGTGAGCTATGCCACACCCTTCCTGCAAAGCCCATCCAGGAAACCGGCGGAAAGCGGGTTACCCATGCCATGCTTAAGAGAGAAAAGGTTTCGTGCGCCGGGTGTCATCTTGACCTGCTGAAGGCGGTGGGAGGCGCTTCGTACCGGGAATACTTCGAAAATAGAACCATGAACATCGCCTTGATAATGGGAGCTGGCGGCGTAAAAGAGAATTGTCAACAGTGTCACCTCCAGGAAAAAGACCTTAAAGAAAAAGACAACAAAAAGCTGATGCATGCGGAGCATGTCGCCAAACCCACTGCGCGGTGCTTCGACTGTCACCGCGGCTGGAGAGGCTGGAAACCTGGCTATCTCCATGTGGGGCTTTTACAATCCGGCCTAGCCAAAAAGTAAATATTAGCAAATCTTGAAATGAGACTTACTTGCACTATGTAAAGCACAGAGGCCATTTCCTCATATAAATTATCAAACTTTCCTGACAACCATGGAACCAAAGGATTGAAGATGAACATTAGCAGGCGCCATTTTTTAGGTGTTGCAGGAGCCATGATAAGCTCTGCTGCCACAGGCAGTGCCAGAAACGCATTTGCTGCACGGGAGCCGAAAGCCCCTCCGAATCCTTACGGCTGCGTAGTGGATCTAACTGCTTGCGTTGGCTGTCGAACCTGCGAACAGGCCTGCAATCGCGTGAACCATCTGCCGCCACCAAAGGAACGGCTCGACGATCGGACTGTTCTCGACCAAAAGCGCAGGCCCGGCACCAGCGCTTTTACGGTAATAAACCGCTACTACTCCGGTAGGCTTGATGAGCAAAACGAATTGATACCCACCTATGTCAAAGTCCAGTGCATGCACTGTCAGGATCCGGCTTGTGCTTCGGCCTGTATCACCGGCGCCTTGCACAAGAAAGACAACGGCGCAGTCAACTATGACAAATCCAAGTGTGTTGGTTGTCGTTACTGCCTGGTGGCCTGTCCTTTCCAGATCCCTGCTTATGAGTATTTTGATCCTCTCACACCCCGGGTGCGAAAATGTACCTTTTGTTACGATCGCATCAGCACGGGAGGAAAACCCGGCTGTGCTGCTGCTTGCCCCATGGAGGCAATCACCTTTGGCAACCGCCAGATGCTGCTGGAAGTGACCCGCCGGAAGATAGCAGCTAACCCTATGCGTTATCTCAACAAAATTTACGGCGAGTCTGAAGTGGGCGGAACATCCTGGATGTACATTTCAAAGGAGCCATTTGAAAAGCTGGGCTTTCTGAGTTTGCCCCATTATCCCATGCCCCATCTTACCGAGACCATCCAGCACTCGATTTTTGCCTATATGTGGGCGCCCATTACCTTGTTTACCATTCTCGCAGGGGTCATGTGGAAAATTAATCCTGCGCAGATCAACAACCATGCTCCGGAACTGCTTGCACAGGAGGAATACGTATGAGTTCTCATGCTCACCCCAAACCTGCCCCCCTTGAAATGAGGTTCTGGACCCCGGGTGTCCTGGTCCTGTTTGCTGTCATGTTGATGGGATTTTGTTTTATCGTTGCCCGCTACATCGGAGGCTTAGCGGTGGTTAGCAACCTGGACAATCAGCATCCCTGGGGATTATGGATTGGCATCGATGTAGCCACGGGTGTGGCTCTCGCCGCTGGTGGATTTACCACGGCAGCTATAGCCCACATCTTTGGCAGGCACCAGTATGAGGCAGTAACTCGACCGGCTTTGTTGACCGCCACCCTGGGCTACACCTTTGTGGCAATCGGTCTTGCCATTGATGTGGGACGTTCTTGGGCCCTGCCGAAACCCCTACTGTTCTGGCAGGGAAACTCGGTTCTTTTTGAAGTGGCCATGTGCGTGGTGGTCTATACGCACGTTCTCTATATCGAATTCATTCCTATTGTGGTAGAGCGTTTTAAAGGAAGGGTGAACCTCCCGGGGCCATTTGCCATTCTCAATGATCGGCTTGAGCGTCTTTTGGCATTGGCCGACGGGATACTCGGCAAGACCATGTGGGTCTTCATCATTGCCGGGGTGGTCCTCTCCTGTATGCACCAGTCGGGGCTGGGATCGCTCATGCTCATCGCCCCGACCAAGCTGCATCCCCTCTGGTACACTCCCATTTTGCCCCTGCTCTTTCTTACTTCGGCCATTGCTGCGGGTTATCCCATGGTTGTTTTTGAAACCACAGTGGCCACCGCCTCATTTAAACGGGCAGATGAAATGGAGGTTTTGGCCCCCCTCACGGGAGTCACCAAATACTTGCTGGGATTCTACATAACCCTGAAAATCGGCGATATGCTTTTCCGGGGAACCTACGTCTATTTATTTGATGGCTCAATTGAAAGCCGCTCCTTTATTGTGGAGATGCTGGCAATGATCATTCCCTGGTTTATGTTGATGAGCCAGCGACTGCGCGCAAAAAGGCATACTCTGTTTGTCGCCTGCACCACTGTCGTACTGGGAATTGCCCTGAATCGCTGTAATGTTTTTCTTATCGGATTCAACCCTCCTTATGCGGTCAAATCCTACTTCCCCTCCATCAGCGAGATAGCGATAACAGCCTGCTTGCTCTGCAGTATCACATTTTTTTATCGCCTGGCTGTTACCTATCTTCCTGTGCTAAGCGCTCCCAGTCTTGCCAGCATGGAAAAGGAGTCATCATGAAGCGCTCGAGCAAAAGCAAACCGACAATTGTGTTGATAAGCTTGATTGCCCTGTCGCTGCTAACGGTTCTGGCAATTGCGCGGGCTGAAGCTGAAGCTGATAGGGCTGACAAAACCGACTTTAGAGAGGTTTTGGTAGGTGTTATTGACAGTATCTTTGAAAGAGATAGGGGTGACGAGTCAAAACATGCGGTAGTCAAGACCAATCCGCCGGTTCACAGGGCATGGCATGATCGGGAGGCCTCGGCAAGAAAACGAGCCAAGGAGACAATACCTCTGGTCAAGGATGTCTACAAGGAAACAGCTTCAGAAAGACGTGCCCGCCTTGCCTACAGGCTGAGGCCCAAAGATATTCCTCCTGAGTACAACTTCTTTGTCATAAATAGTCCTCTGATCAACGAGGAAGATGATTTTTATGGGCCGGTTCGCTTCATGCACAGAAAGCATGCAAGTATTTCAAATGATTGTACCGTGTGTCATCATTATCGGCCAAACGCGCCTGATGGTTCGGAGACCATGCGTTGTTCGGCCTGCCATCAGAATTCCTTCCACCCCATAGCACCGGACCGTGTAGGGCTCAAAGGTGCTATTCACCGCCAGTGCACGGGCTGCCACAAGCAGCTCCATAGGGGCCCCATCCGGTGCTCGAGCGGTTGCCACGAAAAGAGAGTCAGGGACCATACCGACCTCGTGGAGCTTTCCGGAAAGCCTGATCCAATCCAAGTAACAAAAGAGTGCCTCCGTTGCCACCCTGCACAAGGCGAGGAGATGCTCAGCTCCACTCACTGGCTGTGGAAAGGTCCTTCTCCATTCACCCTGGGTAAAGACAAGCGGGTAGATATGGGCAAGGCCACTGTAACCGTCAACAATTTCTGCGTGAGCGTTTTCAGCAACTGGCCTCGTTGTACGGGCTGTCATGCCGGTTATGGTTGGAAAGACGCAACCTTTGACTTTGCCGACCAAACCAGGATCGACTGCCTCGTGTGCCACGATACCACCGGAACTTACAGTAAAGATCTCAAAGCCGCAGGTATGCCAGACCCTTCAGTGGATTTGGTCCTGGTTGCCAAAAAAGTAGGCAAGCCCAGTCGAAAAAGCTGCGGCAACTGTCATTTCTCAGGTGGTGACCAGGACTTTGTCAGGCACGGCAAACTAAACGCCCTTCTTGATTTTCACGGCAGCAGTTGCGATGTCCACATGGGAGGCTTGGGTTTTCAGTGCCATGATTGCCACAAGACAAGCAACCACAAGATCAGCGGCCGCAGTATCGCCCTGCCTGTGGCTGAAGGCAGCCGATCTTGTAACCACTGTCACACAGATGCTCCACACCAGGAAAATTCCTTATTGACCCATCACCTGAACAAACACTCAGACCACATAGCCTGTGTGACCTGTCATCACCCCGTATACGCCAAGTACACCCCGGTGAAGACCTATTGGGATTGGTCCACTGCAGGAGACAAAGACCGCGAAGTCAAACGGGACGAATTTGGCATGCCGGATTACTCCTGGCAGGCAGGGGACTTTACCTGGGGTCATGAAATCAAGCCGGTTTATGCCTGGTACAACGGCCAAGTAAAGCGTTACCTTTTAGGCGACCAGATCAATTCCGAAGGTGTTACCAGCCTCAATGAACCTGTAGGCGATATGAGAGATCAGGAGTCAAAGATTTATCCTTTTAAAATCATGGGTGGCACTCAGGCCGCCGATGCCAAGTACAACTACCTCCTGGTGCCGCATCTGGCGGGGGTTGGTGGTTTTTGGCAAACCCTGGATTGGCAGAGATCCTTTGCCTCCGGAGCCGCGGCTTCCGGACTGGCCTACAGCGGCGAGTATAAGTGGGTAGAGACCGTCATGTACCTCAGCCTCAATCATGAAGTCCTACCCAAGGTGTTTGCCCTTTCCTGTGTTCAGTGCCATGAAAGTCTGAGGAACCAACTTTCCTGTGGGCGCTGCCATCAGAAGAAGGGCGGGGTGGATTTTAAGGAACTGGCTTTTTCTGGCATCGACGAAAAATTGATACATCTCACCCGAAAAGCTGATCGGAGTCAGATTAACGCAACCGATTGGCTCGACTTCAAGGCTCTTGGTTACAAGGGTGATCCAATAATATACGGAGGCCGCTTCAAGAAACTGCCTCTTGGCTTGAAAGTGGCCTCACAAGAGAAATAGGGAAGGAAGTCTTGCGGATTCTGTCTCGTAAACTCTAACTCCAACCCGGATGCTTCATGAATTGCCGTCACGGTCGCAGCAGGCAACTGGTGAAATATCCGGGTTAATACGGGTGCATTATGGGAGTGGAAAAAAAGGAAAAACGGAAAATGGGAGTGCTGAGATGTCTTAACTCTTGCGGGGCGATGGCCATCGGGGCTTCGCTGCTATTTCTTTTGTACCTGGTCGGGTGTGTAAAGACCGTTCCTCAGGAGGACATCACATCACCAGAGTCTAAAGCCCCCATAGCCTCGAAGATCGAGCAAGAAACCTCCGCAGCGGCCACCCCTGTGGTGGAGGCAGCGGTGCCTGCAACCGCTGAACCTGAGCCTGCTGCAATCAAAGAAAAGTCTCCTGCTCCAAGGTCGCTGAAAAGTGTCGAGGAGAGAGCGTTTCACCTGAAAGCGATTGAAGAACTGACCCCGCAAGAACCGGAGAAGACCACGGTTTCTCCTAAGATCCTTGAAGATCAGACAATGGAAACCAAAATGCCCCAGAGAGTGGCCGAATTGGCGGCCAAATCAAAGATGTACCATCCCGTCCATTCACCTATAAAGGAAGGCGAATCCTGTGTCTCGGCAAAATGTCACATTGAGATGGTCAAGGTAAGATATGTTCACGCTCCGGTGGCCACTGGAGCCTGTTTGATTTGCCATACCAATATCAAGAAAGATCCTCCTTTCGGACTTGTCAGCACGGGGGTGGATTTATGCTGGAGATGCCACAAAAACCAGAAGCTCTTGATCGGCCAATCCAAGTATCTGCACAAGATCGTTAAAGATGAAGGATGCATCGGCTGTCATGACTCTCACGGCTCCAAGACGACCAAGTTCCTCCTCAATAAAGACGAACTTACCCTGTGTGTCGACTGCCACAAGAAGAAAACGGAAAAAGTGATGAAACAGATTGCCAGTGCCACGGTAGTTCACAAACCTGTGGCCGAGGGCAGGTGCGCTGGTTGCCACGCTCCCCATGCCTCCAATTACAACAAGCTTTTGAAAGGAGGGCCCAAAGATGTGGCCCTTTGTTTCAGCTGCCACAAAAAAATGGAGCAACAGACGAAAAATGCTCTTTATAAGCACGGTCCGGTCCAGCAAGAGATTTGCAGCACCTGCCACGAACCCCACGCGGGATATGTGGCCAAGAATTTGAAGTACAATTTTGATAAGAAGTTTTACAATCCCTTTGATCTCGAGGTGTACTCCCTTTGTTTCAAATGCCACAAGGAAACCGTGGTTTTGGACAAACGCACGACATACCTGACCAATTTTCGCAATGGAGACCGGAACCTTCACTTCCTTCACGTCAACCGCGAAAAGGGTCGGACTTGTGTTGCCTGCCACGAGGTTCATATGGGTTCTCAGAGGCGCCACATTCGCAAACTCACCCCCTTCGGCACCTGGGAGATTCCTATAAATTTTACCCTGACGCCCACAGGTGGAAAGTGTTCTGCCAATTGCCACATTCCCAAAGAATATGATCGGGAAAACCCTGTAAAGCTGATGATAGATGAAGAAGAGAAAAACCTTGAGATGGTGAAAAAGTAGGGTTTAGGTGTCAGGTGTCAGAGTTTGAGGTGTCGGGTGTCAGGTTTCAGGTGTCAGGAAGACAAAGCACAAAGGCTAAACTTGAA
This sequence comes from uncultured delta proteobacterium, assembly GCA_963712115.1. Lineage (GTDB taxonomy): Bacteria > Desulfobacterota > Syntrophobacteria > BM002 > BM002 > BM002. The sequence goes on along the minus strand of CAVQGX010000038.1, from coordinate 17,035 downwards.
CCCTGAACACTGAAACCTGAAACCATTTTTGTAAAAGGGCACACTTTATGAGGAAGGCAAAAGTTCTTTCTTGGATTATTCTCACTCTCCTTATCATTGGCTCACACCTATCCTTGGCCACTGATATTGGGCATCACAAGCAAGGGGACAGCGTGCCGAACCTTGCTATCCGCACTATTGACGGCAACCAGATCAGCTTAGATGAGCAAAAAGGAAAGATAATAGTTCTGGCCTTCTGGAAGCAAGACGATGACAAATCAAGCAAAATGTTGACCGACCTGTCCCGGATCAGTCAGGAGTTCCAGGACAAGGACGTCACCTTTCTGGCAATCAATGGAGATAAAGCCTCAGATCAGCAGATACGAGAAATTGCCCTTGCAAGAAAACTTAGCTGTTTTTTCGCCAGTGACCCCGATCTGACCGCATACAGCACTTTGGGCATCTTGGTGCTGCCCACCACTCTGATCGTCGGGCCAGACGGTAAGCTGGCATTCGTAGAGGACCTCTACTCACGAAATTTTTATACCCAGACAACAGCCTATGTAAAGTTTCTTCTCGGGGAAATCAGCCAGGACCAGCTGAACGCTGAGCTTGATCCTGGCGAGTCCGTAAAAGTATCACCGGCCAGAATAAAAGCTGAGAGATACGTCAATATGGCCCAGGTACTTTTGGATCTAAAGGAAAAAGCCAAGGCCCGGGAGGCTTTGAAAAAGGCGGTGGAGGCCGACCCCTCATTTCCGGAGCCCCATCTGCTTTTGGCCACCCTATGCTTGGAGGATAAAGAGGTCAGTGGGGTCGGGACTGAGCTGGAGCAGGCCTTAGAACTGAATCCAAGCCCAAAGGAAGGAAAACTGCTCCAGGGGTTAACCTATGCCGGTCAGGGGGAGGATGACCTGGCCATAGCCATTTTGCAGGAGCTGGTAGAAAACAATCCTCAACCACCACCTGAGGCCTACTATCAGATAGGCAAGATTTGCGAGAAACAAAAGAAGACCTCCGAAGCACTGGCAGCTTATCAGACGGCCCTGGAACTCCTCCGCGCCAAATAAAGAATCCTGGCTCAAATGGAGTGGTGGAGTAGTGGAGTCCGCTGCTCCACCGGATATATCAATGAGAATGAGATTAATCTCTTATGCTTTTGTCTTTTTCTTGATCTTCAGCCTGCCTGCTGAATCCGGTCAAAATATTGTCACTGTGAGTTATCCTGCCGATCTGGCAGTCATGGAATTCGACCTTCTAAGTATTTCTTTAAGCTTACCTCAAGGTTCTGCTGATTTAATAGAAGTAGAGGTGAATAACAAGATTAAGGCGAGTATCGTTCCACGCCGGAAATTCGAATGTTTCTCTGTTCCATTGGAGCTTGGCATAAATGAGATAAATATAAGAGCCAAGAAAGAAGATAGAATTGTAGATGAAGTTGCTTTAGATGTTTTTCGCAGGTCGGATCTTGTCAGCAAATATGCGAAGCCTCCGGCCGGTTTTCAAAAAGATTATTTTCATATGGTGGACCGCTCACAGTGTGCCACCTGTCATCATGTATTGGAACCCACGGAAGCGGACAACAAGACCATAAATATCGAGACCTACGCTGCTGAAGTTTCAGAAAAAAAGGCTGTTGTCCCCACCGAATCAACCTGCTACTCGTGTCACCGGCGGATCACCTCCTACTCATTTGTTCACGGGCCTGATTTCGTCTGGAGTTGCCTCACATGTCACGATTTCCAGGGGTCGCCAAAGTATTCCCTTAAATACCCGGTTCCAGAATTATGCTACAAATGTCATGTAGAGCAAAAACAACAAAGGAGCGGCAAAAAGAGCTATCATGCGCCGTATATTACTGACAAATGCGGTATGTGTCACAACCCGCATGCATCAGAAAACCCTTGTAGGCTCGACCAACCTATCTGGCTTCTCTGTGTAAGCTGTCATCCTGATCAGGGTGACGGCAGGCATGTCATTGCAGCTTATTTCTGGGGAACCAGGCATCGCAGGCATCCAACCCACGGGGTCCCAGACCCTTCAAGAAAGGGGCATGAACTCACCTGTGCAAGCTGCCACGATCCGCATGCATCCGACTCCCCCAAATTCATCACCGAATATGACACCAGGAGCTTTGATTTATGTATGAAATGCCACATGAAGAAAAAACAATAAGGGGACTTACTGAGAAGGCATAGCGTTTTGTTGATTAGTTAATTAGTTAATTCGTTAAAAGCGTTAAAACCGTTGAAATCGTTTGCACGGCTTACTGCTCACCGCTTACCGCTCACCGTTTACCGCTTACTACTGACTACTTCTTTGTAGTGCCTAGTGCCTAGTCCTTAGTGCCTAGTGACTCTCCGTCCTCTGATCTCTGTCCTCCGACCTCTGACCCCTACCTCTTACAACAAATGACAGCGCAGCGTAATGACCCAATGACGCCGAAGGCAAATGACGCGAAGCCCAATGACAGCGTAGCGTACTGACTCTGAGCTTTGGTGCCTAGTGCCTAGTCCTTAGTGCCTAGTTAACTTCCGACCTCTGATCTCTGTCCTCCGACCTCTGACCCCTACCTATTACAACAAATGGCAGCGAAGCGTAATGACCTAATGACGGCGAAGCCAAATGACCCAAATCGCCCTGCGCCCTACGCCTTGAGCCTCTCCTCAATCCCAAATCCGCAATCCGAAATCCGCAATCGGACTCTCATGCTCTATGCTCTTTGCCAAATCTCACATCCCAAATCTGCAATCTACAATCTAAAATCTCCAATCACCAATCCCCCTGTCCCATTTTTTCCGAATCGGAAATAGCAGTTCCGAGCCTCTAAATTTCGGTCCTGGGAGTTCCTATCCCAGATTTTAGACTGATTTCTACAGTTTCTATAAACACTTGGCCATTTCATGACTGACGGAAAGCAGATGTTTTTTCTGAAAAAATCGGAACTTTCTGTTCCCATTTATACCCTGAAGAAAAATTTTAATTCAGTAATATCAATATGTTATTTGTTTGGCACCTTCGTTGCTGTATTGACTGGACCAATTAATTCACCCAAATTCAAAGGAGGAGAGAGATGAAGTTTAATAGAAAGCTAATGATCATGATTATTTGCGCATTAGCGTTTGTACTGGTGGGATCAACTATTGTTGTGGCGCAGGAAGAAGAAAAAATTGCTATCACCGGAACAGTTGAACAAACTGATACCGGTTTTGTGATCATGGGTGATGATGGGGAAGATTACTATGTTGCTGGCAAAGACCTATCCGCCATGATTGGTAAAGACGTAGAAGCTATCGGTACCGTTACAGAAAACGAAGGGGTGAAAACGCTGCGTTTGATTACAGTGAAAGAGGTTGAGTAGGTAATTCCCCCAAGGTTATATAACTGAGAGTACGAAGGATATTCCTATGAGAAAAAGTCTTTTACACTGGTCGACCCAACGCACCCGTCTAAACGACAACAATGGAAAGGTGAAACATCTCACTCATTGCGGCAAGTGGATACTGTCTCGCGGTATTACCCTGCGTCAGCCATCCTCCGAATGGGTGAATAAGTTTTCCGAGAAATTCTGCGAAAAGTGCAGGCACCGTATCGCCGGAGCTTGAGTGATACGATATTTGTGCGTGGTTATTGATACCGAGGCTGGTTGAACATAGTGATACCGGTTTTGACATCATGGGTGATGATGGTTAGCATTAATATGTTGCTGGCAAAGAACTATCTGCCATGACTGGTAAAGACGTAGAGGCTAAAAGGAGAAATCACGAGTGACACAGTGAACATAATTCTAGCTTTTTCCAGCATCTATCAACACGCTGGTTCAAGCAGACTGGATGTTTCCGGGGTCCTCAATGAGGTCAAGGTGTGCTGCATGTAAAAATGCAGCCAGAAGGAGGGAAATGGTATGAAAGGTTTGTTGAAGGGTTTTGGTACGCTGCTAGGCATTGTGAGTGCGATCCTCTTAGTGGGAGCGTTCACAGCGGAGTCTGGCGACAAGGTAGTAGAGGAAATTAGGGCTGCTTATTCAGCTGACAAAGAAGTCAGAGTCACCCCGAAGATTGACAACTTTATCATTCTGCTGGATCAATCTGGATCGATGTTCATCAAAGACCAGGGCAAAACTCAGGCCAAGGCCGAGATGGCGAAGAATCTAATGACTGCTCTAAACGAGCGCATTCCAGAGCTGGGTTATAAAGGTTCACTGGCAGTGTTTTCCCCTGGCAAAACTCTGATTGGCCCTAGCGAGTACAACAGGGAAATGTTCAAGGAAACGATTGAGGGATTGCCTGAGACCGGTAGAGTATTTGGCAACCAAACTCCGCTGGGGGATGCGATTTTGCAGCTGGACGGAGCGTTGAGTAAGACTGCTGGCAAGACTGCGGTGTTGATCGTCTCTGACGGCGAGAAAAATGTCGGAAGGGATGCACTGCAAGCAGCAAGAACAATGCACGAAAAGTATCCTGATGTGTGTTTCCATGCCGTCTCTTTGTCTGAAGATGAGAAGGGAAGAGCGACACTCAAAGGTATCAGCCAGCTAGGTGATTGCGTATATATCGAAGCGAGTGAACTATCAGCGGATCCGGCGGCAACCGACAGGCTGGCAGAAAACATTTTCTACACTACGGAAGTGCGGGAAGTTATAGTTATGGCAGAAGTGGTGCCAGTAGAGGCAGCTGCAGTGATTCCTGAAGCCATCCAGTTGGACACCATAACCTTTGCCTTCGACAAGCACGAGCTCTCTCCCGAGGCGAAGATGAGTCTGGATGAGAATTTGCAGAGGTTGAGCGGTCAGCCTAATCTGCCCATCGTTATAAAGGGCTATACTGATTCAACCGGACCAGAGGACTACAATCAGATGCTCTCCGAGCGACGGGCGCAGGCAGTGTATGACTACCTTTCCTCGAGAGGTGTTAGTGCCGAGCGCATGAAAACTCTCGGCTACGGTGAGTCCCACCCGGTTACTGACAACAGCACAGCTCAAGGGAGAGCTTTGAATCGGCGAGCAGAGATCACTCCTGTGCCTTAGTCACAAGGGTGAATGGCTATCTAATTGAAAAGGTTGCAGATTAGAACCGGAGGCTAAGCCTCTGGGGTTTCTTACCGGAAAGCCCCTGAGGGACCAAGATCGGGTCCCTCGGGGGCTTTTTGTTTAGGGGCATGCTTCTTGCTAAAAATAGTGATGGCCATTTGGCCTAATGAGTTACTCTCAACCCGGGTCACGGCTTCAACCTCAGGAGGCCAATTTGTCACCATATGCCAGGCACATACACCCCGGAAAAGGGCAAGGGCTGAAGAAATGTCTTCAAAACCCTACCGCCTGGGTGTTTGTTTTGGCTTTGATTTTGTCCATTCTCCTTTCTGCCGATTCTCTGGCAGTGAGCCCTTCACTTTCCTGCCAGTCGATTAGTGCTGAGCCAACCTCTGGTGCGAAAAAGTTCACTGAATCTCAGACGATTTGGCACAGGTTTATATACCTTGCACAAATTGAGACCAAGCAATCCACCTTAAAGATCGAAACACCAGTTGAGAATCCATCAATGACATTGGAGGGTGCGTCAGTTGGCACAGGCTGGCCCATCGTAGACGGCTATGTGATAACGAGCAACCATGTTGTTGCGGGTTGCAATGACGTGGTGGTAATCAACACACTGGGCGAAGAACTCCCTGCTCGGCTGGCACTTCGAGATCAGGTCAAGGATATTGCAATATTAGAAGTCAGTGATGCACGGAAACTGCCGCCGGCATTACCTTTGGCAAAAAAGAAACCGAGATTGGGTACCGCTGTATTTACCATAGGCTTTCCCCGGGTGAACTACATGGGGAGATCCCCGAAACTTTTCACCGGTGTGATTAGCAGCGTCAACGGGCTGCACGACGATCCGGCAAGCTATCATACTACAGTGCCGATCCAACCCGGCAATAGCGGCGGTCCATTGTTGAATATGAACGGTGAAGTAGTTGGCCTGGTCACATCCATGCTCGGCCTCAGAGATAAAGAAAACGGGGATATACGCATGCTGCAGAATGCCAGCTGTGTGCTGAAGATATCCAGTGTTGAAAAGCTCTTCCCTTTGCTGCCAAAGCGAACCTCAGCCGTTGAGGTCCTGTCGCGGGATTCTGGTAGCCTGGAAACCCTGGCGGAGCGCATAGAAGGCTCCATACTCCTGGTAGTGGCAAAATAATATAATTCATACATCGGTTCTTTTAACCTTATGGAGCTCAGGTCGAGTCGCTCAGGACATGCTTTAAGCCATGAGCGATGAGCTGCCTGTCGTCTGTTTAGCCATTTGAGCCAGCTTTGCCCGTTGGCCATTAGCAAAGAAAAGAATTCCACGTTCTCCGTTCCGACTTCCCCGTTTAAATCCCCGTCTCGCCTTTCTCGCCGCATATGCTCTTCCTCTTACAACAAATGACAGCGCAGCGTAGTGACCTAATGACAGCGAAGCCAAGTGACATAAATCGCCTTGCGCCCTGCGCCTCTCCTCTAAAACCAGACTAAATCAAAAACGAGGTAACCTCCGTTGACAGTTTTGGGTTTGCTTTTCTATATTGAGCCGGCATGTTATAAGTAAGCTGCTGCAGAAGCGCTCCACTTGCACACCAAAGCTTAGCGGTGCAAAGGAACCGGGAAGAGCTTTAATCATAGTTGGCATTGCGTTGTAATGGAAAAAAAGACGATATCTGGTAGACCATGATTTTTCTCAAAGCAGGATTCTTCTGTGTTCGCTAAGCTTATATCTTACCTCTCCATCGCAGCTTCATCGCTGCAAGCCACCCTTTGTTTCGTCACCACACGGTATAGTCACCGCCTGGTCGAGCGCAGCCTTCTCCAGTTTTTTGTGTGTTTAGCGGTCATGGCTGCGCAGCCACTGGGGGCCCAGGAGCAGGTAAAAATCAGTCCCGCTGGGGTTGTCACCTGGGATGAGCTTTTGACCTTCCAGCAGTCAAGAGCCATCTACGCTAAACAACCGCGGGTTATTCCTCTTATGCCAGCACCAGGATCGCGGTCCCTCGGTGTGGCCGAAGGGACCTTGAGACCGTTGGCACCCCAAGTGCAGGAATTTGTCGGCAGGGGAGGTGAACCCCTTATCCCAGTGGAGGATGACTTCCAAGCCCTCCCGGACAACAACGCCGCGATTCCTCCCGATACCATGGGGGCCGCCGGACCAAACCACCTGATGACCATGCTCAACACCCAGGTCCGCATTCAGGACAAGTCGGGCAACAACCTCAGCACTGTGACCCTGGACACCTTCTGGACATCTCCCGGCACCGGGCTGAGTGGAAACCCCTTCGACCCTCGACTGGTCTATGACTCCCTTGCCAACCGCTGGCTGGCCACGGTGGATGCGGATTCGAGATCAGCAGACTCTGCGGTGTGGTTTGCTGTAAGTGACAACTCAGACCCCACCGGCAACTGGACATTTTATGCTATTGATGCGGACCCAACCGACGCAGACTGGGCTGATTTTCCTGACATCGGATTCAACTCGAAGTGGGTGGCCATCACCAATAACATGTTCACCGTATTTGACGACAGTTTATCCGGGGTCAAAATGTGGGTCATTGAAAAGAGCAGCCTCGGGCAAGACCCCTTGGTCTTCACTCCTTTTGATACCGGCTTTGATACGGCCGGTGGTTCAAATGGCTTCACCTTGAGACCGGCCGCTACCTTGGATGCGGCAGAAGAGAATCTCTATATCGCGGATAATGGATTCTTGATTTTCGGCGGCGTGGTTTTGCTGAGACTTTCGATGATCACCGGGCCGGCAGACTCGCCCTCCTGGTCGGTGGTTCCCGACGCTGCAGGCTTTTTTCCGGGAACCGGATTCTTCTTGGTTTCTAACAACTTTAACTTATCTCAGATAGATGCTTCCCAGCTGGGAACAGCAACCAGGGTGAGCACCAATGACCCCCGTCTGTTGAACGCGGTGTTGCGAGACGGCCGCCTCTGGACTACACACAGCGGCGGCTTACCAGCCGGCGGGGCTGCCGACCGGACAGCGGTTTTTTGGTACGAACTCGACCCTGACCTGTTGAACACCACCGGTGACCCCATCGTCCAGTCTGGCGTCCTTGACGGCGGCTCGGGTGTACATCACTTCTTCCCTTCCATTGCTGTGAACTCCATAAATGACGTGGCCTTGGGTTTTTCCCGCTCGGATTCCACCAGATTCGTGGAGGGTGTGGTGACCGGGCGCAAGAGCAGTGACCCAGCAGGTAGCATGGATGCTATCACCGTCATCAAGGGGGGCGAGGACAGCTACGTCAAGGATTTCGGCTCCGGTCAGGTTCGTTGGGGAGATTACAGCGCTACGGTGGTGGACCCGGATGACGACCTCACTTTCTGGACCATTCAGCAATATGCCGCGACCGATGTAGGACCTGACCCTGACGATGACCGCTGGGGGACTTGGTGGGCACAGCTGAAATATATCCAAGCTGACTTTACTGCCGATGTTGTTAGTGGAATGCTTCCACTGCAAGTCAATTTCACTGACCAAACTGCGGCGGCGGTCACCTCCTGGCAGTGGAATTTTGGCGATGCTACCACCAGCACTGAGCAAAATCCTACACATACCTACATTGTTCCTGGAAACTATACGGTAAGCCTTACGGTCACAGGTCCTGAAGGTTCGGACACAGAAACCAAGACAGACTATATTAAAGTAGAATACCCTGTTCCGACGGCTAATTTCACTGCCAATCGCACTAGCGGAGAAGCGCCTCTTACTGTAGCCTTCGCCGATCAATCCACTGGTTTTGCCACCGAATGGTTATGGGATTTCGGCGATGCTACCTCCAGCACTAACCAAAATCCTACACATACCTACACTGCCGCTGGCAGCTACAGGGTAAGCCTTAGGGTCACGAATCCTGGAGGTTCGGATACAGAGACCAAAGATAGTTATGTAACCGTCTCGAGCAGTCGAGGGGGTGGCGGCGGCGGCGTGTGCTTCATTGCCACTGCCGCACCCTCGGCTCCGCTTTTTTATTTTTTATTTTGGTAAGCGGTATACGGTAAACAGTGAGCGGTAAACAGTAAACGGTAAATTGCTCTCTGTTTTCTGACATCTGGCCTCTGACCTCTGGACTGGACGACTTCAACGATTTGACCATTTGACGAATCAACTAATCAACCTTATGTTAAGATTCTTATTACTTTCAAGCTCAGCGACCCACTTATGAAGAATAATACAACCCTGTACCGCATCCCTTTCGGCAAATCCTATCTGGATTTTGAGTTGCCAGCAAAAATGCGTGGCACCTACGTAAAATCTCGGTTGATGGAGCCGCTGGCCGACTTGGAGGAGGCCATCGCTGAAGCATTAGCCAATCCCATCAATTCCCCACCGTTGAGCAAAATGGCTAAACCGGGCCATACCGTCTGCATTGTTTTCACCGATATCACCCGGGATAGCCCAGATCATCTGCTGGTACCCGCCCTTTTGGCCGAGTTACAAACGGCTGGGGTGCGTGATGAGGATATCACCCTACTCTGCGGTATCGGCATGCACAGGCCAAGCACCCAGAAGGAGAAGGTTGTCAAGCTCGGGCAGGCAGTCGTCGACCGCTACAGGGTGGTGGACCACGAGCCGTTAAACCGGACCGGACTCAAAGACTTGGGTTCCACTGAGAAGGGTATCCCACTTTCAGTAAATAAGATTGCTTGCGAAGCTGATTTGCTCATTGCTACCGGGATTGTCGAGCCGCACCAGTATGCCGGCTATTCAGGGGGCCGAAAGACTGCGGCCATTGGTGCTGGAGGTGAGCAAATGATCGCCAGTACACACGGTCCCCAGATGGTTGATAATCCCGGGACACGGCTGGGCAAGATCGAGGACAATCCCTTCCACCAAGCGATCACAGAAGCTGCCCGCCGTGCAGGCTTGAGCTTCATCCTCAACGTGGTTCAGGATAACCACAAACGGGCAGTTGCAATTCTTGCTGGCGAACCGGAAGCGACCTTTGAGAAGTTGGTCAAGGTTGCAAGACAGCTATACGAAGTCCCTATTCCTCAACAATACGACGTGGCCGTGGCCGGAGTCGGCTTTCCAAAAGATACAAACATCTATCAGGCCAGCCGGGCCGCCAGTCAGCTCTTTTTCGCTCCCCTTTGCGTGGTCAAGGAAGGAGGCGTCTTTATTGTCCCGGCCCCTACGGAGGAAGGGGCCGGTCAGGGTTTCGGTGAGCGGTCTTTTCTGGAAACGATGAAAGGTGCCGTCAATATGGACTCTCTACTAGCTGAACTGCGTAGCACCGGCTATCCTCCAGGGGGACAACGGGCTTTTATTATGGCCAAGGTACTGGAAAAGACCCAGGTCATCATCGCAGGAACTGTGACACCTGATGTGGTGCGCCAGCTGCATATGACCCCGGCTGCAGACATGGACGAAGCCTTCCGTATGGCTGCATCGAAAATAGGTCGCTACGAACTGGACGTGCTTATTGTGCCTCAAGCGCTCCTGACGTTGCCTGTTGCCAGTAGAACTGGGCATGGGGCATAGGGCATGGGGCATAGGGTAAATTCGAAATCCTTCACTCTATGCCCTTTGCTCTATGCTCTTTGCTCTTACCCAATGACAGCGAAGCGTAATGACTCTGAGCTTTGGTGCCCAGTGCCTAGTCCTTAGTGCCTAGTGACTCTCCGACCTCTGACCCCTACCTCTTACAACAAATGACAGCGAAGCGTATTGACCTAATGACGCCGAAGGCAAGTGACGCGAAGCGCTAGCTGCCCGCTGCCTTTTATCCCTCAGATCTTCTCTCGAGCCTTGCCCAGCTTCAAGGAAGCCTCAATCATGTTTTTCGGTACCTCTGGCTGTTCTGACTCGGGCTTGCGCACCATAGAAAGAGACTCAGTAGGGCAGGTGGTAACGCAAAGGCCGCAGCCAATGCAGCGGTCCAGATCCAGGGCTACCGTGTTCTCACCCAACTCTAATGCTTCCATCTGGCAGCGGTCTACACAGTCGCCACAACCTTCACAGGTGTCGAGGTTGACGGCAGCCACAAATGGTGAACAGACGAAGCTGGCGGGTTTGGGTTGAAGTTTGATGTTTTTGAGGACCTGACAACAGCAGCCGCAACAAAGGCAGATAAATGCCGCCTTTTTGGAGTTGCTCGGCTGCAGCACTAATCCGGCTTCTTCAGCCAGGTTAAGGATTTTTAGGGTTTCATCGAGGTCGATCGATCGGCCCAACCCATTTCTCACATAGTAGTCCGCCCCCGACCCAAATACCAGGCAGGTCTCCTTGGGTCGATCGCAACCTTTTTCCACCATGGTGTGTTCCCGCCGACATATGCAGGGAGCCACCGCAATCTTGTCCTGCGCCCGCACCAGTTCCTCTGCCTGCTCATAGGGCAGCACCTCGTGCTGGGGGGTAAGACTTTGGCCCACGGGGATGGTACGTAACTGGGGAACCTTCCAGGCCTCACGAAAGAGGGCGGGAAAGTATTCGTTGGTGTCCCGGATAAGGTCCAGGTCGAGACTATTGACATGGAATTCCCAGATGCCAACCATGTACTGGCTGGCTCTGTATTTCGGCAGCTTGCCGTCTCGTTCAATGCTGTAGATAAGTCCCTTTTTTGCCATCTTGTCCAGACGTTGAGCAGCCTCCTCCTGGTCAATCCCGGCCCGGCCGGCGATGATTTCAGACTCTTCAGGAAACAGGGTCAGGTGTAAAGCCAGTTCCGCTTCTTCCGGGGTGAAAAGCCGCCGCAATATGCGCAGTTCTACGCCGCTCTCCGTGGAGGGAAAGCCGCCTGGCAGGTCGTCCAAGTGCTGAGCCAACTCCCGATAGATATCCTCTGACACGATCTACTCCCGTAGTTAATGAAAGCTGTTTATCCAGTGAGGAAAAGTTGGCAGACTCTGGCACGGATCCTACGAGCCTGTCAAGTAAAACTGAGGACGGCCCCACATCCCAAATCCGCAATCCGCAGAGATCTGCCTCCAACCTCGAGCGTAGCGCTCCTCCAACCTCCAACCCTCTGCCCAATGACAGCGAAGCGTAGTGACCTAATGACGGCGTAGCCAAATGACACCGCAGGCACATGACAACGCAACTTTTCTTGCACTGTCAAAATTCCTTGCTATGCTGGAAACATCTTATTTAATTAGTTATCTCAGAATTACCGAAAATCCTGTCAATATTTATTGCACCCTTCACCTTTCTATTCCTCAATCTTGTATCGTAATTCATAAAAAGAGTCTGAACATTATTCAACTAAGACTTGTTTCTACCGGATCCAACATAAAACCTTGTGTTTACAGCATTATTATACTTGCAAACTGGTTGCAGATTGACCAGAGATGACGAACCGAAACTTGAATGGAAGAGAAAGACCGCTCGTGGCATGTGGATTGCCATAATGACAAAGCAACACAGGAGTTACGAGCAAGCCCGCAACATACTTAAATCCAGGCAGATGGTCACTTGCCATAGAGGGGAAACCAACCAACGGAGGGTAACAGTTGAGTTATAAACTGTTCTTGTCAGTTACTGTGTTTGCTCTTATAGGTGTAACCCCCACTCTTATACGAGCCGAATTGTCTACGGACTTTTACCTTGGGGCAGCAATTACTGATGGCTCTGAGGTAAAGGTTGACAGTTACTTTCCTAGGGAAAGCGCTTCTGAAAAAACAAGCTACGACACCTCATTTACCTTTGGAGGTCGGATTGCCTACTGGCCGGATTCTTTATACTATCTTGGCCTTGCGTGGGACTTGTCTTATTTCCAAGCAGATTCCGAAAAAGTGGACTTCTCCATAGTTCCCTTGTCACTCTTGTTTATGTTCCGATGGCCCTTACTAACTAGTGAAGATTATCCTCACGGCAAACTTCAGCCTTACCTGGCTGGGGGTCCGAGCCTAATCTACTATGATATGAAGGTAGATTTTCGACCGGCAGTTTCGGAGAGAGTTTCCGATTGGAGTTTGGAGAACGGCTGGGACTTTCGGGCGGGTCTCCTGTGGCAGTTCCACAGAAACTTAGGCATATTCGGGGAGTATCGCTACACCCACTATAAAATAAATTATAAAGATGAAACCGAGGAATGGATTCTTGGGTTTGAGCCCCGTACCAGGCTGAAAGTGGAGACCCCTCTAGATACCCATCATTTCTTGACTGGGATATCATTCCGTTTCTAAAAATTCATGAATCCCGTTTGCTCAACCACTGTATCCTGCCTCGAGGCTCCGGACTAGGGCGGTAAGTACTTCGTTAACCGGGGCCGTCGTTCCATAAATGGCGGCCATTTTGACCACGACACCGTTGAGTTGGTCTATTTCTGTCTTCTTTTTCCGCCTTACATCCTGGAGCATGGAAGAGATATTGCTGGTGGTGGAGCGGCACACGGCTCTGACCCTTTCAATCTCTTCCGTCGGGTTCAGATTGATGCCGCAATGGCGCGCCACCTCGACAGCTTCTGCCACCGCTCCATTCATCAAACTCGCGCAGTCGTGGATTCTCAGCAGCTCGCCATTTGGCACGCCCAGAATAGCGGTAAGAGCGTTAATGCCAACATTCACCACCAACTTTCGCCACAAAACCGCTTCAATGTCATCAACCACTTGAGCTTGTAATTCAGCCCTGTTCAAGGTGGCCGCCAGATTTTGGAGCTTCTCCCTGCCCGCCAGGCTCGAACTGGTCCCACCCGTCTCTCCTATCCATATCTCTCCGTAGCCAGCATGGCGGACACGTCCCACATCCAGCAAGGTGGCACCATGGGACGTTGCTCCGGCAAGAATCCGAGAACTGTCAAAAAACTCGCCAAGTCTCTCTACATTGCCCAGGCCATTTTGCAGGGTTAAGAGGTGACCCTGGGGAGCAATTGTGCCCTGCAGCCTAGCCGCAGCATCTGCGGTGTTATTGGCCTTGACGCACAGAATCAGCAAATCTGCCGATCTGATCTCGGCTGGTTTCGCCGTCACTTTCATTTGGGCATGGAAGTCACCTCTCTCTGACTCGACCGTAATTCCTCTTTCCCCGATCTGCTTGGCCCGTTCGGGCCGATGATCAAGCAGCCAGACCGCACTGCCAGCCCTGGCCAGGTACGCGGCGAATAGACAACCAATAGCTCCGGGGCCTACGACCACAATTTCCATGTCTCAAATACTCGTCTACTTCTTTTCCCAGCGCAGCAATTCGGTTACTTTACTCAAAGTGCTCCCCTCTTTGATCTCCTCACGGATGCGATTTTCTTTCTCCAGCACATCCATCCCACGGTTCGCGTACTCAACTGACATGGCTCGGGGCAACACCACCACACCATCGCCATCACCCAATAACCAGTCTCCAGACTCCACCCGCATATTGCCAACTGTCACTGGCACCCCAATTTCCCCAAAACCTTTGGGCTCGCCGGCATTAGGCATGACCAGCCTGCTAAAGGCTGGAAATTTGAGGGCTGTGATCTCATCACTATCTCGCAGGGCACCATCGATGACTACCCCGGCCAACCCCTTTTGCACAGCGGAATGGGTAGCCAACTCTCCCCAAAGGGCAGGACCCACACCCCCGGCGTCTATCACGATCACGTCTCCTGGTTCGGCCAGGTCAATGGCCTGGACAGGTTTGGCCCAATCTCCTGGATAGGTCCTAACGGTGAGTGCTCGTCCCACCATGCGGATGCCAGGGAAAAGTGGCCGAATTCCCTGAAGGACTCCGCCGCGGTGCAGTGCATCGGAAAGATTGGCCGCAGACACCTGTTCAAGAATTTCCCTGATCTCAGCCTCGCCCTTTCTCTTAAACAGGGTGGTGCTGATGCTCACACCGGTGTCGAGTCCTTGACGGATCTCACGAGCCGCCTGTTCCGGGTCCAGGGCCTTGCTGATGGCACCACCGACAATGACAATAGCAGCGCCGGCTTTCACCGCCTCTGCAGCGGTCTCAGAGTTGATGCCGCCGGCCACGCCCACCGGGATGGTCAATATCTTGCTGACCTGTCTTAAAATGGCGAAAGGGTCCTTTCCTTCCATCTGCTCGTCAACAGCGCAGTGGATGGTCACAAAGTCGGCCCCAAGTTCCTCCACGAACTGTGCCCTGGAGAGCACATCGTCTACTGCGATCATATCCACCACGATCTTGGCGCCATAATTCTTGCCAGCCTGGATGCACTCCCGGATGGTCGCATCGCTGGCTGCGCCGAGCACATCAACGATATTGGCACCGGCCTTGGCAGCGGCTTCAACCTCAACCCGCCCGGTATCCATGATTTTCATATCTGCCACGATGGTGGTCTGCGGAAACAGCCCGCGCAACTCCCGGACAGCTTTGAGTCCCTCACTTTTGATAAGAGGGGTCCCAGCCTCAAGCCAGTCAACTCCTCCCGCTATCCCGGCCTGCGCGTTTTTTAAGGCCCGTTTCAGGTCCACAAAATCCAGAGCCAACTGCAGGATTGGTTTCATTCTATACCCCTCCTTATTCGATCACAGCGTGTCGTGGAGACAAACTGTCGACTCTTTCCAGTCCTTCCTGGTGTAGGGTCAAAATGATGGCCTCCAGGAAAATGAAAGCAGCTTGTTCAAACAGGGAGCCGGCCATTTGCAATGAGTAGGGTTCAGAATCACGGCGGAGCTTGGTAGTGCCGGGAAGATGGATATATCTGTCCACTAGCGAGGCTATCCGGGATTCTATGTTTCCCACGACGCCGAAGGTGAAAGCCTTCTGTCTCTTGGCGACCTTTACCGCCTCGAGGGTCGAGGGGGTTTCTCCGGAGCCGCTGAGAACGATGAGCATATCTTCCGGTTCAATGGCGGGTGTGATGGTTTCGCCGCAAAAATAGACTTGGTAGCCAAGATGCATCAGCCGCATGCAAAAACAGCGAAGAATAAAACCCGATCTTCCCTGAGCGGAGAAAAAAATGGCTCTGGCGCCCAGAATCCTGTGGATAAAATCCTCCACCGTCTTGTCGCTGAGGCCCTGCAGCAAACGGTGGTTTTCTTCCAGGATGGCCTCGACCTTTTGGTGAATAGACAGCCCTGCCACCTTTGGGTGGGCTGTCGGTTTCAGTTTTCGCCTCATTGGAACCTCTCATCAATAATAAGCAAGAAAAACCAGGGTCTCAATTGACTGTGATAGCTCCCAAGCAACCTTGGAGCCCAATTCCCACATATTCATTTCACCGTCAAATGGGCGCCACGCTGAGACCGGAAGGGAAAAGGCGGATAGATTCGTGAAAGGCAGTAAAGCCAGAAGAACTAAAGCCCTCTCGGCCAAGTCGAGAGGGCTTACTCAAAAGTTCTTTTAAGTGGGAGAAGCCTTCCCGTCTCAGTCCAACCCCAGTGGATCCAAGCGGTTTGACCTCCGCAATGGGAGATTATCTTAAAAACTATTAGATATAGAAGTTTTTGTCAAATGATAAGTAAGATAGTCAGTGGTTATCCATTTCTCTAGGAACACGGAGGAGCTTCGATCTAGCTTTTTATTTTGGTAAACGGTAAACGGTAAAGGTAAGCGGTAAGCCGTGTGAACGATTTCAACGGTTTCAACGACTTGAACGACCCATCACCCATAACCTGGCGAAGCTACTAATTAACTAATTCTCTAATTTTCTAATTCCCAAATCCGCAATCTACAATCTACCCTCTGCTCCATGCCCAATGACAGCGCAGCGTAGTGACCTGATGACGCCGAAGCTCGTTTCGAGCGAAGCGCTGGTGCCCACTGATTTGCTATATTGTATGAACATGTGCTATTTTGCCTCGAATAGTAGCCCGGATTCATCAAACATCCGGGCTAGTCATGAAAAGGTAAACTTCCAAAGCAAGGAGATAACCGACATGAAGAGGCTAATCATTCCCATTTTGGTTCTGGTAACCATGTTTATGGGCCTGCACGCTATCTGTCAGGCTCAGCAGTCTAGCGGTCAGGCACAAGAACCTGCCATGCAGACCAAAGAACCCACCGGCGAGATGCAAGAACCTGCAATGCAGGCGCAGGAGACTGATAAGCTGGAGGTTTCTGTGGCAGCTATCTGTAAGGACGTGGTTGATCGCGAACCTGTGGACTCCGGCATCAGCTTTGTGGCCACAGTGGGCAAGCTCTATTGTTTC
>CAVQGX010000037.1:0-189874 GCA_963712115.1 uncultured delta proteobacterium | reverse complement strand
AAAAGGAATCAACCATAACCGGAGAGCATGACCAAGTGACTAGGAGTCTGTCGGAGTACCTCTTTATTGGACACTTGGTGGTCATCGTGGCCCTAATGGGACCCTAAAACGGCGAATGGAGTGGTCAACGTTAGTCAGAATGCCAGTGCGACTGAACCTTGCGTCCCTATTTTTCCATTGAGAGCTAGCTAGTCCGACACACTCCTAGCACACTTAAAACAGCTGACCCTTAACCTACCAGGGTAGATGGGCAGGAGCAGGGTTGTAGTTTCCACCTACATTGAACTGAGGTGTCCAGCGGGTAGGCTAAGTCTCCAATATGCTAAGATATGCTTGTGGTTTACCTAGAGGTGGAGCATGCCTTAATTGCCCTTGGTGCCCAATACCAGTGGATTTTTTTGTTGCCAGCTCTCCCCTCATTCCTGTAATTATAGAGCAGGCTAAGACCATCTGAAGCACTAATAGAAAGAAACTTGAGCAGATAATCTCTCCAATCTGCTATGGGAACTGAAAACCGCCTTCACACCAGGGCCAAGGTAAAATGGCCTGTTTCAATAAAGGCCCCCACTGGCATCATTGATGGAACAACGGAAAACCTCAGTCTAAGCGGTGCATTGATCCGCCTATCGAAGCAATTGAACTCCAGTGCCGAAATACCTTTAGTCCTAGCCCGGATGTTTCATGAATTGGTGTCACGAGACCACGAAGATGGGCGTGCCACAGGGCAACCGCAGGGTGTTGGTTCCGAGGCCTACCTGAAACGGTACGTCGCAGGGGCCCGAGACCCCGAGGACGCACGGAAGGACGGCAATATCAGTGGTCGCAGTAAGCCATTCATGAAACATCCGGGCTAGATGCCAAGGGAAGGTTTATACCCTGCACTGCCCAAATCGTCTGGTCAGAGGAACGTAATCTTTCAGACCAGAGAAGATTCCTTGCAATAGGAGTGCGCTTCACTCGTATGATGCTGCATGACCGAGAGTTTCTTTATGGTGAAATCTCAGAACATATCTGACACAGACAAATATCTCCAAGACCACGGCATGCAATGGAGAGAAAAAAAGAAAATCAAAGGAATAATCACAATCTGCAACCATGGAACCAAAGATTGAAAGACGCGCATTTAAACGGGTTAGACTAATAAATTGGCCGGCTAAGATTCTCATCAAAGACAGGTCAATAAATGGGACAACGAGAAACATCAAATCCCCAAGGCGCATTCATATACTACTTCCAGCCTCACGGAGATGATCGACCACTACAACTGCATAAGGTGGTTGACCTCATCATTGAAGCCCCCAGTGTAGCACCTCTATTTATTTGCGCAGAGGTCATATGGTCCAACATTCTGAGTTCTGATGAGAAGAATACATTACTGGGAATGGGTCTGCGCTTCATTGAAGTCCCCGATAAAGAACTCCAATTTCTCCATGATTTTATCACGGTGCACACTAACGTAATTCTCAAACGTATTTACAAGCCCACATGGACTTCAAAATAAGCTTCCTTAATGGTCGTTCCTAAAGCAACAAGGGTATCCTTCGGGCGAGCCCACTTTAATGGCTAATCCAAGTGAGAAAGTGTGTCGTATTGGTGGGAGTGGATTGCCCAGACCACTGGAGCTTTGAGAGACAACTATATTTTGTGCCGGAATGAAACCCAGCCAAGAGTGAATTAAGGATCGAGTAGCGCAGGGGAATCTCACCCCCACGTTCTCACAGAACCGTACGTGAACCTCTTGATTCATACGGCTCCTGCAAGCCGATTCCGAGAGGCCCGCCCTCATCTTCTGCACAGCTTCGTGGCGCACGATGCAATCTCTACCTTAGTGCTGATTGAGGTGGGTTTGCGTTTCTCATCACTATTTACACTTCCTTTGAATGCAATGACTTGCATCAAACCTGTAATCCGTCCCCAAAGACTTCAGCGACATACAGTTTGTCATAACCAAGGGTGTCCCTGAAAACTTGACTTGCATGCCTTCTCTTTTGTTTGACTCCTGGCGTTCATAGCCTTATTATGAGATCAGGTTTCGCGGAAATTCGTAATACCGCCGTGTACATTCGACCTAACTGCCGATGATCGTCTCTTCTTTGTTGGGTAGGGATTTAGCCGCCCTCAAGTCACGCTGGGTCCGAATAGAATCATACTGAAGGAGTTGAAATCATGAAACGGAACATCATTCCTGTAGCCTTGCTTGCAACGCTTTTGTCTTTCAGTCTCGCCTGGAGCGACGCCACCATCGAGACGACTCACAAAACAAGTGGTTTTCGCGGAATAGCCGCTTCGAAAGGGACAACTATCCAGCGTTATCAGGATTACAAACTCTGGGAATCCACTACTACTGGATTCGCCGGGGCAATCCTCTCAAAAATCACGGGCAAAGAAGAGACCATCACCATTACCCGGGTAGACAAAGGAATCTACTGGACACTCGATCCTGAGGAAATGACATATGAAGCAGCCCCGATTGTTCCCCTGAAACAGATGACAGGGGAAAAACCATCAGACAAAAAGGCTGAGGGTGAGAGTAAAGTCCAGGTAATAACATCTCAGTTTACAGTGAAAGAAACTGGGGCCTCGGAGACCATCAATGGTTTTCCATGTAAGGAGTATTTGATTACCTGGCTTCTGGAGATGGAAGACGTTGAGACCAAGCAGAGGTCATTAAGCACCATGACAACCAATTTGTGGTCCACTCCAGAAACGGCCGCAGTGCGTAGTGCTCAGGCCGATGTGATGGAATTTCAGCGTGCATTTGCGAGGAAGCTTGGAGTCAATGTCACCCCTGATGCAGCCAGATTGATGGGAATGGAGGTCTTTGCCGCAATGTCTGGAATGTCTGAGGCAGAACTCAGTAAAGGGCTCTCGAGGGTGAAAAAGGAGATGGCGAAGATTAAAGGTTACCCCATCCGAACTGAGGTGACCTGGAATTTGGAACCTGCGGGAGACGCTTCGGTAAAAGAGGGACCCAGTGCTTCAACATCCACACAGGATACGGCTGGTCGAAGCTGCCTTTTCGGCGGACTGGCTGGCCTCACTGGTCAGCAGGAACCTGCTGGCGGTGCACCCCTGTTCTCCAGTCAGGTCGAGGTAAAATCGATTGAGGTAAAGCCAGTGCCTGCCAAAACTTTTGAGATTCCTGCTGGATACACTAAGAAGTAAAAACTTTGGTATAACTTGCCAGTTGGCTCACAATAAGTTCACACTGTCTGGTAACGGAGGCTATTATACATTTTCAAGCAGACAAGAGGTTATCCTGCACTCAAATACAATCCACAAAGTCATAGTCCCTCTGCATTGTTGATCGTCTCAATCGTCTGTATGCAAACTATCCTACCCTTTTGGTGGGAGTTCACATTACAAACTTTTAATCCACATTCTGTCCCTGGTGATCCGCCCACTAGATATATTAAACATTCCGGAAAGCAGTGAGTTCTGAGATTTACCAAATTGGCGGCAACCAACCCCATTCTCCGGTGGGATCGTAATTGCCCTTCCACTTGATGACTGTCTGGGTAAGTCGAAACTGTTCTGCTATCACTGTCAGATCGAATTCGGATTAATTGCCGCCCTAGACTTATTTCCCTTCATGGTATTACAAAAGAAAAAAGCCGAATCTAGCTAGTGATTGGCAAAAACTTGCCTAGATTGGATTTGTATACTCTAGTCCAGGTGATTATACACTTGACTATAGTTGGTAGTCTTTTTCCTATTCTGTGACTCAAAATACCCAAATATCTAAAGTACTTGCGACCCCAGTCTAAGTTAACTTATTGAAAGTTATAGAGAAACGCCAAATTAGTATTATTGGCATGAACATTGCCACCATAATCATTTGCCATTTAACCCGGATGTTTCATGAATTGATGTGGCGAGACCATGAAGATGGACGTGCCTGCCCGCCATGCGAGCCCGCCCGGCATTCGCTTGAGGCGAAGCCGATGGCGGACGGGCAAGGCGAGGCGGGCGGGCCACCGGGTCGACGATTGCGGAATGCGGAATGCGGAATGCGGATTTAAAATTTGCTGAAGAGTACGTGAGAACCAGAAAACAAATGGTGAAATCTGAACTGTTAAGTTCGATATCATCAATTGTACTCAAGAATCCGAGATCCGAAATCCCAAATCCAAGATCGAAGCCGAGGCATACCTGAATGGTACGTCGCAGGGGCCCACACCCGAGGACGCCCGGAAGGACGGCCATATTCAGGGTCGCAGTAGGCCATTCATGAAACATCCGGGTTAAGTCAATGACCCTGTCTTGCCCGTTTCTGAAATACAATTGAATTGGTCGGAACTCATGAGGTCATAGTTGCAGCATCTATTACATCCCTTGAATCTATGGAGCCGTCTCGGCGGTTACTGCATCCGGGTTAAGAGCCATGAAAAAAGAAAACCGCCAATTCTCCAGAACTCTCCTCACCTGGCCTGTCACTATTAAGTCCTCTCAAAAAACTATTAATGGGGAAACGAGAGATGTAAGTCCTAACGGAGCTTTTATATATTGCGAAAGACCTCTACCAGCAAATCACATTTTCTGTTTATCAATCCACATTTACCCTGACACCGTCTCCCTTACGAGCATGGCAGAAACGGTATGGTCTACACACAATGGAATGGGGGTAAGATTCCACCTCGACCGCCCTCAACAGGGCAAGCTTCTTGCGAGGTTCATTTCGGAGGTCTAGGAGTGTGTCGGACTAGCTAGCTCTCAATGGAAAAATAGGGACGCAAGGTTCAGTCGCACTGGCATTCTGACTAACGTTGACCACTCCATTCGCCGTTTTAGGGTCCCATTAGGGCCACGATGACCACCAAGTGTCCAATAAAGAGGTACTCCGACAGACTCCTAGCCCGGATATTTCCTTGCAATATAGCAGGGGGGAACCGAGGTAAAATGCAAGTGAGGAAAAAAGAAAATCCAACCCGACTCGTAAGCCGACTGGGCCAGGTGGTAGGAGTAACGCCTAGCAGCAATCAAAGATGCCCCATATTACAATTTACTATTATCCCTCATCTAACCCGCTTGAGAGCTTGGGGTTATTTCGCTTATCTTGCATTTTGATCAATCTGGCCTTTGTTTCCTTTTTCTGCCAGGGATAGGCAACACGCGAATGTCCAGAGGCCATAAGAGAGTTCACTAAGGTTGCGACGATCTTAGCGAGATCACTTGTAGAAAGATTACATTCATCCAACTGACCGTCGGCAAGCCGCTTAACAATCAAGAGACGAATCATTGTCTCAATCTTCTTCGGTGACGGTTCTCTGATGGAACGCGAGGCGGCTTCCACGGCATCCACAATCATCAATATTGCCGCCTCCAAGCTCTGTGGCTTGGGTCCAGGATATCTAAAATCCTCTTTGCAGGGTTCAAATTCTTGCTTTCCCTCGACGGCCTTTTCATAAAAGAACTCGACAACTTGAGTCCCGTGATGTTGCGCAATGAAATCCACAACTATCTCGGGTAGCCCTCTCGCTCGTCCAAGAGCCTGGCCATGTTTGACATGATCGATAATTAGTTTGGCGCTCTTTCCCGGTTCCAAATCATCATGTGGATTATCAGCGCCTAATTGATTTTCAGAAAAAAACTCCGTATTCTCTATCTTGCCAATATCATGGTAATAAGCGCCTATCCTTAAAAGCGTCGTATTCGCTCCGACTACATCCCCCGCAGCCTGAGCAAGATAGGCAACCGTCATGGTGTGCTGGTAGGTAGCTGGGGCCCTGGTCAAAAGGTCTTTCATCAGGGGATGTTGCAGGTCTGCGTATCTATTAAGACTAAAAGCCGAAGGAACATGGAAAATCAGCTCTATGAGGGGTAAAAGCAGAATGGCCACTGGTCCTGCTACCAAGCCGCCAAGGAGGGCCAACCCTGCACTGTGTGGAAAACTGTTGTCAAAGGCCGCTATCAGAGAAGAGGCGTCAATGCTTTGCCAGTTTGGAACCAACCCCGGCACCAATTCCCATTTGATCGATAAGACCGTTATAATGACAACGTTGACGATCCCTACCAAGAGTGAGGGAATCATTATATGAAGCCGCTTTCGCATTTTTAAAGAGAACAATACAGCTACCGCTCCACCGAAGGCAAAGAAAAGCAAGATATTCAGAGTTCGGCCGGAAAAAAGGGTTATCAGCAACGCGCCAATGAGAGTGGCGGATAGAGCACATATTTTTTCATCATGGAGTAAGACCAAAAAGAAAGGAAGGACAGCAAATGGTGCTGCATACGTCGGGAATGGGGTAAATAATTGGAAGCCTTTCAAAATAACGACACTTATGATCAACAACGGAGCTCTAAGCCGATCAGCCGCCTTGTCACGTCGCCCGGCCCATTCTATCTTTACGAAAAAGAACTCATAAAGCCCAAGCAGCAATACAGTAAGCATCAGTATCCACGGAGCAGTTCTGAAAAGATCTTTCCTTCCTTCTTCCAAGTAGGCGCGCAATATAAGCATGTCCTGGTCACTCAGAACTTTTCGCATTGGGACAACTACATCCCCTGGTCTGTAAGTAACAACCCTGGAGGGGTACTGTTGAATGATCTTTTCGATCCTTTTTTTATTTTCCCTTTGGTTGAATTTTAGATTTGGAGATATTGTGGCGAGTGATATCTCAATTAGAGGATTCAGAATACCATCATCCAACTGCCAGAAAAGACTTTTGACTTTTTGCCTCAGCTTGAGCTTGGCCTCTGCTAATGTGATTACCTCTTCTGCAGGATGGGCAACAACTCCAGTGGGTTCAGGATACCTAACCTCGACGGATTCCTTTCCCTTAATGGGTTCTGGATCTCTGACAATCTTGGCAAGTAGAATTGACTCTTCTATGGTTAGCATTCCATTCAAAACTTCGTTTAGTTTAGGGTAGTGGAGTAGCTTGGCTGCCGAATCTCGGCTGAGCTCTATGTCGAACTCCCTATGGACGTATTCAACGAGTTCTTCCCCTCCAGTTAAGTGCAGGTTTTGGAGAGTGGAGACCATGGCGCTGAATGCCTCAAGCTTTTTTCCTGCTTCACTGACTCCGTCTGGAGCATAGGTGTACAGGGGGATATAGCGCGAAAGAGCCACTTTCCGATAGCTGCCCAGGGCTTTTTCCTGATCAAATTCGAACGTTCGCTGCGACCGAATAGTGAAGGGAGCAATCTCTCCTACCTGGGGCGGCAGAACAGACAAGTAGAAGCTTTCCAGATAGCATGCGAGAAGTGTCACTACAACTAGTACTAGGTTAGAGAAAAGTCTCACCCTGATGTCACCTCATTCAACCCACTTGAAGTAATTGCGGTGGAGGTTCCGCATTGAAGCAGCAAGCTACGGCATTCGCTTTCTTTGCCATTTTTTCTCAATTTCTGCAAGAATAATACCAACGCCCGCCTGGCTACTCGCGGTATTTCTATTAAGTTTTCATCCTGTTGCATACAAGTCACGAAACCATCTGTCGCGAAGTGCTTTTTCAGTTTTAGTCAGACTTCCCTTATTTTTTACAATTTCTTCCCATTGACCATCCAGGGCATATTATGTCAAGATACCGTAATTAAGTACGGACCTTCTGGGTTGTTCACCCAGTTTTAAGTAAAGAATCCAGACCCGTCGAAGATCCCGCTATGCGGAGAAGAACCAGGTTTCCGGGACTCTAATGAATATGCAGGCTATCCAAAGCATACTATTGATATTCCTATTTTTGATCTGTATGTTTTTGCTAAATTCATGTTCACGCAGTCTTTACTTAACTGGAAATGCAGACTTGACGCAAAGCAATCTTGCGAAAGTAAACGAAGGCAGGTCTACAAAATACGAACTCATGTCTATCCTTGGTGAACCTGATCAGATTGTTTTTGGGCATGACAAATCATCAATAGAAAGTCTACTTAATAGCTTATCGCCAACAAAAAGCTATATCATCCCCGATGGCACATATGAAGTTTGGCACTATTATGTTAGAAATAGGATAGTTTTAAATTTAAGTGAAGAAAAATATTCTGAAAAAATATGCTATTTTATTATAAATACTGATGATGTTATTATAAAAGAATTGTGCAATGATAAAATAGTTACGAATTACAGTGACTTTGATCAAAGTTCAGACTATGTGGTGGAAACAAGCGATAAGAAAAATGAGAACTCTGCTGGTCTCGAGAAAAAGATCATTATGCAACTGAACATTAATTTCAATGCGAATAGCGTGACTATTAGGACCACCGACCTTGATCAAATAAGACAGATGGGTGAGCTAATGAAGACTTATCCGGATACAACTGCGGTAATAGAAGGCCATACTGACAGCAGGGGTGCTGCCGCAAGAAATCTGGAAATTTCCCAGAGACGAGCCCAGAGTATGAAGAAATACTTTACAGATACTTTTGGAATTTCCCCAGAACGGATAACTGCAGAAGGGTTTGGGGAGACTAGGCCAATTGCCAGCAATGATACCCCTGAGGGGCGGCAGAAGAATCGCCGTGTATCGGTAATCTTATGCGGCAATGCAATAGAACCTTGATTAAATCAGAAAAGAAGCCGCAAATGTGGTAAAATAGCTTCGACTTCCGGCAGCCGCATTATCTCAAGTCACTGTGAATAAGGACAAGAATTTTTCTAGTACAAAAGTACTAATTCGCATATCAGTCTTTAGTTTTATGTTCTCGATAAATTCAGAATAGGAAAATACGAATTAGTTAGGACCACTGTTGGTAAGTTTTTTCCCACAGTAAGAATTAGATTACCCATACCTCGAAAGCTTAGACTCTTCGAGTTTTAAGATAAGTATATGTATTTATTAAATAATATTGCTAGGCACCCGATGTGGCACGATTTGCGCTTATTATACCAGCAACTTAGATTGGTCATAAATCCGTGTGAGCCCCTACGAAAAATCCACTAGCCCGGATAATTCACGAATTGGTGTTGCGAGACTGTGAAGATGGACGTACCACCGGGAAACCGCAGGGGCTTGAATCCGAGGCGTACCTGAACGGTACGCCGCAGGGCTCGAGGCCCGAGGACGCCCGGAAGGGCGTTCATATCCACAGTCGGAGTAGCCAATTCATGAATTATCCGGGCTAAAGGTGTGCTCGAATGTATCTTTCCTTCGCACGCAAGCAACCCGGTGAAGACCACTGACTGTTACGTGATAAGCCTATGAAGACCAAGATTCTTATATTCTTAGCATTTTCTCTTTGTTTCCTCACCACACTCACAGCTAAGCCGGCTTTTGCAGACCCGCCATCGGCAAGTTTTACATTCACGGCTTCAGGGCTAACTGTAGACTTTGATGCTTCCTCGTCGTCCGATCCAGATGGTCCCATTGCTTCGTACTCCTGGGATTTTGGCGATAGTAGCCCCAATGGCAGTGGTGTGACACCTAGCCACACATACGCCACTGCCGGCACATACACCGTTACACTGACCGTTACTGATAGTGATACTTTAATTGATACGGACACTCAAACAATTACGCTAAACTCACCTCCGGTGGCAAATGCCGGATCTGATCAGTCAGTCTTTGTTGGAGATACAGTTACTTTAGATGGTAGTGGATCCAGTGATGTGGACGGTGATTCTTTGACCTACTCCTGGTCATTTACTTCCCGGCCTTTAGGAAGTACAGCAACACTCTCTGATCCCTCTGCGGTCAAGCCCACCTTTGATGTTGATGAGTTTGGTGATTATGTTGTGCAACTGATTGTCAACGACGGTACAGTAGACAGCGCCCCTGACAGCGTCACCATATCCACCTTGAACTCTCCTCCGGTGGCAAATGCCGGGCCTGATCAGTCAGTCTTTGTTGGAGATACAGTTACTTTAGATGGTAGTGGATCCAGTGATGTGGACGGTGATTCTTTGACTTACTCCTGGTCTTTTACTTCCCGGCCGCCTGGAAGCACTACTACTTTGTCTGATCCCACGGCGGTTAATCCTACCTTCGACGTAGATGTTTTTGGCACCTATGTTGTGCAACTGATTGTCAACGACGGTGCGGTAAACAGTGCCCCTGACAGCGTCACCATATCTACCCTGAACTCTCCTCCGGTGGCAAATGCCGGGCCTGATCAGTCAGTCTTTGTTGGAGATACGGTCACTTTGGATGGTAGTGGTTCCAGTGATGTGGACGGTGATTCTCTGACCTACTTTTGGTCCATTACTTCCCGGCCTCTAGGAAGTACAGCAACACTTTCTGATCCCTCTGCGGTCAAGCCCACCTTTGATGTTGATGAGTTTGGTGATTATGTTGTGCAACTGATTGTCAACGACGGTACGGTAAACAGTGCCCCTGACAGCGTCACCATATCCACCCTGAATTCTCCTCCGGTGGCAAATGCCGGGCCTGATCAGTCAGTCTTTGTTGGAGATACGGTCACTTTGGATGGTAGTGGTTCCAGTGATGTGGACGGCGATTCTCTGACTTTCGCATGGTCGTTTGTCTCAATACCTGCTGGAAGTACAGCAACACTTTCTGATCCCTCTGCGGTCAAGCCCACCTTTGATGTTGATGAGTTTGGTGATTATGTTGTGCAACTGATTGTCAACGATGGTACGGTAAACAGTGCCCCTGACAGCGTCACCATAAATACGCTAAACTCTGCCCCGGTGGCGGATGCCGGACCTGATCAGACACCTTTTGTAACGGATACGGTTACTTTAGATGGTAGTGGTTCCAGTGATGTGGATGGTGATCCTTTGACCTACTCCTGGTCTTTTACTTCCCGGCCGCCTGGAAGCACTACTACTTTGTCTGATCCCACGGCGGTTAATCCCACTTTTTTCGTAGATGTATTTGGCACCTATGTGGTGCAGCTTATTGTCAACGACGGTACGGTAAACAGTGCCCCTGACAGCGTGACCATAGACACGCTAAACTCTGCCCCGGTGGCGGACGCGGGACCTGATCAGACGCCCTTTGTAACGGATACGGTTACTTTGGATGGTAGTGGTTCCAGTGATGTGGACGGTGATCCTTTGACCTACTCCTGGTCCTTTACTTCCCGGCCGCCTGGAAGCAGTACTACTTTGTTTAATCCCACGTTGGCAAATCCCACCTTTGTCGTTGATAAATTTGGCACATATGTAGTGCAGCTCATTGTCAATGATGGTACTGTAAACAGTGCCCCTGACAGCGTGACCATAGACACGCTAAACTCTGCCCCGGTGGCAAATGCAGTACTTGAGCCTCCACCGGCTGGACAGGTCTTTGTGGGAGACACAGCCACCCTAGACGGTAGTGGTTCCAGTGACGTCGACGATCATCCTCTCACTTTCCAGTGGTCCTTTACTTCACGGCCGCCTGGAAGCAGTACTACCTTGTCTAATCCCACGGCGGTAAATCCCACCTTTGATGTTGATGTAGTTGGCACTTATGGGATTCAGCTCATCGTCAATGATGGCAGGGTGGACAGTGACCCCCCTGCCAGTTTGAACGTAGTAACCGGAAACTTTCTACCGATTGCAGATGCGGGTCCCGATCAGAGCCCGCTTGAAAAAAGTAGTGTGGTTCTGGATGGATCTAACTCCTCCGACAAAGACGATGGCATTCAATCTTACTCATGGGTGCAAGTAGTCGGCCCTAGGGTGACGTTGTCAGATGGAGACACGGTTCAAGCATCATTTACAGCGCCTGAGCTTCAAGATAACGAAGAGATAACAATCATCACATTCATGTTGACTGTCACCGATGCTGGTGGTCAGAAAGCTACCGACAGCACTGATGTCACTGTTAACAATTTCGAGAAAAAAAACCCCGGTGCATCTGGCGGCGGTTGCTTCATCGCCACAGCGACTTATGGTTCGTCGACGGATTATCATGTTAACTTACCTAGAGAGTTCCGAGATCGTTTCCTAATTATCAATCCTCTGGGCGAAGAGTTTTTGAAACTTTACTATACCTACTCGCCTACGCTGGCAGACCTTGTTGCCAAACATGAAACGCTACGTAAAGTGGTTCGCTTTAGTCTATTGCCTTTTGCTGCAATGGCTTACGTAATGCTCTATCTTGGTGCTGAGACGTCAATGTTGAGCCTTGCAACGTTACTCATAATATTGATCTTCCCTCGGATAGCCCTAGCCATTAAAAAAAGCGGGAGTAAATGAATACTCCCGCCTCCTCTATAAGTTCTTTGCGGGCGGGGATAAACCCCCTCCCCTACCAAAAGTATCAACCTGCATGTCGTAGGAGCGGGCTTTACGCCCGCCCTAATTGGTTGTTGGAGCCTCCAGTTCGGCCATTTTACTAAAGACTTATTAGTATATATCTTTTCACTTGTCGTACAAAACAATATACCAGCATTATACTCTTACTCATTTCCATCATTAGTTTTCTGACTTCAAACTCACATCCCTCCGTACTAGAAAAAATAAATAATAACAGACCCCTACAACCATATCCTCCTGCCAGCATTTCCGGAGACAGCAGTCCGTTTCCTCCTTCAGACTTCTTGGCATCCCATTTGCTCTAGATAAG
This sequence comes from uncultured delta proteobacterium, assembly GCA_963712115.1. Lineage (GTDB taxonomy): Bacteria > Desulfobacterota > Syntrophobacteria > BM002 > BM002 > BM002. Next base: position 177,422 of record CAVQGX010000037.1, on the reverse strand, counting down.
CCTGAATGGATAAAGCGGATCCTGACCTGATCCGGCAACATTCATCTCTTGCCTCATCATGGCGCAGTGTATAACGAATAAAAAATAGAGCCCGAAAAAGGCAAACCACTCGAAAGGGTGCGACGCAAAGCTACTGGCCTAAGTCCCGGATTCTCGGGAGATGGTGGCAGGGCTGCCGGGTGAATACAGTCAGTAGATTACCTCCTGAGGACTGTAGTTCACCCTCAGAGGTAATCTCTCATGAAGAGCATTTCTCATCACCCAATATCAAAGCGGAAGAGATCGCAATCACCCGCCCTTTTCAGATTGATCTTAGTTTGTACCTTATTTTTATCAGTGTTCTTCCATTCCACCAGAGCCGCTTATGCCTCAGAGGTCTCTCTGATTTGGGATCCGGTTATTCACCCGGAACTAGGCGGTTACAAAATGTTCTACCGCAAGCAATCTCAACCTTATGATTATACAAATCCGATATGGGTTGGCACCGAAACAACCTGCACGGTTGACAAACTCGAAGATCAGACAAACTACTGTTTCGTGGTCAGGGCCTTTGACATTTCCGGTAACGAAAGTGATGATTCCAATGAAGTTTGCTGGAGCGATTCGCCAGGCTTTAATATGCCTCCCGATGAGCCGCTTATAATCTCGCCCTACCCGGGACAACACGAATGTGAACTTACTCCTGTTATCACAACGGAGCCTTTTGTAGATCCGGACGATGACTCACATTTGTCCAGTCGCTGGCAGATCAGTGAATTGCCGAGTTCTTCTTCCCTGCTTCTCGATGCCCGTACAATTCAGCATCTCACCAGTCTGTCTGTTCCCTTAATGGTGTTAGATGAGTACAGTACGTATTACGTTCGAGTTCAACATTACGATAGTCATGATGCGGATTCAGGCTGGTCAGAGTGGATTGAGTTTACCACTACCGCAACCAACAAAGACCTGGATGACAACGGCATTCCCGATGAACAGGAAGTTGACTATGGTGTGGACCTGAACGAAGACGGAGTCGATGACGTCCTTCAACCTGAGGTAATAAAGTCTGTGAAATCCATCGACGGCACTACTGTGATCGGCATCGGTAAGGCTTCGGAATCCATTCAAGCGATTGAGGCGGTGGACATCATAGATCCTGCAACGGTCATGGAAGATCATAACGCCCCTGGTGACATCTCGGTCGGCCTCATGGCCTATCGTTTAATCCTGGACCAGCCGGGTGCTGTGGCTAAAGTGACAATCTATTTTTCGGATAATGTATCGACGGGTCACCGATTCTATAAATACGATTCAATCCGTGGTTGGTATGATTACACCCACTACTGCACTTTCGGTGAACAAGGAAAATCGGTGACAGTTGAGCTAAAAGATGGCGACTACGGGGATGTAGACGGTGTTGCTAACGGTATCATAATGGACCCCAGTGCACTTGTAATCGAAAATAGAGATTCAGGTGCAGTCAATTCCTCCTGCTTTATCGCCACTGCTGCCTTCGGTTCTTATATGGAGCCAAACGTAAAACTTCTTAGAGACTTCAGGGATAAGCATCTACTGAATAATGCACCAGGAAAGTGGTTTGTAAAACCGTATTACCGCTCTGGTCCTCAGGCGGCAGATTTCATTGAGGTCCATGAATACTTGAAACCTGCAGTCCGTCTAGCCCTCATGCCTCTGGTAGGTTTCAGCTACATGTTCTTAAAAGGATATTGGGTATTATCGTTTCCCTTTGTACTAGGGTTAGTCATGCTTGCAGTATTTCACTTATTCAAACAGCATTATTCCACCTGATCCTGTGGGAGCGGCTTTAAGCCGCGATTCGACCTGCAAATTGGCAAGTCATATTTGGGCAACAACCTGTTCATCAACGGGCAAAAGCTGTATTCTCATCACCGATTACGAAGCTTCAAGCGCGAAACAAGTTCAAGCACTGAAAATATTAGCCTCAAGCCTCTGTTTGCTTTCGCAGTGGTGGCCAAAGAGCTTCCCTCAACTTCCCTCAATTGATTGCAACCTTCGAGTCTTCAGCATTTTCCTGATGAGCTTCAACCGCCCTACCCCATACCTTCCACTACGCCAGATTGGCCAAAATAAATAGTAGAGAAAGGCTAGAAGATGATGTAAGTATGGCAAAGATACGGGCACTAACAGGAGGTCTCGGGACTCTTTACTCTTTATTGCTTCGCAGGCACTGCAACGATATTCTTCCAAAAAGCGCAAATAGTACGCCCATCTATCTCGCGGGCGTTCTTTTAACCTGATACAGAATAGGTTCCGTGCCAAAAACCCAGACTTACGATCAAGGAACCGATTCGGGGAACCGGGTTCACGGAAAAGCAGCTCACCCACATCGGAGGTAAGAGAAGCTACTTGAGAATCGTTTTTTAGATTTTGCAGAACAACATCGGGTATGGTTGCATTGAGAAGATTTTTTGCTAGTAAAAGGCAAAGTGATAGTAATCTTTGATTACCTCGACTCTTGGCTTCCTCAAATACTAGCCCCCAATCCATGTCTTGATATGTACGGATTATTCTTGCGACATCACAAATCCACTTGAGTTGGGGCCAGGAATCTTTCCAGTACTCCTTCGCAGCGTCCTGACATCGGATCATCAGCAAATCTTCTGGTGAAAAGTGGAGCACTCTCCTTCCAGCAAAAGAAATGTTCTTGGCACGTTCCCATACGCCCTCAAGATCTATAGCAAAGGAGGCATCCTTTCCTCTGTTGATGTTTTTGTAGGTGATGCCCCAGTGAAGATCTAGCACGCAGAGGCTTTCAGGATGAAAAAAGTGAGCCTCAAAGTCCAGTTGATGTTCAGGATCAGGCCTGTAGCCCATTGAAATAAGCAAGTCTCTGGCAGTTGGAACGAATCGTTCACGGATCAAGATATCTAAATCTGAGAACTGTCGCAACGACTGGTCACCATAAGCTAGAGATGCCAGCACAGGTCCCTTGAAAGGTATGGCCAAGATCCCTTGTGCCTCGAAAAGATCTAGTACCTTTAGCATTTCGCCCGTCAAAAGAAGATTACGTTGGGCGTTCGTTAAGAAATACTTACCTAGACGGTCCTTAACGTCCCCAGGTAGAACCTCCGGGAAGGTCTTGGCCAAGTTCCGGGACAATAGAGGGATAACTCCATGTCTAAGGGCTATCCGAATTAAATATTCCCAATCAATGTGTTCGCTAAGATATACCCTAATTTCATCAACTGTCTCATGCTCGACTTTAACCCTAGCACAAGCAAGAAGGAGTTCATGCTCTATCCTACCACCATGAACTGCATTTCTGCTCAGCACTTGTTCGCCCTTTCTCCGTGACCGCGTCATCGTTTCACACAAGGGGAATTACGAGGTTTTCATTTCCTATCAAGATGAATTATTGTTTATCAAAGAAACCAAAAAAGATAATTCGTCCAATCATAATATTAATATTGTATTAAAGAGCCTTCGATCTTTGCCCTCTTAACAGCTAAGCTAAAAACACCCAAACTAACTGGCAACATAAAAGCCGAAAAAATAACCAAGGGAATTACGGTGGGTAACAATGACATTAAACTTGATCCCTTTAGGAGAGCCATTCGCATACCCTCCAATGCATAGGTTATGGGCAAAAAATACGATATTTTTTTTAGCCAATCAGGCAAAACCGTAATAGGATAATACACTCCACCAACTAACCACGATAAATTAATAAAGATCCAGTTCAAGGGATTGCCTTTCTTTATCACCATAATAACACTAGCAGACATTATACCCATACTGCTAAAACACGTCACAGTAAGTAGCAAGACTAGTAATGCCGCTGAGTAATTACCCCCACCGATGTGCACACCAAAAACAAAAGCACCTATAAGCAAATAAACGACTACTCTGAGTGAAGTGAATAAAAAACTATATAGTGAAGAGGAGAAAATTAATGTTGAAAGTCTGGTCTGCGTAACCAACATTGCTTCCAGTGTGCCCAAAGTTTGTGCGTTCCTTATATTAGTTGCGAAACTATTTAGCGCTACCTGTAAATAACTGCTAAAAGCTACACCGATGAGAACGAAGGAAAAATAATCACCACCATAAGATTTGAGATGTGGCGAAACGGCTTCTCCGAATATTTTTGACAAGAAAAACCAAGCCAAAGCTGAAAGAAATATACCAAACATTTCAGAAATAAATGCTAGCTTGTAACTCGCCTGACTTAAAAAATCCTTATATAGGAAAGCTAGTGGTTTTCTAAGATATGCCATAAAACTCCCTATTCAACAATTTTCGCAAAGATTTCATCAAGAGAAGATCTCTTGGGACTGAATGTCTCTACCCTGATGCCAGATAAGACAATGGCTTTAATTATCTCGGATATGTTGCCATTTTTGGTTTCAACTTCTACAGTAAGCACAGAGCCACTAAGGTCGGAAAATTCACGACTCGAATTAACAATTTTAGCACCTAAAATGTGTGACTGAAGTTTTCGATGAATATCATGACAATTCTCTTTTAATTTGATTATGTATCTACTGCCACCGTTAAAAGCAACCTTGGCATTCTTAACTGACTCGCAAAGCATCAATCTTCCTTTTCTCAAGATTGCAATTCGATCACATAATTCCTCTGCCTCTTGCATATTGTTTGTAGCGACGATTACCGTTTTTCGTTGCTCCTTCACAATTATTTGTCTGATAAATTCACGCAAATTCCTCGTTGTGATTGGATCTAGAGTCCTCGTGGGTTCATCCAGGAATAGTATCTCTGGATCTGTAAGCATCCCTCTAGCAATAGCCAGTTTTTGTTTGGTCCCTGACGAGTAGTTTTTGAATGGATTATCAATATCATGACTTAACCCAACTAGTTCTGTTACCTCATTTATCCGCTTGGTGCTTTCCTCACGTGAGAGGTTATTAAGCGCTGAGAAAAAGCTGAGATTTTCTCTTCCAGTTAGTCGCCAGAAAAAACTTCGGTCCTCGCTAATCACGTATCCAATTAATCGCTTAACCATATCCTCGCGCTTCGTCACGTCAAGCCCGTTGACGAAGGCACTTCCTTCACTTGGTAGGACTAATGTGCACAGGATTTTTATGAGCGTGGTTTTTCCTGCACCATTTGGTCCCAACAGCCCAAAGACTTCACCCTTATTAACTTCGATATTTATCCCTTGGAGTGCCGTAATCTGAGCAGTTTTGAACGGATTCATCAATAGATCTCGGTATCTCTTTCCTGCCGTGAACTTCTTACCCAGATTTTTTGTCTGAATTGCATACGACAATTCAGATTCTCCTTATATAAAAAAGACTAAATGGTTATCGAAAATTATTATATTATACAAACTAACAATTTACTTTATTATCTAAATAATGCGTGTTGATTTTTAATAACTGCTTGAACAAAAGTTTTTTAAATTATTTTTGTCAAAAACGTTGTAATTCAACATGTGGAAAACAATATATTATACTATACGATTTTACCTCCTCACGATCTTCATTGAAAAAAACATCATTGTTTAATACAAGCCATGAGTGGCCTTCGATTTCTTTTTTGTTACAACTGTAAGGATATAATTTTTTATATCTCACTCCAAAAAATATTTTAACATGTAACCCTGTTTTTCGTAAAAAATAATATTGAATTAGGCATCGCTTCAGACACGTTTTTTTCCACATTAAAATGTTTTTATTTAATATGTAGTCTACAAATTTTTTAATTCTATATTTTTGTAACTCGATATTTTTCGCAACTCTTATACTTTTGGGCGTGAGTAATTGCATAAGTTGCGGTAATGACAGAAATCTAACAAGTAGAGGTAAAAGACTCGTTAGTATGAAGATTTTTGTTAAAAGCCAAACTTTCCCAAAAAAATCAGTATGAATTTTTCTTTTTTTTGACATCAGGTCAATTGGCCTTCTAATTCGGTGATAAGGTCAATGTATTTTGAAGAATCTTCGTATATGTCCTTACCGCTGAGGAGTTCATATCCAGCTGCTTGTTTTACCAATGTTTCTAATGATAGCAGTTGGTTTTTGGCTATTTCATTGTCAATTGCCAGGACGGTCTGCCTAAGCAGTCTGTCGTAGATTTCGACTTGGCTGAGAGGGTGCACCGCGCTCTTTCGCAGAGGTGTTATTTTCGGAAAAATGATCACATTTGGTCTCATGAATGGAGTAAAGGAATATGGATAAATTTTTGAAATATCTACTGACAGCTTCACTCCTTTGGGTATCGGCCGTATTCTTTCTTTGATTAGGTTTGGAAAACGTTTTGACAAATCTCTATCGATATTGAAGGCTCTGTACAGGGGATAAACAATTATCTCTGCACTTTCTTCCCTAATGAAAATAGAATCATCTGACACGTATTTGAAACCCTCGTTAACCAAACTTAACGATGCCGTTGTCTTTCCACTCCCACCATCCCCAGAGATTAGAAGACTTATGCCATTATTTTTGACAGCAGCAGAATGTAAGAAATGGAGCCCGTTGTATCTCAGCACTTCAACCAGAAGTCCTCCCAATAATATGAACAACTTTTCTTTGTCATTTAAAATCTCTTTCGAAAAAATTGCCCGCGATTTTCTAACTTCCGTATCCAATTGGATTACCGAACCATCTGCTGATGTGAGGTAGATTTCGTTTCCTCTGATGTAGGATGTCGTTAATGGTTTTCTTATTGCCAAGACTGAGTCAGGAGGAATAGATGGTGGTTTTTTTTCTATGCTTATTCCCAAGTCCAGGGAATTTTTTCCTGGGCGGCCTTCTTGGGTACAAAGTGAACTGAAGTAGCCTGCGACGAGTGGGTACAGGTCCTCCTCAACCGCAACTCTTACGGTTAGGTCTTGAACAAGGAAAAGACCTGTTCTCGTCACATGCGCTCCCTACAGAATCAAACACCTTCTCAATCATCAAGTTAAGGTGATGCAAAGCACTCGAGGATCCTCTCTCCAGCTTTCGACCAAATATGGTTACCGTGGCTTGTTGTCCCACCCATATGGGGGAGGAATACACAAAGTCACCTCATCTAACCGCTTGTCATACTTATTTAGCTCAGGTTCAACAAATTTCTTTCTTTTGTCATCTTTCAAACAAATCACCTCCTTTATTTAAGATGGGAAGCTTGAGTTACAGATAATTCTTTTCCCCGCATTCAACTTATCAAAACGAGGCACCGCTACTGGGTGGATCCTCGAGTGCTTCAAACAGACTCTCGACAAAATTTTTCATTGTGGCATGTCCACATTACTTTTTGGTTAGGGTCAAGCCCTCCCTTTCAAACTCCCCCATCATCCTATTCAAACTTGCTCTGGCTGTTCTTAGATCCACCTGGTACTCAATAGCTAACTGTTTCGCCAAATCTAATGTACTTTCGGTTTCTTCAAGAATTTGCCAGATTCGAAATGCAGTCTCATTTAAATTGTAGTAATGTTTGTTATCAAGATTTAGGAGAATTGCGCCACCGTCTAACTCGGTGCTTATGACCGAAGGGTTACGACGATATAGCTTAGTTTCATTCATTATTTACTCCCTCTTTAAAGAGCAACCACTCTTATGCACTTAACAACCCCTACGTCCATCAGGTAGTGTACATAACATAAAAAAAGGACACTCATTTGCCACAAATAGAGCATCCTTTTACGGCTTGACACATCTGGCCTTATGGTATTTAATAAACATGTCCCGTGACAAATCCTTTGGGCGACGTTACGGGTTTGCATTGGAGCCCAGTTAGGTGTACCGGACTTAACTGGGCTTCCTGATGTTGCGATCAGAACAAACGCTTCTTCTCCAAGTGGTTTCTTCTGAAAATATAGCCTAATGCTCGACCTACATTTATATCAAAGATCATGCCAATAACCATTGCAATATTTTTTTTAATTATTGCAGTATGTTATAAAATATCAACTGAATTTAGATTCGAAAAACAAAGCAATATTTGTCATAAAAGTGGAAAACAATTGCAACTTCTTGGTAAGTAAAAACAATTACTCTACAGTTTGTTATCAAACTAATAAATAAATAAGAACGAAATCTTGCTCAATTATTGTTAACTACATGCTACTCCATTTGAACTCTGAATTAGGTGTTTTGCATTCGATAAAGCTTACTTGAATATTTTCAGAGGTGATGATTTAATTGTAGGCGAGATAGCGTCACAGCATCCTTTAACGATTATGAAGCTCCTGCAGCCGAAAGCATTGGAGGGGAGTAAGTAGTACTCCCCTCCAAACTATATGAGCTGTGCCCTTGGTGGCAAGGGCCGGCCTAACTCTAATGATTTGAGCCGTTAATTCTCTTTTGGCCCCCCCGCAGTGGTAAGCCAGGCTATAACTACAAAAAATAATATAAAACTTGCTACTCCAGGTCCACTGTTCTGATCTTCATCAATTTCCACCTCTGAATTGCTTGGCCCCTCTACAATAGGGTTCTCTCTTGTGTGCGCAGGAGAAACTTTAAGGTTATTATTGGCGATTTGCACGTCATACTGGTCAGAGCCCACAGCTATCTCATCGGATTCTGATGTTGTGGTAAAATTGTGTTCTTTTAAGGAGCCATCGGTCCTCGCAGTAATCGAGTGGTCTCCAAGGCTACTGTGTACCAAGCCCTTTAGCATGAAAAAGCAAGTTATGATCAAAAATAGAAACTTCAGCCTTCCTCTTTTCATAAGCAATTAACCACTCCTTCTCTTAACAAATTTATTTTAATTAGAAGAACCTGCTGAAATAACAGTAAGCCAGAAGTGTGCCAAGGAAGAAGAAGAAACATTATCTTAATATACCAATTAGTTATGTCAGTATGGTTTGATGATCAACCTGGATGTGTGGGTAATGGACTGCATAAAATGGGAAAAAATCTTCCAGATGTGACGAATCGCATGGCGTGAATGGTGCGTTACTACTCAATTGAGACCTAGAAGTTTTGGGGCGGTTCTCTGTAGACTTTGCCGAGCACCCTAGAGTTCTTTGTGTTCACTGGCTCAACGGGGTGAGCAACACGGAATGAATGAACGCCTAAACTATGCTAAAATAAAAAAAATAATCAAGGGGAGTGGCAAAAAACTAAGTGTCGTTAGTCAAATAAACTCTTTAACCTTCCAAAAATCATTTACATGGCGACCCATCACTCACTAATCAAATTTTGGCATGTCTTTAAGCTGGCATGGATCCAAAGGATGATCTACCGGGTGAATTTCTGCTTGGAGATACTGAGCGGCATCCTTTCCTCGCTCATCGTGGTATTTCTTTGGCTGGCAGTTTATCGGAGTTCCACCCGCGGTGTAATCGGCGGATATTCAGTCGCAGAGATGGTTACCTATCTCCTGGGGGGCGGATTAATCAGCAGCTTTGTCCTGACCATGGCCTGGAACGCAGAAGCCAGTCAGAGTATCCGAGACGGCAGCCTTTCCAATATGCTAAGCGTCCCCATTAGCCCATACCTGGTCTGGTTTGTACGGGACCTCGGAAACAAGGCCTTCCTCTTGTTGCTGGGCTTTACGGGTTACCTTGTGGTATTTGTCTTCTTCAGGGACTACCTGGTTTCTCCAGCCAGTCTCAAGCATTTTTTCTTTCTCCTACTATCTATTTTTATGGGTAGTTTGCTTCAGTTCTTTCTTTTTGAGGCCTTGGGCCTCCTCGCCTTCTGGTTTGAAAATACTGCCGGCATGCGATTCACTGTGCGAGTTTTTATGGAGGTGGCCGGGGGAGTTATAATTCCTCTCTCGTTTTTTCCTGCAATTCTCCAGAAGATATTTCTTTTCTTCCCTTTCCACTTTTTTATTTACTTGCCCATGAGAATCTATCTGGGCAAGATCTCGCTAGATCAGGCAACTGTGGAGTTGTCGAAGGAGGCTGCCTGGATAGTTGGCCTTGCTCTTGTAAACATCATCGTTTGGAAAAGAGGTATCCAGCAGTACGTTTCCATGGGGGATTAGTCGAGTGAGTGGATTGCGCCGCTATGCTATTCTGCTTGGACTTTTTACAAAGATTGGCCTTATGCGCCAGATGGCTTACCGGCCACATTTCTTCGTAATGATCGTTGGGAAAGTGATCCGCATGGGCCTACTTTTCTTCTTTTTTCAGGCCATTTTCTTAAAGGTGGATCGAATCGGCCACTGGAACTTTGATCAGGTGCTGCTCCTCTTTGCCACCTTCCATCTGGTGGACTATTTGATGAGCATCACCTTTTATCGCGGGTTGGCTTTTCAACTCCCAAATCAAATTCAGACCGGCGAACTGGATGCGCACTTGTTACTGCCTGTGAATTTGCTGTTTTTTGTATCCTTCGAAAAGATAGATCTCATCGATGCCATCAGTTTTCTCCCGGCACTGGGTTTTTTGGTCTACGTGCTCTACCGCTTGGAGTTCGCCTTCTCATGGTTTCAGGTTTTGATCTATATTTTGCTCCTGATCAACGCCCTGACCTTTCTTTTTTCTGTAGTCCTTATCATCGCCACTCTCTCATTTTGGACAACCCAATCCAGTGGCCTGGCAAAAATATTTGACAATCTTTTTAAAATAGGTCGATATCCTCTGGATATCTTCGGATATTTTTGGAAGGTGGTTTTTATCTACTTTCTGCCTTTGGTCTTGATCGCTCAGCTGCCGTCGCAAGCTTTGTTGCTCACCCTATCTCCCGAGTTTGGCCTTTTTGCCATTGGTGTAACGGCGATTTTACTTGTCCTCGCATTGAATTTTTGGAGATTCGGTTTGAGGACCTACCTATCTGCAAGCACTTGATTGTGGAATAGGCAGGAGCCAGAAATTAGAAACACCGACTTGGAGAATACCAATGAAAGCAATCACGGCGAGAGACCTATCGAAAACATACTGGTTCTATGACAAAGAGGCAGGGCTAACCGGTTCAATGAAATCACTGTTTAGGGGCAGGAAGGTCTTCGTGGAGGCTGTCAAGGAAATTAATCTGGATGTTGAATTAGGCGAGATTGTGGGCTTTATTGGACCAAATGGCGCCGGAAAAACTACTACCTTGAAGATGCTGGCCGGTATTCTCCATCCCACGAGAGGTTATGTGGAGGTTATGGGGTCTTTGCCTTTCAAGCGGGAGAAGAAGTTTCTCAAAAACATCACATTGGTTGCCGGGCAAAGGAACCGCTTGTTTTGGGACCTGCCCGCCGAAGATTATTTCCACTTCTGCAAGGTTGTCTATGAAATCCCCGAGAAGTCCTTCAAGGCGAGCTTAAGTAGCTTGCTCGAGTTGGCTGACATCCAACACATTCTCAGGGTTCCACAAAGAAAGCTTTCCTTCGGTCAGAGAAAGCGATGTGAGCTGGTTGCAGCTCTGCTCCACAATCCTAGCGTCATTTTTCTCGATGAACCTACAAACGCTATCGATCTGATCAATGCCAGGAAGATCAGGGAATTTATCAGAGAAAAAGGAAGGGAAGGCAAGCAAACAGTTCTCCTGACCTCGCATAACATGTCCGACATTGAGCAAGTCTGCGACAGGATTGTGATCATAAACCAGGGAGAGATCGTCTTTGACGGGAGCATCCGAGACTTGAGCCGCATAAATGGCCACACGAAGCAAATCAGAGTTGTGTTCAGTGGCCCGTGGGCTGTAGAGCAACTCGAAAAGCTTGGACATCTGCTAGAAAAAAAAGAAGACGAAGTTTTGCTTGAAGTTGAACCGGATAAGGCCCCTGCCGTGGCTGCTCATCTATTCAGCAATTTTCCCGTTCAAGACATAGCTATCACGGACCCCCCTTTGGAGAGGGTCATCGAATCTATCTATGCGAGACAGCCTGTTTTCACTTCCGATTGACCTTCCTAAGCGCCCCTGCTGATTCCAAATATGGGTGCAATTAATTGTACAACCTATGGGATCTTTACTTCTAAACTTCCTATTTCATATGTATTTCCTCTTTTTCAAATATTTATCTTCACAATACGCAGCTCTCCCCCTTAATTAATAACTCCTCGAAACCTATATTAAAATTACAACAGATCCTGCTCTTCTAGTGTGTTCAAAAGTATACTAGTTTGAAGCAATCTCAAAGTCTTACAATCCTTGTTTATCATGAACTTCTGACACGTAAAATTTGTAATTCTCTGTTTTTACGTATAAATTTAAGTTTAATTTTAGACTAGACATCAAGATATATTTTTGTTAAAAGTTGGTACATTATTTGCCTACCTTATTGCAACTTTCTCACCACGCGCGCCGGCAAAGGTCGGTGTTCAAGGGGCGTTTTTCAATGAAGATTGACCGGAAATTTATTCGAAGAAAAACATTCCCGGTCGGCTCTGAGCTTACAATAATCTGCTAATGGCTTAATTTACTGCATTCTCAGCTTTTGAACCGCTAGCGCTTTGGAAAGAGATAAATGGTAGCTTTAAATTGGAAAAAGCTAAACCCCGAATTTCAACTCGAACAAGTCTTCTCATTAAACCATTACTCCATTACTTCATTACTCCGGCAGACTTCTGCAAGTAGGAAAGACCCCAATAGCCCACTATGGAGGCAGCTCAGAGCCAGAACTTCTGTGCCTCGATTTTCCATCACTTTATCTAGTTCGCATTCGAAACTGTTTTGGCGCATGGTTTTGGCCTTACTCGTAGTCTCGATATTTGCTTTCTTCAAACCAAACGCTCACGCGGATCAGGTCACCCTGGCATGGGATGCTTCCAGCGGGGCTGATGGATATAGACTCTTCAAACGCCAGGACGGGCAGAGCTATAAATACAGCTCTCCAGCTTGGGAAGGTTCAGGCACAATCTGCACAATTGATCTGGACAGCGAGCCCACCTATTATCTCGTTATAAGATCTTACAATGCCTACGGTGAAAGTGGCGATTCCAATGAAGTATCAATCACAATCGGAAGTCCTGTTATTACACCTGACCTCGATTATATTGAGATAGAGGGTGCGCTCAATGTCAACGAGAATTCCAATGCGGATTACAACTGCCGGGCATATTACCCTGATGGGAGCAGTCAATTGGTGCAGCCCGACACCTGGGATGTCGCCTGTTCCTACGCAAGTATCACGGTCACGGGTCTTCTTACCACCTATAATGTCGATTCAGACCAAGCATGCCGGATTACGGCTTCTTATACCAGAGGTGGTATAACGAGTTCGGACACCCATGACCTAACTATCAGGGACTCTGTCACACCACCACCACCACCACCACCACCACCACCGCCGCCGACAAGTGTGATTTCGCAGGTGGGTTGGAGCCTGTTGTATGTGGACAGTGAGGAGTTGGTGGCTGTTTTCAAGCCGGCGACCGCTGCGTTTGACGGGGATTCGAGAACGTGGTGGCATACGGAGTGGTTTCTGCAAGATCCGCCACCACCACATGAGATCCAGATTGATCTCGGCGATGTGTATGAGCTCAGTGGTTTTCGTTATTTGCCGCGGCCGGATTGGGAACAGAACGGTCAGATTGCCGATTACGAATTTTACGTGAGCGATGATGGAGTGGCCTGGGGTGCGCCGGTGGCTAGTGGTACGTTTCCGAACGCGAAGACGGAACAGGAAGTGCTGTTTGGAACCGTAGTGACAGGCCGGTACATTCGCCTGGTGGCGTTGAGCGAGGTGAATGGAAACCCTTGGACGTCGGTGGCGGAGTTAAATATGCTGGGCGTGGCGGTCCCGACTGGTATACTCGATTATATTGAGATCGAAGGTCCTGTTAATGTAATAGAAAATACCGATGCGGACTACAACTGCCGGGCATATTACACTGATGGCACCAATCGACTGGTGGAGCCGGATATTTGGGATGTGGACTGTGCCTCTGCAAGTATCTCAGCCACGGGTCTTCTTACCACCTATGATGTCAATTCAGACCAAGCATGCCAGATTTCGGCTTCTTACACCGAAGGTGCAATAGCCAGTGCGAACTCCCACGACCTAACTATCAGGGACTCTGTCACGCCGGCGCCGACAAGTGTGATTTCGCAGGTGGGTTGGAGCCTGTTGTATGTGGACAGTGAGGAGTTGGTGGCTGTTTTCAAGCCGGCGACCGCTGCGTTTGACGGGGATTCGGGCACGTGGTGGCATACGGAGTGGTTTCTGCAAGATCCGCCACCACCACATGAGATCCAGATTGATCTCGGCGATGTGTATGAGCTCAGTGGTTTTCTTTATTTGCCGCGGCCGGATTGGTATCAGAACGGTCAGATTGCCGATTACGAATTTTACGTGAGCGATGATGGAGTGGCCTGGGGTGCGCCGGTGAATAAAGGTACGTTTCCGAACACGAAGACAGAACAAGAAGTGCTCTTTGGGACGGTAGTGACAGGTAGGTACATTCGCCTGGTGGCGTTGAGCGAGGCGAATGGAAACCCTTGGACGTCGGTGGCGGAGTTGAATATGTTGGGCCAGGCGCCTACTATGACAGACCCTTAGGTCATTATTGACAATGGTGAACAGGGCGTTTCGCATACTGGTGTTTGGCGCGTCTCAGGTAGTTCAAATCCCTATGGTTCATACTCTGCTTACAGCACGGATCCACTGCCACTTATACTTATGAAGCTACTCTTGAGGGATTATTTGAACTTTATCTATGGTGGACGCAAACGGATACTCTCTGTCAGAGTGTCCAGGTAAGGATATCAGACTCCTCGGGCGTCATTGATATTTTAGCGGTAAACCAGAGCCAAAATGGTGGCCAGTGGAATTCAGTGGACTCTGGTCCGTATTACTTCGATGGCACGGCAGAAGTGATAATCTTTGCTGTAGGAAACCAATGTAGTACCTGTGCGGATGCCGTGAAGTTTGTGAATCAATAGCGAAGTACTTATAGAATCTTCATGTGGATTAACCAAAAGAGCGAGGGGAGTTAGCAACTCCCCTCGCTCTTTTCATCAAATCATTAAAGCTAAAGACTGGCCCTAGTGGAAGTCTGTATAGGAGTCCTACTTTCTTCTCAATGCGACAAGTATGTTCAGAACAAGGTCAAGAAGGGGGACAAAGCAGCTATTCCCGGCCTTTCGAAAGACCAACATCACTGGACATACAGGCCGGAAGCCACCGCGAATCCATACACTGCAAGTCTTTTCAGGTTTGTCTTCCAGTCACGCAAAAACTTGGCCCATAATTATTCGAAAAGGCCTTTCCCCTTGATTTTAGAAGATCAACATTGTTTTATTTTAGCAACTCATTCATGCGTGACATAACGTTTGGTCGCTCTTAGCAAGTCATCACCCGTTCCAACATCAATGTAAGGTTCATCGGAGACTTTCACTCCCTCTACCCGCAATCCCCCATTTATTGCCGCCTGGATTAAATCCCCCATGAAAAGCTCCTTAGAGTTCGCAGCTGGCTCTCGCGTGGTCAAGAGGTATTCGTGCATGTAACGGGTGAAAACTGGAGTCCAGACTGCAAGACCCCATGTGTAACGCAAATGTGTTTTTTGAGGCTTAATAACAAATCGCTTTATCCGGAAGTCATCCCCGAAATCCAGCATATCAACCTTGTGAGGAAGGTCAGCAGGAAAGATGCCGACGACTACATCGGCATTAGTGGACGCCAATTTGTGCAATACTTGAATAAATGCCTCTTTTGATGCAAAGATTATATCTGGAAAGCCCAGGGCGATTATCTTATCCTTTACAAACGGATAGGCCTGGTCAATGGTGTAAGGTACCCCGAAGGGCAAGCCCATCATCAAATATGCCAAATTCAATCCCAAAATGGAACCATCGCCAAAGTAGGCTGGTATGTCCCACTTGCCCTCCCGGATTACAATATACGCATTGGCAATACCGGCTAATCGCATTTTCTCCAGTAAATAGTGACAAACAACCTTTGGGATCAAATTATGGTCTTTGTTAATGGCTCCAAACCCGATAGGGAATAATTCCTTGCTACAAGGTAGTGGGGAAAGACGGGTCGCTTGTCCTGCCGCCGGAATCAGGCCAATTACCTCCTGCTGAGATTCTTTACTGGTTGCGGCCAAGGCATTCTTTCTGGGCATGGTCAGATCTCACCGCTTTTTGAGAGAGTTCACATGAACTGTTCGCGAATCGCATATAATGTCGCCACCTCCGCTCCGCGGAACCTCTAGGCGATCCGTATCAAAAACCGCCTCCTCCTCACTGCTGACCGTTGATCTCCAAACGTCCGGAAGGACTCCAGCACTCAAAGATCAATGTTTTTCGTATACCAGTCATAAGTTTTCAGAATTCCATGCTTTAACGAAATACTTGGTCTCCAGCCTAGGTTGTCTAATTTGGAAACATCCAGCAATTTTCTGGGCGTGCCATCTGGCCTAGTTGGGTCGAAGACTAATGCTCCTTCGAATCCAGCGATATCTTTAATAAGCAGCGCCAGTTCACCTATGGTGATGTCCTTGCCATAACCAATGTTGAGCAGAGGTAGGTGTGTAGCGGTGAGCAATGAGCGGAAAACATTTTGGTCAAGATTCATAATAAAAACACAGGCGTCGGCAAGATCATCAACATAAAGAAACTCCCGCCGTGGATTGCCGGAACCCCAAACAGCTACCGTTGGATCCGGCAGCGAGGATAGGGCGGCAGGTGAAGAGATGGAGTGACCACTCCCTTTGGCAATAGCCAATAGACGATCTCGAAAGTTGTCAGGGATTGCGCCATACTTTGTTTCATCCCTTTGTATACCTTTCCAGTCGCCACTTGCTGCTAGTTTAGCAAGATGAAATTTGCGTATCAACGCAGGGAGCACATGGGAATCTTCCAAATCGAAATTATCGTTTTCTCCATAGAGGTTTGTAGGCATCACCGCAAGAAAGCGGGTTTCATACTGCCGATTATAGGCCTCACACTGAACCACTCCTGCGATTTTGGCTACGGCGTAAGGCTGATTGGTAGGCTCCAGGGGACCGATAAGGAGGTGTTCCTCTTTCATGGGCTGAGGACACTCCCGAGGATAGATGCACGATGATCCCAGAAATATGAGTCTTTCTACGCCCGACTGCCAGGCAGCGTGGAGCACATTCGTCTGGATGTTCAAGTTGATGTGGATGAACTCCGCCGGATAGGTCTTATTTGCCCAAATACCGCCCACCTTCGCTGCTGCCAGAAAAACGTATTCGGGTTGCTCTTTCTTGAAAAATTCAGCGACTGTCTCTGCGCATGTTAGATCCAGTTCCTGGCGAGTTCTCGTAATCACTTTGCTGTAACCCTCGCCATGTAGGCGGCGGAGAATGGCACTTCCAACAAGGCCTCGGTGGCCAGCAACGTATATTCTCGATGTTCTTTTCATCTATACATTAGTGGTTAACGGTCGCGGGAAACAGAAACCTTATAAACAGTTCTCGCTGCCCAAAGCAAAAGGATTCACACAGCCCTTCTCAATTATCATATCATCTTGGTCATCTGTGTGTCGCCTTGGGCGACTGGTGTCGAAAAAATCTGTTTACTCCCCTTTTACTCGTTATTTTGATAGGTCTGAAAGCCCTTCGTCTCAAGCAAATGATCTCTTTCGGCTTCTTTAATATCCTCCTCGACCATTAGCTTTACGAGTTCGTCGAAAGAGACCTCAGCATTCCAGCCAAGTCTTGCCCTTGCTTTAGAAGGATCGCCAAGTAAAAAGTCCACTTCTGTTGGGCGGAAGTAGCGGGGATCAACTTGGATAAGAACCTTGCCTGTCATGTTATCCTTCCCGACTTCATCCACACCTGAACCTTCCCAGACAATTTCTATGGCAACTTCCCGCAAGGCTTTTTCTACAAATTCCCTGACTGTATGAGATTTACCAGTTGCGATCACAAAATCTTCAGGTTCGTCATGCTGAAGCATCAGCCACATGGCGCGTACGTAGTCGCCTGCATAGCCCCAGTCCCTGGAGGAATTTAGGTTACCGAGATAGAGCCTTTCTTGCAGACCGAGCTTGATCCTGGCCACCGCCCTCGTGATCTTGCGAGTGACAAAGGTCTCACCCCGAATGGGGGACTCATGGTTAAACAGAATACCGTTGCAGGCAAACATATTGTAGGCCTCACGGTAGTTTACAGTAATCCAGTAGGCATAGACCTTGGCCGCACCGTAAGGGCTTCTAGGATAAAAAGGGGTTGTCTCCCTCTGGGGAACTTCTTGCACATTGCCATACATCTCACTGGTGGAGGCCTGGTAGAATCTTGTCATTTTCTTAAGACCTAATATTCGCAGTGCCTCAAGAATGCGCAAAGTACCAAGCGCATCAGAATTCGCTGTGTACTCAGGTGTTTCAAAAGAGACCTTGACATGACTTTGTGCGGCAAGATTATAAATCTCCTCGGGTTGGACCTGTTGAATAATACGAATAAGATTTGTTGCATCAGTCAAATCACCATAGTGCATGAAGAAGTTAACGCCTTCTTCATGTGGATCTTTGTAAAGATGATCCACGCGAGCTGTATTGAAAGATGAAGAGCGGCGTTTTATGCCGTGGACTTCGTAACCTTTATCTAGAAGGAACTCGGCGAGGTGGGCTCCGTCTTGCCCGGTGATACCAGTTATTAATGCTCGTTTCATATCGACCTCATCAATTCGCCAATGATAAGAGGTTTAAAGTCTTACCCCGCCAAAAGCAAACATCCACAAGTCAATACCACCCCTAATTGGGCAACCTTTTACAGCTTTGAGCAAGCCATCAGCTGTTCCAATATCGAGATATGGTTCATCGGAGATTTGCACTGTTTCCACTTGCAGACCCTCATCAATTGCTACTTGAATAATGTTTTCCATAAAGAGGTCCGGCGATCTTTCCACTGCTTCTCGTATCGTCGCGAGGTATTCGTGCATGAAACGAGCCAAAATCTGGGCTCCATACGGCAATTCCTCATGTGCGCCGTAGATCAGTCTTCTTAAATTTTATGACAATTTGCCGTATCTTCCCATCATTGTTCATGTCCACCATGTCCACTTTCTTTTGAACGTCAGCGGCAAATATACCTAAGACTACAGTTGCTACACTGATTGTTTTTCTGGAGAGAAACCTAACAAAGGCATCTTCAGATTCAAAGACTATATCCGGAAAGCCGAAAGCGATCACCGTTTCCTTTACGAAATTATATGCCTGACCAGCGCTATAGGGAGCCCCACAAGACTAACCTAGCATGAGATAAGCCAGGTCCATATCCCATAGGGGTTCATAGCGCTCTCAGCATCCTGAGCAGAAAGCACCATGGAGCCAAATCTCGCAGGCATCTGCTCAGCGAATTCCCTGATGGACTCTTGGTCATCCAGACCTAGCCCGGATATTTCATGAATTTCTGTCGCGAGACCGCGAAGATGGGCGTGCAACCGAGCAACCGCAGGGTGTTGGTCCCGAGGCTTACCTGAACGGTACGTCGCAGGGGCCGACACCCGAGGACGCCAGGAAGGACGGCCATATCCGTGGTCGCAGCAGGTGATTCATGAAATATCCGGGCTAGTTAAACACAGAGAATGTATCGAACCTTAGATGTTAGGAAATTGGCCCCATAACTATTTTGGTCTATTGAAATAAGAAAAGGACCTATCATGACCTATCGACAAGATTACGTATCCTGCTAGGGATAATCCCCGAAAGATGCCGCCTCAATTTTCGATATATTTTAAGATATAAGGGATAACCAACTATATTATAGTATACACCCTTATAGTCCGCAAAAAATCGATCCAAGGCAAATTTGTCGGCTTCGGTATCCCTAGCTATAGAGGGTGGGTGCCGAATTGGGAACTGCATTGCTGAAGTTGGAAAATCGAAATGTTCCCTGCGGGAAAAATCAGGATTAGTAGCGTCTTCATAACCTGCATAGTAGACAAGGTTAGAATATGGCCTGATACCAAGGCCATTCTGTGACCAAACTGCCAGGAGCCAAAAGAGATCAGACTTCGGCTGTTTTTCCACGTAATGTTTCTCAAATAAGTTCGAAAAAAATTTGACTGCTCTCTTATCTCCCCAAGTTTCCCACAGCCACCGCGTATTGCGTAGTTCTGGCCATAAGCTTATATCAAGATCAAAATGTCTCCACGCTCTTGCCCAAGTGGCCCAGCCCAACCAAGACATAGAGCTAGAAAAATAGTAACTATAAGGCGCCCTTGGTTTCTCCGGAAAAACACTCCTTCCAGAGATATGCATCACTCTCTCGTCGTCTCTAAATCTTTCCAAAAGCTCTTCACAGTATTGGAAAAAAGTCGGATGAGGCACGCAGTCATCTTCAAGGATGATGGCCATATCCACCTGTTCAAACACCCAGGTAAGCCCCGTGGGTATGCGATGATCGACTCCCATGTTTACGTCTGAATAGTTCTTGTATACCTCACAGTCCCAATCTATGCGATCGATAACCGCACGAGTATCTGCACATTCATCTATGTCTTCAGGCCTATCCGGTCGCGGCCCGTCAGCAATCACAAACAGTCTGCGGGGCTTCGCCTTAGCGATTTGCTTGAGAACTCGCTCGGTGATCTTAGCTCGCCGGAATATAATAATCACAACAGGAATATCCATATTAACCTCCGTTAGCCTTGCAACCCCCAGACCCGTCTGGCCAAACATCTAAGTGTCTCAAGTGCATATAGTGATTAGTAGTGAATCTCTACTAGAGCAGTCTGAAACTTGCATTTCCGGGTAGAAGCACCGGTTACCCAGCGCTCCCGCCACAGACCCGGACGTGAAGGTTTCCCTCATCCAGTTCCTCGGTTTCAGCCTTTTCGACCGGACTGAAAACCACTCTTCCCGTCCTCTGGGAGAATGTGTCGCACTTCATCACTTTCACTAAATTCCGGATCTCGCCTCGCGAAGCGGAGCTCGCCCGGAATGATGCGTTCGGCGAATTCTGACACAGTTTCCGCAGGAGGTGAAACTAGTTGTCGAACAGGCTCCAAAGAGAGATTTTTTGTCTCGACTACAAGCTCATCAAGCCAAATCACAAATTATTAAGGGTCATGACTAGAACAGCACTGTTAAATCGTGCTAAAAGTAGTCATGACGCGGAAAAACAAGTATGCAAAAGGTGCGAAACTTTCTGAGAGGAAATTTCGAGAGTTTATCAAGCTTTTCTCTGTCGATTTGGACGCCTCTCAGATTGCCAAAGTCACCGGACTCAACCGCAATACAGTCAACCGTTACCTCAATGAAATTCGAAAGAGGATTGCTCAGCATTGTGAAGAACAATCACCCTTTTCTGGCGTAGTTGAGGTTGACGAGTCCTATTTCGGTGCCCGCCGCTTCAAAGGCCGAAGAGGCCGCGGGGCGGGTGGTAAAACCATTGTATTTGGCATTTTCCAACGAAATGGTAAAGTCTACACGGAAATTGTTCCTGACTGTAGACGCAAGACCCTTCAGGCGGTTATCAGGGGCCGTGTGAGTCCTGATAGTGTTATCCATTCCGATTACTGGCGTGGCTACAACGGCCTCGTTGACTTGGGTTACAAAAAACATTTTCGGGTTCAACATGCCACTGATCAGTTCGTTCAGGGCAAATCTCATATCAACGGAATCGAAAGCTTTTGGGGTTATTCAAAAACCAGACTCTCTAAGTTCAGGGGTATGAGTAAATCCACCTTTTATTTGCACTTAAAGGAGTGCGAGTTTAGATTCAACCATAGAGGTGAAAATCCCTCCGCAATCCTACTTAGAATGTGCAGACAGTACCCGCTGTTCTAGTCATGACCCATTATTAATTTACGAGTATAGCAAAAGTATACCTGCGCAGAGTGGGGTGGTTTGGATATATTGCACGACGAGCCAAGGAGAAAGCACACCAACTTAGAAGAATGGAGTTTCATAGAGATCTGGGTTCTCACTAAGGCCTTGACTTTTTAGATAATAAGCTGTTTTTCGCCGCAACACTTTGCTTTTGTACTCGGCGAATAATACATTGGAAAGCTTGTGGATGAGTATATAAAAAGAAACAAAAATATAGAGTGCGTAAGCAATCAAAAAAGGCCAAGCATACCACAGGAAGTATTGCCAGAAGACCGCGGTTCGTTTGCCAAACCCTTTCTTATTACCCCAAGCTTCGTATTCTGCTCCCACATCCCCAAGATCACCTTTCTCTATGTTATATTCCCAAGCAACCGGATTGATGTGAAAGGCGCCAAAAATCTTCAGAGCTATCGGGATTGGGACCACATAGCCATGCACTAATACAATCGGAGTGGCACAAAATGCCAAGAATAAGATGACCACAAAGGACCAACTTGATAAAAATCTCGCAAAATATCTTACTTCTCTCCACGTTCTGGTCCGATTCAAAAACCCCTCTGGCCTTAAGCAGTTTAGAAAAGAGGTATAAAAGACATTTCTTTCAATCATTTATGCCACCGCATCAATTTGTGAGGAGTATGTAAGCTAGCTGCTCGAATGGGAAAGTTTAGACTAAATTTTTAGGAGTCAAAATGATGATGCAGGATTGTTACTTTTCAAATGGTATCAAAAATGACTTAAAGGCGGTTTACCTGTGGGGTAAACGTTGAACCCGATGGTAAAGAGTCTCTTATGATCCAGAATATTCCTACCGTCAAAAATGAATGCAGGTTTACTCATGCAGTGGAAAATCCTTTCGTAATCCAAACTTCGATACAGATCCCATTCTGTCATTACAGCTATTGCATGGCAGCCCTGAACTGCTTCGTATGGATCTTCTTTGTAGGCCACTCTCCCGTCCATATCTTTGAGGTCATTCCTTGCGTTCTTCAAGGCCTTAGGGTCAGTAACGACCACTTCAGCATTTTCCTCCAGCAGTCGCTTGGCTATTGAAAGTGCTGGGCTCTCCCTGGTGTCTGCTGTATTGGCCTTGAAAGCGAATCCGAAGAGACAGATTGTCTTACCCGATAAGGTGTTAAACATGGAGTTTAACATGTTGAGTACGAATCGCTCCTGTTGATAGACATTTATTTTGACAACGCTATCCCAGTAATCCGCAACCTCCTGGAGGCCGTAATGTTTGCACAGGTATACAAGGTTCAAAATATCTTTTTTGAAGCACGAGCCCCCAAAACCCACACTGGCATTCAAGAATTTGTCGCCAATACGCTTGTCCATTCCTACAGCCGAAGCTACTTCACAAATGTCGGCATGGGTCTTTTCGCACAGTGCAGAAATAGAGTTTATTGAAGAAACCCTCTGAGCCAGAAAGGCGTTTGCCACCAGCTTGGAAAGCTCGCTGCTCCACAGATCAGTGGTTATGATACGTTCTCTTGGAACCCAGTTAGCATAAAGCTTTACTAATGCGTCACGCGCCAGCAGCCCGCTGTCACTGTTGGCGGAGCCAATGAGAACCCTGTCGGGATAGAGTAAGTCAGCGACGGCCGTGCCTTCGGCAAGAAATTCAGGGTTGGAGAGCACCTCGAACCTGACACCATTACCTCCTGCCGCTAGAATGCACCTCATTGCCTCTGCTGTCTTTACCGGCACGGTGCTCTTTTCAACGATTATCTTGTCTGACTCAGAATATTGAAGTATTTGTCTGGCTGTTTTTTCCCAGTACTGAAGGTCGGCGGCCTGGCCTGCCCCCGCACCGAACTCCTTGGTGGGCGTGTTGACGCTAACGAATATGATTTCACTTTCCTTTATGCCTCTTGCTATGTCTGTACTGAAAAAGAGATTCTTGCCTCTAGCTTCTTGGACAATTTCATCCAGCCCCGGCTCAAAAATAGGAAGATTATTAGAATTCCACTCAGCGATGCGCAACGGGTCTATATCCACCACCATAACCCTGTATTGTGGGCATTTGTGGGCAATTACGCCCATGGTCGGTCCACCAACATGACCGGCGCCGATGCACAGTATATTTTTCTCGAAAGTCATCTTTGAATACTCCTTCGGTATCAGTCAGTACTGAGAATCTAAATCTGGTGATTACCAAGGGATATTAGTTGCTTACGCTCATAGCTGACTGGCCGTATTCTGCAGATAGCAGGCCGCGATCATTTGTGTGGAACCAGACGATATTTTCTGAATCTTACGGAATCTACCCTGCTCAGGACTATGCCTCATCCGGCCATTTACCAACAGCTTGGATAGTACGGATACTTTTTGACCTCGAGCTGGCCCAGCCAAATGGAGTAATTTGTAGTGAACTGGAGTGTACAGCAGTGTACCAAATCCGATACAAAAAGCCCTTACCCTGGGCTGAAAATATCTTTAATAGTCAAATGCTTAATTTTTCAAGACCCTCAAATATCCCTCAATCTTTTTGTATTAATCGCCAATAGAAACTAGGTACTCCAGTGGAATCCCTTGCGATATTCTGCTGACAAAATTTTAAGATAGAGATAGATTTATTTTGGATGTGAACGATATTTCAGATATGGCATCCATATTGCTTCAAAATTTCATTGGTAGTTCGAGCCATATACCACATAGAAATCCTAGAAATGACTCCAAAATCGGAAAGTAATAAAATTTGCGAGCTGAAGCTAATTGTGAATTCTCCTGTGCTGTGGAGCAAGCAGAGTCCAGTTGAGCGGGGCAGGCATGAATCTAGAAGGTCGATTCACTGATGCTGGAATGGGCGTATTGTTGTAAACGTTCGCATTAGGTGATATCTTAAATAGATTATGAAATAGCTCCGCAACGTTGTTATGACTTGTCCAAAGACTCTGAAGATAACAAAAGACACGCAACATTGGATGCGATTGCATCTGGAACCGAAGCCACAGAACTTCACAAGCCCAAGAAACAACAGGGGGAACAGATGAAACTAAAGTACTGTAAAAGAACTTGCCTTTCATTGTTGAAGATACGTTCAGATGCCCAAAGCAGAACAAGTCTATCTCGGGCGCTTATGGTATTTTGCTGCATCTTTACAGCAATTGGTCTACTCAACAAGAGTGCCTTGTCCGAGGCCGCCTTCCCAACTCCTGGGAATCTAGCCATCTCTAAGGATTCTACAGAAATAGAGACAGCAAATCCCAATGCGAATAATGATGTTAAAGCATTTCTCAATTGGCTCAAGAACTTGCCTAACAAGAGTGAAAAAAGACTGCTCATGGGGCAATTTCTCGGCAATACAGGGGGGACGGCTCTAAATAACTACCCGAATTACATTGAGTACATACATCAGAATTACGGTGTATGGATGCCACTGATAGGCACTGGGTGGGGATTGGGGGGAGAGTCAGACATCACGCCCACTCTAATCGAATACTGGAAAAGTGGCGGTCTTGTTTTTGTAAACTTTGCCCCTAGAAACCCTTGGACTAGCGAGGGTATCAAGTCAGCAATCCCTTCTGACAGCTCTTTGGGTGACCTGACAGACCCGACAAAGTCTATTCATGAGTTCTGGTATAATGCACTAGAGAAGTACTCAACTTCTCTTCAAACATTACAAGATGCTGGCGTCACAGTATTATTTTTCCCGTACGACGAGATGAATCAGCTGAACTTCTGGTGGGGGAAAGGAACTGCCACTGATTTCATCAAACTCTGGCGAGATACTTTTGAGTACCTGACGGTCAAAAAAGGGCTCAACAACCTTATCTGGGTATTTGGAGCTCATTACTATGTTGGTGACACTGCCAGTCAGAGAGGACACTGGCACGATTACTATCCTGGGGATAATTACGTGGACATGGTAGGAAGCTCGATCTATGATGGCGTCAGCATAGCACGTCAGTATGTCAGTGGGAATACCGGTAATCCGTGTCGTCTTTGGGCATTATATGAAAATATGACAGAAGGTAAGACATCTTGGACTTGGACACCTTACGATGACATGACGGCCTTACCCAAGCCTTTTGGAGCCACCGGATGTTGTGGAGCTGGCGAGGACTATGACTTTTACAACGATTTCCTGTATCATGTTCAGAATACCTTTCCAAAGATCACGTATGGTCTTGTATGGCTCGGAGAAGCGGACTTGAAGGGAGGGAAAAATATCGGGCAGTTTCTTTCACACCCTTGGGTTTTAAGCAGGGATGATCTTAAGCCAGATCAGGCTATTTGTTCTTTCCCTGGAAATGAGAAAACTGCTGTTAGGATTAAACCGACACTTCGCTCCTCAGCTTATTTGGGTCCCCGAGCTCATCATTACTCCCAGTGGCAAGTTGCCTTAGCAAACACAAGCTTTGAAACACCTGTTTACGATTCGGGAAAGCGAACCGATGCTCTTGTTGAGCTCAACTTCTCCAGCGTTAGTCTAGAATATAACATGAAGTACAAATGGAGAGTTCGTCATGGTTATGAGTTATACAGTGGTGATATTCTCTGGGGAGAATGGTCAAAGCCTAATTACTTCACGACTACACAAAATTGATAATAGAGAATTACTATTTCTTCTTTGAGTATAAAACCCGAAAAAAAAGAACTGACCAAGTACATTACTTTCTGACTTTTGCAGATACTTACCGACTCTACTCAAATAATTTTGATGCAGAATTAGATGGCCATTGAGAAAGGCCATTCTTCAAAATCTTTTCATTTAAATTCATTTATTACGATACTACGGATTGAATTAGGTGCAAACAGCTTAGGCATTACCATGTAAGAATGAAATGTTGTTTGTGACCATCAGCATGTCGAACTTACCCATTAATAAAGCGCTCTATCGCACTCAACAACTTTCCTGATGCGTGGGACCCGATTTGCCTAGCAGGTCTAACTTGTTCGATTTGTTCTAGCTTCTGGTTTAATTCGTGCTCATCAAAAGCTACATCTAGCAATCCTAAAGTAACGAATTTCTTCGCCGTTGCCACTTGGTGATCGTTACGAGTCTCCCCCAGTGAAGCGCTTCGAGGAAATACCAGTAACGGTTTACCTAACTCAAGGGCGTTAAGGATTATCCCAGTGCCGGCGTGTGCTATGACAATATCCGCTTGGGTCAGCTTATCTCGATACTCTTCAGGGTCGAGGAATCGGATCCAATTGATATATCCGGGGAGCCATTCACCTGAACCAATTTGTGCGAGAATGTCTTTACGACCGCACCTATTAGCCCAATAATCGACTTGTTTTATCAGCCTGTCGAATGGCGTTTGGCTGCCCACTGTTACAAAAATCATAAGACGGAACCTTTATATTCAGGCCCCCCCGGATGTGCTAAATGTGGCCACTGCGTGAGCCAAAGGTCTGCATATTTACCAACAAGTCTTCCTGACAGCGAGAGTTCCCCGACATTGGCTATGCTATCAACCCAAATGGTCCTAGCTCCAAGGAACTTTCCTAAACGCAAGGCAAAATATCCAGGCGCCGCTCCGGTTGAAACAATAATCTCGGGTCGCTCGCGTAAAAGTAATACTATCACCTGCAGTGCGAGTTTCACTAATTTGATCTTGTTCCAGCGAGTTGCGTCTTCTACAACATACAATTTCTGGCAGCCGACTTCATGTCGATAAAAGCTATCTACAGTAGCAAAAATTATTTTATGCCCTTCAAAAGCAGGCAAGAGGCGCCGCAATTCGACCCAATGCCCACCCCCAGAAGCAATAGCTAGAATGCGTCTAGGATGAATGGCCACGAGCAGTATATTCTCCAGTTAATTTTCTAAATTTTAATTTAGGGATTTCTCTATTCTCGATATAATATTGTCTTAAACTGCTTATCATTAGGGGCCTATCATACCATGAGTAGAAGATCCTTCCGAACCGGATTTAAAGACTCGTGATTAGTTCGTAGACTTGGCCAAGCACATTCTCCGGAGTATAATCACTAACCGCAGCCAAACAATTTTCACTTGTATATTGCATAGGACTTCTTACCACCCGGTCTATCTGGCGAGCTATTGAAACCGGAGAGAAACCCTCTACAATTTCTCCTGAAAAGCCATTTCGAACAACTCGCCGCACTTCTCCCACGTCCGTTGAGACAACGGGTAGACCACAGCCAAGTGCTTCCATGCAAGAGCGAGGCATGCCCTCATAATTGCTCGTAAGCACCAGGACGTCGGCAGCTTGATAAAACCTGACAAGTTCTCTTTGACTTCTATATCCTAGGAAGTGAATGTAAGGATAAACGCCCAAGTCTTTAGCTTTTTTAGCCACTTCTTCCATTAAGTTGCCTTCGCCTACAATCAACAAACAAGATTTGGGATCAATTTTTTTATATTCCTGGAATGTTTCTATAAGCCTTATGGGTGCCTTTTGTTCTTGCAACCTACCGACAAAAAGGATCCACGTGTGCGCCAGGGGGATTTGAGACCTGGCAGCAAGTTCTTGGCGGATATGATTCTTAGGTTCATCAGTCGCGTAAAAGATCTCTTGATCAACCCAAGTGGGCAGGAATTTGACTTTGTAAGAAATCTTTGGATATTTCCGTTTATAAAAATCGAATGTCTGCATGTTCACTGTGTAAATATAATCCAATGAACTCAGGATCCTCTTTTCGGCAATAGAGTATACCCAGGGTAAGTATTTCCAGTAACTGTCGCTCCCTTTCATCAACTGTTTTTTTACATCATTGTGCACTAAGCCAATTTTCCTATGCTTTGAGGACATGAAAGCAAGACAAGGTTCGAGTCTGTTGAAAACGATAATTCTGTCCGATAGCTCCATAGGCAATTTAGTCAATTTTGCCGTAAATCGCAGCGATAAGGGAATAATGTGTTTTCTGTTTTCTTTCTCTTCACAAAGTATTGGATAAAACCTGAACTTCATATCATCAATGTGATTCCATTGCCACACATTTACAGGTCTCTCAGAAGGAGAAGAAGTTATACCAATGTGCTCGAGTTCCAGGTTTGGAGGTGCATGCTTGATAAACCCTTTTATAAAGGTTTCCACACCACCCACCTTAGTTCCGGTAGGATCAAAAGGATATACAAAAGTGACTTTCTTGCTCATTTCAAAATATATATAAGATATCGATAAACGATATATTTAGACTCGAAGGAAAGGGGCAGAAGTATTGAGATTGCAGAAATTTCCATTAGAAAAAACAGTAAATAAAATAGCATTAACGAGCATGTTTATTAATGACTATATAAAGCCTCCTTCAATAAAGAATTTACCTGATTATGTACTAGTTGACGTAACCCTTTTTTGTCATAAAATGAATGAAATTATGTGATATAGTATTGTCCACTAGAATACTCAATCATAACGATTAGTCGCGGAAAAGCTCAAAGAATTGTACTACCAAGGGCAAAACTAGCAAATTCTAACTTTCAAAGTGGTACATTCATCAGGCTCAAATCAGACCACTCTAACTATAACGGGTAACCAAGTTCCAGGAAGTGCTGTCTGCACCACAAAGTAAACCACTTTCTGACAAATGGAGACACTTGCTGGCGCCAGCGATCAACAGCATCGGTATTGAATCCTCTGGTTTGATCTTGATTGAATCGAAAGCTAGAATTGTCAAATTGTGGCTCGAGCATTTTCTCTGTCATCTGTATATTCAGGAAGTCGCACAGTTGTTTCAACTGGTTCAGAGGATCCGTAATCAGATCCTCATAGCGCACAAGACAATAATTGTTTGGATAAAAGCGCTGGTATTTTTGATGTAATTGCATAATTCTAAGCCAATCTATTTGAATACTGAGACCATAATAACAGTTCAGAGCGAAATTACTTTTTCTGACGATACGATGAACCAGGGGAACATCCTTTTGATGAATTTTCTTTTTTATCTTCGACATGAAAATTGCACGTGGGTCCCTAACGACGTGAACTATCTTCGCCCTCGGAAACCATTCCAACAGGGTATGTACGTGATAGATGTGGGATGGCGTTTTCTCGCCTCGGACAGGCTTATCTCTGGCATAGAAGGCTGTAACCAGGTCAAGTAACGCCCTGTCGGTTCGGTCAGACTTCAGTAATTCTGACAGAAAATCCGATCGAGCAACGTTTCGCTGGATCCAGAGCCAAAAGATTTTTACACGAAGTTTATAAATATAATCAACGACTCTCTTGGCTCCCGTATCTGTCTTTATGTCACCCACCCTGGCGAACCTTTTTCGAAAAGTGTGACGTTGGCCACCTGGAGTCCCCAAGAAGTGGGTTTCGCCACAAATAGCAACTTCATCCGAGCAATTCAAAATAAATCGAAGTAAAGTCGTGCCTGACCTGGGTGATCCTACGATAAAGATATGACTGGGTGATGTCCCAATTTGCCCGTCGAGGCGTTCAATACCTGTTATATTTGGCGCCATAATCCAGTTACCTTTTATCTGAATTATCCGAGATTATTGGGGCAACCGCCTCCAAGAGGTGGTTCGTCAACTTCCCGCATCAGAAGGAACCCCGTATACGACGTAATCTTTGCACCGGCAAAATCAATGAAAATGGACCTATTGAAATACGGTCGTATCGCCTCTTTTTGCCGTTCGCCATTTCCGAGCATCGCCAGAACCTCCGATATTCTTGATAGTGCCTTTATATCAAATAGTTATGGGATATCCAAGCCCCTTTTTACTCACCTTGCGGCATAATCCAGAAATAATATTACAAGAATAATAGAGAAGCCTAGCTCTATTCATTTATACTGAACACATTGAGCTAGGTGTTGCCTGTGTCTGCACATTCTTGGTAAATCCTGAGAATCTTAACTGCATTCTGCTCTATGGTAAAACATCTCTCCACTTTCTTGCGAGCGTTTCGAGTGAAATAATCCCTCAGTTTCTTATCATCGAGCAACCTTAAAACCTTATCAGCCAACAAAGATGGATCTTTACGATCGACAACAAAACCTTCAACACTGTTTTTGATAATTTCCGGCACTGCTCCTTTCGAGTGCAGCGCGACCACTGGAACTCTCTTTGCCATGGCCTCGGTCAATACCAAACCAAAGGCTTCATAATTCGAAGTAGATAGAAGAACATCAAAAAATTTAAGAATCCTTCTGGCATCAGACCTGAAGCCGAGGAAAAATACATGCCGCTCTATATTTAACTTCTTAGCCTCCGCCAGCAATTCAAAACGTAGGGGACCGTCACCCAAAATAAGAAATTTAACGTCATCTCTTTTACTAGTAATGATTGCAGCCGTTTTCAGAAAAGTGTCTATACCCTTAGCGGGGACGAGGCGAGCTATGGTACCAACAACAAACTTGGCATCAAGCAATCCACCGGGTAGAGAGTTAAATTCAACACTAATGTTGTTGTCTATAGTTTCGAGATCAACGCCATTATATATTACAGAAATTCGATCGGCGATTTTTGCATTTGCATTTTTCATTACCCTTTTCATCTCATTTGAAATAGCAATGAATTTTTCATAGTTACCCCAAAAGAATTTATAAAACAATATATTGCGCCTGTTTTCAGCTAACAGTCCCCCTCCGTGTTCAGTATATATTTTTGGAACAGGAATTTCTTTGAGCAGCAAGTTGAAAGAAAAATTGTGTGCATGTGAATGTATGATGTCTACGTTAACTTTTCCCAGATACCTGCGTAGTTTCCGGAGTGGAATTAGATCATGGCCATTCCTCATTCCAAATTCTTCAATTGGAACACCTAATTTTTCGATTGCCTTGCCAACCTCCCCAGTTTCACCGAGGGCCACAACCTCAGGTAAAACCTTTCCGGATGCTGTGTGATGCTTTAAAAGGTCATGCAAGTATGTTTGAGCACCACCCAGTTCTAAGTCCCAAAGTACATGCAGTACTCTCAAAGTGCAGATCCCATACTCACGAGGTTCCTGAAAAGGTTAGCCTTGTCTCTAAATTTTTTATAGGGAATAATCTGAGCAACTCCAAAAACTCCTGCAAATAGACACCAGATAATTCTTACCATCGTGGAATAAAATCTAGCTACTGAGTAACCCTGCACTTTTTCAAAATAAATTACACTAGATTTGTAGCTATTGTAGCTTGCTTCTACAGGGATCTCTCGCCGGCTCATTCCAGCATGGTGAATAATTGGCCCGTATGGAACATACATGACACGGTAACCCAATTGGCGAACCCTATAACATAACAAAGTGTCCTCGTGCCACATGTACAAATCCTCGTCAAATATTTTCCCACCATCTAGTAATTCGCTTCGGATAAATAAATAGGCACCAGATACCCAGTCAACTTCATGCTCCTCCATTTGGTCCAGGTGCTCAAGACGAAATTTCCTCTCAAAAGATGGCTTGATTTTGACAACAAGCTGAATAGTGTTCCTGAAAATAGAGCCAAGCCAATGCGGAAAACGACGAAAAGGTCTCTGGAACGATCCGTCAGGATACAGAACCCTCCCAGTTAACACGCCAACCTTGGGGTGACGATCCAAATAACGAATAATGTCAACGATTCCAGCATCCAGAAGCTCAGTATCGCTATTGAGTAAAAGAATATATCTACCACTGGCCTGTGCAACCGCTAGATTGTTTGCTCGAACAAAACCCAGATTATCCTCACTTTCGATTAGGAAAACATTCGGAAAGTGTCTTTTGACAAGCACGGCACTTCCATCTGATGAACCATTATCGACGACAATCACTTCGTAGTGTACAGTCTCGGGTAGATGATTTTTTAAAGATAGAAGACATGACTCTAAAAGATCTCTTGTGTTCCAATTTACTATAATGATTGAAATGTCCATTTTGGCAAATTTACAAATAATGCGAGATTAAAAAACTTAAAATATCAGGCAGACTCTTCCTCAAGTGTTGAAAAATATTTCGGATTTGATAATCTAACTAGAATCGCAGTAACTAAACAAAGAGGTACAATTCTGTTGGGAAAGGTCAAATGATTCAAGGTAACGAAAGAGATCAATACATAGCCGATATAGCAGAGACAGAAAACCGCAAATACCCTGCGATCATCATCAACACTCGAAAGTACTTTCAATCCTCTAACAATTAAAGCGTAAAAAAAACAGCCGAACCAAATCATACCAACGATACCGAACGACTTGATCCAGCGAGTGTATCCTAAGTCATCCATTTTAGAAAGATCGATCAAAATTCTTCCTTCTCTTGACTTCTCAAGTGCTGGTCTTAACCTTATGGCACTAGCACCACTACCTGCAATCGGATGCTTAAGAAAAAACTCCATATCCCTCCTCATCATCTCAACTCGCGATAGCCAAGTTCCCTCGCCCTCAGCAACACTCTCATAACTGCTTGTGTAAGCGTCCAACACGACACTTTCGCCACCTCGCATTTCATTAACGGCGATACCAAAGCTCACAATAAGAGACAAAGCTACCAACAGGCCAAATCTTTTACTTGATGCAAGATACGAAAAAATCACTAAAGACACAGCAATAATACGACTCCGAGTTTGTCGAAAAAAGTGAGCAGCAAGAAAAAACAAAAAACCACAGCAAGACAACTTCGACCTGAACCTATCGAAAGAACCTCCTACAAGCCATTTACTAAACTGCCATAACACTGATAAACTAATTAGATCCATACCGGGAATGAACGCTCTCTTGACCCCCGCCCTTGAGTAATGCCCATCTGCCCACTGGTGGTAAAAAATAGTAGGACCAAAATAGTTAACAATTGCGACAATTATCACCATCAAAGAAATAATAGACAACAAGTTCAGCAGCTTAGATACCTCAGCACTGGATCTCAAAAGCAAAACAAAAACAAAAAATGACGAATAGTAGAACATGTGCCGAATAGCAAAAACACCACTTTTTATAGACTCATTATAATACATCGAGGCCAAAGGTGCCTGCAAAAGGATTAAAAACAACACTATAATAATGTACACTGAAAAAATATTATGCAATACGTACAAATCCTTTGATTTGAAAGTCAAAAAGATCAAACCGCACAGAATCAGAAGATTCCCTAAATCTAAAATATTGAAAACCCCTGGTATATGAATCCATTCGAAAAGATAGAATAACTTTTCTCCACAAATGTAAATGGAAACTAAATAGACAATTTTAAACATTAGCTCGATTCTAATTTGCACCAAGTTTTACAGCCAATCTTGAAACCAATCATAATCATAAAATTTATGAATATTTATGGAAAAGTTTGCTCGACGTGAGAATCTTAACAATTTTGATTTGGCTATAAAACATGTTAGTTTATATGGAAAGATATAATCGTATGATTTATCCCCTATAAAATTGTAGCTATGGCCTTTTTTACCGCTTTTCCCCAGGCATCCCAATTGAGCCGCTGGTCGTATGATTTTCTACTATTTTGCACTAATTCAAAATATTTTAATTCATCATTCCATATTTGCATGATAGTCCTTGCATAATCATTTGCCTCAGCATTACGACTTAAAAGAAAACCATTGTACCCATTTTTAACAATCTCTGAAACTCCACCAGTATCGGTGGCAATCACAGGCAAACCGAATGCGTTAGCCTCGCAAAACACAATCCCATATGCCTCGCTGCGGGTTGGCAAAAGGAGGAAATCAGCGTTCAAGAATAAATCAATTAATTTTGCGCGGTCATCGGAATTATTTTTATCCAAAAATGGGATGACTTTCATTTTTGAATGAGAATAAGAAGCAGGAGGTTGACATCCACACACAGTCAATGATGTCTTAATACCAGCTCGTTCAAGTTCCACCATTGAGTCAAATGCAATGTCTCCACCTTTTCTTTTCCAATCTACTCCAAGGAAAAGAAGCCGACATTCATTTCCTTTGCATTTCTTGTATATACTCTCTTTAGTAGGTATATCTCCCTCTTCAATATTAGCTCCAAATGGAATTACGTGTACTCTTTCCGGCGGAGCCCCATAATAATTAATAGCAGATTCTCCCGCATAAGAGGATGAATAAATAAGCAGAGTTGCTCGCTTTATAGCTAATTTTGCAATTCTGTGACCCTCAGCTATTGACACCCGAGTAAGCCTACTGTACTCAGGATAGTAATCGACCATGTTTGAGAAAGTCGTATCCACAGACAGAACAATCGGTACACTTGTATTTAGATAAGCAATTAGTGGGGCGCCCGCTGCAACAAAAATAACATCGAAAGATCTTCCTTTTATCCTTTTTTCAATAATCGATCCATATCTCTTTGCTGCGATGATACTTCTTTTATAATCATATTTCTTTTTTAAAAGTCCTGATGAAATTCGGTTGCAAATTTTTCCAAAAATATCTATATAGGATGTCACCGGTCCAATGTAAAATACCTCCCCACAGTGTGCTTGCAACGCATTTTTCATATAGTAAGGTATCCCAGACCATACCCTACGATTTTCCGGATCTGCAAAAGTTAAAAATGCAATCTTCATAAAAAGTCCCTTTAATTTTTGAAAAATTCTCGCCGAAAAAATCATCTCCTGAGAGGTTCAAAGTATTCAACATCCTATGATAACCTCGTTCTGAATCAGAATAAGCCCCACACTCTGCAAAAGGTAATTACCATATCACAACATCCAATAATCCAGATCACGGTTTATAAGCTTCGAGAGTGCCTCGTTGGAATCCTTGAACCTCAGAGACAACTCTTTTTTTTGCTTTTCAGATAAGTAAGAATTGTGTTTAGAAGATAAATTGAAATTCATTAATTTCTCAAGAAGATTATGTCTAAACTTTTCCCATGGGAGTAGAAGCCGAATAAACCTTTTTTCAATACCATTTCCTGTGAGCCTATTGTGTAGAACAACATTTCTAGGCACTCGAGATGGATTGAATTTAGTATTGAGATTTGGTGGAGCAAACTCCTCTGAAATGTTCAAAAATTTAAACACCCTTTCGAGCGAATCAATCGGTGACTCAACTAAGTCCTCATAAAGCAAAAACAGGATCTGTGATTTATCCACGTAGCGCAAAAATCTCATAACTTGATCATAATAAAATCCTCTATCAGTATAACTAAAGTGCATTTTGCTTCTGTAATCGCGTTGTATCCTTTGTTTTTCACACTCAATTGCCTTTTCAAATGACAGCCGTTCAATCCCTCGCCTAACTGTCATGAGGTAATGTGAGAAAGCCCGGTCGACTGGATTTCTAAATATGAAAATAAACTTCAGTTTTTTCATGTCAAAATGCTTTAATATCCTTTCAACCGCTACTTCAAAATACATATAATCCGGATCTACTTCACCGACAATTTTTTGACCCTTCCAATCACAAAAGTACTTATTCTCATAGTATTTTATTCCTAAAATATACCGTTCGTCATTAACGAAAAATTTGCTTTCCTTCTCTTTCGGTAGAAAAATTTCAGGGTGCTCTGCCAAATAAAAGTGTAAAGATGTTGTGGCAGATTTCTGGGTACCCACAACGAAAAAGTTAGGCAGCATGCTCTTTCCTGGCTATATTTCTTATCGTAAGCACCATTCGTAGGGTGAGTCTTTGAGAAGCTTTTCAACTTCTTCATAGTTTATTAAAATATTCTCTATTTTCTCGGGGTTAATTTTACGCAGGCTTGATGACAACCTAATATTGTCTTTTACCTCTAGAAATTTAAGTATCTTATGCATATGTAGCTTGGTATCGTTGAGCACATCTTCATAAAATATTTTATAATAATTTTTTGATAAAAAAAACCTACTGTCCCAATATTTTATTTTTCTAGCTAACTTTTTCAATCGATAAAATAAAAACCTTGTTGGCAAATATATTTTATCAGGGTTAATCTGCTTTGTAGTGTGATATAGCTTTCTATTTTTCGCACTATATAATGATATCAGTGTTTTGAGAACATTTTTTCTAACAAGATGTATAACTTTTACTTGTTTATTTTCAACATAATCTACAACACTAGAAAAATTTTTAGCTTGATCGTACATTAACTTGAATCCAATTGCATGATTTCCTTGAATTGAATAGACGTTGTCTAAACATTCAACGACTGTTTTTTTTCTATTTACCAAATGTTTCATTCTATTACTTTTTGATGCTTCGACGTATTTCCGATAGCTGAAATTAGTTTTTCTGCCACGAGGGTTTAAAAAAGGTACCAGTCCACTGCTAAAATAGAATAATTCTCCAAGACAGAGTATTTCAGGATGACTGTTAAGCATCGTTTCAAGCCAGCTTGTTCCGCTTCTTTGAAAGCCCAGTATTATAAATTTTGTCATTTTTATTATGTTTTTACGTTACTGAATTGTTTTTCGTAAGCTTTTAAAATGTTTATGTTAATATCTTATTCTCGTTTCTCTGAAATTCTTAAACTTTTTTTGGGTAACTTTGTTCACTTCTACCTGTTATAGTCAAGCCGCTGCGCGCTACATTGTTTCTTTGTAAGTGCTCTATATTCACATTAGTTTTTTCTCCCAATCATATACTGTAATGCTCGTTGTCTCGCCATTTTTCCCATTCCCAATTTTATTTGAGCTGACGGTCCTGGGTGAAGCATTGCATCAGTGAAGCTTACCATGAATTATTCGCGGGGAGAGGGATTTAGCAAAATTCCATAATTTTGGTCCAGATAATCTGCGGGGCCTCCCAGAGTTATTACTATAAGAGGCGGGTTGACCGCTATTTCTTCAAGCACATTTGCTCCTCCGCATTCTAAAAGGCTGGGGAGGATAAAAATGTGGGCCATGCTCTTGCGCGCTGCACATTGGTGTTGAGGTGGCACCCTGCAAATGTAAGGTTTTGTTTAGTGGCCGATTTTTTGCTTCGGTTCAAACTATTGTCCACGTATTGAACCACTTTGAAAGCACTACTGATCTTGAAATAAGTAGGATGGGAGAAACCACCAGCTCTTCTCCTCTTAGTTTCTCAACAAAAGATTTCGGTAAGTGAAGGCTCTTTGTAGCATTTTTCGCAATATTGTAACTCCACTTCACGGCCCGTGTGTAATTGTCATATTTTATCGAAGAAAGGCACTCCTTAATGTAGGGCTTATTGAATATTTCAGGTAGTTGATCTATTCCTTTATAAAGATATGAATACAACATAGGTGATCTAACGATTGCTTGTGGCCAGTTAATCATATTGTCTTTACGTGCAAGCGGAACATTTTCATATTCTGGAAATCTATGACGATAGCAATCTTTGAGCATTCTTTTTTTTGATCGATAGCGACATGGAATTGTTGTGGATATATCCAATAGTATCCTGTCCAAAAAAGGATTAAAGACTTCCAGATAATGGTATTTGAAATAGTTAATATACTGTAAATACATTGGTACGCGTTCTCGAAATCGGAGAGTATCTCTCATCATGTTGGGGTCATTTGCGAGCGGAGAAATCAGTTTTGTAAGTACCTGCGAGTAGGAGTCATAATAACTATTATCTCTTCCATTAAACCATTTATCTCTATTGGCTATATGTCGAGTGAGGCTCATCCCAAGATCCAAAAGTCCATGCTGAATAGTTTTTCGTTCCTGCGAGCCTCCAAATGAATGGTCTCCCCTTATGAGGGAGTAGATACCATGCTTTTCTCTCAGTTCTTTGCAGATATCAAGTTCATCTGCATGAATGAAGGCACTGTCCGTCATCCCAGATTGAGCATAGAACATGTTTGTAAAAGCGGATCTAACATTCTTCTCATGCCTTCTAACCAGGATGTGTTGAGTTCCCAATCTCCTGGCTAACTTCACGGATACATCTATATCAGATCCACTTTTTTTAAAATTCTCCCCCCAACAAATTGTCTTCAGCTTGGTCGTATTCTCAACACATTCCGCTACTGTTAACAAAATGTACCTGGAATCTATCCCACCGCTTAGCAATATACCGGGGTTTTCAGCTCTCTGCCATTGCCCCACAATGGCTTCCTCAAGCAACTGGTGTAATGTCTCAATGGCTTCTCTTTTGTCTAAATGACCGTCGGGACTTACTTTATAGGTATAGTAACCCTCGCGCTTGATTCTCCTTCCATCAAAAGTCAGGAACTCTCCAGGTCTTAGAGTGCGAATCTCTTTGACCAACGTCTCACCACTAAAAAAATGTCCTGCTATTAGGAACTGAATCAGATTCGCTTCATCAAGGTCTCCATTTTTCAGGTGAACCATAAGCGGTGCAATTTCGGGCGAGAAATACAGAATACCTTCTGTGTGCAGGAAAAAGAGTGGTCTGGAACACGTATGATCCACGTAAACGTATGTTCGGCTTTTATACCTGATGGCAATTTGGAAAGAGCCGCGTAACTCTCGAACGAACCTTTCACCTTTTTCCAAGAAAGAGATCCACGAGCCTGACAAGCAATTCAGTTCCTGGTTTAGGGCCGTTAATAATATAGCCTTCAAAGGCCAGCTTTACATTCCGGTGCTCAATTGAAGCATTGTCCTTCCTCAAACTTGCCACAACCCATGCTTCGCCCATGTGATCACAGCCCTGATAGTGCACATAAGGTGACCTGAACAAGGCATCTTTCATAGATAAAAGTTCGTTTACTTTATCTACACTTGTAAGACCGAGAATACCCGGCATTAGTTGCCCTTATTAAGTGCTCTCTACAGTTTGCAGTTTTGAATTTTCAAAGTGATAGCCTGACCGTTATTTGGTATTGCGAGGTAATGCCAATAACGATGTGTTTTGTCTTTTTCCAGTCGAGAATTCTAGAGACAGCTTGCGGCATAGAAATCGCGTCAATTTCCATGCCTAATATCTTTAGACGGGAATCCATGTTTACCGGCTCGTCCTTATTATGTAAGCCCTTTCATCAGTATTCCATTTTCTTCGCAAATAATAGATATGACAGGCAGACACTACCGGCCTAAACAATGTCGATAGACTTTAAATGTCATCTCAGCGATACGACTCCAACTCCATTGCTCCACAGCTTTTAGGTTATGTTCTCCCATATCCTGAAGTGCTGCCTTGTTCTCGATGGCACCTTTCAGGGCCTGCAATAAACCATCTTGCTCATCAGGATCGTAAAGAAAACCCCCTGAGCCATCTAGCACGTCGCCAATGCAGCCCTTGCGCGGTGCTATACACGCTCGGCCAAAAGACATCGCCAAAATTACAGAACCGGAGGTAAAGATGTCTCGAAAGGCGAAAACTGCGGCATCACAGGCATTCAGGTATAATTGAATTTCCTCATCGGGGATAAATTCTGGAATTAGCTTTATATTTTCGCATCCTGCCGCCTTTCGTTCAAGCGATTCTCCAAGCGTTGCTGTTGTTGGCTTGCCGGCAATCACAAGTTGAGCGCCATTTTGAGGTATCTTTTTAAAAGCATCGATAAGCTCTGGAATTCCTTTGTACGGCCTGATCAGTCCGAGTGAAAGCAGAACAACATCTTTTTCTGAGAATCCCAACTTCCTCCGTGCCTCTGAGCGGCTGATATTGTTCTTGTATGTGTCAATATAGTTAGCGTGGGGGATAATGAAAGTCTTGTCGAGGTTCCTTACGTAAAGTTTTCTTGCAACCTCTCTTTTCGCTGTTTCGCAGTGGGTAATAATCGCATGGACCAGCCTGCTCAAAAGGACGGTAAATATTCGATCCAACATGATGTGACGATTGGCATGGCTCTTCAAATCATGAGCTGTCCAGATAATCCTGACCCCCATAAGACGAAGAATTACAAGTTGGAAAACTGAAATGATCATCCTTAAAAAAGACCTCAGCGTGGTTGACGACAGAAAAAGAGGGGCAAGGGTATGGAGGTGAAGTATGTCTGGTTTGCCTCGCCTCATCAGATTGGGCAGAATGATGAAGTGAGGCTCAGCCTCCTCAACCCGGACACCTAGATTGCCGAGTTTCTCCGCCAGCAACCTCTGGTATGGATTGCCAGGCCAATGAGGGTAAAAGAGACACTTCAGGGTGGTCATGGAATCAACCTCTGGTAGCGCAGCCAGGAGCAAGTCAAATCCATGCCTTCCTCAAAATTAATCCTTTGAGTGTAACCAAGGACTTTCTTGATTTTGTCACTTGAAAAGCGGGACTGCGATGAGTACAGCTCTACCATGTCCTTACTGGGCAGTCGCAATGGGTTAGATTGCGGCTGGGTAGCAGTCTTTGTGAAGACGCTCCCGTTTTCACCTTTCAAAGAATCCTTGATTTGTCTTGGGCAGACATTTTTGATACAAATTTGCAGCCAAGGGATTTCTTTAATTTTACTTCTAATCTCAGGTGACCTGAGAGCGTGACGTGCCATTTCCACGCCGGTTGCAAATGGAGCGAAAGCCCATTTGTCGATTGTGGTCGGTTCATTCCTTTTTCTCTGCGCATAAATTTCTTCTCCTGACATGAGCCGAAAAGGAGGGTGGCCATTGAGTGTAACCGCGTATCTGTCATATACCTCTTTCCAATTCAGATGTTCATCGTCAACAACGAAAAAAGCCTCTCCATCTCCTGAGTCCTTTTCCATGGCAAGAATGAAAGCGTCTATCAGGTTGTCAACATAAATGAGATTAGCCGCGCCGTTTCCGTCATTTACTAAAACAGCACCAGATTGAATTTCCTTAACGATTCTCACAGTCCAATCCTGCCCATAAGGGCCGTATATAAGTGGAGGACGGAAAACGACAACCGGAAGTCCAAACTTCCTGTGATATCGCCAAACAATTTTCTCCGCTTCGATCTTACTCGCCCGGTACACATCACGGGTGCGTTCGTATGGTGCGGATTCGTACACAATCGAAGTTTTAGGATGCAACCCATGGACAGCCGCTGTGCTGACATGTATTACTTTTTCTACTCTGCTCTGAATCGCAGCCTTCATCACATTATCGGTTCCTCTCACGGTTGCCGCCCTTTTTTCTTTTTTGCTACCCCGGCTTCCATATGCAAGGTGCACGATAATGTCGGCGTTCTCAGCGGCCTTGGTCAAAGACTGGAGGTCCAACAAGTCTGCTGCGACCAATTCTACGGGGAGTCGGCCAAGCCGAGCCACACCATGCCCCGAGAATCTGTGAACCGCGGCTACAACTTTGCACTTTGATCCCAACGCCAGCCTTTCGGCAAGGCGACATCCAACGAAACCCGAAGCGCCTGTGATCAAGACAGTTTTACGAGTCATTCATTTTGTCCGGGAAAAAAGGATTCCAGATGTTTTATCTCCCAGGGATGGGCGATGAGTCTTCCTGAGCTGCGGCATTCTTCTATTAAGGATAGTGTTGGGAGAGCTTCATGTGCTCCAACGTAATTTTTGGAATTGTTGATTATCGAGTCTGCAAAGTTTGAGAGTTGGATAACAAAATCTTCAAAAAACTTCCGCGATTCCACACCTTCGGGTTTCAAAATCATTGGATCTGTTGCGTGATTCCCACGATAGAATCTTATCTCACTCCCTCCCATTGTTGGAGCTTCAAGCCATCCCTTTTCTCCATAAAGCCTGCAAGGTATTCCGCAAGCTTCTGGTGAAGCTAAGGTCTATGGTGCCGATTATTTTTCGCAAGCCAAGCTCTATTTCCAACTCTATTAAGGCGTTCGCCTCGACACCACCCCATCTGTCATCGCTATAATTGACAAGGTTTAAAGATTCACTCTCAAAAAGCCACAAAAGCAAATCCAGCACATGTGGCCCTGTGTCGGCGAGCACCCCTCCGGAAATTTTATCCTGAAAGAGGTGACCAGTGCGAAGTGGCCAATTGAACTGGCTTCCCTCTTCTAAATCGAAACCTTGAATCTCACCTAGAATGTCCGTTTCCAGCACTCTTTTCAGTAACTGAAAGCTGGGGCTTAAGCGACGAACCATTCCAACCGCAAGATGATTGCCCTTATTTCGACTAACGGCAATCATTTCCTCAGCTTCCCTCGCAGAGGGTGCCAATGGTTTCTCACATAGCACGTGCAGTCCATGGTTTAAGCAGTCTATACTGATGGGAGCATGTGAATTGGGCGGGGTAGCTACGACCACAGCGTCTATTTTCCCGTATAATAGACGGTAGTCGTCAACGAAGTTTGGGATATCGAAATGCTTTGCTACGCTTTCAGCCCTTTCAAGGTCCAAATCAACAACGTGTGTAAGAACTATGTTGGATACTGATTTAAGGGCAGGCAAATATCCTCTTTCGGTTATCGCTCCGCAACCGATTATTCCCAACCTGATAGGTTCTCTGGAATAAATCATTATAAAGACTTATACTGGACGGAACTGTAAATGAAGGGAAATTTTACCAATGAGTAGACTTGGCATGGTATTGATAGCCTAGACTTAACCCTAATGTTGCAGACCCATTCCGAGAAAAAACGCGCAAGAGTGCGTCAGATGTGGCTGCGCACAGGCTCGGACAGGTCGAGGCGTACTTGACTGTACGTTAAGTTCTGTCAGAGGTGAGCACAGCCTCAGATGGCGTGCTATCGCGCGAGCGCAGCGCGTTTTGCCGGTCTGGGTTTGCAACATTAGGGTTAATTTAAAATAATCTAACCGCTGTTTTTTCTCCAGGAGCGTATGAGATTTACAAAATTCCTTTTGGGATGTACCAAAAATTCCATTGAACTAATGTACACGGTTTCGATCAAGCCTCTCAATAACTTGAAAAAACTAAAAGACACTGTAAGCTCTCTAAAACGATTCGCATGATAAGCGCAGAACTCCTTGTCTCTGAACTTAAATATATTTTTACTTAGAAACCTATAATAAATTCGGAGTTTTTCCTGAAAACGGTTTTCTAATTCATCTTCGGTCAAGTATTTCGGGCCATATTCCTGAAGAAATATAAGTTGCTCTATGATTAGCCTGTTAAATCTAGTGGCCGAGGTGGTCTGAGATGAGTCGTGCAGTCGTGAAAAGGTCAAAATTTGATGGACAAAACCAAAATCTGAGTTATGGAGAATATCATAACACGCTGTTTGGTCCAAAAGCTGCAAATAACGTTTGTTATAGAATGAGTTACGCCTGCGAATAAGATCTGCCCTTATCAGCAGCGAGGAAGGTGATCCAAATACATATGGTATTTTACCCAACAAGGACAACCTGCAAACTTCACGTCCAGATAGACTGGCGCTAGGGTATGGAAAACCGTTCCCCTTAATCTTGTTTCCTTCAAGTGCGTAAGATGAAACTATACCAACTGAAGGATTTTCTTCGGCTAATTTCACCATTTCATGCAAGCAGTTTGGGAACAAAAGATCATCGGCGTGAACTATTTTACAATATTTGCTTTTATTCGATATTTGGCGTAAGGCGTGATGAAAGTTGTCAACCATTGACAAGAATTCTTCATTGTTATGTACTCTAATTCTCGAGTCTTTTTTTGCGCAGTCTTTTGCAATTTCTAGCGATCTATCTGTGCTACAATTATTTATTATAATATATTCCCAATTTTCGTAGTCTTGCCTCAAGACACTCTTGATACAATCAGCTAGATATTCTTCACCGTTGTATACTGGTGTTACAACACTTACAAGGGGTTCAGAAGTTGACATTGAAACTATTCTCAAAGGGAAAATATTTAAAAGAAAGACCTCTTTTTGATGACAAAATTTTTTAGCGTAAGATTTGTTTTCGCTTTAGTGAACGAGATACAGTTCGTTTTTTTAATTCAAAAATCAATATAGTTGGGAGAACAATGATAAAGACAACAAAGCGCCTAGTAGATGCATAGCATGTTTGTCACAGATGATTATACGATGCTTTGAATTTTCCTTTAAGCCGTCTAAAGAACCATTTAGTTTTTTTAGGCAAATATTTTGTCAAGTTCCACTCTGCTCTCTCAAGAAAGGAGGGCCCTATAATCGTCGACCTACTCCTTGATGCAGCAGGATCACTGAGCATGAATAGAACGACGAAAGAGATGCTAGTCGCAAGAGACCCGATGTAGTGCTTGCACCTGCTAAGCAAGTAAACATCCATTAGAATCTGCTCACCCTTTATCAATTTGTTGCCAGCGCTAGTGTGGAGAGCACTTGAATCAGTAGAGCGTATTGAATTTGTAAAAATCACTCTTTCCTTGAATCTACCTACAAATCTGTCTAGGGTTTTTTCGCAATCAGTCGCAACAAACAACTTCGCATCAATGTTTGATGACAGAAGAGTTTCTGCAGCTCT
Organism: uncultured delta proteobacterium; assembly: GCA_963712115.1. Lineage (GTDB taxonomy): Bacteria > Desulfobacterota > Syntrophobacteria > BM002 > BM002 > BM002. The sequence continues at coordinate 132,838 of CAVQGX010000037.1, read as the reverse complement.
CAAGTATCTCGAGGTGTAGGGCGATACTTGTTCGGACTTCTTGTCGGTTTTTCTGACATGCACCCCTATAATATGACCATCTCGCATGTTCTCGTCATAAAACTTATCAATGCGCTCCTTAACGTTTTCCTTCAGACGGAGGTTCTTACTGTAGAAATGATGCCACAACTCATCCCTTGAGAGCCCGCTAAGTTCGCTATTCGGAGGGATCAGTGACTGCAAATCCTCAATGCGTTGCATCAAAAAACTTACTAATACATTAGCCTTATTTGAGCGAAAGTTCAGATCGTAACGCAAGGGGTCAGATTTTGGAAATTTTCCGTCGACTATGGTTGAATCTGTCCAATATGATGGGAAGTACGCATAACCTTTTCCAAGAACGTCTTCGATAGAGTATTCTGAGATTGGCTCAAAGTAATTCTCAAAGACGTTATTCGGCACAATACCTGCCAAATACTCTGACGCTTCATAGTAAGATGATCCTTTCCCCCAATATACAATGGGTATTCTGTTACTAAGCTTGGCACACAACAGGCCATTGACTACATGCATTAAGCAAGCACACATTCCTGCCGTCAAAAATTCCCGGATAACCAGAAATTTCTTCTCTTTCACTTGAAACTCTGCCTCCACACTGAAATTATCAGCCCATCATGTAAAAAACTTTCAATAGTACCTTCCCTCCACATTGCCAACAAACGGAAATGTCACACGGACTACTGAAGTACTCACATCAAACCGAGCAATACAGTTTATCCCTATAAGTTGAGCACACGAAAAGAAAAACAAAAGTACCTAACATTCTGTGCCTCTTCGAGTGGTGGCGAATTATAATATGATCTGTATTATGAAATAAATCGTGATCACAAGAACGCATAGTAATCAGGACCTACCTGTATTGTGGTGACTTGCTTTTTAAAGGTGAATTTTGTAAGTACTTCTAAAAATAATCCAGCTAAAATCGCTCTAGCTGCTTCCTTTATCCTTTTCCCGGTCCACTAATATCAGCAAGCTGACTTGCAATCCGCGTTCGTATTGTATCCAAACATTTCCATCAAGTCTCCAACCTTATCAATAACTCGTTTTTGATGAGCTAGTGAAAAATACTTTTTACCATAACCAGCTTTTCCAGAGGAAAAGAACTTTTTTGGCTTTTTTTCCCATTCTATTCTTTTTCTTTTAGGTAGTTTTCTCAATCTCCTAAAATCGGCTTGTTTAACTGCATATCCAATTTTTTCAGGATTGACTTCCAAATCAGAAAATTCTACTATCTTTTTTAATTGATCATAACAATCTGTAATTAAATCTTCATATCTAATATGAATTTTTAAACTCTTTATATTGAGACAATTTTTGGTATGTTTTTTCCAAAAACTACAGCAATGGTCCAAATGTTCGTCCCATTCGGGATTATCTTTAATATAGTTTAACCTGTAATTCCAATATGAGTAAAAGCTGTCAAAAGGATTGCGAATTATATGAATTATTTTCCTAAATTTATCAAGAACGATATCATGTGTTTTTATGAATAATGTTGTATCATGATCTTTACTTGTATCACCTTTATAAGCGGATGTAGGAGCTAGGTCTGTATAGTATTTTAGTAAATATCTAATCCATGTATTGCCACTTCTTGGGAAACTGGCTAGTGCAATCCTCTTTTCATCTTTCATTTAACTTCAGCTCCTTTCTTCAAAATAATTTGTGTTTAGATGAAATTGCTTTACTCGATACAGGAAGTATCTATAAAAACGGCGGAATTAAGCCGTGGCTTCCTGATTTGTTTCTGGTAGAGAAGAACTGCAAATTGCGAACATCGTAATTAGTCTAATATCCACGGTTTTTCAAGTTTGGGTCTAGGGTGATGCGCCACGCATATTTGCAACTTGTGCAGGTACACCAATAGCTATGGCATGCTCAGGTATATTCCGGGAGACCACTGAACCAGCACCAATAACCGCACCTTTGCCAATTCTTACACCGTCCAATACGATGACTCCCACACCAAGCCACACATCATCCTCAACCACGATACCTCCCTTGGTCTGTAAAGGTTGGTTCTTAATAAGCTCTCCCGCTGCAAAACTATGACCGTATGGGTAGAAGACACAGTTCGGAGCAATCTGGACGTCTTCACCAATCTGAATCGGGGCCATGTATGCCGATAGCTGGCAGCGCGGTTGAATAGTGGTGCGAGAGCCTATAGTTACACTGCCTCCTTCTCCGGTCTGAATGATAGTATCTCGATAAATCTGAACGTTTCTCTTAAGTTCTACCTGGCCGCCATTCAGGTCCTGGTAGATTAAAACGCGATCGTCTATGAAAACACCAGTGCTCCGGAGCAGCTTAGAATGATGTATGGTGGCTCTGGGTGAAACATAGCCTCTTGGGTTTAGTCCAGCCAAGTAAACCCGGCTGTAATAGGGTGGCACTGACAAAGTAGCGAACCAGGTAGCAGTCCTTCCGAGCGGTCCGACCCCGGAGCAGCGCATCCACAAACGGGCCCATATCCTCTTAAATCCCAAGGGCATCATGGAATTTTTCATACTGTAAACTGAGATGGTGGATCTAGAAAAAACCGTACTGCTGTGAATTCAACCGCACTGCTGCCCTTAAGGTGTTATGCTTACTGATAAAGTCGACAACAAGCGGTAAGAGGTTATCGAAATATCCAGGAATACCTCACGCAGATAATTGGTAATGAAATAGGTGTCTCGGAAATCACGGCGCACCTCTACGTGCGAGGCGAGAGGTGAGCCATAGGCCGCGGTGGTTATGAAGCAAACCCCACCCCCTCCGCCACCACCACTTCCGCTGGAGCTGGTGGGATTGTGAACCTCTACGGAAATTGTGTCAGTGGACTGGAAACCGGGCTCACTAGTGACCGTCAATCTGAAAGCGAGTGTTTCTACATCTGTTGCGATGTCAGGCGCAGTGAAGGTGGGCTGGGCTACTTCGGGATCGGACAGGGTTACTTGGGTTCCACCGGCTTCCTGTTCCCATTGGTAGGAAACAATCTGAACATTAGAATTCGGCACATCTGACCCTGAGCCATCAAGCGTAACCAGTTCACCCTCATCCACATTTTGATCAGTTCCAGCATCCGCTACTGGTACCATTGCCTGCAGGGCGGCAAACCAGACATCTGCCATCTTTTGATATCCTTCTGCAAAGGGACGAAGGTTGTAGGGATGAAGTTCGTCCCACATATCCCCCCCCTGGGGCACTCCGAGATAATTAATGCCTGCCCCATTTTCCATATCGACGATAACGATCTTATCCTGCAAAAGATTGATGCGATTCTGCGCCATAGCAACCACATTGTTGTTAAACAGAGTTGTCGTCGCACTCTGGGGGCATGGTGGAGTATCAGTGATGCACCTCCGGTTAATGATACGGGCTAGGACAACCCACACGTCTTGACTATAGCTATCAATCTCATCAAGGATGTATTCAACACCGGCCGGGCTGCTTTTGAGACCGTTGGTCCCGATGTGAAGTAGCACTATGTGTACCGGGTCTTGTTGGTTGAGCCAGCCGAACACCTCATCTCCTATATCGTAATCTCCCCATCCACCGTGCCCTTCATGATCTGGGTCGAAGTTTGGTACTGCTGATCCATTGTTGAGGTTTCCCACGAAGTTCACCTCATGCCCTGCAGCCCTGAGTTGGTCCCACAGGTCTTTACGGTATGAAACCCAAAGGTTTGGATCATCAACCGATCCATCGCTGCCTAGAGTGATTGAGTCGCCCAGTGGCATGATTACAATCTCGGACCTGGCCGGTTCAATTATGACAATGTGGAGAAATATCAGTGGTACAAAGAAAAAGATAAAAGATGTTCTTACTTTCATTAGCTACCTTTCTCTCCTATATGCCGCATTAAATATTGAAACTCCCTGGAGCATGTTCAAAGTTGCATTCACTCCTTCTGTGCTAAGGACCAGAACCCGTCATTAGCTCATCACTCCTAGCCCGCATATTCCATGAATTGCCACCACAAGATCGTTATAGATGGGTGGGCAACTGGCTAACCGCAGGGACTCTAATCCGAGGCGTACTTGAAAAGTGCGTCGCAAGGTGAGCTTGTCCTGAGCCTCTCGAAGGAACACCCGAAGCCGCCCGAGAGGATGGTTATATCAGCGGTCGCACTAGACCATTCATGAAATATGTGCGCTAGTCGGACGTATTATTACATTTATTGCATAGACCTTCAAGCCCAGCAAGAACATATTATATTGCAGTAGAGCAAAAACTGACATTGTTTTGCCCTCGAAGCAGTGTAATTATTGGTGTTGCGATAGGAGAATCAGGTGATGTGCCACCCGCCGCCTTTCAGGCGGCGGGTGGCCTTCTCCTAGACGCCAGATTAGAAGAGTGTTGCAGCCACCAAGTTGATGGCGCCACCAGCGTCTGCTCCCGTATCGGCAGACCGGGTGAAGGTAACCGTGAGCGTGTTGCCGTCAGCTGCCGCAGCGAAGTCAATCGTCACGACCCTCACCTTGCCTACATTTAAGGTGTTATCCAGAGTAACCGTCAATGGCGGGGTACCATCACTCAGTGTTGCAGTGAGTTCTCCCTCGAGTGAGGTGGTGCCAATATAGATCTTTAGAGTCTTATCGGCGGCATCGGCGGGTACATCTAACTGAATGCCATCACCATCTCCTAAGCCTGGAGTAACAAAATACAGTCCGGTGGTCGACGGATCAGAAACCGTGGCTGTATCGCTACCGTTAGTCCAGGTAACACCTATGGGCGCGTTGCTAAACTGGGTGGCGGCCCCAGCGCTAAGACTAGTATAATTCCCAATGAGATCAGCCGGAACCCCACCGGGCGCCTTCTGGTTGAAGCTCGTTGGGTCGCCTGCATCGAGTCCCCAGTGAGACCAGTCTAATCCGCCCTCAACCTCAAGATCGACTGTGTCTGGCGCGTTTTCAACAAAAGCAGCAAGGCTGCCAGCGCCGCTTGCTATTTCGAAGTCGGCTGTGGCTACAGCGCTTGGATTGAGTCCCGGAAAGAAGGCTCTTGCCTTCACTGTGGCGCTGGCAGTAAGAGTAAATGGTCCGGAGTAAAGGGTGGAATTACTGTCCGGATCGTTTCCATTGGTGGTGTAGCGAATAATTGCATCAGAGGTGGCAGTATCCAGGGTCACATCTACAGACCCCGAAGTGCCTCCAGATCGACTTATCATAGGCGTTCCTGGAGTTGCATCAGCGAGTGTTGCAGCCACCAAGTTGATGGCGCCGCCAGCGTCTGCTCCCGTATCGGCAGACCGGGTGAAGGTAACCGTGAGCGTGTTCGCCGTCAGCTGCCGCACCGAAGTCAATCGTCACGACCCTCACCTTGCCTACATTTAAGGTGTTATCCAGAGTAACCGTCAGTGGCGGGGTACCGTCACTCAGTGTTGCAGTGAGTTCTCCCTCGAGTGAGGTGGTGCCAATATAGATCTTTAGAGTCTTATCGGCTGCATCGGCAGGTATATCTAACTGAATGCCATCACCATCTGCTAAGGCTGGAGTAACAAAATACAGTCCGGTGGTCGACGGATCAGAAACCGTGGCTGTATCGCTACCGTTAGTCCAGGTCACACCTATGGGCGCGTTGCTAAACTGGGTGGCGGCCCCAGCGCTAAGACTAGTATAATTCCCAATGAGATCAGCCGCAAGCCCACCGGGCGCCTTCTGGTTGAAGCTCGCTGGGTCGCCTGCATCAAGTCCCCAGTGAGACCAGTCCAATCCGCCCTCGACCTCTAGATCGACTATGTCTGGAGCGTCTGCAACGGAGACAGAAAGGTTGCCAGCATTGTCTACATTGACAGTTACATCATCGGTATCACTGGCTCCATCGTTGTCGGTCACTGTGAGACGGAAGATTAGCTCAGTCTGGGCAGAAACGGCGGGAGCGACAAACTGGGCAACATCAGCATCAGCATTGGTAATGTTAACCGCAGGCCCACTAACCTGAGTCCAGGAGTAGCTGGTAATGTTGCCATCACTATCAGTACTCCCTGTGCCGTCAAGGGTAACAGCAGGGGTCCGTTCATCCACAACTGCAGGGGCAGAAGCATTAGCAACCGGTGGATCGTTTGTAATACCCCCATTACCATCGTTGTTGTTGCTGCTGCCACCGCCGCCACATCCCATAAGCGAAAAGATGAGCACCGAAGCCGCTATCAACAAAAAGCGCAACACCATTTGTTTAAAATCACTTTTGATCAATGCTTTCATAGATGCCTCCTTTTTTGTGTTAGCATTTTATGATTGTTTGAAATCAAAGATCCTCTGGCATTTAGTTATTTGAAAATAATTCTGATGAAATATTAAAATTGCATCTATAATCAAAATAAAAATTTTATGTGACTATGGGCCTTATCGATTATACAGATATTATTCAAGTGCCATGCCAAACCAAGAGTCTTTTGAAATAATTACATAATCTTTTTCTAATGATTTAAGGTGGTTATATTCACGATTTCAGAAAATCGAAGGTGTCTTCTTTGCTTGTGGAAAAAAGATCTATAAAAAAAGAAAACTTTTTCACTTAGTTAGTAAAATTATCCAAAATTGTCAGACTGGTCTACATCCACGGATTGATTAAAACGGGTCCCGCGGAAAGTGAGCGAAGCAGAACTTAACCAAGCTATTGACCTAGCCCAGGCACTCAAGACTTTGTTTGAGTTCTTCCTTGCTGAAATAAGAGCTTGTGATCTTAGCTACAAACTTCTGATAGTTTTTAGCGTATGTCTCCCGGGTGTGATTTAGCCTGGCATACTCCCATGTATTTCTGGCCATCACTTTAAGTTCTTTAGAGGAAAGGCTGGAAATTGTTTGTATCGAGTTTTTAATCTCCTCGAGTGAACATTCCTTTAAGATAAATCCGAAATCGCCAACATCGAATCCACTTTCGCGGCTTACAATGGGTATGAGACCTGCCTGCAGGCCGGTTGCAACTGCTCCAGACTGCCCTTCAGCGCACGAGGGATATATTAGACCAATACAAGATCCAGTGATCTCCAGAAATTCAGGACCACTAATATCAACCCATCCAACCGTGTGAATGTTTGGAGTCGAGTAGAGTTCGTTATAGTAAGCACTTTCAAAATCTTTTTCGTCTTCTATAGGGCCACAAACAGTCAGATGATAATCGGGCATGTTGACAAACACTTCTAACACCAGATCCAGTCCCTTATGAACTAATCCTTCGCTTCCAAACCACAGGAAATGTTTTCGACATGCAGCATAATCTTTATCTTTCGGAAGTGGATAAATAGTACTTGTAGGAACTGAAAAAGGCAAGATTACTTTGTCAGCGTAAGCATATGTGTTGATAGTATGATCGTTTCCCAAAATAGTAGCAAAATCGCAATATTCAATGGCCAGATTAGGCTCAACTAGTTTTCGATCTACACTTCTTAAAGTGATGTCTCGCCTTTTTTGCAGCGCTAAACAGCGCGAATATACAGCAGTATTATTAAACAACCAATGGGACGTGTCCAAGTGCACAATTTTCAGACAATCTTCACTGAGCAGTTTGGCAATTCTCTCTAAGTTTGTGCGAGCAGAAAGGAAAAATGCATACTCTTTTCTGGGGATAAAAGTTTTATCACGATAGTCAATGATATCGACTGAATAACCAAAACTTAAAAAAGTCTTGGCTATCAGGAGGGATTCCCAGTCATGAGTATGGGTGTTAGACACTAGTGCTTCATCTTTTAAAAGAAACGGTTCTATAATGTATGAAAGAAGAACATTTCCTTTTGAGATGTTTTCGGGCTTTAATGTAATTACTTTTCCTTCGTTAAATCTAGGCCTATATCTTTTTATTTCGATACCCAACGACTTTAAAAGCTGTTTAACTCTTTCTTTTATCATTTCACAATAGTAGCGAGTAAATAGAAAAAATTACCAAGATACAACAATATATAAATTAGAATTCAATTTACAAAGTCACACCATTTTAAACTTAGATTTTAACTAATATTTTTATGCAATAGATATTTTCACTAAAAACAGATCAGAAATCTTCTATTCTTAAATACAATGACATACATCTATCCAGGCAAATCAAAGGTGTGAGAAGCGCTTCTTATTTGCTACATTTTTCTCAACAACTTCTTAAAAATTCCTTTTTTTTCTTTTGTCTTATTGGAAAATTCAACTTTTATAATATTCAATGGAAAAGCTTGCCCGTACTTATCAACGTTTCTCAAATCAGTTTCAATTCGAATAAAAGTTTCTTGGTCCAACACCTGCCAGTCATCATACCAGGTCCAGCAGTTATACTTTTGGTATAACCTTTGGATCTTCTTCGACAGTTTTTTATTCGTTTTGAAAGTCACTGAGTCAAAATCAAGCAAGTCAATGTAATCTATCACTATTTTTAGTGACTTGTTGCTACAGTAATTATTGAACCAGAGATTATAATTATTTATCTGTTGTAATTCGTTAAGCGCTCGGTATATCTGGATGTGTTCCTCATTCCCATATTCCCCCCATGGATTATGAGTTATTACATTTGAATAGTTTTGCAATGCTAATTTAAGTTTTCTTTTTAGTTGGTTGAAGTTTTGTTTATATCGCGTTTCTTGCTTATTCTCGTCCTTTATCTTTATACCATAGTCCGTAATAACTGGATTGTGCCAGTTATAATCACTAAAGACCGCTGATTCGTCTATTTCAAGACATGATAGATTTTTAATTGGATGGTTCAATAATGCGAGTTTTCTGCCTTCAGTCCAAACGGGTGATTTGCAGTCCAGAAAACACAATACTATTTCATCCACCCTGTCCAGAATTGAACTAAACCATAGAACTTCGTCGTCCGGATGTGCGACGATTAATATTGATTTTTCTAACATTTGACTGAGAGCCATCTTGATGATCTTTTATGTGATGGGGGTTGTGGTGTTTTAGAAAGGAAAAATTGTTGGACAGATCTTCTCGATCGATTCTTAATTTTCGCTTATTTCTATCAGATAATGAACTAAGTTTTAAGGCCACGATAGACTAGGCTAAGTAGCCGACTCTCCTCATCGCTGGCCCAAGCTCGTTTTCAATTCGCTCAACAACTTGGTGATCTAAACTTTTTTTCCACCCATTTATTCGGCCGCTGCGAATAAACCGACTTTTTCTTCCGCCCTTTTTCATGCTTATATAAGATTCTGCACCGTGTTTGCTCTCATCATCTCTCATAGATTCAAAACTGCCCCGAGCTTCAGCCAAGGCAAAAAGGTCATCAGAACATGACAACTCTGCAAAATCAACAATTTTTCGCAAAACACTCGACCTGTTCTGCACCATATCCTCATATTTTACAATCAGGACGCGTTTGTCATTATCCGCTCTTTCTATCCATTTGATAACCTGTTTGTCCCATCGTTTGAGTGGTTCCCACCTTTTGATACACCCGTATGAGAGGTATTCATTAATGAAGGCTGACATGGTCATTTCTAAGTCATTAAAAATTGTGTGGTACATATGATAATAGGAAACAAGCACAGACCTTGGGTCCCTTATCAAATATATTATCTTTGGATATAGATCAGGATACATTGGCCATTCGTTTCTAAACACCCTTGGCGTTGAAAGATTTGTATAGGCAGCAATCTTGCTGTCTCTAGCGTGAATGACAGGGACATAATTGCCTATTGTCGCTAAATTAACGTGGTGGCTGAAGTCTCTATAGAGAACAACAGCGAGCATGTAGGCCAGCCAGGTGTTTCCCGATTTTGGATGTCCAACGAGAAATATATCTGTCTGCCTCAGATGATGGTGGAACAGACGTCTATCTCGCCATTTTCGAAGGGGAGCAAAAGCCGATGACAATATCCCACCACTTACCTTTCCCCACCTTTCCTCCTGTTCTGGGGACAGATAAGGGGCACATAGTGGCAGCACCAATTCGTGCCTGATCCGACGTTTGATTTTCTGCCGAATTTTAAAAAGATCCATTTAGTCGCTTTACCTCCCACTCGAGTATTGGTGTAATTATACCAATACGATTCATATTTAAACTATAACCTACGTCAGAAACATCAAATGCCAACACATTCTCATGGTTGCTAAATAGTCTAGCATGAACGATAAAAGCGCTAATGGACACGAAATATCTGCCTGGTTTGAGCCAGTTCCCAGGGATCTTACAAATTGACAAGTAGCGTCCGGGTTCTCTGACATAGCCTCTCAGTTCGGGAGAGTCATTGTCCCATGATGTCCACAATATGTTCCCTTGCATATCTGTCAATCGACATAGAATGGTAAGATCAGTAACTGATTTTTTCACCTCATAAGCGATTTCCACCTTAAATTCCTTGTCGGGGTTGACGAAGGAAGTTGGATCATTGTCATGTGACAATATGCGAGCGCGATTGATTCGTACGTCAAGATCAGACGGCAGAGGCGGCGAAGGTGACCAGGTTGAGCTACCGGCTTCTCCGTAAGCCAAATATGCTGAAATAACACTGCTCGGATTTGCGTTGAGCTCAACTTGACCCTTTTCCAGGAGAATAACACGATCACATAATCTGGCGACAGCCGCCATATTATGACTTACAAACAACACCGTTCTCCCTTCCATTGACACTTGATCCATCTTCCCAAGGCATTTCTTCTGGAAACGGTCATCCCCTACGGCAAGCACCTCGTCTATTAACAAGATTTCAGGCTCTAAATGTGCCGCAACTGAAAAGGCTAGTCTTACCCTCATTCCGGTGGAGTATCGCTTGACCGGCGTGTCAATGAATTTCTCTACTTCTGAGAACTCTACAATCTCATCGAACTTATGGTCCACCTCCTTCTTTGTCATTCCGAGTACAGCCCCATTGAGGTATATATTCTCTCTACCCGTGAGTTCGTGATGAAAACCAGTCCCTACTTCAAGAAGACTGGAAACCCTACCACGTATTTCTGCGCTTCCAAATGTGGGGGTCGTGATTTTACACAGAATCTTGAGAAGGGTAGATTTTCCTGCTCCGTTTCTGCCAATAACGCCGAGCACTTCCCCTTTTTTGACCTCAAAGGATACCTCTTTGAGGGCCCAAATAAGATCCAGGGGTTGGTTGAGAGAGTCCCTGTGCTGAATCTCAAGGTCGTCGAATTTATAAAGTGAGCGATACTTGCGATAGTTTTTCAAGGGGCTTTTGAGGAAGTCGAATATGGTACTTGCAAAGCTATCGCGAATTTCATTTTTCAAACCAATACGAAAACACTTGCTTATGTTATCCACTGTGATGGCAGTCTCATTACTACTCATATCAATTCCTTTAAAAACATCTAGCCCGGATATTTCATGAATTGCTGTCGCGAGACCACGAAGATGGGCATGCCACCGGGCAATCCCGCGGAACGCGGGATACGTCGCAGGGTCCGACACCCGAGGACGCCTGGAAGGACGGCCATATCCGTAATCTCAGTAAGTGATTCATGAAATATCCGGGCTAGATCACAGTGTCAGATAACGTCAGCGAAAATGTGTTCCATGCGCTTAAAATAAAGAGCCCCACTAATTAGCAATAGGAACACAGTTACAATACCCGGGATGATATATTGCCATTCAAAGGAGGTCCCGAGTAAACACGAACGATACCCTTCTATGACTCCAACAATTGGATTTAAAGAGTACACGATCCGATATTTTTCAGGTATCGCGGATGCAGAGTAGACAATTGGGGCTGAATACATAAGCATCCGTATCACGAAAGCCATGGCGTGCTTAACATCACGAAACCGAATAGCTAGTGCAGATAACCATAGCCCAACACCGGTAGGAATGCACACCATATAGATTGCAAAAAATGGCAGAAATAACAGTTTGTGCGTCGGAGTCACTCTATACACGCCAAGAATTACAAGTAGCAGCAAGAGCGCAATTCCGAAATCAACCAGTTTGCCCAGGACGGCGGTCAGAGGAAATATCAACCGCGGAAAATATATCTTCCCCAGCATATTCTGTCCTGAAACGAGGCTTTGGCTGGACTGAGTCATCGCCTGTGCCATGTATGTCCAAGGGATTATGGCGATACTCGAAAATAAAAAATATGGAATACCCTCTGTGGATAACTTGGCAACTTTGCCAAAAATAACAGTGAAAATAACAATTTGTATAAGCGGCTGCAGAATGGCCCAGGAAAAACCCAATATAGTTTGTGCATACATAACTTTGATATCACGCCAGACCAGAAAATAGAATAAATCACGATATTGTATTAACTCATTGAAATCGATGAGCTGCCACCCGGTGACTGGCTTTATAATGTTGACTCTATTATTCATTGGCTCCTGCTATCTCACTTTATTCTTTGTCTGTACCAGTTCACTGTCTTTTGCAGCCCTTCTTCAAGGGGAGTATTGGGTACCCAGTCAATCTTTGAGCAAGTATCATTAACATTTGCGGCACGTATCTGTTCCATGGGCCTATCTGGGACAGCCCCTAACAATGGTGAGATGGTCGGGTCCAATATCTCAACAAGTTGCCTGACCACCTCCGCAATTGAGACCAGGGTTCCCGAACCTATTTCAATGCTTTGGCCCCCTGTGTCTGCAGCTAACGCCATTGCCAAAAGGCCGTCAACGACATCATCGACATAAATCCAATCTACCTGTCGTTGACCACTGGTGAGTTCAGGAGCTTCCCCCCGTAAGAGTGAAAGAATTACATAGGGAATGAGTTTTCTTAAATCCTGTTGCCCTGGCCCGTAGACCATAAAAAGGCGAGCTATACTCACAGGCGTCTCATAAAGCGCGTGGAACATACGAGCGTATCCGCTGCAAGCCCATTTTGCAGCAGCGTAGGGAGAACTTGGAGTTGCGATAACATCTGTTTCATCTGGTTCCTCCAGGGAGCCAGCCAAGATAATTCGGTCGCAACCAATTTCACTTGCCAACGTAAGTAAATTTATTGTGGTTGCTAGATTGGAATAGAACGTCGGCAAAACCACATCAAGTTCTCGAGCCCCAACAACGTGGCTGGCCAAATGAAAAACAATATCGGGCTTTATCTCGCTGATGATATTCCGTGCTATGCTGATTTCTGCGAGGTCACCTTGCCACCAGGTTATAGAGTTCATGTCATTCGGTTGTTTTCGACGTGACACACCGTGTGGTGCGGCACCTATCTGAAGAAGCCGACGGCACAGGCGAGAGCCGATAAAGCCACTCGCACCAGTAACAAGTATCCTTCGACCTGCTAGTGGGAAACCCGTCATATTGTGTTTGCCCTTCTCAGTCATAGTGTTAGATTATCTCTTATCCATTACACTGATTAGTCCGCTGTCAGCTAGGATATCTGCAGCATTTTTGATGAGACTGAAGTTAAGACCTGACCGGTCTGAGATATCCAGCAACGTGTGGTTACCGTCAGATAGGTTCAATACCCAGAGCATGGCGAGTTGCCTAGTCTTGCCATCAGCTCTGCCCCCTAAATGATCATATAATCCTCTTCTTCCCAGTTGAGGCTCGCATTTGGAGTTCAAGCTAAGGTACCTATCATTACTTTCAATTACCGACAAAATAGAGAGTAGTATTGAGAATGAAGCCGAAAGATGACCAGGTCGGACAAAATTAAGATTATCTGCCGAGGTATGGTATTCTGGATATTCACCGTATGGTGTTCTCATGAAGCAGCCAACAGGAAGATTAAAACCCGGCGAACAATACTGCCGCTCGTCATAGCCATATGGGACAAAATCAATCGCTTTATTTTCTTCTCCGGAATGTTTTAAAATATTCATCACAATCCTGTCTATCTCCGCGTTGCCCAGTCGGCTCTTTTTGTATGTATACCTTCCTCTATCACCAACACCAGCAAGGACCAAACCATGCTTTATTTTTGAAACTTTTGCTTCGTTGAGGGAAAGCCAAGTAATTGAACCTATTGTCCCGGGAATGAACAAAAACCTGTATGAGAACTTAAGTGATAAAGGGCTGAGATACTTTGCAAGGAATGTGCTTACAGCAATGCCTGAAAGATTATCATTACATAGTGAGGGATGACAAATGTGACAAGATATTAAAACCTCATCACCATTTCTACCACTAAGATAATATTCGCCATAGGTAAGATACCCGTCTTTGAGTGATGATTCGATTAGCACCTCATAGTCGTCATCTTCTAATTTTAAAAACTGGTTGTGACTTAGACAAAATCCCCATGTCTCTTTGTAATAAGAAGTTCGATATGGAATCCAGTCAGGATAATCAGGTATTGTGTGCAGATGATCCTTCAACTCGGCTAGAGTCATCTTTTTTCTTATAGGCACACTATAATTTACAACATGTAAATTTGAATCCTGAAAATCAATGACCTTGTCACCTTTAGAATTCTTGACCCAGGCATTCTTTACATTCCATTCTCTGGGAACAGTCCAGTCGAAGACCTGAGTTCCAGTGGGGATTTCTTGGATTGTTAACGGGACATGTTTCTTGAGGATATCTAGACTTTGTCGAGCACCATTTCCTGTAATGCTTCTACAGATAGGATATAGCTCCTCAATGAGCCCGTACATCTCTTTGCCAACGTCATTGCTATCAATACTATCCCTGAGATCGTATAGATTCATCTTTTGAGAACAGAACGAGAATTATCATTCGGCAAAATCTGGATAACGCGCATCTTTCTCCGAAATTACTGTAACTCCTAATGGCCAAGGTATTTTAAATGCCGGGTCGTTCCATCTAAGACCCCGTGCGCATTCAGGGGCATAGAATTCGGACATCTGATAAAAGACTTCTGTATCGTCCTCCATAGTAAGAAAACCGTGAGCAAAGCCCTCTGGAATATAAAGCATCCTTCTGTTTTTGGCACTCATGTCCACAGATGTCCATCGCTTATAAGTCGGTGAATTAGGCCGAAGATCGACGATTACGTCATAGATAGTTCCCATTGTACAACGGACCACCTTTGCCTCTTCATGTGGCACCACCTGGTAGTGCATTCCCCTCAGTGTGCCTTTTTGCTTATTAAAAGAAATATTGCACTGGACTAGATTTGGGGTTAGCCCTTGAGCTTCAAAATCTCGGGCACACCAAGTTCGAGCGAAGAAACCGCGTTCATCAGACATCATTTCCGGTTCAATGATGAACGCCCCTTTCAGGTTCGTCTCTTTGAAGATCATGGATATACTTTTACCTCTGGTATTAGCTTTACAAACTGACCACCCCAGTCGCGAATATGTGACATCTGTTCCATGATTTCGTCTTTGAGGTTCCAGGGCAGAATGACCAAATAGTCTGGCTTGATCTCCCTTATTTTATCTGGGTGATAAATTGGGATGTGAGTTCCCGGCAAAAAGTGTCCTTGTTTATGGGGACTTAAATCTACAGTAAAGTCAATAAAATCGGTTCTAATACCGCAGTAGTTCAAAAGAGTGTTCCCTTTGGCTGGGGCACCGTATCCGGCAATGGTCTTATTCTCTCTTTTGGCCTGGATGAAGAACTCCAGAATATGTCGCTTGCTTTCTTTCACTTTTTCGCCGAATGATAAGTAGGTGTCCAATTGGTCGAAACCTTTCTTTTCTTCAACTGATATTAGATTTTCTACATTCTGACTGATGGGCTTCGAAGTATCCTCGGCATGACACGCATAAATGCGCAGGGAGCCTCCGTGCGTTTGCAACTCCTCCACATCAAAAATATTTAAGCCGTGGTGGGCGAAGATATTGTTAACGGTAATACAGGAAAAATATGAAAAGTGCTCGTGGTAAATCGTGTCAAACTGATTCTCCGCCATCAACTGCAAGAGATGCGGAAACTCCATGGTAATGATGCCTTGCGGTTTTAGTGCAATTTTCAGAGCGCTAACAAAATCGTTTAGATCAGGGACGTGAGCCAAGACGTTATTTCCTATTAGAAGATCGGCATACCTATCTTCAGCAACGAGTTCAGTGGCTGTCTGTACGTTGAAGAATTTTACTATGGTTCTAATACCGAGATCTTGCGCCGCCTTAGCCACATTTCTTGCTGGCTCTATTCCCAGGACAGGAATACCTTCTTTCTTGAAATATTGAAGCAGATAGCCATCATTACTGGCGATCTCGATGACCTGGGAGTTAGAATTGAATCCAAAACTTTTAATCATTTGTTTTGAATACTTTCTTACGTGATTGAGCCAGGACTCTGAATAAGACGAAAAATAGGCGTACTCGCCAAAGATTTTTTCAGGAGATTGCTGCTCAGGAAGCTGAACGAGGAAACATACCTCGCAGACAAAAACATGCAAGGGGTAGAACTGCTCCATTTTTTGCAAATCTTGAGACTTAAGATATGAGTTCGCAAAAGGGGAAACACCAAGATCTACAAATGTGAATTTCAGAGCGTTCCCACAAAACCTGCACTTTCTGGAATTCATACTATTTCCTCGTTTTGAAGACTCTCAAAACGTAAAATCTCGCCTTCTGTAATGTGGCAAATGTCCTCCTTATTTTGGTAGCCTCTATACCATTCGACTATCCACTCCAGTGCCTGGTTTAAGGACAGCTTTGGCGTCCAACCAACAGAAGTTCTGGCCTTGGAGCAATCCAGTTTTAGAAAAGTGGCTTCGTGAGATTGGCGGGATTCGACAAGCTCAAATGATGCGCCATCACCCCACAGTTCAGTCAACTTCTCCACTATGAAAGAGACTGGTTTGGCATCTGCTTCATCAGGCCCGAAGTTCCAGGCTCCTACAAACTCTTGCCCACGTTTCCAGAGCTTTTCAGCCAGCAGAAGATAACCGTTCAGCGGCTCCAACACATGCTGCCATGGGCGAACAAAACCAGGATTGCGTATGATTGCGGGTCTGTGTTCCATAAACGCCTTCATGATATCTGGGATGAGGCGATCTTCAGCCCAATCTCCACCACCGATTACATTGCCAGCTCTTACACTTGCCAATGCAATGCCGTGTCGGTCATAATTTTTCTCCGAGAAGTAAGAGTTTCGGTAAGCAGATGTAACTAACTCGGCACAGGCCTTGCTAGACGAGTAAGGATCACGCCCTCCCATGCGGTCATTCTCTCTGTATCCCCAAACCCACTCATTGTTTGCATAGCATTTGTCACTAGTCACAATAATTACCACTCTCACCGACGGAGAGTTCCGAACAGTTTCTAGCACATTTACAGTGCCCATAATATTGGTGGAATATGTTTCAATGGGATCATTGTAGGAACGACGCACTAATGCCTGTGCAGCCATGTGGATTATGATTTCTGGTTTATTATCACTGATAACAGCTTGAAGATAATCCAAGTTTCGGACATCACCCTTAATTGAGATCACTTTCTGATCTACCTGGGCAGTTTCGAACAAACTTGGTTTGGTCGGCGGGGGCAACGAGTAACCAATAACGCGAGCTTCTACAAGCTGCAACCACAGCGATAACCAGCTTCCCTTGAACCCGGTATGACCGGTAATCAGTACCTTCTTATCTTTCCAAAATTTCCTATTCATCCCCAAATCTTCCAGGGGGCCTTGTCGGAGTTCCATAGTTGTTCCAGAAGCCTTTTCTCTTTTAAGGTATCCATGCATGACCAGAATCCATCATGTCGATAACCCATCAACTGCCCATCCTGAGCAAGCTCCTCTACAGGTGTTCGCTCCCAAATGGTCTCGTCATCTTCAATATAATCGATGGCTTTTGGGTGCAAGATAAAATACCCTCCGTTTATCCAGCCTTCGGCCGACTCGGATTTCTCGTAAAACTCGACAACTTGATCTTTTTGGAAGGCAATCCTGCCAAAACGAGCGGGCGAGCGTACGGTTGTAACTGTGGCGAGTTTGCCATGTGATTTGTGAAAAGCCAAAAGCGATTTGAGATCTATATCTGCAACACCATCACCGTAGGTAAACATAAACGTCTCGTCCTCACCTAGCCAGTTTCTAAGTCGCTTGAGACGTCCCCCGGTTTGGGTATACAGCCCGGTGTCGACAAGATGGATCTTCCAATTTGGCTGGTTGCCGTCATGAATCGTGGTCTCACCGGTTTCCAAGTCGATGGTTATGTCATTGTTAAAAGCATAAAAGTTTAGAAAATACTCTTTTATAATTTCTCCCTTGTATCCCAGGGCAATGATGAACTCAGTTACGCCTTGAGATCCGCAAATGTTCATGATGTGCCAAAGCATTGGTTTGCCACCGATTTCCACCATTGGTTTGGGGCGCAAATCCGTTTCTTCAGATAATCTTGTGCCAAAGCCACCTGCTAAGATTACTGCTTTCACGCAATCACCTCCAAACTTAAGAGAAATCCAATAAACTGATCTTTTAACATATACTTATTCTCCTGCCAGAAACTCCATTTCTGTCAATTAACAACTATTTTTCACCCCCTCCTTCATCCTCCCCCGTCCCCGCGACAAGCTCGGGATCTGCGACAAGGGGGAGGAGAAAAAAAGGTATTTCCGGATAGATACTAGTTAAAATGCTCCTTTTCTCCGCAAAACCACAAAAATGGTTTTGAACAAAATCCTGATGTCATCCCAAAACCGCCAGCTTTCGAGATAACTGCAATCCAGCTCCACTACTTTTTCAAAATCTTTGATCTTGTTGCGGCCGGAGATCTGCCAGAGCCCGGTTATTCCAGGCTTTGCCGAGATTCGTCTTCGGTGCGAATAGCTGTACTGTTCCACTTCATCGGGGGTGGGGGGTCTGGTTCCTACCAGGCTCATTTCGCCTTTTAGTACATTTACGAATTGCGGGAACTCGTCAAGAGAGGTTTTACGAAGGAATCTTCCAACTCCAGTGACTCGAGGATCTTTATCCACCTTGAACATGAACCCATCCATTTGATTCTGCGCCAAGAGTTCCTTTTTTCGTTCTTCTGCATCTTCATACATGGAGCGAAATTTGAGCAGCTTGAACACACGGCCGTTCTTGCCGATCCTTTCTTGTTTAAAGACAACAGGTCCCGGCGAGTCAAGCTTTATAGCAATTGCGACAAATGGGTACATAGCAAGGAAGATCAAACTCCCAACTAGACCGCCGACGATGTCAAGAATTCTTTTGTAGAACAGCCCGGCAGCGTTAAAATTGTTGACCTGTAGGGCAAGAAAAGGAATCCCCTGGAACTGCTCGACTTGAACCCGGTCTGAATCCAGGTCCCAAAGCGAGGGCAGTATCCTCGCATCGATTCCCATCTGGCGAACCGTATTGATGTAATCTTTTAAATCCACTGATGCATCGCCGCCAACAGCAAATATGACTTCGTCGATTTCACCCTCTTCCAGTATGCGGGGTAGTTCTTGAATGAATTCAGTCGACAGAACAGTACCATTTTGGCAACTAAGAGGAATTTTATGACAAATAGTCACAGGATTGACGATGTTAATTCCCCAACTAATTTGATTTTCGACAGCATCAATAACCTTTTGGGCTCTTTCCAAGACACCCACTACAAGAATATTCTTAGCTCCGAATCTATTGCCATTCTTATTATTAACATATTTATAAACGACTAACCTGTAGCAAGTTAGAAGCACAAATAATAGAGATGCAAAGTACAACGTGAATGCCCTAGAGTAAGCTTTTTCCTTTATTACAAAGATGACGCACCCTAAAACGATAAAGTCAAAAACAATGCACTGCAATATTTTCCATATCAGGTTTAGATATGACTTTAGTTTTTTGTCTGAGTATAATCCTAATTTGTTGGCAGCATAGTTATTGACAATCATAATAACAAGTAATGACAAGGCAAAGATCTTGCTATCCATGCTCCATGGTCTTGATCCTAGTACGGTAGACCGCAAATAGTATGCTCCGTAGCCTGCCAGAATTACACATAAGGCATCGAGGAATATGAGTAATCTGATTATTATAAAAGCTTGCTCTCGATACATTGCCGTTTCATTATTGCATGGTCATTGTTAGGATCAGCAATTAAAGATATCCATCTTCTCCCAGATAACGCAGAACTTCCTGGGCAGCCTCGTCGGGGGTTAACTCGGAAGTATCCAGAACAATTTCCGGGTCGGATGGCGGAATGTAAGGATCGTCAATGCCCGTCACACTGCTCATCTTTCCTGTACGGGCTTTGGCGTAAATACCTTTCCGGTCTCTCTGCTCACACACCTCCATGGGAGTGGAAAGATACACCTCGATATATCCACCGTGTCGGCCGATAAGTTCCCTGTTGTAGCGCCTTGATTCCTCATAAGGGGCAATGGGAGCGCAAATTGCGATACCACCATTCTTGGTAATCTCGCTCGCCACGAACCCGATCCGCTTGAACGTTGAGGTTCCGGTGCTCTTTGGTGAAGCTCAGTTCGCTGGAAAGATTCTTTCTCACGATATCACCATCTAACAGGGTTACCGGCCTGTCTCGAAGTTCCATGAATTTCACCAACAACACCTTGGCAAGAGTCGATTTACCCGCACTTGGAAGTCCAGTGATAAAGACAGTGAAACCCTGTTTGCGCCGCGGTGGATAAAGGCTCGCCTTAGTTCTGCCACCACTTCCGGGTAAGAGAACCACTCCGGGATATCCAGGCCTTTCTCCAACCTGCGTTTCAGTTCACTCGAAGAGATCTGCTTCACTTGCATCCCTGGCTCCACCTCACTCTCGAGTAGATACTGGGCTTTGTCTTCCACGTAAACCATTTTCTTCAAAGGGACCATTTTGATTCCTATTTCAGTCTCGTATTTCCCCACCATCTCTTGAGCTGCATGGAGCGGGTAAAAGCTGTTCTCAGAGCCGTTGTTGAACGAAGGGATCTCCGTGATCGTCGGCCACCATGAAATGGCTGCACCCGTAATTTTTTCGGATAATGGCGTGCCACAATGCCTCCCTGGGGCCGGCCTTGCGCATGGCCATGGGTAATCAAACCCAACATGATCATATTCTTGGGAAATTTCGTCGAGAATGTGCTGATAGCACCTCACCTGGGTGTAGTGGTTCAGATCTCCGGGATGACTTAGACCCACCACGGGTTGGAGGAAAATGGAGGCGTGGGCCTCGCGCGCAGCACTGAAAATCATCTCCCGATGGGCGCAGTGGAGGTGCTTTTCGGTCTGGAACCCGATGACGTTGCGCCAGCCGTTTTGCAAGAACGCCCGGTGGCTGTCAGCTGGAGACAGCCTCAATTTCCTGAAATCATAATGGATGGGTAGTTGAACACCTTCGAGTCTCCCTCCAATGTACCAGTCCCCCACTTCCTCATACAGGTATCTCACGCTGGGGTGCGTTTTGGGCTCATCAGTTCCGAATACAGACCGCGCCTCCATTCTTTTGTCCGGTTTCCAGATATCCTCGATGGTAAGTATGGCCAGCAAGAAGCCTTCTTCATCTTTTAGGGCGATCGGTTGACCTGAGTTCAAGGCCTTAGCTGTTTTTTCGTTCACATCCAGGCAAAGAGGAATGGGCCACACGGTGCCATCAGACAACCGCATGGTATCCAAAACACTTTCATAGTCTTCTCTATTCAAGTAGCCCTTGAGTGGGTAAAATGCTCTGTTCAAGAGCAGCTCCAGATCACAAAGCTGCCGGTTGTTTAGTTCAATGGCCGGATAGCCCAAAGCTAAATTCTTGAGGTCCTCGATTCGCCTGAAATGGACAAGCAAATTCTCTGAATGATCCACCAGCTTTCCTGGTTCAGCGTGCAGGTCTATAGCTTTTGAATGGGTCATATTGTCTTTCCTGTGTTCTTAGTCCTATTTTCACCATGGTCGGCGGGTACGGTGAAGCGCCCTACTTTTCAAAAGGGGTTAGGAAGCTCTCCTATAACTAGTTTCCCCTCTCCTGGCCGCCTCTGGCTCGTGGAGCCTACGCTTCGGAGAGGAGGGGATTCTTCACCCTCACCCCAACCCTCTCCCGTCGAGGGAGAGGGAGTTTTTTACAGGGCTTCAGAGGATCATTTTGAATAGGGGGCATGAAGTCAAAGAGTCGTTCAATTTAAGGATTGAGTATCGAGTTGGGTGGATTTGTTCACTCTTTTTTCACTTCACTTGTCTTTGAGCGCAATCTGAATCTCATCTCTTGGTACATCTCCACAAGCTTATCATTGCGCTTCCGCTCTTGAGCTAGCATTTTTTCGAGATTGTGAATCAGTCTGTCCTTGTACTTCTCTGCTCGGTCTTCCTCGGTCTGGACTCTGCCAATCAACGAGCCCTGAAAGTTTAGATATCTTTTCTTCCAGGTTTTGCAGCCGGGTGAGAACATGGCCGTTGTCTCGTGAATTGTCAGCCGAAAACTGCCCTGCCTCCGGAACCAGACACGTAGTGACCAGTCCGACGTCATTCTTGTCCTTTACAACCTGCTCAATGACCTGCTTGTTGACGCTCTTCAGTTCATCTGCATAGCCATACAACAGGGCTGCATCGCAGATGATGTTGATGGCTCGCGGGATGCCCTTTGAGTGGTGAAAAATAGATTTCATCGCCTCGAGATCGAAGATATGACCCTTTTGGACACCTGCTTTTTGCAGTCTGTGAGCGATATATTCTTTGACCTCCGGAAAACTTAGAGAACTCAAGTGATAGCTGACGGCAATGCGTTGACTCAATTGAGCCAGGGAAGGATCCTGGAGCTTACTCCTCAATGCCGGCTGACCCACGAGTACGATCTGCAGCAGAGGTTCCTGATCGGTTTGCAAGTTTGAGAGCATGCGGACCTCTTCCAGAGCACTCCATGAAAGGTTCTGGGCCTCATCGACGATGAGCACCGCCCGTCGACCTTCTCCATACTTGCGGATGAGGAATTGATTGAGGGTGTCGAGATGAGCTGCTTTTCTCCGGCTGCGTGTCTCGACCTCGAATTCTTGTAAGATGAGCTCCAGGAGTTGCTCAGAGGTGACATTTGTGTTGAAAACCACAGCCACGTCGACGGCTTTTTCGACTTGACTCAGCAGCTTTCTGATCAGAGTTGTCTTTCCGGTTCCGATCTCCCCGGTTAAGAGCACAAAACCAATCCCGTCCATTAGTCCGTATTCTAAATAGGTCAGGGCCAGCCGGTGCTTCGCACTCATATACAGAAAACCGGGATCGGCCACCAGATTGAAAGGCTTTTGGCGAAAACCGTAGAAGTCTAGGTACATAATAATAGCTCTTGTAGTAAAAGAGTTAACTTACTAAAACGAATATGTCTTTTGCTCCGCAGGATAATTATCCGGTCCATTTCCCTTCGAGAGACTATATCGCAATTCGTCATCCCGGCCAAGTCCCGCAAAGCGGGACGCGAGCCGGGATCCAGATGGATTCCGGATCTCGTCCGCCAGAGGCGGACTCGTCCGGAATGACGGGTTCGGCGAGCGGATCGTTCGCGTGTTTTCTTCAATAGTAATAGCCCTTGAAAGATCCCCGGCCTTTGTTCAGGACCAGTCCGAGCAGAGGCCTGTCCTTCAATAACTCCACCGACTTGCGAATCTGATCCTCCGACGTCCTCCCTGCCTCTACCACCAAAATAATCCCGTCTACATAGGATGCAAATACCATTGAATCCGAAACACTCAGCAAGGGGGGGCAGTCAAAAATCACATACCGCTCCGGGTAGCGAGTCTTCATCTCACGGACTAACTTCTCCATCTTCGGAGAACTCAGGATTTCTGTGGAACGAAGAAGAGGCTTACCGGCCGGGAGAATTACCATCTTGGGTAGCCCGGGATTGACGAGGAGTTGCGAGAGGGGTACGTCTTCTTCAAGGTAGTGAGAAAGCCCTTTTTCTGCATTAAAGCCAAGATAAGAACGAACCTTCGGGTTTCGCAAATCTGCGTCCACCAGGAGGACCGTGTGTTGAGCTTTTCTGGCAATACTGGTGGCGAGATTGATGGCGGTGACTGTTTTGCCCTCACCATCAATACAACTGGTGACCATCAAGGTGTTGCTGCCATTCTTGCGAGTCTCCTGCAGGATTTGGGTACACAACACATTGTAGCGGTCTACGGCCAGGGCATTGTCGAGAAAGGTATTCAGCCGATTAAACTCGAGGTGCGTATTATTGAGGCGGATTGATCTTGTCTGCGAGTAAGAGAGCTGCTGGAGATCGAGTCTCAGTGAGTCCACAGAGTCCCGAAAATCGGAAGCCTGACCTTGTGAAGAACGATCACGCCGTTGTTTTTTTGCTTTTTCCAGTGCCTTGGCTATTTTGCTCATTGGATTCTATCCTTCGCCTACGGCTGGTAAAAAAAATTTAAGGCTACCAGGCCTATTAACACGATCACTACGCTGCTCCCCACCAGAGCCCAGAGCCTTCGACGTTTACGCTCAACTTCACTGGACGTCTCCCAATACGGAATTACCGTCAACACCCTGTGCCCGGCGACCCTGGCAAGTTCATCGGCGGTGTGCACTGAGTGATCCATGTATTCCGTAAGCGAACCTGTGCCCAAACCTGCACCTGCAGCAAGCACCACTCCCAACAGAAAAATAGCAATGCGGTTCGGTTTATATGGCTTGACCGGAGTTGTGGCCGGCTGGACCAAGGTAAATTTTTCACCCATGTGGCTCTCTTCAAGGCCCTTTGCCTCCTTTGCAGCCTCAGTTGTTCTCGGTTTCCTGGTAGTTTGCCTTGCGTTTTGCATAGTTACGCTGAAGGTCAAGGTACTCCTGTTCCACTTTGGGCGTATTTTCTATCCTGTTTCTGTAGTCTTCGTATTTTTCCTCTAAGTTGCTCGAGTTCTCTTTTGGCAGCGTCAATTTCCATTCTGGTGGAAGTGATACTCGTCTTGCACGTTAATGTACGCTGGGATTCTCAGGATTTTGCTCCTCCACCTTCATAATACCGACGGTATCTCGAAAGTTCCTGCACCCGTCTCCTTGAGCGCAAGCACTTCTTTTCTTAATCTAACTGCATCAGGATGGCTCGAGGAAACTCTCTTCTAGCAGCAAAGCAAGCTCGATGTTCCTTGTCGTAGAGTTCGCGCCGAAGCTGCCGCAATTCCTCTCTGGTGTTCACTTCCCCTTCCAGAGCTGCAAGTTTCTTCTTTAACTTGATTACATCTGGATGTTCTTCAGAAAGTGAAGAACTGAGGCTCAGATATTGGCTTCGCAGGACGGAGAGTTCCTCCTTTGGCGTCAAAATGCGCTTTCCATCCGCACTCACCTTGTGCATACTCGGCTCCAGCAGGGCCAATTGCCCTTCGAGATAGATCTTCCGGTTGATCAGATTTTGATGTTTCGCTCCTGAGCCTCCAATCTGTCTCTCTAGTTGGTCCATGGTCTTCAGGTTGAGTTGCATAAGCTCTGGAAGTTCGTTCATGTGTTTCTCTTTGAAATCTGCAAGCTGTGCCTCGGTTTCTTGGATTTCTGAACGAAGATCTACAAGCTGCTTTTCGAGAAACTCGATAGTTGTTTGTGCCTTTTGTTCCCGATCTTTCGTATTTTCCTCCAAGAAAAGAGAAGCAAGGTGGTTGGTAACTGCTGCCAATTTCTCCGGTTCCTTCCCCTCAAAAGAGACCGTAAAGGCAGTCAGTTGACTGGATTGGCTCTTGCTAAATCTATCAGTTTCGCACCTCGGTCGTATGCGACTCAACTGTCAATGCTTTCCCTCATGCTTGAACTAATTTCTGCATGGTATTCTCACGCTCCCAGGTCTGTAAAGAGAGCAAAGCGCTCTGCAACATCCAAGAAGATTGTCGTCTCCGAGGACGCGCTCGGTGACTGTCTGAAGGCGCTCTTCCACGTAGCCGGTCACCGTGGTGCGAACGAGATCTTCAGGAATTTCCTGCTGCCTCGATCAAGATCGCTGGCGGTAGATTTGTAAATTGCAGGCAGGATGAAAGCAACGGCGTACCAATAAAGATAAAGATAATCACAGCAGGAATAATAAAATAAATCCTTACGACGTTTGAAACATCGACGTAATCCTTGAGATCTATATTTTTTCCATTCTTTGAAGTCCTTATGGTTATTAAAATTACAAACGATGCGGCCATTTAACCAGCGGCTTGGGTGGCCTTACTCTCCATTCTGGCTGGTGAATAAGCCATCTGAGCTGCAGAAAAACCCGATTGCGGTCATCGTCCACAATTGTGGCACTTTCTTGATCCGTTTTGGTATATGAGTAGCCCAAAGACAAGCCTAAATTCTGGGTGAACCTATAAGTGAGCGCAGCCCGCCCTCGCGAATGTCTGAACGGTCTGACCGCCCCTCAGCGGATCACTTCGGCGATAATAACCACCAAGGTTGCATCCAAATTTTTCGGAAAACCGGTATCCCAGACCAAAATTCGCCTGGGTGCGAGCTACGTTCTCCCCGGCAGAGCTAGGTACAACCTGTTGATCTGACCAGAGCTGAAAGGGTGGACCTCTCGAAAATCCACCTGACAGAGGCCTCCCCGACAAAATTAGTGTCGCTCGTGGTGTCATTATCACCGGCGCCCCTGGTCTCAGACTCGGTATAAGTGGCTCCAGCCTTTAGGTTCGTAATAAAGGTCTCTGAGAACATGTGATCCAACTGCACCCCAGCTCCTACTCCTTTGTATGTTATTTCTTCGTTCGGATTGTCAATGTTGTCCCCATATTCGGTCCGGTTTGCCCCAACAAGTAATCCAAGCGTTGTTCTTTCATTTTGCAGATCATGAAGCCAGCCGACTATCGCAGTCGTGGTAGGTGTAGTCCCGGCGGTCGTCCGAGTTGAAGTTGGTATCGCCGTACTCATAGGTGAGCTGCATTCGGTCACGTGGGGCCAGCCAAAATGTTCCTATTGGACTTATGGTTGTTTGGTTGCGCGACGTCTGTTTTAACACGATACCGGTTTCCTCCAACTCTGATTGGAAAGTGTGATCCCTTAAATGAGTCCCGACGATATCTATCTCAACCCTCTCCTCCAGGGTAACACCACCCAGAACTTGATAATATTGATCTACGCTGCTCAGATCATTGTTATTCTTGTATTCCCTGATGTCTATATCGGCACCCACCTGTATCTGCGTTACCTCGGTCACCGCAGAAAGCGCTGCTGATGGCGAGACCTCCAGCACATAATCCTCCTTGCCTGTAAACTGAGTATTATCATCATATTCTCCCCTAATCGCCAATGAGGCTGTCGCGCCGTGTTCGTAATCAGCATGGACAGGAACTACCCAGACATTATACAGGCAAGCCTTAATGAGAATAAGGGAAAAGACAACATGACACAGAAAAGTTATTTTTGATTCTTTCATGTCCAGAACCTTAAGGAACAACAATTGTATCTCCAGGCTTCAAGGTGATATTCTTGTGCAGGTCCATACCACTAGCCACCCTATCATAATTAAACTTCATAATGATTTGCCTGTTCTGTTCCTCTCTAATAATCATTATATCGTCCCTATCGGCAAAGGTGGTTGTACCTCCGGCCATGGCTAGTGCCTGCATGACCCTGAGGTAATGTCCCATAATGTATACTCCTGGCTTGTTGACCTTGCCCACAACATAGATTTTTGGACTGCCTATCTCTGCCACCAGCACTGTCACTGGAGCGTCCGGTACGTATTTACTAATTCTTCTCTGAATGTCTGTCTGAAGTTCTTCCACCGTACGTCCCGCTGCAGGTATCTGCCCAATGAGGGGAAAAGATATCATTCCATCCGGCCTCACAACTACCTGCTTGGTGAGAGCTTCATCTTTCCAAACCGATATTTCGAGTACGTCTGCAGGTCCAAGATAGAATGTAGGCCCGGGGGAGATGTGGGTCGTCTTTTCTGCAGCCGAAGAAAGATCCGCACGTGCGCTGATGAAGATCATGAGAAAAAATATTATAAAGACAACTTTCCGCATTACAAATCCTCCCCTTTAGCCCTATTCAAACTGAAACTGGACTAACCTCAAGTGCATCGATGTCCCTCTGTAAATATACCAAATTCCTACCAAGCTTTTGCTCTATTTCCGGCATTAATTCAACTAGATTTTTCAAATAGACCAGATTTCTCGATGAGTGTCTTCTGTGATCTAACTCTACGCTCAAACTGTCGAGGAGGTCAATGTATTCTTCGAAGACCGTCTTGTCATTCCAATCCAACTCTGAGTACGCTAGCCGAAGCCAGTTTTTCTTCACTGATTCCGGAACCAGATCAATCCTTGCTATGGCTTTTTCCTCCAAAAATACACCAAACGATTCTTCTAATCCTTCCAATAGATCTTCAACTTGGTTTTTCAATGGAGGAGATAAATCGAACTCTGATGCAACTGAAGCCCACAAAGGCCTTATTTTGTGGCGTAACCAGATCTTGTTTTGTTTTGGTAGAAAATAGTATTCCAACAAAAGTTTCTGATAGTGTTTCAACCTGGTCACATCATCGCAATCACCTCGCACTTCATACTTTAGTTCTATCTCTTGCAGCAGCCGATCCAGTTCCCTAATCATAGGTCGTTTGTACGGCTTCTCTGGATAACAGTGATGAAACAAGGTCTCCCATGACTCGCGCAAGTTGCTGATTTCGAAATCTATGATTCGATAGAGGAGTCCCAATCTTGCCAATATGGCTCTGAAATCATGAGAAAGCTTATTGCACACCTTTTGCCGCTCTTTTTGAATGTGCTTTGACTTCTCGACTGTGGTTTGAATCGCATGCAAAGAAAGCATCTGAATGCCGAAAAACCCAGACAGCATTTTTATAACTCGAGCGGATCTATCTCCCGGAGCTATAGTTCCTGGGAGAAAATCTGTCTTTATAACTCCAACCGTTGCGTTGGAACTTTTCTGCCATATTGTCTTTCCTTGGCTATTCTTTGGATGATTAGGCAGTGAAACCTCCCGTTGCCCTAGTTCGGCCTTCTTAATCAAGATCGGCTCCAGATGATAGAAACCATCAAAACCATTCTTTTCAGGCAAATCATTCATATTATGCCTCTTAGACACCGCATGATCAACGGTCCAACTAATTTGGTTTTCTACGCACCATGCCAATCCTCCCAGAATGCCACCCTTGTGATCACGATAATCCTCCCACTTTTTGACGGCAAAATTATTAGAAGACTTATTGATCTCATCCCAAAGGATCTTGTCAGTCTGTCCATATCTTCTGGCCGAACTAACAAGCTTGAGGCTGAGATGTGGTAAAGGACCGATGCTGTAGATCGCACTTCCCGTGGCGTTTGGCAAACAAACGAGCAAAGTCTCGATCATTACCCTGCACACTCGTTGCAAAACGGATGGGTTGATCAGCAATCCTGGCGAATTCTCAGCAGTTCGCAGCTTACCAGACAATCTAGATTTCAATGTCCGTCTTTCCGATCCAGGTCGTTGCTTGCTTGAGGGTTAATGAAGTCTAGCCCGTATGGGTTTTCAGGGTAGGCTCCGCCCGTTCAGGTTTGAGGTCACCTGGGATAATTTAAGGAAAAGGTATTGTTGTTTTGCGGCAACTAACAGTGGGAGTACCCGCTGCCAATTTGTTTGTAAGTGACGTAGTTTCTTCTAGTTAGCTTGCTTAACTACGGAAACATCATTATTCTTTCCCTTGTCGAAGATCCCGCTCTCAGGCGGAGACGGGGAGGATTCGCCCTGTCGAATCTCGCCTGCCAACCCTGCGAAGCCTGGATTGCAACAGGGTTACTGTTGGGAAGTATTCCCCTCTTTTCCCCTCCCGCCGGGAAAGGGAAAGTCAGTCCGTTGGACAGCCTCTAAATCCCACTTTTTCAATAGTGGGGACTTTTTAAAGTTGAACTTATTCAAAAAGTGGCACTAAGAGCATATCTACCATCTAATACTTTTTTACTAGTTGCTAAAGGTTTCTCCTGGCCCAGAGGGCCGCTTGCAGTCGATTTGACACTCCGACTTTTTTGTAGATATTGTAAAGGTGGCTCTTGACTGTATGTGGACTGATGAAGAATTTTTCGGCGATCTCTTCATTGGTAGCACCCTCAGCGATTGTGCCCAGAATCTCCGATTCTCTCTTGGTAATGCCTGTACCGTTCCTTTCGAATGGCAGAAGTGGTTGCCTATGTTCCAAAATATAATCGGTCATGATTTTTCGTGAAACCCACAGTTCTCCTGCATAAATAGCTAGAATACCTCTCTCAAATTGTTCGATGTTGTCCTGGACATAGAAAAACCCGCGTGCTCCCTGCATTAAGGCTTTGTCCTCAAATCCCATGCCAGGACTTACATTGAAAAGCACCACGTAGTCACGAGAGAAAATCGCATTAGTTTCCGCTTCAAATTCTTCCCAAAGGCTTACCGGATCTTTACCCAGACAATCTAAAAGCACTAGCCTTGGAGAATACCCACTTTCACCGGTGGAGACTGGAAGGTCCCTGATAGTCTCAACTATCAGGCATTCTGCTCCGATCCTCTCCTCCAGAAAAGACGAGAGAAGCTCGTTATGCACTCGCCAGGGACCGACAATATAGATCCTTTTTATGTCAAACACTTGGGAGTCTATACTCTCTTCGTCTACTCTTGCTATCATGACCCAGAACCCGCAGTTCTAGCTAAGAAATTCGCTTAAGATTTGGTTAGTCTGTTTTGTGCCAAAGGTTACGTTCCTTTTGAATTACCTTGTCAGTGAAATCGCACGAAAAGCTTAATTGTCTTGGTTATCGCTGTAGTTCGGTCTGAGTGCTAGACCAAAGAATGATATATCGTCTATATCAAAGACTGTGCCAGGTTATCTGATCAAAGTATTTATCTTGTATACTCAAGCAGTTACCCTATATTGCCCCTGGAATCACTTCTTATAAATTGAGAAATCCAAGCCACACTTTAGGAAAAAAACTTCCACTATTGGAAAATAATATCATACTAAGGTATTAGACTTGGGGGTCCAGAAATGTTGATTTCCAGAAATGCTGATGTTGACATAGGAACTATCTAACAAGTAGTATGGTTGCGCGAGACTATGTGGCAGATCAAATCCAACTGGTGTCAGTTGTATCTTCTTTGGCGGCTTCTCAGAGAGCAGTCTGTGTGATGAAACCTACTAACCTGATTCTACTTTTGGCTATTATTTCACTGGTTTCTTGTGGGCCTAAAACTGGCGAGCGGATTCGGGAGAGTCCTGATCAGTCTGAGAACAGAACCTACGAGCTTCTACGGCCTGGCCTTCCGATGAATACAGTGAGGGAGGCTTGGGGTAGCCCAGACTCGGTGGATGAAAATTGTTACCGGGACGAGTGCCTCATCGTCTGGATTTATAAAGGATATTCAAAGGAGAGATATCTCTTTTTCAAAGACGGTATTTTGGTTAGTTGGCAATGAAAAAGAAACCCCCATCGACGTCACATCCGCCAAGAGGGGAACCCCGGGCCATAAGGGTAAGCTCCATACTCACCCCTTTGATTACTTTTTGCAAACCCAATGCCAAAAAAAACGGATCACCTATCTCATCTTAGACGATAAAGATGGGCGTGCAAGATAATCGGAATATTGGAATGGGGGAATATTGAGACCACCAAGGCTCATAGCTCTAAAGCACGTCAGATCGCAGAAGTCATTGAAGTCGTTAATGCCGTAAACGGTGAACGGAACAAGGTGTTATCCGTTATATGGAGAACTTCAGCCCATAACTTGTCCTAACTTTGAACTTGGAACTTGGAACCTTGAACTGCTGTCATCTGTCCTCTGTCTTCTACCTTTTACAACAAATGACAGCGCAGCGTAGTGACCTAATGACGCCGAAGGCAAATGACTGCTCTGTCTTCTGCCCCCGTCTCGCCCATCTCGCGCGGCCTCCCGCCCCGTGCTCCAGCGTAGCTGGAACACAGCTCCGCCAACTCAGTTACACTCTGTCACCGACAGTAAAGTTAGAAGTATAAGCTGTTAACTTAAGCAAATTAACCAGAAACAGCTGACATTAGTACGATTGAAGACTTATTTAGTACCAAACAAAAAAGATTATTAGACCACCTGCTTGGTATGTATATGTCTTCAATGATGAACACATTTTGTCGAAACTAATAAAATTGTCAATAGAAACATTTTTTATTTATCTTGTTGTTATTTATTTGTTTTTTAGTTGTAAGAAAGTTGTCAATATATTGTAGATTTTACTTATGGAAGAACTTTTTGTTTATTAATTGTTAAAAAAATGTAAATAAACTGTTGATGCTTTGTTTAATGTGATATCAAAAAGTTTGGTGGTTTAATTTTGAACAAATAAGTCGCGTCTTCGCCGCTGATAGGTTATAGGTCATGGGTCATTGGTTACAGGTTAACACCCATCACCTATAACCTGAAAAGCCTTTCCCGCTTCCTTCTCACAATCTGTTCATCTCTCACGAGGACTAGCGATGGCTTTTTGTGTCTATGTGATGGGCAGAATTTTATGAAATACTGAAGATGTGTTCATGATATCAAGGCATTTTGGTGGGGTCGTTGAGTAAAGATACGTAGCAAAAGACTTTCAATCAATACGCCAAATGGGAGCTATACCAGATATGGTGGCATGTTTTCAGCCTAAAAAAATGTCACGAAGCTAGCCCGAAGGAAAACCTTGGTAACGATTTGGTAACGATTTTTGAAAAGGTGAAAAATGGAGGCAACTGTTTGAAATTACATGATTTCTAGATCAAATCAGCTAAAATGAGTAAATTCTAGCTGGTTTCTCATAACATATTATTAATATTGGGTAAATCAGTAAGAAAAGATGAATTCAACTGTGAGGACGGCACTCTCACCTTCCCTTATACTGAACCCCTTTTTATCAAGAGTAGCGATGGCCTCCGGTGTCTCTTTGCAGGATAAAACTTTATAAAATCATTGTGCTCTCTTAGACATAGAAAAAAACACGGGTAAACAGAGAGTACCCTTGGTGACGCCACTTCTTGCAATAATATTGAGAGCTTAGCCAATAAGTGCTAAGCCCTTAATTTTTGATTTGGTCTGAAATTGTTCGATATTGGGAGGGAACTGCACTTCCAGCTTCAGATAATTGGTTGCATTGGTGAAGATATGAAAAACAGATAGCAAGAATCCTCTGATAATAAGGACTCCATATACCTTTCCAATACCTTGAGTCGAGGTCGGCTCAAGGTCTGAAGAGCATATGTGGACCGGGGAGAGTTTGTATGCTCGATTCGACTGAAGGGTCGCGGACTGGAGATAACATCCCTTAATTCACACTCGCCTGGTTTCCAATCTGGCACAAAATATAGTTTTCTTTCAAAGCTTTGCAGGTTTCGGCAGATTACCCCCACAAGCAGGACACACTTTATCGTCTGGCTTGACCATTACCGTGAGCTTGCACCTGGGGCATTTGATAGGGTGGACTTTTACTCGTTTGATTTCGTCAGGGTCTAGGCTAGTCATTGGACTTCTCAGAGTCAGAAAGGTCTCGCTCTGGTGGTCTGAAACAGGCAAGTAGTGGGTATCTCCGGTTGCAGTCCCAACAGAAAATATGGTCATCGCCCGTAGACCAGGAAATATGCATGTGACCGTCTGGACACCTCTTAGGTGGCCCTAGAGTAGGTTTATTCATGTTTTCTTTCTCGTCCTCTACTGGCCGCTCCTCTATTAAGCTCTGTTCTCTTATTAAAACCTGCTCCTTTTCATCTTCGTCCGAGCCTGAGGACTCTACTTCCGCTGCAACTAGAGAAGAGATTATTTCTCGGTGCTCATCAGAAATATTGATGAACTCGACACCCACACCACGTGGCATATCCTTTTTAGGGGGCACTTGGCTACTCGTCCAGACCACTCTTGCTTTGACCGTTATGGAATGGTCAGGGCCACTAATAACCATATCAACGACTTCATGCAGCTCAAGGGGCGACAAACCACGGATGAAGGCTCCATCGGGACTTATGTTGTATGTAGCCCGTTCAATAGTGCCTTCTTCGGTCTGAATGGTGACAGGCCAACTGACTTTGACTCTTCGATATTGGCGGACCTCTTTTTCCATCTTTAGCCCTCGCTATAAGGGACTATTTCTCGGAGAGTTTCTCTTATACTTTTTTAGAAAGTCCTTAGCTGCCATCAGATTAAAAGAATAAGGGGAGAACTGGCAATAAAAAAGCCCCCACTGACCGGAGGTACAATGACCAGTAGGGGTCATTTAATTTAACTCATGCTCAGTCCACAATCTACGTGGCTATTTAAACATTCAAGAAATTATTGAGGCTACCAAAGGAGTTGGGGACCACTTGGTCATTGCTGGGATCAGTCTGCCATTCCCCATCTACAAGAAACTTATACTCGTACCTTCCAGGGGACAGAGTGACAATCTTGCTCCACCTCCCTCTGTTGTCCCTTTTCATTATGTGCTTCTTGGCATCCCAACTGTTAAAGTCTCCTACCAAGATGGCCTCTTTGGCTCCTGATGCCTCCAGCTTGAAGGTAATCCTTTTGTTCTGTGCCTTCTTTTTCTGCTTTGGTTTGGACATTTCTCACCCTCCTCGGTTTCCTTTCGATTGCAATTTGAATTAGTAGCTTTAAGGTATATTCTTTCTACGTAACGACTAGTATTACACTTGCTAAATAAAAGATGCACAAAGCCACACAATACCTGAACATTTAAAGTTGAGAACTATAAACTAATTAGCCAATCTATGCAACTACGAAAAACCACCATTTTTGGGGTTAATTGGCTGGCTCCAGAGGTAAAGGGGCAAGCAAAGCTCTTTATTTCCAAACTTCCCCGCACAGAAATTAAACCACAAAATGCTCGCGTAGATACTTCCGGGTAAGGATTAAAGATATCTTGCCAGTATGTGGACATCAGTGAAATTCAAGATATCAAAACAAGATGTGACTTGAAATAAGATCGAGTAAGCAAATATCCGACCAGGTCAATAGGAGATCGCATTTAACATCAGAAAGCCAAATTCGCTGAATCGATTCGTGCCACATTGGAACTTGTCATACTGGTGAGCTTAACCTTAAGCGTCTCACCTAATTGTCGAAACACAGTTAGACTAGCTCGAAGCGTACACTTTTTCATAGCCGATTGACCGTTTTGGATGATTTCAATCATCCTTTTAGGTTTAGTCAAAGCTTATGAATTTGCTAAGAATATGAAAAATTAAGGAAATTTAGATTTGCTCAACCTGGCATGTTATTTTCATCCAAAGACTATCGTGTTGACACCCTTGACCAATTGGCTTGCAAGCTATTTATCGGCTTGCATTTTGTTTCTTTGCATTAATACATGGAGATTTCAGTCATGTTTCTTGATCCCATCTTAGGCTTCTTTTCCAACGATCTGGCCATCGATCTGGGCACTGCCAATACCCTTGTCTGGGTAAGGGGAAAGGGCATCGTGGTCAACGAGCCCTCAGTGGT
Source organism: uncultured delta proteobacterium (assembly GCA_963712115.1). Classification (GTDB taxonomy): domain Bacteria; phylum Desulfobacterota; class Syntrophobacteria; order BM002; family BM002; genus BM002. Next base: position 97,739 of record CAVQGX010000037.1, on the reverse strand, counting down.
AGCTTTAAGTACAAATGGCAAGGACAGCAATAAGGTCCTTGCTGTAGGCAATAATGCCAAGGTTATGTTGGGTCGCACGCCCGCTAACATTTCAGCCATTCGTCCTCTGAAAGACGGAGTGATTGCCGATTTTAGCATTGCCGAGGTTATGCTCCGTCACTTCATCAGAAAGGCGCACAACCGCAGCACCATGGTCAGACCCCGTGTCATCGTTTGTGTACCATCGGGTATTACCCAGGTGGAGAAACGAGCAGTTCGCGAAGTAGCTGAGGCAGCTGGTGCTCGTGAGGTTTTTTTTGTTGAAGAAGCCATGGCCGCTGCCATCGGTGCTGGACTGCCCATCACAGAGCCAGTATGTAGCACAGTGGCAGATATTGGCGGTGGTACAACTGAAGTAGCCGTGATCTCTCTCGCTGGTATTGTCTACAGCAAGTCAGTTCGCGTTGGTGGCTATATGATGGATGAGGCTATCATCCAGTACATCAAGCAGAAATACAATCTGCTCATTGGTGAGCATTCTGCAGAGTTGATCAAGGTCACCGTCGGAAATGCTCGTGGGGGAGAGAAAATTGATCGGATGCAGGTCAAAGGCCGTGATCTGGTATCAGGAATACCTAAAATCATCGGTATAGATTCTGACGAGGTCTGCGAAGCCATCTCCGATCAGGTTAAGGAAATCGTCGAGGCGGTAATAGGTGCTCTCGAACAAACCCCACCCGAACTGGCAGCTGATATTGCGGAAAGAGGAATTGTGCTGACTGGTGGTGGCGCGCTCCTTAGGAATCTTGACAAACTCTTGCAGGAGAAAACACAGCTTCCCGTAACTATTGCTGATGAGCCGCTATCCCGCGTTGTGATGGGTTCAGGAAAGGCCCTAGAGAACATAGATATCCTTAAATATGTGATGATCTAACTGTCTGCAGTTGGTTGTTATAGGCTACAGAAGCTGCAATCCACTCAGCCAGTGCTTTATAGGAGAGTATTCTGAAATGCCGGAAAGTCAACCTTGCGGTCTGGAAGCAAGAACAAAACCCACTTTACGAGGAACTGGATGAACATATAGTGCGGCATCCAGATCATCAAGTTTCTGTATGGCAATACACGTGCTCTGTTAAGCAGCGTGAAAATTTTAGGATATCAATAAACTTTTGATTACGTTCCTACAATCTATATCGTTCTGAATATGAACGTCGTCTCATGCGACCCATCCAAAAACCAAGTATCCAACCGGCCAATAAGACTCCTGCACCACCCAAAAACCAGCGAAGATTGTAAGAAGTCTTCATATTTTTGTTGGCTCTTTGCAGTTGATCGAGCTTTTGCGAACTGTTCTGAAGTTCAGTCCTCAGTTTGTTGTTCTCGTGCGATAGACTTTGTTGGCTTTGCTCAAGACTGGCGACTTGGGTTTGAAGACTCTGGTTTTCAGATGCCAGTTTCTGAGCAGTATCGCGCCAGGGAGGGCGATCGGATAGATAATTTTTAGGAATCCAGCCTCTGCGTCCATCATCCAAGGCTACTTCGGACCAACCGCCTTCTACCCTCACCAGAGTTACCTTCGTCCCAGATTGAAGCATTGCAATGATGCGGTTTTCAAAGCTGGGTCCAGTCCGCACATTAGCCGTCAGTGTCGTATCTGATACATAAAATGTCTTGGCCTGGATTGTAACACTCAGCAACAAGTTTGATGAAAGTACTATGAATGCAATGGGCCAGTACCTTTTTGTTGTTTGAAGTCCTCTTCGAAAATTCCGCATTTGTTCTCCTTGCTTCCAAGCAATCACAATTGAATCCTTAAGCTTCAGTCACACCAATATAACGATTTCCTTTTCAGTTGCAAACCCGAAGCATTGCACATTTATCAGGTACAAGGGCACCTCATTTTTTCCCTCAAAAGTGTCCTAATGACTTGACTTTGCCCTCGCCTTGCAATTATTTTGCTTCACCTCCATGAACTTTTATACTCTTTCGATCGAAGCCATGGTAATTCGGCCTAAACGGGCAGGAGATAAGATCTTATGGTTTTGAATCACATTTGGCGAAGATTTTCCGAAGATCTTGCAATTGACCTGGGTACAGCAAACACGCTTGTGTATGTGAAAGGAAAAGGTGTTGTACTTAACGAGCCTTCTGTTGTTGCTGTTCGCAGAGATGGAAGAGGAGCCAATAAAGTCTTGGCAGTGGGCAAAGAGGCTAAAGAGATGTTGGGCCGCACCCCTGGGAATATCGTTGCCAGTCGTCCAATGAAAGATGGGGTGATCGCCGATTTCGATGTAACCGAGGCGATGCTACGGCATTTTATTAGAAAAGCGAATAATCGCCGATTGGCAAAAGCGCGCGTCATCGTCTGCGTGCCTTCGGGCATTACCATGGTGGAGAAACGAGCAGTGCGAGAGGCAGCAGGCGCAGCTGGTGCCCGTGAAGTCTTTTTCATTGAAGAACCCATGGCTGCTGCTATAGGTGCCGGATTACCTGTAACAGAGCCAATTGGTAATATGATAGTCGATATTGGCGGAGGCACGACAGAGGTGGCGGTAATCGCTCTGGCTGGAGTGGTGTACAGCAAGTCGGTTCGCGTAGGCGGCAACCTCATGGACGAAGCTATTCTTCAGCATATCAAGCAGAAGTACAATCTCCTGATAGGAGAAAGTTCTGCAGAACAAATCAAGACCACCATCGGTAATGCGATCTCAAACCATAATGTGCAGCAAATGGAGGTCAAGGGGCGTGATCTTGTCTCAGGGATTCCAAAGATTGTCGAGGTTGACTCGGCCGATGTGAACAAGGCCCTTAGTGAACTGCTTGAAAATATAGTTCAGACAGTCAAGACTGCTCTTGAGCAAGTACCGCCCGAATTGGCCGGAGATATTGTAGATACAGGTATTGTTCTTGCCGGAGGCGGTGCACTTTTAAAGAATCTTGACAGGCTTCTAATAGAGGAGACCGGACTTCCCGTAAGCATTGCAAATGATCCACTTGCCAGTGTGGTGATGGGCGCTGGCAAAGTTCTTGATTCCATTGATATTCTGGAGCAGGTTCTGATTTGATCCAAATATGGAGATTATCAGCGGCCACTACTGCCAATTTCAAGAACTGGCTTTATCCGATCTTGCATTTAAGCTTCTCTGTTCAAAATGCAAAAGATGCCAATTTTTTCTGATTTTCCTCAATCCGCTCAAGCATAAGTTTATAACATTCCTTCAACTGCAAATAATCACTCGCTATGTTCAGAGCAGCTAGGGCAAAGATGCTTGTCTGTGACTTGGAAAGAAGGCTCCTTTCTGCTTCCTGACATTTCGAGTTTACATAGTGGGCCACTGTTTCCAAATGCGTCTCATCGGCCAGGGTGTGTACAGTAAATTCACGGCCATGGATCATCAGTCTAACCTGTCGAGCCAAGACTCCCTCCTTTATCAAGAAGTTATGCGGAGTGTGAGGACTCAATCTGTGTGTGTAAGATACTGAATCAGAATCCTTTGTGTATCTTCAGATGTTCCCTGGTAATTACTCCAGTTTGTTACCAGACGAGCTGTCTGACTATGGAACTTCTTATGCGTGAATTTTTTCCAAAGACCGCTTTGCCCACTCTACGTGACCTAAGAGCTTCCCTCTTAAATCGGTGGCAAATGTGTAATCACAATGCTTGCAGTAATGTGCAGCGTTTTCATCATAACCACCATAAGATAACAGCCAAACGCGTTTCTGACATTTTGGACACTCCACAATAACAAGCCCCGTGATATCTACCTCAGTCAAAGCAGTAACACCCCCCTCAAGAAAAATGAACGATTTCTAGCAAACTGTTCCAGTAGCTGCAGGACCGTATGGGCATAAGCAGCATCCCCTCTCTCGGTAGGATTAAATCAGTAGGTACCTAAGACGACAAATCAACAGAAAAGCAGGTGGGATATCGAAGACGATTTGGGCCTGTTCGGCAAACCATAGTCATGGTCTTCCGTAATGGATCATTCGGAAACCTCACAGGCAATGCGATCGATCTTTCGGAGCAGCCCCCGGCGGGCCAACCAACGGATGGCCTCTCGACACTCCACGAGATCCCTTTCTCGAATGGGAAGGCTTCGCCTGTAGATATTTATCGCCGTTGGACTGTGGGGCCGACCAGTGTTCCTGTCTTTTAAATTAGGTCTTTCTAAGACTCGGCGCATCTGGATGACCCGCTTGACTTTGTTTTGGTACTCCCTCAAAAGCCACTTAGGACTTCGACCGGAATCCACCACCCAAGCAATGTACCGACCTTTACTCATGGCGCCCTCCTATTGACGTCAGAAAAAGCCGGAGTTGCCAAAAGTTTTCAGATGCTTCTTCCCATGCACCACTGTGGAGTAATCTCTAATGTGCTTTTTACCTTAGCATCTAAAAACTGGTCAAATGCAGCAGGGCTTGAATTGTGAATGTGGTATTTCGGGTTATACACAAAAGCTAACCCAAGGAGATAACAAAAGAAGTTTAACCGCGCAGCTGGAACTCACGGGAATAATTAAGCTTCTTTATCCGCTTTTAATATGCTGCAATATCCGTGTGATAACGAAGTTATCTACAGTTTGTCTGCAAAAGCAGTTCTTATCTTTTCTTTTGTTTTCTCTTTATTTCGCAAAATTGCTTACGAATAGCATAGGCCAGATAGCAATACCCAAAGTGCAGTGGTAAGGTGCTCTAATCAAGAATTCCAGATAGCTTGCCAATAACTAAACTTGGCCAGCATTGGCTTCTGATGTCTCCGTGATGAGTAAAATTCAACAAAACTGTGGTGTTCTCTGAGTATTAGATAAAAACACGGGTAAACGGGTAGTAGCCTTGGGGACGCCATGTAAAAAAAGAGGGTCAACTGTAATTTTAGTTGGCCCTCTTCTTTTTGCATTGTGCCGGCGGATTTGAACTCGTAGGCCTCCCGCTCGGAGAGCGGGCAACAGGGAAGTGAGCTTGCCCTCCTTCGCTCTCGCTCAGGACAAGTTCCTTACACGAAGGGAATCCCCTTGGGGACGACTACCAAGTGAGCACCGGGGGTGGCTGGCGCACAATCAGCTGCCAGGGCTTTCTTTTTTCACGTTTTCCTCTAACTGCAGAAACGGTTCGAACAAATCAATGGGAATGGGAAAGAGCGTGCTGGATTTGCTCTGCGCAGCGACCTCTCGCAGGGTCTGTAAATAGCGGAGCTGAAGTGCAATGGGATGGTCGGAGATGATCCGGGCCGCTTCGGCCAGGCGATTCGCAGCCTGGTGCTCCCCCTCTGCGTTGATAACCATGGCACGGCGCTCCCGCTCGGCTTCAGCCTGGCGGGCCATGGCTCGTTGCATATCGTGGGGCAGATCGATGTGCTTGACCTCAACAGTGCTCACCTTAATGCCCCAGGGGTCGGTGTGCTCATCCAAAATCTCCTGGAGCTGCCTATTGATCTTTTCACGTTCAGAGAGCAGTTCATCCAGCTCCCCCTGCCCGCAAACACTGCGCAGGGTGGTTTGGGCCATCTGGGAGGTGGCGTAGAGATAATTTTCCACCTCCACCACCGCCTTGATGGAATCCATCACCCGGAAATAGATCACTGCATTGACCTTCACGGATACGTTATCTCGGGTGATCACATCCTGAGGAGGTACGTCCATGGCCACCAACCGCAGGCTGACCTTCACCATCCGATCTACCACAGGGATGAGAATGATAAGCCCCGGTCCTTTGGCACCAATGACCCTTCCTAGACGGAAAATGACTCCCCGCTCGTATTCCTTGAGAATCCGAATTGCACTGGCCAGAAAAAGGACCGCCAGTATAAGAATGAAAACAATGGAGTAGGGCATGCTATCTTCCGCTCACGATAAACCCACTATTTTTTCTGCCACTCACCACACCATTCATGGCCGTGGGTGGTCGGCCACAATGCAATAGAATAGAGTTTTCTCTCAATAGATTCATCTTCACGAATGTCCACCCCAACATAGCCGCAGCCCCAAGGTCTAGGGGCATAGCGACGACAATTACCAGCGGCCTTTTCTGCTTGAGCTTCAGGTCTCCTCCAAAACCTACAATTTTCGCACTGCTCTTTCACGGCTCATCCTCCTTTAACCCACCAGAGATAATGAAATTAAGAGTAATAAGAAAGCGGCCATTCTTTGCATGTCACGCTCCTTCTTTGGGATTACCAGCGGCTGGAGCAGAGAGGTGCAAAAGTGGAGTGAAAATCACCAGAAAATGTGAGCTATTTCCATATTAAGGGTAGCAGACGGTTTATGTCAACAAGGGAAAGCGGTTATCTTGATTTGAAATCGGGAACGACAGAAACTAGGATAACGGAAACAACTGGTTTGTGACAGCAGGAGATATAATACCAAAAGCACTCAAGACTCGATCGAAATTAGCTCATCTTAATTTCCCATGTTCACGGTTTTGGTCTTGAACCCTTTTGCTGAATTCTGCTTTGCACCGAGAGGAGAAGTCCGAAATCTAGAAAAAAAGAAGATTACAAATATTTTGCAATAGATATATGAAATTTTGTCCATCGGTCATTTCTGGACTCCGCCCACACCCTGCCCCCATGGCGTTCTGCTATTTCGGCCACTATGGCCAATCCGAGGCCAACGCCTTCAACCGCTTTATATGTCTCGCCCCTTCGAAAGGCCGCAAAAATCCTTGCATAATCTCCTTCTCTTACGCCAGCACCGTCGTCGCTTATGGAAAGAGTGTGGAATTCTTCAGATTCTTCATGGCCAATTCTAATCTCGCTTAATTCTTCGCCACCGTATTTTAATGCGTTATCCACGAAATTTCTGAAAACCCTAAGGATAGACAACTGATCTGCTTTGACCTCTACCATGCCGTCGGGTTCCAACCACTTTACTTGACGAACAGCCAGCCGAGGTGAGAACTCTTCTCTAACCATCTGCAGAATATCTTTTATGTTTATTTTCTCAATCTTTAAAGGTGATTCCTTCGTCGCGATGTAGACATTGATCTTTTCAATGAGCGCCGCAACATGCACGGAAGCTTTTAAGATTTGATCACAGTAGCTCCTACCCCTTTCATCAAGAGCATCTTTGTAGTGCTTATGAAGAAGCTCTGTCAGTCCATAGATGCCTATAGCCGGACTCTTAAGATCGTGCATAACCGAATAAGCAAAAAACTTCAGTTCTTCAGAGCTCTGTCGCAGTGCTTGCTGCGCTCGCTTGCGCTCGGTCACATCTTCAATGGCCAGGAGAATCAAACGGGTCTCGTTGGTCTCCCTGTATATCCGTCGAGCGTTCAGGTGCATTACTCGGCGCCCGATTATCTTGAATTCATGCTCCACCTCGAAGTTGTCGAAGGTTGTGTCCGTGGGGAGGATCTCTTCCAGCAGTTCTCGCAGCTTGGGGATGTTCCACTGTCGGTTGCCCAGGTCATATACTAGCTGTCCCTCGGTCTCCCCAGGTTTCACTTTGAATGTCTCGTAGAAAGAACGGTTGGCCGAAATTACCCTCAGATCCCCATCAAGCACCAAAAGACCCTCACGAACCGTATCCACTATGCTTTCAGCGTATTCACGAGTCTCCTGCTCTGCCCGCTTGTGCTCGCCTGCCAGTGCTTCCAATTCAGCAATCCGCCGCCGCAACTCCACCAATTTATTTATGAATTGCTCTTTTGTCTTATCTTCGTCTTTCACCTAGATCGCCTCGTAAGATGTTACCCAATCTTTATTGACTATTTTCGCTTTTATCCCAACAAGATTAAATAGTTGACTTCCGCTTACCCAAAAATAGAGATGACCTTGTGAAGGATTGAGGGAGAGCCAGTCGTAAAGCTGATCTTTGAATAGCCTCTATTTGTCATGCTTATCGATAAAGTAGATAGTGGCGCCCACTGGTGCGAAGGAGAGAAAAAGGATGTTCAATAGAGGAATCAGGAACAGAAGGCCGAAACCCAAGTGAAACGTGAGGCTATCCAACAAGAGTTTGAAACGCTTCTTATAAGGATAAAGCCTTCTTGCAGGAACAAGATCCGTATTGTCCCAGGCGAGAAAAATGACCGCAATTCCCGATGAGAGGATCGCCAGCACCGGGCCCAAGGGTGTAAGCCAGCCTAGAACCATGAGTAGAAGGATTACTAAAACTGGGAGGATCGTTCTTGGTATTTCCTGTTTGACAAGATAGGAAAGTTGCCGCAACACGGGCACTTTCTCCGGTTCATGTTCCTCGCCCAGCATCATGCGTTCAGTAACTCGAGACATGTAATCCATGATGAACACACCGAAGAGTATTTGCGAGACAAGATAGGAAAGAATGGCCGACAGCCCCACTAGGAATAAGGAAAGCACCCAGGAGAGGACGTACCATAACCAAAGAATCCATTGACTTGCAGGCTTAGCCCAAATGAGATGCAGAATCTTCTCATGGTAAACAAGGATAAGGCTTGTTGCAAGAATGGTAATGATGACGACGGCGGCAAACCTGATAAGCCCCAATACAAGAAGCTTAGGGGTCTTTATGCCCAGCCGTAGACCACGCAAGTTATAAGTAATTCCGCTTAAGAGATTCATCTTTCAGATAATAACCAGCCTTTCATAGTCTTATTTTCAGATTTGGTCATTTTTCCTTGCTTAACCCGACTTTGGCAAGGCAAGTAAAGAATTCAGGCCCAAAGAACCTGGCTTTGAGCTGTCAAAAGCGAACGGCTCAAGGCTCAAGGTACAGGGCACAAGGTAAAAACAATAAAAGAAAACTCACTCTCTCCCTATGCCTTGCGCCTTACGCCTTGTGCCTTAAACCTCTTCTGCTGGCAAAGCCATTGAAACTTGACCTGGCCCACAGGACCAGGTTTTCTTTGCTCAAATACAAATGAAAAGGACATCTTGCCTTACTTAGACGAGATGCCCTTAATAAGCGTGTTACCGCCAACTAAATCTTGGTGACGTTCACGGCAGCAGGCCCTTTTTGGCCCTGCTCCACATTAAAAGTCACGCTGTCGCCATCATTGAGAGATTTGTAACCCGATGCGTTTATCCCTGAATGGTGGACGAATACATCCGGGCCATCTTCCTGCTCAATGAAGCCGTAGCCTTTTTGGCTATCAAACCACTTCACAATTCCATTGGTCATAGTGACACCCTCCTTTCAAAAAGATTCTCAAGGTTCCAAACTCGGGGTTGCCACTTTTGACAAATGGATCTTCCCTCAGAACGAAACCGGGCCGTCAATAAAGACGGCCCTTTATTGATTGAGAGGATGATACTCACTTTCTTGGCGGAAGTCAAGTCATTTATAATTATTATTATTGGGAGGTAACAATATAAAGAAATTAGCATAATACTATCACCATCTTCTTTTCGGTAATTTGGCTAGAAAACTTTCTTTTGAGCTAATATGTAGGGGGAAATATATTTGAACAGTAACTGAAAGTATTTTGCCAAGCTTAAAACTTGACCAGAATTAAAATCATGAAAAGCATATCTTAATATAAACTCTGTTGGGTCAACTTTCGAACTATTAGCTTCAGCTAAATACCAATTGAAAGACCTATTACTAGGAGAAGCAATGGTTTCCGCTGCCTCCTAGAGGGATAATACTCAACAACATTCTGATGCTGCCTGAGACGTAGAAAAAACTGGGGTAAACGGGGAGTACCCTTGGGGACGCCATTTGAATTACAGATAAGCTCTCACTTCTTATGGGGGCTTTTCTTTTTGGGCAATACTGGTGGAATGTATTCGATGGTTATCTTGACCAGGTGGAGGGTGTTAGATTGAATGACTTCGAAGGGCACTGTTGACCAAGATGTGGCTGGCCACGCGCCTCTGAATTCCATTACTGCTTTGCCGCGGCTGGCGTTAGCTCCCAGAGATCAATCTTGCGTCTCCCCGGGCTCTTTGTCTACCTCTGGAGGTTTTACCCCAAGGGCCTCAACCGTTCTGGCTGCATCTTCCAATTTGGCCTTGGCCTTGGCTGCCCGCCGAGTAGCTTTGTTTACCCGTTCTTCGGCTTCAAGGGCAGCACCCTCTATCTTAGACAAATCCTCATGCTTGGCGCCGGATTCAGTGGCAGCCCGGATCTCTCCAAGCCACTTTTCTAACTCCTCCTTTGCGGCAACTGCCTCCTTCTCCGCCTCCCGGGCTTTCTTCTCAGCATCTGCAAAAGTATCAAGCGCTGCAGCGCTTTCTCCAGCTATTCCTTCTTCGGGTTCAGCGTCGAGTTCGATATCCTCAGCAGCCAGAACCAGAGCCACAATGGGCAAACGAGGGAGAATTGCATCAAGAGGTTTATCAAATGGGTCCAGAAGCTGATTCCCCCGCAGTCGAAACGGGAAAAACACCAGGGCAGCATCACCGGAGTGCTCCACAACAGTTTCGGAGTTCATGTTCTCTGCTATCTCTGGTTCCGCTTCAATTCGGGCCTCCTCGAGCATCTTCTTGAGGCCCTCCACCTCTTCATCTAATTCCCCATCTTGACCAGCAGCCAGCACCCGAATCCTCGCCTCACCCCAAGCATCACTTCGGGTCATCAGATACGCAAGCAGAAGCATCAGGCGGCTGGTCGCATCGTCCCACCACCATACATCTATACGCCTTTCATCAGGGGAAAGAGTCTCCAGGGAGATCCATTCTTCCTCCTTGGCGTCCAGCACCACGATGTTACAACCCAACCGGAAGGCGGTGCGGAGATTTGTTGCATATTGAAATTCCCCAAGGCCAAGAATGCCTTTGGGAAGCTGTTCGAGCCAGTTGAGAAGAATTGTATTCACCCGTAGCGGCCCGATGCCAAAGGATTGCACCAAGGTGTGAACACCAAGGTTGAGATTGGGTGCGGCTACTACAAGGGGAAAGGCTTGCATACCATAGTCAGCGATGTCGGCACGAAGTTCCGCTTCAGCCTCCTGACGTAATTTCAGCATTTTCACCCCTTCTCCTTCCAGAATGCGCACCGCTGTGGTAAAACCACTGCCACCCTCAAGCCAGGAAGCAAATCGCAGAAGTTGTTTGCGTCTGTGGGAGTCATTGGAGAAGGCAAGCAAATGGGGGCGCCAATCCCGAGGATGCTCGGGCTCTAGTCCCGCAGCCAGAAGATTCTCCCGCACGCGCTGTAGGTAGTAAGAGCGACGACTATCAGCCCACCTTGCTGGACCTGCGGTTCGCTTGAGATACTGGTAGATAGCAAACAGGAGTGCAGTTGCCGCTGCACCAGCCGCCAGATCAATTGCCAGCATCGCTCCAAGGCATGCTAGCCCGCCGAGGAAGCTGAGCCGCAGATCGAAAAAACGAAACCTAGGGCGGAATGATGGGCTGGCTGCCCGAGCCTCGTAAAAAGTAGCGTAGTTAAGAAGGCCATAGGAAATCAAGAAGAACATAGAGACAACTGATGCCACCAGATTCAAATTGCCTAGAGTTATGGTGCCCAGAGCGATTCCCCCAGACAGCAAAACACCTCGACGAGGATTGCCGGTCGGGCCATATCCCTTGGCAAACGGCAGAAGGAAAGGAAAAGTACGGTCACCTGCCAGGGATTGCAAGATGCGAGGTGCGCCCATAAAACTGGCCATGGCGGAGGACAAAGTGGCTGCGATTACCCCTGCATCGATGAGAAAGTTGAACCGCGCAACACGTTTCATGGCCCCGTAGTCGCCAATTAGGAGGTCGTTGGGCAGGGTGGCAGCGAATACTACCGCCACCCCGAAGTAGATGATGATCGACAGCCCCACCGCCAAAAATGTTCCCGATGGTAAGCTCTTACCCGCATCCTTGAGGTCGCCTGACATGCTTACGCCCTGGGTGAAGCCTGTGACCGCCGGAAAGAAAATGGCGAAAAGAACCCAAAACTCAGCACCAGCAGGAGGCGCCACCCAGTTTTGAAGGAGAATTACCGTGTCCCACTTAGCCAGACCGCCGGCAAAAAACGAGATCAGTGCGGCTGCCAATGTGACCATCACCACATACTGGAACTTGGTGGCCCAATCTGCACCCAGCCAGGCGAAGACAAAAAGAAATAGCACTGCGAGGCCAGCTACGATCTGTGGCAAAAATCTTCCAGCATCTGGAATGAAGCTGGTCACGGCCTCGGCAAACCCTATACAGTAGAAGCCGACAGATACCGATTGGGCGAGAAAGAGGACAATCCCTATGGAGCCACCGAATTCCACACCAAGGGTCCGGGAGATGAGATAGTAATCCCCTCCCCCCCTTACCTTGATGTTCGTGGCAATCGCAGAAAGTGAAACACTGGTTAGTATAGAGATGGCGTTTGCCAGGCCAATAATGATGAGGGCGCGACCTAGGCCTGCGTTCCCGACAACATAACCGAGCCGCAGGAAGAGGATGATTCCCAGAATAGTCAAAATGCTCGGGGTAAAAACCCCAGCGAAGGTCCCCAGGGTACCTCCTCCAAGTGCGGAATCAGGTTTTCCAGGGACGGTTGATGCTCCCATCACTTCACCTTATGTCACAGGTTGTCAAAATATGACCTTTCAGCTTGAGGGTCGAATCGCGTCTGCCTGCCCGCCATCGTCCGCCGTATTATCCCTCGTCGGGCGAGGGAATGTGAGATTCACAGGGCACTCCCACCTGGCAAAGCCCGCAGCCGACCTTGTTTTCTAAACCATATTTTTTGCGGACATAGCTCTTGGCCTTTTCCAGGTGACTCTGGCATCTGACCTTGTCATGGCCTTCGGAACTGATGGCCTGAACTGGACACCGCGCGACACATTTCTGACAGGTGCCATGACTATAGAAAAGACAATAGGCGTGGTGATCGCGGTAGGGTCGGGGGGTGGGGTGAACCTCCAGCCTGGCTACCACTGAACCGGCCCTGATAGCCTTGCCAACAGGGGTGATAAGACCGTCGCAGAGCCCGAAAGTGCCCAGGCCAGCCGCGTGGGCTGCGTGGCGCTCAGACCAGTTAGAAGCGAAGCCGTAACGCTCAGAAGCTTGCCGGGACCAGAAGGGTGAAAGCATGGGCGCCACCGCTTCCACACCAGCCTGAACCAGAGTCTTAGCGACGTGCTCGCGCAGGGCTACATTGAACTTTTCCCCTGAGCCCCGGGCAGCTGCCCATCGCAGCGAAGGATAGACTTTCTGAGAGGTGTTCTCATCTTTTGTAGTTCGGGTTTGTGGCAGTATCCAGCTGATGACGGTCAAATCTTTTGCGGTCGTTTTCACCCCCGTAAAGGTGCGTTCAAAGATCTCCAGAGGAGTCCAGTAGAAATCGCCAATGTGGTTCTTGAACTCCAGATAGATGGGATCATCACCCCGGCAAAAGCCCACAATGGGAGCATCCCATGCGACCTCACCGCCAGGAAGCCCCAATGTATTGAGAGGTGAGGTGGCGACAAAATCAATCACCATACTGGTTATCCAAGCGTCTGGCGCTACCGAAAGATTCTTGGTATCCATGCGAAACCACCCATATCAATATGTAATTTTTATCGGGGAATCATACAGCAGACAGAATCGTGGGACAACCTCTACTTCCTGATTGGATGATATGTTCTGGACATGCTGAATTTGCCAGCGTTTTGCCTAAGGTTTTATTTTTTGCTATAAGTGCCTGTGTGAATGAGGCCAAGCTTGTCTTTTGGCAAGATATATTAGGGGTTAGACCGTCTAAAACAAGCACAAAACGATCTTAACCAGTGGTGCCTTAGACAACCAGATTCCCTGAGTGGTCTGATAGCCATCCTTGTAAGAGGTTGAACAGATCGCCTTTAAATATTTCACAAACTCGATCAGCTTAGGAGTAATTTGAAGTGAAAACTCCTCTCGAAAAAAAATCCACAATAAAAGAAATCAAAGAGCGATTTAATAACGACGTAGAGCGATTTTCAAATTTGGAAACCGGGCAACAGGCGATCATTGATGCTCCGTTAATGATGGACCTGTTAGCCCATGCAGCAGCTAAAACTACACCTCATGCAAAGCGATTACTTGATATTGGCTGCGGTGCCGGAAACAATACAATTAAAACAGTAAGGATTTTAAATGGACTTGACTGTGATTTGATTGATCTGAGTCTGCCAATGCTTGAAAAAGCGAGAGAAAGAATCTCAAAAGAAAAACCGGGGAACATTCGTCTGCTCCAAGGCGATGTCAGAGAAATTGAACTGGGAACGGATCGATATGATATAGTGTTGGCAGCTGCTGTGCTCCATCATTTAAGGGATGAGGCTGACTGGAAATTTGTGTTCAAGAAAATTTATAATGCCATAAATCTTAACGGAAGTTTTTGGATAAGCGATATGGTCTTTCACGACCTCCCAGCCATACAAGAATTAATGTGGGAAAGATATGGAGAATATCTTGAGTCTTCAGGAGGAAAAGACTATAGAACAAGAGTTTTTGACTACATTGACAAGGAAGATTCTCCCAGAAGTTTGACCTACCAGCTTGCATTAATGAAGAAGGTAGGATTCGAAAAAATAGAAGTATTGCACAAGTCCTCATGTTTCGCAGCATTCGGCGGGGTCAAGACCAGATCCTCTTATACGAAAAGGAGGAGGTAGAGCATGGCCGGTTATAGGATTGCGGTGCTCCCCGGCGATGGCATCGGTAAAGAGGTGGTTCCTGAAGGCATTCGTGTACTGGAGTCGGTCGGCCACCGTTTCGACATCCAATTCAAATGGGACACATTCACCTGGAACTGCGAAACCTTCACCCGAACCGGCCGCATGATGCCAGAGGACGGGATCGATCAACTTCGCGAATATGATGCGATTTTCCTTGGCGCTGTGGGATTTCCCACCGTACCGGATCACATCTCCCTGTGGGGGCTTCTCATACCAATCCGCCGGCAGATGCAACAATACGTCAATCTGCGACCTATACGCATGTTGAGGGGTATGGTTTCACCCTTGCAAGGTCGAGGGCCAACAGACATTGATTTTCTTGTTGTGCGAGAGAACAATGAGGGTGAATATTCGGAGATTGGCGGACGCCTCTATTCAGGAACTGATCAAGAGATGGTCGTTCAGGAGACGGTATTCACCAGAAAAGGTGTGGACCGTGTCCTGCGTTATGCATTTGAACTCGCCCGGACACGTAAAGCCAAGCATGTCACCTCAGCGACCAAGTCCAATGGGATCATTCACACTATGCCTTATTGGGACGAACGCTTTGCCGCCATTGCTAGCGAGTATCCGGACGTTCGGACCGATCAGTACCACATCGATATTCTCACCGCTCATTTTGTCTTGCATCCCGACTGGTTCGATGTGGTGGTAGGGAGCAACCTTTTCGGCGATATCCTTTCGGATCTTGGCCCTGCAATTGCCGGAACCATCGGTATAGCACCCTCTGCCAATATCAATCCGACTCGTGAGTATCCATCAATGTTCGAACCGGTACACGGCTCGGCGCCTGACATTGCAGGCAAAGGCATCGCCAATCCCATTGGCCAGATCTGGTCGGGCGCTCTGATGCTCGACCACCTGGGCCATCCAGAGGCTGCAGCTGCCGTGGAACGGGCCATCGAGACGGTACTGGAGAACACTTCGCTGCGAACCCCCGATATGGGCGGCACAGCAACAACGATGGAACTTGGCGCGGCGATTGCGGAAGCAGTCTAGTCCTTGCAAATAGACGAGTGTGGTGAGTTATCCAGGTTAGGCGCCCAGAAACAACCGGCCAACTTCCGGGTTCTCAAGGAGTTCATCGCCGGTTCCGGCCATGGCCAGATGGCCCGAGACCAGCACGTAGCCGATGTCGGCGAACTCAAGGCCTTTCTTCGCGTTCTGCTCGACCATGACAATGGTCTTGCCTTCCGTATTCTGCAGATCATCCAGAATCTCGAAGACCATCTGGATGAAACGAGGCTCGAGTCCGATGGAGGGCTCATCTACTAACAGAACCTCCGGTTCCATAATCAGCGCCCGGGAGATCTCGAGGAGGCGCCGCTCACCGCCGGAGAGAACACCGGCCTTTTGCTTTCGTCTTTCACTCAGGCGGGTATACTTCTGAAGCACGTTTTCAGCAGCCTCCCATGCCTGGCTCGGCTTGTCTTTGAGGAAACCGCCCATCAACATGTTTTCCTCTACCGTCATGTCCGGAAACACCGAGTTGTCCTGGAGAATGTAGGCGATACCGGCTCTTTTGAGCTTTTGGTTGGGACTCATACCGGTAATGTCGCTACCTCCCATTTTGATGTTCCCACCCATAATGTTGGTGAATCCGTAGATGGAGTGCAGCACCGTAGACTTTCCGGCGCCATTGGGCCCGATGATACAAAGAGACTGCTCCACCCCTACCTGCAGATCAAACTCATGCAGTATCTGCATCTTGCCGTAGCCGGCCCTTAGGCCTTCAATGGTAAGCAGCGGTTCCTTCCCCACCAGTTCGCTCAAACGCTGCCGGCTTGGTGCCTCGGCAGCCAGCTTCTCGGCTTGATGCGCCACTTCGTCAACCGAAAGCACCGTGTCAAAATCGTCGAGGCTGAGGTCGCCGATGTCGCCTTTTCCGGCTCTCTGTTCTTTCTTTTCATCCATCAGTTCGCCCCGAGATAAGCGTCGATCACCCGCTGATCGTCTCGGATCTCATCGGCCGGGCCTTCGGCCAGGAGTTCTCCATGGGCCAAACAGTAGATATGTTCGGCAAGGTCCATGATAACGGGCATGTTATGCTCGATAATAAAAAGCGTGATACCGAGGTCTGCATTTGAGCGTTTCAAGCGGTCGATCAGGCCGTTGATCAGGGTCGGATTGATTCCCGCCGTGGGCTCGTCCAGAAGAAGCAGCTTGGGCTCGTTCATAAGTGCCATGGCGAACTCGAGAAGTTTCTGCTGGCCGAAGGAAAGATCTCCTGCCAGGAGGTACCGTTTGGCATAAAGACCGACAAAGGCCAGCAAGCTCTCGGCCTTCTTCATGATCTTCGGATGAGACTTAGAGAACATGGCGCCAAAACCCTCGTTTTGCCGGGGCACGCTGATCTGCATGTTTTGCACGCAGGTCATCTTGGCGTAAACTCGCGTTTGCTGGAAGGTTCTCAGCATCCCCAACCGCGCGATCTCAGTCACCCTCAGGCCTGAGATTTCGCGGCCTTCAAAGCGGATGGAGCCCTGGTCGATGGGGTGGTAGCCAACAATAGAGTTGAACAGTGTGGTTTTGCCGGATCCATTGGGGCCGATGAGGCCGACGATGCTACCCTCAGGCACAGAGAGACTGATGTTGTCATTGGCAACGACACCACCGAACCTTTTGGTGACACCTTCCACCATCAGCTGCTGTCCGGTCATGCCCCACCTCCCCCGGAAGAACTGGAAACGGTACTTTCCTCTACTCGATGGCCAAAGCGTTCCGGCCAGCGGTCGCGGATCCAGCCGATGATTCCTTGGGGAAAAAAGACTACGATACCGACGATAAGGGCGCCCATTGCCACGCGCTGCCAGCCAAAAAGGTATGTCCAGAACAGTTCCTGGGTAATATGAAAAATCACCGCCCCGATCACCGGTCCCCAAAGGGTTCCCTTGCCGCCGAGGATTGCCATCAAGATCATCCAAACGCCGAAAGTTGCGCCGGCAAAAGCCACTTCCGTAGGATCGATGAATCCCACCAGATGGCCGGCAGCGCCTCCTGCAATTGCAAGGAAGAAACCGGAAATGCACCAGGCTGTCATTTTATACCGGGTGGTGCGGATGCCCATGGCTTCGGCCTTGTCCTCATCGTCTCGGATGGCGTTGATAGCAAGGCCGAAGCGACCCGCATAGAGCCATTTCAAGGTCAGGAATACCATCCCGGCCAGGATGAAAAAAATGTAATAGAAGAAGATTCCGCGCTCACCCAATCTTTCGGGAAACACCGGCGTTACCATCCCCGATCCGGCACCGATGTATTCCCAGCCGCTGGCAAGTTCGCCGGCGGCGACCCCGAGACCAAGGGTACAAATGCCGAAATATTGACCGCGCATCCCCATGGCCAGGATACAGAGGCCGAGGACCACCGCAACGATCACGGCAACAATGGCGCTTGCACCCATGCCCAGAAAAAGTCCGCTCAAATATTCACCGGGCTGCAACATATCAACTGCGCCCGCCACATGAACGTACTCTTCGATGTCAAAATGTAGATTCCGTTGGATCACCGCGGTCACGTACATACCGATGCCGAAAAACACGATATTCCCAAAGGATGTATATCCCATCTGCCCGCCTACCAGGTCCCAGGTAAGGGCAAACAGCACCATTATCCACAAGAACGCCAACTGGGTGCGGTAGGCGGGGAACACCCAGGGGGCGGCCAGGGAAACAATGAGGATGGAGCCGTAAAGAGCGAGATTTCGTTCAACGGTGTTCAATGGAGATACCTTCGTTTAAGTCTGAGGGTAAAGTTACGCCAGACCAGGATGACGACCAGCAATGAAAAGATAAAGGCGGCCTGAAACTCGGTGCCCAGAACAAAACCGGCAAAGTTTTCGGCAGCACCGAGCCCCAGACCTGCTAGCACGACCCCGGCCACATTGCCGATGCCGGCAATGATGACAATCATGAATGAACGGATCGTATAGGCAAGCCCCATGAACGGTTGAATCACCCAGGTCATAAGGACCAAGGCCCCGCAGGCGCCGCAGATAGCCGCGTTCAATGCAAAGGTCGTGCAATATACCTTGTCTGTATCGATACCCAGAATGCGGGCCGCACGGGCGTTCTGGGCGGTAGCACGGATGGTTTGCCCGAGCCGGGTCTTTTTCATGAACAGCCCAAGGCAGACCCCCAGTACCAGGGCGCTGGCAAAGCTGACGACCTTGATTTGCAACACTGTCACGTTGCCGTCAAAGAGAAACCAGGTGCCGAGGCCGGAGTCGACGGTCTGAACGTCGGCAGTGAACACCTGGTTCATGAGCTGCTGCATGAGTATGCTGATGCCAAAGGTGGCTAGAATCGAGATGAAGAGGTCCTCTTCCACGATTCTGAAGATGACAAGGCGGTACAACAACCAGCCGGCAATGTACAGAGACACCGTTGACAGCGGCACGGTGAAGAAGGGGTGGACTCCTGCTTTGCTGAAGGCGAAGGCCATATATCCCCCCAAGATGACAAACTCCCCTTGGGCGAAGTTTATGATCTTCATAACACCCCACACCAGCGCCATGCCATAGGCTGCCAGCGCAAAGATGGCGCCGATGAGAAGACCATCAATGAGCAGCTGCAAAGCAAATATCGGTGCAGAGAATAAAATTTGAAGATTATCCATAGCGAATAAGAAGGCCCGCCCTAGGATTATCGCTAGGGCGGGCGGGTTGCTTTATGGGTTTAGCGGTCTCTCCACAGAGGTTTCGGAAAGATCACCTGGCCTGCGGCAAATTTGCTGGGAGCCACGGGTATGTATTTGCCCTTCTGAACCTGCCACATCACGATGGGTTTGGCGATGTTTTTACCGGTTTCATCGAACTTGACCCAGCCGTAGAAGGTCTGAAGGTTCGTCGCAGCTATGGCGTCGCGTACCTTCTCGGTGTCGAATGTGCCGGCTCGTTGCAGGGCATCCACATAAACGAGCACGGATGCGGTCGACTCAGCGGCCTGGTAAGGCGGTGCGTAGCCGTATTCTTTCTCGAATCTGTCGGCATAGTCTCCGGCAAAGCCGAACCAGTCATCCTTGTATGTCATGGTTGGGTCCCACTGGGTGGCGCACAGGGTGTAATTGGCATCTCCTCCGAACTTACCAATCACGTCCGCTGCATCGCAATGGGTGGTGGCCAGCATGGGCACATCCACCTTCATCTGGGCCGTCTGACGGACAGCCAGGGCTGCACCCTTGGAGTGCCCTGATACGATGAGGGCATCGGGCCTCAAGGCCTTGACCTTGGTCAGGGTGGCGGTCATGTCGGTCAGCTCTTTGGGCAATTTGTCGTCGATGACGACTTTCATGCCCCACCTCTTGGCATCATCCAAAACCCCGGCGCGGATGTCCATGGAGAATGGGTCGTTTTCGACCGCAATGGCCACTGTAGCAGTGCTTGGATCTCTGCCATCCTTCTTGAACTCTTCTGCGAGCAAGTTGATGGATTCTGCCAAGTACTGTTCTGAAGTTGTAAGTACGGCGAACAGGTACCGGTAGCCTTTGTTAAAAAGGGCGCGGGAAGCACCGTTCCCCTCGACCATGGGAATCTTGTACTTTTCGGTTATCGGTGCCATGCCTTTGGTCGGACCGGAACCGTATGGCCCCAGGATGAATTTGATCCCATCCTGCTTGATCAGCCGGTCGGCCAACTGTCCGGCGCGGGCCGGTGTTGATTCGTCGTCGTAGTATTGGACCTTGATTTTATAAGTCTTATTGCCCACCTTGACGCCGCCCATCTCGTTAATCCGCTTTACGGCAAGATCATAACCGTTCTTGGTGTGCTTGCCGTTGGTTGAGTATTTCCCGGTGAAAGAAACCGCTGCGCCAAAAACAATGGTGTCGCCCTCAACCTTGGCGACGGCCGGACTCGCAAAAACGAAACCAGCGGCAGCGACAGCTACTAATAGTCCGATTAGAACTCTTAATTTTCTCGACATAATTCTGCCCTCCTTGAGTACAAATGTTCTGGGTCAATGAGAAACTTCAAAATGCCGCACAACTTCCTGACGCCAAGCTGCTGTCTTTGAATGTGTCTAATTCATCGAAGCATTGTGGAATCAGACATACTCTCCTTGCTGAAAACATCCAACATATTAATTTAAAAGGATAAAATACATAGCCGCTTTCGGAGGCAACAGAAGAAAAAGAGATTAATTGCCTGCAACCGCTCTTTTTATGAATAATCTAGTACCACATTGTGGCAATTAATCAAATAGTAAGTTCAACATGTCCAACTGAAGATGAGAGGGAGATTGATAACTGATGAGTACTCGCTCCAGATAAGGGCAATAAATATTAGGATGATAGGATGAAAGGTCCTGGTGTGTCAAGCAGGTGTAGTCGTGGGGAGATCGACGCACTCAACATTAGGGGGGAGTAGGATGTTGTTTGCCGTGTTCGACCGCAGCGGGTGGTTATATTGCAGGTCTTTCCATCTCGAAGCAATCCCTGATGGTAGTGTACATATTGCCCCCCAACCTTCCAATGGCGTCCAAGGACTTACAGTCTACTTCACCATTTCTAACAATGTCTGGATGAATATGAATGTTACAAACTCGGCCCAAGACCAGATTCCCGGCCCTTGGCTCTGAGCCGAAAGAAATGATCTGGTGAAGTTTGCACTCAAAATTAACCAGTGAGTCTGCAACACAGGGAGGCTTAACAATTGTCGATTGCTTCGCGGCAACTCCAGCTACATCAAACTCATTGACCTCGGACGGATATGGACCACTTGTACGATTCATTGCCTCGGCCAGACCGTAGCTCACAATGTTCACCACAAATTCAGAAGTCTGTTTGATGTTTACCAGAGTGTCTTTCTCTATTGAATTTTCTTGCAGAAGTGGAGAGAAGCATAGAATCGGCGGGTTAACACTTGCAACCGTGAAGAAGGAGAAGGGAGCAAGGTTTATGTTACCCGAGGTATCAACGGTTGAGACCCAGGCAATTGGCCGAGGTAATACTGTGCCAATAAGAATCTTATATATATCCTGGTTTGATCTGCTTTCGGGACTTATTTCCATCTTTTGATATCCTCCTGAAATATAACGGCCGAGCTCGGGCGCCCTAAGCTTGTCTAAGGGACGGCTGCAGCGAAGGGTTGGCTGCTATCCCACCTTCTAGATTGCCCGCTTTCTGCTGCTGACTCAGTTTGCTTACCCCGGGCGGCCGGATGGACGCTATGACTACTTTCGCTTCAACCAGAAATCAAAGGACCGTCCAGGAACAAATATGTCGAGGCCGATCGAGGGGACATCGAGCAGGTTCTTCACCACATGCGCTTCATTCTCCGGGATATAGGCAGCATCGCCCTCTCCAAGCACCTGCTCTCCGCTCCCATCAGTAACGATTGCCAGTTTGCCTTTGAGAACGACCAGAACCTGCGCGTTCGGATGATCGTGCATCGGCGAAGCATGATGTGGCGGCTTGATGAAGTGCTCAATGGAAATGTCTTTTTCATTGCAGAGACTCACACGTTTCCAGTCCTTTTCAGGCTCGTAACTCTCTGCGCTGCTCATACGGACAACCTTCATGGATCACCCTCCTGTCGTTTCTTAAAAGAAGACAGCTACTTATTCGATAACACACAATATTGAAAACGAAAAATATTGAAACCGAGATCCGTCCCGATCACACCCAATGATACCCTTGGAAGTTTCTGCAAAGTATACTTCAATCTTGTTTCTTGGTATAGTTGCAAACATTATTATGTCACTGAACCCTGATTCTTTTTTCAGTTCTCACAGCAAAATCTCAGGCACCTATTTCCGACCCTCGTAAAAAGGATGTCGGCTTTAACCCAACCAAATGGAGTTTTGATGAAAGCAGGAACCGCTAAGCTACCTCTAGAGGGTATCAAGGTGCTCGATCTTTCCCGTGTCCTAGCCGGCCCATATTGTACCATGATGCTCGGAGACCTTGGTGCCGAAGTCATCAAAGTGGAACGCCCCCATGGAGGTGACGACACAAGGCACTGGGGACCGCCTTTTGTTGCAGGGGAGAGCGCGTATTATTTGTGCGTAAACCGCAACAAGAAGAGTTTAACCGCAAACATGAAAACCCCTGAGGGTGTGAAGATCATAAAATCTCTGTCAAAGCAGAGTGATATCTTGATAGAAAATTTTAAGGTCGGCACCCTGGATAATACAGGGCTGGGATACAGAGAACTCAGCCAAGAGAACCCTGGTCTGATTTACTGTTCCATTACGGGATTTGGTCAAAATGGACCGTACAAAGACAAACCGGGCTATGATTTCATGATCCAGGGAATGGGCGGGGTGATGAGCTTTACCGGTGAGCCAGACGGCCCACCGATGAAGGTTGGAGTGGCGATAGTGGACATCACCGCCGGGCTGTTTGCCTCTAGTGCTATTCTGGCTGCTCTGCGCCACCGAGAAAAGTCCGGGGAAGGGCAATACATTGACATTTCTCTTCTCGACTCTGTGATGGCCTGGCTTGCCAATGTCGGAAGCAACTACCTGGTATCAGGGAAGAATCCCGTGCGGCATGGTAATGCTCATCCAAATATTGTGCCATACGAGCCCTTCAAAACAAAGACATCCTACGTTGCACTGGCTGTTGGTAACGATCAGCAGTGGCGAGCCTTCTGTAAGTTGGCAGGTCTAGAAGGACTGGCCCAGGATCCAAAGTTTGCCACAAATGCGGCGAGGGTTGAAAATCGCACAGAACTGGTCCCAATTGTGGCGGCGAGGATGCTCAGCAAAAAAGCAGAGGAGTGGCTGCATCTGCTTGAAGAGGCAGGAATTCCCTGTGGTCCCATCAACACCCTGGACAGAGTCTTTTCCGACCCCCAGGTCAAAGCGCGAGCCATGATCGAAGAAGTACCGCACCCGACCGCTGGTACCGTCAAGTTAGTTGCTTCGCCGATGAAGCTTTCCAAGACCCCCTGCAAGACCATGCTCCACCCACCACTGCTCGGTGAGCACACCGACGAAATTTTGCAGGACCAGTTAGGATTCAGTCCCGAACAGATTAAGCAGTTAAGGGAAAAGGGTGTGGTGTAAATTAAATCATCTCAAACTTGGAGTGAACAGTGTCCAAATTTCAAGGTCTGGATTTTCTGCGTCTAGATGACCTTCTCAGCGACGAAGAGAAGATTACTCGGGATACGGTGAGAAGGTTCGTGGATGAGAAGTTCATGCCCCTCATAGATGATCACTTTGAAAAGGCCACCTTTCCCATGGAGATAATCCCCAAGGTTGGGGAACTGGGCCTTTTCGGGATGAAACTCCATGGCTATGGGTGTGCCGGCACCAACAACGTCCAATACGGCCTCGCCTGTCAGGAACTGGAACGAGGAGACAGTGGTCTCAGAAGTCTCATGTCGGTGCAGTCCTCCCTCGTTATGTACCCCATTCATTCCTTTGGCTCCGAGGAGCAGAAAGAATACTGGCTTCCCAGAATGGCCGCAGGCGAAAAGATAGGTTGTTTCGGCCTCACCGAACCGGATCATGGTTCAGACCCTGCCGGCATGAAAACCAGGGCAAAGAAAGATGGGAAAGGCTGGGTCATCAATGGCTCAAAGCTCTGGATCACCAACGGCGATATCGCGGATGTGGCTGTGGTGTGGGCCAGAACTGACGAAGGGATCAAAGGGTTCCTGGTGGAAAAAGGAGCGAAAGGCTTCCTCACCTTTCCCATCGAGAAAAAAATGTCCTTGCGGGCTTCGGTTACCTCGGGGCTCATTTTTGAAGATGTACGAATCCCCGAGTCCAATAGGCTACCTGAAGCAAACGGGCTCAAGTGCGCCTTGATGTGCTTGAACGAAGCTCGCTACGGCATTTCCTGGGGCGCCATTGGAGCGGCCATGGATTGCTACGACAGGGCCTTACGTTATTCCAAAGAGCGGATTCAGTTTGGAAAGCCCATCGCATCCTTCCAGTTGACTCAAAAAAAATTGGTGAAGATGTTGACCGAGATTTCTAAAATGCAGTTGCTTGCTTTGCAGGTGGGACGTCTGAAAGATGCCGGCAAGTGGCGACACCAACATATTTCCATGGCCAAAATGAACAATGTCAATGAAGCGCTGAAAATTGCCCGGGTGGCCAGAAACATGCTGGGTGCCTACGGTATTAGTATCGAGTATGGGATTATTCGCCACATGTGTAACCTGGAGAGCCTCTACACCTACGAGGGAACCCATGATATTCACACTCTTATTTTGGGAGAGGATATAACGAAGATTTCAGCCTTTTTCTAGGTTGTTTTTGTTGTTGGTGTTGCCTGAGACGCAGACAAAAACTGGGGTAAACCGGGAGTACTCTTGGGGACGCCAAAGAATAAAAAGCGGCTGGCAACATCAGCGACCAGTCGCTTTTGTTTTTAGAGATTTTATGCGGATAGGCGAACTCTTGAGGTCAAACTTATATTTAAGTGAATTCTATCGGTAAACTCTTCTCGATCTTTTCTTGTTCAAGCGCTTTATAGCTTTCTCGTGTTTGAGTCTGCTTCTTTCGCCCTTACTCAGATAATAACGATGCCTCCTTATAGAAGGTCCGACATTCCTCTGAAAGTCTTTCTTGAGCTGCCTTAGCCTGCTTTCAAAACTATGCAAATTGTACCACCTTTCATGGATCTCTGAACCTAACGGTTCAAAAATCCTCGTGTCGACAGAAAACACGAAGGGCATCTCTTCCTAATCAAACGAGATGCCCGTGATAAATGTGATGCTGGCAACTAGAGCTTCGTGACGTTCTTGGCGGCGGGCCCTTTCGTGCCCTCTCCCACCTCGAAGCTCACCCGGTCCCCTTCAGAAAGGGTTTTAAAACCGGCCATGTTGATTTCGGAGTGGTGGACAAATATGTCTCCTCCTTCATCTTGCTCAATAAAACCATAACCTTTCTGCTCACTAAACCATTTAACAGTCCCTTCTGCCACAGTGTTGACCTCCCAAAAAGTATTGTTCCAAGTCTCAGGCCGCCACCCTGGCAAAGGAAACTTTCCTCAAAAGCCCAGCCGACTTGCGAACGAAATCGTTTCATATAATACAAAAAAATGCAGGGATCAAGTGAAAAAATTTGAGTAGTCTTTGCTTACTTTCTAAAATAACATCTATTTAACCCGAAAGGTAATCCGTCCTCGAGTCAAATCATAGGGTGACAGTTCAACTGTCACCTTGTCTCCGGTAACAATCTTGATGTAATACTTGCGCATTTTTCCGGAGATATGCGCCAGGACCAGGTGGCCATCGGCCAACTCCACCCGAAACATGGCATTGGGTAGAGTCTCCACCACCGTCCCCTCAACCTCTATTGCGTCTTCCTTTGGCATTAACTCCCCCAATCAAAAGGCCCCTCAAGCTTTCTGCTGAATCCTCAAAAAGAGCGGTGCCTGTTTTTGATTGACTCACATTAAGTGATTTATAGCCAACTAAAGCTTAAATGATCTCATTTGTCAATGAGTGGGGTCGAATCATTAAGCGGGATCAACTGGCTTTTTGATTTGATTCCGCTAATCATGGTCGAAGAGGTAGCCAACCGATCGGAGGCTTTTGAAATAGACGGGTTTTTTCGGGTTGTCTTCAAAATACTTCCGTAATCTCACGATAAAATTGTCCACGGTTCTCGTGGTGGTGTCCTTTGTATAGCCCCAGCCGATTTCCAGAAGTTTCCCTCGCGACAGGGGTTTCCCCCGATTGTAGATAAAGAGTTTCAGGAGCTTGACTTCCTGTTCACTCAGAACCACTTGTCCGCACTTACACTGGGCCGTGCAGGTGCTAAAATCAATGAGATTGTCACCGAATGCGTATGTCCGGGGCGACGAGTCGAGTCCGGCCCTGTCCGGCTCGCCTTCGTCCCGGTACCAGGATGACCTGGTCATCAGTCGCTCTATGCGCAGCAGGAACTCGTCAAGATTGAAGGGCTTTGACATATAATCGTCAACCCCATATGAAAAACCTTTGATTTTTTCGTCCGGTGCTCCCTTGGCCGAGACTATCAGGATGGGGATGCGCTCGTCTTCCAGGCGGATGTTCTGCAGCACCGTTAATCCGTCGATGCCGGGAAGCATGATGTCCAGCACGATCAGGTCTGGTTGTGCCTCTTTCCATCGTCGCAGGCCGGACGGACCGTCTGTCGCAATGGTGACCTCATATTTTTGCAGCGACAGGTTGAGTTTCATTCCCTCCGCTATGTGTATGTCGTCTTCGATGATAAGGATATGTTTTTTCCCACCATCTCCCATACAATCAGCTCCTCATGATCTGAAGGGCAGGATGACGGAAAATGTCGATCCCTTCCCTAGACCTTCGCTCTGAGCGACAATCTTGCCCTGATGAATCCTTACGATGTGTTGTGCCAGATACAGGCCGATTCCACTTCCCCTGGCGCTCATGTCGTCCGCCCTGCCCACCTGATAGAATTTTCTGAAAATCTTTTTTGCTTCACCTTTTTCGATTCCTATGCCGTTGTCTTTAAATTGGATGTGCAATTTTCGTTTTTGTGGTGAAAAGGTAATATCGATCCTGGGCACATCTGAGTCATTGTACTTGGTGGCGTTTGTCGTGAGATTCATCAACAGCATTTCAAACAATGAAACATTTATGGGGTAAAGGAAGGATCGCCCCGTCGGATTATGGATATTGATTTCGCAATCCTGAAACATATGGTGATTGTTATGGTAAAACCGTTTGACCGTCTCAACCAGGTCGGATTTGACTAGCTCCCCCTCAAAGCTCTTGCTCTCGATCCGCGCCAGGTTGAGGATACGGGTTGCATTGCTCGCAAGACGGTTTACGTCCTGGAGCATGTAGCGAACATACTTGATCTGCTCTCCCCTGGAAAGCTCGTGGCGTAGAAAGGTCTCGAGGTAGAGGTTCAGTGAGGTCACGGGTGTTTTCAGTTCGTGGGTAAAGCTGTTGATGAAGTTATTTTGCATCCTGTAGAGCTGGATCAATTTTTGATTGTATACAAAGATAATGAAAACCCCCACCAGAATGATGCCGACGAGAATCGAAAGAGTGAGAATCACCACCCATGTCTGGGGCGCAAAGATTTGGGACTTGTCGAGGCTAAATGTGTGCACCACTGACTTGAGCCCCTTGCTGATCTCCACATACCAGTAGATATAAAGACCCAGAGACGTAGCCAGGGCTAGGATGGAAAAAACAAAAATAAAGATTGGGTGAAAAAACCACTTTGATCGATTAAGCATTTAGTTGAACTACAATACGCTAGAAGTTCTGTCAACTTGCAAATCCGTACCATTTTCTTGACATTTTGATTGTAAAACTTTTGTAAAAGCCTTGCGGGGGGCCTATCTTTCCTCTTCCTTACTGTATTAAGATCCAGCTCACAAATCGGCAAAACAGATCACCCCAAAGAGGAACCACATCATGAAGACAACACACCCGGTCCACCCCCGCTCCACCAGGGCAAGGGTTCTGCTATCCAGCGTCTTCGGACCGTACGCCCAAGACGATGAATATGGAAGCCGAAAAATCAACCCCATGGAACTCTATCAGAATCAAGTCACCAGGGTTCAGGGCGGCTTTTCCCTCCGCATGTTTCACCGCTCCTTCGGCTTGATGATGATTCAATCCAATATCGATGCCCCCTGTACGCTTTTGGATTTTCCCTCCCTCAATCGCTTTGTCTCCGAAATCCGGGAAAATTCCTACGATATCGTCGGCATCAGCTCGATTGTTGCAAATATCGGCAAAGTGAAGAAAATGTGCGAAGTCATCAGGGAACACCAGCCGGGTGCGACGATTGTGGTGGGCGGACATGTCGCCAACAAGGACAATATCGCTGATAGCATCGACGCCGATCATATCTGTAGAGGCGAAGGCGTCCGCTGGTTTCGTCGATTTCTGGGAGAAGACGAAGATGCGCCAATTCGGCATCCCATGGTGCATTCGGGATTCGGTGCCCGTATTATGGGTATTTCCCTTCCGTTACGGCCGGGAAACACGGCGGCCATGCTCATTCCCTCCGTGGGCTGTCCCGTGGGTTGTAATTTCTGTTCAACCTCGGCCCTGTTCGGGGGTAAGGGGAAGCATATTAATTTTTATGAAACCGGCGACGACCTCTTTGCCGTCATGTGTCAGCTGGAAGAAAAACTCAAGGTCCGGTCCTTTTTTACCATGGACGAGAATTTTCTCCTCCATCGGAAGCGGGCGCTGCGGCTCCTTGAACTGATGGAGCAACACAAAAAGAGTTGGGCGCTTATGGTTTTCAGCTCTGCCCGTGTGTTGCAGTCATACACCTTCGAGCAGTTGGTAGGCTTGGGGATCTCCTGGGTGTGGATGGGCCTTGAAGGAGAGGCAAGCTCCTACAGAAAACTCAAGGAAGTTGACACCCTGGAACTGGTGCGGTCCTTACAGGCTCACGGTATACGCGTTTTGGGATCATCCATCATCGGTCTGGAAAACCACACACCCGAGGCTATGGAGCGGATTATCGACTATGCCGTCAGCCATGATACGGATTTTCACCAGTTCATGTTGTACACTCCCATTCCCGGAACTCCCCTGTACGAAAAGCATTCAAAAGACGGGACCCTCCTGGCGGAAGATACATTCTCTCTCGCCGACGCTCACGGTCAATATCGCTTCAATTATCGCCATCCTCATATTACCGGAGGCCGGGAGGAGCAGTATATTGTCGATGCCTTCAGGCGCGATTTCGAGGTCAACGGACCCAGTCTCGCCCGGTTGATCCGAACCTTCCTCAAGGGCTGGCAGCGCTATAAAGACCATCCGACAAAACGAATTCGCCATCGTTTTGCCTGGGAAGTGAGGCCGCTCCGTACCGCTTATGCCGGTGCCGTTTGGGCAATGAGAAAGTGGTACAGCCAAGATGGGCGGATGGAGAAAAAAATGGATTCCCTGGTGAAAGACTTGTATAAGACCTTTGGCTGGACAACCAGGATTGCCGCCCCCCTCATGGGAAGATATCTTTATCTCACCCTGAAAAAGGAAGAGAAGCGACTGGCCAGTGGCTGGACCTATGAACCGGTCTCATTTTACCAGAAGAATGAGGCGGCCCTCGCTCTGGAAAAGGACCAACCGACGGGGTCCAGGTTTAAAACCCCGAGCATCAGGTGGGTAACATGTGAAAACCTGCCTGCCCCGGGAAGGTAAAGCTGGATTTGAACTGCTAACCATTCTATTTGTTTTGCTCCTTTGGAGTTGTTCTCTCACGCGGCCTATTTTCCAATTCATGGGCCTTTTGATATTCCAGGCAGGCCGATTTTCCATCTTTGATTGTCACCTGGCCTGCCAGGTAGTCGGCTGCGGTGAGGGGGATGAAAATAAAGGGAGCAAAAATAATCCCACCAACCTTGCCCGCAGTGATGGCGGCCGATTTCCAGGGAATCGTCTTCACTTTGGGATTGTTCAAGGGGCCCTCGATATTCACCGGATCGGCTTTTTGAATAATTTTGAGTGATTTCTTCTTTGGCAGAAAGAAGTATTCCACTTTCTCACCACCCAGATCGATGGTTCCCCCCGCCGGTAATGGTAATGTTCTCGGTGTCGAGTATAAAGGCCCTCGTCGAGATGACCCCTTCCTCGATGCTGTAATCGGCCACCCCGCAACCTAAATCGTAATACCTTTGATCTGTCGCTTTTTTCCAGGCCCAGCCCGCCACATCCCAAAAAACCAGATCAATCAGTGGGGCAGCGATCTTGCCGTTTTGCATGGTTATGTAGATGCTACCCTGGCTGTTTGAGGCCAGTTCGTGGGGAGTCAGCCCGGATGTGCTAAAGGAGAGGTCAATATTCATCTCCGTCTGAAGTTCTTCTTTGTAATCCTGGATATCCAGGGCCCGCCGGGGATCGAGGTCTTTGCCGAAGGCTCTGAAGGTCAACCGGGGATGCTCCCGTACATCTAGCTCCAGATCCATGTCGAGTTTTCCCTTTGCATAGACAAAACGAGCCGGGCTGATGGACAGTACACCTGATTTGACTTTCACCTGGAACTGGGCGGAATTGGCTAGAAACTGCTCTTTAGCAAAGGATTCCACTTCAATGGCAACATCCACATCGACTTTTTTCAACCAGCCAAAGTCTATGGGCTCACGGCTAAATACGTGCTCCTTCTTTGAAGATTTCTTTTTCTTTCCCTCCCTCTCCTTCTCAAACAGTTCATACACGAGCATCTTCCGGGCCTTGACAGTACCGCTTATCCTCATGGGAGTCGTTTCAAAGAGTGCCTTTAGCTTTGTCTCTACCTCGGTTTTCCCTGCAGTGAGCGTACCGTTGAATTCCTTGCCTGCGTCGCTTTTTTTTATCTGACTATCGAGTTGCACCGGTCCGATGGCCGGCCATCGACGATCAAAGATTGCGCCAATGAGCTGCAGGTCCCGGGCAGTCAGGCTGCTGTTGACCAGCCAGGTGGAGGGGTCTTTGAAATTGTCAAAGCTGCCGTTCACCTTCAGGCTCAGCAGTTCCGGCTGCGCGCTTTCGACCTGAAGGGAATCAATACCCAGGGATCCATCACTGTCCGAGATTTTCACCTGGCCGGTTAGAGGACCAAGCTCTGGCAGTTTGTCTAAATCGGCAAAGGCCGCAAAGCGACGGCCATCCAAATGCAGCTGTCCATCCCCTTTGACCCCCTGCATGGCAAACAGATCGTTGATATAACCTGTGGCCTTCACCACCGGTTTATCCTTGTCTCCCAGCCTGAGCTGGGCGGAGTCCATGGAGACCTTCTTCTTGCCGCGGATGTTGGCCTGGGCGAAAAGGGGGCCCAGCTCCGGAATACTGTAGCCCAGTTTTCCGGCAAGCCCACGGCTGCTGCTGGAATTGGCCTGGATGGTAAGACTGGTATCCTGGGGCTGCCATTTATTGGCAGAACTGAGCTCTCCCAACCGGCCGCTCAGGTTCACCAGCAGAACATCTTCCTTACCGGCTGCCATTGACACTTCATCGATGACAAAATTTTTATCATCGCCGGATATGTGCGCCTGCGCTTTGAGTGGCCCAATCGAGGGAATCCCATCCTTCAAACCGAATACCGCATTTAGTTTGCCAATATCATCGGTGCTGCCGTTGGCATCCAGTTGGATCTCCCGGATACGCAACTCCGGCAGCAGGGTGACATGCTCGGCTGAACCGGAGACTGCGACGGTTAGTGGTGCGGTCTCGGTGGTCTGGATCTTAATCTGGTCGATTCGGTGTCGGCCGGAGACCGTATGCAAGCGGGCCTCACCGCTGAGTGGGCCCAGCTCGGGCAGTTCCTGCCCGATCCAAGGGGAGAGTAGTTGGGTAGTGCGACTTTGTGCCTGTAGCTTCAGGTCGATGGTCTTGAAAGGGTCGGCCTGATCCCAGTCAGCAAATGACATTTCCCCCTGGGCACCGATCCGCACTCCTTCTTCCTTGCCTCCGGACAGCTTGATCTGATTGAGTTTCAACGCCAGGGTGGAACCTTCGATTTTGAAGTTCAGATCCAGGGGCCCGAACTCAGGCAGTTCCAGGCCCACCCTTTTAGCCAGGACCGCACCTTCTGTTGCTTGCATGGACACGTCCAGATCATAGCCCCTGTTGGGTCGGTCCGCCAGGGGAAACTGGGCAATCCCACCGCTGAGGTTTGCCTGAATGGAGCTCTCATCTTTGGTTTGAACCACAATGTTCACTAGCGATGGGTCACCCACGGCCGAGTGAACATCGCACTTGCCGGTAATGGCGCCAAATTCCGGTATTGTTTCAAAAATCAAAAATCTTGCTGCCCGGGTGGTCGGGGCGGAAAATACCAATTGAGCCTGAATGTTTACCGGCTCCAGACCGGTTGAGGAATGGGCCAGATCAAACTTCCCGGACAGCGACAGGTCCAGGTCCTGCTCCGTTTTGCCTTCAAAATCAAAATCCTTGACCGTAAAGCTTGGATAACCGCCGGAGATCTGCGCCGATACACTGGCACCTTTTATCGCTCCCAAGCTTTCCGGCAGCAGTGGCGTTAACCAGGCCGGGTCGTCCAGTTTGCCGGTCAGGTTGAGCTGCACCCCTTCGAGCTCAATAACATTGGCGATCCTACCTTTCAGTTCCACAGCGGATTGTTCGGGGCCATGGTATGTTGCTTTGATCTCCTCCATGGGTAGCCGGGAGAAAGTACCCTTCAGTTGCGCTCCAAAGGTCAATTTGCCGGGAATCTCAATACGCTGACTACCCGTTACAATCTTTTCAGCATCCGGTGTCCAGCCACGCACCGTTGCCTCGACAATCGGATCGGGTTGTTCAAAATCGATATGGCCATCCACAGAAAGATTGAACAGCGTGCTTTCCAAGCCAAAAGAGAACGCCAGGGGCTGTCCGCCTGAATATTCGTCCACATCCTTCAGTACGGCATTGACATCGATGTTCTGATGGGCAAGCTCTGCCTTGCCCCTCAACTCCAGAGTGTTGTCAGATTTCAACTCCAGGGTGAATTCACTTACATGGCTTCCCGGCAGTAGCACTGCGCCACCTTTATGGATGATTTCCACTTTTGAAATCCGGATATCATGCAATACCGGCTTGAGTGGCAGTGGCCAAAGCTTTGCACCAGGCTTCGGCTCCGGCGCGGCCGCCGGCTTGGTGGATGATTCATCTTCCTTGATTTCCACGCGGGTGGGGCCGATGATCAGATGTGGTATGTCCAACTTCCCAAGGAGCAATCTCGGCAGGCTGATCTGCACCTCAAGAGAGGCGGCTTCAACCCGGTACTGTCTACCCTTATCCGCGATGACCAGATCATCCACGGTCAGGGTCGGTGCCAAGGTGCGGGTGATGTGGGCATCACCCCGGTGCAGGACCTGGATGTCTGACGACGATTCCAGTTGTTTGACTATTTGGCCAAAGAGGGTGGCGTCGTCAACCAGGAGATAGGTTAAGATAATTGCCAGAAATGCAGCACCCAGCAGACCGAGTGCTGCCACAAGGATTCGTTTAAGTGTTTTCACTTGGGTCTAAATATTCTCTGCCAGCGTAGCTGGCTTTCCTTTTATTTTAAGATTGGTGATACAAACAATTACATTATGAATCTAATTAAGCTTCTTCAGGAACTTGCTTGGATGAACAGCTATAGACCATTTATGCCAGAGCTTTCTTTGGACAGGAGGTGCTCCGAGGCAAAGTGTATCTGAGCCACCGGTGTATTGCTCCGGCAGCCTGGAATGACTTTCGTCTGCGTCGGCGGCAGCCATGCTGTAAAACCATTAACCTTAGTCCAACTGATGCGAATATGCAGCTTTGTCGAGGAACTCACCCTGTCCAATCCAACTCTTTTATTATGCTATCCAAGCAAATTCCGCAAGAGCCTTAATTTTAGCCAATACCCATGACCAACCGGACCAAATAGGCCAGCAGTGCTGCAGCTGCCAAACCGCCGCACCAAAGTGCTAAAAACCATAGCCATTGCTGCTGCTTTTTAGTAAGTGGTCTCATGGGATGCTTTTCCCCTGAATATGTAGTAACTGTAGCCTACGTATCCGAGTACCACGGGTAACATGAGGACTGTTCCCACCAAAAGTAAAGATTGAGATTCCGGTGCTGCTGCCGCCTGCCAGATGGTGATGTCAAAGGGTACTACATAAGGCCACAGACTGACGGCCAAACCGATGTATCCCATAATAAAAAGTCCAACGCTCAGTAAGAAAGGCCGGTATTCCCTTTGCTTATGCAAATCACGCCAGATTGTTACAAACATGGCAAGGGTCAGCAGGGGTATTGGCAAGAGCATGAAGAAATTAGGCGAACTAAACCACAACCTTTTCACATCCGCATTGATGTAAGGCATGATCAAACTAACCAACCCCATGAACAAAGCAACGTAGAACAGTAAATAATTGGCGCACTTTCGCGCCCACTCCTGGGTGGTATCATCGGTTTTCATCACCACCCAGGTAGCGCCCAGCAAACCGTAGCCACACACCAGGGCAAAGCCCGTCATTACACTGAAACCATTCAGCCAATCAAAAGGGCCACCGGCAAAGTTCCGGCCATCGACCTGGACCCCCTGCACCAAACCACCGAGAAACATCCCCTGCATAAAGGCTGCAACCAGGGAACCAAAGTGGAAAGAATAATCCCATATCCTCCTGGATTTGCCCGTTGCTTTGAAGCGGAACTCAAAGGCAACCCCCCGAAAAATCAGGCCGAGGAGCATGAGGATCACCGGGACGTAGAGAGCCGGCATCAAGACAGCGTATGCCAGAGGAAAGGCTGCAAACAGGCCGCCACCGCCAAGGACCAGCCAAGTCTCATTGCCGTCCCAAAAAGGAGCAATTGAGTTCATCATCCGATCACGGCACTGATCAGAAGGGGCAAAAGGAAAGAGAATACCAACACCAAGATCAAATCCATCCAGCAGCACGTACAGGAGGACGGCCGTTGCAATCAGCCCAAACCAGACAATGGGCAAGTTCAAAAAGCTGGCAAAACTAAACATGTTCTTCTCCTGTTTCTCATACCAGATCAGTTACCAGGGGCGGTTCATCTACGCCATGGTCACCATAAGCTTCTTCCTCGGTAGAGGGACCTTTTGCAATAAGTCGCAAAATGTAATAACTGCCTGCCCCGAATATAAAGATGTAGGTGATGATGAATGCCAGTAGAGACAAGGCGATGTGTGGGCCAGGTACCGGTGAGACTGATTCCGCGGTGCGAATAACTCCATAGGCCACATAAGGCTGCCGGCCGATTTCAGTAACGCACCATCCGGTGATGACGGCGATGAAACCTGCTGGCGTAAGGGCCATGCACCAAAATTGGAACCACGGCGTGTCAAAGAGTTTTTTGCGAAAATAAAGAATGGCAGCCATAACCCCGGTCAATATCATCAACAAACCAACGCCAACCATCAGACGAAATGACCAGAACACCCAGGCCACCGGGGGGCGCTCTTCTTTGGGCCACTCTTTAAGACCTTTCACTTCACCATCGAGATCGTGGGTGAGGATCAAGCTGGACAACTTAGGAATTTCAATTGCATATTTTGTCTTTTCTTCCTGTTGATCGGGCCAGCCAAAGAGCTTCAAGGCGGCGCCGCGCTCAGTTTCCCAGATACCTTCCATGGCAGATACCTTAGCAGGCTGATGTTTAAGGGTGTTCAGCCCGTGTAAGTCTCCAAGCACCAGCTGAAAGGGGGCCACAAAAATCGCCATAATCATTGCCATACCGAACATCACCCTGGCATGGCTTACATGAAGCTTACGCCATAGATAATAAGCACCAACGCCACCAACGACAAAGGCCGTAGTCAGGTAGGCAGCAGTGACCATGTGCATGAAACGATAGGGGAAAGAAGGATTGAATATGATTTGCCACCAGTTGGTGGGATAGAGCAGACCATGTTCGCCGAGACGGAAACCTTGTGGCGTCTGCATCCAGCTATTGGCCGACAGGATCCAGAAGGCTGATATGAGGGTGCCACTTGCCACTATTATGGTTGAGGCAAAGTGCATCTTACGGCTCACCCGATTCCAACCAAAGAGCATGATGCCGAGGAAAGAAGCCTCCAGGAAAAAAGCCGTCAGCACCTCAAAGCCCAGCAACGGTCCAAAAATATTACCCACCTTATCTGAGAATACGGACCAGTTGGTGCCGAACTGGAATGACATAACCACGCCTGACACCACTCCCATGCCGAAGGTCACCGCAAATATTTTTACCCACATGCGGTAAACTTCTTGATAGATATCGTTGCCGGTCTTCAGCCAGCGCCACTCGACCACGGCCAACCAGCTGGCAAGGCCGATGGTAAAGGCTGGGAAGATAATGTGGAATGCAATGGTAAAGGTAAACTGTATTCGTGCCAGTAAAACCGGGTCCAGACTCTCGAGCATTTTCTCATCCTCTCAAAGTTGGATATCTCTTTGCCAAATTTTCATCTATCCTATCCGCTGCAATGTCAAAAGTTAAGAGAGAGTAAACAAATTTCAACTATCTGCCTGCCAGCAAGTACAGATAGGCTCCGTACAACCCCAAGAGAATTCCACCCTCGAAACGATTCACCCGTCCACGCCCTTTTCGTCGAGACCAGGAAATAGGCCAGAGAACCAGGGAAGCCAGAAGCGTCACTGGGAAATCACGAGTAGAGTTCTCGGAAGTAATTGGCAGAGGACTCAGCACCGAGATAGTACCAAGTATGGCCAAGGTATTGAACATGTTGGAACCAACCACATTTCCCAGAGCAATCGCGTCTTGCTTCTTAATGATCCCAGTTAGAGTGGTGGCCAATTCTGGAAGACTGGTTCCCACTGCTACCAGGGTCAGGCCGATGACCAGCTCACTGACACCCATTGCTCGGGCGAGCCCTACGCCACCCCAGACTAGCAAGCGACTTCCAACGAGCAGCAGAACAAGGCTGGCAACTAATCGGACGACGAGACCATAGAGAGACTGTGTGGGCAGATGGCCATCCTTACTCGTTGCACCACTTAATTTCCAGTCTCCACCTGCTCCGGCTGATCTGAGGGTAACGCCATAATATGCTATGAGACCTGCAAGGAGAACCACACCTTCCAAGCGGCCTAACACTCCGTTGCTGGCCATGAGCCATGCTATTACTGTGGCCAGAAGCAGTGCCGAGTAGTCTCTGCCGATAACCTGTGCATCCACTTTTACCGGATGCAAAAGAGACGAGAGCCCGAGAACAAGAAATACATTAGCGATATTACTTCCTAGTACGTTACCCAGAGCCATTGCAGAATGGCCGCTCAGCACCGCTGTGGTGCTAACTAAGAGCTCGGGAAAAGAAGTCCCCGCTGACACTATGGTCAGACCGACAAATAGTGGTGAGACCCCTAAGCGTCTCGCAAGAGATGCTGCTGCCCCCACAAAGCGGTTAGCGCCAAAGGCCAGCAATGCTATGCCCATGCAGATTGCCAGAAAGGTAAGAACCACCGAGCCACCCCGCTTAATCTATTTAATCAGAGAAAACCTGGTCCTTTGGTACTGAGGTTTCAGGTGTCAGGTGTCAGGAAAAAGAAAAAGCAAGAGTAAAACCTGAAACCTGAACACTGAAACCTTAGTCTTTGTGATTTGGAATTGCTCTTCACTATCCGGGCTAGGTCAGACAAATAGAGTCGCAGCCTCTCGCATCAGTTTTCCGATTTTCAAGTTTCGGGGGCAAGACCTTTCTGCCTTGCTGAAATCCACCTGGGTCAAAAGCTCTTTTGTCTGAGTCGGCAAACTTTGGAAGGTGGCACGTGCCAAGCCGAGATCCTGGTAGGAATGGAAGTACATAAGGCAGCGCATGACATCGCTGATTGGCACCCTTTGGGCAAGCACTTCTGAACAGAGACGCTCGCATCCGGCGCAATAGTCACCGCAGGTTTCCTCGGCGTATTTGGCCAGGAAGAGGCGATCTGACTTTGACAGGCGGGTTTGTTCCACTGCCGCCGCTGCGTTTGTGGCCATGATGGTGAGATTGGGCATTTGCGAACAGATGCTGGCGATACGCTTATCTTGCCAGACAGCCATGAGCTTTGCCTGATTGTCTGAAAATCCTTTTTGCATAAAGCGGCCCGCCATTTCAATCTCAGACTCACTGTCGCTTTTGACCGGGCCGCCGCCCTGGGTCTTCATGGCCGTTAGACCGATACCGGCTCGGTAACAGGCCTCAACAGCCTCTTTCATGCGGGGCTCGTGCATCAGGCGATAATTGTAAGTAAACATGATGCCGTCTATCCATGGAAGCTTGGCTGCTCCCTCCAGGCACTCTTCCATGTTGGAATGGGTGCTGAAGCCGAACAACCTTATCTTACCACTCTTTTTCATGGCTTGTGCCCAGGATTCCAGACTGGATTCCATCTCACCTATGCCACTTATTCCATGGACAAAGAATAGATCCACGTAATCAGTGTGCAGCCTTTTGAGACTCTCCTCCAGCCGGCCGGTAAACTCACCACCTCTTCTTGTGGAAAGTTTGGTTACCAGAAAAACTTGCTTGCGGGTATGGGGATTGCGGGCGAACCAGCGACCGATGCCCTCTTCGCTGCGGCCCCGGCCGTAGCCCTCCGCTGTGTCCCAGTAGTTGATCCCCCAATCAAGAGCCTTGGCGAGCATCAACCGGTTGTTGAGAATGTCGAACATCCCGCCCAGTGAAAGGGTGGAGACCATTATGGACGAGCGGCCAAAGGGTCTGCGGGGCATGGGTTCCTTGGGAATGGTGATCTGGGCCGAAGCCTGGTGGGGCCGCAAGAAAGAGGATCCTCCCACCGTGGCCCCCAATCCGATGGCTGCAGCCTGCTTGAAGAAGTCGCGGCGATTAGGTTTTCCACTATTATCCCTCTGGGATGACATGATTCATACCTCCTTAACCCGTCTACTTGGTCTTGGCAGCCGAACCCAACCAGCGACCACCGCTGAGGTCAAAAACCGGCTGGAAATTGTATCTCTTCATGATCTCGTCCTCGGGGCACTCTAGGCTGATCTCTCCTTTCTCTATGAAAAAGCGAAGCTCAGCTTTAATTTTAAGGCCTTGGCTAAGGGCGGACTCGAGCTCACTTTGGGTTTTTCCGTAATAATCCTCAGCCTTTCTTCCATGATATGCCCGCCTGGCGTCGAACCAAGCTTGGGCGCTTTCATGAGGCAGCACCACAAAAACCCAATATTCCGTGCGCTCAGGTGAAACAGACTCCAGAAACAAGGAATATTCAGGGCTCTCCCCTTCTACGGAGGCCTGCTCAACCCGCTTTAATTCCGCGTCCTCGATCAACCAGGTTGTTTTGCCGCCCACAGCCAGAACGAAATCCTGCACCCGCCCGAAAACGTAAGCTGGATTCTTTTCCCGGGCAATGAAGTGACCCTCTAGAAACCAGGCGGGGGGAGTGTAGGCCAGGAGCCCGTTCTCTTTTCTAAACTCTCGGGCGGACTCCTCAGTAAATGCCGTGGGAGTGACCATCAGACTGGCCAGCATGATCATGGCTGCAGCTAGATACCATCTTCTCAACATAGTAGCATCTCTTTCTTAGCCAAAAGGTTGCTCTTGAGGTTCACCCGGGATCTGCTTGGATGACCATATTTTGGCCAATGATAGTGTGGCTATACTGGGACAGGGGGAGGTCCGAGGGAAAGTGCATCTGAGCCGCCGGTGTTTTGCTTTGGCAGCCTGGAATGCCCTTCGTCTGCGTCGGCGATAACTGTTTTAAAGGACCAAGAGCCGGGAATCCCATAGATGCGAATATGCACCTTTGTCGAGGACCTTCCCCTGTCTCATCCACCTCTTACATCCTCGCATTCAAGCAAATACCGGATGAACCACCTTTGAAATTGGCTCCTGAGTGGATCCAAGCCGCAGAGGAACATATCAGATTCGTATGGTGGATTTCAAGCGGTAGTCGGGACCCAAGCCGCCGTCCACCTCTTTGCGGTAAGGCAGCCAGCCCAGGCCGAATAGTCTAAGGCTCATATCGGTGGTCTTGGGATTCACCTTGATTTCCTTGAGCTCTTCCGAGGCCGGGTCGTACGCCCCCTCCAGGTTTTGAATATCCCCCTGAAGTTGCAGTTCAAGTTGGTTCAGTTGTTCCCTTATAGCTTCAGCTGTTTCCCGGGCTCGGGCCACATCCATCTTTTCCTTCCCTAGCCGGCCAGCCGACTTCATCGCCGTTCCCATGCGCGAGGCTGATGTGGCGCTGACGGTTTTGCGCCCCAAGAAGGCACCCAGAATTGCCGTGCCAAAAGAAATGGCCGTGGCCAAAGTCTTGGATTTGGCTTGCTCCTCCTCCCGGGCTATGGCTTGCTCGGCCCTCCTCAGTCGATCGTTCAAGCTGGTGAACTTTGGACTGTATTTCCGGCGCAGCTTTTCGATTTCCAGGTCCCGCTTTTCACGGGCCACCTGTGAGAGCCGGGCACGGAACTCACCTTCAGTTTCGTTCACCCCACTTGTCTGCGAAAACCGTTCGGACCGATAGAGGGTGAGCGGTCGGTTTACCCGAACCCATCGGAGGAAATCTCTATTCCAGTTGCGGTAGGACTTTACCTCATTGGCCTCCGCCGGCAAATCAGCAAACTCTGCCCCCACCACAGGGGCGGTTTGCAAGTCCTCCAGTTCGAATTCTACTCCATTGTCCCATTCGAGGGCTATGGGCCCCTCTTCGAGCTGGACAGCAACGGCCATGGTCCTGGTTTCATCCACCTCATATTTGGCACTGCTGTAGTGAACCTCTGCCTGGCCAATCACCGAGGGATAGTAGAGGAGACCATGGCCGGATCCTGATGGTGCCAGGTAAAAAACCTCTATCTCAGCAGGCAACACCGGTGGTTGTGATGCCAATGGGGACAGAGCGGTTATTTCTTTAGCCCGGGAGGCAGCAGCGGCCGCTGTGGGTTGACCTGCAACCACAGGTGGCATAATGGCCGATTCCCTCTCTTTGCGGGCGGCCACAAGCAGTTTGATTTGCTCACGGGTCATAGGTCCCCGCAAATAAGAAAGCACCCAGCGACTCTGAAAGATAGCCGGTTCGTTTTCATGTACATTATGGAGCAGGAATACACGCTTACCAAGTTTTGCCAGGATCTTACTAGCCTGTCCCCGATTAAAGCCCCTACCTGCAGAGGCTCCCTCGAGCCCACCCAGAACTCGTTCTTTATCCTGATCGGTCTGCAGGCGACCAATGAACCAGGTGCCTGTGTTGGCCAGTCCCTTGTAGTCAAGATCCACCGGATTCTGAGTGGAGAGCACCACCCCCAGTCCAAAGGCTCGGGCCTGTTTCAACAGGGTCAGCAGCGGTGCCTTGGAAGGTGGATTCTTTACCGGCGGGAAATAACCAAAAATCTCATCTATGTACAAGATAGCCCGCAGGCTGGAAGTGCCGGGCTGCATCCGCATCCATCCCAGTATTTCATTGAGCAGTATGGAGAGGAAGAACATCCGCTCACCATCTGCAAGATGATTAATAGTAAATATCGAAAGCCTCGGTTTGCCCTGGTCAGTGAAGAGCATGCGATTGATATCCAGAGGCTCGCCGGAAAGCCAGCTTTCAAAACCTGGTGCGGCTAGCAGGCTGTTCAAGCGCATGGCAAGGGTGAATCGCTCTTTGGCAGGAAAGAAGAGGTCCAAGTCCATGACCCCCAGTCTTTCGAAGGGCGGAGTCTGAATAGCATGGATCAACCCGGCCAGGTCAAACCCCCTGCCCTCTGACCAGGTTGACTCCAGGATGTTGGCAATCAGAATGTGCTCAGGACTAGTTAGTGGGTCTGCTTCAATGCCGATTAGCGCCAGCAGTCCTGTAGTGGTGGTCTGAATGCGTTCTCTCAACAGATCGCTATCTTCGAGAATCGCACCTGGCGGTGGGGCGAAAGTCCGCAGAATGCTCACCGGCAGACCAGCATTGCTCCCTGGGGTGTAGACGGCAAAATCGGCCGAGGCCCGAAGACGGGCGATACGTTCAGGTTCCTGGCCCCACTCCGCCAGCCCCCTTCGCCAGATTTTAGCTTGCTCAGCCGCAAACTCATCCGGGGTCACCCCCTGGAGCATGGCATCCTGCTCATCCACCCAGGGACGGAAATCCTCAGCCCGCAGCTGGGGAAAACTCAACAGCAGATTGGGCAAGTCTCCTTTAGGGTCCACGGCAATAACAGGAATTCTGTCAATTAGTGCCTCTTCAATAAGGGCGATGCCGAGGCCGGTTTTGCCGCTGCCGGTCATGCCGATGATGACCCCATGGGTAGTGAGGTCCTTGGAGTCGTAAAGGACCAAGCTCTCTTGCAGCTTGCCTTGGTCAAGATCATAGTTCCTGCCGAGATAAAAAGCACCGAGCTTTTCATAGTCGTTCATTGCTGAACCTCCGGCAAAAGTCAAAATTAAAAACATTTAGCAAAACTGTTGCCCCTTACTGTAATGCCGAGACGGATAGAACTCAACGAAATTCTGCTGATCTATTAAACCCAGGCAACAACACGGCTAATGGTTCGTTTGCGGCCCTGTGGCACGGTGATTGCTTTAGTTCTCCATGAGATGGAGGATCAACCATGCTTTGTCCGAAGTGCGGCTTCAAACAGGCCGATGGCAACAACGAATGTAACCGCTGTGGCATTATTTTTTCCAAATACTACGCCGCACGGGAAACTGTCGCCGGGGCAACCGCTCAGGCAGGTGGCTCAGTTCGTCTAGAAGCGCAGAAGAGTAGCGCTGACCTCTGGAGTTCGTTGACTTATCTTCTTTTTCGTGTCGATGAAGATGTCAACGTCTTTTATTTTGCCGGGAGAATAGGCGTCTATGTCCTCCTGCTCTTCTACCTCTTGAAGTATCTTTTCACCTCCCTGGAGATGGCCTACGGTGTCATGCCCTTCATGCACCTGATAAATCTTCCTTTCCATGAGGCAGGCCACATAATTTTCTCCCCCTTTGGACGGTTCATCATGTTCCTCGGAGGTACTCTCGGCCAGTTGCTCATACCTCTTATCTGCACTGTGGCCTTGCTGCTCAGCTATGGGCAGAACTTCGGTGCTGCGGCGTGCCTCTGGTGGTTCGGCCAGAATTTCCTCGACGTTGCACCCTATATCAATGACGCCCGCGCCCTTAATCTAATTTTGCTGGGAGGCGTCACCGGAAAAGAGACGGACGGGCACGATTGGGAAAACATCCTCCGAACCCTTGGTTGGTTGAAGCACGATCACCTCCTGGCCAAGCTGGCATACACCACCGGGCTGATGCTGATGATTTTAGCCCTGGTTTGGGGGGGCTATCTTCTTTATCGACAGTTCAAGAATCTCGACTGGTGAGGCGACATTGGCGAGACGGG
This sequence comes from uncultured delta proteobacterium, assembly GCA_963712115.1. Taxonomy (GTDB): domain Bacteria; phylum Desulfobacterota; class Syntrophobacteria; order BM002; family BM002; genus BM002. The sequence goes on along the minus strand of CAVQGX010000037.1, from coordinate 54,548 downwards.
AGGTCGGGCGAGACGAGCGAGACGGAATCTTCAGTTAGCGGCGTGCAGTTAGCGCTTCCCGTCAATTGGCTTCGCCGTCATTAGGTCACTAAGCTTCGCTGTCACTGGGCATGGCGTGAAGCAAGGCGGGAGGTGCGGAGATCCACCAGGAACCGAGAAAGAAGGATTAAGCAATGTACATTAGCAGAAGAATAAACCGCATACTTGTGGTGCCTGCTGTAATAGCAATGGTTCCCAGCTACCCAATCGGAGAGAATGTTTACAAAGAGATGTTTCGAACTGCCGTCTATGGCAAGTCCTTGGAGTTGTACTCTTATCCGCCAGACTGGCAATGCCAACTAGCAGGTGCAGCAACGGCCTTGCTTGCCTTTGCCATTGTGTTCTTTGGCTTACGTGGGTTGCTCAAGTTAGTTATGTTGATGTCCAGCAGATTCAAGTCCAATCAGAACAACCCCAGCGAGTATCCAAGCTGGCCTAATTAGTGACTGGGCGAGGCGGGCCCTTCGACAGGCTCAGAGGCAGGTACGATAGAGTACAGATGGCACAAGTACTGACTATGATCGAGCTGCAGAGTCATTTTGAACCGCCGATCATGAGGTCATTAGCTTTGCGATTTATTCGTAATTGCCTTCGTATCGACATTCTGCGGTTCAAAAATGGGTTGCTCAGATGAACGTCAACGGTTTTAACGACTTTAACGATTTTACTAATTCTCTAATTCCTAAATTCGTAATTCGCAATTCCAAATTCGACCCTACTTCCCCATGCTCTATGTCTCTTCAGTCATGGATCAGTTCTCCCCTAAGTACTGTAACTGCCTTGCCACCGAGGTATACACGGTCTCCGTCAACTCTCACCCGGACAATACCACCGCGGGATGAGGCCTGATAAGCAACAAAGACATTTTTACCGGATTTCTTGCTCCAGAAAGGACCAAGACAGCAATGGGCTGAACCTGTCACTGGATCTTCATCCACTCCCACAGCCGGGGCAAAGAAACGAGAGACAAAATCGTACTCAGCAGAATCAGCAGGACTTGTAACGATGATGCCACGAATTGGTAGTTTCCTGAGCAAGGAAAAATCGGGTGTCAATTTTCTAACCAGCTCTTCTGATTCTACCTCCAAAAGGTAGTCAAACTTGCTCTTGCCGATGTACTTGGGCTCCAGGCCCAAGGCGTCACTGAGTCCCGAGGGTGCAGTCGTGGGCTCTTCAGGAGTAGATGGAAAGTTGAGTTCCACCTCATCTCCCTTGCTCTCAGCAGTCAATAATCCACTGCGGGTGTGAAACCTTGCCTGCTGTTGACGAGTCAACATGCCCGCCTCCCATAAAATATGACCGCTTGCCAGGGTGGCATGACCGCACAAATCAACCTCAACACTTGGGGTAAACCAACGGAGATTGAAACCGTCTTCCTGCTGGCAAAGAAAGGCTGTTTCGGACAAGTTCATCTCTCGCGCCACCTTCTGCATCCAAATCTCATTCCTCGGTTCGGGGAGAATGCAGACTGCAGCCGGGTTGCCGGTAAATGGTTTATCGGTAAAAGCATCGACCTGAAAAATCTTTAGCGCCACCTTTACTCTCCTTTTCTTTTGAAAAACCAAAACTCATCTTATCTTAGAAACCTTCTCCCTTGGAATACCGCTCAAAATCCAGGTTTTCGGGTTCGCCAAATTCTATTTTTTCAGAAGTGCCAGTGACCCGAACCTTGGGATCGCCTACCTCGAACCCGAAGTTATCTACCTGAACCTCTCCCGGACCGATTATCCAGACGCCAAAATCTATCAAGCTTGTGTCGTTAGGAACTTCCAAGACAATCATGTGCTTTTGCCAACCAGTGTCACCTTTGGCCAACCTGTCGTACATATAGTCATAGTTGATCCAACCACTGTAGGTGGACACCCTCATAAATAATCCAGCTGCCTCCTTGACCTTGAGTGTTCTCATCTGGACAGTCATCATGACCTTTTCCCCAAACCAGTCCGGTCGCGGCTTTATAGCTTGCCAGAGGGTGCCTGTAGTACTTGTTTCTGAACTCTTTGATCTTATATAGGCTGAATATTTCCCCGCGAAGGCATCATCTGTGGTGACTCCGGCTTCATAATCTTTTTGATTGTGATGGGCCCAAGGTCTCAGAGAAGGTTCGGCAAATGAATCTGAACCATGCAGGGTGATAACCATAATCAGTGGGATGAGGATCCGCATGGTTTCCTTCCTTTATAGATCGTGATTGTTGGGAAACACCTATCCCTCAAGGGAGATGTGGAACAGGGGAAGGGTTGGAAAGGGACCAGGCTCGAAGAAAGTCTCTCACCTCTTCGCAACTGGCCAGGAAGCCGGTGGCGGCAGTGGGTGTGGCGGATTCACCCACTTTTATGCCGATGCCCCGACCTTTAATCTCTCGAAAACCGTCTTCGTCTGTTAAATCGTCTCCGATGTAGACCGAGAAAGTCCCCGAGGGCTGAAGGTCCAGAAGCTCTGCCAGCACATCCCCTTTGTTTCGCCCGGTGCACCGGACCTCAACTCCTCCGTTGAAGCCCATACACTCGAGGTCGTACTGCTGGGCTAGGACTGACCACTTTGCAAAGGCAATGTTTTCGATTTCCCCCGCCCTATGAGGCGACAAAGGGCGGGTGTGGAGGGCAATGCTCCCTATTTTCTTTTCCAGATGGTCCTCAAAACCCTCTTGGACGGCAAGGTGGAGGGCAGCTTCTAATCCCTCTCTTTGTTTGTTTGTTGGCTCCATTGCCGTCAGGCTTCCGTCTCTCTTCTTCATCTCTCGACCGTGGCTGCCTACGACCACAACAGCCAAATCTCCCAGAAGCTCTAATATTTCCCTTAGCGGGCGACCCGAAATGATCGCCAAAGTGGTATCACTTCTTTCGCTCAGTTTTTTGAGTAACTCGGGAATTTCGGGTAGGGGGAAGGCTTGCATGGGATCTGGGTGAAATGGTGCTAGGGTGCCGTCGTAATCCAAAGCGAGGAATCTTCTTTCGGACACTCTCAACCTGCGCCAGAAATCAGGCACTTTGGCAACTTCCGGCCCCTCGGCTGAGGCGGGGTCATACAAGCTCAATCCTTTCTTCGGTTCCCCGAAGTATCGCCAGCATTAAGGTAAGGTATTCACGAACATGGCGCGTGATGAGAAAGTTCTCCAAAACTAACTGGCGTGCCTTGCGACCCATTTCCTCCAACTTATCCCTGTGGGTTAGGAGATATCTGATTCTCAGTGCAGCCCCTTCGGGAGTATTGACCAGAAAACCAGTGTGATGGTTGTGCACCTGGAGTCGTATGCCACCGACTTCTCCACCGATAACCGGTTTGCCTTTCCACATCGCTTCAGTAACTGTGAGGCCGAAGCCTTCCTTAGTGGATTTTTGCAGCACAATGTCCGAGATTCTCTGCAGCCCGTTGATGGTGCGGTGAGCATCAGAAGGTAAAAGCATGACGTGGATGTCCGGCTCGTCCATTGCCGCTGCCCTAACCTCGGCGAGAACCTCCTCCCCCTCGGGATCGTCTGTGGCCCCGCCGCCTGCGAGGACAAGCTGAAGTGGAACAAAATTTTTTGCCAGTCGAAAGGCCTGGATCACTCCTACGGGATCCTTGAAGCGATCAAAGCGGGAGACCTGGACAACAATTGGCCGGTCAGGGTCGACCTTGGAGCGCTTCAAAACCTCCTGGAGCTCCTTTTTGGAAAGTTCCTGATTTTTGTCACTTAGGGGATCAATGCTTGGGGCGATTAGGTAAAGAGGGTGATGCAAGGGTTGGGCAAACTCAGCCAGTGACCAAATGCTGGCATCATAGGGTTCAACAAAATTACGCAGGTACTTCCACACCGGCCGGTATGGACGGCTCACATCTATATGGCAGCGCCAGATCCACTTCCCCCTCCTTCCGGGGCACAAATTCAACAGGGGTGCAGGTTGCGGGTCGTGGATAAAGACGAAATCAGCCTCCTCCAGTTGGCCTCGCAATCTCTCTCCATTCTCCTCATTGGTCTCTTCATACCGTCTGAGCAGGGGTTGGGGAATTTCGAACCGGTTCCCCTGCAAAGTGTTGTGCATATACTTTGTGCATTGATAGAACTCCCCCTCTCCGACAATAACTTCCCAGCTGGGTTCAAGGCCCAGCTCCTTTTTTAAAGGGATCATGCGATGAAGAATCTCGGCTACGCCACCACCCTCCTTGGTAGAATTTACATGCACTACCTTTGCACCTCTGAGAGGCTCGGCCAGCTGGCGCAGGCTGCTAATCACGTCCTCACCGACTATCTCTTGGTATTGGTCCAGCAGGAGATCTGTCATCTACTCACATACTCCTCGAATATCTGACTGAGTTGGGACCTCAGCTCCGTCAGAGATTTGAAATAGGGATCCAGGGCCGCTATCTGCTCTAATAGTCTATTGTAGCTGTTGCCAAAACCCTTGAGCCACTCGCTGAAATCATCGCTCCTGTTGGCTGTCCGCCTGCGAGCGTCCACAAAGTGATAGAAAATGCTACCCACGGTGAGTTGGGGAATGTGCCCCTTGAGTTCTTCCGGTTCGCTGATCCGGATTCTTGTGTCAAAGACGATGATCTGTGAGCGAATGAAGTGAAACTGTTGATGCGCAGAGGCCCACGGCACCAACTCATTTTCATCCAGTCTCTCTTCGATAATCTCTATCAATTCTCGCCTCAACTCTTCCATGTCAGCTAATTCGGTGGGATCGATGAGGGCAAGCCTCTCGGCAAGAAATCTATCGTGCAGGCCGTGATAGGCCCAGACGGCAAAGTCGTTTTGATACTCGGGATCATCAAAGCTGGGGCGCAGCAGTCCCCCCCAGAAATGGTGGTAGATACAGCCTGGACGGGTTGTCTCCAGGCGATCCCTCAACTCTCTGAGATTGTGGGCCCGTTCGCCGGTAGCGATGGCAATGAGGGCACAGTCTTTTACCGCAAATGGATCAATCATGAATCTCCACCCTACAATGCAAAGTTATGAATAACCTTAACGAATTCAATCCATTTCGTCAAATTCACCATGTTGAAAAAGTGCATTACTTTCGAGGCCCTGCCAGAGTTTGACAGATTTGTTGCACATCCCGGGCCAAATAATTGGTCCCCCTATTGCCAAAGATTTCTGGATCGACACTAGCTTATCTCCCCTTGGGGGTCAACCCTTGTCACACTCCCGGTCTCGGCAAGAAACAGAGAAATCAAAGTTGACATGGACGGAATCGACAAGATAAGCATTAAGTGGATATAGCTGACAAATAACAAATCTAAATCGGAACTACCTTAAAAATATTAGGAGTAATACCTCATGAGTTATCTGGTCATTGTATCAAACAGGGGACCGTTCAGTTTTTCGGAAGAATTCCTGAAAGACGCGCAGGCGTGCCTAAAAAAGGGAACTGAGCCTGAGGCACCGAGCTTTGGCGAGGGAGGTCTGGTGCAGGCCATGGCAGGTCTCCTCAAACCTGGGAGATGGGACACCACCTGGATAGGTGCCTCCATGGGAGATTACGATATCGATGTGGCCAGAGGACACTACACCCGGCTATTCAGAAGGATGAAAAAGGCCAAATACGCCCCTGATCATTTTCCTCATATAGAGATAAAGCGCGATGGCAGAATGCACTTCAAGTACAAAAAATATGACTTTTACATGAGATTCGTTTTTTTCGACACCAAGCACATGCACAGTTACTACAGTAAATTTGCCAATGGATTTCTTTGGCCTCTCATGCACCTCACGCGAACACCGCTCTTTTACAAAAAAACACCAGTGTTTCCCAGGCCTCACTTTGTCAAAAATGATTTTGTTCAATACACCAGCAGCGGCGTCACCTTCGCCAATACCATCATTGACGAGACTCGCAAGAGCATGGCATTGCAAAAAAATGGAGACAACATTGTCATCTGGAATCAGGATTACCATCTCATGCGGATTGCCGAAGTGTACAAGGCACTTCTGGTGGAAGAGGGTATATCTGACGAAAAAAGAAAGAGGGTACACGTGGGTCAATTCATCCACACACCTTTCTTCAATATTCATGAAATCCAGGGTCTCATCAGGGAGGACAAGAGACACAGAGTGAAAGCTCAGGTATATGATCCATTTGGAGAAACCATCGAGACAGCATTGCAGAAGTTGACCTGGGGCATGCTTTCAAATGATTTCATCGCTTTTCATACCAAAGAATATTGTGACCACTATTTAGAGGCCCTGCAAGAGTGGTTTCCTGTGGAAATAAGGATCAAGGATCGCTTCTACGAAGTGATTCACCAGGATTCGGTGACAACAATTGGCGCCTTTCCCATTGGCCTGGATGTGGACTACATACTTTCTGAAGTTGCCGAGGGTGAAAGGTTGAACTATAAGTTGGGCGGAAAGAGCCTTTACCAGCAAATCAACAATGACAGAAAAGCAGGAAGATATATCTTTGGTGGTCTCGAGAGATGCGACTACACCAAAGGACTTGTTGCCAGGCTAAGTATCTTTGAGCACGCCCTTACTAAATTAAAAGCTTTGAAAAAGGATGCCCGCTTTTACCAGGTGACGGCCCCAAGCAGATCTGAAAGCCCAGACTACCAAAAACTGCATGCCTTTCTGGAGGAAAGGGTGACCAAGCTTAACCAGAAAATCAAAGATGTCCCCATCACCCACATAGACCAAGGCATTCCAGCGCCGCAAAATTATAAGTTCATGAAAGAGATCGATGTCATGCTGGTGACGCCCCTGGAGGATGGGATGAACCTAGTCGCCTTCGAGTACATCCTTGCGCAAAAATACAGACTCCCGGAGGAGCGAGGCATCCTAGTTTTGAGCACCAGCGGCGCATCAAGGGTACTCAAACAGCAAGGGTTTGGAGAGGAAGACGGGATTGTTTACGTCAACCCCATGAGTGCCAAAAGTGCGGGGGAAGATGTGGTGCAAGCATTGACGCAAGAAAGACGGTTGTCCGAGAGAGTCATCAACTATGTCGAAACTGAACGACGGGTGGATGACTGGGCAGATAGAAACATTGAGGCTATATTGAACTGTAGAAGGGCTCCTTAGAAGACATTTCACCTCGAGAGAGGGGTTGGGGATCAGATTTTTTGAAGTGAATTGGGGCGAAAAATCTTTTATAACTTCTACAACAAAAGCTCTGACCCTGCGTAATAACTTGACTTATAAACATCTACATATGAAGTAAAATAATTAACACTATTAATCAACATTTGAGGGGCAGCAAGTTTACCACGACATACCCCTATAAAAAACACCATTTTGACTGATTCGTTGGGCCAAATTCATTGACATCAGCTAAATTATTATAGTAATTTTCTATGGTGCTCGTAATCGAGGCTGAGAGTTCATTTCTAGCAAACGATCGATAACTTAACGAAATAGCTTGAATTACCTTTATTCTTCCACACCGGCGAATATCAGGACTAAAGGATGGGCAACAGCTCCAGGGGGGAGCGCATGAGCAGTGACGGCGAACTCTACGACAGCGTCAAAAAAGCAGTCGCCAAACTTTACGTGTTGAGAGACTCCTGTACAGGCATAATTGAGGCTGATAAGTCAAGTGACAACCTCATCTGGTTTCAAGGTGCGGAAGCTATGCTGCGAGAAGCTTTGGAGGTGTTGCAAAAAGCTCTTCTTGCCCAAGAGGAGGGGACTTCAAGGACAGAGAGGAGGGGAAAAGACTGGACCGATGTAGAGCGGCTAATTAGGAAGCTAGACAATTCCACCCTATCCCTATCCCAATCCCTTCATTCATAGTTGGGAGTCAGAATCCAGAATTCAGGAGAAAAGCAATCAAGATTGACTTCATCTGAGCTACCGCCTCTTTGAACCGCAGAATGTCGAACAAGGAATTTCGAATATCGAAGTGATCACTTCATCATTCTGCGGTTCCTTGTTCTGCTGTTCGACCTGCCCGCCATCGCGAGCCGCTCAGGCGAGGCGGGCGGGTATTCAGTACTTTGAACCATCTGTAGACTGTCGTCTGTCCTCTGACCTCTCATCGCCGTTTCTCCCCGTCCCCCCTTCGTTCCGCTGTGCCTAGTGCTTAGTTCCTAGTGCCTAGTTGAATAGCTGCCTGCTGACAAGACCGGCTAAACCCTTCTTAATGTTCCCCTGGTTTTTTCTCTGCACCCATCTGGTTAACCATTTGCTCTGGGTTCAAAAGAAAAGCTAGGAGGCAAAAAGTTACAATGCCCAGAAAGGTGAAGACAACAGCCCAGTCTTCTGACAGGACCCAGGCAACCCCGCCACCGATAATAGCAACTATGCCAAAAATAATGACTACCCCGATTTTTCTCCACGGTTCCATTTGCTCACCCCTCTTTTTTGGTTTTCTTTTTTAGAATACCACGAGTTTGACCTTAGAGACGAGTGAGAAGGTACGTTCAGCTGACAGCTTGCTGCTGACAGCAGGCAGCAGGGCTTCGCTCCTGCAAAGCCTTGGGGCACTTGGCTTCGCCGTCATTAGGTCACTACGCTTCGCTGTCATTGATTGTAAGAGGTAGAGGATGGAAGGCGGGTGGGGGCGACTAGCAGAGGACAGAGGGCAAGCTGAATGTACCCTAATGTTGCATACCTACACCAGTAAAAAACCGCTGCGCTCGCGCGATAGTCCCGCCCATGGCGGGACGGCTGGACTCGCCTCGGACAGGACTTCACGTACCGTCAAGTACGCCTCGACCTGTCCGAGCCTGTGCGCAGTCCGCCTACGGCGGAACGTACTCTTGCGCGTTTTTCCTCGATATAGATATGCAACATTAGGGTTTAGTCTTTCAGATGACATTTGTTGCAGAGTTGCCTCTGGGTTTCGCCGAACTCCGCCGTCATATTCCTGCCATAGTAACTGTTCACCACATCATTGCCACTGGCACCTCCATCGTTAAATTGGGGGTGAGAGTCGGCAATAAATGCGGTCTCAAAATCCCACCTGCCGATATTTTGAAATGGAGAGGCGTGAGCCCTGTGACAGGTCAGACACATTACATTGGCATTCCCAAATCTTGGGCCGGAAGAGCTTGAAGGATCGAGAAAGACCACATCGGAGATACCTACCTCAAAGGGCACCAGAGCCAGGTAAGCACTCGCCTGGATCCCGCTGAGATCACCCGTTTTCATATAATAGTTGTAGTTCTTGGCAATGTCTGCATTTAGCTTCGCACCCTTGCCGGCTGGATGCTTGCCTCCTACCCCGCTGGTGCTGCTATTGAGGAAGGCTGGGTGACAGTTTGCACACCACTCGGACATGCCAGAACCGTAAGCCGGGTGGCTCGAGTCGGTCTCGGTCCAGCTTGATGAATCGGCCACCGCAACGGGTGGCCCATGAGTAAAAGTCACGCCGGATCCCTGCGGACTGCCTTGATAGCCCGCTCCACCGAGGAGCCGGTAGTTTCCGTTAGTTGTTCCTTCGAAGGGCTCCTCACCGTATATAGTTAACACCGAAGTTGTACTCCCGGCTCCTCCATTTGCCATGGTCGTGGCATGTGGGTTATGACAACTGGTACAAGCCAGAGACGGGGCAAGGTAACTGCCCCCTGGAGCGGTGTTCTGTCTCCGGTCTTGATTCAAACCATAGTCAAGGGCCACCACATTGTGACCGTGGGAGTCAGCCTCGCTCTGATAGGAGAGCCCTCCTTCGGTCCAAGTGAATGTCTTTTGCAGCCAATAGAAGTCTCCTCCTGGAGTGAACTTTGAACCATCATTACTCAACACAGATTGAATTGCACCACTTACGGCATGGCATCGCAGACAGGTTGAACTCGGGTCTGAGCCTTTGAGAGTCACCCTGGGAGTCAAAGTAGAGGAATTCTCGCCTGGGCTGGGGTCTTGGCTACTCTCAGACCTCTGTATGTTGTGGCATCCAAGACAGTACTCCTCCCCACCGCCCTCATGGAATGCGTAGGCAATAGGGGAAAGCAAAAAAATAGTCAATAAGGCGAGTGCCGCAACCAATGCAGCTCTGAACTTATCCATCTCCAACTCTCGACTCCAGGTCCCAAACAAAGGTGTAAACTAACAAGCACATAGCATGCCAGGGTGGCGACAATAGATTGCCACTAATTCTATTCTTCATGCCGCCGGCCAGAAACTCGGCGGCAATTCTGCAAACACGCCACCCTTTAGCCTCTTTGGGCCTTCGAAGCATGGAATCCGGTGGAAATTTCCGCTTGATTGTTAGACTGGGAAGTCTGAGAGATCGTGCCCCGTCTCCTATAACCCACCCTAACTTTGTCTCGGGGATGTGTCAAGTCTTCACAAGGCAGGAGTTTCCCCAAAAATATTTTTGCGACGCAGGCCACGGGAAGGTGAAATCATTCGATTTCCAACGTATCCAACATAGAAGTTTGCAGATCCTCAGGCACTTTATTTTTGGCGAGGTGTTCAGCTACAGCTCTAGCAATAATCCCTCTGTCTTCGCCGGTGATATTCATAAAACGCACACCCATTCCCCTTGGAGTAATCTCGTCATTAACACCATAGGTATTCGCCCAGACCACCTCAGCCTTGACATTTAGCTGCTTATTTGGGGCATTTATGACCATACAAAACTCTTCTTTTGGCCCCAGTGGGGTAGCACAACAGACGTATGCTCCGCCTTCGCTAATATCCTTAGTCACGCCCTCTGTGACTACACCATCAAGTTCGAGGGAAACAGACCATCTGAGATTTGCTCTAGGATGCACGCGGTGGTCTTCAAAGGTCATTTTGGCCGCCTTTCTTATTACTTGCCCCCAAGGTGCTATTATTGCTATGAGTACTTTTGCAGAGGGAGGTTGAACGTAGTGGGATAGGCTCCCTCGTCGTCAAGTTCAAAATTGCAGGAAATATGCCACCAAAGAATAGACTAGGCACTTTGGTAATTGCGGATTGCGGATTGCGGATTTGGGATATGAGATTTCGAATTGCGGATTGAAGAGAGGCTCAGGGCGATTTGTTGATTAGTTGATTAGAGAATTAGTTAATTCGTTGAAATCGTCGAACTCGTCTATCCCAGAGGTCAGAAGTCGGAGGTCAGAGATCAGCTTGAACCCTGTCCACTGACCTCTGATCTCTATGCCCGTCTCGCATTTCTCGCTCTTAAATTTACTGCCTTTGACATTCAACCATGTTTTGTAGCAAACTTAACCCGGATATTTACGGAGGTGACTCCTATGGGATTTTTAGAAGTGAGTCCAACAGAGTTTTGGGATCAGCATGTTAAGAAGTTGCAGTCTATTGAGGTTGGAATAGACCAAGCAGAAGCTCACCTGGAAAATGTGAGGGAAAAGAGAGCAAGCCCCAGGATCCGTTCTCTCAATTTGGCTTCGTATGTCCCCAAGAAAGATAAGAGACAGGAATACATAATCTCTATTGGACGAACTCTCGACGTTAGCGAGGGGGGAGCAAAAATAGAGACCCACAGAAAACTAGATCGGGGCGTGCAGCTGGAATTGGAAATAGCAGTAGAAGACCAGATTATATCTGCCAGGGGAGAGGTGCTGCATTCAACGGAACTCGGTCATGGTCTCTTCGGTACTGGGATTCGTTTCACTTTCATAGCCGAGGAGGATCGGCGTTTACTGCAATCCTGACTTGCTGAGCGGTTGCAGTGAATAAATGTTTCATTCTCGGCAGTCTGCTGTTATGATGACCGATGAAAATTAAACTAACAGGATAATTCATCCCATATCTAACAATTTGGCAAGGAACAAAATATGCCGATAATAAAAAATTTTTCCCGGGCAACCGTCGTTCTGGAGCACGTAACCGACGAGCCGATAGTGCTCAAACCTAGCCAAACAGTTGAGGTTCCAGCAGAAGCCCTCTCCCTTCCTTTAATCCGCCACTACATTGAGATAAAAAAACTGGGTATTCTTTCCCAGCGGCCAACAATAACAAGTGTAACCCTGTCGCGGTGAAGACCTGCCTTCCCTAACCATTTGGCAAATTCCTATTTGGCCTTTTCGCCAATTTTCCCGAAGAATGATTATGGAGCTGCAGTTGGAGAGAAGAATATTATCTTGATTTTACTAACTAATTGTTAAATGCTTGTTTCAGGCATTGATGGCACACCACTTGCTTATCTGTAAAAGCAACGAGGTGAACACAAATACCCGAGGCACTGATTACGGTGGGAAAGCTCAATCTAACACCTAGACAAAGAACCAGATAGACACTGGTTTATAACTAAAAAAGAGGTTCGAGCTTCAGCCGCAAGAGTGCCAGTGAGCAGAAAAACTTGGGAGGTAAATGTGATACCACCTCGTCATGAGAGCCACGGGACAATTTCCTGTGGCTCTTTTTCTTTGTAGCTCATCCGGGCTAGAGGGCATAGTAGTAGTCTAGTCCGAGGTGGGTGATTTGGTCTTCCCCCATAAGGTAGCGTAGAGTGTTTTTTAGTTTCATCAACTGAATGAAGAGATCGTGCTCGGGATAGAGCTCGGCTGCACACTGTGGACTCTTGAAATAGAAAGAGAGCCACTCCTGGATGGAGGTCATTTCAGCCCGCTGCGCCAGATCCATGAACAGAACCAGATCGAGCACCAAAGGCGCCGCCAAGATACTGTCCCGACAAAGAAAGTCCACCTTGATCTGCATCGGATATCCCAGCCAGCCAAATATGTCTATGCAGTCCCAGCCTTCTTTGTTGTCACCCCGGGGTGGATAGTAGCTGATAACCACTTTGTGGTGAAAATCACCGTATAAGTCCGCGTAAACCTCTGGCTGCAAAATAGTCTCGAGGACCGACAATTTGCTCTCTTCCTTGGACTTGAAAGAAGCTTGATCGTCCAGTACCATGCCGTCACGGTTGCCAAGAATATTGGTTGAATACCAACCCGTAAGGCCGAGCATGCGGGCCTTCAGTCCTGGCGCCAGAATAGTCTTCATAAGAGTCTGTCCGGTTTTCAAATCCTTGCCGGTTACCGGGACTTGGTGCTTCTCAGCCAGCTCTACCATGGCTGGAATGTCAACCGTAAGATTAGGAGCGCTATTTATGTAAGGAATGCCACTGGTAATGGCGGCATAACCGTAGAGCATACTCGGTGAGATGTTGGGATCGTTGTTTTTCAGTCCTAATTCGAAATTGCTGAGCGAAGCATGTACTTCCCCAGGTTTCAGGTACACCTCTGTGCTGCCGCACCAGATCATGACACAGCGAGATACATCATTTTTTTGCTCAAATATGTCAATATCCGCCCTGATGGCCTCAACAAGATCTAGATGATTTGTCTGGGTCTTCAAGTGTGGCCCCGCGAGGTTTTTAACGAACTGGGTGTTGAAAACCGCCGGCCAGGGTTTTAAGCCTTCAAGAAAAGAACGGACCGCCTCGAGGTGCTCCGGTTTAAGAACGTCGGCTTGCAGGGCCGCCCTATAACAGTCATCTGGAAACACATCCCACCCGCCGAAGACAAGGTTATCCAACTGTGCCAGCGGCACAAAGTCCCTAATCCGGGGGATGCGATACTCAAAGCGCTTCCCGAGACGAACAGTGCCCAACTGGGTCAGTGAACCAATAGGAAGGGCCAAGCCTTGGCGAATCGCTTCCACCCCTGCCAAGAAAGTGGTGCTCACCGCACCCCCAATTCCCGGGATCAGTACTCCAAGTTTACCTTCAGCCTCGGCAATTTCCCCTTTGCGCTTCATAACCCCTCCCACCTACCTGACGCTGTGGTCGCAGATTGATTTCAGAAGACATTTATCACTGGAGTATTATATCAGCTTTTGCAGCTACGATTGCATAGCCGGAAAAAAGATTAGAATTCCGCATTCCGAAACCGGGAACCTACCCGATGGGTGGGAGTCCGAAGGACAAATCCGAAATCGAAAGTCGGCTTGGCATTGAGTTTGCAGCGGTTACACATTGGGGGGGATGAACTACCATGAGAACGGAGGCATGCCATGGTAGACTCCAAGAGACCCGCAGATTGTAGGCATTACCCGCTATGCCAAGATCTTGAGACGGTGAAACGAGATATACCCGCCAGCTTTTCCGGCCTCCATGCCATAGTGCTGCAAAGGGAGGCCCGGGCCATCTGCGTCAAGTGCCAATATTTTGAACCAAAAGATCTAGCAGGAGCAGCTTAACCCGGATATTTCATGAATTGCTGTCGCGAGACCGCGAAGATGGTCGTGCCACCTGGCAACCGTCCCGCGGTACCGCGGGATTGGTTCCGAGGCGTACCTGGATGGTACGTCGCAGGGGCCGACACCCGAGGACGCCAGGCTTCCGGCTCGGAGAGCCTACAGCTCGGAGAGAAGGACGGCCATATCCGTGGTCGCAGCAGGTGATTCATGAGATATCCGGGTTAGAGAACCGTTGCAGGCCTGCCCTCTCTTCTTTCTCAACAAGACTAGTGCAATATTTCTCCGGTTATGGTAGACATTTTGTTCCTTACTGAGATTTCTGCCGGCCGTCACCAGAAAAATAGGAGCAGATAATGGGTGGGCTCTTTGGGGTTGTCGCGAGGGACGACTGCGTTAATGACCTTTTTTACGGGACGGATTACCATTCACACCTCGGCACTAGACGAGGGGGACTTGCAGTGCATGGCTCCACCGGGTTCAACAGATCCATTCACAACATCGAAAAAAACTATTTCAGAGCAAAATTCGAGCCTGTTCTGCCGAAATTTCATGGAAATAGCGGTATTGGAGTCATCAGTGACAATGATCCTCAGCCACTGATGATCGGATCGCACTTGGGGACATTCGCCATCGTCACCGTCGGCAAAATTAACAACATAGAGGAACTCGAGCAAAGAGCGCTCCGGAAAAAGATGCATTTTCTGGAAACCAGCGGCGGGGTGATAAACCCCACGGAGCTGGCTTCCACCCTAATTTGCGAAGAGAACACCATTGAGGACGGCATAAGAAATGCCCAGGAAGCTATCCAGGGTTCATGTTCCATGCTCCTTCTCACAGATGAAGGCATGTACGCTGCCAGAGACAAGCTGGGAAGAACCCCCCTGGTAATAGGCAAAAAGAATGGTGCTTTTGCCGTAGCCTCAGAATCATGCGCCTTTCCGAACCTCGGCTATGAAGTGGTAACTCACTTGGGACCCGGTGAAACCATCTTGCTTACGGCAGACGGCTATGAACAACGCAACAAGCCCGGTAAGAAGATGCAGATTTGCGCATTTCTCTGGGTTTACTACGGTTACCCTGCCACTGATTATGAAGGAATAAATGTTGAGTCGGTGCGCAACAGATGCGGCTCGGCACTTGCTGGAAATGACCAGGTCGAGATAGATTTCGTCGCCGGGATTCCGGACTCTGGGATAGGTCACGCCATCGGCTATGCCAACGAGAGAAAAATACCTTACCTGAGGCCATTTGTTAAATACACCCCCACATGGCCCAGAAGTTTTATGCCTCAGAACCAGGACGTGAGAGATCTTGTGGCCAAGATGAAACTGATCCCCATAAGATCCATGATAGAGGGCAGAAGGATTCTCTTTTGTGAGGATTCAATTGTGCGGGGGACCCAACTGAAGGACAACATTCAGATATTGTTCGACTACGGCGCACTGGAAGTCCACATGCGACCCGCATGTCCCACCTTGATCTTCCCCTGTGAGTTTCTTAACTTCTCCACCTCCCGATCAACATTGGACCTTGCCGGGCGAAGCGTCATCAAGGAGATAGAGGGCAGGGAAGACATAAATATGGATGAATATCTTCTTCCTGGATCTCAGAAATTTTCACAGATGATTGATAGAATCAAAGAGCGTCTGCGTCTGACCTCCCTGCAGTATCAGAAGTTGGAGGACCTGGTGGGTGCCATCGGTCTACCCAAAAAAAGGTTGTGCACCCACTGCTGGGACGGATCGAGTTATTTTTGAATAACCCTCAGGTACTACCCTTCCCTCAAGCGACCTTTGACTCTACTTCGTTAAGGTCTATCATCAAAGTGCTCAGGGTCTGCAGCAGCTCTGGTGCGACCTTTTTTGACTTCAGGTAATCCATCGCTGCTCTGGCTATAAATCTGCGGGCCTCGCTGGAGATTCTGAGGAATCTCACACCCATGCCTCGAGGCGAAATATCATCATTCGGACCGTATCTGTTAGACCAGATAACTTCCGCTCTTGCTTTCAGGGATTGGTCTGAACCGGGAATGCTAATGTCCATATCAAAAACTTCATTTAGTCTCAATGGTTGTTGGCAGTGGATAAACACTCCGTTGGGGGTGACATTCGAGGTTACCCCCTCCATGGTTCTCTTATCGCTCTTTACCACAACTGGCCACTTGATGTCGGCCCTAGGATATCCCCGTTGATTTTCTGCCATTAATCACCCCTTTGTTTTCTCTTTGGTCTTTATCAAATAGGCCTCGGTTGTTCGATGAACAACAAAATGCGGTATCTCAAGAAATGCCCCCATCAAGCCGGACTCACTTAGCTGATGGGGGCGGGCTATAAGGTGGAGAGGAGGTTGCCAACCCACCTTTTGGATTTGATTGTATTCGCAGGGAAAATGCCAAAAGAGAGAAAAAGTCGACAAGTTTATTAGATACAGCTACTTAAATCCAGTAGACAAGATCAGGCGGGTTGGTCAAAATGCCAAATCTGGCCAAAAGGCCAAAGTCTATTTGGTCTATTAGCCAACAAAGCACAGCAGGCGATTCATGAAATATCCGGGCTTAGTCAAGAAGGATCGCTACCCTCTGAAGGGACAGGGGTTAGCTCCCGTCCCCTTTCCGTTGTGTATGAGACGTGTATGTCAAAAGGCTTCTCGTCAGTTGCTATTCCTATCACCCACCCCGAACCGTTCGGTGCAGCCACACCACTACTGACTATCTCGCTCCCCGTACTGGTTAAAATCTTGAACCTAAGATTTTGGTAAGAAGCGCGCCTTGTCTTCGGGACTACAGTAAAAGTAACGGCGTATTCACCCAATATTCCCCGAGTCTCTGTTTCAATGAAGGGGACCAATTCGAAATGCGCCCGCACAAATAGACTGAATCTAAGCTTAACCGGTGACTCCCATTTTCCTTGTCCAAGAAACTCAAGATTGTCATCTTGGTCCAGTTTTCCTTTCAATAATTTGCCGTCAAACTTAACCAGCCTGTCGACAAAAGCATCCGCAAAAGCATGGCCACTGAAAAATGCGGCCATGACCAGCGATAAAAAAACCATTACAGAGATAAATCTTGATTTTTTCCAGCTCATCTGATTGGTCGGGTCAAGGGGTTTCTCTTGGAGGGTAAGCTACATCTCAAATCCCAATTAGTCAACCCGTTAAGCCCTTTGAGCATCTCAGAGAGAGTGAACAAGGCAAGATTTGGCTAATTGACAAAATACCCGATCCAATCTACAAGAAAGTAACTCACCGCACTTGCATCCGCTCAGCAACCTCTGCTGCGGTATAATCGTTGCATCGGTTGCTATGGCAAACCAAATCGATCGGATCGGAAAATGAGTACGTTCAAGCTGGAACTGACCCTGCAAGACCTTGTCCTGAAAGAGTATTCTCTCGCCGATGGAGCTAATCTAACCATTGGGCGCGTCCACGGAAATGACATCGTTCTCAAGGACATGACCGTGTCCCGCCTCCATGCGACCATTGCAGTAAAGGGGCGAAAAATACTTGTCTCTGACCAAGGAAGTAAGAACGGCACTATTGTTAACGGCAAAAGAGTGATGTCAGCTGAGCTCTGCGACGGGGACATTGTCAGAATTGGCAAAAACTACACGATCAGGGTGTCTGCCCCTGCCCCTGAGGGAAGAGAAGCAACCCTTACGGCGGAACATTCTCGCAAATCTTAGCCCATTGGCCGGTCTTATTCAGCGAGCAGCTATTCAACTAGGCACTAGGAACTAAGCACTAGGCACCACTGCTTCACTCTGATCGAGCTTCACGTCATTTTGGCTTTGCCGTCATTAGGTCACTACGCTTCGCTGTCATTCGTTGTAATAGGTAGGAGCCTTCAAATTGCAAGTGAGTCTTGCGAATTGAACGGTTTCAACCCGCCCGCCTCGCCTGAGCGGCCCGTCCACCTCGGCTGAAGCCTCGCAATGCCGATAGGGCTCGCGATGGCGGGCAGGCGAATTCAACGGTTTTAACGCTTTTAACGAATTAACTAATTCTCTAATCAACTAATTGACAAGACTCCATGCCCCGTGCCCTATGCTCCATGCTACCTTTTGAGTTCGAGATCATTCTGGCTTCAAGAGGATCTTGCCGAACAACCCTTTGCCTGTAAGCATCTTTGTGTGAGCCTCTGCCGCTTTTTCAAAGGGGTATACGGAGTCTATGGCAGCCTTTATCTTTCCTTGGGACATCCAGTAGAATCCCTGTTCTACCTCGGCCTTGGTTCCCTGGCTTGAGCCAAGTATGTTTGTACCCTTAAAGAAAATGTGCCTGAGGTCGGCCTTGGCGTCATAGCCCGTTGTTGCCCCGCACTGGACCAGAGTTCCACCATACTTGAGCAGAGTCAGCTGCTGGTTAAAATGGGTCTCGCCAATGTGGTCAAAAGAGACGTCTATGCCAGGAACCACACCGGTTTTCTGGCCAATTTCCTTGCTTATGGCCCTCACTTGCTTGGGCCAGTCCTCCTTCCTGTGATCCACGGCGTAGTCTGCCCCGAGTTCTAGACACTTGTCCAACTTATCCCCGCTGGCTGTGGCGATTACCGTGCAGTTGTAAAGCTTGGCAATCTGGATGCCAAAACTTCCCACACCACTGCCGCCCCCCATGACCAGCACGGTCTGTCCGGGTTTGATCTTGGCTCTCCCAACCAGCATGTGCCAGGAAGTGAGCAAGGTCATCGAAGCTGCCGCAGCCTCGTCGTAGCTCACCTTATCCGGTATCTTTATGACATTTACCTCGGGGAGATAGGTGACTTCGGAAAATCCCCCCCACAGCGGCCCTGTCTCAAAACCCCAAATGGTCCTGTACCTGCAATCGAACTCCCGACCATCGGTGCAGGCCGCACAAACCCTGCAGGACATGTTTGAGTGAGACACAACCCTGTCTCCAACTTTAATCTGCTTTACATCTTCCCCTACAGCAATCACTTCCCCTGCTGCGTCCGAGCCCGAAATGTGGGGCAAGGGTACTGGAATGGGCGTTCCTCGCATTCCCCAGATGTCGTTGTAGTTGAGCGCTGCTGCCTTTACCTGGAAAACCACTTGATTGGGCTTCGGTTTGGGCTCGTCAATTTCTTTCACCTTCAGAATCCGCTTAAAATCATCATCCGGGGCATATTCTTCGTAGACTACTGCTTTCATCGGCTCTCCTCCTTTTCTTTAGTTGCTTTCCATCCGCAACCTACTCAATGTCATCCTGAACTCTTCGGCAGGCTATCCCCTTTTTGTCCTCCCCCTGATGAATTTGGCCAAATTCTTTAGGCTGAACTGCCCGACCAGAAGAGTGACATTTGCTGCCAAGTCTGCAAGACGGCCATGTGCATGAATAACGTCAGTTTTACCTTTGCCTTCTATGTTGTCCAGTGCTGAGCCCAACTCATCCCGAATAGACTCCAGCTCTGTTATTAACCCCAGGGCGATCTTATTGAGCTTCGCCATCCCCACGTCCTTTTACGGTTAACTGCTTTGTGAATGGGTCTGATCTTTTTCCTTGGGTTCGCCCGAACCACACTGAGGCCCCCTTCACGAGGCTAGCACAGTCTTCAATTCTCCGTTGATCCAGTATTCCACAAAATACTGCCGGCATTGGCCACAGCGAAAATAATAGCTTTCCACTCCCCCTTTACACTCTGCTCTTGTATTCAGAAGCTGCACACTATCTCCCTGGGCACCACAAAATATGCATCTCTTGTCTCCTGCCAAATGAATTTCGTAACTGTTCATGGGCTGCCTCTTTATTTGGGCAAAGAAAACTTGGTCCTTCCCCGCATAGCGGGATCTTCGATGGGCCAGGTCAAGTTTCAATGGCTTTGCCGGACCAAGAGGTTTAAGGCATAAGGCGTAAGGCCTAGGGCATGGAGCATAGAGCATGGGGCATAGAGCAAGGAGCCAGGAGTCAGAATCCAGAATTCAGGAGAAAAGCAATCAAAATTGACTTCATCTGAGCTACCGCCTCTTCGAACCGCAGAATATCGAACAAGGAATTTCCAATATCTAAGTGATCACTTCATCATTCTGCGGTTCCTTGTTCTGCTGTTCGACCTGCCCGCCATCGCGAGCCGCTCAGGCGAGGCGGGCGGGTATTCAGTACTTTGAACCATCTGTCGTCTGTCCTCTGACCTCTCATCGCCGTCTCGCCGTTTCTCCGCGCCTGCCCGCCATCGGCTTCGCCTTCAGGCGAGGCGGGCGGGTCCCCGCGTCGACCTGCTGTGCCTAGTGCTTAGTCCCTAGTGCCTAGTTGAAACGACTGCCTGCTGCTGGCTAACAAAGGCCCTGTGCCTTGAGCCGTTCACTTGGGGGAGCTCAAGACCAAGTCCTCCAGGCCTGGTTCTTTGCTAGTTCCAGGCTCGATCTCGTGGCAGATAGGACCCACATCGTATTGATACAAGACTGCTTGATACTGAGTTGCTCTTTTAGCCTAACGGTTCCTTACAATTATTTCAATTCCCTCGGGCATTATCGGGCTTTTTACGGTTGTTTTATCTCCTCTTCGCCAAATTCTTTCTTCTTTATCCTCTGCAAGATCTCAATGCTATTTTTGTATATCTCCAGTATTTCCCCTACGGCCTTGATTGATCTATCCAGTTGGCCTCTGGCCGACCTCTCCTCTATTCTTGAGTGTGCAACCTGTATAGCTTGTAAGCTTGAAATGGTACCTTTTATAGCATTCTCAAGTTCCAATATTCGATCATTAATAAAATGTAACTTGAACTCTTTTTTTAAAGCCAACACAGCCCCTAATAGATTACCTTCGAAATAGGCGACCGTAGCAATATACTTCATCTCTGTGGCTGCATCAATCATCATATCCTCTTGAGAGGTAAGATTACCTTCTCTTATTCTTACGATCTTTAGAAGACCGTCCTTTATGCTAAATAACTGTTGTGCTTTATCACCTAATTGAAGAGACTGGACCACCAAAGCAGCTGTTGTTGCCTGCAATAGCTGATCCTTTTGTTGGACCGCAGGAAAAGTGTTGGCAGGGAGGATAGTAAATAATATTACTATTATTAAAACCCTTTTCATCTTGATATTCTCCTTACTGTTCTCACACCCCTTTCCCTCAGAAAATCTTTCTTTGCTTCTCGAGCCAGGTGCCGGCAGAAGCAAGCTCGGCAGCGGAGTTCAGAAGTATTAATCTGGTCGGATATTTGGCGAAACAGATTTGTGGAATATACAGGCTAGACTAGGTTAGGCGCAAGGGGAAAAGGTGAGGTCTGGCAGGGAAAAAAAGTCCCCCACCGACTCTCCTGTGCCAATGGGGGACTAGGGAAATGGTATGGGTGAGCTTTACGCCCACCTCATTGGAGTTTTAATGCAAACATGGTGCCAAGGGATGAAAGATAGGAGGAATTAGTTAATGTTTACCCGGAATCTCTGGATGGACACAAGTTACTATCGGTGTTTTGCGATCAAGGCTTGGAGAAGCCTCCGATCGTCTGCTGAGATTCCTGAGAACTGGACGCCGATACCAGAACCTGGAGCCTTGTCATTCATTGTGGAAGCTGTCTTCCAAACGACCTTTGCTGATATGCTCAGCGACTGACGGTGAGGAACCTTGATAATTATCTGGAAGTTGTCTTCTAGACCTGACGGATCCTGGCAGAAGATGAAGGCACCACTGGTGCTGATGTTCTGGGTCTCCCCGCTTATTGAACCGCTAGTGGTCTGCATTAAAACGGGCCATTTTATTTTGGCTCTAGGCTGCCCGCGGCTCTTGATTCCTAAGACCATATCGCCTTATCCGTCTTTCTGGAACAGTTTAACCTTTCACAGGAGGCAAAAAAGAGGCTCACTTTGTTTCCCCGTTTATTTTCTCCCTGAGTTTTCCAGAGCATCTGAAAGTCACCACTTTCTTTGCCGGTAGCATTATTGCATCGCCAGTGAGTGGGTTCCTGCCTTTTCTTTCTCCTCTGTCACGGATAGAGAACTTTCCGAAACCGCTGATCATGACATCCTTCCCCTCTTCTAGAGACTCCTTGATGGTTTCGAAAAGAGCTTCAACCATTTGCGCGGATTCTTTCTTGTTCCGGCCTACCTGATTGTGGACCTGTTCGGCGATTTCTGCTTTTGTTAGGGTCATGACGAGTATCCTTTGTTAATGACTACCTCTCGCTTCAATTCTCGTTAGTCAGGATTCCGCAATGCCATATGAACCTGACTCCCATGCCATTTGGGCTCGCCTCGTCCTCGCAAGCGCAACCATTTGACCACACCACTTGTGCCCTAACTGTGAGTGAGTGCTCCGTGTCCGGGATATTGATGGTCAATGCCACTATTTCATTTAATCTCAGAGGTTGAGGACAGCAGATAAAAGCCCCCAACATGCTGAGATTCTTCGTCTCGCCATGGATGGTCCCCTCAGGTGTAACTGCGGAAACAGGCCATTTTACCTCGGCTCTGGGGTATGTTCGTCTATCGTCGTAGATCATCTTGTTGTGGCCCTCTTCCCCTACCCTCTCATGCTCTCAGTTAAGTTCCAAAAACCAAGCAATTACAGAAACATGCTTTATTTTCAAACCTTTAGGTCATTAAAAAAGCAAAATACATGCCAAATTATCAAAATTAAAGCAAAAAATGATCCTACAGCCATGAACTCATGATAACCACGCGGGAAAAAGTGGAAAATTTTTTCCACTGTTGGCATCGGATTACCCAGGATTTCCTGGACAAATTTTCCCGTTTTACCACTTAAATATTGGTAATTATTAATAATAAATCAATCATCTGGGATTGGTACGATTTGTGTTAAGTGTATTTGTAACTGTCAGCACCAACAATCGAAAGTTACATGAGAAATTGTCGGCTTGCCTAACTCGAAATTAAACTCTTTGTAGTTTCCTCAGGAGACTCCAAACTGATCAAGATTGCTTTTGAGCAACAGAGCGTCGAGTAGAAACAGCAGGGAGTTTTTGATGACTGAATTTCGGGAAGAAAGGAGGAGTGGAGAAGAGAGGTGGTTGTAAAGGCTGTAAATCAAAGATTGAAAGGTTGTGATTAAGAAAATGAAGATACAAAATAAGTCAGGTATCCGGCTGCTGTTAGAAAAATATAGAGCTATCTTCCGAACAGAGGAGAACCGCAATTATTACGGGGAGGAAGACTACAGAAAGGCTGAAAGGAAGTTTCTGAAGTATGCACTAGAGCAGCGCAGGATCGAAATCCAGGAGGAACTTTTTGAATAAGCCACTTCCCCTCTAAAGGCTCAGAATGGACATTGAAAATCATGTTCATCCCGGCCTAAACATCATCATTGATCATATCTCGCAGCTTCCCAGAATATTTGAAGGTTACCACCTTCCTGGGTGACAAAAGTATGGGATCCCCGGTTTGAGGATTCCTGCCCTTCCTCGCCCGCTTATCCTTCACCGAGAACTTACCGAAGCCGCTTATGAGGACATCGTCGCCAGTTTCCAGCGAAGTCTTGATGTACTCGAAAAGGTAGTCTACTACTTTGAGGGATTCTCTCTTGGTGTAGCCCACCTGGTCGCTAATGGTATCCGCAATGTCAGCTTTGGTGAGAGTCATGGCTTTTTCCACCCTTCTTTCGATCTTGATCAGTTAGTCTCTTAAGCCTTATTCCTTTACTGCCTCTAGTTTTCTTGAGCTACGAAAGAGCTCTTACATTCGGGGCAAGTCACCCGCTGCCCTACCCTGGCCCTTAGCAAAATCCTCGCCCTGCACTTTGGACACATTCTTATTAAACGGAACATGACGTTGACCTCCCTGCTAGGTAAACCTGGAACGTTATCCAAGGTCTCTAACAATCAAGGAGGATTTTGCTTGCAAAATTCAAGCCATAGAAGAATCCGGTTGCCCGAAGTCGGACCGGAGATACCAAATCAGCGAATTAATCAATTTTATCTGTGAACCTTCTCTTTTCCTCTAAGTCTCTTTGAGAGATTTGATTTGATAGCAAGTTGACTACCCTGGGGT
Organism: uncultured delta proteobacterium; assembly: GCA_963712115.1. Lineage (GTDB taxonomy): Bacteria > Desulfobacterota > Syntrophobacteria > BM002 > BM002 > BM002. The sequence continues at coordinate 30,551 of CAVQGX010000037.1, read as the reverse complement.
AATAATCTACAAAGACTGAAAGATTTTATGCGGTATTCATCCTCATCCTTCAGCTAATAGATTGAATAATAAGATGGCCCGAAAAGAACTATTCTTGCTTGTTATTTTTTTGGTAATGTTCCACCCATCTCTTTATGCCGAGCAGGCAAGTGTAATTCAAACAGCTGAGATAGTTATTGTATTCGAAGAGCCATTGAGATTTGTTGCAAATGAAGCCGTCAACATCTTTCCCACGATAAAAAGTGATTTAGAGAGTAGCTTGAACTGGACTCTGGATTTCAGGCCAACATTGGTGCTCACCACCAATCGGGAGAGATTTGAGGAAATGACCGGGAGCGAAGTGGTTGTTGCTTACGCTGTTCCCCAAAGAAAACTGATGGTGATCGACTATACGAAGATGAATACCGCCCCCTTCAGTCTCGGCACAATAATGAAGCACGAACTGTGTCATTTGCTTCTACATAACCGGGTTAAGAATGGCAGGCTACCACGGTGGCTCGATGAGGGAATTTCCCAGTTGGCCAGCGACGGCATTGCAGAGATCATGATGAGCAGAAAGGGATCGATTCTGGATAAGGCTGTACTCTCAAACAATCTGTTGAGCATGAAAAGATTGAGTCAGAGTTTCCCCAGGGACAAAGAGTCCCTTCTGCTGGCCTATGAGGAGAGTAAAAGTTTTGTTGAGTTTATCAACCATGAATTTGGCCGAGAGCGAATTCTAGACCTCCTTGGACATCTGCAGGAGGGCAGTGAAATAGATTTGGCAGTTTTGAAAAGTTTTTCAATTCCCTTTGATGAACTCGAGAGAAGATGGCATACCCATCTGAGAAAAAAGATTACCTGGTTCACTTACCTGGCAAATAACCTGTATACGATCCTCTTTTTTCTCGCAGCATTGATAACTGTTGCCGGATTTGTCAGGATGATGATTAAGAAAAGAAGGTATGGGGAGGACGAGTCTACGCAAAGCTCATAGAGCTTTGCGAACTAGGCACTATGCAGTAAGCACTAAGCACTATGGGAATCGAGAATTGCGGAATCTTAATTTCGAAATTTTAACCCTATGCTCTATGCCCTATGCCTTTTCGCCATGCGTTCTGCGCTAGTCATAGAGAATTTCCCAGTTGGCATGAAATGAGGTGTCAACAAAACTGTATCTATACTCCATGGTCTTGCCCGTGCCGGCTGAACTGCTCGACTCCGGCTGCCAGAATCTCAAATAGATTGCCGGCATGGGCCCGGGTTCCTTCCCTTCAGTTCCAGGCGTCTTCAGCCAAACCTCCTTCTCTTCTATTATCTTCCAGATAGTTCCATATCTTTTGCTTCTTATTCTCTCGCCTACCCTTGGCAGCTGCAATTTCACTCTTAGGGTCTTGAACCGGTAGGTCGTGAGTTTCTCTTCTTCCAAGATGGGTTCACCCAGGAGCATAATGCCAATGGCACCGAGGGGTGCTGTCACCAGGATGCTGAGCACTGCCACAGCTAAAATCACCTCACCACCGGCCACCCCAGCTTCCAGGGGGACTGCGCCGATGGCCGCCTGAACAGTTGCTTTGGGCACGTAAGCAACCACGCAAAACAAGCGCTCTTTCCAAGTGTAATCGGTGCCCAAAACCGACAGGTAGGTACCAATCGATCTGGCCACCAGGCCGATAAAAATAACCGCCAGCCCCGCCGCCCCCGCTTTCCAGGCCACAGATACATTTACCTGAGCTCCCACCAGGACAAAAAGCAGCAGTTCCGCAAAAACCCAGAGCTTCTTGAGCTTTTGGGAGATGATGTGGGCAATGGCTTCCTCTTTTTCCAGGATGATGAAGCCTATGGCCATCACCCCCAACAGGGCGGCAATGGGCACTACATTGTGGGCGATTTCCTCCAACCACATGAGACATATGGAAGTTCCTATAACCAGAAGGGTGCGCCGGGGAGGTTGCCAGTCGTATTTGAGAAAAAGCCGGTAGAGTAGATAACCGGGAATCAAACCAACAATTATCCCCAGGACGATGGATATAGGTATACCGGCAAGTTGCCAGGCGATATTGACCTTGTGGCCGCCATACATACCGAGAAAGATGGTAAAGAGGACAATGACAAAGACGTCATCCACGGAGGAGGCCGCCAATATCATTGTTGGGATTCCCTTCTTGGCCCCTTTGCCCCTCTCCATAAAATCGATCATCAGGGGCACCACCACTGCCGGGGAAACCGCTCCCAGAATGCTGCCCAGAATGGCGGCTTCGAGGAGGGAGATTTCCAGGAAGTAAGGCGCCACTGCCACCACTGCAGCAATTTCAAAGATGGCCGGCACTGCTGACATGATTAGCGCTGTTTTACCTACCCGGTGCATGGTGTCCCGTCGCAGCTCGAATCCAGCCCGCAGCAGAATGACAATTAGGGCGATTCTTCTGAAGTCGGCAGAGACCTCCATCATTTCAGGTCGCATGAGACCTATGACGTAGGGGCCTACCAGAACTCCGACAATGAGCATGCCAACCAGGCCAGGAAGCTTGAATTTGCGGAAAATGATATCCGCTGCCAGGCCGAAGACTACAATCAGTGCCAGGCTTATTGCCATGACTGTCCTCCGAAAAATGAGAAAATCAACAAATCAATTATGGGGAGCATGGGGGCGGAATCGCGCTTACCTTACCACGAAGGCATGTTTTTACCAACTTGTGTTGCAGCAGGGTTGACCAATCTGCCTGGCCGGCTACAAGGCTTGTATGGCATCTTCCAGGGCTTGAAGATCCACCTTAACCAATTTGAGTTCTTCGTATTGTCCGCTGATCAGCTTCGTGGCCTTTTCAACCTCGGCCGCGCTTGCTTTCTTCAGCTCCATTGCCTTGTCGATGGCCTTCTCGATCCCTTCTTTGGTGGCATCAATGGTCAAATTCAGCTCCCAGCGAAACTTCAGGAAGCTCTTGTTGATCCGGTCCATGAAATCCCAACGGACCCTGCCGCTGTTCTTGTCGATCTTTTCGGGAATTTTCTTTTGCAGGTCTCTGAGCACCATGGATTGAGAAAAGTTTCTAGGTAAAATCTTCTGGGAAAAAAAATCAAACGCCCCCTCCAAGTCAAAAAATCTTGGCGGGTCACCCACCATGTAATAAAGCTGACTGTCCCTGTTGATAGTCTCTTCTGCGGCAAATCTATCCAGCTTCAGATCAAAAAGCTCCATGGAGGCAGTGACAATAGCGTCGATGATCTCATTGGTCCGATTGGAAAAGCGACTGGAAATGCGAGCATACTCCTGATTCAGCCGCTCTTCCTCTTTGACGATCCAGTCATCAAAGGTGCGAACGACACCCTCGTTTAGCGCTGCCTCCATAAGCTTGACGAACTGGGAGACGCTCTTGTGCTGGTACTTTTCGCCAATCGCCTCCAGTTCTTTCATCAATCTTGGTATCTCACTTTTTTTGAGTCTGTCCAGGTCGCGATCCAGTATGTCAATGAGGCGCTTGATCTCGCCTTGGAAATAGTAAACATTGTCCTCACGGTCCTGCCTGACCACTTCCATTTTTTCCTGGAAAAGGTGAATCTTTTGCTCAAGAGCCTCCAGGGGTGTGGCAATGGCTCGAAGTTCCAACTGGATGGCAAACTCCTCATCAGAGAGAAGTTTCCTGGTACTGTTGAGAGCCGAACGCAGAACGGTTTTCCCCTTTTCCTTAAGGAGAAAATCGCCCAGTACCTTGTCAAACTCAGGCAGCCGGCTCTTTCTTAAAAGTTTCTTGTTCTTTGACTGTTTTGCCTGCAGGGCGAGCTTGGCGGAAATTGGATAAATGGTGATGCTGTCGGAACCGAGTGCCTTTTCGATTACCTCCTTGGAGAAGGCCATGGATTCCTTCCGCTCTTCTTCGTTCATGTAGTCAATCTTATTCTGGACAAAAAAGATCTTCTCAACATAGTCTTTAACGTCGGCAAGAAATGCTATTTCAGACTGACTGATGGGCGGGTCCACCGCCAACAGAAAGAGGGCAGCGTCTACTCTCGGCAGGTAATTATAGGTCATCTCGGTATTGTTCTCGAAAGTAGAGCCCACCCCGGGAGTGTCGATGATGAACACACCGTCCTTGAGATAGCCGGAGGGGTAAGATGCCTCAACATGTTTGACGTTCTTCTGATTAGAAGGGTTGCCCCTCTCCGTAACATATTCTTCCAGTTGATTCCGGGAGATGGTGGTTTTGTTACCGTCGTTGAACAGAACTTCAACCTCCTCCTCTTCACCATACTTAAGGAGAGTGACGATGGAAGTAAGGGGGACCACGGAAGTGGGCAGCACCTTATCCCCCAAAAGGCTGTTGATGAAAGTGGATTTTCCTCTCTTGAATTGGCCCAGCACGACCAGGTGGAAGCGGTTTCCGTCCAGTTTTTCCCCGATCTCTCGGAGGTTCTTCTCGACTTTATCGTCACCCCGCCTGATGGAGATCGCAGCCAATTTCCCGATGCAGCTCATGAGCTTCTGGCTGATCTGTTTGTAGTGGTCAAGCATGATCCTCTCCTGGGACAGGTTCCTGCAAGGCTGCATCTTCGCAGGGCCCAAAATAAAAAACCCAATTGGAATGTACGGTGGGGTAGGCTTTGTGCTGACTCCTACCCCAAACGGTTTTGAAGTAGGAGTCATCAGCCCCTAAATAGGCAGGCGGTTTACGGCAGACTCCATTGCCGGTGTTCTGAACACTAGCAAAGAGAAAGGGCGAGTGTCAATAAGCTTTTTGGCCAAATAGAGACAGGTAAGCCGCAGCCTCAAAGAGGAGAGTCTCACTCATCTATTGCCCGGCAGGGGGATTGGGGATTGCAGATTTTAGATTGCAGATTGTAGATTGTAAATTGTAGAGTGCGGATTGCGGATTGAAGAGAGGCGCAGACCACAGGGCGAGAAATAACTTTAGGCATTTTAGACACTTTAGACATTTTAGGCATTTAGGACTGGGGATTGCGAAATTCGAATTGTGTCTTATGCCCCTTGCTCTTTGCTTTTTGCCTACTGGATTCTGGCTACTTGTCCCGGTAGTTCCTGGCAATGCCATTGAACTTTGACCTGGCCCAGAAAAACGGCTTTCGGATATTCGAATGAACACCCTTTCTGACAGACTCAACGAGATCTACCAGCTTTTGCTTGAGGCTTACGGCCCGCAGCACTGGTGGCCGGCAGAAAGCCCCCTGGAGGTGCTGGTTGGAGCCGTGCTTACCCAAAATACGAATTGGCAGGGAGTTGAGAAGGCCATGGCCAGCTTGAAGCGGCATAATCTGCTCAATCCGCACAAGCTCCAGGCCATGCCCACTGCGGACTTGGCACGGCTAATTAAACCGGCCGGCTATTACAACCTAAAAGCCCGTCGGCTGAAGAATTTGATTGAATTTGTTACCGAGGCTTACTCCGGTGATCTTGAATCTATGAAGCAGACAGAGACGGGCAGGTTGCGAAAGGAGCTTTTGGCCGTCAACGGCGTAGGTCCGGAAACGGCCGACAGTATCCTGCTTTATGCCTTACAGAAACCGGTCTTCGTCGTAGATACCTATACTTACCGGGTTATGAGCCGCCACGGCCTTGTTGGTGAAGAGGTTAGCTATGATGAACTGCAGGAGTTGTTCACCCAGCACCTGCCATTAGAAGTGAAACTGTTCAACCAATACCACGCCCTGTTGGTGAGAGTGGGAAAGCTCCACTGCCAGCGCAAGACCCGCTGTCAGGGGTGCCCGTTAGAACCCTTGCTGCCCTAGGCGGACAGCAAGGGAGCTGGCAGCTAGCGCTACGCTGTCACTTGGCTTCGCCGTCATTGGGTCACTGCGCTACGCTGTCATTTATTGTAAGAGGTAAAGTGAGAGGTCGGAAGTCGGAGATCAGAGGACAGATTGCCTTTCTCGCCTGTCTAGCCTGTCTCGCATACTGCCTATTGCTTCACAATTTTCCCGAGCGGTAAATTGAGACGATCAGCCAAACCCCCAAAACGGTGGCAATTACATAGCCAACTACACCCAGAATGGTAGTGAGAGAAACTGGTCCCAGGCCAAGGAATTCCACATTAAAAACAAGGACTTTCTGAGCCGAATTGAGCACCATGGCAGCAGCAATGATGGAAGCAGAGATCACCAGGCCGACTGTTAGTCGATTGAGACCTTTTTCAAATTTTATATCAAGCTGCTGAAAACCTTCGTGCCAGATCTCAACTCTTTGTTTGCCTTTGGCCACCTGTTTGAGTATATCGTGGACAAACTTGGGCATAACCTTGGCGTATTTGCCCACATAGCGGGTATCCCTGCCGATATTCTTGAAGATCTTTTTTGCGTCATAGCCGCGCTCGAGTAGCTTCTTGGCGTAGGGTTTGGTGAACTCCAGGAGACTTGCGTCGCTCTCCAGAATCTTCCCGAGTGCCTCAGTCTGAACAAAAGTCTTCAAAAGCAGCAAAAGGTTCCTGGGTAACTGGAGGTGATATTTAAGAGCCAGATAAATAATCTGGTCGTAGACATCTTTCACAGATATAGACTGCAACGAACGGCCGTAGAAGGCTTCACTTGCATCTTTCAGATCAATCCTGAAGCTATCCAGATCTATTGTTTCTTCATGGATTATGCCCGCTTCCAAGAACGCATCCATCAACATGTCGTAGTCGTGCTCGGCATAGCCCAGAAAAATGTTTGCTATTTGCCGCATGGTCTCTTCGTCCAGATAGCCTGTAATACCGAAGTCAACCAGGCTCACGCGGCCATCGTACATCACAATGGTATTGCCAGGGTGAGGGTCTGCATGGAAGAAGCCGAATTCCATCAACTGCCTTGAAAAGGAGCGCAGACCTATTCTTGCCACCTCTTTTGGATCTATGCCGTGGGCCTTGAGTTCATCGACATGATCCATCTTGATGCCATCGATCCGTTCCATCACCAGGATGGATTTGGTAATGTAATCCCAGTAGACCTTGGGAATGTATAGCTCATCAACCTCCCGGAAGTTGTGGGCGAACTTCTCAATGCTGCCAGCCTCGATGAGCATGTCAATTTCCTTGAAAATAGTCCGCTCGAACTCCCGCACCAAGTTCGTGGGCGCCAATATCCGGCCCACATCAAAGGACTTCTCTATCTTATCGGCCAGATAGTACATCAGACGAATATCTTCCCTGACCTTCTTGGTGATGCCGGGACGAATGACCTTGACCACGACTTTCTCACCACTGGGCAGGGTAGCGTGATGAACCTGAGCCACCGAAGCAGCGGCAAAAGGTTCCCGGTTGAATTCGGAGAAAATGTCTGCCACCGGTTGCTTGAGTTCTTCCTCGATCACCTTTTCGATCTCTGAATAGGGAATGGGAGGAACTCGATCTTGTAATTTCCTGAGTTCCTCAATGTATTCGGGTGGGAAAATATCTGCCCGGGTGCTCATCAACTGACCCAGCTTGATGAAGCTGGGCCCTAACTCCTCCAGAATCAACCTCAAGCGGCGTGGCGACAGTACTCCGGGTTTAATAGCCGTAGGCTTGACCTTGCCTAGTTCCACTTCCTTTTCTTTGCGGCTCACAATCCGCTCGACCACATCGCCGAGACCGTGCTTGATAAGTACCTTGGCTATACTCCCAAGACGCCTCACACCCTTAAATCCAGCCGAAGCCCTAAAGAAACCCATGATGATCTACCTCTCCAGGCCCATATTTTGAACAGGGGTATTTGACTTACCATTCGCCTGGCAATACTAATCCTGCCCGCTGAATTGTTACATAATAGAAGGTTTGATTCTACACTAAAATTAGAAGGGGTGAAATCACCATTGGGAAGCCTTGAAGAAGTGTAAGGCCCAAAAAAAAGGAGCCCTTGGCTCCTTTTTTTATAAACAGTATGGGACAAAGAATATCAAACCTGAAAAGAAGTTTGCCTTTTTCGCCTTTGCCGCATTTCACGCATTTCTTGCTCACAATGCGCTATGCACTTACCTTTTTGGGCTCGTTACTCTATCACTACCAGGGTAACTCTGCGGTTTTCCGCCCGGCCGTCATCAAGGTCATTGTCCGCCACGGGTTTCAATTCGCCGCAAGAAAACCCATTCATCCGCTGCAAAGAAAAGCCATGCTCTTGGTAAAGGTAGCCCATTACCGCCCTGGCCCTGTTCAAACCGAGTTGAAAATTGTAAGCCTCTGCGCCGAAACCGTCCGTGTGCCCTTGCAACTCGATATAGAAATTTTTGTGAGCTTCCACCAAGGGTACGACTACAGCATCTATAGCCTTTTTGGCTTCTGCCGAGAGCATGTAGCTGTCAAAAGCGAACTGGATGGCCCCGTCGTACTGGGTTGCCCCGTAATACTTATCATGAGTCAGCTCTTCCGCCCTTGCCAGTGCCATTTCGAGGTTTGTGCAGGGCTCACTTATCTCTTCTGCCGTCTCCTCTACCGCTACTTGCTCAAAGGTTTCCGTTTGCACGGGACCCTTGCTGGCACACCCCGTTAAACCAAGTAAGACCATGCTCAAAACACCTATGGCCACGAGTGTCAATCTCATGACTTCTCCTCCTCACCTCGGAAGCTTCTGGACTGTGGATTTTTTTCTGATTGCCCAACCAGAGAGATTCATTGCAAAAGGCATGCCTAGCCTTGCACCCTTTGACTGTTTATGGAGTGTAGCTTTTTCGTTGACTTGAATATTGTAACCGTGGTTTATTCTCCTTAGGGTGACATCCAGAATTTCGACAAGAGCTGCTCACATAAAACCACCAAGGCTGGCACCCTTCTATGAACGAACCTGGTACTGGCGGTATAATAAAGTGAACCGAAAACCGGATAGTTCTTTTCTAGCTCAATCCCTGGGCTGATTGTTTTCCAGAACTGGAGGCACAAATATGGTCACTGGCGGAGGAGATCGCGGGGGTCCACGGGTCAAAGTTAAATGGCCAGTAACGGTTAAAACAGAAAAAGGCTCTATGGAGGGGGTGACCCTCGACCTAGGCACGGACGGAGCTTTTGTCTCATGCGCCAAACCTCTTAGGCTAAACGACGTCTTCGACATGGTCATCACTGCTCCAGAGCAGGCCATCGAGGTAAAGGCTGAAGTTATCTGGTCAAACATCTACGGCCCAGATGACGACATCACCCCCCGAGGTATGGGTGTCCGTTTCCTAAGAATATCGGGAAAAGATCGCAGGGCCATAGCAAAGGCCGCCCTGGAACACCTAAAATCGAAAGAGATGGACCCCAGGGCATTCGAAGCCTTTCAAACTCTAATCATAGATCCAGACGAAGCTTCTAAAGAGTGAATGCCAAGTATCTAACCGTTTGTTCAGAGGAAACAGCATTTGGCGCAAAAATAAGTTGTAAAACGGATAATCAAACTGCAAGGGAGGGAGAGGTCATGAAAAGTCTTAGTTATATTAGCTTGGTTTTCCTGCTTGCTTTCTCACTGCTCACAGGTTGTGAGACTACCCGCAAGCTCACAAGTTCAATATCCGGGACTTCTAACACGGACGAGCTACTTGCCCAGGTGCCTTCCGAGGAGCAGACGGAGGTGCATGAGGCCGCATTTAATCTGCAGGTCGCCGAAGAGAAGTTGAAGCTTGCTGAGATGAAGAGCGAACTGGCCTCTCTGCGAAAGAAACATGTCGATTACCAGGAGGATATAGCCGATAAGTATCAAGATGCAGCCGAGGTTAAGCTGGACCTCGCCAAACTGGAGGTCGTAGACAAGGCGAACCTGGGTGAAAAGGAAGACAACATAAACAAGATTGCCGACCTCAAGGCCAAAATACTCAAGATTGAAGGAGATAGTATCAGGCTCGAGGCAAAACGGGATACTACAGAACAAAAAATCAATGGGCTTACCAAACAAATTGAAGAGCAGGAGACAAAAATCATAAACCTCGAGGCTGCCGGCGTACCGGCGCCAGGAACCAGTGAGGTGGTAAAAAAGGACGAAGGACCAGTAGAAGAAAAGCCCAGTGAGACAAAAACCGAAGAGCCGCTACCGCAGCCTTAAGGTCGTCATTCGGCTTCGCCGTCATTAGGTCACTACGCTTCGCTGTCATTTGTTGTAATAGGCAGGTAGCAGTGAGAGGACGGAGGACAGCTGGCAGGAGGAAGCTGACAGCAAGAAGCGAAAAACAATCGGAGAGTAAGAATTAGCTGAAGACCGGCAAAACCGGCTTAACCGGTTAACCGGCCAAACAGACTACGGGCAGCCGTTTCACCTAGGCACTAGTGACTGATCATTCCAAGTAAACAATCTCTGGAGGTGGTAAGCATGGCCATTCCCTTACGTTACGATATAGCCGAGTCGCGCTTGACCTATAATGGGCGATACGAGCCCAGGGTGATGAGTAAGGAGAAGATCTCCACTTTCAATCTCAGACATAAGGAAGTATTGGAATTTTACGGCCTCGAATTAGCCAAGGGTACGGTTTTTATCATCGAAGACCGGGTGAACGGACGTTCCAATCTCGGTGTATTCAGAAGCAAGCAGCTCCGTCAGGGAGTCATCCTGGCAGCAGCCCTCCCCGCAGCCGCTGTTGTTCTCGAAGGCTTCGCCGCCCTGGCAAACGTGCCCAAGGAGCAGCAATCTAAATCCTTGATAAACCAGCTAAAAAGGCATAATGACCGAGTTGCGGCTCAAATTATGGGTGAGGTGCTGCAAATTACCACGGAAACCTTCGAAGTAGGAGAAGAAGTGATTATCGAGAGCGCCATAACCGAGGGGGTAAGGGCTAAGCCCGGATTGGAGGCGGGTGGGAATCCCACCATCCCGGTTGGTGCGCTTTACGGTAAAGAAGAGCATTGCAGCCGCTACGGCCGCGGACTGAGCAAGGAAGTCACCCGGCTGTCTATGGGCTCCGACGTCATCGACGGTACGGGCAAGTCGGTCAAGGGTCTTCACAGTTCACTCACTGCGCTTTTTATCACCGAGTCCGATTTCAAAAGGCACTTGCCCGATATCTACATAGAACGTTGGATGGCCGGTTCAATGTTTCCGGAATTCAACCCCAGGGACACCGACTTACTTGAGGAAACTCAAATAATCGCCGACGCCTGCGGCGTAAAAGACCTATCCCAGATGAGTGCTTACTTCCTTGACCGACCCCGTCATCACCCAGCAATGGACGAACTAAATTCCATGGGTGTGGCCACGCCATTTGACAAGGACGGGGACCTCTTCCCGGCTGTGGTCATGGGACTTGATGGGCTGCGGTTAGCAGATGGCCGAGGTTTCCACAGTATGATTGGAGAGATTGGCGGAAGTGCCGAGTGGACGGTTGGGGCCTTACCCTTGGTCTGGAGAGGGGGCCAGAGCCTGGGCATGCTCACCAGCCAGAGCTCGTTGACTCGAAAGGATCTTTCCCCGCAAGAACTCTGGGACGAGCGTTTCCATTACACCGAGGAAGAGCTTATACTCCTTCAGGACGCCCGTTTCGAACAAAAGCCGTTTTTTACGGTGTACGATTTAATGGACCGGCCCTTTGCTGGTGGAGTCAGCGCTTTCTGTGCCATCTCTGACAACTACTTCTTCCCTCCCCTTGAAGGAGCCAAAATCGACCGCAAGAAGAATTTAATTTCCACCAATAGCCTGATGGTTAACTCACTGGGTAACATTGAGCATTGGCAACTCATTTTTAAAGCCGTTGACGGTATCAAGGATGCAGCCAAGAAGATGCAATCGCCTAAGGCGAGGTTACGGGGCCGTGACAAGTCTGAAATTGAAAAACAGGTCAAGGCCATGGCCGATGACCCGATCATGCGCTTCAGACTCAAACAGTTCTTTGTCAATGAGTATTACCCGGCTATAATTCACACCGATGGCAAGATGGTTGTGCTCGAGAAAACAGTGGAGGCTCTGATAGCCAGGGGGGCTTTGAGCGAGTACGACAAGGAGATCGTCAGGGCAGTAGTGGAGTATGTCCCTGAATGGTTTGCCAGTCAAGCTTAAACCGCATTTTTTGCGAGCTCGTCTCATTGAGTATCAGGGCTAAAGGAGAATAGAAATGACTTCGGGTCTCATGGCTACGATCGGTGTGTTTGCATTGGTAGTAATATTCGGCCTGGTCATCCTGCATGATCGGAAAAAGATCAAAAAGGAAGAAGGTGCTGCCAGGGTCACGACCACAATCAACAAGACCCCTAAAGAGATATGGGACGCACATGTGGAAAAGCTGAGCAAGGGAGAGTCCTAGAAACAGTCAGATTCGAGCAGATCAGACCTATTTAGAGCCCAGCCAGTTGCTGGGTTTTTTCTTTTAGCAAGAAGACACTCGGACCTTATGGTCCGGGTGTTTTTTTTCCTGGCGTTCCTGGGAGGATTCCCTTCGGGAAGGCTACTTGTCCTCCTTCGCTTCACTCAGGACAAGTTCCCTAAGCGAAGGAGGGCAAGTTCACCATAGTTTCTAAGGGTCCACAATCCTCACCTCAGCGTGCTTAAAAGATGTGTGCCCGGACCCAACCGGTCCGGGCACATTGTTTCCTGGCACGCCTGGAGGGATTCGAACCCCCGACCTACGGATTAGAAGTCCGTTGCTCTATCCATCTGAGCTACAGGCGCAGAGTGTATTTCCCCACCCCGAGTGGGTGAAAAAAGTCTTACATCAATACCCGGTTTTTTGCAAGAAGCTAGCCCTGATATTTCATGAATTACTGTCGCGAGACCACGAAGATGGACGTGCCTGCCCGCCATGCGAGCAAGGCGAGGCGGGCGGGCCACCGGGCAACCGTCCCGCGGTACCGCGGGATTGGTTCCGAGGCGTACCTGAACGGTACGTCGCAGGGGCCACCACCCGAGGACGCCAGGAAGGACGATTATGGATTGCAGAATGCGGATTGCGGATTTGAGATTGCACAAAACCGACTCAGACAAAGCAGAGGGTGGAAATTGAACTTGCATTCTTGTTCAACTCAAATAACCAGTTTGCAGCAGACACCCTTCAATCTGAAATCTAAAATCTGAAATCTGAGATCCTGAGGTGGTCGCAGTCACGCCAAGGCGTGAATTCATGAAATATCCGGGCTAGAGGGATGAACAAGGTTTCCGAGCAGGCACGTTCATTGCAACTGATTTAGTTGCCTGCAAACTATATTTTGACAGTCCAAACCTAAATTTGAGGTGAAGAAATGCCTCGCTGCGACATATGTACTGGCTGCTGGTTCTATAGGAGTGAGATAAAACCAGCATCTCCGGAATTTGAATTGCTCAAAAAATACTGTCATGGCGCCTACTTGGATTGTGCTCGATACCAGTTCGCCCAGTCACTTGGGATTCGTTATTTGCCAAAGTGCTTGGAGCCAGCGGACTGTGGGGCGATGCAAGGGGATTGATCGCTTTCAGACAAAATTACCTTGCTCCCGTACATTATCTTCTACGTTAGCGTGCCTGGCTTGATACATTTGCTGCGTGGCAATCCGCGTTCGCAGGGTATTCCAGCCATGTTTTCCACCAATACTTTTTCCCGAAAACCATTTCGGAAGTAAACCGCTTCACCTCCTTCTTTCATACCTACCCCTTTCTCCGCTGTATCAATTCCATATAGCATTATAATCACCTGCTTCCCATATCGTAGCACAGTGATGGTGACAACCTTAGGTGGCGGGATTCTGGTGATTGGCCCTTTGACCAAAGGGTCTTTGGTCAATTGGCCAAATCTGGCCATTTTGCCACCAACCTCAAATTAAGCCAAAAACTGTAAGTAAGAGTTTTCTTGGGATGTTCGAGGTTTTTTGCAACTTTGGTATTCTTACTGCTTTTATGAAGTCGAAAGCAGCTCAGGCATTACAAAGTATGATCGGATAGGGCCACCGAGTGTACATGTGAGAGGGTAAAAGGGATGAAGGTCGAAAAATTTAACTTGTTTGTCATCATAACCACTTTAGTCGTCTTGGCCAGCATAGTCTTCACCGCTTTGAGTGGGGCGCATATAAGAAGCACAGAGCCAGCTCCATACAAGCATCCATGCATTGTTCTCAAAGTGGACAACCAAGGATGCCAGACAGAAATAGAAATGCGAACCCGCATGGCGGCAAGACAAAATGGTGGTTTTACCGATTGACGGAACTGAGCAAATATAATACCTTGCTGTCTCAGGTACGACGGGCTTATTAGCCCTAAACCCCCATAGGCTTCAAGCGGTAGGCGCACTGGGTTCTCCGCGACGCAGTCAGTGGGGGCTTTTTTTTGGGAACCAATTTTGTACACCAGGATTCTGGCATGAAGGTCAACCGTCCCAAGTTGGAAATTCTACTTTTAGTTCTCGTAGGGTTCATACCAGTCCTGGTTATTGCCCGCAATGTCTCAGCTGCCCCAGTTAAGTTGCCATCAGGAATAGTCCTGGATTTAACCCAAGAACAGGCAGATGCCATAAAAAACCAGCCTGGCGTGTTTTATGGAGCCGAAAGCGCCGAGATGCTTTCCCCCGGCGATGTAGTCTTATCCCTGCCGGTTGAACTTGGTGGTGGATACCTTTACGGCAGACCGGAGCACTTGGCGAGGGGTTTTAGCTCTGTGGGAGCAATCCAGTCCACTACTACACCGGAGCATCTTTTCGTCAAAAAACGCTCCTGTTTATGGTTCTGATTATAGAGCCTCAACCTGGCAAGAGGTCCTTCCCCAGCCACAAGCCCATTGAGATTTTCACAAAAATTATAAGCAAAACTTTCCTTTAGCAGTGGTGTGGCACAGACGTTGCAGTCAACATCTCACCGAACTGAACCCTGTCTTTAACTAGTCTGTAGCTGGTTCACGCCGCCCGACTAGTTCCGGTTCAGAGCTGAGATGGGATGATGAAAACTTAAGGTTATTCTTATGGCTATGCAAGAGGGCAGAGAAAGACGCCAACACCCAAGGGCCATAATATCTTGGCCAGTTATTATTAAAAGCACCAGAGGATTCATGTCGGGAGAGACCCAAGATGTCAGTCACGGAGGCGCCTTTATCCGCTGCCGCGAACCCCTAAAACCTAACGAAGTCCTAGAAGTGTCCATTAGTGTATCCCTTCTCTGTCCCCGTGTTCAGGCCACTGCTGAAGTTATGTGGTCAAATTTTTCTACCTCTGATAATGAAGGTAGGCCTCGTGGCATGGGCGTCAGGTTTACCAATATTGATGGGACCGACCAAGAGTTGATTTCAGCCCTTGTTACGGATCACCTCCAAAAAGAAGAACCACACCGACCCGAGGGAAGTTCCACTGTGTAAGGTGGCGCTCATATGGATCCCCAGTTTGTCGAAAGACGTCGCTACCCCAGAGCTAAAATAGAATGGCCAGTTACCGTTAAAACAGATCAAGGTGTTATTTCAGGCTACACCGTGGACCTTAGTGCCGGTGGTGCCACCGTCCGCTTACAAAACCCGCCCCTGGTTCATGAAATTATCGAAATGACAATTAAAATACCTGAGCTTGACCGCAATTTGGCAGTCGAAGCAGAGGTGGTTTGGTCAACTGCGGATATTATAGATAACGAGCTTACCTTACCTATCATTGGCCTCAATTTCACCGAAATCAGCGATCAAGACCGCTGGCTAATCTCTACCGCAGTCGCCAAGGTCCTCAGATCTGATAGGCGTGTTCCTACCCGGGTAGTATCTGCAAGAAGGGCTCTGGAAAAGGTCCTGAAAAAATGTATGGACATGGACCTCTAACCCGCGAACGGCTGATCTAGCAAAGAAATGTCCCCACCTTCTAGTTTTCCTTAATTTATTCTTGGGCATGACTCATTTTTGCCATCATCGGTTGCGGATTACAGATTCAAATGTACGAAGTCGGATGTTATGATTGGCAAATTTTTGCGTTTTACCCTATGTGATAAGGCAGGTTTACTGCCAGACATCAGAACCCGACAAAAGTTCGAGGTAGAGTTGAAGAGAAGTCTACCAGCCTTTTTCCTGTTAGGGATCTGTTTTTTTCTTCCCGCCTGCATGGCAAGGGGGATCTGTGTACAAGGTAATTGTAGAAATGGACAGGGCGAAATGACTTACCCTGAAGGAGCAAAATATGAGGGTGGATGGAAGGATGGCAGGCGCCACGGCCAGGGGACCCTAACCAATCCTTATGCTGGACAATATGAGGGACAGTGGAAGGATGACAAGCCTCATGGTCACGGAATTTGGCTCTTCCCCGACGGGGCAACGTACGATGGACAATGGAAAAACGGCGACTGGCACGGACAGGGGACCATGACTTTCCCTGACGGTAGGAAGTATGTGGGTGAATGGAAAAACGACGTCCCCCACGGACAGGGGAGGATGACATACCCAGATGGTGCAGAGTTTGAAGGTGAATTCAGAGATGGCAAGTTTGTAGAAAAGTGAGAGCTTGTCTCTTTACAATTTATTTTATTGGACGGCTGCAGTTCTCACCCCCCCGCAATTTGCAAAGCCGATAATTCTGACTCCTCCGGATTAACTGTGTTTAGCAACTGCATCGGTCAAAAACCGGAAATCCTCTGCTGTGAGGTTTGTAAAGCGAATTCCCATGCCAATGGGTATTGCTTCTGTGTCGGGCGAGAGGGGAATATCTACCCACACTACCTCTGCCCCTAGCCACGACTCTTCTCGGTCTTGAATCAGGATGGAGAGTATGAAGAGGTCATTTTTGGACAATAGGGTGCCACAGCGGATATAGGCACCACCAGCACTTATATTCTCTATAGTGCCGTCCATATCCCCTTCAGGGGTCATCATGGTGACGGGCCATTGCACTTCGACTCTCCGGTATTTACGGCGCTGGGCAAAGTTGGGGGAGCTCATTTCATCCTCCTGCCTTCCAGAGAAAACCTCCCTGGGGTAATTTACAGGATCACCTGCTGTTATGGCAATCTCTATGCGCCTCCCCCAGCTTGTTTCAATTGAAAGGATCGTGCCAATTTAAGAAATTAGAAATTTTTCTTTTTATTTTTATGCAGTTAAGGCTTGGAGACCTAAATGACAGGTGCTACAATCCAGCTCATTCGCGGTCCAAAAGTGTCAGATGGTGAAAAAAAACGGCAGTCTAATCAATGCCACAGAAAAAGTATTTCTTGTAGAGTTTTCGCAAGATTTTTGCTAAAGTGGCCGCTGTTTCAAAGCAAAGCCCTACTCGAGCACAGCCAGAAATTTGGCATTAATCATGCATCATCTGGTCGCCAAATCCCTTCGCGATCATTAAAAACTCTCGATGAAGAGGTCTTTTTCCTATGCCACGCGCTGTTTGCCTAGCTCTGTTTGGCCTGTTATTCTACATCCTCTCTTGCACTCCGTCTGGACTTATTCAAAGGCCCGGGGAGGGTTCCCAACCTACAAACCAAGAAACGTCCTATCTGGAAAAAGACAAGCTTTCCAATTCCACCGACGGGGAGGTGAATCTTCTGGCTTCATCGGTTGCCCAAGAGGATAGTCCGGCAAATGGGGCATCGCCAGTGGATATGCTTGCCAAAGAGGTGGAAGGAGTCGACCCCGAAGAGGAGCCATACACTGACCAGAAGCGCATTGACGACGCCTTGTACTACTATCAGGAAGCACTGGAATCCTGGAATAGTGGGGAACCGGATAAAGCGATAGAGTCTCTTGATCAGAGTTACCTAATCATCTGCTCAATCCAGAACGAAGAGAACCCTGAGATCACCCAGCAAAAGGAGGACCTCCGCTTACTCATCTCCAAACGAATTCTGGAGATCTACGCCTCCAGGTCCCACCCCCAAATGGGCCGCAGCAGGGAAATTCCTTTGGCCATGAACCAGTATGTGGACAGGGAAATAAAACGCTTTCAGACATCCGAAAGAAACTTCTTCATCGACTCCTACCGACTCTCAGGCAGGTACAGGCCTTATATCGTGGAAGAGATGCAGAAGGCTGGTCTTCCTGTAGGTCTCTCCTGGCTGCCACTAATCGAAAGCGGTTTTAAAACCAAGGCCTTCTCCAAGGCCAGAGCTTTGGGACTTTGGCAATTCATCGCCTCCACCGCCTACCGTTATGATCTGCGTCGCGATCGCTGGGTGGATGATCGCATGGACCCCGAGCGTTCAACCCAGGCCGCCATTACTTACCTCAAGGTTCTCCACGATCTCTTCGGCGACTGGACTACCGTGCTGGCAGCTTACAACTGTGGCGAGGGGAACGTGCTGCGGGTGATTCGCCAGCAGCATGTAAACTATTTGGATGATTTCTGGGATCTTTACCCCAGGCTGCCGTTGGAGACCGCCCGTTATGTGCCCCGTTTTCTCGCGGCACTCCATATTATCAAGGATCCTGAGAAGTACGGTTTTACTGAATTGGAGCAAGATGAGCCCTTGAAGAGCGAAAAGGTCCAAGTCAACAAACAGATGAGGTTAAGCGACGTCGCCCGGACTCTGGATATACCGCAAAAGACCTTAGAGGACCTTAATCCTTCTTTGCGCTACAAGGCTACACCAAATTACCCATTCATGCTCAATTTACCTCTAGAGACCAGCGAGATGTTTCTGGCAAATCTAGAGCAGATTCCCCAGTGGAAACCACCTCAACGCGCTTACGTGGTCCACCGGGTACGCTTTGGTGAGACCCTTTCGGGAATCGCCTTGAAATATCGGGTGCCGGTCAGGCACATTGTGCACGCCAATGATTTGCGCAGTGCCAGTCGCATCAGGACGGGCCAGCGCTTGAAGATACCACTTCGTGGTCAGATTATTTTGGCGAGCAACACCCCCCCCTCCAACCCAGAATCTACCATCAACTACACGGTCAAGAGAGGAGATTCGCTTTGGCTTATTGCCCAGCGTTTCAACACCACTGTGGCCAAGATCAAGGCTCTAAACCAAATCCAATCCAATCTACTCCAAACAGGCCAGATGATCCTTGTCCAAACCAACACCCGCTAGATTAAAACAACTAGGCACTTTTGTAATTTCGGATTTCGGATTTCGAATCGCGGATTTAAAAAAGCATAGGGCTTGGTGAATGGGGCATAGAGTTTTGTCAATTAGTTGATTAGAGAATTAGTTAATTCGTTAAAAGCGTTAAAACCGTTCAATTCGCAAGACTCACTTCCGATTTGAAGGCTCCTACCTATTACAACGAATGACAGCGAAGCGTAGTGACCTAATGACGGCGAAGCCAAAATGACCTGAAGCTCTACCAGAGCTAAGCAGTGGTGCCTAGTTGAAACAGCTGCCTGCTGCTAGCTGAATATACCCTATGCCTCCTGTAACTCTTTGAGGGTCTCATCAGGGCCCAAAACAATGAGGGCGTCGCTGTCTTTTATTACAAAATCAGCCTTTGGTATGAGAACCAACCCCTTTGGCAGAATCTCCTTGACGGCCAGTACCTGAACAGAGAAGCGATTGATCAGATCAAGCTCTTTAAGTTTTTTACCCACAAAATCCTTGGGAGGAGCAAGTTCCACAATGCTGTAACCTTCGATGAAGGGCAGATAGTCCAACATATTCGGATTGTCCAATCGACTTGCAACCCCTATGGCCAGGTCTTTCTCGGGAAAAAGGATCTCGGTGGCACCGACTTTCCTCAATATGCGTCCGTGCTCTTCACTGGTTGCCTTGGCGAGGATTCTTTTTATGCCAAGATCTTTCAGGTGCAATGTTGCCAGGATACTCGCCTGCATCCTAGTGCCTATACAGACGACTGCCGCGTCCACCTGGCTGATTCCCAGCGCCTCCAGGGCTTCCCGATCGGTGGCGTCGACGATCACGGCCTGGCTCACCACTTCTTTGATCTTTTGCACCTGGCCTTTGTTGATGTCCAGGGCCAGAACTTCATGCCCTTTCTCGTAGAGATGACGCCCAAGATAGTAGCCAAAATTGCCAATGCCGATGACAGCAAATTGTTTCATGATGTATATCCCCTATAAGACGTTTATCTGGCAGGTGTGGACCTTATCCGGGCTAGCTCTACTGTGCTCAACCGATCATGACATTTTCTTCCGCGTACTGAAATCGGGACCTGGGTTCTTTTGCGGTCAAAGCCACGGCAATGGATAATGGTCCCAGCCTTCCTAAAAACATCACCAGGACGATGATGAGCTTGCCAACACTGCTTAACTGCGGGGTAATCCCCACACTCAGTCCCACAGTACCGAAGGCAGAGACTACCTCAAAAAGGAGTTCAAGGAAAAGTCCCCTGCTCTCCTGGTGTATGGTAGTACCCAACTCACTAACTGTCAGAGCCATGGTGGCAGCGTAGATTAACACAACCGCTAAAACGAAAACCGAAATGGCTCGACCAACTGTCTCTGGTGACAAGGACCGGCGAAATATGCTCGTCCCTTCCTCACCCCTTAACCGTGAACGGCTGATGGCGAAGAGAACTCCCAGGGTGTTAACTTTGATACCTCCGGCGGTAGATCCCGAAGCCGCGCCTATGAACATGAGCAGGATAGTGAAGAGCAGGGTGAAATTCGCCATTTTGCCAAAATCCAGGGTATTGAATCCCGCGGTCCTAGCGGTAACTGATTGAAAAAAAGCCGCCAGAAATTTGCTGGGCACTGCCAGGCCAGCCATGGAGTGGTTCCACTCAGAGAATAAAAATCCCGCTGTGCCGCCTGCAAGTAGGATGACTGTCAGGGTCAGGACCAACTTGGAATGGACTGACACCCGCCTGGAGTGCCTGGTTCGGTTGCGACTGGAAAAGAGCCTCTTCAACTCCAGAAGGACCAAGAACCCTATGCCGCCGAAAATGATCAAGAAAGCCACGGTCAGACTTACCAGTGGATCCCCGCTGAAGTCCATAAGGCTCTGTGCATATAAGCAGAATCCGGCGTTGCAGAAAGCGCTTATTGCATGGAAAACGGCAAAGTAAAGGGCCCTGGCCGGATGGTAGATCTCAGAAAATCGAAGGAAGAGTATGGCAGCGCCAGCAGCTTCCAGGAGCAGGGTGAACAGCACCACGTGGCGGACCAAGGAAGGGAGTCCGGTATCGGGGCCATGGGTGAAGGAGTCCTGAACCACGCTCCGCTGCATGAAGGAAAACCTGCCAGTCACAACCAGTATAAGCACGGTGGAGAAGGTCATTATGCCCAGGCCGCCGCACTGGATGAGCACCAACACCACCCACTGACCAAAGAGGCTCAATTTGCTACCGGTATCAACCACAACCAGGCCGGTAACGCAGGTTGCCGAGG
This sequence comes from uncultured delta proteobacterium, assembly GCA_963712115.1. GTDB lineage: Bacteria > Desulfobacterota > Syntrophobacteria > BM002 > BM002 > BM002. The sequence goes on along the minus strand of CAVQGX010000037.1, from coordinate 9,523 downwards.
TGGCAGTAAAAAGCCCATCCACAAAGCCGAGTCGGGGTCCGTTGGCTGCGGCCGGTAGCATTAACAGGAGGGCACCAATTAGGATCAGGCCAGCAAAGCTAAGGATCGGTAGATTAACTGGAGTAATTAACCGGCTCCGCCGGATTTTCATCGGATTCGCCATCAGTTTCTGTCTCTTGGAATAGGGGGCAGCCCTTGCATTAGGCACTCATAGGTAATACAGAAGTAGGGGATTAGTCAATACCCCTCACTAGAGAGATGAAATGCCAGCGAAAGCTGACTTAAATAGGGGTTACAAGGAGTGTTCGGTATCACCTATCTCAGGAGTGTAGATGGTGCTGTAAGGGATGGGATATATGTCTGTGATGCCCCGTAGCGGAACGATTAGCTGATCACTCACAGTCAACCACTGAAAATCTGGCTTCAGCTCTCGCAACTTGCCATCCTCGGGTGGCTTTGAATGGATCGTATTGCTATATACCACCTGGAAGACGCCCACCCCATAGTCATCCTCAAGGTTGATCAGGAAACGTTCCACGAAATTGTCAAACTGCATGTGACTTTCCGCCGCCAGCCGCAAAACCTCCTCCATGGGCAGCTTAATCAGCACAAATCTACTCACACCACGTTCGCTAAGGCGCGTAAGAGTGCGTGACTCTGAACTGGCGACGTAAACCGTCGAGATGAATTCCATCTTCTTGAGAAACTGGGCAGCAACCACCGCAGCGGTGCGGCGTCCACCCACAGCATAATGAAATCCATAGTTTTCGAAAAGCTTGTTATTCAGGCTCTCGGCGTACTTCTCACCCATCTCGTAGAGATCCTTGCCGATGTAGCGAAGTTGCTGCCCCATCTCTTCAGTGGCATTGTCAATGGGCCAGTCTATCTTCACGCGGAAATGGGTCATGGCATAGCGGGTTCGGGTCTTGATGGACGGATCCCTCTGAATGAGCAGGGCATAATCCACCGGCAAGAGGTCCAGTACAAAACTCTCAAAACTGGGATTCTCGAAATATCTGAGGTTTTTCGTGTATTTTTTGTGCAACCGAACCTGCGGAAACTCCAAGATTCCTTCCTTGGTAACCTTATTGGAATCGAAAAAACGAATATATTTCTTGTAACGACCCGGAATGGTCCCTTCACAGAACATCACCAGAAAGTGGTTGTGGTTCACGTGCTCTTTTTCCATAACCCTGGCCCGGGGTTTAAGCTCTCTCTTAGGCACGAAAGGATAAGCTTCTCCGGCCTCGCAGAATTTCCAGTATGAATCGACCAGAGCGTGCTGAATCAGGTACACGTCCATTTGGTCTCTGAGCACTTCGTAGACCGAGCGCCGCAATCGGTCTTGTAGACTCAGTTGGTATCGATATGGCCATGTAGGCATGCTCTAGCTCCTCAAAATTCCTTGTGGCGCTAAATGCACAAAGTGAGTCTCATAGTTTCTCAGAGGAAACAGCCTGGATAACTTGCTGTTAATTCTATCTAAAAGTGGCTTTTTGTCAATCCATTTCTCTTGTCTTTCTTGTGTAATGGGCTAGGCGGGTTCGTCGACCATCCTCTTGGGGAGATAAAAGACATATTCAGCCGCTAGCAAGTCAAACTGCACCCCAGTTTCACGGTCTACTGTTTTATACAAGGCCTTGAGAGTACTTGCATGGAGTATCTGATCAAAAAAGTCGCTACGATGGTAAAAGTTCTGATGCAAGGGCAAGAGAAACTGACTTGAGTCACCTTTCCAGGAGAAATTGAGGCTCTTCCTCAATTGCAGTATAGTCTTATAGAGACTCCGCAGGAGATCGGTACGCAATAAAGGAGAAGTGCTGTTAACCACACACTCCATAAGACCCGCCAGCCGGTAGAACTCCCTTGCCAGCTCCTCATTCTCTCGCCAACGAAAAAGTCCCATGGCGGTGTAGTCACAGCCACCCACCAAACTGAAGTGTTCAGGTACAAACTTAATGTGGCGATGGCCAGTGCTGATTGCCTGGCGCCGGTGGTTTTGGTATTTCTCCGCCTCGCTTTTTAGACATTGCAGTATGTGACCTTGGCGCCAATCTCCACGCCTAAACTCCAGGGGTTTACGACAGATGAGATTGTCGTCACCCTTACGGCTGTCTTCAAAATCAATGATCTTGGCCATTAGGCTCTCAGGTCTTCTTGTAATATAGGCACTATACCAGATGTAGCGAAATGTGCAAAACCACTGCTTACCTCAGACTGGGCACCAGGCATAGCGATACGATTCGGGGACCCGCCCGCCTCGCTTGAGGGCGAAGCCGATGGCGGGCAGGCGGGGAGAAAGAGCGAGACGGAGATCCGAGGTCAGAAGTCAGACCACAGCAAGCAGATTGCAACTGGCAGCTGGCAGGAAACAGATATCCTCTCTACAGAATTATTGCTGCACGCCGCGAGCTGTCTGCTGTCAGCTGCAAGCTGGCTTCTGGCTCCTTACCCTATGTCTATGCTCCATGCCCCATGCCTAGTACCTACTCCACTTTATCACCGCGGCCGGGAATGCCCGGTCGCGTCATCTCTCTAGCATCTAGTATCTTTGCGAGCTTTTCTTTAGGCAGGATATCCAACTCCAGTGCCACTTCTCGCACTGTCTTTCCACTTTCATAAGCCATGTGGGCAAGCTCTGCTGCCTTGTCATAGCCAATCTCAACCGCCAGTGGCGTACAGAGTGCCAAACTTTGTTCCACCAATTCCTGGCAACGCTGTTCATTTACCTCAAGCCCTTTCAGACATTTATCCGTAAAGTTCTCAATAGAGGTCTTGAGCAACCCCACTGATTGCAACAGGTTGTATGCCATCACCGGCAGCATGACGTTGAGTTCCAGGTTCCCAGCCTGCCCACCCATAGCCACAGCCCAATCATTGGCCATGACTTGCACCGCCACTTGGAGAAGAGATTCAATAATTACTGGATTGACCTTGCCCGGCATAATAGAGGAGCCCGGCTGTACCGGAGGCAGTTCAACTTCCCCCAACCCGCATCTTGGGCCAGAGGCCATCCAGCGTATGTCGTTGCCAATCTTAGTAAGGGTAACAGCAAGACCTCTCAGGGCAGCACTTGCTGCAACCAGTCCGTCTTGACCTCCCTGGGCGGCAAAATGATCTTTGGCCTCAACAAAGGGAAGGCCCGTTTCCTCTGCCAATAGTCCAATTACTTTGGAGGCAAAGCCGGTTGGCGCATTCAGCCCGGTCCCCGTAGCTGTCCCCCCAAGAGCCAGCTCCATAAGACCTGCCAATGCCAGTTCAATTCGCTCGCGAGCCAGAGCCATTTGCCGGGCGTAACCGCTGAACTCCTGTCCTAGACGCACGGGCGTGGCATCCTGAAGATGGGTGCGTCCTATTTTGACGATAGGGTCGAACTGCTTGCTTTTTGCTTCCAGTTCATGCTCGCACCTTTTGAGAGCTTCCATTAGCCCACCATTGATGCTTTCCGCTACAGAAACATGAATAGCCGTGGGGATGACATCATTGCTGGACTGCCCCCGATTTACGTGGTCATTGGGGTGCACCGGCGACTTGCTACCTATTTCACCTCCGAGGAGTTCAATGGCACGGTTGGCAATGACCTCGTTTGCATTCATATTGGTAGAGGTCCCTGATCCGGTCTGAAAGATATCAACAGGGAACTGATCATCGAGCTTCCCCTCTGCCACCTCCCCTGCTGCCTGGCTGATTGCCTCGGCCACCTCTCGTGAGATAAAGCCCAACTCCAGATTAACTTTAGCCGCTGTTCCTTTAACCAAACCCAGCGACCTAATAAATTCCCGGGGGAACCTCAAACCACTGATGGGGAAGTTTTGCACCGCCCGTTGGGTCTGGGCGCCGTAATAGGCTGACGCCGGAACCTGCACTTCACCCATCGAGTCGGTTTCAACTCTATATTCCTGCTGCATTACCCTATCCTCCAGTTCTTTAGTCATCGCTCATTTGCTATTGGCATAGCGGCTCAAGGCACAAGGCTCAGGGCGCAAGGTAACTCACTATTGAATCGCTTTATCTTTGCCTTGCGCCTTTTGCCTTAAGCCCTGTGCCCTTTTCAAAATGAATAGAAAAATTCGTTTTTATTAAGCACCTCACAGCCATCCGCGGTCACTCGCACCATGTTTTCCAACCGTACCCCACCCCAGCCAGGAAGATAGATACCCGGCTCAATGGTGACCACCATGTTCTCCTCGAGTATCATTGAGCTGCTTTTGCCGAAACCCGGCTTCTCGTGCACTGCGAGCCCAACCCCATGGCCTAGGCCGTGGCCAAAGTGATCACCATATCCTGCCGAGGTGATATAATCGCGGGCCACTCGATCTACCTCAAAAGACGAGATTCCGGACCGCACTGCCGCAATAGCGCGCAATTGAGCTTCCCGGACAGTGGAATAGATCCTACGTGTCTTATCGTCTGGTTCTCCGAGTATGAGTGTCCTGGTCATATCCGAGCAGTAGTGCTCCAACCTGGCTCCCAAGTCAATGATTATAGTCTCTGACTTCTGGAGCTGCCGATCGCTGACCACAGCGTGTGGCCTGGCCGCCAAGGGCCCGGAGGCAACAATGGGGGGGAAAGAGACCGCTTCCGCACCCGCCTCTCGCATGAGTAGTTCGATACGCCAGGCCAGTTCTTTCTCTGTTTTTCCCACTGCTGCTTCGGCCACAGTGGTCTCAAGCACGGACTCGGTTAGTGCCAGGGACTCTCTGATTGCCTCAATTTCTTCCACCTCTTTTATGGTGCGCAATCTCTCCACCAGCTCGCCCGCAGGGAGCAATTCCCCTTTTGGGCTCCATTCATGCATCGATTCCTTGATCTTTACAAACCGCTCATAAGTCAGATGGTGGTTTTCAAACCCGAGATTTCTAGTGGACAGACTGGCAAAGATCTCCGGCAGAATACTGGCAAGATTCTCTCTGTAGATCACTACGTGAAAGTCCGGGGCTTCTTTTTCGGCTTGCTCCTGATAGCGAAAATCCGTGGCCAGCACTTGAGCCTTTTCGCTGACAAAAAGAAAGCCCGAGGACTCGGTAAGTTGCATGTCCCCTGCCCAAAAACCGCTGAGATAAGCCCGATTCCATGGTTCCGAAACCAGGAAGGTATCAAAGGGCTTATCGGTCAGCAATTGCTTCACCTTGTGCAAGCGTCGCTGAAATGGTGTCGAATCAGTCATGAGTCACTCCAAATTTTGCCCCAGTATTATTCCCCCAACCTTAACAAAGTTTAAATCATACTAGATATGGACAAGCGGTACAACCAAAGCATCTTTCAAGAGTTTTCCCAAAATGAGTGGGTGATTCTTCTAACCTGTGTTTCCGCAGTCACTTAGAAGAGACATCAGCAAAGGCCAAAAGGGAAAGCTGCGAAACAACGAGCATCTGAGCAACCTGTCTTTACGAACCTCAGCCTCGAAACGGCCTGCATGAAGATGTGGTGCTTCCTAAACAGGAACTCTGCCAATAAATGGCGTGAATATGATCGTTGTGGAGTAGCTTTCCCGTGGCCTATGTCATAAAAACATTTCTCGAAAAACTCCTGAGCATCTTTCCCTATTGATCATACTATAAGCATCAGAGCCACACTTCTCTTGGGGAGGGACAACTCGGGCACCACTGAAAACAAACAAAGGACGCCACCAAAGGCGGGTTCTCTAGAAAAATTTGACAAGGCAGATTATATCTTTTATACCCAAAAATACCGTTTAAAGACTGAAACTTTTTTTATTTTGAAAGTGGTCTTCCGGAAGCCATATTTCTGGATGGACAAGGTTTAGAAAGGATTATCATGTATTCCAAAATGCTTGTGCTTAGGTTTCCCAAAGACATAGTAAATGAACCCATCATCGCCAATTTAGTGCGCGACTACGACTTGACCTTCAATATCCTTAAGGCCACCGTCTACCCTCGACGCGAAGGTATGGTGGTTATGGAACTTCAAGGACGGAGCCGCAAAGATTACAACCGTGGTATCCGCTACCTTGAGCGGAGGGGAGTAATCGTGGACACTGTGGCGCAGGACATTCAGCGAGACATGGACAAGTGTTTCGAGTGTGGCGCCTGCACTGCTGTTTGTCCCACAGGAGCACTCCACATCGAACGGCCTAGCATGTATGTGCTCTTCGACCCAGAGAAATGCAGCGGTTGTGAACTATGCGTAAACACCTGTCCCGTAAGGGCCATGATCGTGAGCATCGATCGGGCCGAGGCTTTATGAGGAGTTTGCGACCCCACAAACCCAGAACAAAAGAAACCGTGGCCGTGGCAGTCAGCGGTGGCGTGGACAGCATGGTTACCGCCTTGCTGCTCAAACAGCAAGGTCACCCCGTGTTGGCCTTGCACATGATACTGCGCCCCGAAGATCAGCCGGAGCCCGGCAAGCAGATCAGGGAGCTCACGGCCCGACTTGGTGTTGCTCTCCATCTGGTGGATCTCCGGCCTGCCTTCCAAAAGCAAGTGATCGAACCATTTGTTGATGCATACAGGAAAGGTAAAACCCCTAACCCCTGCGTGGTCTGCAATCCAAGGATCAAGTTTTCTCTGCTACAAAAGAAAGCTGCGGAACTGGGCGCAAACAATCTTGCCACCGGCCATTATGCGAGAATTCTTTCTGATAGCTCTAATGGAAGTTTGCGACTTTTCCGCGGGCGAGACCGGGCTAAAGACCAATCTTACTTTCTCTACGGTCTCAATCAAGTCCAATTGGCCCGGACATTCTTTCCCCTCGGGGATTATCTTAAAAGCGAAGTAAAAAAACTCGCCGCAGAGGCTGGCATGGGTGGATATTACCGACCGGAAAGCCAGGAAATCTGCTTCATTTCAGCTAGAGACTACAGGGGCTTCCTTGAACAGCACCTAGGGCCAGATCTGCCCGGACCTGGACCCGTCCTCGATCTTGAGGACCGTCAACTAGGGAAACATGAAGGAATACACCGTTATACCATCGGCCAAAGACGTGGAATTGGCATTCCCGCTTCCGCCCCTTATTATGTAGTTGGCTTGGAGCCTGACTCAAACATTGTAAGGGTTGGTTGCAAGAGTGATCTCCGCCGCAAAGAACTACTGGTCAAAAATGTCAACTGGATTTCCATGCCTCCACCCTCATCGAGCTTTGAGGCATTGGTGCAGGTGCGCTCTCGTCATCAACAAGCGCCGGCCGTCATAAAGACAGGAGAAGAGGAGTCTGTAGTCAGTTTTTTAGAGCCCCAAGAGGCCATTACTCCCGGACAGTCCGCTGTCTTTTATCGGGATGAGGAGGTTTTGGGGGGTGGCATCATTGAGCGGGTGATTGCATGAGTAAAGTAGCATTGGCAACTTTAGGCTGCAAGGTCAATCAGTGCGAATCGGCCTACCTCGAAGAGAAACTTTTACAGAATAACTTCGACATCCTCCCCTTTAGCGAAGAGGCCGACCTTTACTGCATCAACACTTGTGCCGTCACCAGCAGGGCCGCCATGCAATCGCGTCAGCTCATCAGACGGGCCGTCCGTCTGAATGGTGCAGCAAGAATAGTGGTCATGGGCTGTTATTCTCAAGTTGCCGCGGAGGAAATCGCCACTATCCCCGGGGTTACTCATATACTTGGAACCAACGAAAAGTTGGCACTCTTGGACTATATCTCTCGAGGAGAGGAAAATACTTCTCCTTGTATCCACCTCAAGAATGCTCGCAATGCACCCGACCCAACCCCTTTAGTCTTCTCAGCCTTTTCCAACAGAACTCGGGCCTTTCTCAAAGTCCAGGACGGTTGCGACGGTTTCTGCTCATATTGCATCGTCCCCTATGCCCGCGGTCGTGGCCGAAGTATACCCCTGCTGCCCATTATCGAACAGGTGGAAAAATTCCTTGATCACGGTTATCAAGAGATTGTCCTCACCGGCATTCATTTGGGGCAGTGGGGCTCTGACTTAAAGCCAAAGCAGGAACTAATTGGACTCCTCCGGTCCATTCTTGGACACTTCCCACCACCTCGCCTCCGGCTCAGTTCTCTGGAACCGGGAGAGATCTTTTCTGATTTATTGGAGCTCATAGCTTCTGAGCCCAAAATCTGCCCCCACTTGCACATCCCCCTCCAGAGTGGTGATGCTGACATACTCGGCCGGATGAATCGCCACTATCATCCCCATTTCTACAGCGAAATCGTCCTAGAAGCCATTCACCGCATTGACGATCTGGCTGTAGGAGTCGATGTAATGGTGGGTTTCCCCGGTGAGACCGATGAACGGTTCCAGAATACCTATCGCTTGATCGAATCTCTGCCGGTAGCCTACTTACATATCTTTCCCTTCTCACCCCGCCCTGGTACCCCTGCGGCTGCCATGGGGGAACAGATATCTCCGGCTTTGATTAGCCAGCGCTGCCGGTTACTGAGAGACTTGGACAAGAGCAAACGTTTGACTTTCCTAAATCGATTTCTTGGAAAAGTGCGGCCCGTTCTGGTGGAGAATCGGCGGGATGCAGCAACCGGCTTGCCGTGCGGCTTTTCTGACAATTACCTGCCAGTGTTGGTCCAAGCTGACACACCCCTGGAAAATCAAAACGTTTTGGCCAGACTCGACAGACTAGAGGGAAATCGTCTGGTGGCCATTCCCGCTTAAACTGCAGGTCTTTACACCTTCCTCTGCAACATGTTGTTCAGAATAAAATCCTGACCTGGTGTGCCTACGGAGAGACAAGGTTGCAACCTTTCTTTCTTTGTAAACATTCCTTGCTCAACCCTAACTTGCTGATATGTAATATTTTTCTGCGTTCGAATTGGGAAAGTGTAAACGCTTATTGCACCCTTTGGAACCGCTCTCTTTTAGCTGAGTTTGCATATTCCAACCGTATAGGGCCTACCTTCCATATTATGTACTCTCGTATAAGCATTTAACATTATTCAGCATATTGATCTAAACCAAGCAGCATCCAGCCCCTGATAAACCGTGTGATTTTATAAGTGGCGGGTTGGCGGTTTATTTGGAACGACCTTTGCGTAAGATGCGGAAAAAAGAATCTGGTTATTTTTGCAATTTCACTTTCCACCCTTATGGCAGAGGATCTGCAATGCAAAATTTAAGAATAGCGCAAATACTTTCAGTAATCTGGATAGGTGTCTGGTTAAACGGATGTATGACCGCGCAGCAACATTACCAAGACACCCACGGTGCCCAAGAACGTCAGATGACAGTGGGGACGGTGCAAAGGGAGATACGAAAAGGTATGCCAGGGGCTGAAGTCGCGGAAGTATTGGGATCACCGAACATAGTTACCACGGATGCTGAAGGTCGAGAGGTCTGGATCTACGACAAGATATCTACCGACGTCACCTACTCGAGAAGCTCGGGAGGAGTAATTGTTGGCCTTCTGGTTGGTGGTTTATCAGGTGATGTTCTTGCGGGAGGTGGAGCAGGCGGTAGTTACGGCAAATCTGCCGGTGCTGAATCCAAGACACAAAGGACTCTCACGGGGCTTGATCAAATTTGATGAACAAAAGATGGTACGAGACTTCGCATACCATTCAAGCAGATTCTAGCAAAGGACATGAAGGACCA
>CAVQGX010000036.1:0-33893 GCA_963712115.1 uncultured delta proteobacterium | reverse complement strand
CTTCGGCGTCATTAGGTCATTACGCTGCGCTGTCATTTGTTGTCAGAGGCGAGACGAGCGAGACGGGAGGTCGGGCGAGACGGGGAAAGAAAAAGAGGTCAGAGGTCGGAGGTCGGAGATCAGATGTCAGAGGTCAGAGATCAGATGACAGGTTGTAGATTTCAGGATTTTAGCTGATCGCTGAGCGCTGATAGCTGAGGGCTGAATGAGACCGGCTAAACCGATGACAGGCAGCTAGTGCTGCGCCGTCAGTACGCTGCGCTGTCATTGGGCTTCGCGTCATTTGCCTTCGGCGTCATTAGGTCATTACGCTGCGCTGTCATTTGTTGTCAGAGGCGAGACGAGGGACGGAGGGCTTTTTGTCACTTGTCCGACGTGCAAAGGGAAAGGAAGTACTGGTGCAGTGCCAACGACTCGGAGAGTTCGGGATGGAAGGTAGTGATAAGGTGCTGGCGGTACTGCAGAGCCACTGGTTTGTCTTCATACTTAGCTATTACCGTGACATCGTCTTCCCATTCCACCACTTGTGGTGCCCGGATAAAAACGCCCTCTTGGTGAATCGACGACCCACCAGGCAGGTTGAGCTTAAATACGGCTATAAAACTCTCGTTCTGGCGGCCGTAGGCATTGCGACGCACCCGGATAGGCACAAGGCCGAAGCTTTCCTGTGGCGGATTTTCCACGTGCTTGGCCATTAGGATAGAACCGGCGCACACACCCCAGACAGATTGTCTTTTGGCGAATGTCACGATAGGTTCCCGCAGACGATTTTCATCAATGAGCTTCAGAAAGGTTGTGCTTTCTCCGCCGGGGATGATCAGGCCTTGACATCTTCGAAGTTCCTCGGCAGTACGTACGCTCACCGTTTCCACACCCATGCCCCTCAGCTTTTGGTGGTGGGGCTCCACTGCTCCCTGCAGTGCCAGAATGCCGATGGGCACGATTACCACCCCCTTACCGCGAGACGCTGCTCTTCTGTCAACTCGCCGACGGACACGCCCGACATAGCCGAGCCCAGTCCAGTGGAGATCTTAAGCAGCTCGGCCGGCTGGTCGTAGTAGGTTACCGCCTTGACGATCGCCTTGGCCCTTCTGGCGGGGTCTTCGGACTTAAAGATACCTGAACCGACAAACACCGACTCAGCCCCCATCTGCATGAGCATGGAGGCATCCGCCGGGGTGGCGATGCCGCCTGCTGTGAACTTGGGAACTGGCAGCTTACCGTACTCATGGACGTAGCGCACCAGCTCATAGGGTGCCTGAAGACGCTTGGCCTCGGCCATCAATTCCATGTCGCCAAGCTGAGTAATCATCGCCATCTCCTGGTTAATGGCACGCAGGTGGCGCACCGCCTCAATGACGTCGCCGGTACCAGCCTCTCCCTTGGTGCGGATCAAAGCAGCGCCTTCACCTATCCTCCGCAAGGCCTCACCCAGGTTGGTAGCACCACAGACGAAGGGAGTCTTAAAGGCGAACTTGTACACGTGATTGTGAGGATCGGCGGGGGTGAGAACCTCACTCTCGTCAATAAAATCCACCCCTAACTCCTGGAGGATCTGGGCCTCAGCGAAGTGGCCGATGCGCACCTTCGCCATTACCGGTATGGAAACAGCCTTCATGATGCGATCGATCATCTCCGGATCGGACATGCGGGCCACACCGCCATCACGGCGGATGTCAGCCGGAACACGCTCCAGAGCCATTACAGCGCAGGCACCGGCATCTTCCGCGATCTTGGCCTGTTCGGCATCGACTACATCCATGATAACTCCACCCTTCAACATCTCTGCCAGTCCAACCTTCAACCGGAAGCTCTCACTATTGCAGTACGTCTCTTTATCCATAACTTCCTCCTGTCATGACCTTATTCTGATCAGAGGACATCTGATGATCTGCAACCTCAGACTGCTATATACTTTCCGTTTTACCTCTTTCGGACTCTCGAATCTACACTAGCCTGATCTATTTGTACTTGTTTGACTAGGACAAGTCGAGGGGTTAGTAGTAGGACAGTTAAGAAAAAGTACAGACAATTATGGAAATGTGTAAAGGGCACGTTGTTGATTTGTTGGTTGGACAGAGGCATGGGGCATAGGGTCAGAGGTCGGAGAGTCACTAGGCACTAAGGACTAGGCACTAGGCACCATAAAGAAGTAGTCAGGAGACAGGAGACAGAATTCAGGTTTCAGGTTCTACCCTCTATTTTTCTTTTTCCTGACACCTGACACCCGAAACCTGACACCTTGAGATTTGGTGCTTGGGATTGCGGATTGAGGAATTAAAGGATGGGCTGATAATCTGATTAGGTTGGTTAAGCTGAGGTTACTTGTTTCAATTGTGAGAAAGCGCCTCGAAACTCTCAAAATCTATTTCAACGATCTTCCAGTACCTATCTGGCGACTTTGCCATTTTGAACCGGATTTCTTTCCCCGTTTCTTCGTCTTCGACTGTCACCAGCGAAGTGCTGCCTTCTGTTTGTATGTCAGCTAAAGTGGCCCCAAGCAAAGGGGAACCCTCCCTCTCATCGTCCGTGTCTTCAATGAACTCTGTGATTGCTTGTTTAATTTGCGGCTTCATAGCTTCTATCATTGTAGGCAACATCATCATGGCTAGCCCCTTGTCAAATTTCTGACCAGGTCTTCCCCAATCACCTGTTGGCTCCTCTTTTTCCATTTCTGCGACAACTTTTTGGACAGCAAATTTTGCAAGATGATCTACTATTCTATCGACATCCACATATTTATGGAACTCACCGCTATCATGGTTTTTGACGGCCCGAGATATTTTATAAAGTGAATATCGTGGCGTACCAGAGAAATAATAGAAACCAATAGCAAGGAAAACCACAAGGGAGGCGATGGAGATTGCTAGTAATTTCAAGCTTTTTTGTTCTGGCTGTACCCCAAAACCTTCCTCTTTTCTCTTACTCTCTGGTGCATTAACTCCTTCAGAATACTTACTTATGATGATACCGCAGCGCAGGCATTCTTCTGAGAGCGCCTGTTCAAACTGGCATTTAGGACAGACCATAACGTCGTCCTGCTGGCTGGGTTTTTCTGTGTCCTTTTCGAGCACCAGGGGCTGCTCTAGTCCGGTATGAGTCTCAAGTTCCTCTATTCTGCACACGGCGCCTGCTCGCTCAAAGGCCTTCACGTACTTCATGGCTGTCTCATAATCCACATCCTTTTTAACCGCGAGCCGCTTGCCGGAAAAAAACCGCTCAACTTGATCCTCTCTGGTATTGTACAGCTTAGCCAAAGCTCTTTTCACCTCTTGAACTTGACTCCCCTCGAGGATCTCTCCTTCAAAAACTACCCTATAAAGCTGCCCTGCCATAATCTCTTTCCATCCTGTGAGATGGGACGCCACTTTGTCATTGAATTTATGCAAGATTCGTCCCAAGTGAAGGCATAGAGCATGGGGCAGTTTGGGATTGCGGATCTCGGATCTCGGATTTCGGATTTGGGATTGAGGAGAGGCGCAGGGCTCAAGGCGCAAGGCTCAGGGCGATTTGGGTCACTTCGGCTTCGCTGTCATTGGGCTTCGCGTCATTTGCCTTCGGCGTCATTAGGTCATTACGCTTTGCTGTCATTTGTTGTTAGAGGCGAGACGAGCGAGACGGGAGGTCGGGCGAGACGGGGAAAGAAGAAAGAGGTCGGAGGTCGGAAGGCAGATTGTAGATTTTAGATTGGGGATTGCGGATTGCGGATTTAAAATCAAGAAGTCAGGAGACAGAATACAGAATAGAAGAAATCAAAATTGAGTTCATTTCAACTACTGGCTACTGGATTCTTTGCTTTTTGAAATAAAAAAGCGGAGCCGAAGCCCCGCAGCAGGTGATTCATGAAATATCGGGGCTACATATGGTAGCTGGATATCAGGAGGTTAAGTTTAGATTAAAGTATGTAATCCACAATCGGGATTTTCACTGCTTAAACGGCTTTTTTGCCCCCCAAAGTACCATTTTAAGGCCAATATTCGGGTTAATTCTTTCGCTATTTTATTTAATGTTCAACACTTAGTGTGGTCCGACCACCGATCGCTTCATCCCAGTTCCGGATGCCGCCAGCGTATCAGTGCCTCAGTGCCGACTATTTTGTCAGAGTTGATGTGTAGTTGTGGTTGGTAATAACGCGTTAACTCAGCATGCTCGAGCGCCTAACCCAAAACACTGTCCAGAGTAAGTCTTCGAGAAATAGTGGTGTTCATGTAGCCAGCATAAAACTGGAAATTATTTCTCCCCTGGTTCTTCGCGTGATACATTGCCGCGTCGGCATTTTTAATCAACGTGTTAACGTCCTTCCCGTCTGAGGGATACAAGCTAATTCCAATACTGCTGCTGACAAAAATCTCGCGCTTTTCCAGCACATATGCTTTGGAGAGTTCGTAGAGGGCGCGCTGTGCCACGTTACCTGCATCATGAGGCTGTTTAAGATCCGTGAGTAGTAAGACAAACTCATCGCCACCAAAACGTGATACATAGCTAATTGAGTCCTCAGCCTCATGACGGGCAATGATGTCACTTTTGCGGAGGATTTTTTTCAATCGATCGGCTACACACCGAAGCAGCAAGTCACCCACATGGTGGCCGAGCGTATCGTTGATTTGCTTGAAATGGTCGAGATCAAGAAATAGTACCGCCAGCAAACGTTTATGACGCTCAGCATAAGCCAGCGCGCGGCTCAAATGCTCTCTAAACAGTTGGCGGTTTGGTAGACGTGTCACACCGTCGTAATAAGCTAAGTCATGAATTTCTTTCTCCGCTCGCTTGCGCTCGGTCATATCCTCGATGGCGAGAAGAATCGAATGGGTCTCGTTGGTCTCCCTGTATATCCGTCGAGCGTTCAGGTGCATTACTCGTCGCCCGATAGTCTTGAATTCGTGCTCCACCTCGAAGTTGTCGAAGGTTGTCTGCGCGGGGAGGATCTCTTCCAGAAGTTCTCGCAGCTTGGGGATGTTCCACTCTCGGTTGCCCAGGTCATATAATAGCTGTCCCTCGGTCTCCCCAGGTTTCACTTTGAAGGTCTCGTAGAAGGAACGGTTGGCCGAGATTACATTCAGGTCCGCATCAAGCACCACAAGCGGCTCACGAACAGTATCCACAATGCTCTCAGCGTAATCCCGAGTCTCCCGTAACTTCTGCACTGCCCGCTTGCTCTCTAATTTTGATTTCTCGAATTCGGTTACCCGTTCACGCAATACAACCAATTCCTCTAGGAGTTGCTTTCTTGTTTTTTCTTCACCTTTCATCTGGTTTTCCGGGTAACGATGATGCGCAATTCTTCTCACGTCACGTATTTTAGCATATATCATGCCAATACCTGACTTCGCGCGGTTTTATAGGTATGAAAAGGGTATATTAGAATGGGTTGCCAGATTACATATAAGATCGAGTTGAAGCCCTACCCAACTCCTTAGGAAACTTCACATTACATCCCTTAATCCACACTCGCCTGGTTTTAAGCTGGCACAAGATGTGGAGAAGAAAAAAGCGGAGCCAAAAACTCCGCATTCTCTTAGTTTAAACCAAGATATTGTGCCTTGGTCTTAAGAGGAAAAGTGGAGATTAAAGTATGTTAGTTAAAGTTTTTCTACCTGATTCCTTGCGCTGAACATTTAATACTTACAGATTGGCACTTTTATTGCTTTTTGGGGATAGTTCTGGAGAGGATCATGCGACAAATCAAAAAAGCATGGAATACGTTATACTTTGCTGGGGTAGAAACTTCTTAGGAAGCTATGCTGCCGCCATCTAAATAGAAACTACAATCGAATTTGTCGCTTAGCTACATATCTTGCTGAAAGTGTCCTAGGGGACGTCTGCATGACAAATTGCTATCTCTCTTTTCAAATTGGATTTCAGAAAAAGACCGTCTATCGATTACAAGGACCGACAACGATCGGGCGGGGTTATGACAATACTATTACTATTCCGGTTCCGAGTGTGTCACGTAATCATGCAAAAGTTTCTTTCAAGGGAGACATCTGGGTAGTTGAGGACCTAAAAAGTGCAAATGGCATTGTGATCGGTGGCAAGCGAGTTGATAAATTTATTCTTAGGTCTAACGACACTTTCAAACTGGGAGAAGTTGAGTTTAGCTTCATCGAGAAAGAAACTCCCGAGGATAGTCATAAATTAACCAACACTGTGGAAATCTTATCAGCATCAGCAGCGGACTTGGATATTCTTGCTGAGAAAGAAAAAGAAGTGTTCTGGACCGAACGACTTCAGGATGTACTATCAGCTATACCTTTTTTCCCTTCTTTAGATACGGTGGAACGTAATAAGCTGACGGATGCTGCCACGCTTCATGGTTTTAAAGCCGGAGAGATGATCATAAGGGAAGGAGACCCAGGCAGATCAATATATGTTGTTTTAAATGGTAGGGTTAAGTTTTTTCAGAGAGACCATCATGGCAGTGAGCTAGAGCTTGATATACTTAGCAAGAGTGAGTTTTTCGGAGAGATATCTCTTTTGACTGGTAAACCTCGTATAGCCTCCGTTGCGGCAATAGACTCCACTATGATCATGGAACTCAGTTATGACTCCATGAAGGAGCTTGTACGGGAGAATCCTGCCGTTAAGGATGTGTTGTTGAAACATTACGTTGATCGGCTGAAAAAGATTAAAGTAAAACGGTCCGAGATTGGAATGGAGGAACGAAGGCGTGATCCTCGCTTTAATGAGCAGCTTCCGGTATTGATTATTATGATGCCCAAAACCACACCGACTGATCAAAGAAAGAGCAGATCTTGCAAGGCTGAATCGGTTGACATCTCAAAAAATGGAATTTTAGTAAAAGTACCAAAGGCCGAGCCAGAAGAATTTCAGCTAAATGACCAAGTCCTCTTAGAAATTGATTTTGAATCAGACCTGGGAAAGATTCGGAGTGCAGGTATTGTACGGCGGGCTATGCTCAATGAAATAGAAAAAAACACGACACTCTTAGGTATCAAGTTCCTCGGTATGACAGACTCTGACAGCAAGAAACTCAACAACTTCCTTTACGGGGAGGCGCTTGTCTAGTCCCCTGTCATACAAGTTGCACAAGGGGGCTTTAAATCTCTTGTAGCACCATCTAGTGTTTTGGACCAATGTCTTTTGGGTGTATGGTTAGGGTCTTTAGTGCCTTCAACTGATTGCCATCTATCTCCTCGTCCGGCTTTAGATGTTGCAATATTTCCTTGGCTATGACTTTTCTGTCATCGCTGGAGATATTCAGGAAACGAACCCCCATACCACGAGGGTTAATCTCGTCATCAGGTCCGTAGATATTAGACCAGATTACTTCAGCTTTAACCTTCAGTTTCTTTTCTGGTGCTTTGATGGCCAGATCAAATACTGTGTTTAATTTTGGAGGATTGGCACAACACACATAAGCCCCACTTGCACTAATGTCTTTCGTTACTCCTTCTATTACTTTGCCATCGACTTTTGCCAAGACAGGCCATTTAAACTTGGCTCTATGATGTGTGCGTTTTTCTTTTTCAACCATAGTGTTACTCCGCGTATAAAAGTGCTCCTCTTAGCTTGCTTAAGTTTGCAGGAAATATGCCATGGGTTTAGGGTCTCATTTGAGAGCAGAGGCAGCAGAGAAGTAAAAAAGCCCCCACTGACCGAGGCAACGAAGGCCAGCGAGGGCATAGCCGATTAGGGCAGGGTCATGGTGGAAAACCCTACCAAGTTGGCAATTTACCATAAGAAAAGGGATAGCAGCAATAGGTAGATGATAGCATGGAAGGGCAGGAGCAGACTTTGTATTACATCCCTTAATTCACACTTCACTAAGGTTTGTTCAGACACAAGGTGTTGAGAAGAAAAAAGCGGAGCAAAAAACTCCGCTTTTTCTTAGTTTAAACCTACATATTGTAGCTTGGTTTCAAGAGGAGAAGTGTGCATTAAAGTATGTAATGTGAACTTTCAGAAGACTGATGCGGAGTTAGGGGTCAAAGATCAAATTCGGATAAGATCATACCTCATAGAAAACCTCATTGATTATCCCTCAATTGGTAAGATTGCCCCACCATATATGGTCTTTTTAAAGTAGGCTTATATCAAAGCAGAATCTCAACGTTGAACTTGGCATTGCTTTTGCTTAAATTCATTTGGTTGTTTCATCACAATAGTCCTGTTTTGCCAAGAGTGACGCTATCTTTGTTCAATAGGAAATACTCCTCCCACTGGAGGCGATAATGAAATGCAGCAAAATGATTTTTTTGGTGATGATCTTAAGTTTCGCTAGTACCCCAACTGCATGGGCAAATAGATATATAAAAGATGCAGTGGTAAAAATATACACTGTGACTAATAAATATGACTACTATGAGCCCTGGCAAAAGATGGGGCAAAATTCGCGAAACGGCTCTGGATGTATTATTAGAGGGAAAAGAATCCTAACGAATGCCCACGTGGTAGCAAATCAGACATTTATTCAGGTGAGGAGAGCAGGAGAGGCGAAGAAGTATACAGCAGAAGTAGAAGTTGTAGCTCACGAGTGTGACCTTGCTATCCTCAAAGTAAATGATGATTCATTCTTCTCTGGTGTCAAACCCATCGACATCGGATCTCTGGCAGAAATTCGGGATAAGGTTGCAGTTTACGGCTTTCCAGAAGGTGGCGATAAATTGTCCATTACCGAAGGGGTTGTTTCTAGAGTTGAGAATCGTAAATATACCCACAGCATGGCCGATTTATTAGCTTGCCAAATTGATGCTGCAATTAACTCTGGTAATAGTGGTGGCCCTGTAATCAGGGGTGACAAACTAGTTGGAGTAGCCTTTCAGTCTAGATCAGGGAACGATGCTGAGAATATTGGCTATATGGTTCCAACTCCTATCGTTGACCATTTTTTGACTGACATAAGAGACGGCAAGTATGACGGAATACCAAATCTTGGGATAGCCTGGCAAGATATGGAGAATCCTGACATAAAGCGCAAATATGATATGACCGCCCAACAGACTGGGGTGTTGGTATACAATATTTATCCCGATTCCCCAGCCAAGGGGATACTTGAAACAGAAGATATTATTCTTTCAATTGATGGAAAAACTGTCGAAAACGATGGGACAATAGAGTTTAGGGAGGGGGAAAGGACATCTTTTAATTATCTAATTCAAAATAAATATATCAATGATACAGTAGAGTTTGATGTATTAAGAAAGAATAAAATAATAACCCTTAGGGCGAAACTATCCAAGCCTTCGAATCCGCTCCAATTAGTTCCGTATGAACAATATGACGTGGCCCCCACATATTTTATTCTGGGGGGCTTGGTATTTCAGCCATTGACGGTAAACTTCCTAAAATTGTGGGGAGATAAGTGGCATCATGAGGCTTCAAAAAATTTGTTAAATCAATACTATTATGGACAACCCACCGAAGACAAGAGAGAAATGGTTATCTTGTCAAAAGTTCTTGCTGACGAGATTAACGTGGGCTACCATAACGTACATGACAAAATTGTATCTTATGTTAATGGTAAACGAATTGCCAACATGAATGATTTAGTAAATGCGTTTGAAAGTTATAGAGGGAAATACCACGTTATATTGGACGAAATGGGTTATCGAATAGTATTGGAAAAGAATAAAGTAGATCAAAATGGTCAGAGTATCCTTCAGAAATATGGAATAAACTCTGATAGATCAAGAGACTTGAGGCATTAGTGAATAGGCTTCTAGGGTATGTGAACTTTCGGGAGACCGATGCGGACTTAATATGCTAACGGAAGGTTGAAATCTTGCGGTACAATTTACCGCGTCCGCTGCATTAAGTGGTTAGAAGCAGTCTTTACCTTCGAGTCATCTGAGGACGATGATCTTCAGGAGTTTTGAGTTCTTGAAAGAGGCTCCATATGAAAAAAATGTCGCCCATAAAACAATAATTTCTATGGGCGACACCACGATTTCTTTAAAACCTTTAAAACAAGATACTTAGACAAAAATCAATTACTCTTAGTATCCACTTCCTACTATCAAACCGTCCTTGGTTTTTCTTACATAAGTGTTTTTTTGCTTCCCTTGCCACTCATATTCAACCCATCTACCATCGGTAGTCGCTTTACTACACTCATTATAAACAGGCTCTGCTTTATCCTTAAGGCTTTGCCCAACTAATGACGGATGCACCAACATCTGTCCACCTTCTTCCATTATAAATACATAGTTGGGCTTATTTTGTGCTGCGCTCTTAAAGTCATCAGCTTTTTTTCCGCTATCGATGGATACAACAATTTCATCTACTTGTTTCTGAATAGCATCTTTATCTGCAGCAAAAGCACCTGCTACCAGACAAAAACCCAGAATCAAAGCAAAAGAAATGATAGTCGCTCTTTTCATATTCTTCTCCATTTATGTTTTTTTTGTTTACAATCACAACTTCTAAAGATCACCATACAGCAATGAATTACCCTTTATCACCCCCCTTTGTGGTAAATTTGGTGTCGAGCCTCCAATGAGCTACAATAACCTCCCCAGAGGCGTCATATCATCACTTTTTAGATACCCCACCACATGACTCACTCCAGAGTGCTAAGAAAAATGACTACAGAATTAGTGGTAATTTAAGTTAAAATTTGATCTAGTTACAATATAAGGCTAATCGTAAGACGTGTCAATACATAAAACCACCATTGTTGATTAAATCTGGAGACTCGAAGAGGTATTTTTAAAACAATTCGGAGTTACAACATCATTAATTACGGGATATTACAATGTTGTTAAGACGAAAAGCTAACGATATTAACTTAACAATTAATGTCAATTGCTGAGGTACACTAGAGAGTTAGCGTACTAAGATGTGGTAGTTATTATACCACACTGAGATTTTTTGAAATTTACATTTATTATTGAAGGAACTTCTCGAAAGACCAAGATTTTTGGTATTATGTCGTTCTGCAGAGGGAAGGTGTCGAGTGCAGACATTGGTGAGTAATCTGAACTGACCTCGAGCACAGCCAAAGTGTACATTACATCCCTTAATTCACACTATGCTGGATTTCACTCTCGCACAAAATGTGGTAGCTGTTTCTTAAAAGGAAAAGTGTGGATTAAAGTATGTTATCTACATTCTCGGAAGACTTCTGCGGATTGTGATCAAAACCCTGGCATTTGCCAGACATGATCAGATCGGAAAAAAACGGGGTGTCAGTCTTGCCCTCTCTGATTCGTCCCCTCACTTCAGCCCTGCATTACGTAACGCGGTAATATACCGCTCTTTAGTCTCTTCGTTCTTATATGTGACTCTCTTTGCATATTTCTCCAGAGAAAACTTGGGTTGTATCCTAAGCACTTCAGCTGCTTCAGCCCGAGCTTCCTCATCCCGTCCTGACAGGCTATAAACCGCTGTCATCATAATACGGGCTAATAGATCATTAGGCTCTTGGCGAACCGCTTTTTCACACCATGTTATTGCCTCCTCGTATTGCCCCATATAGGCGTAGGACAATCCTAAACTCCATGGGAATGCACTCGGCGGGATAGGATTAAGACGTATCGCTATCTGATACTCCGGAATGGATTCCTCGTACCTTCCAACAAAAGTAAGTACCTTACCCAGATAAAAATGGGCTGTAGCTGAATTGGGATTAAGGGCCACAGCCTTCTCAGCTTCGTCAATGGACTTATCATACTGCCCTGTCATTGAATATAGGAAACCCAACCTGCCATGTGCTTCAGCAAAAGTGTCATCCAAAACAAGAGCCTTTTGGAACAACTCCATAGCCTTGGCTATAGACTGTTTAGGGGATTTACTCGTGCCAAGCCACGCATCCAACGTGTAGGATCTAGCTAGAACATAGTATGCCCAAGCATAATCCTGGTCTAAGGCAATGGCTTCTTCTGCCAATTGCTTTGCCAGAGCATTACTCTCAGGATTAATCCGATTAATAAGCTCATTGGCTTGCAAGTACTTTAGATAGGCTTCAAGGTTATTTGTGCCTTTTGCGGCAGCTTTTACTTCCTCTCCCTCCGTCAGCTTTACCTGCATGGCCGTGATGATTTTTTGGGTGATCTCGTCTTGAACGGCGAATATGTCGCTAATATTCCGGTCATAGCGCTTCGCCCATAAATGGTGCCCATTAAGTGCATCGACCAACTGGGCTGTTATGCGTACCTTGTCTCCAGACTTTCTAACGCTCCCCTCTAAAACATAGCGAACCCCCAGTTCTTCCGCCACTTGCTGAGCCTTTACGGGTTTGCCCTTGTAGGTGAAGGTGGAGTTTCGAGCAATAACAAAAAGCTTTGGAACCCCGCTAAGTGCAGAAATGATGTCCTCAGTGAGACCGTCGCTGAAATATTCCTGCTCAGGGTCGTCGCTCAGGTTGTTAAAGGGCAGGATTGCAATGGAGGGCTTGTCAGGCAGAGGATATGCCATCTTCTCAACGGAGGCAGCCTCAATTGGAGGAGAGGTAGGAGATCGGGAAGATTTCCAAATCGCTACGCCCCCTGCTACAACTAGGAGTGCTATCACCACTGCGATAGCTGCTCGCTGCCAACTCGGGGCGGGCCTTTTCTCTTCAGTGACCTGTTGGAGTGTTTCGGGCCCGGTTGGCACCCTGTATACCCGTATGGGTTTGACGATGTTTTTTACGGTGTGTTCACCTATGTAATCATAGCCTAAGGCCAGCTTGTTCTCGATCTGCTCGTAGGCACTACCCGAGATGCAGATGCCTCCCGCCTCTGCCAGGCCCTCCACCCGGGCAGCGATGTTGACCCCATCACCGTAGATGCGCTCTCCCTCCTGGATCACATCACCAAGGTTGACTCCAATGCGAAACTCCATCTTGCGCTCGTCAGGCAGTTCAGCATTCTTGGCTCTGATCACCTCCTGAATCTCCACCGCACTCTGCACTGCATCCACCACACTGACAAACTCTGCCAGGATGTTGTCTCCCGGCGAGTCCACCACCCGGCCCCGGTATTTTTCGATCACCGAGGTTATCACCTTGCGGTGGGCGGTTATGGTGCGGACCGTGGCTTCCTCGTCTTCGCCCATGAGGCGACTGTAACCTTTAACATCGGCACTTAGTATGGCCGTGAGTTTACGTTTAAAGTCTTCTGTAGCCATGCCAATACCTCCTAGAAACGTTGGAGAGGACAGACTAAACAACGCTGGGAGCTTAAGCAGGGCAGCGGCAGGTCAGATATGGTCGCTTGAGAATGCGCTAGAATGGGAGAATTGAACTAGTTTCAGATTAGGCGACGTAGGCTTTTGCTGTCAAGCGAAAGTGTAGTCTTAAGGCGGTTTAGGTGGGCTTAAATTGCGAGGTGCGAACTAGAGATTCCATCCCTTAATCGCCACTTTCTGCTTTTAAGACCCGAGTACAGAATGTGGTAGGAGTTCCTGGTGGGCGGACTTTAATAATATTGACTGGATTAGTAAGATGCCGCTCCGGGTTAGATCCTAAAAGAGTCTCCTGCCGACCACAAACCGTTCCTGCCACCACGGATTTGTTATGCTGTCTTTCCTTACCGGATCACCTGACTTCGTGGCGTGGACAAACTTGTCATTGCCCACATAGATGCCGACATGTGAAACGCGACGTTTGTTGACTCTGAAAAACACAAGGTCGCCCGGAAGAAGTGCATGTACGGGCACCAGTTGTCCCACGCCAGCCATTTCTCTTGACTTTCGCGGCAAATTCACACCCAATTTACCATATACATATTGTACGAGTCCGCTGCAGTCGAAACCAGATGGTGAACTGCCACCATAGCGGTACGGGACCCCTACTTGCCTACTAGCCAATGAAGCCGCCATAACGCCCGGATTGCGTCCAGTGACAGACAGGGCATTATTCTTTGGCGTTTGTTGTATCTCAGCGTGGTCACGGTGGCTGACAGACTTTGAGCCACAACAAAGTATCAAGCTAATGATAAATGTAAGTGCAAAGTTTAGACACAACCTATTAAGAAAGGGTAACCGAATATGCACGTCCTGCTGCCTTTTCTCTGGATTCAAAACAATGTACGCTATCGCTGTTTTATTGGTCACGCCTATCCAGATCTCCTTACCAGGCAAAGGCTTACATTTCATTGCTGTGAATCAATTCTGGCTTCTATGTTTGTAACAAATGCTGCTTATAGGTTTTTGGAGAGCAAGAAGTGTACCGAAGTATTGATCCAAGAAATCGAACATCGATCCAAGGAAGAAGTGACTTTAAGATCGAGTTATAGAAAGTTTCCTATTGGTTCGATAGGACTAAACATAACATCCCTTAATTTACACCTATGAAAAAGCTGTTTGTCAAGTCAAAGATCTCTGTAGCTGCCCGCTTGTAACCACGATATTGGGCTCATCGCCAAACACCTATCCGTGTTCACCCAAAGGTGTCACACTATCATGTATCTGATAAACGGCGTCCCAATCACTCTGCCGGCCTCACCTTTCATGGGCCATGTAAATTAACGGGTTACGCACAAACAGGATAAGTCTCCTGATAAGGTGTTTGGTTTTTCCAAACGTAGAAGGCGTACTGCAAGATCTTATGGGCTGTGGCCACAATGGCCTTTTGATAGCCAGCCTTGACGATTCTTCTGCGGAAGAAAACACGCAAGCGGCAATTTTGCATTCTGGCTGCAGCCTGGGCAGCTTCGACCAGGGCGGTGCGCAGGTAGCGGGATCCTTGTTTGGTTATCCTGCCCCTTTTCTCTTTGCCAGCACTGGCATCTAAACAAGGCACCAGACCAGCGTAAGAAGCCAGGTTCCGATATGAGCGAAAGCGGGAGATATCGTCTACCTCCGCTACAATGAACATGGCTGTGATAGGTCCAATGCCAGGGATAGTCATAAGAAGCTGGGCTGTATGGTTTTCCTTTGCCAGGACACGGACTCTTTTGCTTAAAGGCTCAATCTGCTCTTGGAGCCCTTGATAAAGTGAAAGATAAGTCTCGACTTGTCGGCGGTGGTAATCTGGCAAGTCAATCTCTTTGATATAGCTCAATCCCTGAATACCAAAAAGATCGCTAAAAGGACTTCTGAAATTATTCTTCATCAAAAGCATATGAATACGGTTCTTCATGCGGGTGGCATCTCGAACCAATCTGCTTCTATGACGAAGTAGTTCCTTGAGTTTGCGTGTCTCAAGGCTGCTTACATGAACGGTAGAGATCAAATCAGCCCTTAGAAGCTGAGCCAGCATATGAGAGTCTATCTTGTCGTTTTTGATCTTGGCCGAAGCAATGGCCTTGGTCTTCACTGGATTGGAGATCGCAACCTCAAAACCTTCTCCAGTCAGAAGATCATAAAGCCAGTACCACGAGGACATAGATTCAATGACGATTTTGCTCTCTTTGCTAGGGTCGCAAAGTAAGCCAAAATGTCCTCTTCTACATTCTGCAGGTTGGCTCGGGTGACGATCTTTCCATCTGCATCGATAGTAGTAATAAAAGATGTTTTCTTGTGTAAATCAATCCCAGTATAATACATGGTGGCTACCTCCTTTGTTTTGGGTTTCCCTCAAAGACCCCTTGTATAATACAAGGCCTCGAAGGAGGTAGCTTTTTCATATGATCACTCTTCTGGGATTTGCTCTGGTACAGGATGTTGAGAACAAAAAAGCGGAGTCGAAGCTCCGCCAAAATTTTTGTGCTTGGCTCTAAAGAGGTAAAGTGTGGAGTTCAGATATTGACGCTTAACTAGCCCAATTGCTTACTCTTAGTCATTAGTTTTCTTAAATTGCTTGAGGGACCTTGTAAATTCCACTGCAACTCCTTCATTATCCCCGACTAGCCGGACGATCTGTGCAGAACCGCGAAGCCTAATGGTCGTATCTTGGCCAGAAAAACTGGGTGGAAGAAACAAGGTGAGGATTATCCGATCGCGGATTTGGAAAGCATGCGAGTCATTGAGTTTGATTAAAGCTCCGCAAGGCGCAATGTTCTCCGTCACTCCCTCGACTGGAAAATACAATCCCTCCTTGCAAAACTTTACGGAAAAGCGAAGGCTCAATCTCGCGGTTCTTCTGCGGTCACCAAGTTCCCCTAGAGTTTGGGTCCTCTCTTGGATGACATACGGAGCGGCACAATAGTCTTGTTCCCTATGTTTATACAAGCTAGCTTCCATTTTTAACCTCCCGGGAAAACCCTATTTGAAAAGAGGTTCTTGTATAAGGGGTAAAGAAAATCCCCACCAATCGTTTAGCATACTGTCGTGTGCAACCAGGGAGTAAAATGCATAGACTTATGTGCAGTTCAGCGGGAAATATTGCACTGTGTCAACATAAGAGCAAGCGGCGTGCCAGATTGTGCGCTGAGTGCTGTGATCTCGGATTTAGGAGTCCTTGAGCTGAAAGAAGGCGAGATGATAGCAAGCGGGAATGCAACTAAAAATCGGAGCCGAAGTTCCGCATTTTCCTAGTTTAAACCAAGATATTGTACCTTGGTCTGAAGAGGAAAAGTGGGGATTAAAGTATGATATATACTTCTAAGAGAACGGTTGAAGAGTTTGCAATTTAGCCAAAAAAACCACCTTAACTGCAGCTTGTTCTTTGGGTTTTGCTACGAGGGATGAGGGTTAAGAGAAGGAATGATCCAAGAGTCGATACTATTGTTTAATCGAATCCAATACAGAGCTAATCTCTTTAGCCACAGAATCATTCTGGGCTAGCCCCTGGGCAGAGACCAAAGCTTTTTTTGCTTTGTCCTTTTGTTTAAGTCGTGCGTATAAGGCTCCTAATTTACAATAGGCCAGCGCCTTATGATCATCTGAAACATTTAAATAATTTATCTCTTGGTAAGCCTTTTGAGCAGTGGAATAATATTTTGAAGTTTCGCTTTTCGCAAGCGCTGCATAGGAATCTCCCAGCAAGAGCATACAATCTATATTAGGAGAATCCGCAGTTGATGTTTCTAGGGCAATATTGGCGTATTTAATTGCTTTTTTGGGTTTGTCCTTTAAAAAATAAGTCCTAGCAAAAATGTAGTGAAGACTTGAGTGATAAAAATAGGATCCTGCTGATTGTTTATATAATCTTTTGGCCGTATTCCAGGGACGATACAATAGAGTCTTATACTGCTCATTGTCTCTTTTTTTCAGAAAATCACACTTTTCTAGATAGACTTTGCCTAACAATATATTAGCTTCAATATCAAGTGGATTTCTTCCACAATAACGTTCTAGTGAAACTATCATCTCGTCGATTTTTCTTTCGTCAAATAATACGGTAGACGTACCTTGAGAATATAGTTTATGAGGCTCTATTTCCTCTGACAACTTCGCTTCGGGATGAAGCTTCGCCTCCTGTACTAAATCATCACTTCCATTTACAGATTGTCGTCCCATTATCCCTTGAGAAGCAGTTGGAGCCGCTGCCATGGCAGTCCCCGGTACAAATATGAAATCACCCTTATCCAGTCTCGGATTGTTTATCTTGCCGTATTGAGGATGCTGTCCCCCTCTAGTGTAGTTCACCACTTCATTCTGAAGATGCATACCTAACTCGGAACCTGTGACATAACCATCTCTGTTAAGGTCTGCATCACCCATGATGCCATCCAGAAATACAATCTTGAAAATCGATTTGTCAGGAACCTGCTCTCCAGCTTCTCCCGCAGTGATAAACTGCCTCACCGGCCGGGCAGACTTCTCAGTGATATCTACAGGAGCAGCTCTGACCAAGTTGAACAGCGAACCCGAGAAACAAGAGTCAAACATCACGAGAAGATGTTTGGACTTGACTTTTAGAGCCACGCCCTCAATGTCCCTCATAGACACCGCTTTATGATCGAAGCCTCTGGGGTCAAGGTTTTTCAAAGGGCAGTCGGTCGGTATGATATATCCGAGCTTAGTGCCATCGGCTAACTCGAGGGTCTCTCCATGACCAGCGTAGTAAAGGAGTAAAGCCCTGTTTCTAGCCCTTCCCATCCCAAAAGCCATGTCGTTCAGGGTTGACATTAGTTGGCTGGAGGTTGGGTTCAGTGTGAGCTTTACCTTAAAGCCCAGCTTCTCAAGAGTGGAAGCCACCTCTTTGGCATCCTTTGCCGCACCGGGAAGGTCGGGCCAACCTTGGGTGTAGTCTCCTACACCGATTACAAGTGCATAGTAGTCATTGTAGAGCTGCAGACTCTGCCCCTCTTTCGAGACGATACTTATACCCCTTGTAGTTGCGGAAAGGTGAGGTACTAAGATTGGAAATACAATGAGAAAAAGACCGATGATAATGCTCTGGTTCTTGTATTTCATGGATATTGACTCGACATAGATCTAATATAAAATCAGAATAAGGTCAATCCAGAGGTCATGTCAATAGGAGTTTAGATTACATCCCTTAATCTAAACTTTAGTCTGCAAAGACACTAGAACAAAGTGTTGTGAGACATCGAGAAACGACTGGCTGCACCTTGTAGCCGGTGAGTGTAAGTATTAGATAATGCCAACACGAATCAGATCCTGTACAAGCTCATGTAATCCACGAGGCGTCAAATATATCGCTCGAACTACTTTACCAAATACAATTTGGTCAAGGTTGATCAGGGTCTGACTCTGAAAAGGGAGAAGTTCTTGATTATTCACTCTAGTACCGTTGGTGGAGTTGGCATCTATGATTTCATATAATTCGCCAGGTTCTCTCTCGACAACATGAGCATGGACTTTGGAAATAGAGCCGTGGGAGAAAACAATGTCGTTGTTGCCTTCGCGCCCTATGCTGATCTGATTTGCCGGGGGAGAACTGGTGTACTTGCGGATCTCAATTATTTGAACGTTGTCAATTTGAGGTCTAGCCTCAGCAGGGTGCAGCAACGGTTGGCCTTTATTAAATAGGATCAACGTATCTTTTAACGGGGACCATAGGTCTTCCAACCAACCAGGACTTTCGGAATACAGTAATACAGGACGGGTATGTATTTCTATAAACTTGGAAGATGTGGGTTCGATCATCTCTTGCGAATAATGGGTAAGTGACCGAACTCTCTCGGTGGTATTGATATTTGCGTTTTCTCTCATTCTCAAAACGCCCCCTGAGTCCCTCGAATATCCGGAGAGAATAGAAATATAAGCTGCAATGTTTATGCCTGGTAGGTAATGGTAGAAGGGTGCAGGGGAATTTAACTGCTCAAGATACGTCCTGAGGGCAAATAATAATGAGAAATGTAAACCCACCCTCGACCACTGCGAAAATAAAGATTACATCCCTTAATTCACACTCGCCTGGAATTTAATCTGGCACAAGATATGGTTTTCTGTCAACGGAAACAAAAAACCCCACCGACCTTTCCGAGCGTGCGTCATGTCGATGGGGTGCTAAAATGGTTAGGGGGTGAGGGTGGAGTTTGGCATGTTTCTTTGAGCGTGTTCCTAAATTTTTATTCCCTATTGAACTTTTAGGCGCTTCGGACTAAGCGAGGCGACACACCGGTCCAAAAAAGGGTATCTGTTATTTATTGAGGTTCGCTCATGAGAAGCCGCCAAACTCTATTATCACAATAATAGCAAAGGCTATGCCATGATTATCAATTTGGCAATAATTTGATATTTCAGATAGTTAACTAAACCTTAAGGAAAACTAAACCAAAATTATATGGAAACGTTATTACAAGGTTGAGAAAAGAATTTCCACCTTATGTCACCTATGGGGTACCGAAGGAGAGGGCCAGTTGAAAATGGCGGAGGGGCAGAAGTGTTACTCCTGGTGGACGAGAAACCCCACAGCCGTCAAGAAGACAACTGCTAGGCCAAACTAGCAAGACAGGGATTGTAGGCCGATCCTAATCCCATACCGCCTTGGGAGTTTAGGAGGAAGAGAAGGGGGAAGTGAGGCCTAGCGAAAGGCAAAAGAAAACCCCGCTATTCCGAAATTGTACCTCCAGATGGAATAGCGGGGGTCTATTGCGGAGAAAGTGTGTTACGGAGATGCTGCCTCTCTGATGGGCGAGGTAACCTTTACGCAGCAACAACAACACTTATCTTGGTCACTGTCTTTTGTGCATGCTAGTTCATACCCTGAAGGGCATGACAAGCGAGTTTCTCGTTCCATATCTAAACCTCCTATGTCTGTTAAGGGAGAGGTCAGGCTAACTAGGTTGCAACATGGAGTATAACTCAGATTTTTCTGTGATCACTCTGCTGGAATTTAATCTGGCACAAAATGTCGAAGGCTGTCAAGGCAATGTCCACAACAAAGAAAAGAGGCTAAACGCACATGGCATCCAGCCTCTTATCAAACCAAATTATTTCGTTATTGAGATTTCCGCTCAATCCGATACGTCTAAAATTCTTTGTCTTTTACATGTTCTTCATAAAAACGACGAAAACATCCAAAATTACTCGCTGAAAGAGAATACTCACGTTTTTTTACTTTGCACTTTACTTCTTCAGCATAAGTTATCTCCTTGAGTTGCTCAGGAGTAATATCGTAAGCTGCCATATCCATGCCCCACAAACGAGAAAGTACGCTTTGAAGTTCTATCCTGCCTGAGCTTGTCAATCGCATATCTTTGTCATCAGCTGTCATGACCAAGGTTTCGGCAGGCTTTACAAAAAGCCAGTCTAGTCCTTTGTAGATAATCACTAGTTGGAGCTTGTACTTTTCTTCCTTCCTGTGAAGCCATATGTTTAAATCCAGACTAGTTCCTAACTCATTATTTTCAGTTTTTATGGCGGTAAAGTTACCATTTTCATCTACTTCAGCTCTAATTGCACAAGCTGTAGGAGTAGCTGATTCTGGTGGGTATGTTTTCCTGGAGCATCCAAATTGAAAGGTCATTAACAAAGGAAAAATAAGAAAAATCGGAAATACATTGCTTCTCATCATTAAACTCCTTTGTACTTGGTCGGAGTGCCAACCTCACAAAAGGCGTTCTCATCATCTACACATCATATTGAGTGCCAACCTTACCATCGGGGCGTGGATAATACCTTTTCTTAGTTTTCCCCAAAATATGGTAGCTAAGTCTCGATAGGAAAAGTGTGAATTAAAGTATGTAATTCACAGTCCCGCCAAAGTAGTGGAATGCTGTGGGGAAAATCTTGAAACTTCAACTGTTTTTGTTCATTTTATAAAATATGCTAGAAACACTAAAAAATTTCTGAGCATCACTGATTGCCGGCTGGAATTATTAGAACTTTCTGCTTGGGATAAATCGTTGCTCCAGGTTCAAGATCATTGAGACGCAGCAACTCAGCTACTGCTATACCGTAGCGAAGACCTATCCCATAAAGTGTCTCACCAGGGAGCACTTCGTGGTAAACAGCCTCTATTTGTTCTTTGGCAGTTTGAGCGGTAGTACTTTCCGGGGGCGTTATCGGCTTCTCAGTGGTAGTGCTCTTGGGCGGCGTTTTTGGCTTCTTAATGGTATCTCTGAACAAATTAAACTGCTTACTCTTCTCCTTGACCTGCTCCAGATTTGCTTCAGTCCAACCAAGTCTATAAAACCTCTCTTCGAGCCGTTTGATTCTTCTTTCCAATGATTTCAGCTTATATCCAGTGTCAATATTACTAGAGCGGTGAAAAACTACTGCAACCAGGACAACCAGACCAAAGATGACCACCCCTATTAAAAAAGAAAGACTACTCTTTCCCGATGGTTTCCCTGCGGACCTATTTCCCTTGTTACTCCTCCGAATTGCATATCCCTCTTTATCGGAAAAATTTATCTCAAAATCTGCTTCGAGAGTCTCAATTCTGTCCCTTGGTTTCACAACTTCCCCTCCCCCCTCAGTATAATCCGAAACAAAACTTTCACAACTGCAAACCCGATGCCAACAAAAAAGCGGAGCCAAAACTCCGCATTTTCTCAGCTTAAAACAAGATATTGTACCTAGGTCTCAAGAGGGAAAGTGGGGATTAAAGTATGTAATTCACATCTCGGGTGGGCCAGCTTAGAACAGGGTGGGAGCCCGAAGGGCAAATCCAAAATATTAAATCTGCAATGGCATTTGGCACTTTTCTTGCTCTTTTAGCCCTGACACCTTCACTGCACCCCAGGACGCTCGGGCTTGCTCCACATTCACCCCGGCTGGGTGGAGAGTAATCATGACTGTTCCAAAAACATGTCCGCAATGCTCAGCTCCCCTTGAAGCGAAAACGCTGGGGAAGTTCCAAGACAAGTTTATGGTCTGCCTTTACTGCAACTTCAAGGTAGATATTCCCGATGAATTCGAGGTCAAGCGGGCTGCGGAGAGCAAATCCAGAGACGGCACCAAGCGGAGGGTGGAAGTAAGCTACCGCCGCAGGGATCTCACCCCGGGCGAGAGAGAGAAAAAAGAGGTAAAGCCAACTGGAGAGAAGCTGGATGCAAAAACCTTCACAGAGGTAGCAGAAAAATATCATGGACCCGAATTTGCTGAATTGGCCCGCCAGGTGGACTTTGATATGTATACAGCCAAGGAGGGAGTGGAGCATACTTTCAAGAAGTCTGAAACCGTAGAGCGAACTGCTATGTTTATTGAAATGAGTGACGACGCTGACGAGATCAACTCCAGCAAAATCTTCCTCTATTTAACGGGCACCGTCGGTTTCATTGTATTTATCTTTTGGTTGTTGAGCTGAAAAAAACCAGAAGTCAGGAGCCAGGATGGACAAGCGGGGATTGTGGTCAGACCCAAACCCCATACCGCCTTGGGAGTGTAGGAGGAAGAAGCGGAGCCGGTGAGACACAGTTACCCAAGATATAGTACCTAGGTCTCAAGAGGTAAAGTGTGAATTAAAGTATGTCATCTTTAGTCTGAGGAGACCAGAAAGGACTCCAGATATTTCTGATCTTGAGAATGGTCAGGCGATTATACGGTATGATCATACGTATAATATTCAGGTCTATTGAACAGTTAGCATAAATATAAAATAGTTACAGTTTTCGCTTAAAGACCAGGCTCAAAATATTTGGCACTTTCCTAAATTCCGGGGCTTTTCGATATTACTACCGCGTGTGTTAATTAAGTTCGGAAGGTTAAGTCTTCAAAAACCCAGAACAGCCTACCATTTAAATACAGCACACGCCATCGCAAGCCCAATACCGGTCGCACAAAAGAGAACCACATCCCCAGGCTGAGGACCTTTACCCTCAACCACGGCATCGTCCAGCGCCATTGGAATACAGGCGGCGCCAGTATAGCCCCATTTGTCCATTATCCAGTGGGTCTTTTCAATCGGTTGGTTTAACCGTTGCATCACATCTCTTATGGTGTTGACATTCATCTGAGTGAATAGGAAGAAATCCACCTCATCTACTGAGTCCAAGCCAGCCTTGGCGACCGTTTGACGAGTCAGGGGGGGCCAGTTTTCGCTGTTGAAAGTGGCGGGGAATTTTTCCACAATCTGAATAACAGGGCGATTGAGCTCGTTGTCACTCATAGGTGAAGCGGCCCCGCCCGTGTATATCCCGAATGATTTGTAATACTGTCCCTGGGCAATCAGTTTTGCCGCCAGGTAACCCGGTTGGTCGCTGCTGCTCAGTACTACCGCAGCAGCTCCATCCCCAAAGAGGGTGCACGTATATTTGTCATGGTAATTAATAAATCTTGTCATGTTGTAGCCGCCAATAACCAGAACTTTGTTGATGTCAGTATCTGCAGAGATTTGCTTGGCGGCAATGTCCAGGCCCGCAACCCAAGCTGCACAGGCACAATTAACATCAAAAGTCGCGGCGTTTTCCGCCCCAAGCTTGTACTGAACAATAGTGGACGTAGCTGGGCTGATGAGGTCTGGCGTGTCAGTACCCACCACAATCAGGTCGACATCGGTAGGAGGGAGATTAACTCGCGCTAAAGCCTGGCGAGCGGCAGCAGTACACATGTCGCTGGTGGTCTCGTCGGGAGCAGTTACATGGCGCTCCACAATGCCCACCCTTTCTCTGAGCCAACCATCTACGTCCCCGACGAGCGGTTCAAATTCTGCGTTGGTCATTATACGTTCCGGCACGTAGCGGCCGGTGCTGATTATCCTGGCATAGCGATTTGTCATAATGCGCTCCTAGATCTTCCTTATGAAATTATTGAGAGTATTAACCAATTCGTCTGGTTGTCTGGCCGGCATTAGTTGGCCGAACTCAGTCGTAAGGTAGAGTCAGTTCGGGTGCATAAATTGACTCAAAAGCCCGCTTCCCAATAAGTAAGCATAACTCGTAATCAAGGCAAAGGGAAACTGGATGCTGGCACATTAGGCCAACAATGGTGAGATAAAACTTTGATGAGAAATGCAGCGCCACCTCGGTCACTTGAGAGGTGTGGATGACATCCCTTAATTTAAACTTCTGCTTCTCAGGACTCGGCATAAAATGCTGGGGTAGTACCTTAGAATAGAATATTTTGCTGTTATGGAATTTCTTCAATTCTGTCCAAAGCTTGTTGAATATCAGCCGGCTGATTGTAAAGGTGGGGAGAAAACCTGACAAAATCCTTTCTCGATGAAACCATAACTTGAGCCGCCTTAAGTCTTCGAGCCACTTCCGCCGGATCCTTCCCCGGAAACCGTGCAGCCACAATGGAGGTCTGCTCTGCCTCATTGCGGGGCGAGATAATTTCCACGTTGCGCTTTTCCAAGCCTTCAATCAACAAATTAGCCAAATGTATATTGTACGAAAAAATGCGCGCCACACCGACATCCACCAAGTATTCTATTGAACGCGCCAATCCTATAGCACAGCCATAAGCCATGGTACTGTACTCAAAACGCTGTGCCGTTGCCGGGAACTCAACTCGGTCCGCCTGAAGATCCCACATGTCTTTATGACTGCGAAATCCTACTAATCCCGGGTCTAGCTGATTCTGTAAATGAGGTGCAAGATACATCACCGCTGCACCGAATGGTCCGCAAAGCCACTTGTAGCCGCCGGTGACTAAGGCATCCACACCACATGCTTGTACATCTATTGGGACGGCACCGGCAGATTGAGTTGCATCTACCACCAGGAGAGCGTCATGGTCATGCGCCACATCCGCCATCTTTTGCAGGTCATACCGCTGTCCACCACTGTATTCAACGTGCGAAACGCACACTGCAGAGGTAAGGTTATCGATTAGTTGGATCACGTCATCTGGGTTGGCATAACTGTTTTGACCCTTAGCCAACCTAAGCTCACAGTTCGTATGCCTTGCTACACGAAGCCAGGGATAAACTGTACTAGGAAATACTATATCCGTACTGACCACATTGGTCTTACACTCAGGGGCGACCGCCCAGGCCAATGAACTGATAAGTTCTGTTGCGCTGGAGCCTACTGCAATGTCCTCGGGCCGGGCGTTAAAAAGACGTGCGGCGGCACTATGTAAGTCACCGAATACGGTTGCTTCGGCACTTTCATCAAAGTTTATGCTGCCATTTTCAGCAAGGTCTTTTTGCCATTCGATGATAGCTTTTTCAGCGCCTTGGTACATTAAGGCCACATTAGCGGCATTCAAATATGTACATTTGTCGCTAGCAGGAAAATCTTTGGGATCGACAATGGAATCCATCTACCTTTCCTTTATTATGTTGTTTAAAACTTCCATACTATCTCAAACTCCTCCCTCCACGATTGTGATCAATAGCCCCATTACTAAATCTCGTCAGCGGCATCACAACAGGGAGGTTGTTTGCCCTATCTGACCGTGTAAGGACATATCTAAGGCCGCAATTTCTTCACTAAGATGAAGTTAGCTTGAGGCCCGCAATTCCTGTAATAATCAGGAAAATAAATAAAACTCTAGCTATTTCGCGCGACTCGCCAAAGAGTAAAATACCCATCAGTGCTGTGCCAACCGCTCCAATTCCAGTCCAAACGGCATATCCTGTACCTACTGGCAGGATTTTCAATGCTTGAGACAAGAAAAATACGCTTATAAACATGGCCACCAGCGTGATCCCACTCGACAAGGGTTTAGTGAAACCTTCAGAATATTTCATAGCTATTGCCCAAACTACTTCGAATAAACCCGCAACAAAGAGATAAATCCACGCCATTGATTCTTTTCTCCTTTTCCCGAACACACTACTTGAGTTTAAATCTTAACTTAGTGCGAGATAGACTGTAACTCTAGATGGCTAAAGACCTACGCAGCCTGTGGATTGTTGTAGATAGCCTCAGGCAACATGGTATCGCTTGAGAAGATAGTATCACCGAGTACGGTTGTTGATCAACAGTAGAGGAACGTTCATGTCTCTTGCCAAGATGTAAACATTCAAGAATTTATTGATATGATAAGCATATGTGACGGCTTCGAGAGGAAAGCGTGATGATTCATTAGGACTCGGACCAGACAACAGGCAAAAGTGTGCATTACATCCCTTAATTCACACTCGGCTGCAATTTAATCTGGCACAAGATAAATTTGTGCTTAAATGCTTTGCAGGTTTTGGCAGCTTACTCACACAAACAGGACATACTTTCTCAGTTGGCCTGATCATCAGATTTGTTCTGCATTTAGGGCATTGGACAGCATAGAGTTTGATTCGTTTAACTTCTTCAGAAAGTCTTGAGCTACTATCAGATTGCACGAATGGGGGGAGAACTGGCAATAAAAAACCCCCTCTGACCGGAGATACTACGGCCAGTGGGGGCCATTTCATTTAACTCATGCTAGTCTTCAATCTAGGTGGCTATTTACACATTCAAGAAATTGTTGAGGGTACCAAAGGAGTTGGGGACCACCTGATCATTGCTGGGATCATTCTGCCATTCCCCATCCACAATAAACTTATACTCGTAGCTCCCAGGGGCAAGAGTAACAATCTTGGTCCACCTCCCTTTGTTGTCTCTTTTCATTATGTGCTTCTTGGTATCCCAACTGTTAAAGTCTCCTGCCAAGATGGCCTCTTGGGATTCTGATGCTTCCAACTTGAAGGTAATCCTTCTTTTCTGAGCATTCTTATTTTTCTTCTGACTGGACATTTCTAACCCTCCTCAGTTTTCTATCATAGTTAAAGTTCGCAGCTTCATGGTGTGGTATCTCTACATAGTGACTGACTTCACCATAGATAAATCCAACATGCACACAACCATAACATGACCGAAAAACCATTCGTGAGCATAGTATGCTAGCGAGCCAATCCAAGTCAATACAAAAAAACTACAATCTCGATAGGAATTACTCGGAGCACTACAAAGAAGTAGTCAGTAGCCAGTAGCTAGAGGACAGAGGGCGGAAGGCGATTTGGGTCATTTGGCTTCGCCGTCATTGGGTCACTACGCTGCGCTGTCATAAGGCTACGCCGTCACTACGCTACGCTGTCATAAGGCTACGCCGTCATTACGCTGCGCTGTCATTTGTTGTAAGAGGTAGGGGTCGGAGGTCGGAAGTCAGAGATCAGAGGACAGATAAGGTCATTTGGAAGGATTTTTAAAAGTTCTTAAGTGAGTAGAACAGATATCAAGGCTTCAAGTCAGTTACTCTCTTTATTTCGATCAGGCAGGTCTCCTGGCCAGTCTGTGAGCAGTTGACATGGAAGTAATCTAACACCTCTATCCACAAATACTTCCAGGTCACCCAATCATGTCCACCGGCCACGGTGAAGACGTTTTTTGGCGGCAACTCTTTGGCCAGAAGGCTGTTCTGCTTGGCGAATCCATCCTCTGTTCCGTAACCGAGAATAATGGTGCTTTGATTGTGTGGATCTGACACACAAGCTTTCAATAGCTTCCACATATGACAGGGGTAGTCCCACTCAAGGGCGGGGCAATCTTCCCATTTCTCTAGGCCACCTGCCTTCTCGATCGCCTCGGCAACGCGGCCGCCCCCAAGAAAAGGAGCAAGAACAACCACACCATCTAAGTCTTCGGGATGTTGCATAATGTAAAGTAGTGCACCGTGTCCGCCCAAGGAAGCGCCAACAAGGATGATTTTCTCATAACCGGAGGCCTTTGCCGGATCAACCAACTCAGTTTTCACCAACTCGATAATTCTGCCCCGTAAATAGAGAACCGGGTTCACATCAAGTATTTTTAAATCCGCCTCAAATCCTTTTTCCCGCACTGCCTCTATAAAACCATTTGTCTCATAATGTGAACCCATCCCACCTATTGGGGGCAAAAGCAGTACAAGTACCCTGTCTGGGCCAACATAATCTTTATAACGGAGTGACTTCTTGCTGGTGTACCAGGAACATCCTACAAATAAGGGAATAATGCATGATATGGCAAGAACCGAAACAAGTCTCTTCATGATGGTCCTTTTCGTAAAAACAGTGATAGAGTCTCTTCGGCGGAATTCAAAAGTGATGAAAAAACCCGCTTCCGCCTAAAGGAATGTGGCACAGAAGAGCGTTGTGTGTCAAGCATTCGCAGAGCGCTAAGCGGTTGGAGGAGGGCTGCGCTCGAGGTGAGCTTTGCGTCATAAGGCTACGCCGTCACTACGCTACGCTGTCATAAGGCTACGCCGTCATTACGCTGCGCTGTCATTTGTTGTAATAGGTAGGAGTCGGAGGTTGGAAGGCAACCAGGCACGAAAGCTTAGGGTCATTTATTCGCGGTCGCTGCACGCTTATTTATTGCAAGAGCCCGTAGTGGTATAATTACACTTTCAGCTGTTCATCTACCGCTAAAAGGAGGGAATCCTCATGCTACATACCTACACCGGTAAAAATCGCTGTGCTCGCGCGATAGCACGCCATCTGAGGCTGTGCTCGCCCCGGACAGGACTTCAAGTACGGTCAAGTACGCGTCAACCTGTCCGAGCCTGTGCGCAGCCACATCTGACGCACTCTTGCGCGTTTTTTCTCGACATAGGTATGGAGCACGAGGGTTAACATGGCTCGGAGAAAAACTTTTTACCTGTTTGGCATCGTATGCATTCTGCTCGCGGCTGCTTGCACAAAAGGAATTTCCAAGCAGGCACGATCGCAGGTCACTTACTCGGGGGGCTTTTTGGAACTGCAAGAAAAACCGAAGGACCACGCAGGTGAGGTGGTGATACTCGGCGGAAAAATAATAGAAACCCAGGTGAAGCCTGAGTATTCAGAAATCACAGTCCTGCAGCTGCCTCTGGGTGGAGGGGACCGTCCCCGGATCGGGGACCAATCCAAAGGGCGTTTTTTGATCCGGGCCAAACAGCTTCTTGATCCCGCCGTGTACACCGAAGGAACAGCTGTTACCGTGGTGGGCAAGCTTGTTGGCAGTGAGGCTCGAAAAGTTGGTGAATTTAAATACGTTTATCCAGTTTTGGAGCCTATCGAAATCAAGCTTTGGCCTAAAGACAATGGCGGGGGTCCGAGTGTACATTTCGGTATTGGCGTTTTCAAGGGCTTCTAAGTGGATCGCCGGCGTGATGGCTTCAGCGCCACTGGGTATGGGGCAGAGGGTTGGAGGTCGGAGAGTCACTAGGCACTAGGGACTAAGCACTAGGCACCAGAGCTCAGAGTCACTACGCTGCGCTGTCATTGGGCTTCGCGTCATTTGCCTTCGGCGTCATTGGGTCACTACGCTTCGCTGTCATTTGTTGTAAGAGGAACAGTGCATAGTGCATAGCGTTTTGTCGATTAGAGAATTAGTATAAGATCGCGGCTACGAAAGCCGCTCCCCCATGAAGAAAGGCGGGGCCGGAGTTCCGTAGCAGGTAATTCATGAAATATCCGGGCTTGATATGGTAGCTGGATCTCATGAGGCAAACTGTGGATTTTAAAAAAAGGCGGAGTCATTTCCAACTCCGCCTCTTCGTATCCATTAACCAGCTCTTTTTCTATTTCTTTAACTTCCTAATTTAAAGTCATTTAATCGTCGGTCTGCTGTTCATATTTCTTCTATTCCTTATTTGCTACCTTTCCACTTATGCTCATCACCGATGGGAATGCAGTCGCCACGCAGTCACAGTCGCAAGTGCAGTCGCCCTCGACTTTACAGGTGCATTTACAGATACAGTCAGTGTCGTCCGTTGCAGTAGTGGACAAAACAGTTGCCGCCGCCAGTGGCTCCATCTTACTCCAAGCGGGATCAAGGACATAGATAACAGCACCATCGTAAACTGGGATATGTAAAAGAATACCCTCTCCTTCACCATTATCTAGCACTTCACCAGCTACATACCTGATGTCCCCCACTGAGCTGGTAACCTTGTATATGCTGATGATGACATCTGCACCTCTGGCCGGAAAGGTTACTTCATTCACTGACCACCAGCCCGCCGGGCCCATTCCCGAGACCATTAACGGACAACCGGTAACAGCATTTGGTTCCATCGTGTACCCACAAGCAATCGCCAGACTGTCACCCCATACGTATGCCACCGTTCCGTCCACAGTGTACGGGCCTTCAATAGATTGCACATGCGCCCAAACAGCCTGTGCTGCAACCAACCTCATAACCACCGCCAAAAGCACAAACATTTTTCTGATAGAAATCTTCATGGAAAACCTCCCCCCGTCAACAGGTGTCTGTATGTGTCAAGTTCCCAGTACCTACCTTACGCTGTGATCGATTCCATTCGCCTATTTGCTTCGGGAAGCAAGTAATTCGAAGAAAAGCTGATATTCTCCGCTACGACGGCTGGCAACTCACCCCCTTTCAGTTCTTGTGAGATAAAAAAGGTTGAACAGAACGATGTATCCCAAGCACCAGATAGCCTAGCCAGAGCATCCGTTGCCTAGAATTTGAAAATTGACCTGATTGAAATAACCAAACAGGCATATTTTCATATACGTAGTGGGCAGTGAAAGGGTCACAAAAAATTGAAGATTTTAGATTGCGGATGTGAGATGTGGGATGTGGGATTGCGGATTTCGGATTGATCAAGGGCGCAAGGGAGCTCACTGCGTGAGCCTGCGAGACGAGCGAGACGAGAGGTCGAGCGAGACGAAAAGAGGCATGGGGCATAGAGCATGGGGCATAGGATAGATTGTAGATGTTAGATTGTAGATTGCGGATTGAGGAGAGGCACAGGGCGCAAGGCGCAAGGCTATTTGAGTCAATTGGCTTCGCCGTCATTGGGTCACTACGCTTCGCTGTCATTGGGTAAGAGCAAAGAGCATGGCGAAGTAATTGCGAATTTCGAAATTAGAGAATTAGAGAATTCGTTGAAAACGTTGAAACGGGCTAAGCAGGCAGAGGGTTAGATGTTCGGTGAATCGTAATGCGAAACTTTGTTTACAGGTGGATAGATTACAAACGGCCGGGTGGCAATATTCTGAAATGATGATTATAAGTTGCAATATTTTTAGAGGCTCTGTCGCCTCCTGAGACATTTTAATCGCAATATTTCTTTTTGGAGTATGAGATGGAAGTGGCTTTATTTAAGGACGTTCTTGTCATATTCTCTTTGGCCGTCGCCGTGCTTCTGGTTTGTCAGCGTGTCAACTTGCCGACCGTTGTGGGCTTTCTCTTAACGGGAATCCTCGCCGGACCTTATGGATTTGGGCTGATCAGCGCGATACATGAAGTGGAAATCCTTGCTGAAATTGGTGTGGTGTTACTGCTCTTTACCATTGGCGTTGAATTTTCTCTGAAAGAGTTCGTGCGCATGAAGAAGTCGGTGGTTTTAGGCGGTTCTCTACAAGTGGTTTTGACCTTCCTGGTGAGCTTCGCCATCTCGACACAACTGGGCCGTCCTTTCAATGAGGCAGTGTTCATAGGTTTCTTTATCTCCCTGAGCAGCACCGCCATCGTCTTGAAAATCCTTCAGGAAAAAGGCGAATTTGACAGCCCCCATGGCCGCAAGGCGCTCGCTGTTTTGATTTTTCAGGACATCGCTGTTGTCCCCATGATCCTGGTCACCCCCTTATTGGCTGGAGAGGTAGCCCATTTAGGCAAATCCCTTGGCTTTTTAGCACTCAAAGGCATAGGTGTTTTTGCCCTCGTGGCAGTAAGTGCCAGATGGATCGTGCCGGGACTGCTCTATCAGGTCGCCAGGTCCCGAAGCCGGGAGCTGTTTTTGTTGAGCGTCCTGGTCATGTGCTTTGGCATCGCTTGGCTGACTTATCTTGCAGGCCTTTCTCTGGCATTGGGGGCATTTCTGGCCGGCCTGATCATCTCGGAGTCCGAATACGGTCACCATGCGCTCGGCAATATCGTACCGTTTCGAGACGTCTTTACCAGCCTATTTTTCGTCAGCATCGGGATGCTCTTGGACCTTGGCTTTTTGATTAAACATCCAGATCAGGTGGCCCTGATCACCGTGGCGATAATCATTGCCAAGACTCTAATTGCTACTATTGCCGTACTTTTCCTTGGCTTTCCTCTGCGTACGGCGATCATAGCCGGTCTTACACTATGCCAGGTGGGAGAATTTTCATTCATTTTGGCCAGGTTCGGTGTTGACTATGGATTGCTAGCAGGTGACACGTTCCAACTTTTTTTGGCGGTCGCCGTTATCACTATGGGGGCAACGCCGTTTATTATGGCTCTAGCACCCAGAGCCGCCGATGCCTTGCTGCGATTGCCCCTTCCCGTTAAACTCAAAAGCGGTTTTTCCAAAAAGTCGGAATCAATTAGTGTAGATCAAGTACAAGAGCTTGCAGACCACCTGATTATCGTGGGCTATGGTTTGAATGGCAAAAACGTCGCCACGGCGGCCAGGACGGCCAAGATCCCCCATGTCATCATCGAGATGAACCCGGAGACCGTTCGCAGCGAAAAGAAGGCGGGTGAGCTTATAATGTATGGCGACGCCACCCATGAAGCAGTCGTGGGGCACGCCGGGATTGAAGAAGCCCGGGTAATGGTGGTCGCTATTTCAGATCCCACTGCAACCCGAAAGATTACCGCAGTTGCAAGAAGATTAAACCCCAAGATCCATATTATTGCTCGGACCCGCTTTTTCGAGGAGACGGCTCCCCTGCATGAACTCGGCGCCAACGAGGTTATCTCGGAGGAATACGAAACCTCCGTGGAGATCTTCGCCCGGGTTTTGGTTAAGTATCTGGTACCAAAAGAAGAAATAGATCGGTTCACGGCAGAAACACGAAAGGGCGGGTATCAGATGCTTCGCAAACCAGCGCAAGAGGCAGCTTCCTTGGCTGACCTCAAACTCAACTTTCCGGATATGGAAATTAGCAGCATACGGGTGAGTAAAAAGGCTCCCATAGTTGGAAGATCACTGGCAGAACTTCAGCTGAGAACCAAATACGGAGTCAACCTTTTAGCCATAAGGCGAGGACCGCAGATACTAGCCAATCCCGATGGACAGACTCAGATTCTTGGGGACGACATCCTCATCCTTTTGGGATCACCCGTTAATCTGGTCTCAGTTGCCGGATATTGCCTGGAGTGTGACGACTGAATGTTAGTTGATTAGAGAATTAGTTTATTCGTAGAAGTCCTTCGCACCGTTAATCAGTTGACTCGCTCATGGCTTACCGTTTACCGTTACCGTTTACCAATTACGCTTACCGCTGAACGCTCACACGCTTACACGCTTACCGCTTACCGCTTACCGCTTACCGCTTAACGCTTACGGCTTTTCCTCTCCACCCCGAAAAATGAAAACATATTCCTGGTAATTTATGTCAACAGTGAAATCACCACCCCGTGATCTTGCGTATTCGACCCAACCTGGCTTGCCCTCCGAGCTGCAGGTTACATCTTGAGGAGAGTACTTTCCTGCATTCTTGTCGTACCAACTCAAGAGCATTGGCTCCCAGTAAAGTTTCTTGGCAAGGTTTCTAGCAGCATCCTGGGCACGCTCGAAGTCAAGCCCTGATTGGTCAAGTACAACATAAACCGGATTGGGTAACATATCTTTTTTTGGGATTTGAGATGATTCCATGCACTTCACCCCCTATCGCCGTGATCTATAAAAGAGAAGCATAACTCCCCCTTCGAGTGAGGGCAACATACCAGCTTACTCCATTCAGATAACTATATTATATGAGCCGGCAGAACCTCAAACAAAAAATCGATATTTTTCCATGGAGCATAGAGCATGGGGTAGATGATTTCGAGCGGATTGCGGATTTGGGAATTAGAGAATTAGTTGATTAGAGAATTAGTTAATTCGTTGAAATCATAAAAAGCGTTGAAGTCGTCCAGGCCAGAGGTCGGAAATCAGAGTGTAGA
>CAVQGX010000035.1:0-19394 GCA_963712115.1 uncultured delta proteobacterium | reverse complement strand
GATGAGGTATGTAGTTATTACATAATGTGACCGCATATTTTAACAAATGAAATGTCCGCTTTTCGGCGGAAGGCTGTACAAAGGTAACCGAGGAGGGTTGCCTATGAAACTGTACGGGCCATCCGCGCTGGAGCGGGCAATGAAGATTCAAGAAGTGATCCTTAGAGCGATGAGCGGACAGTTGAAGTGGACACAAGCAGCTGACATTTTGGCGATAAGCCCACGTAGTTTGAGGCGTTGGAGAGGGCGCTACGAGCTCTATGGCTATGACGGTCTTTTGGACCGTCGTGCAGGAAAACCCTCGCCCCGTCGGGCACCGGTGGCGGAGGTTGAGAAGGTACTTCGCCTCTACCGCGAGCGATATCAGGGCTTTAATGTCCGCCATTTCCATGGGATTGCACGCAGAGAACATGAAGTAAGCCTTTCATACAGCTTTGTCAAAAAAGCACTCCAGGAAGCAGGCCTAGTCAAAAAAAGACGTAAACGCGGCAGACACCGCAAAAGACGAGAGCGCCGGGCCCTGTTTGGAGAAATGCTCCATCTGGATGGCAGCCGTCATAGGTGGTTGGCCCGAAACGCAGAGCAATACCAAACGATGATTACCGTAGTCGATGACGCCACCAACGGTCTTCTGTATGCCCAGCTGTGGAAAAAAGAGTCCACCTGGGCGGTGATGACAGCCCTGGGCGAGGTCACAGAAACCTACGGGATCCCCATGGCACTGTATACCGATCGGGCCAGCTGGGCCTTCCATACTCCCAAGGCAGGAGGTCGGGTGGACAAGGAAAACCTCACCCAAGTTGGACGCTGTTTGGCTCGTCTCGGCGTAGAGCATATTCCCTCCTACTCGCCGCAAGCACGAGGACGAAGTGAGCGCATCAATCGCACCCTACAGGATCGGTTGGTTAATGAGTTGCGAATCGCTAGAATCTCCACCATCAAAGGGGCAAATCGGTATCTGCGTCAGCGCTTTTTGCCTCAGTACAATCAAGAATTCAAAAGAGAGCCAGCTCTCCCACAAAGTGCTTTTGTCACTGCTGGCAACGCTAACCTCAACCAAATTCTCTGTCTCGAAGAAGGTCGCACTGTCGCTAAAGACAATACTGTGGTCATGAACAAGGTGCGACTCCAAATAGACAAACAGCCAGGAAGAGCCTCCTGTGCAGGCTTACGTGTTATTGTGCGAAAACACCTCGATAATACACACACTGTCTGGTGGGGTACTAGATTGCTGGGTCGCTACAATGCCAAAGGAAAGCCGGTACCAAAACAAGTAACTCACAGCACTGAACTCCAGGCATCCAACCGTATCCCCGTTGCTAAAGCCTCGTCATGGTAACAGGGGGAGGACTGAAAACTATGGAGCGGACATTTCATTTGTCAAAATGAACCGGACAAATCACTTGTCAATAACACGTTTCTGCCAGTGCAGTAGTTACCCCATTTCTTCCTTTTGGATTTGCCATCTACTGTGGTGAGTACCTGGCCTAGCTACTCGGTAAACCAGCATGGTGTCGC
The DNA here is from genome assembly GCA_963712115.1 of uncultured delta proteobacterium. Classification (GTDB taxonomy): domain Bacteria; phylum Desulfobacterota; class Syntrophobacteria; order BM002; family BM002; genus BM002. The sequence continues at coordinate 17,876 of CAVQGX010000035.1, read as the reverse complement.
GAAAGGTAATAGGTTATGGGATGTATCCTAACCTATTGACCGAAAATCCTGGAAGAATCTCAACACCCTTTGATGAAAAACCTCGGCAGACTCGAGGTAAATTAGATGACCACCAGTGAACTCCTCTAGTTCGGCGCCTGGTATACGGTTAGCCAGAATGAGGCCGTTTTCCGGTGGTACCAATAGATCATGATCCGCTGTGAGAATAAGGGTCGGGGTTCTGATCTGAGCGAGACGGTCACAAGTAGCAAAGCCGCGGATTGCCTCAAGCTGACGCTGTAGGGCGTAGTCTGGTTGCCAGGGAGCTTTGAGCTGCCTTTCCCTGTAACGCTGCAATGACTCCGAACCGCTCTGCAAGAACTCAGGCGTAACCAAAAGGGGAAGGTTTTTATCAACGATCTCTTCGGGTGAGAGTCCTTTGTTATCAGCAAATCGCTGGATCACTTCCGGCGCAGGTGGGATACGCTCACTGCCTCCGCAATGAGTACATCCCAGCACTAACCCACTGACTCGTGCTGGGTGGCGCAGTGCCAGTTCTTGGGCTATCATACCACCCATGGACAACCCGACAATGTATGCGCGCTTCGCATCAGCTCCATCCAGTACAGCCGCGGCGTGATCCGCCATCTGGGCGATCGTATAAGGTCGATCAGGCTTGCTGGAAAGGCCCGCTCCCATGTTGTCGCAGACAAGGACCCGAAAGCGAGAAGACCAGGCAGCAATGCTCTCTTCATATGACCAAGTGCCGCCACTGACTCCACTAATTATGAGTAAAGGGCTACCTTCCCCGTGACTTTCCCAATAGATTTCGACGTCTCCTGCTAATGTGTGTGGCATTTACTAGCTCCAAATTAGTCCGTTGTTGGTGGTCCGTGGTCCGTTGTTGCAGGCGCAAAGCGCAGAGCGCATAGCGAAAAGGCATAGAGTGAAAGGCAGATTTCGAATTTGGAATTTGGAATTTCGAAATTAAAAAATCAAGATACAAAATTCGCAATCCGAAATCCCAATTCGCCCTATGCCCCATGCCCTATGCCTTCCAAACAACGGACAGTCAAAAAGTTTCGCAGGGTGGAGTGCGTTCCTTTAGCCCGGATTTTTCATGAATGGCCTGCTGCGACCGCGGATATGAGAGTCCTTCCGGGCGTCGACCCTCGACGTACTGTTCAAGTACGCCTCGGATCACCCCTGCGGTTGCCCAATGGCACACTCTTCTCCACGGTCTCGCTACGGCAATTCATGAAAAATCCGGGCTAGCTGTTTTCTTTTTTCATCAGTGAGGGCAAGGGTCAGCTGCCAGTCCCGCTTGGCGTGTTCATCATTTTTCTTGATCAATAGCCAGTCCTTGGCAGGCCCTTTACCCCTTGGTTTAAGCTTGCTCAGGGTGAAGCCACCCTGCATAATCCTCCCCAGGAGTAGGAAAGAGATCTTCTTTTCACTGGCTTCAAGTAGTTCAAACTCACCCTCATCCCATATTACCACTGCACCTGCTCCATAGTTTCCTTCTGGAATTATGCCTTCGAAATCAATGTATTCCAAGGCATGGTCCTCGACCTCTACTGCGAGCCTCTTTTCTGCAGGATTCAAGGACGGCCCTTTGGGAATCGCCCAAGATTTCAGAACACCCTCAAGTTCCAGTCTGAAATCGAAATGCAAGCGGGAAGCATGATGCTCATGGACAACGAACCTTTTTCCCATAGGTCTTTACCTCTTCACAATAAAACTAAATTAAAATGCTACAATCTGCAATTCGAAATCAAGGAACATAGTAGTCAGCCCTTCGACATGCTCAGGGCAAGTAGTCAGTAATCAGTAGATAGGGAAAATGCTCCTTTGTTTACTATATGCTGGATTCTGTATTCTTACGCAAGGTTTAGGTCTTCGACATTCGCATTAGCACCTTTATTTTTGTAAGAAAACGATGGTGCTTTCAGACTGATTGATTAAGGTCAAGGTTCAGTTTTTGCTTCTTCCTTGCCTTGACAGGAGGCCAATTTAATGAATATTTTTGTTGTCTATAGTTTTCGGCAAAAATAATTCTGCAACCCACAACATTTTAGGAGGTCTTAATGTTATCTGGTCCCAGGGGTACCCTGGCATTATGTTCTTTATGGTTGCTCCTTTACGCAGGAGGCTGTATACCTGCTAAGCAGGCCAGAGTCGCGGCTGCGGCCTATACTGCAGAGGACGTTCTCCGCGCAGCAGCTAAACAGCCCGATCCCTCCATCGTTCGTGATGGCAGCCCAGCCTACCTTATGCTCGTGGACGGCCTCATCGAGGCATATCCAAATAACGGTGAACTGTTGACCGCTGGCTGCCAGGCTTATACCGTTTATGCCACCTCTTTCGTCGAGGATTCAGACCCGGTAAAGGCATCTTTACTCTTCGCCAAGGCTAAGGATTATGGTTTCAGAGCTCTTTCGATAAAGCGGGATTTTCAGCAGGCCGCCTCTGGCCCTCTTGATGACTTTGTAATTTTTCTCAGAAGCTACAACAAGGAATACGTGCCTGCACTCTTCTGGACTACCAGCGCCTGGGCAAAGTGGATCAGCCTCCATCTAGACAGCTTGGAGGCACTGGCTGATATGCCCATGCTGGAAGCCACCATGCAGAGGGTGATTGAACTGGACCAAGGATTTTACTACGGCAGCCCTCATCTGCATATGGCTGTATATCTGGCGGCCAAACCGTCAATTGCTGGAGGCAACCTGGATAAAGCCAAAGAACATTTCGATGAGGCCTTCGCCCTGGGTGCAGTTAAACTCCTTGCGGCCAAAGTGCTCTTTGCCAGATATTATGCCGTGAGGCTCAAGGACCGAGCCCTTTTCAAAAATACCCTGCAAGAAGTGCTGGAAGCAACTTTGGATGAAGTACCAGAGCTGACCTTGTCAAACACCCTGGCCAAAGAGAAGGCCAGAGAGTTGCTGGAGAGAGCAGATGAATATTTTATGGTATTACCTTGAACTGGCCAGTAATGGAGAACCGATGAAACGAAGGGGAAAGTATCTCGGTGTGATCGTTGTTCTCCTTTTGCTCCTACTCCTTGGTTCATTACCCAGTGAGGCAGCCGACCTGCAGCACGAGATCAAGCTGGCCACCCTTGCCCCGGAAAACAGCTCCCTGATGAAAATTTTCAGGGAGATGGACAGTGAGGTCAGAAAAGAGACTGAGGGGCGAGTGGGATTCAAATTATTTTCAGGTTTTGCCCTGGGTAATGAACGGGATATATTCAGGAAGCTGCGGTTCGGTTTAATTCACGGAGCGACTTTTACTGCTAATTTTCTTGCCGATATCAACCCGGACATCCGTACCCTTCAGGTCCCCTTTCTCTTCAACAACTACCAGGAGGTCGATTACGTTCTGGAAAAAATGGTTGGTGAATTCAACCAGAGTTTTTCTAAACAGGGCTACCAAGTGTTGGGGTGGTCTGAGATCGGCTTTATTCACATTATGAGTACCATCCCGATTAGCAAGGTTGAGGACCTTGAGGGCAAGAAGGTATGGAGCACGGCCAATGCGCCTCTTGCCAACGCGGTCTTCTATAAGGCTCAGGCCTCGCCCGTGGCAATTGGCGGTCCGGACGTTTTGGTGGCCCTGCAAACTAACCTGGTGGAGGTAGTTTATAACTCCCCCTATTACGCCCTGGTAACTCAGTGGTACACCCAGGTAAAGTATATAAACGATCTACCCCTTGCCTACATAGGGGGTGCCTTACTTGTCAGCAACAAGACTTTTTCGCGCCTTTCATCTCAAGATCAGGAGACAATCAGAAAAGTCTGCATGAAATATACGCGCCGTCTCACCGACAGAACCAGAAAAGACAATGACGAGGCACTAAAGATCATATTAAGTCGCGGGGTGAAAAGCATACCGCTGGCACCGGGAGAATCGGAACATTTCAAGGAAATACTTGATCAAGCCGTCCTTGAAGTTGATCCGAAAAGTCTCCCTAAAGACACCTTGCAAAAGGTCAGGGCAACACTCAAAGAATACCGGGCCAGTTAGAGGGAGTGACTGTGGCTGCATCTGTCTCCAGGTATGTCAAGGGGATCATCCAGTTCTTTGAAAATCTGGAGAAATGGTTGCTTGTAATCCTCTTAGGCTCTCTTGCCACTTTCGCAGTCCTGCAAATCATTTTGCGCAATTTCTTCTCAACCGGGCTAGTTTGGGGTGATGACCTGTTGAGACACGGGGTGCTTTGGATTAGCATCCTGGGTGCATGTCGGGCCACCCTCGAGAAGAAACACATCAGGATTGACCTTTTACCTAGGGTATTGCCCTCCCGGATAAGCCTCATTGCAAACTCTATTTGCTATTTAATTTCCTTTCTTGTGTGTGCTGTTCTCTTCTGGGCTTCCTGGAACTTTGTCAGGGGAGAACGACTTGCCGGTGATATTGCCTTCGCATCCATTCCCTATTGGTGTCTTGAATTAATTTTTCCCATGGGCTTCGCAATAATGGCTCTCAGATTCGGCTTCAGCTCTATCAGTGAACTCGTCGGGGGAGAAGGGGGGATGGAGACGTGAAAACAGCACTATTTACCCTCCTCCTAATATTAATGGCTTTTTCCGGCGCTCCTCTCTTCGTGGTCATCTCTGCCGCCGCCTTATGCTGTTTCTATTTCATCGGGGTGGACCTTTCCATTGTGGTCATCGAAATGTACCGGTTGGCTGCCAATCCCCTCCTCATTGCTCTATTGTTTTTTGCCTTCGCCGGATATGTCTTGGCAGAAAGTGGTGCCGGTCAAAGGCTGGTTAAGCTATCCACTGCAGTCTTTGGTTGCGTTCGCGGTGGTCTTGCAGTGGTCGCCTTGCTCTCTTGCGCTTTTTTCACTGCCCTTACCGGCGCTTCTGGGATCACTATCGTCGCCCTGGGAGGGTTGCTTTTGCCCGCCCTGCTGAAAGAAAGATACCCTGAAGACTTCTCTCTAGGATTGCTTACTAGCTCAGGAAGCCTCGGTCTTCTCTTCCCTCCCAGTTTGCCAATGATTATCTATGGTGTTGTTGCTGGTGTCAGTATTCCTAAGCTTTTCCTTGCGGGACTTATACCAGGTATTTTTTTGCTGGCCTTACTTGCCGGGTATAGCGTTTATAAGGGCGTCCGCGGCGAGTGCAGAATTATCACCTTCGATCGCCGGGAACTACTTCAGACCTCCCGAGAGACAATCTGGGAAATATTGCTTCCCGTAGTGGTCTTCGGCGGGATATACAGTGGCTTCCTCGCAGTTAGTGAGGCAGCAGTGGTTACCCTGGTTTATGTACTCGTGGTTGCACTTGCCATCAATCGCGACGTGAAGCTTCATCAAATGCCGACAATTATTGGCAAGACCGTAGTCATGGTGGGAAGCATCATAATCATTCTCGCCGCCGCCCTCGCCTTAAACAGTTTCCTGATCGACCAACAAGTACCCAGCAGGATTCTCCTCTGGATCCAGAGTCACGTGCAGAGCAAATTCCTCTTTCTTATTGTTTTGAACATTTTTTTGCTCCTGGTCGGATGTGTGCTCGATATTTATTCTGCCCTGGTGATCGTAGCACCACTCATAGTCCCCATTGCCCAGGGATATGATATAAATCTGCTTCACCTGGGGGTTGTTTTTCTGACCAACCTGCAGATCGGCTATTCCACCCCACCCATCGGCATGAACCTGTTTATTGCCAGCCTCAGGTTCGAGAAGTCAATAATACGTCTAGGTGTGGCTTCCCTGCCGTTTTTGGGTATTCTCCTGGTGGCCCTCCTCATAATCACCTATGTTCCCGCCTTGAGCCTACTTTTGGTCAGGTAGTCCTTTTTAGCTTCCTTAAACTGGCGCACAATTTGCTATCTTGCATCAGGGAAAATCACGTCACCTTTTCCCACTTGCTGGACTGTGACTTGAACTATACTATGGAGGCTGGAAAATGGACAAAAAAAGGATTCTTATTGTGGACGATGAACCTGATCTGGTTGAAACCCTTCAAGTGAGGCTTGCACAGGAAAATTATGAATGCTTGACAGCCAATGACGGCCATAATGGCTTTGAGCTGGCCCGCACCGAGAAACCTGACCTGGTTATCCTCGATATTATGCTGCCCGGTATGGATGGGTACAAAGTGGCTCGACTTCTGAAGTTCCAAAAGGAGCTCAAACACATTCCTGTCATTATGCTTTCAGCCAGGGACAAAGATGAAGATCGTCTCATGGGTGAGCAAACCGGCGCCAACTATTACATTACCAAGCCCTTTTCCATGGATAAACTCGTCACCACAGTCAAAGGCTTTTTGGCTGATTGAGACCATTAACCCGGATATTTCATATTCCTCCATGAATCTTACGATTCAACTCATTTTGACTGCCTCCGATAAGTTGTGGTAATTTATCCCACCCCTGCCCGGATGGATCAGTAACTAATAAGTGTCCATCGGGAAACCAAAGATTTCCGGCTGGAGCTGTCAGGGTTCAGCATTCAGCTTAAGCTATTGGATGTATGTATATTTAGCTGAAGGCTGAACGCTGATCGCTAATGGCGCGAGTCCGAAAAACATTGTTTTCGCATGAGCACTAATTAATGGAGGAGCCATTATGACACGCAAACTACTTGCCGTTTCAGTTATTTTGTTAGCCACCGTTTCATTTTCCCTTGCCGGTTCAAAGCCTAATGTCAAACCAGGCAAGTGGGAAGTGACTACAAGAATGGAAATGCCTGGAATGCAGATGAACATGCCACCCATGACTCACACCCAGTGTATTACGGAAAATGACTACGTTCCGCAGACCGGACAACCTGGAGAGGAATGTAAAATCACCAAAACCACTGTGTCTGGAGATACTGTGACCTGGACCATGCATTGCCGCGGCGAAGGCGGTGAAATGAATGGTAATGGTACAGTAACCTACCGGGGCGACAGTTTCGAAGGTAAGATCAGTATGTCCATGGCCCCATCCGGCATGTCAATGACCATCCACACGAATGGCCGTCGTATCGGAGAATGTGACTAGGAGAGGTTACCACGGATATTTCATGAATCACTTGCCGTGGCAATAAAGCAACCACCACCACGCCACCACCATTAGAAGATGATCCGCCAGTTGATCCCAAGCCACTGGGGTCAACTATGACACCGTTTGCTATGCCATCGGCGTCGCCGTAGCCACCATCCTGTAGCTCCAGGGTTACAGCTCTTCTATCTGCACTAAAATAGGAGTGGGCTGAATAATCCTGCCATCCGTTAACAGAGTCGTACTTATACCACTTGTCTCCACTTTTGGCTGGTTCGGACAGATAGACTATTACTTCAGCCACATCCCCTGGACTGCCAACTGTCAGGTTGAAGCTGAGAAGGCCGTAGGGGAGGCTGTCAGGTTTGTCAATTTTGTCAATGATGGTATTTGGATCGATAGACAAAAAGGTATCGATCTTTATAACATTTATTTTACCTTTAATTCCTATTTGCTCGCCATCGACAACTGTATTCACCCACTCCACTTCATCCGATACGTCAGAAACAAACTTACCGAAGCTGTATGGATCTACTCCCACAGTTAAAACATCTGTAGTGAGATTATCTGTCGTTCTAATTACTGATACCGTGTCATCAGCGATATTTGACACATAGACGTAGTCGCCCTCGGGACTGACAGCCAAACCCCAGGGCCAACCGCCCACTTCCACTGTTGCGCTGACGCTGTGATCCGAGGTTCGGATTACAGACACTGCGTTGTCACGACTTACAGCGACATAAACGTAATTGCCGTCAGGCGTCACCTCAATGCCAATTGGTCTGGTGCCGACCTTGACAGTATCAATAACCGTGTTGTCTGAGGTGCGGATTACGGATACAGTGTTGTCACTAGTGTTCGACACATAGATATGCTCCCCACTTGGACTCACGGCCACGCCGTACGGCCACTCACCCACCTCCACAGTTGCAATGACACTGAGATCGAATGTTCGGATCACCGATACAGTTCCATCACCCGTATTGACCACATAGACATTCTCCCCATCAGGAGTTCCCGCCAGCCCCTCGGGCCACAAACCCACATCAACAGAAGCGATGACCGTGTTGTTGGAAGTGTCGATTACAGATACGGTGTTATCGTCGTTATTGGCTGTGTAGACATATGCCCCGTCGGGGCCCACAAAAACGCCACCAGGCGACGTACCCACCCTGATGGTTGCGGTGACGGTATTATCACAGGTTCGAATAATAGAGACCGTGTCGTCACCGGTATTGCTGACATAAACGTACTCTGCATCGGGACTTATGGCTACGCCGTAGGGCCACTCTCCAACAGCAACGTTTGAGATGACTTCGTTGTCAGAGGTGCGTATCACAGATACAGTATTGTCGAATGAGTTACTCACGTAGGCATAAACAGATGCGTAGCTCTGACTCGCAGGCCCAAGACTAAGTAGAGTCCAAAGGATGGCAAAACCTGAGAATTTAGTCTTTAGATATTTGAACAACTTCCTCCCCCCCAAGATGCTGACATTAGTCAGGCAAGGGGTATGAGCAAAGTTGCTGCCAAACTATTATTTAATTGAAAATATCACGTAAAATCAGACTTTTAAGTCATACCAAGGGCTCCCGATTGCCGTGGCTAAATCACTAGATTTGGCCAAACGGCCAGAGACCATCTGGCCAAAGAACCATTCCTCCTCCCTATTTTTTTATTTGCCTTCAACTTTGGTACGGGGCTTGCTAGAACCTATGGCACCGACAATGCTCTAGCCACACACTGGGGCTATTCACTTCTCGGTAATAATCGAGCACAATAAAGCTATTATAGGGATCATACAGATGAGAACTGGTTGCCTCGAGATCCTCAGTGGGCCGTTTCAGGGCCAAAAGCACACATTTCGCTCTCAGCTGACCATTGGGAGGAGGTCAGACAACAAAGTCCGTTTAATCGATGCAAAGGTTTCGAGAAATCACGCTAAGATCCTCGCAACAGATGAGGGATTTCTTATAGAAGACATGAAAAGCAGCAACGGGACCTTTGTCAACGGCGAAAACATTGAAAGCCATCTCTTGCGACCTGGTGACACCATCACTATCGGCTTTACCGAGCTTCGCTTCTCAGAGAGAGAAATCGGTAAGCCTGAGATTAAAGACCCCCTCGCAACCATAGCTATCGAGAGAAGGATGCCAGATCTGACCCAGACCCAGATAGCTGGACAACTTTCTGCCACAGGGGGAGACGATTTAACCCTGCAGCGTCTTCAGGCAATCATGAGAATGAACAGGGCAATTGGGGGCGATCTGGTTCTGGAGATGGTGCTGGAGAAGATCCTCGAGGAAATTTTTCTGATGTTTGGCCCCGAACGGGGGGCAGTGCTGGCCCTCAACGAGGATACAGGAGAGCTCGACATTGTCTGCTCCAAGGCCAAGGCTGGGGGCAATGGTCTAGATACCTCCCTTCTCAGCCGCAGTATACTGAACAAGGTTTTGGAAGATTCAGTGGGAATCCTGGTTGATGATGCAACCATGGATGACCGATTTTCCCTGAGTGAAAGCATCTCCCTTGACCAAATCCGTTCCGCCCTCTGCGTGCCTCTAATCCGGCAAAATGAGGTTCTTGGGGTCATCTACTTGGATGCGTCCAGCCAGGTTAAAGCTTTTACCGAGGATGATCTTGAGCTCCTGATTTCGATAGCCGGTCCGGCGTCGGTACAGATTCAGAACGCCCTTTATTTAGGCCAGTTAAAAAGGAGCTACAGGGATACAATTCGTGCTTTAGCCAAGGCCGTAGACGCAAGGGATCCATACACTGTGGGGCACAACTGGCGAGTCAGTCGTCTTGCCGTGGCTGTTGCCTCCTCTTTGGGGTGGTCAGGGGAGGAGCTGGGCACGGCTGAATTAGGTGGAATTCTTCACGATATCGGCAAGATCGGCATTCCTGACAGTATCTTCTTGAAGAGCGAAAAGCTGGCTGATGAAGAATGGCAGATTATGAAGCAGCATCCGGAGATTGGCGCCAAGATGGTTGCCGGAATAGATTTCCTGGAGCCGGTCCTTCCCTTTATCCTTTACCATCACGAACATTGGGATGGTAATGGCTATCCCTATGGATTGAAACAAAATGAAATTCCTGAGGAGGGCCGACTGCTGCTAGTGTGTGACGCCTTTGACGCCATGACCACCACCCGGCCCTACAGAAATGGTCTCGATCCTGAACTTGCTATCGAGGAATTGCGTCAAAGAAAAGGAATACAGTTTGATCCTATGTACGTCAACGCATTTATAACAGCTTGGAAAAAAGGAAGCATTATGGATGCGTTAAAAGAGGACGGACAGGAACATCAGCCCTCTAGAGCTCTACACTACTCCAAATTCCAGTCGCTCATAATCAGCAAAGATGAAATTCAAAAGGAGCTCGAGCTTGCGAGGGAGAAGAATAACCAAAAGAGAAAATAGAAACCTTCCGAGCAACAAAGAGGGGAATTTTAACCCGGATAATTCACGAATTGGTGTCGCGAGACCGTGAAGATGGGCTTGCCTGCCCGCCATCGCGAGCCTGCTCGCTCAGGCGAGGCGGGCGGGCCACCGGGTTGACGATTGGGGAATGCGGATTGCGGAATGCGGATTGAAAATTTGCTCAAAAGCTCTTGGAAACCAGAGAACAAATGGCAAAATCTGAACTATTGAGTTCGATATAATCAATTGTTGTCAAAAATCCGAGATCCGAAATCCGAAATCCAAGATCGAAGGCGAGGCGTACTTGAAAAGTACGTTGCAGGGTGCGGGACCCGAGGACGCACGGAAGGACGCCCATATCCGCGGTCGGAGCAGCCGACTCGTGAATTATCCGGGTTAGGCAGCAGCCCTTTCATCTCTTCTTACCGCTGCCTCCAGAATTATTCTCATGATATTAATGTCTTCGATCCCTCGTTCGTCAAATTCTTCTGGATAGTCCCGAAATTCAAAATCTCCTTCTTTCCAGCAGGAAATTTCCAAGACTATCTCTCTTATCTGGTGACGAATCAACTCTTTAAGCTCATCCTCATTTATATAGGAAAGATCAAGGAGGACCTCACCCATTCGCCTCCCGGTCTTCTTTGCCTCTATCAAAACCTCCTGCAGCTGTTCTTGAGAAATCAACCCTTTGCCAAATCCGATTTGCCCCAAGCGCAGTCCCTCGTTGCCGCTGGCAGCGATGATGTTACCACCTCTTAAATGCAAGGCCCTGACTTCCTCCCCTTGTCTAAAGTAAAGGACGCCAGTCTTTTCACCTTTAGAAACAACCTGCAGGACCATAGAAAAATCGAAGGATTGAAGATCCCCTCTAAGTCCCACCTGCCCCAGTGTAAATGATGCACTGAACAAATTTTGGGCTGCATCTCCTCTAGAAAAGTCTCGCCTATTCCAGGCTTCTATTGCCTTTTCTTCACTATCTCTTATTGGCCCCGCAGCACCACAATAACAGATGACTGCATAATAGCCACTGGAAGTGGAGACGAGTCTCAACCTCACACCTTCATCTCCGTACTCACTAGCGTCACAAAATGGGCAGGATTGGAAGTCCCTCTCTTGCTGCGACATCAATCACCTCCAGCTTCCTTTCTCTTTGTATCTGGATTGTTAGGGCACCCCTGGCACATAAGAGGTCCCTCGTGCCACCAAACACAACCTCCGCATCTTTCGCTTGGCCTTCCATTCATAAGTTTATCTTCCAAGAATAGTTATCCAGAATAGTTGCAGAACCCCGCTTAGATTGAGATTGCCACCCGTCCGTATCTGCAGAAGTAGTGCCAAGAATAGGAGGGAAGAGAAATCGTATTTATTTAGGACATTTGCGAATATTCGCGATTTTACGACAGTATGGGCTTTCAAAAAAGTTTGGCCAATTGGCCAAATTTGTCCTGACCAAATAGCTCATTCGAATCTGGTTTGGAGTACTGGAGCAACTCGATTGCGGATTTCGGAATGCGGAATGCGGAATGTGGACTTTCAGGGGACCCGCAAAAAAAAGGCGTCTTGTCCTGTTTAGACAAGACGCCCGTGATAACCGTGTTACTAGCAACTAAGCCTTGGTGACGTTTACTGCGGCAGGACCTTTTTTGCCCTGTTCCACGTCAAAGGTTACTCTGTCGCCTTCGTTGAGAGATTTGAAACCGCTTGCGTTGATCCCTGAGTGATGAACGAATACATCCGGACCATCTTCTTGCTCAATAAATCCGTAGCCTTTGCGGTCATCAAACCACTTTACGATGCCAGTGGCCATAGTGACACCCTCCTTTCGAAAAAATTCTAACGGTTCCACACTTGAGGTTGCCACTTTTTTACAAATGGATCCTACCTCAAAACGAAACCTGGCCGTCAATATATACGGCCCCTTCATGGTTTAGGTGATGATAGTCCCTCTAAGAGAAAAAAGTCAAATAATTTATTATCATTAATTAACATTTACTTACATTCCTCACCCCGCCTTCATGAGCTGGCCTTTTCACCAATCCCTTTTTGCCCTTTGGCCAAATTTGCCGACATGGCCAGATGTTGGAATTTAGCAAGGAACTTAATAAAACTGCAATTGACCGAGGTTTTTGATGTTCTCCAACCCTTTGGCACCAACCCTGCACCAGTATTATACCGGGGAAAGAGAGAGAAAAATCTAACTCTCAAAAAATACAATTTTATTTCAGCTAGTTAGCTTGTACGGAAAAGATTGAACCTGCTAATGACCGGAGTCTACTATGGAAGCTAAATCTCACTCCATGCGGCTGGCCACCTTCGGTTTGCTCCTCGGATTTCTAATAGCTCTGCTTCCGTCTTGTGCATATTTTCCCCTGAAAACCAAACACATCGATTCTGCCAGGGTTAACCTCCCTCAATCAATCACCCTATGCGACGAATTGATTCCCCTTGACAGTCCCAGTGTCTGGGAAAAGTTGGATCGAGAATTCACCATAGCAGTTTGGGAAAGGCCCCAAGTCATTCTGTGGCTTAAGAGGGCAGGACGGTATTTCCCTTACCTGGAAAAAAAACTGGCTGAGGAAGGACTGCCGGACGACCTTAAGTACCTCGCCGTGGCTGAGAGTGCACTTATCACTGGCATCCGTTCGAGTAAGGGAGCCGTAGGATTATGGCAACTGATGGCTCCCACTGGCAGAGAATACGGCCTTCGCAAAAACCAGATGATCGATGAACGATTGGATTTTGAGCATGCCACTGATGCAGCCCTAAACTATATTAAACACCTTCGGGATACATTCGCCAGCTGGACGATGGTACTGGCAGCGTATAACTGCGGGGAGTATCATCTCAAAAGGGAAATAAGCAAACAAAAGGTCGACGACTTTTACAGCCTCAACCTTCCCTCAGAGACTGAGCGTTTCATCTTTCGCATTACCGCCATAAAGATCATCATGGAGAATCCACAACGCTATGGCTACCACTTGGTAGAGGAACAGATATACCAGCCCTTAGAATACGATACCGTCCAGGTCAAAATTGACAGGCAACTCCATCTCGCCTATGTGGCGGCCGCCATAGGCTCAGAATACAGGGTTCTAAAAGAGCTAAACCCTCATATCCTTAGACACCAATTACCAACTGGACAATACACCATTAAGGTCCCCCTTGGCACCGAATCCAGGCTAACAGAGGCTCTTCAACGGCTTGATAATAAATCATCTGGAGAAGTTACCGAACCATCCCCCAACCATTACGTGGTTCAAGCAGGCGATACTCTAAGCCATATTTCGGTGAGAACCGGGATCTCCGTAACAACCTTGAAAAGGCTCAACAACATTCAAGGATCCTTGCTAAGGGTGGGACAAAGGCTTCAATTGACTCCCTAGCCCGGACCAATTTTCATACTGACCACCTAGGACTTCTTACGAAGCAGCTTGATCCTGCAGCTTGCCGACCCGCTGCACCACGGGAGGATGACTATAGTAGAAAGCGGCGTAAAGGGGATGGGGATGAAGATTGGCCAGGTTGTCCTTGGAGAGCTTTATCAAAGCATTGGCCAAATCCAGGGGTCGTCCAGTGAGCGCGCAGGCGAACCTATCTGCTTGCCATTCATGCTTGCGGGAAAGAAGGCTCAAAGCTGGCGTGAGGGGGAAGATTAGCAGGGATCCGAGAAATCCCAGTATGGCAAGCCGCACATAGAAGGAACCCTCCTGCAAGCCGATCATGCCAGGCAACCCCTCCCAATTGAGCAATTTGTGGGCGAGAAAGATTGCTCCCAGTGCCACTGTTTCGGTCAGTATGATCCTTTTCAACACGTGCTTTTTTTTCCAATGTCCCACTTCGTGGGCAAGCACCGCAATAATCTCACTCTGACTCATACTCTCCAGCAGGGTGTCGAAAAGGACGATTCGCTTTACCCTACCTATTCCGGTAAAATAGGCGTTGGAATGTCGGCTACGTTTGGAAGCATCTACCTGAAACACACTGCCCACCTTCAGCCCCGCTTTTTCCATCAAAGATCTGATCTCTCCCTCCAGCCCCTCGGTCTGCACCGGTTCGAATTTGAAAAAGAGTGGTTCAATAACGTAGGGCGAAATATACATGAGAAAGATGCTAAAGAGCAGAAACAGAAGCCAAACCCACAGCCACCACCACCCCGGTGTATACTGGACCAGATAGAGAGCAGCCGCAACGAGGATTGACAGCAGAAGGGTTGAGATAACCGTAGACTTAATCAAATCGCTCAACCAAAGTTTCCCGGTGAGGGTATTGAAGCTGTAGCGGTTCTCGATACTGAAATTCTTGTATAGGCTAAATGGAATAGAAAAAATGGTCTCTCCATAGAGAAGGCCTAGCATAAACAGTACTCCCCTCAAAACAAATGATTGAGAGAGGGAAGCAATCCAACCGTCATATATGGTTATGATTCCACCGAAGAGGAAGGCAATCACAAGTATATTATTGAGAATCGAGGCAATTACACTCAGCCTGCTGGTTTCCGCCGTGTAGGATGTGGTTTTGCCCAAGGTGTCGCCATTGATAGCTCCGGCGAACTCGGGTGGGACCTGCTGGCCCTGCTCTTTAAGATACGTAATGTTCAACCACTTGAGCCACATAGAGAAGCCGAGGAAGAACAGGTAGACAATGAGGACGATTGCTTTCATGCGGCCAATCATACTGCATTAGTCAGGTAGAGTCGAGCCCCCCATTTCAGCAGGCAGCAGGCAGCATGCAGCGGGCAGCAGGTAGAACTCAGAGGTCAGAGATCAGATGTCGGAGGTCAGCGGTAAAGCTGATCTCTGATCTCCGACTTCTGACCTCTGTGATGGACGGCTTAAACGGTTTAACGACTTAAACGATTTGAACGCTTTGAACCATTTGACGCTGTGCTCTTTGCGCTATGCGAGTTACTTCGACCCCTTCGTCTGCTTCTCCTTTTGAGCCTGCCTGTAAAGTTCGTAGAGCTCAGGAAAATGCTTCCTCACATGCTGTACTGCCTGATCTCCGCTCAAGCCCTCTTTCTGGCTAATCGCTTTGACTAACTGATTCCAGGCCTCCAGCAATTTCTCATTTTTCTTCATACCGGGCTCCTGGGGAAGCGGTTGGAGGGTGGCAGGGCGACATATCAGTTTTCATCACTAATTTTCTTTTCCATTGGAAGTGGGATGCTTTTCCGCGGCTGCCTCCAGGGCAAAGAGTCTATCATCAACACTGCTCAAGAGTTTTTTCATAACCCCTTCTGAGATGATTCCAGAGAGGTAGGCCTCCCTGATTCCGTCTTTTTCTGCGTGGAGGAGCCTTTCTTCTGCACGGTCCAATTCCTCAGCCACGGCCTCCCGCTCTATGGCGGCAACCTCATGCAAATCTACCTTTAAATCCTTTAAACGATCCTGCAAGCGCGGTGCCAAAATTTCATAGTTTCGTTGTGACAGGGCGCCACGGTTATGCATCTGCTCCAGCTCCAACCGGACTCGCCCTAGGGCGTATATTTCACCCTTCCTTGCCTCGTACGTCTCCTGCGTTTTGATTGGCATTAGACCCAGCTTCTTAAGCAAAGCCTTCATGCTCAAGCCCTGAACCAGCAGGGTAAATATCACCACTGCGAAAATCATGGTTATCAAGAGCTGACGGAGAGCCAGATCCCTGGGTAGGCTAAGAGCTAGGACCATGCAGATGGCTCCTCGAATGCCCCCCCAAAAGAGCACACCTTGCCAACTTGCAGGTAAAACTTTATCCACCCTGCCGATAATAGGTGCTGTGACAAACACCGCGGCTGCCCGTCCACAGGTCATGGCAGCTACTGCCAACAATGCTGCAACCCACAGTGGTGCAAAGTCGACTATTTTCACCTCGATACCAACCATGACAAAAAGCACAGAATTAACTACAAAGGCAGCATATTCCCAGAAGTCTGAAACTGATATTCGGGTAGTGGGTGACATGGCCAGTTTTGTCGAGTAGTTACCGGTCATTATACCTGCCCCAATAACCGCAATAACCCCTGAGACATGCAGATGCTCGGCAAGCAAATAAGCACTGAAAGCAAGAATTGTGGTCAAGGTAATCTCGATGAGATGGTCATCCACCAAGCTCATTATTTTGGCCATGGCCAGGCCGAGCAGGACTCCAATGCCCCCTCCACCAACCACGCTTACTACAAATTGCCCTATAGCAGTTAGGGCGTTAAAATCGTCCCCTTGAACCATCGCCAGAATAACCCCAAAAAGCACTACCGCCACGCCGTCGTTAAAAAGGCTCTCGCCTTCTATAATTAAGCTAAGCCTTCGGGTGACCCCAAACTCTCTGAAAAGAGCCAGCACCGAAATAGGATCTGTTGCAGCTACGATGGTGCCAAAAAGTAGAGCATGGCCCCAAGATAAGTCGGTACCCCCTTTCCACAACTTAAATCCGAAATAGGTAACAATAGCAGTGACGGTGGCGGCCAGCAGCACACCTGGCAAGGCTAACACCGCAATGGATCGAGCAGTTTTCTGCAGGTCAAGTATGTCTATATTGAATGCTGCTTCAAAGAGGAGGATGGGCAAGAAAATATGGAAGACCAATTCCGGGGTGAGAAGCATATGGGGCAGAAGATCGAGTGCCCCCATGGCTAGTCCTACAACTACCAAGGCAATAGTATATGGCAGCCGAATGTATTTAGTGAACATTGCGACGGCTGCAGCAATTATCAGCAACCACAATGCTTGCGCTTCAATGCCTAGTTCCATGCGAGCTTATCTCTGATCTGATGTTGGTCAAAAAGTGGTCAGAAGCCAGAATCCCGTAGGCAAGGAGCAGTGGGCATGTCGTCAAATGGTTCAAACGGTTCAAATCGTTGATACCGTTCAAGTCGTCCATCACAGAGGTCAGAAGTCGGAGATCAGAGATCAGCTTTACCGCTGACCTCCGACATCTGATCTCTGACCTCTGAGTTCTACCTGCTATCTGCTGGCTACTGTCTAGTGAATTCTGACTGGTCAGAGGTTACTTGTCAGTACTCACCGGTATAGCTGTATCTTTCTTCTTCACCCGGCCAGACACCCAGCCCACTATAATCCCCAGGACGAAAGTTCCCAGTATAATGATAGCCCGTGACGCCTGTGCACTCCAAAAAAGAAAGCGCACCTGTACCACCTCAGCATTTTGAACAATGAACGTTGCAAACAGCAACCCCAAAACCAAAAAAACAATTCGCTTGGGAGTCATCGAATTATCCTTTCCTTGAGTGGATTAATTTGGACACAGATTTGCACAGATTCAATCAGCCTTATATTTTCTGAAATTATCAAAAACCTTGCGTTTGATCTCTGGCACCGGCCCAAAATTCAGGAGAATCCCAACTTCTATATCTGTGGCCTATTTGCTCGTGGGCCTAGGTCTTGCGACGCTTACTGTCTACTGCCTGCTGCCCTCTGTCCTATGCTCTTCTCCCTTCTCGGCCAGGACTTTCTCATAGAGCTCTAAATATTCGAGGGCGGATGA
>CAVQGX010000034.1:0-25882 GCA_963712115.1 uncultured delta proteobacterium | reverse complement strand
TACAGTATTGTCGAATGAGTTACTCACGTAGGCATAAACAGATGCGTAGCTCTGACTCGCAGGCCCAAGACTAAGTAGAGTCCAAAGGATGGCAAAACCTGAGAATTTAGTCTTTAGATATTTGAACAACTTCCTCCCCCCCAAGATGCTGACATTAGTCAGGCAAGGGGTATGAGCAAAGTTGCTGCCAAACTATTATTTAATTGAAAATATCACGTAAAATCAGACTTTTAAGTCATACCAAGGGCTCCCGATTGCCGTGGCTAAATCACTAGATTTGGCCAAACGGCCAGAGACCATCTGGCCAAAGAACCATTCCTCCTCCCTATTTTTTTATTTGCCTTCAACTTTGGTACGGGGCTTGCTAGAACCTATGGCACCGACAATGCTCTAGCCACACACTGGGGCTATTCACTTCTCGGTAATAATCGAGCACAATAAAGCTATTATAGGGATCATACAGATGAGAACTGGTTGCCTCGAGATCCTCAGTGGGCCGTTTCAGGGCCAAAAGCACACATTTCGCTCTCAGCTGACCATTGGGAGGAGGTCAGACAACAAAGTCCGTTTAATCGATGCAAAGGTTTCGAGAAATCACGCTAAGATCCTCGCAACAGATGAGGGATTTCTTATAGAAGACATGAAAAGCAGCAACGGGACCTTTGTCAACGGCGAAAACATTGAAAGCCATCTCTTGCGACCTGGTGACACCATCACTATCGGCTTTACCGAGCTTCGCTTCTCAGAGAGAGAAATCGGTAAGCCTGAGATTAAAGACCCCCTCGCAACCATAGCTATCGAGAGAAGGATGCCAGATCTGACCCAGACCCAGATAGCTGGACAACTTTCTGCCACAGGGGGAGACGATTTAACCCTGCAGCGTCTTCAGGCAATCATGAGAATGAACAGGGCAATTGGGGGCGATTTGGTTCTGGAGATGGTGCTGGAGAAGATCCTCGAGGAAATTTTTCTGATGTTTGGCCCCGAACGGGGGGCAGTGCTGGCCCTCAACGAGGATACAGGAGAGCTCGACATTGTCTGCTCCAAGGCCAAGGCTGGGGGCAATGGTCTAGATACCTCCCTTCTCAGCCGCAGTATACTGAACAAGGTTTTGGAAGATTCAGTGGGAATCCTGGTTGATGATGCAACCATGGATGACCGATTTTCCCTGAGCGAAAGCATCTCCCTTGACCAAATCCGTTCCGCCCTCTGCGTGCCTCTAATCCGGCAAAATGAGGTTCTTGGGGTCATCTACTTGGATGCGTCCAGCCAGGTTAAAGCTTTTACCGAGGATGATCTTGAGCTCCTGATTTCGATAGCCGGTCCGGCGTCGGTACAGATTCAGAACGCCCTTTATTTAGGCCAGTTAAAAAGGAGCTACAGGGATACAATTCGTGCTTTAGCCAAGGCCGTAGACGCAAGGGATCCATACACTGTGGGGCACAACTGGCGAGTCAGTCGTCTTGCCGTGGCTGTTGCCTCCTCTTTGGGGTGGTCAGGGGAGGAGCTGGGCACGGCTGAATTAGGTGGAATTCTTCACGATATCGGCAAGATCGGCATTCCTGACAGTATCTTCTTGAAGAGCGAAAAGCTGGCTGATGAAGAATGGCAGATTATGAAGCAGCATCCGGAGATTGGCGCCAAGATGGTTGCCGGAATAGATTTCCTGGAGCCGGTCCTTCCCTTTATCCTTTACCATCACGAACATTGGGATGGTAATGGCTATCCCTATGGATTGAAACAAAATGAAATTCCTGAGGAGGGCCGACTGCTGCTAGTATGTGACGCCTTTGACGCCATGACCACCACCCGGCCCTACAAAAATGGTCTCGATCCTGAACTTGCTATCGAGGAATTGCGTCAAAGAAAAGGAATACAGTTTGATCCTATGTACGTCAACGCATTTATAACAGCTTGGAAAAAAGGAAGCATTATGGATGCGTTAAAAGAGGACGTACAGGAACATCAGCCCTCTAGAGCTCTACACTACTCCAAATTCCAGTCGCTCATAATCAGCAAAGATGAAATTCAAAAGGAGCTCGAGCTTGCGAGGAAGAAGAATAACCAAAAGAGAAAATAGAAACCTTCCGAGCAACAAAGAGGGAAATTTAACCCGGATAATTCACGAATTGGTGTCGCGAGACCGTGAAGATGGGCTTGCCTGCCCGCCATCGCGAGCCTGCTCGCTCAGGCGAGGCGGGCGGGCCACCGGGTTGACGATTGGGGAATGCGGATGCGGAATGCGGATTGAAAATTTGCTCAAAAGCTCTTGGAAACCAGAGAACAAATGGCAAAATCTGAACTATTGAGTTCGATATAATCAATTGTTGTCAAAAATCCGAGATCCGAAATCCGAAATCCAAGATCGAAGGCGAGGCGTACTTGAAAAGTACGTTGCAGGGTGCGGGACCCGAGGACGCACGGAAGGACGCCCATATCCGCGGTCGGAGCAGCCGACTCGTGAATTATCCGGGTTAGGCAGCAGCCCTTTCATCTCTTCTTACCGCTGCCTCCAGAATTATTCTCATGATATTAATGTCTTCGATCCCTCGTTCGTCAAATTCTTCTGGATAGTCCCGAAATTCAAAATCTCCTTCTTTCCAGCAGGAAATTTCCAAGACTATCTCTCTTATCTGGTGACGAATCAACTCTTTAAGCTCATCCTCATTTATATAGGAAAGATCAAGGAGGACCTCACCCATTCGCCTCCCGGTCTTCTTTGCCTCTATCAAAACCTCCTGCAGCTGTTCTTGAGAAATCAACCCTTTGCCAAATCCGATTTGCCCCAAGCGCAGTCCCTCGTTGCCGCTGGCAGCGATGATGTTACCACCTCTTAAATGCAAGGCCCTGACTTCCTCCCCTTGTCTAAAGTAAAGGACGCCAGTCTTTTCACCTTTAGAAACAACCTGCAGGACCATAGAAAAATCGAAGGATTGAAGATCCCCTCTAAGTCCCACCTGCCCCAGTGTAAATGATGCACTGAACAAATTTTGGGCTGCATCTCCTCTAGAAAAGTCTCGCCTATTCCAGGCTTCTATTGCCTTTTCTTCACTATCTCTTATTGGCCCCGCAGCACCACAATAACAGATGACTGCATAATAGCCACTGGAAGTGGAGACGAGTCTCAACCTCACACCTTCATCTCCGTACTCACTAGCGTCACAAAATGGGCAGGATTGGAAGTCCCTCTCTTGCTGCGACATCAATCACCTCCAGCTTCCTTTCTCTTTGTATCTGGATTGTTAGGGCACCCCTGGCACATAAGAGGTCCCTCGTGCCACCAAACACAACCTCCGCATCTTTCGCTTGGCCTTCCATTCATAAGTTTATCTTCCAAGAATAGTTATCCAGAATAGTTGCAGAACCCCGCTTAGATTGAGATTGCCACCCGTCCGTATCTGCAGAAGTAGTGCCAAGAATAGGAGGGAAGAGAAATCGTATTTATTTAGGACATTTGCGAATATTCGCGATTTTACGACAGTATGGGCTTTCAAAAAAGTTTGGCCAATTGGCCAAATTTGTCCTGACCAAATAGCTCATTCGATATCTGGTTTGGAGTACTGGAGCAACTCTGATTGCGGCTTTCGGATGCGGAATGCGGAATGTGCGACTTTCAGGGCGACCCGCAAAAAAAAGGCGTCTTGTCCTGTTTAGACAAGACGCCCGTGATAACCGTGTTACTAGCAACTAAGCCTTGGTGACGTTTACTGCGGCAGGACCTTTTTTGCCCTGTTCCACGTCAAAGGTTACTCTGTCGCCTTCGTTGAGAGATTTGAAACCGCTTGCGTTGATCCCTGAGTGATGAACGAATACATCCGGACCATCTTCTTGCTCAATAAATCCGTAGCCTTTGCGGTCATCAAACCACTTTACGATGCCAGTGGCCATAGTGACACCCTCCTTTCGAAAAAATTCTAACGGTTCCACACTTGAGGTTGCCACTTTTTTACAAATGGATCCTACCTCAAAACGAAACCTGGCCGTCAATATATACGGCCCCTTCATGGTTTAGGTGATGATAGTCCCTCTAAGAGAAAAAAGTCAAATAATTTATTATCATTAATTAACATTTACTTACATTCCTCACCCCGCCTTCATGAGCTGGCCTTTTCACCAATCCCTTTTTGCCCTTTGGCCAAATTTGCCGACATGGCCAGATGTTGGAATTTAGCAAGGAACTTAATAAAACTGCAATTGACCGAGGTTTTTGATGTTCTCCAACCCTTTGGCACCAACCCTGCACCAGTATTATACCGGGGAAAGAGAGAGAAAAATCTAACTCTCAAAAAATACAATTTTATTTCAGCTAGTTAGCTTGTACGGAAAAGATTGAACCTGCTAATGACCGGAGTCTACTATGGAAGCTAAATCTCACTCCATGCGGCTGGCCACCTTCGGTTTGCTCCTCGGATTTCTAATAGCTCTGCTTCCGTCTTGTGCATATTTTCCCCTGAAAACCAAACACATCGATTCTGCCAGGGTTAACCTCCCTCAATCAATCACCCTATGCGACGAATTGATTCCCCTTGACAGTCCCAGTGTCTGGGAAAAGTTGGATCGAGAATTCACCATAGCAGTTTGGGAAAGGCCCCAAGTCATTCTGTGGCTTAAGAGGGCAGGACGGTATTTCCCTTACCTGGAAAAAAAACTGGCTGAGGAAGGACTGCCGGACGACCTTAAGTACCTCGCCGTGGCTGAGAGTGCACTTATCACTGGCATCCGTTCGAGTAAGGGAGCCGTAGGATTATGGCAACTGATGGCTCCCACTGGCAGAGAATACGGCCTTCGCAAAAACCAGATGATCGATGAACGATTGGATTTTGAGCATGCCACTGATGCAGCCCTAAACTATATTAAACACCTTCGGGATACATTCGCCAGCTGGACGATGGTACTGGCAGCGTATAACTGCGGGGAGTATCATCTCAAAAGGGAAATAAGCAAACAAAAGGTCGACGACTTTTACAGCCTCAACCTTCCCTCAGAGACTGAGCGTTTCATCTTTCGCATTACCGCCATAAAGATCATCATGGAGAATCCACAACGCTATGGCTACCACTTGGTAGAGGAACAGATATACCAGCCCTTAGAATACGATACCGTCCAGGTCAAAATTGACAGGCAACTCCATCTCGCCTATGTGGCGGCCGCCATAGGCTCAGAATACAGGGTTCTAAAAGAGCTAAACCCTCATATCCTTAGACACCAATTACCAACTGGACAATACACCATTAAGGTCCCCCTTGGCACCGAATCCAGGCTAACAGAGGCTCTTCAACGGCTTGATAATAAATCATCTGGAGAAGTTACCGAACCATCCCCCAACCATTACGTGGTTCAAGCAGGCGATACTCTAAGCCATATTTCGGTGAGAACCGGGATCTCCGTAACAACCTTGAAAAGGCTCAACAACATTCAAGGATCCTTGCTAAGGGTGGGACAAAGGCTTCAATTGACTCCCTAGCCCGGACCAATTTTCATACTGACCACCTAGGACTTCTTACGAAGCAGCTTGATCCTGCAGCTTGCCGACCCGCTGCACCACGGGAGGATGACTATAGTAGAAAGCGGCGTAAAGGGGATGGGGATGAAGATTGGCCAGGTTGTCCTTGGAGAGCTTTATCAAAGCATTGGCCAAATCCAGGGGTCGTCCAGTGAGCGCGCAGGCGAACCTATCTGCTTGCCATTCATGCTTGCGGGAAAGAAGGCTCAAAGCTGGCGTGAGGGGGAAGATTAGCAGGGATCCGAGAAATCCCAGTATGGCAAGCCGCACATAGAAGGAACCCTCCTGCAAGCCGATCATGCCAGGCAACCCCTCCCAATTGAGCAATTTGTGGGCGAGAAAGATTGCTCCCAGTGCCACTGTTTCGGTCAGTATGATCCTTTTCAACACGTGCTTTTTTTTCCAATGTCCCACTTCGTGGGCAAGCACCGCAATAATCTCACTCTGACTCATACTCTCCAGCAGGGTGTCGAAAAGGACGATTCGCTTTACCCTACCTATTCCGGTAAAATAGGCGTTGGAATGTCGGCTACGTTTGGAAGCATCTACCTGAAACACACTGCCCACCTTCAGCCCCGCTTTTTCCATCAAAGATCTGATCTCTCCCTCCAGCCCCTCGGTCTGCACCGGTTCGAATTTGAAAAAGAGTGGTTCAATAACGTAGGGCGAAATATACATGAGAAAGATGCTAAAGAGCAGAAACAGAAGCCAAACCCACAGCCACCACCACCCGGGTGTATACTGGACCAGATAAAGAGCTGCCGCAACGAGGATTGACAGCAGAAGGGTTGAGATAACCGTAGATTTAATCAAATCGCTCAACCAAAGTTTCCCGGTGAGGGTATTGAAGCTGTAGCGGTTCTCGATACTGAAATTCTTGTATAGGCTAAATGGAATAGAAAAAATGGTCTCTCCATAGAGAAGGCCTAGCATAAAAAGTACTCCCCTCAAAACAAATGATTGAGAGAGGGAAGCAATCCAACCGTCATATATGGTTATGATTCCCCCGAAGAGGAAGGCAATCACAAGTATATTATTGAGAATCGAGGCAATAACACTCAGCCTGCTGGTTTCCGCCGTGTAGGATGTGGTTTTTCTCAAGGTGTCACCATTGATAGCTCCGGCGAACTCGGGTGGGACCTGCTGGCCCTGCTCTTTAAGATACGTAATGTTCAACCACTTGAGCCACATAGAGAAGCCGAGGAAGAACAGGTAGACAATGAGGACGATTGCTTTCATGCGGCCAATCATACTGCATTAGTCAGGTAGAGTCGAGCCCCCCATTTCAGCAGGCAGCAGGCAGCGGGCAGCAGGTAGAACTCAGAGGTCAGAGATCAGATGTCGGAGGTCAGCGGTAAAGCTGATCTCTGATCTCCGACTTCTGACCTCTGTGATGGACGGCTTAAACGGTTTAACAACTTAAACGATTTGAACGCTTTGAACCATTTGACGCTGTGCTTTATGCGCTATGCGAGTTACTTCGACCCCTTCGTCTGCTTCTCCTTTTGAGCCTGCCTGTAAAGGTCGTAGAGCTCAGGAAAATGCTTCCTCACATGCTGTACTGCCTGATCTCCGCTCAAGCCCTCTTTCTGGCTAATCGCTTTGACTAACTGATTCCAGGCCTCCAGCAATTTCTCATTTTTCTTCATACCGGGCTCCTGGGGAAGCGGTTGGAGGGTGGTAGGGCGACATATCAGTTTTCATCACTAATTTTCTTTTCCATTGGAAGTGGGATGCTTTTCCGCGGCTGTCTCCAGGGCAAAGAGTCTATCATCAACACTGCTCAAGAGTTTTTTCATAACCCCTTCTGAGATGATTCCAGAGAGGTAGGCCTCCCTGATTCCGTCTTTTTCTGCGTGGAGGAGCCTTTCTTCTGCACGGTCCAATTCCTCAGCCACGGCCTCCCGCTCTATGGCGGCAACCTCATGCAAATCTACCTTTAAATCCTTTAAACGATCCTGCAAGCGCGGTGCCAAAATTTCATAGTTTCGTTGTGACAGGGCGCCACGGTTATGCATCTGCTCCAGCTCCAACCGGACTCGCCCTAGGGCGTATATTTCACCCTTCCTTGCCTCGTACGTCTCCTGCGTTTTGATTGGAATTAGACCCAGCTTCTTAAGCAAAGCCTTCATGCTCAAGCCCTGAACCAGCAGGGTAAATATCACCACTGCGAAAATCATGGTTATCAAGAGCTGACGGAGAGCCAGATCCCTGGGTAGGCTAAGAGCGAGGACCATGCAGATGGCTCCTCGAATGCCCCCCCAAAAGAGCACACCTTGCCAACTTGCAGGTAAAACTTTATCCACCCTGCCGATAATAGGTGCTGTGACAAACACCGCGGCTGCCCGTCCACAGGTCATGGCAGCTACTGCCAACAATGCTGCAACCCACAGTGGTGCAAAGTCGACTATTTTCACCTCGATACCAACCATGACAAAAAGCACAGAATTAACTACAAAGGCAGCATATTCCCAGAAGTCTGAAACTGATATTCGGGTAGTGGGTGACATGGCCAGTTTTGTCGAGTAGTTACCGGTCATTATACCTGCCCCAATAACCGCAATAACCCCTGAGACATGCAGATGCTCGGCAAGCAAATAAGCACTGAAAGCAAGAATTGTGGTCAAGGTAATCTCGATGAGATGGTCATCCACCAAGCTCATTATTTTGGCCATGGCCAGGCCGAGCAGGACTCCAATGCCCCCTCCACCAACCACGCTTACTACAAATTGCCCTATAGCAGTTAGGGCGTTAAAATCGTCCCCTTGAACCATCGCCAGAATAACCCCAAAAAGCACT
Source organism: uncultured delta proteobacterium (assembly GCA_963712115.1). Lineage (GTDB taxonomy): Bacteria > Desulfobacterota > Syntrophobacteria > BM002 > BM002 > BM002. The sequence continues at coordinate 17,580 of CAVQGX010000034.1, read as the reverse complement.
ACCGCCACGCCGTCGTTAAAAAGGCTCTCGCCTTCTATAATTAAGCTAAGCCTTCGGGTGACCCCAAACTCTCTGAAAAGAGCCAGCACCGAAATAGGATCTGTTGCAGCTACGATGGTGCCAAAAAGTAGAGCATGGCCCCAAGATAAGTCGGTACCCCCTTTCCACAACTTAAATCCGAAATAGGTAACAATAGCAGTGACGGTGGCGGCCAGCAGCACACCTGGCAAGGCTAACACCGCAATGGATCGAGCAGTTTTCTGCAGGTCAAGTATGTCTATATTGAATGCTGCTTCAAAGAGGAGGATGGGCAAGAAAATATGGAAGACCAATTCCGGGGTGAGAAGCATATGGGGCAGAAGATCGAGTGCCCCCATGGCTAGTCCTACAACTACCAAGGCAATAGTATATGGCAGCCGAATGTATTTAGTGAACATTGCGACGGCTGCAGCAATTATCAGCAACCACAATGCTTGCGCTTCAATGCCTAGTTCCATGCGAGCTTATCTCTGATCTGATGTTGGTCAAAAAGTGGTCAGAAGCCAGAATCCCGTAGGCAAGGAGCAGTGGGCATGTCGTCAAATGGTTCAAACGGTTCAAATCGTTGATACCGTTCAAGTCGTCCATCACAGAGGTCAGAAGTCGGAGATCAGAGATCAGCTTTACCCCTGACCTCCGACATCTGATCTCTGACCTCTGAGTTCTACCTGCTATCTGCTGGCTACTGTCTAGTGAATTCTGACTGGTCAGAGGTTACTTGTCAGTACTCACCGGTATAGCTGTATCTTTCTTCTTCACCCGGCCAGACACCCAGCCCACTATAATCCCCAGGACGAAAGTTCCCAGTATAATGATAGCCCGTGACGCCTGTGCACTCCAAAAAAGAAAGCGCACCTGTACCACCTCAGCATTTTGAACAATGAACGTTGCAAACAGCAACCCCAAAACCAAAAAAACAATTCGCTTGGGAGTCATCGAATTATCCTTTCCTTGAGTGGATTAATTTGGACACAGATTTGCACAGATTCAATCAGCCTTATATTTTCTGAAATTATCAAAAACTTTGCGTTTGATCTCTGGCACCGGCCCAAAATTCAGGAGAATCCCAACTTCTATATCTGTGGCCTATTTGCTCGTGGGCCTAGGTCTTGCGACGCTTACTGTCTACTGCCTGCTGCCCTCTGTCCGCTGCCCTCTCCTTCTCGGCCAGGATTTTCTCATAGAGCTCTAAATATTCGAGGGCGGATGACTTCCAACTGAAGTCCGTGGCCATGCCGTTCTGCATTATCTGCCGCCAGGTCTCTGGCTGGTTAAAAAGAGCGAGAGCTTCCATTAAAGCACGCCAGAAAGAATCGGCTTTATATTTGTCAAAGCTAAAGCCGACGCCCTCGCCTCGCGCCGGGCTAAAGGGTTTAATGGTGTCGTACAACCCCCCCGTGGCCCGGACGATTGGGACCGTGCCATACCGTAGACTGTAAATCTGATTCAGCCCGCATGGTTCGTAGCGCGAAGGCATGAGAAAAATATCTGCCCCGGCCTCGATTTTGTGAGCGAGCGGCTCATCGAACTTCAACTGCACTGAAACCTTCTCCGGATAGCTAGTGGCCAGATCGGTCAGCATTCTTTGGTACTTATCATCACCAACCCCCAGAATTACTAACCCTATATCCTGGGCTACCAGCTTATCAAGAACAGCCGCCAAGAGATCAAAACCCTTCTGGTCGGCCAATCTAGAGATACCTCCAAGGAGGGGTCTGTTCATTAGTCTCTCCGGAAGCTCTACCTCCCGAAGTAAATCCAGCTTGCATATACGCTTGCCGTCTAGGTTATGACGAGAATAGTTGGCAGCAATGTACGGGTCGGTTTCGGGGTTCCATTCGTTATAATCGGCACCGTTCAGGATCCCATGCAATCTGCTCCGGTTTTTTTGGAGAACACCTTCCAACCCTTCTCCGTATTCTCTAGTCTGGATCTCGTCACTGTAGCGCGGGCTGACAGTGGTTATTACATCAGCACTGACTATTGCCCCCTTCATGAAGTTGATCCCACCAAAGAATTCCATGCCATCCATGGAGAAAAAATGGGCCGGCAAGCCGGTAAGTGGAAATAGCTCTGGTGCGAATTGTCCTTGATAGGCAATGTTATGAATAGTAAAGACGCTCGCAGTCTTGGCCCAATATTCGTCGGTGGCATATAAATGTTTCAGGTAGGCTGGCACCAGACCGCTCTGCCAGTCGTGGGCGTGAACCACATCAGGCTTGAACTGTACCTCTGGACACATGGCTAGAACAGCCCTGGAAAAATAGGTGAATCGTTGGAAATTATCGAAATAATCACCTTTTGGGGTGCCATAGAGGTAGGACCGATCAAAGAATTCATCCCGCTGGATGAAGTAGACAACCACGTTGTCATCTAATCTGACATGATAGATATCCGCGGCAAGAACCTGGCTACCCAGTGGCACTGAAAGATTCTCCACCGAAAGTTTTTTGTTCGCAATTTTTTCAATAAATCGATTGTAAAATGGCATTACAATTCGCACATCACAGCCAAGTTCGCTTAAAGCAAAAGGCAGCGCACCACCCACATCAGCCAAGCCACCAGTCTTGGCGAAAGGCGCGACCTCTGAAAAGGCCATCAGTATACGCAGTTGTACTTTTTTCTTTGCCATAATTCTTTTCCGTGCTCAGTTACATTTCTGGACTTTTAATTGCCGTAGACCCTCAATAATCTCTATGGAATCTTTAACTTCGCCATATCTGTTATCAGAAATAAGTCTGTTTAAACTATCCTTCTCTTCTTTTATTAGTTCATCAATAGTCCTACAATAGACCATATTTGAAACAACTACTTTAATTTGCGATGGGATACTTTGTATTTTAATAGTCCCATCTGTCTGTCTTTTTACAGCCAACTGTTGACATAATGCGTAACTATTTAAGAGCAAACTTAAGATTAATAAAGAGAGAAAAGCACAGCCTATTTTTTTTATTGTACCATGCATCTATCTTCTCCTTTTGAATTTAGCTGCTTTTAAATTATCATTAAGTTTACCAGTTACTGAAATGACAATTGAAATATTTATCTTAAGGTCTCATCTATACTTTTATGCTGTAACGTCTTTTGTTTTGTTTTTGCAGAAACAATTGTTGGTCTTTATGATCTGTCTATTGCGGAATCCCTGATTAGAAATGCTAATAAGTAGAAGATTACACAATTGAATTTACAGAGGCAAGGAAAAAGTCCTCCGTTAGCAAAGAATCCAGGCCCTGCCTCCGGCCCATAGGGCCTACGGCCCGGAGGGAGGAGCTGGCTTTGAACTCCCCCTCAAGGGAGCCTTAGGAGTCTCTCCTTCGCACGGGAGTCAGCTGGAGTAATGGAGTGCAGCGATTTTAGATTTTAGAATGTAGATTTCAGATTTAAATGCTCAGAACGTACTGGGAAGGATCGAATTCAGCCTCAATCTGCAATCAGCAATCTGAAATCGTAAATGATACCTGCTCCAGTAATCCAAAGCCGTTGGCCATGCGTACCGTCGAAGTCATTGAACTCTGACCGCGGTCTCAATCTTTCACTTGCAATGGGTCGGGTTGCAGGGTAAACTTCCCATCCGAACTGTGCCAGAAAAGACCTGACATAGTGCGAGAGTGGCGGAACTGGCAGACGCACTGGATTTAGGATCCAGCGGGGCAACCCATGGGAGTTCGAGTCTCCCCTCTCGCACCAGCATTAACCGGGACAATTCATGAAATATCCGCGCTAAGACGATTGCGAGTTCAAGGGCTACCTTGCCTACCTCCCTCCACCTTTGCATCATATGACATTTACTCATTTATGTTATGGCAGTGTATAATTAGAGAGGAAGCAAATTTCTCTGCTGGCCTTATCTGAGCTGAGATGGTTGCAATAGGGGTTGCCAGATGGTACCTACTATGATTATATTGTCGGGCGATTCAGGGAGCTCCGCCAAAAGTGCTGTCCCTGAGCCAGTTTTGCTGTCACAGAATTGCTAAATAAATAACCCTCCCTCAGAATAGTTTGAAAAGACCCAGGCAAAATTACTATGAAAGTGTCCGTTGAACAAATAAGTGAGATCACAAGCAGGGTAAATGTGGAACTGCCCGAGGAGGTTGTAAGCCGTCAGCTAAAAAAAGCCTATAACCGGCTCAACCGCAGTGCAAAAGTCAAAGGTTTTCGTCCGGGAAAGGTGCCCTTGACCATTCTCAAGCGACATTACGGGGATCAGGTCAACCACGAGGTAGGCCTAGAACTGGTCAACGATACTTTGATGGAGGCTCTTGAACAGACTGGGATGGAGGTTGTTTCCCAGTCTGATTTGGACAGAGAGGTTCTACAGGAGGGTGAGCCTTTCCGTTATTCTTTTGTTGTCGAGGTGAAACCGCAAGTCCATGCTCAGGATTACAAGAATATCCCGGCAAAGAGACCCCCATTGGAGGTCAGCGATGAGGAAATTGCAGCCGAGCTGGCCCTGCGGAGGCAAACCAATTTTCATCTGAGGTCTCTCGAGGAACCGCGCCCCATTCAGCAGGGGGATCACGCTGTCCTTGATTTTAGAACTTTTGCAGATGGTAAGCCGGTGCCTGATGGTGAAGCCAGCGGATTTCACTTGGAAGTGGGGAGTAATCGTTTCAACCCCGAGTTCGAAAATGAACTTTTAGGTGCCAGCAAGGGTGAAGAGAGAGAGATCCAGGTTGCCTTTCCCTTTGATTACGGCAACAAAAATCTTGCCGGCAAGAAAGCCACTTTCCAGGTAGCGGTGAAGGACATTAAAGAAAAGGTTCTGCCAGAGTTGAACGACGAGTTCGCTAAGAATCTAGGTGAATTCGAGAGCTTGGAAGATTTGCGCTCGGCTATACGCCAGGAACTGGAAAGTAGCAAAAGAAAGCGAATAGATGATGAGGTCTGGGTGCAGATCTGTGATGAACTGCTCAATCGTAATCCTTTTGAAGTTCCCAAAAGCATGGTGGAACAGGAATTGCAAAGAATGTTGGATACCATACGCTTCCGTCTTTCATCCCAGAACCTTACTCTAGAGCAGGCAGGAATGGATGAAGACACCTTTAAGGAGCGAAACCGCCAAATGGCAGAGAAGAGGGTGCAAACGTCCATTCTCCTTGAAAGAATTTCTCATCAGGAAGGGTTCGAGATCAGCGATGAGGAGCTGGACCAAGGCTTACACAGTACCGCAGAGAAAATGAATCAGCCCTACGATAAGGTGAGAGATTTCTACCTGAGAAGTAACATGATGGATTCGTACAGGCATCAATTGCTGGAAGACAAGGTTATAAATTTCCTCCAGGATCAGGCGGATATTACCGAAGGTGAGCAGGTGCCTATCTCTGGTCCTGAGAACAAACAAAGTGAGAGTGAGGAAAATTCATGACTCTTATACCTATTGTTGTCGAACAGAGCAGCCGCGGTGAAAGGGCCTACGACATTTACTCTAGGCTGCTCAAGGACCGAATCATATTTCTGGGAACTGTAGTGTCCGATGAGGTGGCCAATTTGATTATCGCTCAGATGCTCTTCTTGGAATCTGAGGACCCGGACAAAGATATCAACTTTTACATCAATTCACCTGGAGGCCTGGTTACTGCTGGTTTGGCCATCTACGACACCATGCAGTACATCAAGCCTGATGTATCAACCCTATGTTTGGGCCAGGCTTCAAGCATGGGCGCCTTACTGTTGACGGCAGGAGCACGTGGCAAACGTTTCTCGCTGCCCCATTCCCGCATTCTCATCCATCAGCCCCTCGGTGCTTTCCAAGGCCAGGCCACAGATGTGGAAATTCAGGCCAAGGAGATTCTTAGAATGCGTGAGAAGCTCAATGAAATAATGTCGCATCACACTGGACAACCCATGGAAAAAATCCAGAAGGACACCGATCGGGACTTTTTTATGAGTGGTGCGGAGGCCAGGGAGTATGGGATCATAGACAAAGTGATAGTCGAACGGGAGAGCCCCAAAGAGGAGACTAAGAAAAAGTCTCTAGCGGATACTCGCAAGAAAGAGGGTGAATAGAGACCCCATTGAATATAGCGACTCTTCTGGTATAATATCCCTGCAAAGACAATTCAGGGGGACCTCAGTTGAGCGAGGAGGAATAGATGACGAGAAAGAAAGATGACCGGGGTGGAGATCTGGTCTGTTCATTCTGCGGCAAAAGTCAGGACGAGGTGAAGAAACTCATTGCTGGTCCCACCGTCTATATTTGTGACGAATGTATTGAACTCTGCAACGACATTATTGCCGAGGAATTTGAAAAAGAAGAAGCTGCAAAATTAAGCAGTGTGCCCAAGCCTGCTGAGATCAGGGATGCCATAGACGACTACGTCATCGGTCAGGAACGGGCGAAGAAAATTCTCTCGGTGGCAGTCTATAATCACTACAAGCGTATTGAATCACGGGCAGAAATGGAGGATGTGGAGATCCAGAAAAGCAATATCCTCCTGATCGGACCCACCGGATGTGGCAAAACTCTACTGGCCCAGACCTTGGCGCGCATCCTCGACGTTCCCTTTACCATTGCCGATGCCACCACTCTAACGGAGGCGGGCTACGTTGGTGAGGACGTGGAGAATATCATTGTCAATTTGCTTCAAGCCGCCGATTACGATGTTGAAAAGACCTCCCGGGGCATTGTCTACATTGACGAGATAGACAAAATAGCCCGTAAGGCGGACAGTCCTTCCATCACGCGAGACGTCTCAGGTGAGGGGGTTCAGCAGGCGCTGTTAAAAATCCTGGAAGGCACAATCGCAAATGTACCACCTAAGGGGGGACGCAAGCATCCGCAGCAGGAATTCATTAAAATTGATACTACTAACATTCTTTTCCTCTGCGGTGGTGCCTTCAACAACCTGGAAGGCATAATCAAGTCACGCATCGGGGTCAAAGCCCTGGGATTTGCCGCTGATATCCAGAGACGGGAGGAGCGCAAACTGGGAGAGATTCTCATTCAAGTGCAGCCGGAGGATCTTATCAGGTTTGGCATGATTCCCGAGTTTGTTGGAAGACTTCCAGTGGTGGCAACCTTACATGAATTGACCGAAGAGGAATTGGTACAGATCATGCTCGAGCCGAAAAACGCCCTGGTAAAACAATACCAGAAACTTTTTGGCATGGAAAACGTAACCCTGCGCTTTACCGAAGGTGCCTTGCAAGCAGTGGCTCGGGAGGCAATGAAGCGAAACTCCGGGGCACGAGGGCTTAGGAGTATTCTGGAAAACATCATGCTTGATATTATGTACGAGATTCCTTCTCAGCCAGATATTCGCGAATGCGTAATCAGCGAGGAGGTAGTGACAAGCAGAGAATTACCCTTGCTCCTCTATGAAGGCTCCCTGGAATCAGCTTGACAAAAGCGACAGGTTTTAAGTTAACAGCTCATCTGATTAGGAACTGGAGCTATATAACTGGTGAAGGCCACGTGTAATCGGCAATATTGCCTTTATCTTTGATAAGAGAAAAATATGTTCAAGAAAAATCGCGAAAATATTGATACGGAGGCGGCGTCAATGCTGCAAGAATATCCACTTCTGCCCCTTAGGGACATCGTGATTTTCCCTAACATGGTGGCCCCTCTTTTTGTTGGACGGGAGAAATCGATAAAGGCCCTGGAGTATGCCATGGGCGAAGACAAAACGATTTTTCTTGCCACCCAGAAAAAGGCGAAAACCGATACTCCTTCGGAGAAAGACATCTTCCGCACGGGGGCCGTGGCCACCATTCTGCAATTGCTTCGTTTGCCGGATGGTACGGTAAAAGCACTGGTGGAGGGCAAAAAGCGCGGACAGATTGTCAAATTTATCTCCAATCCGGACTTTTTTATGGTTCAGGTTGAAGAGATACCTGAGGAAACTGAGAAAGATGTCCAGATCGAAGCTTTAATGCGCAGCACCATTCAGGCCTTCGAAAAGTACGCCAAACTAAATAAGAAAATCTCTCAGGAGATGGTTCTTTCAGTTTCCTCCATTGAGGAACCAGGGCGACTGGCCGACACCATTGCCTCCCATATGCCATTCAAAATTGAATACAAGCAAAATCTCCTTGAATCCATCCCGCACTTCAAGCGACTTGAACTGTTGTATGCCTACATTAGCGGTGAAATTGAGATCATCCAGACAGAACAGCGCATCAAGGGACGGGTCAAGAAACAAATGGAAAAGACCCAGCGGGAATACTACTTGAATGAACAGATGCGGGCCATCCAGAAGGAGATGGGCGAAAAGGATGACTTTAGAAACGAATTGGCTGAACTGCAAAAACGGATCAAACGAAAACGCATGTCTAGGGAAGCCGCCAACAAGGTTCGGGCCGAGTTTAAGAAACTGAAGTTGATGTCGCCCATGTCCGCCGAGGCCACAGTGGTGAGAAACTACATCGACTGGCTGCTTTCCCTGCCATGGTACGATCGCACCAAAGACAAATTAGACATTGAGGCGGCTTCTCAAATATTGGACGAGGACCACTATGGCCTGGAAAAGCCCAAAGAAAGAATACTCGAATATTTGGCGGTTCAGGCTCTGGTCAAAAAAATAAAGGGACCAATTCTTTGCTTTGTGGGACCTCCGGGAGTAGGAAAGACTTCCCTTTCCAAATCAATTGCTCGCGCTCTGGGGCGTAATTTCATTCGCCTCTCCCTGGGTGGTGTGCGGGATGAGGCCGAGATTCGCGGTCATCGGCGCACTTATATTGGAGCACTCCCAGGAAAAATCGTCCAGAGCCTGCGCAAGGCCAAATCCAACAATCCTGTGTTTTGCCTGGACGAGGTTGACAAAATGAGCATGGACTTCCGCGGTGATCCATCTGCGGCACTGCTGGAAGTTCTGGATCCAGAGCAGAATTTTGCTTTCAATGACCATTATTTAGACGTGGATTACGATCTGTCTGAAGTTCTTTTTATTACCACAGCCAACACCCTGTTCACTATACCACCGGCCTTACAGGATCGCATGGAGATCATTCGCTTGCCGGGCTACACTGAATTTGACAAAGTCAATATCGCTAAACAGTTCCTGGTGAAAAAACAGAGTGAAACCAACGGACTAAAGCCAGAAAACATCTACTTCTCTGATGGCTCAATTTATGAGATTATTCGCCGCTACACTAAAGAAGCTGGAGTACGCAATCTCGAGCGGGAAATAGCTTCCGTCTGCAGGAAGGTGGCCAAGGAGATAGTTAAACAGGGACCCGACACGCTGATTAGGATAATCGAGCCAAGTATAGCCAAATATCTCGGTGTACCCAAGTTCCATTACGGCCGCGCCGAGGAAAAGGACGAGATCGGCCTCGCTATTGGTCTCGCCTGGACAGAATTTGGTGGTGAACTGCTGGGTATTGAGGCAGCTACAATGCCGGGCAAAGGAGGCCTTACTATCACAGGCAAGCTAGGCGAAGTAATGCAGGAGTCTGCCCAGGCGGCACTTACCTATGTACGCTCCCGTTCTGCTGCTCTAGAGCTCAACCCGAATTTCTACAAGAAGCTAGACATACACGTCCATGTGCCTGAAGGTGCCATTCCCAAAGACGGGCCATCCGCAGGCATCACTATGGCCACTGCAATCGCCTCCGCTTTGCTCAAGGTACCTGTTCGCAAAGATCTGGCCATGACCGGCGAGATAACCTTGCGAGGACGGGTGCTACCCATTGGAGGTTTGAAGGAAAAGGTGCTGGCAGCCCACCGCGGCTTGGTCAAGAAGGTACTTATTCCCAAAGAAAACGCCAAGGATATAAAGGAAATTCCTGGTAAGATCTTGAAGGAAGTTGACCTTGTACTGGTTGAGCACATGGATGAGGTGCTTAAGCAAGCTTTGTTGCTGGAGGATCCTGAAAAACTATTCAGCAAAGCTGCAGAAGAACCTGAGGAGATTATGGTGCCAAGTGAAACTCCTGAACCCTCAGAAGAGATTATTGCTCACTAGTCCTGAGGCCTCGAGCTAGATAAACAGAGCGCTCAGTTGGAAATCGATTGGGCGCTTTATTATTTGCCGTTCCTAAAATCCCCTTGACAGAAGAATGACGACCTGTTAAGGGCAAAACACATATACATATGGGCGGGTAGCTCAGTGGGGAGAGCATCGGCCTTACAAGCCGGGGGTCGCAGGTTCAACTCCTGTCCCGCCCACCATTTAAAATTAAGGACTTAGACTAATAATCTAAGTCCTTTTTCTTTTGAATTTTATCTACTCCCAACTCTATACCCAACAAATCGGAACAATCCGACGCCCAAATCGCCCCCAGAATCGACGATCTTGCCTCGACCAATGCCTACTACCGATACCCCCGCGATGCGAAGGCTTAAGAGCGCCACTTCGGTCCAGCCGATCCTCGCCGCAGCCACCATGCCCGCCAGCTCGAACGAACGCAATCGCACCAGCGCCCGAATTCGGAGGCCGGGTAGTCCCTCCAGCGCTTTTCGTGCAGGTGCCGGACGCGCCTGCCAAATGCGCACACCATTTTTTTTGACCTTTTGCTGTGCTTGTTGGGCTTGCTGGGCAAAGGGCTGTAGGCGCAGTGAAGCGGAGTCGAAGCAGTCGTTGACAGGAAACTAAATATTGTGCCAGTTTGAAATCCAGCAGAGTGTGAATTAAGATGCTATGAAGGGCCGCTTGGATAGTCCTTTGGTGGTATAAAGAGGTACTTGTCAAACCCAAAGGACCAAGGAGGTTACAATGAACCAGATCCAAGCGACCCTCAAGAGGGAGAATAGCACAGTTGAAAAGTTTTTGTACATTGCCTTGGAGCTCTCTGAGAGGAAGTGGAAGCTGGCTTTCAGTGACGGCGGTAGAGTCAAGAACCAGGTGATTGGTTCCGGGGCTATGCTGGAGCTACATGATGCCATTGCCAGAGCGAGGAGGCGTTTTGGACTGCCGACTAACACGCCGGTGGTCAGTTGTTATGAAGCAGGCAGGTACGGGTTTTGGTTGCACCGCTATTTGCACAGTTGTGGGATCGCCAACGTGGTGGTGGATTCTTCCAGTATTGAAGTGAGCCGGCGCAAGAGGCGAGCGAAGACGGATCGGTTGGATGCCGGCAGCCTGGTGCGGATGCTGATACGGTTTTGTGCTGGAGAGAGACGGCTGTGGAGTGTGGTGCGGGTGCCAAGTGTTGATGAGGAGGATGCCAGGCATTTGCACCGGGAGTTGGAGACGTTGAGAGATGAGCGCACGATGCACCGCAACCGGATGCGTTCGCTTTTGAAGTTACACGGGATCGAGCTTAGCAATGCGAGCAGGAAAGACTTTGTGACCTATATAGAGACGATACGCCTGTGGGATGGCACGATGGTACCCGGTGAACTGAGAGCTCGACTCATCCGGGAGCATGAACGACTGCGCCATGTGGAAGAGCAGATAAGGACTCTGGAGAAGGAGCAACGAGAGCGGATTCGCCGGGGGGATACGGACTCTGACAGGCGAGTGGCGCAATTGATGAGCCTGTGTGGGATTGGCATAACCAGTGGCTGGGTATTTGAAAAAGAGTTTTTTGGCTGGCGCACCTTTGGCAATCGTCGGGAGGTGGGTGCCTGTGCGGGTCTGACGCCAACGCCCTATACCAGTGGTGAGAGTCACAGGGAACAGGGAATTAGTAAGGCGGGAAACAAGCGGATCCGCACACTCATTGTTGAAATTTCCTGGTCCTGGTTACGCTACCAGCCCAGAAGCGAGCTGAGTCGGTGGTTCAATGAACGCTTTGCCCATGGAGGCAAGCGCATGCGGCGTATTGGCATTGTGGCTCTGGCCCGCAAACTGCTCATTGCACTGTGGCGTTTTCGAACACATGGACTCATCCCTGAAGGGGCGTGTCTCAAGGCGATCGTTTAGACAGGATGTGGGCGCTCTGGCAGTAAACCACATCGGGATCTCGTAAAGCTCTGAGCGGTTTTGGTTGTAAAGATGCCCGTTACTTCCCTGGGTGAGAGACACACACCGTAATTAAGATGGGGCATCTTTCCTCTGGGTTCCACTGGGCGCTGAGCGCATGCAGTATTAGGTGTCCGCTTACAACCTGCGGCACGGATAGAAGGTGGTAGACAGGAGCCACGCACTCCCACGTCCCACGGAACCAGACAACCAAAGACCATAAGGCGCATGGGCGCGGTGCCGGATCCAGCTGCGGGTCATCCTCGGTTCGGATGCTTCGAAAATATAGTGAAAAGCAAGGCAAAAACCTCTCACCCCAAAAGAGGGCTTGACAACAAGGCCATCATAGAAGGGATGTAATCTGCATTTATAGCAGTCCGAGATTTCTCATTTCTCTCCACCTTATCCATGCAGCCTATTTCACTTTCTCCCTGGTTGTCCACGGCTATTTTTTTTGCTCTGCAATGTAAGTAAATTGTTAAAAGAGTTTGGCACGAATATGAGGATATTAGAAGAGTTATCTACAAATTAACAACCTTGCACCATGTTGATAAATATACGATATTACAAAAAAATTGTTTGACTATATTTTTTCTTTGGTGCAAAGTAACCGCATATTCATGTATCTCTCTTTTAGTTCATTATTTCCGGTACCGCTTCCCCCACAGGCCACCCGCGCAGACCTTAGCAAGGGGCAACTCAGGTCAGTGGGGGCTTTTTTATTGCGTCCACAGCCACCCCATAGTAATCTAACAATAGTTCAATTTCCCACTATCACTCATCCACGAGATACAATCTTTCCTTTCTGTGCTGGTCTGCAGAAGCTGCTGTCATTTTCCTTGAGCCTCAGAAACGATAGGAACAGCCGAAAATGAGAAAGATAGGTGTCTGTACTGTCATCCTAGCTTTGGTTATGGGTGTTGGCTTTTTTGCATATGCCGAGCCTACGCCGGGAGAAGGCAAAAAAGCTTCTCTTACACCATCGGCAGTTTACGATGGAAACGGATTGTATTTAGGATACCAAAATGAAAGATTGATAACAGCCTGTGCTTCTCCTACTCCTCCAATCCCTAAATCTTATTCCACTCCAAGCTGTAATATTGCAGGCAAGGTGTTGGGTGTTTTACCATTTTACTCTGATATTCCCAGTGTGGGATTTCTTGTTAGTGATACAGTGGGAGCTAACCTCATTGACTCGGGGTGTAAAGTCATTGAGCGCTCATACCTTGCGAGTATTCTCGAAGAACATGGGCTTAGTCAAACTGGTATAACAGAGAATGTTGATTATCGTAAGATAGGCAAGATAGCCAGTGTAGATTATCTTTTAGTAGGAAATGTCGAAGCGAAGGAAAGAAGCAAGTTTCTCATGTTGGGGAAATTTGCATCGGGCGAACAATACACGGAAATATCGGGGCGACAGCAAGGATTGTCGATGTAACCACAGGACAAGTTATTATAGCTGTCACCTGGCATAAGAAAAAACCTAGTAGGGACCCAATTATAGTTGGTGAAGATTTAGCAAGCGCAATTAAGCAAGAAATAACAAAAACCCAAAAACCCTAGCTTTAAGATTGTATCTACTCCCACTAAGGACGAGGTATTTCATTTTTCAAAGAACACTACGGCATTCCTAGCCCTGTTATAATCAGAATGTAAAGGAGAGGTTTTAAATGCACCCAAAATGTAAACAGTGTATAGTAGTCATTGGTGCGGTGACCGCTTTTATTCTTGAGTGTCCCTTTCCGCATGAAAAGTGTCGTTATAAGCCTTCTCACGAGCACATTCATTATGAAACGTATCTTAGCCTACCCGTTGAAAACCCGACTATGGTGATTGCCACTACCGCTGCGTCCATTGTTTCACGGAACGTTATCCTTGTGAGGCCAGATTCCGACAGAAGTGGGCATCAGATATACTACATTGATGTCACAGCGAGTCCTACCACATAAACTCAAAAACCATGCGGAGCTTCGGCTCCGCTTTTTTATACTCTCAACATCTTGTGCCAGAGTAAATTTTAGCCGAGTGTGAATTAAGGGATGTAATGTTTTGTAGTGATCAAGATAAGTCTATATATAATGTTTCAATCCGATCTAGACAGTTTCAGCCCCTAAAAGGTGTTAGTTGGACGCTCAAGAGAGTGCTATAGTCACCAGGAGGAGGAAGATGCATGAGCGTACAACTAGTCATCCCAACTCGGCGAAAGGCCAAAAGGTTTACCCCTCAGCAGAAGCTCCAGATTCTCAGGGAATGGGAGCGATCTGGAAACGGTGTCGAGGTAGCGGAGAAGTATCAGATCCATCCTCAGACCCTCTACCGATGGAGGAAAGCTCTGGAGCAGGGTGCGCAAGCGTTTCTGAGTGGGAAGAAGCCCAGATTGGATCCCCGCATCAAGAAGCTGGAGAAAGAGAACCAGAGACTGAAGGAAGCCCTGGCTCTGCAGACCCAAGAGCTGATGCTTTTAAAAAAAGAGATGAACTTGCTCTAACGAACCGTCCCACGGGAGCCACCTACAGCCAGGAGCAGCGGCATCGGATCCTCGAGGAAGTCCAAAGGCTCCGTGCTCAAGGATTTTCCATATCAGAGACGCTCAGGGGCCTTGGGGTCTGTCGTTCCACATACTATGTTTGGCTGAACCCTCCTACAGTCCGAAAGAAGTCGGCCGCCGTGCTCCGTCTGACTGCTGAGGAACAGCACGCCATCATCAAGAAGAAGAAAGGAGAGCCTCAGCTCAGCCATCGCCAAGTCAGTGGTTTGTTGCGACAGGACGGTCATTGGATCAGCCCTTCGAGTTGCTACCGTCGGCTCAAAGCTCTCGGCTGGGTCATGGCTGCCTGTCTGCGGACGGCTCCCTGGAAAGTAGCTCGATATGAACCGTTTCGCCCGAACCAGATCTGGGGAGAGGATTGGACCATTCTGTCGATTACCGGATTGAGGCATTACCTGCTCACTATTATCGACTATTTTTCCCGTTACATCGTAGCCTGGGCCGTGGTGAAGACCGTCACCCAACGAGAGGTTCAAGCACTCCTGGCACTTGCCTACATGAGTGAGAGAATCGAGCATCAACATCCCAAACCCATTGTCCGGGTAGATCAGGGTTCACCCAATACGGCGATCAAGACCAGGCGGCTGATCAAAGACCTGGAGATGCTGCTCTCCCCAGCAAGAGCGTATCGTCCTACGGATAATGCCCGACAGGAACGCTGGTACCGGACAGTGAAACAAGAAGAGATCTACTGCTATCCCACGTATCTTTCAGAAGAGATCGCTCGCCTGTGCCTGGCCCACTACATTGACTACTACAACGAACAACGGCCCCATCAGGCCCTGTGGAACTATACCCCTGGCGATGTCCACCGTCTCGGAAACAAGAGCCAGCTTCTCAATCACTACAGGCAGATGGTTCAAATTGCCAAAGAACGAAGGAGACAGGTCAACCAAGGACGAATCCAACAACAATTGACTGCCGTACCAAACTAACACCTTTTTTCTCTTGACCTGTCTGAAACATTACAATATACGTTATCGATTTGTGCGTGTTAATCTGATAACATGTTAGATCGGCTCTGGAATGGCTCTATAAAATATAGACTTGACACTCTCAGACCTCCTGTGCCTGTTTGCCAAGCCTTATTTCATTTCTAATAAATCACAGGATATGGCTAAAAAAGAAAGCTTGCTGTTGTCAGGTGGGGTAATAGTTTTTTGGAGGTATGGTTACTAAATGGCGCATGTCCGGTATCATTTAGCTCAAGGCTGCGTAATTTTCTTGATACTCTTAATATGTATGCTATACGCTATGGACCACGCTACTCCCAATACCTCTCCAACCCTTTCCTCAGGCGGAACTGAGGATGAAACTACTACTGATCCCAACATACTTAGAACCATCGAGGTCATCAATCAGGATGACCGATGGCACGTTGTACTCACCGGTTCTGAATCCATGACCTATGAGGCAAGTAAAACGGTTAATCCTCTAGGACTAAAAGTAGATTTGCCGAATACAGTTATCAGCCCCGAGGTCCTGCCACGACATAAAGAAAACGAGATCGTTGGCAGAATTAGAGCTTCAGTGCTTATCAGTGGTCCTCAGCCTCTAACGCAAATCGGGATAGATTTAAACAGGGATGTCACATACGTAATTAGCAGAGCGCAGGGGAAGATCTGGGTGAGTTTCGACACATCATCTCTTCAGACAGGAGCTAAGCCTCTCCAGATAGAACCCGTTACAAAATCGAAGGCTGAAGACTTCGGCGGTAGACTTGAAGCCGCTACGGCTGCCCCCACTTTAGAAGAAGGGATACTTTCTTCTGTACAACCCACTAAAAGGGAGCCAGTGATGCCTGCGCATGAAATAACGGCCATCAAATCAATTAAATCAGATGAAGAATTGCGTATCTACATCCTCGCTGATGGAAGTCTTGCTCAATATGATACTTTCTTCTTGAATAGCCCACCGAGATTGGTGATGGATTTCATGGCGGTTCGGTCTACTAAGGTGAAAGGTGTCCAGAGCCTGAAAGGATTGCTAGTCAAAAAGATACGGGTGGGTCTACATAGTGAGAAGTTACGAGTGGTATTTGACTTGGTATCCGAAAAGGAGCCTTCTTATCAGATCATTTTGGGAGATGATCGACTAGTTATTTCTTTCAAACGAAGCGTAGGATCTCCACCACACTAAGCCATAATTTAATCTGGGTTTACACCGACCCGTTGCTGAGCCTCTTAACTCATTGAAATTGAATAGGTTAAGTTCAAGCCCAAGCTGAAAGGCAGAGTCAGAACCGGCTCTGTCTATTTCTTTGGAAACTGAATATCTCATACTTTAATCCACACTTTCCCCACTGAAACCCCGCCACCATATCTTGGTTTAAATTAAGAAAAGGTATTATCCACGCCCCGATGGTAAGGTTGGCACTCAATATGATGTGTAGATGATGAGAACGCCTTTTGTGAGGTTGGCACTCCGACCAAGTACAAAGGAGTTTAATGATGAGAAGCAATGTATTTCCGATTTTTCTTATTTTTCCTTTGTTAATGACCTTTCAATTTGGATGCTCCAGGAAAACATACCCACCAGAATCAGCTACTCCTACAGCTTGTGCAATTAGAGCTGAAGTAGATGAAAATGGTAACTTTACCGCCATAAAAACTGAAAATAATGAGTTAGGAACTAGTCTGGATTTAAACATATGGCTTCACAGGAAGGAAGAAAAGTACAAGCTCCAACTAGTGATTATCTACAAAGGACTAGACTGGCTTTTTGTAAAGCCTGCCGAAACCTTGGTCATGACAGCTGATGACAAAGATATGCGATTGACAAGCTCAGGCAGGATAGAACTTCAAAGCGTACTTTCTCGTTTGTGGGGCATGGATATGGCAGCTTACGATATTACTCCTGAGCAACTCAAGGAGATAACTTATGCTGAAGAAGTAAAGTGCAAAGTAAAAAAACGTGAGTATTCTCTTTCAGCGAGTAATTTTGGATGTTTTCGTCGTTTTTATGAAGAACATGTAAAAGACAAAGAATTTTAGACGTATCGGATTGAGCGGAAATCTCAATAACGAAATAATTTGGCTTGATAAGAGGCTGGATGCCATGTGCGTTCAGCCTCTTTTCTTTGTTGTGGACATTGCCTTGACAGCCTTCGACATTTTGTGCCAGATTAAATTCCAGCAGAGTGTG
>CAVQGX010000033.1:0-184000 GCA_963712115.1 uncultured delta proteobacterium | reverse complement strand
CTTTTTTATTGACAATCCTCTAATACTTTGCTAATCATTTCACATCCTACTTGCCTATTAAATCTTGCTTCTCGAGTTTCAGAAGGGGAGAGATCATGTACATTGGGGAACTTCTTTGTAGCGGGTTGGCGCGAAGTGTTCAAAGCTTGCTACCATGGGATATACCCTGGCACGATCCGAGCCACGCCGTATTTTTTATTGCCTTTTATGGTGCCTTGGGAGCTATTGGCATGGGAATAATGGCTGCCTTAGGGCGAACTCTGTTGAACCTTTTCAAAAAGGACTCGGGTCACTAGCACCACATCCCGAGAGGGCTTGCCGAAAGAAGCCGTACTATGTCCCATTTCCTGGGACAGAGTGCGGCTTTTATGTTTTCATATAATGCCCCTGGTTTGAATCGTTCAGGATTCAGAATTTTTCTGGTCAAACAAGTCTTGCTGCTGGCGCTGTTCACTGGGAGAGAGGTTGAAATGTTCATAGGCGAGTCGGGTAGCCATGCGGCCTCTGGGGGTTCGGTTCAAGTAACCCTCCTGCACTAGAAAGGGTTCATAAACATCCTCTAGGGTGTCTCTCTCCTCACCCACCACTGCCGAAAGTGTATCGATTCCCGCTGGACCACCATCAAATTTTTGGATGAGGCTGAGAAGAATCTTACGGTCCATTTTGTCGAGTCCCTTTTCATCAACTCCCAGCATTTTTAAGGCGGCGTCTGTAACCGGCCGGTTGATGATGCCGTCCGCCCTCACTTGGGCGTAATCGCGAACCCTACGCAGTAACCGATTGGCCACCCTGGGCGTGCCCCGTGATCTTCGGGCAATTTCCATAGCTCCCTTGTCGTCAATGGAGATCCCAAGAATTTTAGCGGCGCGACTGACTATTTTAGCTAGGTGCTCTGGGTCGTAGAAATCCAAGCGTAATACCACTCCGAAGCGATCACGGAGGGGAGGGGTCAGAAGCCCCGCGCGAGTGGTGGCTCCTACCAGGGTGAATGGGGGTACATCCAGCTTGACCGTTCTGGCACTGGGCCCTTGGCCGATGACCAAATCGAGTTGAAAATCCTCCATGGCAGGGTAGAGGACTTCCTCTACAACGTGGTTCAGCCGATGAATCTCGTCAATAAAAAGAACATCCCGAGGTTCCAGGTTGGTGAGGATGGCGGCGAGATCTCCCGCCCTTTCCAACACCGGGCCGGAGGTGGTCCGGATGTTGACGTTGAGTTCCTGGGAAATTATATAGGCAATCGTGGTTTTGCCCAGGCCAGGAAAGCCGTGGACCAGAACGTGATCGAGGGCTTCATGTCGTGCCCTTGTTGCCTCAATAAAAACCTTGAGGTTGTCCTTAATCCTATCCTGGCCGACAAACTCCGCAAGGCTCAGAGGTCGAAGGCTGACTTCGAAGCCAGTCTCTTCTTCTTTTTCCTCTCCGTTGAACAGTCGTTCTTCCATAGTAGCTCACTTCGTTCGCCGCATAGAGCATAGCGCAAACTTGCTGGTAAGCCGTGAGCAGTAAGCAGTGAGCGGTTTGTAATGTGATTTTTAGTTGCGAAATTTACCGCTTACCGCTTACTGCTTACCGCTTACCAAATTTTAGGCCAATGCGCGGAGTGACTCCTTCAGTAAACTCTCGAGGGTGATTTCTCCTTCCAGTCGCTGCCTGGCATTTTCGATAGCCCGTTGGGCCACTCCCTTTTTGTATCCCAGATTAAGCAGTGCGGAAAGGGCATCCTCAATCATTGCCTCGTTGGCTGCTGCTTTAACTGGTATGGTGACATCATGACCAGGTACCAGACTGCTGACCTTGTCCCTCAGCTCCACCATGATTCGCTCAGCGGTTTTGCGCCCTACTCCCGGTATAGAAATCAACCTGGCGAGATTGTTTTGGCTTAAAGACTCAACCAGTTCAGCAGGACTGATGCCGGAGAGGATATTTACTGCGAGACGGGGTCCAATTCCGGAAATACTAATAAGACGGACAAAAATTGCTTTTTCCTCTGGCGACCGAAAACCGTAGAGTTGCAGAGCATCTTCTCTCACGTGGGTATGAATGTGCAGAGACACCGTACTCCCTAGCTGGGGAAGATCGTAGAAAGTCGAGAGTGGCACGTGAACTTGGTAGCCCATGCCATCAACATCGATAACGAGGTACTCTGGTGACTTGAAATGGAGAAGCCCTTGAATATGGGCAATCATTGGCGATTCCTCTGAATGAGCCTCCCGGCTCCCTGACAGCAATGAAGGTGGCATATGGCCACGGCTAGAGCGTCCGCTGTGTCCGTGTCGGGGGGCGCACCAAGGCCAAGAAGGGTACGGACCATCTCTTGGACTTGCACTTTGTGGGCTCGTCCGTATCCTACCAGGGCCTTTTTCACTTCCAAAGGAGAATACTCTGCAATGGGGAGTTCAGCGTTCAGCCCGGCCAAAATAGCCACTCCTCGGGCGTGACCGAGTTTTAAAGCACTTTTGATGTTACGAGCAATGAAAAGATCCTCCACGGCCATAACCTCAGGTTCGTACGAAGCAATGACCTTCTCCAACTCAGTGTATATTCTCTTTAGTCGAAGGTGAAAGTCCATTCGTGAAGAAGAGACAACCCGACCACTGGCCACATGGCACAATTGCTTATTAACCTCCTCCACAATTCCGTATCCTGTAACGGTTGAACCGGGATCTACGCCTATGATTCGCATGATGGCTACTCTAGTTGGTCAGGTGTTATTGGTGATATGCTTTTAGGCCCAGGGCTCCAGGCATCATTAGGTCATTACGCTCAGCGCTATCGCGCCTCGCTGTCACTAGGCTTTGCCGTCATTAGGCCTTACGGCCGTCATTAAGTTGTTTCAACGCCACAATGACAGTTAACTATGAATGACAGCGTAGCGTAGTGACGGCCACATGTAGTGGCCAAATGACCTGTCAGTTCCTAGTGCCTAGTTTTATTCTGCCCGCTGTCTGCTGCCAGCTGCTATCTAGCCGATCCGTTGCAGGATCTCGTCGGGTATATCAAAATTGGCGTAAACCTTCTGCACATCGTCGGAGTCCTCAATCGCTTCCATAAGCTTGAGCAGCTGGGTAGCCTGGGGCTCGTTGTCAATCTTCACATTATTCTGAGGCACCATGGTTATTTCTGCCAAGGTGTAACCTATTTCCCGGTCGTCGAAGGCTTGCTTCAATGCTTCGAATGTAGCCGGATCAGTGTGGACCTCAAACTGGTCTTCTGTGGTAACCACATCATCGGCGCCTGCTTCGAGGGCTACCTCCAAGATCTCGTCCTCATCTACCTGGTCTCGTTCAAAAACGATTAAACCTCTCTTATCAAACATCCAGGCCACGCAGCCGGCCTCACCTAGGCTGCCT
Source organism: uncultured delta proteobacterium (assembly GCA_963712115.1). Taxonomy (GTDB): domain Bacteria; phylum Desulfobacterota; class Syntrophobacteria; order BM002; family BM002; genus BM002. The sequence goes on along the minus strand of CAVQGX010000033.1, from coordinate 180,647 downwards.
CCCCGTTTGCTGAAAATATAACGGACATCAGCAGCGGCCCTATTCTTGTTGTCAGTCATAACTTCCACCAGTACTGCCACACCACCGGGACCATAGCCCTCGTAGATGGTTTCTTCGTAGTTGACTCCTTCAAGCTCGCCTGTGCCCTTCTTAATGGCCCGTTCGATGTTGTCCTTGGGCATATTTTCAGCCTTGGCTGCGGCTATGGCCTGTCTCAACCGAGGATTTCCCGTCGGATCGCCACCACCCATGCGAGCGGCTACCATGATCTCTTTATTAAGCTTAGAAAAAATTTTGCCCCGTTTGGCGTCCGTGGCACCTTTCTTGTGACGAATACTGCTCCATTTGGAATGTCCGGACATTTCTCTTCCTCTTGACTAAGATCTACTTTCAATATTGACGGCTTCGTAAAAAGTCCATCTGTCCGCCTCAGGCGGATTTACTGTGCCGTCTCATGATAGGGTTTTCACGACAGCATCAATATTTGTAGTAATTTGTTAAATTCTTAAATCATGTTTCAGGCGATGTCCTTTCTTGCCCATGGCAACCAGATAGATCTCCTTACTTTGACTGCGGGTGGCACGAGGTTTGATGCCTTTGACTTTGCCGAATCTGCCCTTGAGTTCTTTGACCATTTCGTCGAAACCAGGACCCTGAAAAATCTTACCTAAGAAATGGCCTCCGGGCACCAACAAGTCGTCGGCCAGAGTCAGAGCGCGCTGGAAAAGGGTAAAGGAGCGACTGCTGTCAACCGAGCGAATTCCTGTAGTTGCTGGTGCGAGATCGCTGAGCACTACGTCAAACTCGTCGGAGATATGATAAAGGTCGGCGGGCAAAAGCTCGAACACATCGGCTTGAATAAAATGGACATGAGGCGGCAACTTGATGGAAATCGTGCGGGTATCGACCCCTACTACCAAACCCCGTTTTCCTACAGCCCGAGCACAGTATTGCAGCCATGATCCTGGATGACAGCCCAGGTCGAGAACCCGCTGACCTGGTCTCAACAACCGGACGCGCCGGTCGACCTCCTCCAACTTGTACACTGAGCGGGCAATAAAGCCCTCTTTTTTCGCCCGGCGAAAATAGTGATCTTGTGGCTGCCATTCGGTCATTTAAATTGCCAGCGCTCAGCAGTCAGCCATCAGCAAAAAGCTATGCTAACAGTCGGTATTCCTTGTAGCACGAAGCAAAAGCTCTTGTAAAGGAGTTAGCCATAGGGCAGCAGGCAGCTATTTTCAATTTAGAAATTGTCCTTCGGACTCCCACCCTTCGGGCGGGTTCCCGGTTTCACAATCCGAAATAGCCTAGCTACAGCCTGTCGATTTGAGTATCTACTAACACGTTCGTGGTTGTTAGAAGCAATATTTATTCGAAAAATACTGAAAAGCTCTGTTTGATTGAGTTATCTAGTACTTATCTATTATTTTTCCTATCTAAAGAGGATAATCGGATAATTTAAAGATTGCTTTTTGGAGGTGATGTGGATATCCTCCGCCATGTGTTAGCACTCGTCTGAGGTGAGTGCTAACATTTTTATTGATCTTAATTTTTGGCTTTGTGGTTTTGTAAATATTTGAAAAGGAGTTAGAGGCGATGAAATTACAACCATTGAACGATCGGATAGTGGTTAAACGCACAGAGGAAGAGGAGGTCAGCAAAGGAGGCATTATCATTCCCGATAGTGCCAAGGAAAAGCCCATCCAAGGCAAGGTCTTGGCGGTAGGGACTGGCAAGGTCCTCGAAGACGGCAGCAAGATGCCCCTCGATGTCAAGAAGGGAGATACGGTGCTTTTCAGCAAGTATGCAGGATCCGAGGTGAAGATCGAAGGTGAAGAATTGTTGATCATGCGAGAGGATGATGTACTGGCAGTGGTGGAGAAATAACTAGGCAGGACATAAAGGAGCCTGACAAAGATACAAAAGGAGTTGAATAAATGTCAAAAGAACTGAAATTTTCTTTAAAAGCCAGGGAAGCCCTGCTTAATGGAATAAACGCCCTGACAGATGCGGTGAAGGTTACCCTTGGACCCAAAGGGAGGAACGTGATTCTCGAGAAGACCTTTGGTTCACCCACCATCACCAAAGACGGGGTGACCGTGGCTAAGGAAATCGAACTGGAGGATAAGTTCGAGAACATGGGCGCCCAGATGGTCAAAGAAGTGGCTAGCAAGACGTCAGATGTGGCCGGTGACGGCACCACCACCGCAACAGTATTGGCTCAGTCCATTTTCTACCAGGGCTCGAAACTGGTGGCAGCGGGCCACAATCCCATGGCTCTTAAGCGCGGAATCGACAAGGCGGTTGCTGTTGTGGTGCAAGAGTTGGAAAAACTGAGCAATCCGACGAAGGATCAGAAGGAGATCGCCCAGGTAGGCAAGATCAGCGCCAACAATGACGAAACCATAGGTAACATAATCGCCGAGGCCATGAACAAGGTTGGCAAAGAGGGTGTGATCACAGTGGAGGAAGCCAAGGCCATGGAGACCACCCTTGAGGTGGTTGAAGGCATGCAGTTTGACCGTGGTTACATCTCACCCTACTTTGTTACTGACCCCGAGCGCATGGGAGTGTTGCTGGAAGAGCCTTACTTCCTCATTAATGAGAAGAAAATAAGCAACATGAAAGATCTGCTGCCCCTCTTGGAGCAGATAGCCAAAATGGGTAGGCCGCTGATGATTATTGCCGAAGACGTAGAGGGTGAGGCTCTGGCCACTTTGGTGGTGAACAAGCTGCGCGGCACCTTGAAAGTCTGTGCAGTAAAGGCGCCCGGTTTTGGTGACCGGCGCAAGGCCATGTTGGAAGATATTGCCATTCTCACCGGAGGCCAGGTAGTTGCTGAAGATCTTGGGATCAAGCTCGAGAATGTAAGCCTCAACGATCTTGGCACGGCCAAGACGGTAAGGGTGGACAAAGACAACACCACCATCGTAGATGGCGGCGGTAAACGCAAAGATCTAGAGAGTAGGGTAAAGCAAATCCGTGCTCAGATTGAAGAGACTACCTCTGATTGGGACCGGGAGAAACTGCAAGAGCGTCTAGCCAAACTTATTGGCGGCGTTGCGGTAATCAATGTTGGGGCTGCAACAGAGACTGAGATGAAGGAGAGAAAGGCACGGGTGGAGGATGCCCTGAACGCCACCCGGGCTGCAGTTGAAGAAGGCATTGTGCCTGGCGGAGGTGTGGCCCTGCTTCGCTGTGTCCAGGCACTGGAAAAGATGAAGCTGGAAGGTGAGGAAGCACTTGGAGTCTCCGTGCTCAGAAGGGCCCTGGAGGAACCGGTGCGGCAAATTGCCAATAATGCCGGGTGGGAAGGCTCGGTTGTGGTCGAGCGTATCAAGAACGAAAAAGGCGCCTTCGGTTTCAATGCTGAGACCGAGAAGTATGAAGATCTCACCAAGGCAGGTGTTATAGATCCCACAAAAGTGGTGAGGTTTGCCTTGCAGAACGCTGCAAGTGTAGCCTCCCTGCTACTAACCACCGAGGCCACGGTTGTAGAGAAGCCGGAAGAAAAAGAGCAGATGCCAGCAATGCCTCATGGCGGAGGCATGGGGGGCGACATGGGCGGAATGGGAATGTACTAGCCTGAGGTTGCCTCAACCCAAAAGCAAAAATGAAAAACCCACACTCTCGCGAGAGTGTGGGTTTTTTTATGTCTGTCATTCCGGACGAGTACGCCTAGAGGCGGGCGAGATCCGTGGTTCGACAGGCTCACCACCCTGAGCGAAGTCGAAGGGGAATCCAGAGAGATTTCAAAATAGCCTAATTCTTACTGGATCCCGGCTCGCGTCCCGCTTTGCGAGACTTGGCCGGGATGACGAAGTGTGACACAGTCACTTGAGAGGAGACGGGACATGTAGGTATCGTGCGGAGTTAAATGAATATGCGTACAGCTCAATTCTTGGCGGCTTTTTCTTTAAGTTTCTCTACCAGTCCCTGATAGGAGGAACTGATGATGACACTGTCGAACTGTTGTCGGTAATTTTTGACCAAGCTCACCCCCTCGATTGAGACGTCATAGATCATCCACTCTTGGCCTTTTTTCTTCATCTTGTAGACTACGGGAATTGCCACTTGTTTATCGGTGAAAATCGTCACCTTTACAAGACTGTAATTACCTTGAACTCTTTCGTCGTCATAGCTGACTTTGTCTCCTGAGTAATTTTCTATCCTGTTCATGTAAGCACTTTCGAGCAGATCGGTAAAGAGGGGAACGAACTCTTTCCTTTCCTCTTCTGTGCGGCTTTTCCAGTGATCGGCCAGGGAGCGTTGCGCCATTTCTCTCCAGTCAAAACGCTCGTTCACGGCGTTTCTGAGCATCTTTCTTCTCTCTCCGACGTTATTTTTAAGAACAGGATCGTTGAGGATGGTGATCATTTTGTCGGTTGTCTTCCTAATGTGATCAGTGGGCTCGCCTGCCAAACTGGGAGTCACAAGGCCAAAGATCAGGAGTAATAGAGTAATGGTTCGACATAAAAAGTTCTGCAGCATTCTCTTCTCCACAGTTAGCTAGCTTCCGTCCATAAATGGCCCTTTTGCGGAATCTCCGCGTCAATCTACGGGATTTCTTGTGCGACGTACTTCAGTACGTCTCCGCGCAATCCCTTAATTTCCTTGACCTTCCGCAAAATCGCTCATTTATGAATTGGAATCTCCAGCTATTGTCCACCAGGATTTTCTGGATGGACACTAGCTAATTCGACCTTGCCGAAGACAAATTGAGCAATTAACTCCTCAATCCCCTAATTTAATACCCTTGCTTTGTCGGTAATATAGTCATTTCAAGCATAAAGAACAAGGGAGCAGCTTTTCTTTTCACTGGCGGAAGCTTTTCTAACCCTGAAAAATCTTCCTTTGACACGGGCCGCTCAATATAGCATATAGTCTTCTGTCGTGCACTCTTTTAGCTTCAAGGTTTTGACAGGTCTTACTCCCAATTCCTCGACTTCAAGAGATCCCATAGCCATGGAAACAGTTCTTACTCTTTTTGCCATAGTTGGAGCCGCCATATGGTTGATCATCCTGGTCTTGCCTTGGCGCCCCTGGAGTACAAGTGAATTTCTGGATGGGGTGCCTGCTGTTCCCCAGGAGGATTTGAGCGACATAACGGTGCTCGTTCCTGCACGCAACGAAGAGGAGATGGTCAAGACCACTTTACCTGCTCTGCTTGGACAGGGTAGGGGTCTGCATATCATTTTGGTTGACGATCAGTCAACCGATGGCACTTTTGAGGTCGCCCGTCAAGTTGGAGGTGAAAACCTTCTCATCATCCTGGGAGAAGTTCCACCTGCAGGCTGGAGTGGCAAGCTTTGGGCTCTAGAACAGGGCAGGAGCAAGATTGACACTCCCCTTACCCTGTTACTTGATGCTGACATTGAGGCCAAGCCGGGCATTATCATAGAGCTGCGCAGAGCTATGAAAGAAAAGAATGTGCAACTGATCTCGCTCATGGCGGTGTTGAGAATGAAAACCTTTTGGGAGAGGCTGTTGATGCCGGCCTTCATATATTTTTTCAAATTGCTCTATCCCTTCCGCTTGTCCAATTCCGCCAGCTCTAAGACAGCCGCAGCAGCAGGAGGATGCATTCTGGTGGAAACGGGGGTTCTAGACGCGATAGGGGGATTCGCTTCTTTGCGGGGAGAGTTGATTGATGATTGCGCCTTGGCTCGGAGGGTTAAGTCTTTAGGTTACAGAACTTGGATGGGGCTTAGCCATTCGGTGAGAAGTCTCAGGCCTTACAACAGTCTGGGGATTATATGGAACATGGTGGCGCGAACCGCCTTTACCCAATTGGGCTATTCTAAACTTGTGCTACTGCTCTGTACAATAATTATGTTGGCCAGTTTCTCCATACCGGGGATTGGCCTCTTGTTACCTCCTGTTTCTGTTAAGTTGCTCTCCACATTCTGCCTGGCCGGCATGATGTTGACCTATCTACCCACACTCAGATTTTACGGGATTTCGGGTTGGTGGGCTTTGACTATGCCGCTGGTTGGCACATTGTACCTCGCAATGACCTGGACATCAGCGATAAAACACTGGCTGGGGGAGACCGCTCAGTGGAAGGGTAGAACTTATCGGTGAAGAACTAGCTTTCGTAGCTTTTAATCTTGTCGTTTATCTTTTGCAGCAGTCCGTCAAAGCCACTTTTCTTGAGATATGAGGTGTATTGTGCCCTTTTTAAGGAGAGATCGCTCACGCCCTGAGCAATGACATTGATTATCTGCCACTGACGCTCTTTCTGGTGAAGCATGTAGTCTAGCTCGACCTCTTCACCATTAGATTTGATAAGGACGGTCTTTATCAGAAGTCGGTCCCTTGTTGATTCCTCGGCCGAAATTGTCTTGAAATGCTCGCCGGCATAGCCGGCAAATTGATTGGCATATGTGGCTATGCTTAATTTGGCAAAGGTTTTGACGAATTGCTCTTTCTGCTCCGGACTGAATTCACTCCAGTACCTGCCGACCACTACCTTAGATATAAAGGGGAAATCATAACTGGAGTTAACAACCGGTGCCAGCCTTTGGTAGCGACCTTTGTAGCCAAGCGCATTAGCCTCTTTCATAACACCCAGGAGTTCTGCATGAAGTTTATCTACTACCTTGGCTGCGGCAGGATCGGTACCTATTGCTGCCGCCGGCAGAGACAACGTCAGGACCAAAAGGGCTATCGCCAGACTACGGACCCATGTCGCTCTATATGCAGGGTCAAGAAATTTCCTTAGTGTATGTTCAACATGTTACACCACTTACCTTCAGTTTCACTTGGTTTCAGGTTTTGAGTTTCTTTTCCGGCCCTGGAGACCTGGAGTCTTGAGTCCTGGCACCCTTGAAAGAATTGGTGCTTGAAGGGATTTTAGATTGTACTCCATTACTCCAACACTCCATTACTCCAACAAATAACCTTTAGCTTCCTGCTGGAGGTTCAACCTTTCTCTCCCGACCTTCTGTAGTTGCGGGATTACAGCTCACAGTGGGGAAATCGGCAGCCATGGGGCCATGGGTGCGGGGCCCGCGCAGAGAGAGCCAAAGTGCTTTCAATGGGTGTTTGATCATATCGTTCACTGCGCTCGGTTCAAATCCGCTGTGCAGCATGCATTGACCGCATTTAGGATTGCATCCGACGCCGTATTTTTGCCATTCGGTTTCCTCTATTAGTTCCATGAAGCTTGGGGCATAGCTGCCATCTTCCAGCAGATAACATGGCCTTTGCCAGCCGAAGATATTGCGAGTCGGATTACCCCAAGGAGTACACTGGTAAAGTTGGTTGCCGGCAAGAAAATCAAGATAAAGATTGGTGTGATTGAACTTCCACTTCCGGTCTTTGGCGATTTTGAAGATGTCCCGGAAAAGCTGTTTGCTGGCAGTACGGTGCAAAAACACTTCCTGCTGGGATGCTCGTTCGTAACTAAAACCGGGGGCAACGGTAATACCTTCTATGCCTAGACCCATGGCAAAGTCAAAAAATTCGGCGGCTTCCTGGGCCGTAACCCCCTCATAAAGTGTGGAATTTATTGTTACTCTGAAGCCCCTCTTGTGAGCTTCTTTGATGGCATCCACTGCCAGATCAAATACGCCCTGCCGACATACTATGGCGTCGTGGCGTTGACGATTTCCATCAAGGTGGACCGAAAAGGTTAAGTATGGCGATGGGGTGAAATCCTCAAGATGTTTTTTGAGGAGCAAACCATTAGTACAAAGATAGACGAACTTCTTGCGGCGAATTATTCCTGCGACTATCTGGTCCAACTCTTTAAGCAGAAATGGTTCTCCGCCCGCAATGGAAACCACGGGGGCACCGCACTCGTCAACCGCCGAAAGGCACTCATCCACTGTTAGATGTTTGTCGAGTATATCTTCCGGATGCTCTATCTTGCCGCAGCCAGCGCATGAGAGATTGCAGCGAAACAAGGGCTCTAGCATCAAGACGAGAGGATACCTTTTCCTCCCTCGAAGCTTCTGCTTTAGAATGTAAGAGGTCACACGGTATTGTTGGATAAGAGGAACGGACATCTTGAACTCCGTGAATTTACAGCGTCCAATCAGAGATATTTTGATTTGGGCAGACTAAAGCGTATAGTTTCCTGTCTCCCTTCCATTTCCCGCACGCGAAGTTCGCCATAACTGCGCAGTCTGGCTAGGACCCCTTGCACCAGTATTTCGGGGGTTGAGGCGCCGGCGGTGATTCCTATCTTTACTTTGTTCTTCAGCCATTTTGGCTCGATCTCTCCCTCATCCTCAATGAGATGGGAGGATAGGCCGTTCTGTTCACCTGCCTCGCGAAGACGGTTTGAGTTCGAACTGTAACGTGCTCCCACTACTAAGAGCAGATCAATCTCTTGAGAAAGTCTTCTGACAGCATTTTGTCTACTCTGGGTGGCATAACAGATATCTTGCAAGTCCGGACCAAGGATGGCGGGAAAACGATGTTTGAGTCCATCTATAACGTCACGAGTGTCATCCAAACTTAGAGTCGTTTGGGTGACGTAAGCAAGACGATCAGGTTGTTTGACTTTTAATATCTCAACCTCCTCAATAGTAGATAGCACATGCACCGGCCCATCTGTACGACCTCGGGTACCTTCCACTTCCGGATGGCCAGGATGACCGACTATTATTATCTCCATCCCTTGACGACTGTAGCGCCGGGCCTGGAGATGCACCTTGGTAACCAGGGGACAAGTGGCATCGATAGCACGGAGATTTCTTTGACTCGCTTGATCCACTACCGCGTTGGATACGCCGTGGGCGCTGAATATGGTAACAGCACGCAAAGGAACCTCCTCCAAGTTTTCGACAAAACTAGCACCGCGATCTCGTAGAGCACCTACCACGTGGCGGTTATGAACAATCTCATGCAGCACGTACACCGGTGAGCCGTGCAAATGGAGAGCCCGTTCCACTGTCTCGATGGCGCGAATTACTCCAGCACAAAATCCCCGGGGTTTAGCGAGAATAACTTCCATACCCTATCCATGATGAGCTATTGCTCGAGGCCGATGTTGCTCGTGTAGGGAGATTGAACCACAAAGAGCAATGAGACAGGAGACAGGAGTCAGAATCCAGAATTCAGGAGAAAAGACCAAAAACAACTATTACAATCTCCTAGCTACTGACTCTTAGTTCCTAAATTCTTCAACCTTGGGCCTTGCGCCCTGAGCCTTGTGCCCTTTACTCCATGCCCCATGCTCTATGCCCTATGCCTCGATTGTGCTCTTTGTATCCTTTGTGGAGCAAAGCCGCACCCGAGAACCTATCATAAATAGGAACGATCGCATAGAGCATAGCGCCCATTCCAGCGGGCAGCACGCAGCAGACAGCTCGTAGCAAACAATTTCAGCTTGACGATTTGAACGATTTTAACCACTTCAACGACTTTAACGACTTTCCTTGAGCCTTGCGCCCTAAACCTTGCGCCTTTCTTCAATCCGCAATTCGAAATCCGCAATGGTGCTCTCTGCTCTATGCCTAATGGATTCTGACACCTGATCCGCCTCCGGCGGAACACCTAAACCCAATCGATTGGTTTAACGGAGATAATCGTTTTGCTGGAACCAGTTAACCGCATCACGGAGAGCTTCTTTCACCGGTCCAGGACGGAATCCAAGTTCGCGCTCTGCTCTTTCGGAGGAGAAAAACATCTTTTTCTTGGAGAGCTTCACCCCATCGACCGTAATAAGAGGCTCACCGCTCCCAATGAGTCGTGCCCACCCTTCGGCAAAGTAAGCAATGGGTAAAATCAGACCCTGGGGCAGACGTATTTTTGGTGGCGATTGGCCAGCCATAATGGCCACCTCCGTTAGAAACTCTCTAAGGGTCATGTTTTGGGCTCCTAAAATGTAACGCCTGCCAATAGTCCCGTGGTTTAAGGCCAAAAGGTGCCCGACTGCCACATCATCCACATTGACCAGATTGAGGCCGGTATCGACATAAGCGGGTATCCGTCCGGAGGCAGCGTCAATAATTACCCGTCCGGAGGGCGTCGGCCTTAAGTCGCGCGGTCCCACGGGCGTGGAGGGATTGACAATTACCACTGGTAGGTTTTGTTCCTCCACTAGTCTTTTTACCTCGGCTTCGGCCAGAAACTTGGAACGTTTGTAATGGCCGATCATGTCAGCAAGGGTCACCGGAGTGCTCTCGTCCGCTGGGGCGCCATCGGAATTGAGTCCCAGGGTGGCCACGCTACTGGTGTAGACAATACGCTCCACTCCTGCTTTTGCCGCGGCCAGCATGAGGTTGCGGGTGCCAGTAACGTTGGTCTCATACATCTCATTTGGTTTGGGTACCCAAAGGCGATAGTCGGCTGCTACGTGAAAAAGACAGTTACATCCGACCAGGGCGCCTGCAAAAGAGTCAGTATCAGTTAAATCGCCGGTTACAATTTCAACCGGCAAGCCGGCGAGGTTGCTTCTGTTACTACTAGGTCGAACCAGGGCGACTACTCTGTGTCTTTCCTCTATGAGCCGGCGCAGCACTGCCGAGCCCACAAATCCTGAAGCCCCGGTGATGAATGTCTTCATGGTGTTTTTCCGTTCGAATCCAAATGGGTGATTCGAGAGTTTGGTATTATAACCACTGGCAGCCTTAAAAGACTAGGCACTAGGCACTAAGCACTAGTCACTGAACTCCAGGCACTACACAAAAGCAGTCAGAGGCCAGCAGTTGAGAGGAACTCAATTTTAATTGCTTTTCTCCTGAATTCTGGATTCTGACTCCTGGCTCCTTACGCTATGCCCCATGCTCTATGCTAGACTTCTTCTGGCTACTGACTGCTTTAATCTCAGGCCGTGGGTCTAACATGCTTTGCCGTTCAATCTCTGGGCAATGATCTATTGCCCGAAGCCATTAAAGCAGGCAACACCACTAGAGTACAGAGTAGGGTAAAACCGATCCCAATAGTAAGTAATGCGCCCATGCTTGCCATGCCTCGGTGGGGAGACAGGGCAAGGTTGCCAAAGCTGCAAATGGTGGTCAACGAACTGTAGAGCACAGCTCGGGCCGTGCTAGTCTCAAGCATCAGGCCACTGGCGGGAGGTACAGCGCGCATCCGGTGAACCATGTGGATTCCGCTGTCAACCCCGATACCGAGGAGCAAGGGCAGGGCAATCACATTGGCAAAATTAAAGGGTATACCCACCACCACCGAGGCTGCACCGGTAAGTCCACCTGCCAGGAGCAGCGGTAATAATACCAGGAGCGTATCCGATTTGGGTCGAAGCAAAATAAGCAACAGGACAGTAACGGCGATGAGAGCCATTACGAATGCCTGTTTAAAGGCTTTAACCACCGCATCACCTGCTTCTAGATAGATTACCGGAAAGCCTATGGCATCTGGGGCCACCGTGCGAACTGCATCAATGAAACGGCGCATGGCTGCATTGTCGTTGAGATTTTCCCGGGGGAAAACGGTAACGCGATAGTGGTCATCTTTGGATACCCAATGTTCTACTAAATCTTCGGGCAAGTCGTCTCTGGTTATCTCTTCTGCTTCCAGGGAAGTTGCGAGAGCGTCTAATCGGGAAGGAAGAGACCCAAGCAAACTGGTTTGGAGGTTCCCCAGAGTTTGATCTCGCATTGCGGGGTCTTGGGTGCTTAGTCCGGCAAGAAAACGGTTAAGCGTGTCGTGCAACCGGTTGGCTGCTTTGGAAAGGGGAGCGGTAGGGGTGTTTTTTAGATATTTTTCCAAAATTGCGGAAAAATCCCGCAGAGAAGCAATCTGTTCTTTCGCAGTGGGTGGTGGCTGATTACTATTCTCCGAAAGCTCTGGCCCAACTATCAGCTCGATTTCCTCAATTATGGCAAGTTTTTTCTCTTGGTCAGTGGGCACAAATTTTTCCAAGGTAAGGCTCATATCAACAGGTTCCAGTTCACTGAGACTATGGGCAAAGCGTGCCGCATCATCGCTGTTGGAAGCCAGCACAGTGAGAGTCCATGGCGAATTTTTGCTCTGGGACAACAACTCCTTAAAAGTAACGACTGATTCGCTATCAGGGTCGCGTAGATTCATCGGATTACTGTCGAAAGTGATGTAAGGGAGCAGTAGGGTGGACCCAAGACCAAGTACCAGGGCCATAATTCGGATAAGTCGGGTATTTTGGCTGGGCATGGCGAGGAGCTTGGCGGTAACCCCTTTTCTTTTAGGTTTGGCTGGTAAAGTGTCAGGGGTAAGAACCATTAAGCTGAGCAGGGCTGGAAGCAAGGTGAGGTTGGCTATTAGGCTAATGAACATGCCCGTACCGGAAATAAGTCCCAGTTCGGCAACTCCCTCGAAAACGGTGGGAATAAAGGCATAAAAGCCGATTGCCGTAGTGATGCTGCACAGGACCAGTGAACTGCCAATGTCACGGGCAGTTTGTTCAAGGGCAGTGGAAAGAGGAACACCCTGCTGGATCAATTCTTTGTAGCGGAGGCAAAAGTGGATGGCGTAATCAACGCTGAGCCCGATGTACAGCACAGCAAAGGCTACTGAGATCAAGTTCAAATGCCCCACAGCAGCGGCAGCAAAAGAAGCGGTCCAGATGAGGCCCATAATCAGGGTGATTAGGGTGGCCAAAACCAGCCTCGAAGATCTCAGGCCTAAGAACAGAACTATTCCAACCATAATCAGGGCAAGGATACCGGCAATCCCAGCGCCACGGGTAACACTGAGCAACTCCTCATACTCCAGGGCCGCGTCTCCGGTAAGTCGGACTCTAACTCCATTTTCTTCAGTGAGGTGGAGGTTGTTTGCCAACCGCCGAACCTCCTTCATAGCCGCTTCAGCAGGAAAGGGCTTGCTATAATCAAGTTGCGGTTTCGTCAAAATGAAACGGAGCCGATCATCAGGAGTTAAATCCGTGCCAAGCATCAGCTCTTGCCAAGATAGGCTATATTGCTGTTGGCCGATGCTGGCTTCAATCGCTAGTTGAATGCGATCAAAAACTGGAGTTAAACCGAGCTCTTCCCCCTCCATGACCGCATCCATTCCGGCAGTGAGCATGGAAAAAAAACCACGCAATGTTTGATCCCTGGTCAATCTCCCCAAAAACGGCTGGATCTGGGCCAAATTGTCCGCCAGGTCTTGAAGTTCAGAGGGGTTTAAATACATGAGCCCGTGCTTTTGGAAGAAAGTGTCCCCGCCGGGAAGATAGACCAACAGGAAGAGGTCGCTCCTGCTCTCTAGTTGGGCCGCTAGGGCCGCGCTTGCGTCTTGGGCAAGTTCTGGTGTGTCAGCGTCGATTACAATGAGCAAGGAATCATCGTATTGCGGAAATGCGGTTTTGAAGGCTTTGTAGTTGCGTCGGAAGGGAAGGGTCTCAGACAACATCTCGGCAGTGTCGGTGTTGATCCCCAGATTGTTGGCCGTGTAATAGAGCAGGGCTCCTGTGGCCACGGACGCTAGCAACACCAAGCCCAAAGCATAACGATGGGTCAGATGCACCCAACCGGCTAGGACTCGACCTATATGTTCTACAAAACTATTGGCCATGTTATTGCTGCTCTTCTCTCTTCCGGCCCTGTAAATTTAAAGCAACAAGTCTGACATGGCCACACCCTTCAGGTCAAGAGCGGGAGAGATTTTGGATTTGGAGTTCTGTGAGATAATGGTAGAATTGCACATTTGAATTTACGTAAATCTGATGATTCCCAATCCGCAATGCTCAACACTCCATTACTCCAATAACTCGTGAGCTACCACTGGCATGGACAAGGAACCTAAACATCGCAAAAGATTTAAGGGAATACTAGAAGGCTAGAAAATCATCTCCCACCAACTGCGCCACGGTGGTCAAGGTGGTTCTAGCGGCAATGAAGTTGCGCCTGAGTTCTTTCAGAATTAGGAAATCTGCAGGCCTCCGCGCCAAGCTTGCCAGGAGATGAAAAGGCCGGAGGCGGCCCCTTTCATTAATTGCCCTGAAAGCGGACGCTGGTATATTCTGCTCTAAGGGGTCAGCAATGGCTCGGATGGCCATGAATGGCAGGTTGGCCTTGACTGCCGCCTTAGCCACCGAACCGCTTTCCATATCCACTGCGAGGGCTTGGTTTTGCTTGACAAAGTCGAGTTTTTCCGCTCGGCTCTTCAGTGTGGTCAGGCTTTGGGCCAAGGGTTCTGTAAAGACTTCAAGCTGGTTGGTCAGTCGGGTAAGGAGGCGGTTATGCCAACCATCATCAGTAGAGAAAATACCTTTCGGGGGATAAATGACCATTTTGGGGAGAATCAGGTTGCCTGGTGAGAGCTTTGAGTGAAGCGCTCCGGCACTGCCCCAGCTGAGCAAGGCTGAAGCGTTTTCTCTTATCAGCACCTCAGCGCCAACTTGAGCCTGCTTGGCGCCCATGCCAGCAATGTAGAGAAGGGTGGAGGGAGAAAGTTGGACCAGACCGGAGGCTGTTAATGGCAAGCTGCCCAGGCTCCGGGCCTCGGTTTTAAGGGCCGCTACAATTCCCAGCATTCTCAAGTTGACTTCTGGCGAAATAGAAGGTTACGGTAGCGAGCCAGGGCCCATAGAGGGAAATACTTATCGTAGCCGTGGTACTTCAGGTAGAAAACGCGCGGGAAGCCAGGTGCGGTGTGTACTTGGTCTTGCCACACCCCATCCTCCATTTGGAAGCGAAGCAGGAATTCAACACCGCGGCGTACCTCGAGAGTATCGGCCTCACCAGCAGCCATTAACCCGAGGATGGCCCAGGCCGTTTGAAAAGAGGTACTGTCGCAACCACGACCACCCAAATTGGGATCGCAGTAAGAGCCACAAGTCTCACCCCAGCCGCCGTCAGGACGTTGAATGGATTTCAACCATTCCACCGCCCGTCGAATGTAAGGTTGATCAGGGTCTTCACCAGCCACTTCCAGGGCTACAAGTACCGACCAGGTGCCGTAGATGTAATTGGTTCCCCAGCGACCGAACCAGGAGCCGTCGGCCTCCTGTTCTCGGCGAAGAAAATCTATCCCGGCAGCAATTGCTTTCCGGTAGCCTATTCTGTCAACCTTGGCCAAAAAGGCGATACAGCGAGCGGTGAGATCGCTGGTGGGCGGGTCGAGTAAGGCACCGTGATCGGCAAAGGGAATTTCGTTGAGATAGTAGTTGGTGTTGTCTGCATCAAAGCTGGCGAAGCCGCCATTTTTTGACTGCATGCCCTCCACCCAATTCGCCGCCCTAAGGATTGCCTCACGGTAGCGCTCCATGCCGGTTAGGTGCATGACCCACCCTATTACCGCGGTATCGTCGAGGTCAGGGTAATGGGGATTTGCATACTCGAAGGCCCAGCCGCCTCCCTTAAGATTAGGACGTCTATCTCGCCAGTCTCCCGGTTCGTCAGATAATTGCCTCTCCTTGAGCCAATCCAAAGCACGGAGAATGTCACCGCTAGGTTCACCGCCAGTCGCTTCCAACAGGGCTAGACTGGCTAGGCAGGTGTCCCACATGGGGGACAAACAGGGCTGACAGTAGGCAGAATCCTCACCAATTACCAGGAGCTTTTCCAAAGCCTGTTTAGCTTCCATCCTGTATGGGTGATCTGCTGTATAGCCCAGCAAATCCAGGGCTTCTAGGGCATTAACCATGGCCGGGAAAATGCCCCCGAGACCATCTGTGCCATTGAGTCGTTCTATAAACCACGCCTCAGCTTTCTTGATGGCACGGCTCCGCACACTGGGGGGGACGAAATGCTCAAGAAGTCGTCCCATCTTGTCAAGACCCAGAAAAAGTCGGTTGAGGGGCGAGCGAATGGGGAAGTATTCCTTCTCTTTCTCTGGAGGTGTGACAAACAGTTCCCGAATATGGATTTGTCTAGGATTTCTTGCCCGTGGTTTTAAGGTACAGAGGATGAAAAGGGGAACCATGACGGTCCGGGACCAGTAGGAGACTTTACTGAAATGAAAAGGAAACCAGCGGGGCAGAAGTACAATCTCTACAGGTATAAAGGGGACTCCGCGCCAGGGTATTTGGCCGAAGAGAGCTAAAGCGATGCGGGTGAACACATTGGCGCGGGCTGCGCCACCATGAGCCAGGATAGCCTGGCGCGCTTTCACCATATGGGGAGCATCCGGACTATCACCTGCTAGCTTCAGGGCGTAGTAGACTTTTATGCTGCAACTGAGGTCGAAATCGCCGCCACAGTATAGGTTCCAGCCTCCGTCTTCACACTGATGCTCACGAAGATAAACAGCGATCTTGGCCGCGAGTTGATCATCGATCTCGTCCATGTAGTGCATCATGAGTATGTATTCGGCAGGGATGGTACAGTCGGCTTCAAGATCGAAACGGTAGTGGCCGTCGGAGTACTGAAGGGCAAGTAAGGCTTTATTCGCTCTACCGATGGCGCGTTCAAGCTCCACCTCGAAGATGCGTTCGGCGAACTTCTCGTGGGTAAGTATCGTTTGTGCGCCTGAAGAATACGTCATTTCATCATATCCGTTGTTTTAGCTGTCTTGCCGATTGGTTGGGCCATAGTAACAAAAACGTCGGCGAGGGGCAATGCAAATACCTCGTTGGTTGCTCTAGGATCAACTTCTATTTAAGGACGTAGCTTATGCTACAATTCAAATCTATTGTCAAGGATCATTTGGCCTCTGCAAAGTAAATCTTGAGACATTGTAATGAGGTAGTTGTAGAAAATGACTGAGGTTTCAGTGTTCAGGTGTCAGGTTTTACCCTTTGTATTTTTTCTCCTGACACCTGACACCTGAAACCTAATGCCATGAGATGTGGTGCTTGGAATTTGGCATTTCAGTATTCCACCACCCCAACACTCCATCATACCGCAGCATGAGGGAAAGACCATTGAAACCCCCTCTGGGGGTGGCTAGGTCCTCGGGGCCCGAAGTCAGTACGTATGGGAAACTCCTCACCGGACATTTTTCTTGACAATCAGGGGTTCTGTGTTAATTTCTGCTTTTCTAGTAAGCCCCGGTGTTTCATGAATTGCTTTGACGAGACCACGAAGATGGGCGTGCCACCGGGCAACCGTCCCGCGGTACCGCGGGATTGGTACCGAGGCGTACCTGAATGGTACGTCACAGGGGGCGACACCCGAGGACGCACGGAAGGATGGCCATATCCGTGGTCGCAGTAAGCGATTCATAAAACACCGGGGCTTAAAGAGCTCTGGAGAGGCTAATGGATTATAAGAAGACACTCAATTTACCCCGAACAGACTTTCCCATGAAGGCTAACTTGGCAAAGAGGGAACCGGAAATTTTGGCGAAGTGGGAAAGGATGGATTTATATGCCAAGCTTAGAAGTACTAGCGAGAAGCGGCCGCGATACGTTCTCCACGATGGGCCGCCCTATGCAAACGGTCATATTCACTTGGGAACCGCTCTTAACAAGATTCTCAAGGACATGATAGTGCGATCCAGGCAGGTAATGGGATATAACAGCGTGTATGTTCCTGGTTGGGATTGTCACGGGTTGCCCATTGAACACCAGGTGGAAAAGGAATTGGGCGACCAGAGACGAGGAATGAGTCAAAATGAGCTGCGACAACGTTGTCGGGCCTATGCAGAGAAATTCATAGACATTCAACGGCAGGAGTTCAAGCGACTGGGCGTGGTAGGAGACTGGGAAAACCCCTATTTGACTATGTCCTATGACTACGAGGCCACCATTGCCAGGGAACTGGGGAAGTTTATAACCCAGGGAAGCGTGTACAAGAGCAAGAAACCAATATACTGGTGCAGCTCCTGTCGCACCGCCCTGGCTGAGGCGGAGGTAGAATATGAAGACCATCAGTCGCCCTCCATTTATGTGAAGTTTCCTCTTATAGATGACCTCAGCCACATGGTTGCCTCCCTCAACAGCAAGAGGGTGTTCGTCCTCATTTGGACCACCACCCCGTGGACCATCCCAGCAAATTTGGCCATAGCACTTCACCCGGACTACGAATATGCGGTGGTAGGAATGGCAGACGAAGCTTGGATTATTGCAGATGGGTTGGTGGAAGCAGTAATGGCCAAAGCGGAGGTCTCCGACTACGAGATTCTTGCCCGGCTTGCTGCCGTTGACCTAGAGGGTATGAAGTGTCGGCATCCTTTCGTCGATCGGGAATCGGTAATTGTGCAAGCACCCTATGTGACCCTCGATGTGGGGACCGGCTGTGTGCACACTGCTCCGGGTCATGGCCGGGAGGATTTTGAGACTGCCCTGAAGTATGAACTTGAAATCTATTCTCCAGTGGATGATGACGGACGATTCACCGAAGATGTGGTTTATTTCGCCGGCCAGTTTGTCTTTGATGCAAACAAAAAGGTGAATGAGAAAATCGCCGAGTGCGGCAACCTCATCCGGGAGGAGACCATAACCCACTCCTACCCCCACTGCTGGCGGTGCAAGCAGCCGGTCATTTTCCGGGCTACTGAGCAGTGGTTCATAAGTATGGAATCTAATCACCTCAGGGAAAAGGCGCTGGATTCCATTGAGAAGGAAGTGGCATGGCTTCCCAGTTGGGGCAAAGAACGTATTTATGGCATGATTGCCAACCGACCTGATTGGTGCATCTCCAGGCAAAGGGCCTGGGGTGTGCCCATAACAGTGTTCTATTGCCAGGATTGCGATGAGATCTTGGCCAGCCCTGAGGTGCTTGAGCACGTGGTTTCCCGGTTTGCTTCAGAAGGGGCCGACATATGGTTCTCAGAGGAAGCTGGACAGTTGCTACCTCCACAAACAAAATGCAGCAAGTGTGGCAGCTCCAGATTCAACAAAGAAATGGACATACTGGACGTGTGGTTCGACTCGGGTGTGAGCTATGCTGCGGTTCTCGAACCTCGGGAGGATCTCCATTTCCCGGCTGACCTCTATCTGGAAGGGAGCGATCAGCACAGAGGCTGGTTTCACAGTTCCTTGCTGGCAGCGGTGGGCACCCGGGGCCATGCCCCGTACCACACTGTACTTACTCATGGATTTGTGGTTGATGGTACGGGGCGGAAGATGTCCAAGTCCCTGGGTAATGTCATAGCGCCAAACGAAGTCATTGAAAAGTATGGGGCGGAAATTCTCAGGCTTTGGGTAGCGGCTGAGGATTATCGGGACGATATTCGCATCTCCGAAGAAATACTTCAGCGTTTGTCTGAGGCTTATCGGCGAATCAGAAACACCTGCCGCTTTTTGTTGGGAAATCTGGCTGACTTCGACCCCGAGCGGGACAGGGTTGAGGTGTCATCCATGGAGTCGCTGGATCGGTGGGCCCTGCATCGATTGCAGCAATTAGTAAGGAAAGTGGTCAAGGCCTACAAACGTTTCGAATTTCATAAAATCTACCACGCCATCCATAATTTCTGTGTGGTGGATCTCAGTGCTTTTTACCTGGATGTGCTGAAGGATCGGCTTTACGTCTCCGCTCCTACTTCTGCAAAGCGGCGTTCGGCCCAGAGTGCCATCTTCGAAATAGCTACAACCCTTGTGCGGCTCATGACCCCCATTTTGGCCTTCACCTCCGAGGAAATCTGGGAGAATGTACCCCCTTTCCCAGGAAAAAGCGAGAGCGTCCACTTGGAACTGTTGCCAGAGCCTATATCTGCCTATGAAGATAACTCCCTTGAAGAGCAGTGGGGTCTGTTGTTAGACGTCCGGGCGGAGGTTAATCGCGCCTTGGAACTGGCGAGAAAGAACAAAGAGGTAGGACACTCCTTGGATGCAGAAATTACCCTCGGGGTCAGGGGAGCGCTCATGGAAAATCTGCAGGGCCGTGAAGACATGCTGAGCCGGGTTTTCATTGTCTCCCAGGTGAGACTGGCAGATCCCGAAAGCCTTGACTCGGCAACCGCGGCCGTGGATATACCGGGACTGATGATTCAAGTGAGACCTGCCTCAGCAATGAAATGTGCCCGCTGTTGGGTCCATGATGAAACCGTGGGCGCTGAGTCAAGTCAGCCTGAGATCTGCAGCCGCTGCGTCAAGGAACTCCATGCTACCGCTTCCTAATCGCGCATAGCGCAGGTGGCCCAAGGCGCAGTGCGCAAGGCCCAAGGGTGAAGAATTCAGGAGCTAGGAGTCAGTAGCCAGGAGATTGGAATTATTGTTTTTGTTCTTTCTTCTGGATTCTGGATTCTGACTCCTGACTTCTAACTCCTTTTTTTCTCTATGCGCTATGCGCTTTGCGAACACGGGGTATCTATTGAAGTCTCACCTCAAACTCTTCCTAACCCTGGCGGTCGGAGTGCTCTTGCTGGATCAAGTGAGCAAGGCAGCGGTGAGCGCTACTTTGAAAATGTACGAGATCCGGCCGATCGTCCATGGCCTGCTCAATCTGACCAGGGTCCATAACACAGGTGCTGCCTTCGGGTTCCTGGCGGGTCAGCCATCTATTCTGCGGACCCTTTTTTTCTTAGGGGTGTCGCTTCTGGCCATGGGGGTGGTACTCTGGATGCTTTTTCGTCTACCTCCGGATCAAAAGGTGGAGCTTGTGGCTTTGTCGCTAATATTTGGCGGAGCTTTGGGCAATTTCATCGACAGGGCCAGACTGGGAGAGGTTATTGATTTCATTGATGTCTATTATCGCACCTACCATTGGCCCGCCTTTAATGTTGCCGACTCAGCTATCACAATAGGTGTGATACTGCTACTTTACCGCCTCGTTTTTGTTAGAGAAAGGTGATAACGCAGAGCGCATAGCGCCAGGCGCAAAGCGAAAAAAAGAGGAGTAATGGAGTGCAGAAATTTTAGCTTTTAGAATGCAGATTTCAGATTTAAGGGCTCAGGACCTGGTGGCATTGAATGCATTGATCCTCAATCTGCAATCAGCAATCTGAAATCTAAAATGATGCTCACTCCAATACTCCAAAGAAGTTCGTTATCCGTATACGCTATGACTCTAGATCGCTTAAAAAAATTAAAGAAGTGCCATTTTTTTCCTTGATTAGTAGTATGAATAAGTTTATAGTGTCCTGATTCGCTGGCGTAGCTCAATGGTAGAGCAGCTGATTTGTAATCAGCAGGTTGCGGGTTCGATTCCCATCGCCAGCTCCAGAAATTTTTGTTATTGCGTGGTTTTAATTAATTTATAATGGGGTCTTTAGCTGAGGCTCTCAATTGCTGCGGAGAGGTTCCCGAGCGGTCAAAGGGAGCAGACTGTAAATCTGCCGGCGCAGCCTTCGGAGGTTCGAATCCTCCCCTCTCCACCACCAGTGAGCATAATTTTAGTAGGAGATAGTGGCGCCCAAGGTGGCTCCAGGACCATTATCGTTAAGCACTACATTCTTCCTTTTCTCATTTTCCGACGGAAGCTTTCAGCACTGTGGCACCCACTGCGAGGCTGACTGTTTCCCTGCTCTCCTGGTCCGGTCGCCCGAAACGCCCCTGAACGAGCCCACGTAGCTCAGTTGGTAGAGCACTTCCTTGGTAAGGAAGAGGTTCACCGGTTCAAGCCCGGTCGTGGGCTCCAGTATTAGTCTTGAAATTTCTCTTAAGAAGCAGAGGCAGCTGACAAGCCAGAGTAAACCTTTATCAGGAGGAACCGCCATGGCGAAGAAGAAGTTTGAGAGGACGAAGCCGCATATAAACGTAGGAACAATAGGTCACATAGATCATGGTAAGACGACATTGACGGCGGCGATAACTAAGCATTTATCGAAGAAGGGCATGGCGGAGTATGTTTCCTTTGACGAGATAGACAAGGCGCCGGAGGAGAGGGAGCGTGGGATCACCATAGCGACGGCGCATGTGGAGTATGAGACGGGCAAGCGGCATTATGCCCATGTGGATTGTCCTGGTCATGCGGACTATATCAAGAACATGATTACGGGTGCGGCGCAGATGGACGGAGCGATATTGGTGGTTGGAGCTGATGATGGTCCGATGCCTCAGACCCGTGAGCACATACTTTTAGCCCGTCAGGTTGGTGTGCCGTACATAGTGGTATTTTTGAACAAGGTAGACATGGTGGATGATGAGGAGTTGATAGAGTTAGTTGAGTTGGAGTTACGGGAGTTATTGTCGAAGTATGAGTTTCCTGGAGACGACATACCGATCGTTCAGGGCAGTGCGTTGAAGGCTTTGGAGAGTGACGATGCTGAGAGTGATGAGGCTAAGTGCATATTTGAGTTAATGGAAGCGGTGGACAGTTACATCCCTGAGCCTATGCGAGATGTAGACAAGCCGTTTTTGATGCCGATTGAGGATGTATTTAGCATTTCTGGTCGAGGCACGGTGGTGACGGGTCGTTTAGAGCGTGGTTTGATCAAGGTTGGAGATGAGGTAGAGATAGTAGGGATTAGGCCGACGCACAAGACGGTTTGTACGGGTGTGGAGATGTTTCGCAAGACCTTGGATGAGGGTCAGGCAGGTGACAACATAGGGGTGTTGTTGCGTGGGGTGAAGCGAGATGATGTTGAGCGTGGTCAGGTGGTAGCCAAGCCTGGTTCGATTAATCCGCACCGGAAGTTTAAGGCTGAGGCTTATATATTGAAGAAGGAGGAGGGTGGTCGTCACACGCCGTTTTTCAATGGTTACAGGCCGCAGTTTTATTTTCGCACCACAGATGTTACGGGCGTGGTGACGTTGCCCGAGGGTATAGAGATGGTGATGCCAGGTGACAACGTGTCGATGACCGTAGAGTTGATCACCCCGATAGCGATGGAGAAGGAGTTACGCTTTGCCATTCGCGAGGGAGGTCGCACGGTGGGCGCTGGTGTCATCAGTGATATTGTCGAGTAGATTTGGGATTGCGGATTTGGGATAGAAGATACTTAGGGTAGAAATCTCACATCGCATATCTCAGATCCTGAACTTTTTGGGAAAGAGCATGCGCGTTATCATAAATCTGGCCTGTTCAGAGTGTAAAAGAAGAAACTACACTACAACAAAGAACAAGAGGACTACTCCAGAAAAGTTGGAGTTCCGCAAATATTGCCGCTACTGTGGACATCATACCTTGCACCGCGAGAGCAAATAGGGCGAGGGTTTTTGCCACAGGGGACGTGCGAGCTTGCTCGAGCTGCACTGAATGAGTGCGGTTGAGGTTTTAGCGAAGCATATGGAATTATGGAATTAATGAAATGCTGGGTGTGAAAAGCGGGAAGAGAACATTCTTTATGGTCTTGCACTTCTTTGGACCCAATATTCCAACCTTCCAATATTCCTGTATTTTAGACGGAAAGAAGTCGCCAGTTGAGAACACCACTACTGCAGGCCAGTAGCTCGAACGGCTAGAGCGCCGGACTCCAAATCCGGATGTTGGGGGTTCGAATCCCTCCTGGCCTGCCATTATTTTTGTAGCTATGGCAAAATCGAAGAAAAAAAAGAAAAAGAAATCTGCCGCTCCGGCGCAAGCAATTACTGAAATGCCCAAGGCCGTGGCAGCTGCTGATAGCAAGCCAATAAAGAAGCGGAAGGCAGAGCCGAAAGCAAGTGTCATAGAAAGAACCTCAGGCGTGGTTGAAACTGTGAGACAGTTCCTTCGTGAGGTTCGAGTTGAGTTGTCCAAAGTTACCTGGCCTACGCGCAAAGATACCATTGCCTCCACTTCGGTGGTTTTGGTCATTGTTATCCTGATAGGAGCATTTTTGGGCATTGTGGATCTTGGTCTGTCCAAGCTTATGCGACTGCTTCTTAGTTAAGGCGGGGCGGCCAGGACTGAAATTTTTCTAGGTGAACACCAGTTTTGGATAAAGGTAATCCTTAATAATTAATCGGAGATAATTTCTGGCAATGCAGTGGTTCATCGTCCATACCTACTCGGGATACGAGCAAAAGGTAAAAAACGCCTTGGAGGAGCGGATCAAAACTCTGGGGAAAGAGAAATTTTTTGAGAAGATCCTTGTGCCTACAGAAAAGGTGGTAGAGCTGGTCAAAGGGGAGAGGAAGACCTCTGCCCGAAAATTCTATCCGGGCTATATCTTGGTGCGCATGGAACTTAACGACGAAACCTGGCACATCGTAAAAGATACACCGAAGGTGACCGGATTTATTGGCGGCAAAGACAAACCAACCCCACTGAGCGATGAAGAGGCGGAGAAAATCATCGAACAGATGACTGAGGGGGCGCTCAAGCCTAAACCTAAGTATCTATTCGACCGGGGCGACGAAGTCCGAGTCATTGATGGCCCCTTTTCCAACTTCAACGGCGTGGTTGACGATGTTGTTCCTGAAAAAGGTAAGGTGCGCGTTCTGGTGAGTATATTTGGCCGTTCCACCCCCGTGGAACTGGACTTTGTTCAGGTAACTAAAATCTGACGATTTGTAGTATCGATTCTTGCGGCCAGGTTGATGTATAGCAAGGCTTTAAACTGAACCACAGAGGGTACAGAGACAGCAAAGAAAAACAAATATTGGTTCGGTTTTACTCTGGGCCCCGAATGTTCAATACATTTATGGGCCCTTTAAGATTTACAATTTTGGCACTCTCTGTGTGCTCTGTGGTTACGAGGTCCTAAACGTCACAGTGCACCCGCCTGGGTTGCTGGATTCATAGGAGAGACGAAACATGGCGAAAAAGGTTATAGCCAATATTAAATTGCAGGTTCCCGCAGGCCAAGCCAACCCATCACCCCCCATCGGCCCCGCTTTGGGACAGCACGGGGTGAACATTATGGAATTCTGCAAATCCTTTAATGCGCAAACTCAGGGACAGGAGGGAATGATCATACCAGTAGTGATTACGGTTTTTGCGGATCGTTCCTTTACCTACGTGACTAAAACGCCTCCTGCGGCGGTATTGCTGAAGAAGGCCGCCAAAATTGCCAAAGGATCCAGCGAACCCAACCGCGAGAAAGTAGGTCAGGTTAATCGAAAGCAAGTTGAGGAGATTGCCCGGCTTAAAATGCCAGACCTTAATACTTCGACCCTGGAGGCTGCGGTCAAAATCATCGAGGGAACCGCTAGAAGTATGGGAATTACAATCGAGTAGGTTTGGAGAGGCAGTATGACTAGGAGAGGAAAAAAGTACAAGAAATCCAAAGAAGAACTTGATCTTGCCAAGCGCTATGACTTTTCCGAGGGTGTTAAGCTTGTTCTAGAATGTGCCTATGCCCGCTTCGATGAGAGCGTTGACTTGGCTGTTCGTCTCGGGGTAGATCCACGCCGGGCGGACCAAATGGTACGCGGCACAGTGGTGCTCCCCAATGGTACGGGAAAATCGGTCAGAGTCCTGGCCTTTGCCAAAGGGGAAAAAGAGAAGGAGGCACTTGAGGCGGGTGCGGATTATGCTGGCGGAGATGAACTCATCACCAAGATACAAGGGGGATGGCTTGATTTTGATAAGACCGTGGCCACCCCGGACATGATGGGGGCTGTGGGCAAAATAGGAAAGATCCTGGGTCCCCGAGGGCTTATGCCCAATGCCAAATTGGGTACGGTAACCTTCGACCTTGGTAAGGTTATTAGAGAAATCAAGTCTGGAAAAATCGATTTTCGCGTGGAGAAGTCCGGCATAGTCCACGCTCCTGTTGGCAGGGTTTCGTTTGGGGCGGACAAGATTCTGGAAAATGTCGCGACATTTATGGATACCATCATGCGCCTTAAACCATCAGCTAGCAAGGGTACCTATATACGCACCATTGCCATCTCCACAACCATGGGACCGGGAATCAAGATCGATCCTGGTACTCTGAAGGTATTGCTGACATAAGATTTAGTAAGCAGTAAGCAGTAAGCAGTAAGCAGTGAGCAGTAAGCAGTGAGCAGTAAGCAGGAGAAAGCTGGAGTAATGGAGTAATCCATTGCGGATTTGGGAACGGGGAATGCGGAATTCTAATTTAGCCTTCGAGTTACATACTCAATCCGCAATCCGCAATCCGCAATCCGAAATAACAAAACTGACTGCCTCGGCGACGCTTTGATTGGTCAGAGACAGTAGGTGCCTTGCCTGCCTGAAAGCCAGACGAGACAAAGAAACTAAGGGCTTTTGGGTTTGGCATGGGGATAATTGACTCTGGGTCAGCCTACCGAGACTGGAACAGGCAATCCGCCCCTGAGAGACAGGCACCTTCCATGGACTTTGTCAGAGATGAAATCTAAAGACGCGCTGGCAGAGGAAAGGAGGGAAGAAGAGCTTTGAACAGGCAAGAGAAAGAAGCAGTGGTGGCCGAACTCCGCGATAAGCTGGAGCGGTCCAAGGCAGCAATCCTTACGGATTACCGTGGCCTAAAGGTCTTGGAAATTACCGAGCTGCGCCACAAACTGAGAGAAGAGGGCGTGGAATACCGGGTGGTGAAAAACAGCTTGATCCGCCTGGCTGTCAAAGATACCGAGGCATCGCCCCTAAAGGACTATCTTATTGGGCCCAACGCCGTGGCCTTTAGTTACGATGACGAGATAACTCCGGCCAAATTGTTGCTGGAATATGCGAAGCAAAATCAAAAGCTGGAGGTAAAGGCTGGGGTACTAGCTGGAAGGCTGATGCTGCAAGAGGAGCTGAAACGACTGGTGCAGCTGCCTTCCAAAGAGGTACTCCAGGCTCAGCTGTTGGGAATTATGTCAACGCTGCCGTCTAGATTGCTGGGTGTCATGAATGCTGTGCCTAGGGATTTTGTCGGGTTACTGGCTGCCGTACCTAGAAATCTTTTGGGTGTGCTTAAGGCCATCGAGCAGAAGTCCACATCAGCATCATGAAGTGAATTAACCGCGACTGTGCGAAAAGATACAGAGATAGATTAAGGAGTGAAAACATGGCAAAGGCGAAAATCACCAAAGACGATGTCAAAGAATACATTAAGAACATGCCGGTGTTCGAGCTGGCCGAGTTAGTTAAAGAACTGGAAGAGGAGTTGGGAGTTTCCGCAGCCACACCGATGGCTGCGATGCCAATGGCTATGCCGGCAGGAGTTGCAGCAGGTGGCGCTGAGGCAGCTGCTGAGGAAGAAAAGACAGAATTTGACGTGGTGATCACCGGAGTAGGTGATAAGAAAATCCAGGTCATTAAAGTAGTGCGGTCTATCACCGGTCTGGGCTTGAAGGAAGCCAAGGCCCTGGTGGATGCCTTGCCCGGCAATGTAAAGGAAGGCGTGTCCAAAGAAGAAGCCGACGACATTGTCAAGCAGCTGGAAGAGGCTGGGGCAAGTGTTGAGGTAAAGTAGGAATCTTTAAACAAATAAAGGCCTTTAACCGCTTGTTTTCGTCTCCTGGCTAGCCCAGGAGTCGGAAACATCGCCTCCGTCACTTCCCTGGGGTGATTCATCTACCCCCAAGCTAGTTGACGGAGCTGGCGCCAAAGGGAAGAAAATATGGCAACCTCATTGGCCAATGATTATCGAGTCCGCAAGAATTTCGGTAAGATCAGAAAAATAGTGGAGATCCCCAATCTCATAGAAATGCAAAGGCAGTCCTATGAACGTTTTCTTCAACAGGAAGTGGATCCCGACGAAAGGATCGATAAGGGTCTTCAAGGGGTCTTTAAAGGGGTCTTTCCTATCCGCGATTTTAGCGGTACAGCTTCCCTCGAGTTTGTCCGCTATACCATCGGGGGCATCAAATACGATGTTGAAGAGTGCTTGCAACGTGGAATGACTTATGAGGCACCAATAAAAATAACGGTGCGGCTGGTCGTTTACGACGTTGATAAAGATACTGGTGCCAAACATATTCGGGATATTAAAGAGCAGGAGATCTATTTCGGCACCATACCTTTAATGACAGACCACGGCACCTTCATCATCAATGGCACCGAAAGGGTGGTGGTTAGTCAGTTGCACCGCTCTCCAGGTATCTTTTTCGACCATGACAAGGGCAAGACCCATTCGAGCGGCAAGCTGCTCTACTCTGCCAGGGTTATCCCCTTGCGCGGCTCCTGGATCGATCTAGAGTTCGATCCGAAAGATATCCTCTACGTCCGCATCGATCGTCGACGGAAGTTTCCAGTCACCATATTACTCAGAGCATTGGGCTACAGCCCTGAAGAATTGCTCGGTTACTTTTACCGGTCCGAGCGCGTTTACCTGAAAGATGATGGGGTGACGAAACCTCTGGACGAAGCCTTTATGCTGGGAGCCCGGGCACCTCTTGATATTAATGATCCCAAAAGCGGTAAGGTCCTGGTGAAAAAGGGAAGAAAGCTGGGAGTCAAGCTTATTCAGCAGCTCAAAGAGTCGGCTATTACCGAGATTCCATTCCCAGATGAAAATCTGGTAGGGCGAGTAGTGGGAAGGGATGTAGTGGATGAGACCACCGGAGAAGTGCTCATCCAGTGTAACGAAACTATCACCGAAGAGCACTTGGTCACCTTGAGGGCTCGCTCCGTCGAGTATCTGGATTTACTCCACATGGAAGGCAGTGATGTCAGTCCTTCCTTCCGCAACACCCTTTTGATGGATAAGGTTGAAGATTCGGAAGCGGCGATTCTTGAGATTTATCGTAAACTACGGCCGAGTAATCCCCCCACTCCTGAGGTGGCAGCCGAGTTCTTCAATAATCTTTTCTTCAGCCCCGAACAATACGACCTATCAGAAGTTGGACGCTTGAAGCTTAATCAACAACTGGGAACCGAGGAGTTGCCGCTCAGCCACCGCACCCTCACTAAGGAGGACATCCTGCGGGCGGTGAAAAAGCTGATCAAAATCAAAGACACCCAGGGAGCGGTGGATGACATTGATAATCTAGGGAACCGGCGAGTGCGTGCAGTTGGTGAACTATTGGAGAACCAGTACCGCATTGGCTTGGTTCGAATGGAAAGGGCAATCAAAGAGCGCATGAGTCTCCAAGAGATCGAGACTCTCATGCCCCACGATCTTATCAATGCCAAACCGGTATCAGCGGTGGTCAAGGAGTTTTTCGGTACCAGCCAGCTAAGCCAGTTCATGGACCAGACCAATCCACTGAGCGAGATCACTCACAAGAGGAGACTTAGCGCCCTCGGTCCCGGAGGACTCACGCGCGAGCGTGCAGGTTTCGAGGTACGCGACGTCCATCCTACTCATTATGGGCGCATATGCCCCATTGAGACCCCAGAAGGCCCCAACATTGGGCTAATTGTCTCTTTAAGTACCTACGCTCGGGTAAATGAGTTTGGCTTTATCGAGACACC
Source organism: uncultured delta proteobacterium (assembly GCA_963712115.1). Taxonomy (GTDB): domain Bacteria; phylum Desulfobacterota; class Syntrophobacteria; order BM002; family BM002; genus BM002. The sequence goes on along the minus strand of CAVQGX010000033.1, from coordinate 151,719 downwards.
CTATCGGGAGGTGGCAGATGGCAAGGTATCCAGCAATGTGGCGTACTTGAGCGCCATGGATGAAAAGGAGCATGCATTTGCCCAGGCCAATGCCCCTCTGGACAAGAAGAACAAATTCGTCCGGGATCTTGTTTCCTGTAGACGTGAGGGCGAATTTGTCATGACGCCTCCTAATGAGGTTGAATTCATGGACGTTAGTCCCAACCAGTTAGTGAGCGTGGCGGCGTCTCTCATTCCATTTCTGGAAAACGATGACGCCAACAGGGCGCTGATGGGCTCCAACATGCAGCGGCAGGCTGTGCCCCTGCTGAGGTGCAAGTCGCCGATCGTGGGAACTGGTATTGAGAGAGTGGTGGCCAAAGATTCAGGTGTTACCGTCATTGCCCGACGCGATGGGATCGTGGAAGACGTTGACGCATCCCGGATTGTTGTCCGAGCGTCCCAGGATGACGGCGAGGAGCAATCACTCGCCTCTGCAGTGGATATTTACAAGGTAACTAAGTTCCAACGCTCCAACCAGAACACCTGTTTCAACCAAAAACCCATCGTGCGCCCAGGGCAAAAGGTGGAAAAGGGTCAGATTATTGCGGATGGTCCGGCCACCGAGACGGGTGAACTGGCTTTGGGAAGAAATGTAACTGTGGCTTTTATGAGTTGGGGTGGATACAACTTCGAGGATTCAATTCTGGTTAGCGAGAGGGTGGTTAAAGAGGACATCTTCACTTCCGTCCACATTGAAGAGTTTGAGTTGGTAGCACGGGACACCAAGTTAGGGAAGGAAGAAATCACCCGCGACATCCCCAATATAGGTGAGGAAGCATTACGCAACCTTGACGAAAGTGGGATCATCCGGGTCGGTGCCACAGTCAATACTGGTGACATATTAGTGGGCAAGGTAACCCCGAAGGGTGAGACCCAACTCACCCCAGAGGAAAAGCTGCTCAGGGCCATTTTCGGTGAGAAGGCCGGTGATGTGAAAGACACCTCTCTCAGGGTACCGCCGGGTGTGGAGGGGATAGTTATAGATGCCAAGGTCTTTTCTCGCAAGGGTGTCGATAAGGATGAGCGAACCAAGTCTATTGAAGACGAGGAAATAGCTCGGTTGCTAAAAGATCAGCGCGATGAAATCAAGATAATCAAGAAAAGCGCGCTGAGAAAACTCGAGCGTTTGCTTGGGGGTAAGAAATCAGCCAAGCCGGTCAAAGAAGGCAAAAAGACTTTAATCAAAAAGGGCGGTGCATTTGATGGAGAGATTCTAGCCCAGCTGCCACCCGGCCAGTGGATGGATCTTGAGGTTCAGGGGAAACCAGAGGCGACGGCACAAGTTCGAGCGATATGGGAAAACTACCACGAACAGATCGAATTGGTGCAAATGGTCTTCGAAGACAAAATATCCAAGCTCAAAAAGGGAGACGAACTGCCCCCAGGGGTCATCAAAATGGTCAAGGTCTACCTGGCTGTTAAGCGCAAGCTGTCGGTGGGAGACAAGATGGCCGGTCGCCACGGCAATAAGGGGGTGGTTAGCCGGGTGCTGCCAGAGGAGGATATGCCATATTTTGAAGATGGCACTCCGGTTGACATTGTCCTTAATCCTCTTGGCGTGCCTTCCCGTATGAATGTGGGTCAAGTTTTAGAGACCCACCTAGGCTGGGCGGCTAAAGGGATCGGCGAACAACTGGCTCGACTGATTGAAGAATACAAGAGCCGGGAGGATATAATGGCGAAACTCCAGCGGCTCCACTCCAAGGTGGAATTTGAGGAGTATTTTGCCGACGCAGACGAGAGCGATCTCAGAAGTCTTATCCCCCACTACCGTGAAGGGTTTCACCTGGCCAGCCCGGTTTTTGATGGTGCTGAAGAAGAAGAGATCCGGCACTTTCTTAAGGAAGGTGGACTTCCCGAACTGGGGCAGGCCACCCTGCATGACGGCCGTACTGGTGAGCCCTTCGACAGTAAGGTTACCGTGGGGATCATGTACATGATGAAGTTGCACCATTTGGTGGATGACAAGCTGCACGCCCGCTCCATTGGTCCCTACTCGCTGGTAACCCAGCAACCATTGGGCGGTAAAGCGCAATTTGGTGGGCAGCGTTTGGGTGAGATGGAAGTTTGGGCTATGGAGGCTTACGGCGCTGCTTATGCTCTTCAGGAATTCTTGACAGTCAAATCCGACGACGTGGCTGGCAGGACCCGCATGTATGAGAAAATCGTCAAGGGTGACAATACACTCGAGGCTGGGTTGCCGGAATCTTTCAATGTACTAGTAAAGGAACTCCAGGCACTAGGCTTGGATGTAAGACTTTTAGAAGACGTCGATAATTAAACAACATCAGGCAGATCATTTTAACGTCATCTAGACAAAGTTTGTTAAGGCGAGTGAGGTATCTGAAATTCGAAATTGGTCCTCCGGACTCCCCACCCTACGGGCGGGGCCCCGGTTTCGAAGCACGAAGCACTAAACAAATCCGAAATAGTAAATTCAAATGTACCAAACATGATTCAGCGCTTGGATTCTTAGTTTTGGTCATTGGGATTTTGAGAATTGGAATTTGTTTGGGATTTCGATATTTGGATTTCGGATTTAGAAATAGGTTGGATTCAATATCCGGTGCCCAGGTTTGATGGGCAAAACCACAATATAAGGAGCGCGGTCTCCTTAAGGAGGTTGCAGTGAAAGAGCTGTACAACCTTTTCGTTCGTCCCAAAGATCCTTTGAGCTTTAATGCTGTTCGTATCTCCTTGGCCTCGCCGGAGAAAATCAGGGAATGGTCATACGGAGAGATCAAGAAACCAGAGACTATCAATTATCGGACTTTCAAGCCCGAACGCGACGGACTTTTTTGTGCCAAGATATTCGGGCCAACAAAGGACTATGAGTGTAATTGTGGCAAGTACAAACGGATGAAACATCGTGGGGTGGTCTGCGAAAAGTGTGGTGTCGAGGTAATTCAATCCAAGGTGCGGCGAGAACGCATGGGCCACATTGAGTTGGCAGCGCCTGTTGCCCATATATGGTTTCTCAAGAGTTTACCGAGCAAGGTGGGCAATCTGTTGGACCTAACCCTAAAAGAACTGGAAAAGGTACTTTATTTCGACAGTTACATTGTAATCGATATAGGGGACACACCCCTGAATAAGAACGAGTTGCTGAGTGAAGAGCGGTATCGGCAATTGCGTGAACAATACGGTACTAGTTTCAGGGTGGGAATCGGTGCCGAAGCCGTAAAGGAACTTTTGGCGGATATAAACCTGGAAGAGCTTGCCGATGAACTGCGGCAGGAGATCAGTAAAACCAACTCTGTTGCCAAACGGAAGAAGTTGGCCAAACGACTCAAGGTGGTAAACGCATTCAGGGATTCGGGAAATCAGCCGGAGTGGATGGTCCTCGAGGTTATCCCGGTGCTGCCTCCCGATTTGCGTCCCCTCGTCCCTCTTGATGGTGGGCGCTTTGCTACCAGTGACCTTAACGACCTCTACCGCAGGGTCATTAATCGTAACAACCGCCTGCGGCGCTTGCAGGAGTTAAACGCGCCCGAGATCATTATCCGCAATGAGAAGCGAATGCTGCAGGAAGCCGTGGATGTTTTGTTCGACAACGGCCGACGAGGCAAGACCATTACTGGTCCAAACAAAAGACCACTGAAGTCGCTTTCTGACATGCTTAAAGGCAAGCAGGGAAGATTTCGCCAGAATCTCCTAGGTAAGCGAGTGGACTACTCTGGGCGTTCTGTTATTGTAATCGGTCCCGATTTGCGCCTCCACCAGTGTGGCATTCCCAAGAAAATGGCCCTAGAACTTTTCAAACCGTTCATTTACAACAAACTGGAAGAGCGCGGCTATGTCACCACTATCAAGAGCGCCAAGAAGATGGTTGAGAAGGAAACTCCCGAGGTTTGGGACTGTCTGGATGAGGTGGTCAAAGAATACCCCGTAATGCTGAATCGCGCCCCAACCCTGCATCGGCTGGGTATCCAGGCCTTCGAACCCATACTGATAGAAGGCAAGGCTATTCAGATCCATCCCCTGGTTTGTGCTGCCTTCAATGCCGATTTCGACGGGGATCAGATGGCCGTGCATATACCACTTTCCATTGAAGCTCAGATAGAGGCGCGGGTACTGATGATGAGCACTAACAACATCTTAAGCCCGGCCCATGGAGAGCCCATTATTGTGCCTAGTCAGGACATTGTGCTCGGCATCTATTACATGACAAGAGAAAAACCCTTTGCCAAAGGCGATAAAAAGGTCTTTGCCAATGCCGACGAAGTGCGTTGCGCCTTTGATGCGGGAGAGTTGGATCTCCATGCCCGGATCTCGGTCCGCATGAACGGTACTCGGGTAGACACCACTACTGGCAGGGTATTGCTTTCTGAAATCGTGCCAGACGAGCTTCCTTTCGAGCTAATTAATAAGGTTATGAACAAGCGGGCTTTGGCCGAGCTTTTCGATCATAGCTACCGTACGGCCGGGGTAAAAAGGACAGTGATTCTGGCCGACCGTATCAAAGACATAGGCTACAAATTTGCTACTCAGTCGGGTGTTTCCATTGCTGTTTCCGACATGGTTATACCATCGGAAAAACAAAGCATTATTCAGAAGGCCACAGAAAACATCCGTGAGATCGAAAGGCAGTATAACGAAGGTCTCATAACCGACGGTGAGAAGTACAATAAGGTGGTAGACATTTGGGCCAAGGCCACCGAGGACATTGCCGGGGAGATGATGCACGAAATTGCTACGGAGAATCTGGTCGGCCCTGAAGGGGAGGCTGAGGTGATGCCGTCTTTCAATCCCATCTTCATGATGGCCGACTCGGGATCTAGGGGTAGCAAAGACCAGATGCGCCAGCTCTCTGGCATGCGTGGCCTCATGGCAAAGCCATCGGGTGAGATTATCGAAACCCCCATTACCGCAAACTTCCGCGAAGGTCTCACTGTTTTACAGTACTTCGTTTCCACCCACGGAGCTAGAAAAGGGTTGGCAGATACAGCTTTGAAGACTGCCAACTCCGGCTATCTGACCCGAAGATTGGTTGATGTGGCCCAGGACTCCATCGTCAACGAGGAAGACTGTGGCACCATCGACGGCATCTGGGTGGAAGCACTTACAGAGGCAGGTGAGATTATCCAGCGGTTGAGCGAACGTATTTTGGGTCGCGTGGTCCTGGAAGACATAAAAGATCCCATCACCGACGAAGTCTTGGTCGAGGCCAACGAGGAGATCGACGAGCAAGCAGTAGTAAGGATTGAGGAGGCTGGTCTGGAGCGGATCCCTATTCGATCGGTCCTTACATGTCGGAGCAGGCGCGGAGCTTGTATAAAGTGCTACGGTCGCGATCTTGCCCACGGCCGAATGGTGGAGATTGGTGAAGCAATCGGCATCATCGCCGCCCAGTCCATTGGTGAGCCCGGCACCCAGCTCACCATGCGTACTTTTCATATCGGTGGAACGGCCAGCAAAAGGATTGAGCAGACTTCAGTCAGCAACCGCCTCCCGGGCACTGTGAAATATGTCAACCTCAACACGGTTCGCAACGTGGACGGGGACCTGGTGGTGATGAACCGCAACGGTGAAATTACAATTGTTGCCGAAGGGGGGCGCGAGCGTGAACGCTACCAGATTATTTACGGCGCTAAACTGAAAGTTACCGATGGCCAGGAGGTGGAGGGGGGCACCTTGCTTGCTGAGTGGGATCCCTTCACAACTCCTATCCTCACTGAGGTCTCCGGTACGGTGAAATTCGGCGACATAGTCGAGGGCGTAACCATGCAGGAGAAAGTTGACCCGGTTACTGGTAAGTCCAGTAAAGTGATAGTGGAATTCAGAGAAACAGATGTGAGGCCGCGTGTTTCCATCAAGGACAAAGCTGGTAAGACGGCCAAGGTAGGTAAAAGTGTCGCGCGCTACTTCATGCCCTTGGGTGCGATTATTATGATTACCGAGGGAGACGAAGTATCGGCCGGAGATGTTTTGGCTAAGATCCCACGGGAGACCACCAAGACCAAAGACATCACTGGTGGTCTGCCCAGGGTGGCTGAGCTTTTTGAGGTCCGCAAGCCAAAGGAGCAAGCGGTGATCAGTGAGATCGGCGGTGTGGTCTCCTTCGGCAAGGACACCAAGGGCAAGCGCAAAGTGGTTATTACCCCTGAGATTGGAGATAACAAGGAATACTTGATCCCCAAGGGCAAGCACATCAGTGTCCATGAGGGTGACCTGGTACGAGCGGGTGAGGCCCTCATGGATGGCGCTGCAAACCCCCATGACATTCTCAATATTTTGGGTGAAAAGGAATTGGCCAAGTATCTGGTGGACGAGGTCCAACAGGTATACCGGCTGCAGGGGGTCAAGATTAACGACAAACACATCGAGGTAATTGTTCGCCAAATGCTCAAGCGGGTAAGAATTACCGACCCAGGGGACTCAGATTTTCTCATGGGTGAGCATGTAGAAAAGTACCGTTTCGAGGAAGCCAACCAGAAATTGCTGGAGGAAGGCAATAAGCCCGCAGTGGGCGAGCCTCTCCTCCTTGGAATCACTAAGGCATCCTTGAGCACTGAGAGCTTTATCTCGGCTGCCTCATTTCAAGAGACTACCAAGGTGCTCACTGACGCGGCAGTGGCCGGCAGGGTGGACTTTTTGCGAGGCCTCAAAGAGAACGTGATCATGGGAAGGCTGATTCCTGCCGGATCAGGCCTTAAAAAATATAGGGAATTGCTGTCGGGCGGACAGGAGGAAGCGGCAGGATCTTAATAAGAGTGAGCGGTAAGCAGTCAGCAGCAAAGGCCAAAAGGGGAAGCTGCGAAACAACGAGCATCTGAGCAACCGATCTTTACGAATCTCAGCCTTGAAGGGGGTTGCATGAAGATGTGGTGCTTCCTCAACAGGGACTCTGCCAATAAATGACGCGAATATGGTCGTTGTGGAGTAGCTTTCCCGTCGCCTGCGTAACAGAAATATTCTTAGGGAAACTCCTGCATAAAAAGGTCTTGACAAATTGCAAATGGATAAGTAATCTTGCAGGGTTTTGGTGCCGATGGTTATCGGCTTCACAGGAATGTAATTTATCAGTAAGTGAGACTTAGGTATTATGCCCACGATCAATCAATTGGTTCGAAAGGGAAGAACTCGGGTTAGGCAGAAAAAGAGCACACCGGCTCTGCAGGGGTGTCCACAGAAGCGTGGCGTGTGTGTGCGAGTTTACACCACAACCCCAAAGAAACCCAATTCAGCGCTCCGCAAGATCGCTAGGGTGCGATTAACCAATGGTATTGAAGTAACTTCCTATATTCCAGGTGTAGGCCACAATCTTCAGGAGCACTCGGTGGTTCTGATACGAGGTGGCCGGGTAAAGGACCTACCAGGAGTTCGTTACCATATCATCCGAGGTACGCTAGACGCCACTGGGGTTCAAGATCGACGCCAAGGTCGTTCTAAGTACGGAGCAAAGAAACCCAAGTAACCAGTAGGTGAGAGGTCACCATAGCATGGGCCATGGGCATATAGCCGTGGCCCATCTCATGTAGCAGCCCACAAAGTCTCCTGGTCGAGAGCCCGGAGATTTCATGAATCACCTGCTGCGACCACGGATATGGCCGTCCTCCCCGGCGTCCTCGGGAGTCGGCCCCTGCGACGTACCAATCAGGTACGCCTCGGGACCAATCCCGCGGAACCGCGGGACGGTTGCCCGGTGGCACGGCCATCTTCGAGGTCTCGCCAACAGCAATTCATGAAATCTGCGGGCTAGGAGAGGTTGAGAGGGGTTAGCTGCCCCATTTGAGGAGCATCATAATGCCGAGAAGAAGAGAGGTTCCCAAAAGAGAGATTCTGCCGGATCCTAAGTACGGCAGCAAGCTGGTTGCTAAATTTATTAACAATATAATGCGGAAGGGTAAAAAGAGCGTTGCCGAAAGGACTTTCTACCAATCCTTTGACATCATTGCCCAACGGAGCAAACAAGACCCTCTGGAAGTCTTCAAAAAGGCGTTGGACAACGTCAAACCTGTTTTGGAAGTGAAGTCCAGGAGGGTAGGGGGATCAACCTATCAAGTGCCAGTGGAGGTACGTAGTAGCCGCCGAGTAGCGCTGGCTATCCGTTGGATCATCAACCATGCCCAGCAGCGCTCGGAGAAAAGCATGACCCAGAAGCTGGCCGGCGAATTCATGGATGCAGCCAATAATCGCGGCGCTTCAGTAAAAAAGAAGGAAGACACTCACCGCATGGCTGAAGCAAACAAGGCGTTTGCGCACTATCGCTGGTAAACACCGGCACTGGTTGCCGAATCGGTAGGCCAGGCTGTATGGGCAACTAACGAAGGAAACATAACGGAAGGCTCAAATTCGAAATCCTAAGCACGAAGCACGAAACAAATCCAAAATTCAAATTTTCCAAGGCTCAAAACAAGGGAAACTGAGTCTTGAAACTAAAAGTTTTGAACATTTGGATTTTGGAAATTTGAATTTGTTTCGAATTTCGATATTCGGATTTGAACATCAGGTGTTGAATGGCTCGGCAGATTTCATTAGAAAAAGTTCGTAACATCGGCATCATGGCCCACATTGATGCGGGGAAGACGACGACCACCGAGCGCATATTATATTACACTGGGGTCTCTTACAAAATGGGGGAGGTCCATGAGGGAACGGCGGTGATGGACTGGATGGAGCAGGAGCAGGAGCGGGGGATTACCATCACCAGCGCTGCCACCACCTGTTTTTGGAATGATCACCGCATCAATATTATAGACACCCCCGGGCATGTGGATTTTACCATCGAGGTGGAGCGATCACTGCGGGTTCTGGATGGGGCTGTGGCCATCTTCTGTGCTGTGGGAGGAGTGGAACCTCAGTCCGAGACAGTTTGGCGCCAGGCTGATCGCTATCGCGTGCCACGCATTGCTTTTATCAACAAAATGGACCGGATGGGAGCAGATTTTGACCGCTGCCTGGCCATGATGCGAAGCAGATTGGGAGCATCTCCCGTAGCAGTGCAAATTCCCCTTGGCAAAGAGCAAGACTTCAGGGGGATCATAGACTTGGTAGAGATGAAGGCGGTGGTTTGGGAGGAAAGCACTCTCGGGGCCGCTTACCAGGTGGTTGAAATTGAGGATGAGCTAAGGGATGAAGCGGAGGAGTTTCGGCATAAACTGGTGGAAGCAATAGCCGACGTTGATGAAAACATCCTGGAGAAATACCTGGATGGTCACGAGATAAGTAACCAAGAGATCGGGGCAGCGCTACGCAGTGGTACCCTCCAATTAAAGTTAGTGCCGGTGTTTTGCGGAGCAGCCTTCAAAAATAAAGGTGTGCAATTACTTTTGGATGGTATCGTCAAGTACCTTCCCTCGCCCAAGGATGTTGAGGCAATCTCAGGCATCACACCTCAGGGCGAAGAGGAGATGCGCGCAGCCGATGATAAAGCACCTTTTGCAGCATTGGCCTTCAAGCTGATGAATGATCCCTATGTGGGACATCTTACTTTTCTTCGCATTTACTCCGGCGGCCTCACTAGCGGAGCCCAAGTGCTGAATTCGACCAAGAGTGTGCGGGAAAAGATAGGTCGGCTGCTGAAAATGCATGCCAATAAAAGGGAAGAGATCAAGGAAGTCTATGCCGGTGATATTGTGGCAGCTTTGGGGTTGCGCAATAGCGCCACTGGGGATACTCTTTGCGATCCGGCCCGGCCCATCGTGCTTGAAGCTATGGATATCCCAGCACCTGTGATCTCTATAGCGATTGAACCCAAAAGCAAAGAGGATCAAGAAAGACTTGGGGCGAGTCTGGCCAAAGTTGCTGCCGAGGATCCCACCTTTGTAGTGAAGGTGGAGCAAGAAACCGGTGAGACCATCATATCAGGCATGGGGGAACTCCACCTTGAGATAATAGTGGACCGGCTTCTGAGGGAGTTCAAGGTTAATGCCAACGTGGGTAAACCTCAAGTAGCTTATCGCGAAACTATAACTCGGAAAGTGCGGGCCGAAGGTCGTTTTGTCAGACAAAGTGGCGGTCGTGGGCAGTATGGTCACGTCTGGTTAGAGCTGGAGCCCAACGAACGCGGAGCTGGCTTTGAGTTTGTAGACCGCATTGTAGGCGGAGTGGTCCCCAAAGAATACATTAACTCTGTGGGACGAGGGGTAAAAGAGGCTTTAGAGCAAGGGGTTCTCGCTGGCTATCCTGTAGTGGATATTCGGGTCACCCTGGTGGACGGCTCCTATCATGAGGTGGACTCCTCAGATATCGCCTTCACCATAGCTGGATCGATGGCAGTTAAATCAGGTGTCAAGGATGGAGCACCAATCTTGCTGGAGCCGATCATGACCGTAGAAGTTGTGGTGCCAGAAGAGTACATTGGCGAGGTGGTTGGAGACTTTAACTCTCGCCGAGGCCGAATCTCACAAATGGAAACTCGTGCCAATGTACAGGTGATTGAATCTCGCGTTCCTTTGGCACAAATGTTTGGCTATGCTACGGATTTGCGCTCAGCCACCCAGGGGCGGGCCACATTTCATATGCAGTTTTCTCATTATAATCCGGTACCGTTTTCCATCTCAGAGGAGGTGAAGGCCGCGGCTACCGGCTAAAGCGTCAAGAGGAGAATCAGGTGTTCGTGGTTATCGGGGCGACAAGATAAACTCCCCGGTGATCGCTTAAGAAGAAGGGAATAAAAAGTCCAAGGAGGAACCGCCATGGCGAAGAAGAAGTTTGAGAGGACGAAGCCGCATATAAACGTAGGAACAATAGGTCACATAGATCATGGTAAGACGACATTGACGGCGGCGATAACTAAGCATTTATCGAAGAAGGGCATGGCGGAGTATGTTTCCTTTGACGAGATAGACAAGGCGCCGGAGGAGAGGGAGCGTGGGATCACCATAGCGACGGCGCATGTGGAGTATGAGACGGGCAAGCGGCATTATGCCCATGTGGATTGTCCTGGTCATGCGGACTATATCAAGAACATGATTACGGGTGCGGCGCAGATGGACGGAGCGATATTGGTGGTTGGAGCTGATGATGGTCCGATGCCTCAGACCCGTGAGCACATACTTTTAGCCCGTCAGGTTGGTGTGCCGTACATAGTGGTATTTTTGAACAAGGTAGACATGGTGGATGATGAGGAGTTGATAGAGTTAGTTGAGTTGGAGTTACGGGAGTTATTGTCGAAGTATGAGTTTCCTGGAGACGACATACCGATCGTTCAGGGCAGTGCGTTGAAGGCTTTGGAGAGTGACGATGCTGAGAGTGATGAGGCTAAGTGCATATTTGAGTTAATGGAAGCGGTGGACAGTTACATCCCTGAGCCTATGCGAGATGTAGACAAGCCGTTTTTGATGCCGATTGAGGATGTATTTAGCATTTCTGGTCGAGGCACGGTGGTGACGGGTCGTTTAGAGCGTGGTTTGATCAAGGTTGGAGATGAGGTAGAGATAGTAGGGATTAGGCCGACGCACAAGACGGTTTGTACGGGTGTGGAGATGTTTCGCAAGACCTTGGATGAGGGTCAGGCAGGTGACAACATAGGGGTGTTGTTGCGTGGGGTGAAGCGAGATGATGTTGAGCGTGGTCAGGTGGTAGCCAAGCCTGGTTCGATTAATCCGCACCGGAAGTTTAAGGCTGAGGCTTATATATTGAAGAAGGAGGAGGGTGGTCGTCACACGCCGTTTTTCAATGGTTACAGGCCGCAGTTTTATTTTCGCACCACAGATGTTACGGGCGTGGTGACGTTGCCCGAGGGTATAGAGATGGTGATGCCAGGTGACAACGTGTCGATGACCGTAGAGTTGATCACCCCGATAGCGATGGAGAAGGAGTTACGCTTTGCCATTCGCGAGGGAGGTCGCACGGTGGGCGCTGGTGTCATCAGTGATATTGTCGAGTGAAGAATTAAGGAATTGGGGAATTGAGGAATAAGGGAATTGGAAATCCCTGAATTCGCAATTGTCTTCATTTGAGGACGGAGTAGTTATGGCTAATCAAAAGATCCGTATACGATTGAAAGCATATGACCACAAGCTGCTGGATCAATCCACCAACGAGATCGTGGAGACTGCAAGGCGGACTGGTGCCAAGGTGGCGGGGCCCATACCTCTGCCCACCAAAATAAGAAAATTCTGCGTACTCCGTTCTCCCCATGTGGACAAAAAATCTAGGGAGCAATTTGAGATCCGCACCCATAAGAGGTTGTTGGATATAGTCGAGCCGACGCAGCAGACGGTTGATGCTCTGATGAAGCTCGATCTTTCGGCAGGGGTGGATGTTGAGATAAAGCTTTAATCGCACAGCGAAAAGCGCAGAGCGCATGGCGTGAAAGTGATTAAAAATGGTTAGTACGCTGATTGGCAAGAAATTGGGAATGTCCCAGTTGTTCTCTCCAGATGGTGAGGCTACACCGGTTACGGTTATCCAGGTTGGACCATGCACCATCACTCAGATTAAGAGCGTCGACAACGATGGTTACAACGCACTGCAATTGGCCTTTGGAGAGAAGAAGCCCCGGGGCACCACAAAACCACTGCTTGGCCACTTCAAGAGATGCGGCAAAGGCCCTTTTAAAGCCATCAAAGAGGTGAAAGTGGATGAGGTGGAGGACTTCGAGCTTGGGCAAGAGATCAGCGCGGACATCTTTCAGGTAGGCGAGTTGGTCCATGTCATAGGCAAGAGCAAGGGCAAAGGCTTTGCCGGCACAATCAAGCGCTGGAATTTTTCTCGGGGACCAATGAGCCACGGGGGCATGAACAAACGTCCACCGGGATCCATTGGCTGCAGTGCTTCCCCCTCTCGGGTGATCAAAGGACGAAAAATGCCAGGCCAGATGGGTAATCGGAGGGTTACCGTCAAGGGGTTAAAGATAGTGGACGTTAGACCAGAGGAAAATATCATCTTGGTCAAGGGTGCCGTTCCTGGCGCACGAAACGGAGTGGTTCTAATTATAAAGAGCGGTAAATTTTAGTCCCTTTGGTGAAATATGCGGGCTAGGCAAGAAGTCGATAGCAACGAACAAGACTAGAAGGAAAGAGGCTGGTCATGCCAAAAGTGACCGTTTGTAATAGTAAGAACGAGCAAGTGGGCGAAATTGAACTGAATGACGAGATATTCAATGTCCCCATTAAGTCTCACTTGGTCCACGAGGTGGTTAAAATGCAACTGGCCAAGCGGAGATCGGGGACTGCCTCAACCAAAGGACGCTCGGAGGTGCGAGCCAGCGGTCGCAAGCCTTGGCGGCAGAAGGGCACGGGACGGGCCCGTGCGGGTACTAGGAGCTCTCCAATATGGCGTGGTGGCGGCGTAACCTTTGGTCCTAAGCCGAGAGATTTCACGCCCAAGGTAAACAAGAAGATTCGCAGGCAGGCTTTGAAGATTGCCTTGACCAGTAAGTGCAAAGAAAATCAGATGGTGGTTTTGGATGGCTTTGATTTAGAGGAGATAAAGACGAAGGCTATTGTGGATCTGCTGCAAGTGTTTGAGATGCACAGCGTTTTGCTGGTGACCCCAGAGCGCAATGATCTTTTGGAAAAATCGGCTCGTAACGTGCCACACACCAAGGTGCTGTGCTCGGAGGGCCTTAATGTTTACGATATCATCAAACACCGGAACCTCTTGCTGATCAAAGATGCAGTGCCGAAGATAGAGGCTTCCCTGCTAGGGAAAGATACGCATAGCGCATAGCGCCAAGCGCAGAGCGAAAAAACAGAGGAGTTAGAAGTCAGGAGTCAGAATCCAGTTAGCATAGGGCATAGGGCATAGAGTAGATTTCGAATTTGGAATTTCGAAATTCGCAATCCGCAATTCGAAATATTCCAACTTCATGCCCTATGCAAGCTTGGCCACAGGTGATTTATGGAAGAACCTTACAAGATTATCCGACGACCGCTGATTACTGAAAAAAGTACAATTCAGAAGGAAATGAACAATCAGCTAGCCTTCGAGGTGGATCGTCGAGCCAACAAGATAGAGATCAAGAAGGCTGTGGAGAGGATTTTTAAGGTCCAGGTTGAAGATGTGCGAACCCAGAACTATCAGGGGAAAATTAAACGTCTCGGCCGTAACATGGGCCGCAGGCGACATTGGAAGAAAGCTATTGTTACATTGAAACCTGGACAAAAGATCGAGTTTTTTGAAGGCGTGTAGCAAAGAGGAAATTCATGGCAATCAAGACCGTAAAACCGACATCACCTGGGAGACGGTTTCAAACTTACTCCACATTTGAGGAGATTACCCGTTCTAAGCCTGAGAAAAGCCTGGTGCGACCTCAAAAAAAGTCCGGTGGCCGCAACAGCTATGGCCGCATTACCGTACGCCGTCGTGGCGGTGGACATAAGCGCAGGTACCGGGTCATTGACTTCAAGCGTGACAAGGCTGACATCCCTGCTAGGGTCGCCAGTATTGAATACGATCCAAATAGGTCTGCCAGGATAGCACTTCTACACTACGCGGATGGGGAGAAGCGTTACATTCTCGCACCTTTAGGAATGCAGGTTGGTGATTCAGTTCTTACAAGTGAGTCGGCCGATATAAAACCGGGCAATGCTTTACCCCTGGAGAAGATCCCCCTGGGAACTATTATCCACAATGTGGAGATGAGGGCTGGCAAGGGCGGCCAGCTGGCGCGTAGCGCCGGGGCCGGGGTGCAGCTTATGGCCAAAGAGGGTCGCTACGGACTGCTGAAGCTTCCATCTGGCGAGCTGCGGAAAGTTTTGCTGGAGTGCAAGGCAACAATCGGCCAAGTAGGGAATATTGATCACGAAAACATAAGCATAGGCAAGGCGGGGCGCACGCGCTGGCTTGGGCGTAGATCCAAAGTTCGTGGAGTGGCCATGAACCCTGTGGATCATCCCCACGGAGGCGGGGAAGGCAAGAGTTCTGGAGGTCGACACCCTGTTACCCCATGGGGAGTGCCTACCAAGGGGTATCGTACTCGGAAATCTAAGCCAGGTGACAAGTTCATTGTGAAAAGGCGCCCCAGATAACGGGCTAAGTGTGAGGAGGCTATTGTGCCGCGATCTTTAAAGAAAGGCCCTTTTGTTGATGATGGTTTGATGAGAAAGGTAGTCCGGTCTCAGGAGAGCCGGGATCACCGAATGATTAAGACCTGGTCGCGTCGCTCCACCATTATTCCTGAATTTGTAGGTTTGACCATGGCGGTGCATAATGGCAAGAAGTTCATCCCAGTGTTTGTCACCGAAAACATGGTGGGTCATAAGCTAGGTGAGTTTGCTCCCACGAGGACTTTTTACGGACACGCGGGCGACAAAAAGAGCCGTTTGCGAAGCAAGAAATAGGGCTGGAATACCGAAATAGTGGTAGCCACTATTCCGTCATTCTAATATTGCATTGTTCCGGGGAGATAGAAGAGGTTAGGGCTTACCAAAATCATTTTCACCGCGGCTAAGTTGCGGGAGCTCCGAGAGATACCATGGAAGTGAAGGCAGTAACTAGATATGTAAGAATCTCGCCAAACAAGGCGCGATTGGTCACCGACCTTGTTAAGGGGAAGCCAGTTGAGGAGGCACTGAATATTCTCAAATTTCTTCCCAAAAAGGGAGCACGTCTGGTGAGCAAAACTTTACGGTCAGCTGTGGCCAACGCTGAGCAGAATCCTAGTATCGATGTGGACACGCTTTACATCAAACGAATTTTTATAGATGAAGGTCCCACTATGAAACGTTGGCGGGCACGAGCAATGGGACGGGCAACCAGGATTCTCAAGCGCTCTAGTCACATAACCATAATATTGGATGAAGCCTAAGCTTTTTTAAACCTATTAAGCATTTTAGGCACTTTAGGCATTTTATTTTGGAGGTGAAGATTGGGTCAAAAGGTACATCCGGTCGGTCTTAGACTCGGCATCATTAGAACGTGGGATTCAAAATGGTTTGCTAAGAAAGAATACGCCAAGCTCGTTCACGAAGATGCCAAAATTCGGGAGTTTCTCAAAGAGAAGCTGTATCATGCGGGCATTGCCCAGATTGAAATTGCCCGTGCAGCTGATCGGGCGAGGATTAGAATTCACACTGCCAGGCCCGGCATTGTCATTGGCAAGAAAGGCTCCGAAATCGAGGCTCTGAAGAGACAGTTGGAGCAGATGGTGAGGCGCGAGATCCTCATCGATATACAAGAGGTGCGTAAGCCTGAGATGGATGCCACTTTGGTTGCCGAAAATATTGCCTTGCAGCTGACACGGAGAGTCGCTTTTCGTCGGGCCATGAAAAAGGCTGTGAGTTCAGCATTGAAATTCGGCGCCAAAGGAGTACGGGTGGCCTGTGCAGGCCGCTTGGGTGGTGCCGAAATGGCCAGACGGGAGTGGTACCGGGAAGGGAGAGTGCCTTTGCATACCCTGCGGGCCGACATTGATTATGGCACCGCAGTTGCCAAGACCACCTACGGGATAATTGGCGTAAAGGTTTGGATTTTCAAAGGCGAGGTTTTGACCTGATCTATAGTGTTCATGCATGGGAAAGAATAAACCACAGGCAATATTGAAACCAGTTGAAATATTGGGAGATAGCTAGGCAATGCTGGCACCGAAGAAGGTCAAGTACAGAAAGAGACAAAAAGGACGAATGAAGGGTAAGGCCTATCGAGGCAGTGAGCTTACATTCGGTGATTATGGGCTGCAAGCCACTGAATGTTCATGGATGACCGCCAGACAGATTGAGGCGGCGCGTATCGCCATGACTCGGCACATCAAAAGGGGCGGTAAAATTTGGATTCGAGTTTTTCCAGATAAGCCCATTACCAAAAAGCCTACTGAGACCAGAATGGGCAAAGGCAAAGGGTCTCCAGAAGGATGGGTGGCTGTGGTACGACCGGGTAAAATTCTATACGAAATGGAAGGTGTGCCCGAACCAGTGGCGAGGGAGGCCTTTAGGTTGGCTGGTCACAAGCTGGGCTTTGGGACCCGATTCGTCAGCCGGGAGGGAAGCTGATGAAGGCAAGCGAATACCGTGACCTGAGCATTGAGGAGTTGGTAGTTAAAGAAAAAGAGCTGGCTGAGGCACTTTTTAACCTAAAATTCCAGCACGCTACCGGTCAGTTGGACAATACAGCTCAACTAAAGAGAACCCGAAAAGACATAGCCCGGGTAAAGACTATTTTGGTGGAAAAGCATGGGGCAGAAGAGGACTAGAGCATGAAGGAGCGAGGTTTACGGAAAACCCAGACCGGTATTGTCATTAGCGACAAAATGGACAAGACCGTGGTAGTGCAAGTTGATAGGCTAGTTAAGCACCCAGTCTACCGGAAGTACGTGCGGAGACGGGCAAAATTTAAGGCTCATGATGAAAACAATACATGTCAGAAGGGCGATCGGGTGGTGATCCGTGAAACCAGGCCTCGCAGCAAGACCAAGCGCTGGCAAGTGAGTCAAATCGTTGAAAAGGCGGTCACATAGTTAGAGGAGCAATAAGGCTAAATTCCCGGCGGATCAAACCCGCATTGGAGTGAGCGATGATTCAATCAGAAACGAGGCTTTTGGCTGCTGACAATTCAGGGGCTAAGAAGCTCTATTGTATTAAGGTCTTGGGCGGATCCAGAAAGCGTTATGCGAGAGTGGGAGATATTATTGTGGTCTCTGTCAAGGAAGCCATCCCCAACGCTAAGGTCAGGCCTGGTGATGTGATGAAAGCAGTGGTGGTGCGGACCAAGAAAGAGATTCGCCGCAAAGACGGTTCCTATATCCGTTTTGATGACAATTCTGCTGTGCTGGTCAACCAGCAACGTGAACCTATTGGCACCCGGATTTTTGGCCCGGTGGCGCGTGAATTACGGACAAAGGGATTTATGAAAATCGTCTCTCTAGCACCAGAGGTGCTCTAGCGAGGGGGGTCCTGCGAGAGGTAGGTTTGATGGCAAAAGGAAGTAATTACCACATAAAGAAAAATGACACGGTCATGGTGATTGCCGGCAAAGAGAAGGGTAAGAGCGGCAAGGTTCTGAGGATATTGCCCAAAAAGGATAGGGCAGTGGTGGAGAAAGTAAACTTTATCAAGCGCCACATGAGGCCAGGAGCCCACAGTCGCCAGGGGGGTATCGTCGAGAAGGAAAACCCCATAAATATCTCTAACCTTATGGTTGTGTGCGGTAAGTGTACGGATTCTACTCGGGTAGGACGAAGGGTGCTTGAGGACGGTAGCAGGGTGCGCTACTGCAAGAAATGCGACGAGATCATAGAATAAAGGCGAGCAAGTCATCTATTGAGACATTGTGCTTTTTGTGGTGAAAAAACAGAGGTTTTATTAGATGTCCAGATTGATAGAAACTTATCAGAAAGATTTGAAGCCTGCTCTCACCAAAGATTTTAATTATACGAGTCCAATGGAAGTTCCGCGGCTGGATAAGATAATTCTTAACATGGGGCTGGGGGAGGCCATTCAGAACATCAAGGTTTTGGACGCGGCAATGGAAGAGCTGGCTCTTATTGCCGGGCAGCGCCCAGTTGTAACCCGGGCACGGAAGTCCATCGCCTCATTCAAGTTGAGGGAGGGAATGCCCATCGGCTGTATGGTAACTCTCCGAAGGGGGCGGATGTACGACTTTTTCGACAAGTTGGTTAACGTCACCCTACCTCGAGTACGCGACTTTCGCGGTTTGTCAGATAAGTCCTTTGATGGCCGGGGAAACTATACCTTGGGAATCAAAGAGCACATAATTTTCCCGGAGATCGATTACGATAAGATTGATAAGATCAAAGGGCTCAACATAACCATAGTCACAACAGCCAAAACCGATGAAGAGGGTAAGGCGCTGTTGAAGATGATGGGTATGCCATTTAGGAACTAGGAAGGACAGAGGAGGTAATCTTGGCAAAAAAGTCGCTTATTGCCAAAGCAAACAGAAAACCTAAGTTCAAGGTGCGAACATACAATCGCTGCCCTCTTTGTGGGCGCCCAAGGGCCTTTTTGCGCAAGTTCGGTATCTGTCGCATCTGCTTCCGCGGTATGGCTCTGCGGGGCGAACTTCCCGGGGTAGTAAAGTCAAGCTGGTAGCAAAGGAGCATCTCCATGGTGATGACGGATCCCATTGCAGATTTTCTCACCCGGATTCGTAATGCATGTATGGCACATTATGAACGGGTGGATGTTCCTTCCTCCAAGATGAAGCTGAGCATCGCTAAACTGCTAAAGGAAGAGGGCTACATCAAGAACTACAAACTCGTCAAAGACAAGAGACAGGGTACCTTGCGCGTGTATCTGAGATACGATGACAAGAATGTGCCAATTATAGGAGGCTTGGAGCGGATAAGCAAGCCGAGCTGCAGGATCTACGTTCGACACGACAAGATCCCCTATGTACTAAATGGATATGGCACGGCAATCCTCTCCACTTCCAAAGGGTTACTTACAGATCGGGAGGCCCGCAAACAAAAAATCGGCGGTGAGCTCCTGTGTAAGGTGTGGTAGAGGTTGCGAGGGAACCTGGATCCGTTGAGGAGGATCTTCAATGTCTCGTATTGGTAAACAACCTATTCAGCTGCCATCCGGCGTAAAGGTTAATCTCAGTGATTTGGAGATTGAAGTCGCCGGAAGCAAGGGTGCGCTCAAACGTGAACTTCCAGCTGGGGTGTTGGTGGAAGTTACAGACGGAAATATTGTTGTAAGTCCGGAGGCTACGAGCGGCAAAAAGGCCAGAGCACTCCAAGGCCTGACTCGGACCCTGATCAACAACATGGTGGTTGGGGTGACCACTGGTTATACCAAGGTGCTCGAGATTAGCGGTGTTGGTTATCGTGCCGATGTTAGGGGCAACACCTTACACCTGAGTCTGGGCTATTCGCACCCTATTGAGTATAAATTACCCAAGGGTATAGAGGCCGAAGTGGACAAACAGAACCGCATTACCTTGAGCGGAATCGATAAAGAACTTTTGGGCATGACTGCTGCCAATATCCGCGACTTTCGTCGCTGCGAGCCATACAAAGGCAAAGGAATCAGATATGCCGACGAGGTGGTACGGCGCAAAGTGGGCAAAGCGGGAGTAAAGTAATCTAGCATTCAGCGATCAGCCGTCAGCTATCAGTTGCCTCGCTGACCGCTGAGAGCTAAAAGCTGATTGCTATATAGGTGAAGAAAAATGGGATCGAGATTAAACCCCAGGCAGGAAGCACGTCTTAAAAGAAAAAAACGAATAAGGACAAAGATATATGGAAGCCCAGAGCGACCAAGGCTCAGCGTCTTTCGCTCTAGTAAACATATATATGCCCAGGTGATCGACGACTTAAACGGAGTGACCTTGGTTGCTGGCTCCACCCTGCATCCTGAGATTCGAGAGCAAGAAAAGGTCAAGGGTAAGATGGAGAACGCCAAACGAGTAGGCAAGATGATCGCCCAAAAGGCAAAAGCACACGGGATCACAAGGGTGGTATTCGATCGCAACGGCTTCTTGTATCATGGCCGGGTGCGCGCTCTAGCCACGGCGGCCAGAGAGGCAGGGTTGGAGTTTTGAGTTAGCTATCAGCCGTCAGCTTTCAGCTCTCAGCGGGTTGGAGAAGAGCTAACGATTAATAACAAAGACTCACTCAGACGAATGTAAGCGGTTGGGGTTAATGTTGTGTAATTCTGAAAGCCGATAGCTGACCGCTGATAGCTAAAAAAGGAGAATTCCCTTGTACGAAATGGACGCAAAGGAGCTGCAGTTAATTGACAAGGTGGTGCATATTAGCCGTGTGGCCAAGGTGGTCAAAGGTGGACGGCGTTTCAGCTTCAGCGCCATCGTAGTAGTGGGTGACGGGCAGGGTTCAGTAGGGGCTGCCCTGGGGAAGGCGAATGAGGTACCAGAGGCTATCCGCAAGGGTGTGGAGATGGCTAAGAAAAACATGTTCAAGGTACCTCTCATCAATAACACAATCCCCTATGAGATTCTGGGTAAGTATGGTGCTGCTAGTGTGCTGCTTAAACCAGCCTCTGAAGGAACCGGTGTTATAGCCGGAGGGGCTGTCAGGGCTATTATGGAGGCAGCCGGAGTGCACAATATTCTTACCAAGTGCCTGGGTTCAAACAATCCTCACAACGTGGTGAAAGCGACGATTGAGGGATTGAGCATGCTCCGCAGTCCAGAGGCGATTGCCAAGAGACGCGGCAAGAATCTCGAAGAGATGAAGGCATAAAGCGGAAGATAGAAGAGGCAGAAGGATGGCAAAGGAGATCCAAGTTAAACTTGTTCGCAGCTGGGTGGGCAGACCGGAAAAGCATCGGAAGATTCTCAAGAGCCTTGGCCTCACCCGACTGCATAAGACGGTTACTCTCTATGACACGCCCCAGATCATGGGGGCAATTCGCAAAGTTAAGCACATGGTTGAAGTATCTGAAGCATAGGCAACTGGTAAAGCTCAGATCAAACAGGATTAAGATAACGGATTGCAAATGAGACTGGATGAACTAAAACCGCCTCGGGGCGCGAAAAAGAAAGCCAGGCGAGTTGGACGTGGGCCGGGGTCGGGACGAGGCACAACAGCTGGTCGAGGCGCCAAGGGCCAGAAATCTCGCTCAGGAGGGGGCGTGCCCCCCGGGTTCGAGGGTGGCCAGATGCCCCTGCAGCGTCGTCTTCCCAAGAGGGGTTTTTACAATCCCTTCAGGAAGGTTTTCGCCGAGATCAACGTCAGAGACCTTGAGCTATTTGCTCCCGACAGTGTGGTGGATGAAGAGGTTCTCCGACAGAGCGGTCTGGTTAGAGGACAATTTGATGGTGTTAAGTTGCTTGGCGATGGAGAGATCGACAAGCCGCTAACGGTGAAGGTAGACCGCTGCAGCGCTGGGGCGCGCCAGAAAATCGAGGCTGCAGGAGGCAAGGTGGAGGCAGTTTGAGACCCATTACTCCAACACTCCAATACTCCAATATTCCAGGTGCGTAGAGAAACGGAGCACTGAATTGATAGGTGGATTTCAGACCATAGGGAAGATCCCCGAGTTAAAGCGCCGCATCTTGGCGACTTTTGCTCTGTTGGCAGTGTATCGAGTCGGTGCTCATGTGCCTACACCTGGGATCAATAGTGAGGCACTGCAGGCGTTTTTTGCCCAAGCGCAGGGTACCCTGTTGGGCCTTTTTGACATGTTTGCCGGCGGGGCTCTTAGCAACCTCTCGGTTTTTGCCCTAGGAATTATGCCTTACATCAGTGCCTCCATCATCTTGCAACTATTGACCGTTGTTATTCCTTATCTGGATCGGCTCAACAAGGAAGGTGAAGCAGGCAGGAAGAAAATTACCCAATATACCCGTTATGGTACCGTGGTCCTTAGCCTCATCCAGGGCTTCGGCATTGCCTTCGGCTTGGAAGGCATGAGTGGGCCCGGAGGAGAAATGGTGGTCTTGCATCCGGGGTGGGGCTTCCGGTTAATGACAGTGATCACCCTTACTGCGGGCACGGCTTTTATTATGTGGTTGGGTGAGCAAATAACTGAGCGGGGCATTGGAAATGGCATCTCGCTGATCATCTTTGCGGGAATCGTAGCCCGCATGCCGGCTGCAATCATCAACACCATGCGAATGTGGAAAGCGGACACCCTTTCCACCTTCATGATATTAATAATTTTGGTGATGATGATTGGGGTGGTGGCGGTAATTATCTTCGTTGAACGGGGGCAGCGCAAAATTCCTGTGCAGTATGCCAAGCGCGTGGTAGGACGTAAGATGTACGGGGGACAGTCCACTCACTTGCCTTTGAAGGTGAACACCGCGGGAGTGATCCCGCCAATTTTTGCATCCTCCATTATCATGTTTCCCGCCACCATTGCCAACTTCATCCAAATCCCCTGGATGAAGGCGGTAGCCGATGCCGTAGCACCCGGCAGGCTGGTTTACAGCCTGCTCTACGTGGGTTTTATTGTCTTCTTTTGCTATTTCTACACGGCGGTGGTCTTCAACCCGGTTGACGCGGCAGAAAACATGAAAAAGTACGGGGGCTTTATTCCGGGTATTCGTCCGGGTAAACGTACCGCTGATTACATTGACCGAGTTCTATCAAGGATAACCTTTGGTGGGGCTATCTACGTATCAGCAGTTTGTGTACTGCCCACGATACTAATACAGAAATTCAGGGTCCCCTTCTATTTTGGTGGTACGGCCTTGTTAATTGTGGTGGGTGTGGCTATCGATACGGTGGCACAGATAGAATCCCACATGTTAACTCGGCACTATGAGGGCTTCATTAAGAAATCAAGAATGAAGGGAAGACGTTGAGAGACGTGCTAGTAGTGTTTTGTTCCTGATACTGATCTTTGTAACAACTGGAGATGGAGGACATTATGAACATCATTTTGCTAGGGCCACCGGGAGCAGGAAAAGGTACGCAAGCCAAGATGCTTATTGACAAGTATCAGATTCCCCAGATCTCCACTGGGGATATTCTGCGAGCTGCGGTTAAGGAGGGGACTCCACTGGGCAAAGAGGCCAAGAGCTACATGGACAAAGGTGGGTTGGTGCCCGATTCGGTGGTGATTGGTATTGTTGAAGAACGGATTCAGGAGCCCGACTGTGTGAAGGGTTACATGTTGGACGGTTTTCCCCGGACAGTTCCCCAGGCAGAGGCCCTGGACGGGATGCTGAGTAAGCTGAGTGCGCAGATTGACCACGTAGTGAGCATCGAGGTGGCCAGTGAGGAGCTGATCAAGCGTCTTACCGGCAGGCGCACTTGCCGCGAGTGTGGTGCCGGTTACCATGTGATGTTTGATCCGCCCAAAGCGGAAGGTGTCTGCAACAAGTGCGGGGGTGATCTTTACCAGCGAGACGATGATAATGAAGGGACCGTGAAGTCTCGCCTCGATGTTTATGATTCTCAAACCCTGCCGCTCATTGACTATTACAAGGTACAGGGGAAAATAAGGCCCATCGACGGAGTGGGTGAGATGAAAGAGATCTTCGAGCGGATCACTTCGGTGCTTTCCTAAAGGAAAGGATTGACCGCGGCAACCAAGGATCTTAGTCGTTGGGCCCATTTTGAGCATTTGATTGACATAGCAGAAAACGGACTGGTGATCCTTATATAAGGTTTCCATTCCGATTTATGGCTACTTGATAATGCCAAATTGGAGGAGCCAATGGCAAAGGAAGAAGCGATAGAGGTGGAAGGAACGGTGGTGGAGCCTCTACCCAACGCTATGTTCAGGGTGGAGTTGGAGAATGGCCACCGGATCCTTGCCCACATCTCCGGGAAGATGCGCATGCATTTCATCAAAATTCTTCCTGGAGACAGGGTGACCGTTGAGTTGTCACCATATGATCTGACGAGAGGCCGGATTACCTATCGGGCCAAGTAACCGCGGTTGCGGCTGGCGGCAACAGTTGCCGCTCGAAGGCGGACGGATGGAGAGCGCCTTATGAAAGTGCGGGCTTCAGTTAAGCGTATTTGTCGAAAGTGCAAAATTATCCGGCGTCACGGCGTCGTGCGTGTCATTTGCGAGAATCCCAGGCACAAGCAGCGTCAGGGATAATAACGGAGGGTAACCATTGGCACGAATTGCGGGCATTGACTTGCCCAAAAACAAGCGAATAGAGATAGCTCTTACCTACATTTACGGGATCGGGCGTAATACGTCGCAGAAAATTTTGGAAAAGGCAAATGTAGACCTCAATACCAAGTCTGATCTTCTCACCGAGGAGGAAATTAACGCTATTCGTAGAGTCATTGATAGCGACTACAAGGTGGAAGGTGACTTGAGAACTGAGGTCTCCATGAACATTAAGCGGCTTATGGATTTAGGCTGCTATCGAGGGTTGCGTCACAGGCGGGGAATGCCAGTGAATGGACAGCGGACCCACACCAATGCCCGTACCAGAAAAGGACCTCGGCGATCCATGATCGGTCGACGTAAGAAGTAGGCAGCTTGCGGGCCGGGCCCGCAAGTGGAATATTGGAATAACATTCCATCATTCCAAAAGAGTTGGCAGAAAAGAAGATCCACAAGACATTCTGAGGATGATTTGTTGTAGAGAGATTCCGACTCAGGAGGAGAAATGGCCAAGGCAAAAGGCAAAGCTTCCAAAAAAAAGAAGGAAAAAAAGAACATCCAAAATGGTGTTGCCCATATCCAATCCACTTTCAACAATACCATAATTACCATCACGGATATGAACGGTAATACAATCGCCTGGTCCAGCGCGGGTAGTCAGGGTTTCAAGGGCTCACGTAAGAGCACACCTTTTGCTGCCCAGCTTGCAGCGGATGATGCAGCGAAGAAGGCTCAAGAGCATGGGGTGCAGAATATCGAAGTTTACGTAAAAGGCCCGGGTTCTGGTCGAGAAGCTGCCCTGCGTGCACTTCAGGCAGCTGGTTTTAACGTTACGCTTATTCGTGATGTAACACCCATTCCCCATAATGGATGCCGGCCACCTAAAAGGAGAAGAGTGTAAGCAAGGAGGTTTACTTTGGCTCGATACACTGATTCAGTATGTCGCATCTGTCGACGTGAAAACCTTAAGCTATATCTGAAAGGCGATCGCTGCTACTCGGATAAATGTGCTTATGAAAGACGGAGTTATCCTCCGGGCCAACATGGCCAGGGACGAAAGAAGTTTTCTGACTACGGCATTCAGTTAAGGGAAAAGCAGAAGGTAAAGCGGATGTACGGCTTGCTGGAACGTCAGTTCCGCGCCTATTTCCACAGGGCTGAAAGACAGAAGGGGGTTACCGGAACCAACCTGCTCATTTTTCTGGAGCGCCGGTTGGACAATGTGGTCTACCGCATGGGCTTTGCTAATTCCAGGTCCCAAGCCAGACAGTTGGTGCGTCACAACCACTTTTTCGTCAATGGTAAACGGGTCAACGTTCCATCCTACTTAATCAAAGAGAATGACACCATTGAGGTCAAAGAGAAAAGTCGCAACATCGTCCCCATTGCCGAGGCAATGGAGGCGGTAGCGCGGCGGGGGATCCCACAGTGGCTGGAGGTGGAAAAGGACAAGTTCAAGGGAACAGTCAAGGCTTATCCGTCTCGTGACGAATTGACCATGCCTATCCAGGAACAGCTCATTGTGGAGCTTTACTCCAAATAGACTCCCATTGTGGCCAAATTTTATCTATTTGTTTTTCGGTACATGTCGTACCGCTGGCCAAATCGGGTTCTTCTAAAAGGAGTTAATATGTACAGAAATTGGCGAGAATTAATTAGTCCAAAAAAGTTAGAACTAGATTCCAAAACCGCCTCAAGGTTTTTTGGGAAATTCGCCTGTGAACCATTGGAGAGAGGCTTTGGCATTACCATTGGCAACGCCCTAAGACGCATCATGCTGTCATCACTGCAGGGTGCCGCCATAACCTCGGTGAAATTAGACGCAGTGCTACACGAATTCTCCACTATTCCCGGGGTTCGTGAAGATGTAACCGACATCATTTTGAACTTAAAAGAGGTCAGGCTCAAGTTGCATGGTGAAGAGCCCAGGACAATAGAGGTGGACAAAGCAGGGCAGGGCGAGGTCACAGCTGGGGATTTCAACTGCCCGCCGGAGGTGGAAATTCTCAATCCGGAGCAACATATAGCCTCTCTGTCCAAAGACGGTAGATTGCACATGGAGATGCAAGTCAAGAACGGTAAGGGCTACATGCCGGCAGAACGAAATTTGGAAGAAGATGCTGCCATAGGAGTCATCCCAATGGATGCGATCTTTTCTCCCATCCGCAGGGTAAACTATGTGATAAGCCAGGCTCGTGTGGGCCAGATAACTGATTACGACAAGCTTACCATGGAAATTTGGACCGACGGCAGCGTCATGCCAGAGGACGCCCTGGCCTATGCGGCAAAAATTTTGAAAGAGCAAATGACCATCTTTATCAACTTCGACGAGGAACCAGAAGTTGAACCCAAGGAGGAAGAGGAAGAGGAACCCAAACTGAACGACAACCTTTTCCGTTCGGTGGACGAGCTTGAATTGTCAGTACGTTCTGCTAATTGTCTGAAGAACGCCAACATCCGACTCATTGGCGAACTAGTCCAGAAAACCGAAGCAGAAATGCTAAAAACCAAGAATTTTGGCCGCAAGTCACTCAACGAGATCAAAGAAATTCTCACCGAAATGGGCTTGGCGCTGGGCATGAAACTTGAGAACTTCCCCTCAAGAGATGAAATAGAGGCGAGAAAGGAACAGGAGTAGATGCGACACGGGAAGAGTGGGAGGAAACTAGGCCGCACTTCCAGCCATCGGTTGGCCATGTTTCGCAACATGGTGACTTCATTGCTGGAGCACGAACGGATATATACCACCGAGGCAAAAGCTAAGGAGCTTAGGCGCTGGGCTGATTGGATGATCACGCTGGGCAAGAGGGGAGATCTACATGCAAGACGCCAGGCCCTGCAAGTGATCCGTGATAAGAGCGTAGTTCACAAGCTATTCACCGACCTGGCTCAGCGTTATCAAGCACGCAGCGGTGGCTATACTCGAACGGTGAAAGTAGGCTTTCGCGTCGGTGATGGAGCACCTTTGAGTCTCATCGAACTGCTGACAGGTGAAACCGAGAAAAAGAAGAAAAAGAAAAAGACCAAAGCCCCGAAAGCCGCCAAAGTGAAGGCACCAGCGGTTGAACCAACTCCAGAAACTGAACCTGAGGTGGCCGAGGTTGCAGAGGCTGAACCGGAAGAGGCCGCAGCCGAGGAAGTTCCCGAAAAGAAGAAAAAAGCTAAAGGTAAACAGACAACGAAACCGAAGGCTAAAAAGGCAGCGGTCAAGGAAAAGGCAGAAGGGGAACCTGAAATCAGTGATGCTGAACCGGGGGCGGCTGCAGAAGAATCTACCGAACCTGCCAAGAAAGAGAAACCGAAAAAAGCCGACGAATAGTAATCTTACTACTTTATAAATATAAAAACGGCAATCTCCCTGGGGGCTTGCCGTTTTTTTTACGCCCATTAACTTAACCCGGATATTCATGAATCACCTGCTGCGACCACAATGAACACAATCAGCGCCAAGCGCATAGCGAAAAAAAGAGTAAACGGTAAATGGTAAACGGTGAAAGGTTAAGGAGCCTGCGCATAATCGGTTTACCGTTCACCGTTTACTGTTTACAATATGCTCTGCGTTATCGTGGGAAGGGGAAATATGAAAGTAATAAAAATCGGTGGTGGTTGCCTCACAGATAGTGAAACTATAGGGCACATCCTGAAACTGGTTGCCCTTCGGGGGCAGGGCAGCATATTCGTGCTCTCTGCCCTGAACGGCGTCACCGACACCCTCATAGATGGCATGAGTGAGGCCCTAGCCAAGGAGGATAATATTACTCACCTCATCAGCCACCTGAGGGATAAGCACTTACAGGTCGCTCGCCATCTTATCTCTAACTACAAAGACTATGAGGAGTTTGCCAGAGACTTGGACAAGTCACTGAGTGAACTCGAGCGGTACTACTACGGCCTGAATTTCACTCGGGAGATTACACCGCGACTGAGAGACGTGATTAGTAGTTACGGCGAACGCTTCGCGGTTGAGCTCTTTGCAAGCGGGCTCAATTGCCAAGGTGTTAATGCCACCTACCGTATGCCTGAGAAAATCGGCCTGTCAACGGACGGTAAATTTGGTGATGCCACAGCAAACCTGAGAAAGACATCCAAAAACTTGCAGCTCCATCTGACCTCATTACTTAATGAGGGTAAGATTGTCTTCGTTCCAGGATTTTTCGGCGTAAGCGAACAAGGGGATATCACAACCTTTGGTCGTGGGGGTAGCGACTACTCTGCCGCAGTGGTGGCGGTGGCAATGCAGGCTGAACTCCTGGAGATATGGAAGGACGTGGATGGTTTCATGAGTGCCGATCCGAAATTCGTCCCTGAGGCACAGCTTATACCCGTTCTCTCATACGAGGAAGCAGCAGAGCTTTCCTATTTTGGTGCCAAGATTCTTCACCCTCGAACGGTGGAACCGCTCAGGAAAAGTAAACTGAAGATCAGCATCAAGAACACGGTTAATCCTGACGGACCCGGCAGCCTGATCACCGCAAAAAGCCCCCGGCCAAAACACGTAATCAAAAGCGTGGCTCACGACACTGATATCAGTATCATAAAGGTGCATGCCTCGGGTGTTGGCGCTCGCCCTGGAATTTTGGCTCAAGTGGCAGGCCAGCTTACTGAGAGCGATATTAACATAAAATCAGTGGTCACCTCCCAAACCTGCATTAGCCTTTTGCTGGCACGTGAGGACTTGGAGGCAGGATATCTCGCCCTAAAACACTTGAGGCCGAGACCTTTTCGGCGTTTGGAGAGAGTTGATGATGTGGCCCTGGTGGGGATTGTGGGGGAAGGTCTCGCTCAGCGTAAAGGCATAGCGGCTCGCTGCTTTGAGGCAGTTGCAGGTTGCGGTGTCAACGTGGAGATGATTTCCTTTGGTCCCTCCAGGGTGGCGCTCTATTTTCTCATTAAAAACAAAGATTTGCACAGCGCGGTGAACGCTATCCACAGCACATTTTTTTCGGTGCCCCGCTGCCAGTAACCCAATTTTCTCCCATCCTGCGATTATTTGAATTTGCCCGGATCAACGCTCCTTGACAAATACTACTATCTTGTGTCAAAGATAGCTGTAACAAGTTCATTCAGGTCGAATAGAGATCTACTCAATCTAAAAGAATACCCTAGCCCGGACGTTTCTGTTGGGTCACCCAAGACTGATATCTTGACTGTCGAAAGGTCTCCGGATTTTTTGAGAGAATAGGGAAAATGGAGTTTGTTTTTTCCTGCGAAGGACGATTGGCTTGGTGCGATCAAGATGGTAAACCCTGTGGTAGAGAAAAGGAGGAGTAAATGAGATTTATGAAGGTATGTGCAGTGTTAGTGGCGGTGGCCTTGATTGCCACCACCAGTGTAGCAATTGCCGGTGAGACTTTAGATGCTGTTAAGAAAAGAGGCTACTTAATAGCCGGGGTTAACGGCGGTGTCTTTGGTTTCAGCATGCCGGACGACAAGGGTGTGTGGAAAGGTCTTGATGTGGATACGGCCCGGGCGATTGCCACCGCAGTGTTCGGCGATGCCAGCAAGATAAAGTATGTGCCCCTTACCGCCGTCCAGCGTTTACCCGCGCTGCAAGCGAAAGAGATTGATGTGCTGTGCCGTAATACCACTCAGACTCTGACTCGCGAAACCGCCAACGGTCTGAATTTCGCCCACGTGAACTATTATGACGGCCAAGGCTTTCTAGTGCCGAGGAAACTGGGGGTCAAGAGCGCCAGGGAACTGCAGGGCGCCACAATATGCGTCCTGCCTGGCACAACAACCGAACTCAATGTGGCGGATTTTTTCCGAGCAAACGACATGAGATGGAGACCGGTTGTAATTGAACAGACCTCCGAGCTTTCCAAAGCTTTTTTTGGCGGGCGTTGCGACGTCTTGACCTCGGACCTTTCTCAGTTGGCCGCTCACCGGGCTGTCGCCCCTAATCCCACCGACTATGTGCTCTTGCCGGAGATTATTTCAAAGGAACCTCTTGCCCCGGTGGTCCGCCACGGTGACGACCAGTGGTATGATATTGTCAACTGGACGGTTATGGCTCTGCTTCAAGCTGAGGAACTGGGCATCAATTCAAACAACGTAGATAGTATGCTCAAGAGCCAGAACCCGAGGGTCCAGCGTTTCCTCGGAGTAATCCCTGGTATGGGCAAAGCCCTCGGCCTCGATGACAACTGGGCCTACAACATCGTCAAACAGGTGGGGAACTACGGCCAAATTTACGAGGCTAATGTAGGGGTAAACACCTCCCTGGGAATTCCCCGAGGTCTGAATGATCAGTGGTACAAAGGCGGACTGATGTTTGCAGCGCCTTTCAGGTAATCCGCATGTGAGGTGCCCCCTCCGGGGGGCACCTATTTCTAGTCAATTCTAAACTCTAAGCCGATTTCTAAGCCAGAGTCAGACTGTGGCACAAGAAGTTAAGGATTCGCCGGAAATCACAACGTCAGCCAAGATTTCATTCTGGTACGATCCCACCAAACGGGCCATCATTTACCAGGTTGTTGTTCTGGGCATAGTTGGGATGGTGGCCTATTATCTTTTTACCAATACCCTGGCAAACCTTGAAAGACAGAACATAGCAACAGGATTTGGCTTCTTTACCAAAGAAGCTTCCTTCGAAATTGGTGAATCCCCTATTTCCTACTCAGCGGCGGACACCTACGGTCGTGCCCTGCTGGTCGGTGTCCTCAACACCATAAAGGTTTCATTCATCGGGATTATACTGACGGTAATTCTAGGCACTTTCCTTGGCATTGCCCGTCTGTCCAGAAACTGGCTGGTGGCCAAGCTGGCAGGAATCTACATTGAAGTCATGCAGGACATACCTGTGCTCCTGCAGTTAGTTTTCTGGTACGCTGTCTTTTATGACACCTTTCCCTCTCCTCGGCAGGCTCTGAACCCCATAAGTGGTGTATATTTTTGTAATCGTGGAATGGCTTTTGCCGTTCCCGAACCTCACCCGGTGTACGTTTATATGGCTCTTGTCTTTCTGGCAGGCTCTTTTGCTGTATGGGTGCTGCGGCGATGGGCCAAAAAAAGACAAGAACAAACAGGACAAATTTTTCCAATCTTCCTCGTCTCCCTTGCTATTCTCCTGGTACTTCCTCTTGCCACCTGGTTACTGGGGGGAGCGCCTCTGAAAATGAACGTTCCCAAACTTGTGGGCTTCAATTTTGAGGGAGGCACCACCTTCAGCCCCGAGTTCGCCGCCCTTTTATTAGGGTTGGTTCTTTACACCGCCGCCTTCGTGGCTGAAATAGTCCGCGCCGGTATCCAGGCCATAAGTCGCGGCCAGGTGGAAGCTGCCATGTCTATGGGTCTGAAACCCGGGCAAGTTTTGCGGTTGGTCATCTTACCTCAGGCCCTCAGGGTGATCATTCCACCACTTACCAGTCAGATGTTGAATCTCACGAAAAACAGCACTCTTGCCATTGCCATTGGCTTCCCAGACTTCGTTTCCGTGGCCAACACCATTATCAACCAGACGGGACAGGCCATTGAAGGTGTGGGTATGATCATGGTGGTGTATCTCTTTTTTAGTCTGAGCACCTCAGGGTTCATGAACTGGTATAACAAAAGAGTAGCATTGGTGGAGAGATAGAACTCCCATGCAAGAAGCTCACAGGACCACAGTACTGAAGCCGCTTGTTGCCCGAATAGGGGTCTTAGGATGGGCGCGGGCTAATCTGTTTAGCTCGGTTTTCAGCTCCTTTTTGACCCTTGTGACCATCTATTTTTTGTGGAAAATAGTGCCCGGGTTGATTCGCTGGACCTTCATTGACAGCAGTTGGATCACCACTGGGGCTGAGTGCAGGGCGGCTGGCGGCGCTTGCTGGTCCATTGTGACCAAGAATCTGCGTTTCATCATCTTTGGTTTCTTTCCATACGAGTGGCAGTGGCGTCCCCTGCTGGCTATGATTATTTTGATCACCCTGCTTATCGTCAGCAGGAACAGGCGCTACTGGAAGAAATGGCTGGGCTACTTGTGGCTCATCGGTCTCTTCGTCATGGGTCTGCTCCTGAAAGGTGGCTTATTCGGCTTGCCGCCAGTGGAAAGCACCAAGTGGAGTGGATTACCACTTACCTTGTTACTTTCAGTTTTCGGGCTGACGGCTGCCTACCCGCTGGGAGTTCTTCTGGCGCTGGGACGCCAGTCAAGACTGCCTGCCATAAAGTCCCTCTCTGTTGTCTATATTGAGACAATTCGCGGAGTGCCTTTGATCAGTCTCCTATTCATGTCCTCCGTTATGTTTCCCTTGTTTTTGCCGGAAGGGATAACAATAAACAACATTCTCCGGGCGCAAGTGGCCATCATCCTGTTCACTGCTGCCTACATAGCAGAAGTGGTCAGGGGTGGCCTGCAGGCCATAAGCCGTGGGCAGTATGAAGCGGCTGAGTCGTTGGGATTGAATTATTACCAGAAGATGCGATTGATTATTTTGCCCCAGGCATTGAAGATTGTGATTCCACCATCCGTCGGTATTCTTATTTCCGCTTTCAAAGATACATCTCTGGTGGTGATCATAGGGCTGTTCGATCTCCTCAAGACCACGCAAACAACCCTATCTGATCCAAGATGGATGGGATTTAGTGTGGAGGCCTATATTTTCATTGCTTTGATTTACTTCACCGGTTGTTTTTCCATGTCCAGTTACAGCCGCCGCCTGGAGCGAGAGTTGTATAGAGGGACTTGATTCTGGAGGCTGGATGCTAGATGCTAGATACTGGATGCTGGCTAGGATTAAATAAGAGAGATAGATATGGCCAATGAATTGCCAACCAAGAATGATGAGAAGCTAGAGAGTGATCCTATTATTGAGATCATCGATATGCACAAGTGGTTTGGCGACTTTCATGTTCTCAAGGACATAAATCTCACTGTCCACAAAGGGGAACGAATCATCATTTGCGGCCCCTCAGGCTCCGGAAAATCAACCCTGATCCGCTGTATTAACCGATTGGAGGAACATCAACGGGGCCGCATTATTGTCGATGGCATTGAACTAACCAATGATTTGAAGAATATCGAGAAGATTCGTGAAGAGGTGGGCATGGTTTTTCAACACTTCAACCTTTTCCCCCACCTCACAATCCTTGACAATCTGAGCTTAGGGCCGATATGGGTAAGAAAAACTCCAAAGGCAGAAGCGGAAGAAACCGCTATGTTTTTCCTGGAGAAGGTACACATTGCTGAGCAGGCCCTAAAATACCCAGGGCAGCTTTCAGGGGGACAGCAGCAGCGTGTGGCCATTGCCCGCAGTTTGTGCATGAGACCGAAAGTAATGTTGTTCGACGAGCCTACTTCTGCCCTAGATCCTGAAATGATCAAGGAAGTTCTGGACGTTATGATCGACTTGGCAAAAGAGGGCATGACCATGCTCGTGGTCTCTCACGAAATGGGTTTTGCCAAGAGCGCGGCCCACAGGGTGCTTTTTATGGATGAAGGTGAAATTTTAGAGGAAAACACTCCGATAGATTTTTTTGAGAACCCACAGCACGAGCGCACCAAATTATTTCTCAGTCAAATTTTACACTAAACACCACCACGGATTTTCACGGAATTACCGGAATATAAATAGTGCGAAGTCAGATTTTGTTACTCTCTTTAAGATTCCGTGTCCTTCCGGGGTAAATATTTTTTTCTAGAATCTGATCAGGCTGTTTTTACCTCTATTCGTTTACTTTTGACTGCTTTACTCTTCCCCATGGTGATTCTCAAGATACCATCTCTGTAACGAGCTTCCACCCGATCAGGATTCACCGCAGTTGGCAAGGGAATTGACCTGCTAAACCTACCGTAGGCCCGCTCCATAACATGGTAGTTCTTTTCTTGCACCCCGGGTTCCTGCTTTTTTTCACCGGTCACGGTGAGCAAATCTGGAGTGACTGAGATATTAATATCATCAGGATTGATCCCAGGAACTTCTACTTCGGCCGCCAGGCTGTCCTCGGTTTCCATCAGGTCTAAAGACGGATTCCAATCCCGCTCAAGGGTTGAAGTTGGCAACTCACTGGAGAATCGATCCCAAATGCGCTCCATCTCTCGCCGCATTCGCTCGAGCTCTCCTCTGACGGATCCTGATTTTATCAACATTACCATCACACCTCCTTGGAAATATACCTAACTAATATGGCAACATATGAACTTGATGAGTTAGCATAAAACAGGTGCTAACGATTCTGGAAATCATTTCTAAGCTATTCAAAAATAAGAATAATGGGCGACCCTGTCAAGTTCCACAGAAGTTATACTTTCTAGAAATCTTGTTGCTATTGAAAAGAGAGTGCAGGAGGGTTGGAGGAAATTTAGAATTACTTTCCAAAACTCTTGAAGACAGGTCAGGGAACTACAAGGTCAAAAACGTAGGGAGACTCTTCTCCGCCGAGGGTAATACGATGTTTGCCGCTTTCCAATAATACTCGTTTTTGCTCTTCACGGCCGCCAATCTTGTTGCCGTCAACCGCTGTACCGCGGCTGCTGACTGTATCAACTACATAGTATTCATTATCCACGATGGTTATTAAGCAGTGACACCTTGAAACCCGATATGGTTCGGTGTCTTGGATATCCAAATCATTAGAGCCAAAAACACTGGCTTTGGAAAGTCTACCAATCTGAAAAGGTATCTTGGTGATGTCTATTTCCTTACCTTGCATAGCCCGCTCGGCCTCTTCAGTCACCGCCCTCAATCGCAGTGGTTGAGTTGCAAGTTCTACGGTCCCGGTGCTGGCCTGGCCGCAAAAAGCCGTTACCATTTGGTTCAGATACCTGACACGCTGAAAAACCTGTTTGAGCAGAGGGATCACGGCACGAGGGTTCTGTTCTAACATGGACTCAAAGCGGTCACGGCTTATGACTCTAACCTCAGTATCTTCAAGGGCAACAATGGTGGCGGACCGGGGCTTGTCATCAACAAGGCTCATCTCCCCGAAAATGTTACCCTTTACTAATCTGGACAGAACAAGCTTTTCCTCTCCGACTTTTTTGGACACCTCAACCGAGCCCGAGAGTATAAGATAGGCATAGGAGCCAGTGGTCCCTTCGTGGATGATGGTGGCTCCTTTCTTGAAATTCATGGTGTCAGCCATGTCTAGTTTTCCCCAGCGGTCGTGGACATCAGTGGCTAAATTATCACTAAATAAAAAAACTAGTCAATCACATTCAAGGTGCGTGCCAAACCACCTAGCAAGCCTGGTCCTTCCCCGCAAAGCGGGATCTTCGGTAGGCCAGGTCAGATCGAACAGAGCAAAGCGCCCATTCCAGCGGACAGCAAGCAGCAGACAGCTGACAGCCTTTTCAACAAGGCACTATGCACTAGGCACCACTGATTCGCGCTGACGAGCTTCAGGTCATTTTGGCTTCGCCGTCATTAGGTCAATACGCTTCGCTGTCATTCGTTGTAACAGGTAGGAGCATTCAAATCGCAAGTGAGTCTCGCGAATTGAACGGTTTCAACGACTTCAACGGTTTCAAAGGTTTTAACGAATTAACTAATTCTCTAATCAACTAATCAACAAAACGCTACGCTCTATGCCCTATGCCCTATGCCATATCCCATATCCCACATCTCACATACCCAATCCGCAATCCGCAATTCGAAATTCAAAATCCTCAATAGTGCTCTATGCCTACTGGATTCTGACACCTGACACCTAAAGACAAAATGGCACATCCTGAGATGAAATCGCTTGAATCTGCCAGAAATCCGGGTATTCTTGCCACATGGGAAGTATAGAACTCGATAACATCACCTTTTCCTACGGAGCTGGTGAGGAAGAACCTCTCTTTGCTGATTTCAGTTTAACAATCTCAGCTGGCGAATGGGTTGCTGTGGTAGGTCCGTCAGGCGCCGGCAAGACCACCCTCCTGAAGTTGATAAAGGGACTTCTTCAGCCCCAAACAGGGAAAATTAGGGTGAACTCCACTGTTCTTCCTGCTGGGGTACTGAACCATTTTGCTGCCTGTGTTTTTGCCAACCCCGAGAATCAGATTGTTTCGCCCGTGGTAGCCGAAGATGTGGCCTTTGCTCTCGAAAACATGGGTTTGGCTCCAGAGGTCATCAGTATTCGTGTAGAGGAAGCTTTGAGATGGGTTGGTCTTTGGCAACGGGCCAGGGACTTCAGCCATCATCTCTCCGGAGGTGAGCAGCAACGGCTAATCCTTGCAGGCGCCTTAGCGCAGAGCAAGAGCTGTCTCTTGCTAGACGATCCCCTCTCAATGGTTGGCGGCCGCAGCCGGAGGGAAATGTTAAGCCTGCTGCAAAGCATCCACCGAAAGGCATCCTGCACTATGCTGCATACCACGCACCTGCTGGAGGAGGCTGTTGTAGCCCAGAGGCTAATTGCCCTGGAAAGGGGCAGCGTGGTTTTTGATAGCTCCCCGTACTATTTCTTACAGGAAGAGGAGCTTATTGAGCGACTGGGGCTGGAGTTGCCGGCCATTGTCCAGCTCGATGAGATGCTTACCAGAAGTGGTCTAGCAGAGCCGGGTGGAGTTACCAGCCTGGAACAATTGTTAGAGGTCTTGACAGCTTCAGAGCACAGGAAAGATAATGAGGCCACGTGAGATTTAAGATTTAAGATTGGAGATTTTAGATTGACCTCAGTCGCAGCATTGAGATTTTGTAATCTTCAATCTTCAATCTGCAATCTAAAATGTGCAAGGAGGTGAGGCTAATGGCTGACATCAAGGTGGGAGTGGTCAAGAATTACTTTGCCAAACCGAGTGTAGCGGCTATTGAGGTCACAGAAGGGGAGTTGCAGGTTGGTGATCTGATCTGGTTCAAGGGATACACAACCGATTTCAAGCAAGAAGTGAAAAGCATCCAGGAGGAGAAACAAACGATTGATAAGGCAGTAAAGGGTCAACTGATTGGTGTCCAGGTTAAAGAGCGAGTTAGGGAGAACGATCTCGTTTACAAGGTAACGGACTGATTTATGCTGGAAGCAGTAAATATAAGCCACAATTTCTATGCTCACACCCCTTTCAGTCGCCAGGTGCTCAGCGGGGTCGAATTGAAGTTGGCCCCAGGGGAGGTTGTTCTGCTGACGGGGCCGAGCGGCAGCGGCAAGACAACTCTAGCACGAATATTGGCCGGGTTAGTGAAGCCCACAAAGGGAACCATAAGATTAAATGGGGTGGATCTCCACGCTACTAACGGTGGACCCTCGCCTGCCACGGAGCGGGTCATACTGGCATGTCAATACCCTGAACGTCAGTTCTTTGCCAACACTGTTTGGGACGAGCTCACCTGGGGACTTCGAGTGGGCTTGGGCATGGACAGAGGGGAAATTGCCAACCGCCTGAGCAGTATTGCCGAGGATCTTGCCTTTCCCCTTGAGGAACTAGCCAAACGTTCGCCAAAATCTCTGAGCTCGGGTCAACAACGAAAGGCCGCCTTGGCAAGCCTACTGGTCCTGGAACCGCGAGTTTTGATTCTCGATGAGCCCTTGGCGGGATTAAACGCCAAAGAACGAAAACGCTTGATCTCGCTCTTACAAGACTGGGCCAACCACAATCGGACTATGCTTATAATTGCTCACGAGCTCGAGTTATTTTTGGGTTGGGTGGAGAAAGTGGCTGTAATGGAGAGAGGACAGGTGATCTTTTCGGGTTCGCCGGATGAACTCTGCCAATCCACTGACCCCAATGTGCGAGAGGCAGCTTCCCTGCCGATTATGGCCGAGCTCAGCTTTTTCCTTAAGCAGAGCGGGATGAGCACTGGACCGATCACAACAGATGGCCCACTTGTCCTCCGACAACTGCAAGATGCATTGACACAGAAAAAAGGAAACTTTGTTCACGCCAAAAAAAATACCCTCCGTTAACTAGCTGAGGAGGGCTCAGAAAAGGCTGCCCGCCGGCTTGGAGAGGTTTTCTCAATTACAAATTACTTATATCAATACTGCGAATATAGCGCTTAACATCTTCCATTAACTGATGAAGCTCAAGGTCCTCATCAGTATCAACGGCCTTTGTATTTTCATGCTTCTCCCAGGTGCTGGTGAGATCCGGCGATTGAGACTCCGAGTGACTCGGAGTTTGGCTAGCCAGGTGAAAACCATGGGCAAAGGGAGTTGATTGCATCGGATTCAGTAGCACTACATCTATCGCTATATTGTATCTTTCCATGATTGCGGCCATTGTGTCCTCCAACTTGCAAGCTTCCGGCAAATGCTTATAACTAGAACCTTGGAAACTTGTTTTTTTGCAGACTGAAAGTTAAGCACGATCAATATGGTTGTAAAGGACCACCCACTAAAGCTTAATGTCTCCGTCGGCAATTTGCTCTAGCTGGTTGCAGTCGAGCAGGGTTACAGCGCCGCCATCCACTTGCACAATTCCGCGCTGTTGGAGCTTTTTAAAGGTGCGGGAGAGAGTCTCGCTTATGGTCCCAAGGCTTGCCGCCAGGGCACTCTTGCTGGTTTCAAGTTGGAAAGTCGTCCCGTCTTTCGCTTCACCCTGCTGCCGCCTGGCCCGTACTAACAAATGGCGACAAAGTCGGGCAGCCACCTCGCGCAGGGAAAGATCTTCGATCTTCTGGTTGAGGGATTGTAGAAGTAAAGCCATGGTGGCTATCATATTGAGGGCCAGTTGAGGACTTTTCTGGATGAGGTTGCGGAAATCACCGGCGTCAAAGTACACCAGTCGACATCGACTCATGCTTTCCGCGAACACCGGGTAGGCGAGACCAGAA
This sequence comes from uncultured delta proteobacterium, assembly GCA_963712115.1. Taxonomy (GTDB): domain Bacteria; phylum Desulfobacterota; class Syntrophobacteria; order BM002; family BM002; genus BM002. The sequence goes on along the minus strand of CAVQGX010000033.1, from coordinate 112,613 downwards.
AAAGCGGCAGCCTCCGCAAATGTTTGGCCGCCGCCTACTACGCGCAGGATGTATTCCTTCCCATCGGGAGAAATCTTGTAAAGTTTTATCTTTCCCTCGAAGAGGACATAGAACCCCTTTGCTCGATCACCGGCAGAGAAAAGTATGTTGCCGCTGTCTAACCGCCGGGCCCGTGCTATTGCCACAAGGTCGTCCAGTTCATCGGTTTCAAGTCTCGAAAACAAATCCGCCTGCTTCAGTTCCTCAATAAGCCGATTTTTCTCCATGCGCTTACCTCCGAACCAGGACCGAAGTACCTACGGAGCAACCGGTTACTTCATGGGCGCTGCCGTTGGGCACCGAGACCTCTAACAGGCTGCTGCTTCCTATTAGGGCAAAAGGTTGCAACGGTGGCCCTTCCTCATATGTGCTGGGGCCGACTGACAGTTCTACGGTGCCAAGGTAAACTTGCAGACCTTGCAGTTGTCTCCCGCCCGCCGAAGGGGGGATTTCAATATTAGAAATAAGGTTGCCAAAATGATCTATGTAGATGATTTCGCCTTGGAGTTCCTTCTGTTCTTGGAAGACTAGTCGACCTGGCAGACGCATTCGGTAGTCGAGTGGTGGTCCCAGTTTTTCCAAGGTTAACCCAGTGGATAGATGTCCGGCTGCTGGGGCGAAGATGTCACGGCCGTGAAATACGGAACTTGGCTGAGGCAACCGATAAGCAGGGTCTTCCAAGGCCACTACCTGACGGGGTGGCTCAAGAGAAAAAGCCCAGTCGAAGAGACCGTTGTCTGGGCCGACAAAGAGGTGTCGTTCACTAGCAGCGGCCAAGCCTTGACGTTTGCCCCCCACCCCGGGGTCGACTACTGCCAGATGTATTGTGCCCTCTGGAAAATACTTGAAGGTTGAACCGAGTACAAAGGCTCCTTCTCTAATGTTTTGAGGTCTTATTTCGTGGGTGATGTCAACCAAATAGAGGCCGGGGTTGATATTCAACAGTACCCCCTTGACCGCAGCCACATAGTGATCTCGGGTTCCAAAGTCAGTCAGCAAAGTCACTATTCGCTGCATTGAGGACTCCGCTAGTTTGGCCTGTTTGACCAGTTTGCCACTTATCTGGCCAAACCGGCTAAACCTTTTTCAGGAATTTGTGAATGATCTCCAAGGCTTCGTCAATCTCTGCAGTGGTGACGTCCAGATGAGTTACGGCCCGAAGGGTTGTGGGACCGAATGGAATAAGAAGAACGCCCGCGGGGGCCAACCTTTCTGCGAAAGTATCTGCATCCATAGGAGTGGAACCCACATCGAAGAGGACGATGTTGGTCACCACTTGTGCAGGATCAATTTTAATTCCATCAATCTCGGAGAGTCCATGGGCCAGTTTCTTGGCGTTTTGGTGATCCACCTCCAGACGTTCCACATTGTTATCTAGGGCATAAAGACAAGCGGCTGCCAGGATACCAACCTGCCGCATCCCACCTCCAAGCATTTTTCGGAAGCGGATGGCTTTTTCGATGAATTCCGCCGAACCGCAAATAACCGAGCCGGCTGGTGCCCCCAAACCTTTGGAAAAAGCGACACAGACAGAATCCGTCTGGCGGGCGAGTTCTTTTACTGTGGTCTTGGCTGCTAGAGCGGAGTTGAACAGTCGGGCACCATCTAAGTGGACTCTGATGTTGTGCTTGGCGGCAAGCTGGGCAATACCGGCCAGGTTCTCTAAAGTATAGATACTTCCCCCACCGCGATTGTGGCTGTTCTCCAGGCAGATGAGGCGGGTGGGTGGCTGGTGGATGTCCTCCGGACGAATGGCAGCGTCTATAATTTCAGCTGAGAGAATACCCTTTTCTCCTCTCAAACAGTGAAATTGGCCACCGGAGATAACTGCCGCTGCGCCACACTCATAATAGAAGATATGAGCATTCTGATCGATTATGATCTCATCCCCAGGTTGAATGTGGGTTTTAATAGCCACCTGGTTTGCCATGGTGCCGGAGGGCACAAAAAGACCAGCCTCCTTGCCCAAGATTGAGGCTATTCTGTCCTGCAGTTGGTTTACCGTAGGATCCTCACCCAGAACGTCGTCTCCCACCTCGGCCGTGGCCATGGCCTTCCTCATTGCCTCAGTAGGTTTTGTCACCGTATCGCTGCGAAGATCAATCATTTTTAGAGTCCTCTATCTGGTCAACAAGCTAGGGAGTGGTTGCAAGCCGCCAGTTAAGCTTTGGGTGGTTGTAGTCCATTGATACAAAAGCTAGCGGGAGATAGCAAACAGTTTCGAACTATTGGAAGTTAATTTGTGCAATAGCATCATGACGTGGCCTCATTTACTAGCACAGGGGCAAGGGCCAGTCAATCAGCTGAAAAGCCCACACCAGTGCTACATCCTTTTTACCCATTTTATACCCGGTATTTTTTGGGTAAAAATTCCCCAGCCGGGCTAGAATTGATTGGCTTAGGTTGAAAATTGCTGAGGGACTCTAATTCGAATAAAGAGTTGGCAAGAGAAAAGCGCAGCCGATGCTCTGCCAGTGTTCTTGGGTAAGTGAATAGCCTCACTGTCGGCAGGCGTGGCTAATACCTCTAATCATTCAATACCAGATATGGTAGCTGGATCTTAAGAGGAAAAGTGTGGTTTAAAGTATGTTGAGTTCCACCGAGAGGGTAAGAGAAATCCCTTGACATGATTAAAGGGGTCCGCTAGCTTTATATTAGGAAAAATTCAGTGAGGGAAATATCGGTGGGTAAAGCATCTACGGGCATACTTTTTCAGTGTAAGTATTATTTCTATTACTGTGCCATAAGTCTGCTTGAGGTGCGCTGAGTTATAACATTTGTAGCAAACACAAAGCCGCAGGCAGACAAAAGCCCGCGGCTTTTCTCTTTGCAAAAAGGCCGCGGGATGAAATCCCTTCGGTCTTTTTGTTTTGTTAAAGGAGGCAGAGATATGGCATTGAAGAAAACGTATGATATTCACGTTGAAGAATTCATCCAGCTAGCCTCTCCGGCAGCCCTTAAAGAAGAGTTGCCGATGACTCGCAAGGCCACTGAAACGATTCTTACAGGTCGAGAAACCATCGAGAACATCTTGAGCAAGAAGGACAAACGCATTCTGGTTATTGTCGGACCCTGCTCTATTCATGAAGTGAAGGCGGCCATGGAGTATGCTGAGAAGTTAAACCATTTGCGGCGACAGGTCGCCGAGACGCTTTATGTGGTAATGCGGGTATATTTCGAAAAGCCCCGCACCACTGTGGGCTGGAAGGGACTTATTAACGATCCGGGACTGGACGGCTCCTGCGATATGGAAGCGGGCCTTAGGATTGCTCGCAAACTGCTTTTGCAAATCACTGAGATGGGTCTGCCAGCGGCTACGGAAATGCTCGATCCGATCACGCCTCAGTACATCGCGGATCTAATCTGCTGGGCCGCCATCGGAGCTCGAACGACCGAATCGCAGACACACCGTGAAATGGCCAGCGGCCTTTCCATGCCGGTTGGATTCAAGAACAGCACCGACGGCGATTTAACCATGGCCGTAAACGCCGTGATAGCCGCCGGGTCGCCGCAAAGTTTCTTGGGCATCGATCATAATGGCCTGACCAGTATCGTTAAAACAAGCGGCAATCCCTGGACTCATGTGGTGATGCGTGGCGGCAGCCGGCCCAATTATGATTCGGTCAGCATCGGAGAAGCGCTGACGCTTTTACGAGAAAGGAAGTTGACCGAAGCGATTATGGTCGACTGCTCTCATGCTAATTCAAGAAAAGATCATCGAAATCAGGCGATTGCCTGGCAAGATGTGATCAATCAGCGCATCGCAGGAAATGACTCTTTGATCGGCCTGATGCTGGAAAGCAACCTGAATGACGGCAAGCAGAGAAATACCGGCGACTTGTCTAACATGAAATACGGTGTCTCCATTACCGATGCCTGCATCGCCTGGGCAGAGACAGAAAAACTATTCCTATCGGCCCACAAGCAGCTCAGTCGCCATATAAACTCGGAGCCAGAGCCCAGTGAATGCATAGGTCAATGTTAACGGGCGGTATAGAACAATTGTGGAAACTTGAAACGCCAATCTTACAACACCAAGGAACTATTAAATTGGATCGGTTCAAATATGCCCTAAGGTGGTTACGTTTAATGACGAGAAATCTAGACTAACCTCGGTCAGTCAGAGATTTCAGATATCATCCCTTAATCTAAACTTTGGCTGTGATTTTGTTCGGCACAAAACATTACCTTAAAACAATTTTTACCCATTTCTGGTCTGACCACTTTTGGGTAAAATTACTCATTTGTGGTCAAACCGGTTTTGGGTAATTTCTAAAAATTATTGTGGTGCAGAATCCATATTGTTAGCTTGATTATCCTGGGTTGAGGCGGTGGAAAGAGAAAAAGTGGTGGTTTTTTATTTGTGGAGGCTTTTTCTTGACATGGAGAAGGATTTCAATTTTTATGGACTCAGCCGATAACGCATGTGTAATGGTCTGTTTGATTAGCAAAGGAGAGGTGCAATATGGCGTATGAGGATATCCTGTTTGAAGTAGAAGAGGGAATTGCCACTTTAACCTTTAACCGGCCTGAGGTGCTGAATGCATTGAAAATGGGTACCCTTACCGAAGTAGGTGAGGCCGTAAGGACGATTGAAGACAATGAGGATGTCAGGGCCCTTATCTTGACGGGCGCGGGGGATCGGGCCTTCGTTGCGGGTGCTGATATAAAGGAATTACAGAAACTGAATCCTGTCTCTGCCAAGCACTTCGCGGTCAAGGGGCAGGAAGTTCTCTTTGCCCTGGAGAATTTGAGTATTCCTGTAATCGCGTGCGTAAACGGGTTTGCACTTGGCGGTGGGTGCGAGATCGCCCTGGCATGCGATTTTATCTATGCCTCGGAAACGGCAAAGCTTGGGCAGCCCGAAATCAACCTAGGCATTATTCCCGGCTTTGGTGGAACTCAGCGCTTGCTTCGTTTGGTGGGGCGGGCCCTGGCCAAAGAACTCTGTTTGACCGGTGTGATGATCAGTGCTCAGGAGGCTAAGGAAATAGGGTTGGTGAACAAGGTGTTTCCGCCTGACAAGCTCATGGAGGAGACCAGGAAGGTGGCATCCCTTATCGCCAGTAAAGGGAGAGTGGCGACTCGGGCGGTCAAGCACGTTATTGACCAGGGAATGAGCCTGGATTTAAGAAACGCATGCGCTTTAGAGATGGAAGCTTTTGCCCTCTGTTTTGCCAGTGAGGATGCGAGTGAAGGCTTTGGGGCTTTCTTACAAAAAAGGAAGCCGGACTTTAAAGGTTCACTGAAGGAATAGAGCATCTGATTAATCTCTGTCCCTCGTCTCGCTCGACCTCACGGGAGTTTACCCTGAGCCTGCCGAAGGGCCCGTCTCGCCGCATAAGCTTTGTTCTATGCGCTCTGCGAGATCAATCTGTGGGGTTGCAAGTCTTTTCAAGATATGTTAGAAAAAAAAATTCTATAGGGCTACAGCAGTATACTTTCTTTGGGTGATGACCTTCTGGATTATGAAGAGGTTAGAAAACGTTTCATTTCTCAAATAAGTTGCGGCTGGCCCTCTAAAAGGGCTTTTTCTTATTGAAAGAGAGGTGAACAGTGGATGGTCAGCTCTGAAAAAGATTCTCTGGAAAGGAAAATAAAAAAACTCCGAAAAGATTTTCAGAAAAATGTACAACCAGCACTCCGGCGACACACTTACTACCTGAGCAAAAGCGAACGGAGAAGAATCAAACGCAAGAAAGCAATCAAAAGAATTCAGAGAAGACAGAGACGTTATCGACCGGCAGCCTAAAATTACAATCCTTGGCCGAGGAATGTTAACTTAGAAACAGTCAGTAAAATTCCGCTTCTGCCTCTAGGGCAGGAGTGCATCATTTCTGGGGGTCTTCGGCACTAGAATATTGGCGATCTTGTAGGTCGCCATATTTTTTCATTACATAGAGCAAAGCAAATCTGGGGTTGCCAAGGTAGGAAAGCAGATTATCCTTAAACCGCTGACAGAGTCCTGCGAGCACGTCTTTGGTGTCCTTTTCATCCACGAAATGTCTATTTTTTTCCTGGATGAAAACCAGGGGGTCACCGTAAGCAGCGAGTAGATCCCGGTAAGCTTGTTCGCCGTTGTCCAGGGTGGAGAAGTATTCTGATAAGACAGGGACTTCCACTTTGGCCAGAAGGGAGATGAGCCACCTGTCGCCAGCCATTGGTCTAGACTTGTCCCAGAGTTCCAAAATCAAACCGTTCGGCAGAGTAATTGTCTCTATCAGGTTTTTCGGCATGTTCAATGCTCTCTAGCACAAAAACGACTAGGTTATTCTTATACCGGGAAAGACTATCCCAGAAATTAGTCGCCGGCAAGGAGAAACCCCAAGCCAAAACGCTTCCAAGGAAAAAAGCCCGACTATGGACCTAAACGTTAGAGATCAGGCGATCATCAATGTCACCTGGCACGGCCGAGGCGGTCAGGGAGCCGTAACCGCAGCAATGATACTTGCTGAGGCGGCGTACATTGATGGGTATAAAGGGGTTACTGCAGCACCTTTTTTTGGTGTTGAGCGAAGGGGGGCGCCAATTACCGCTACGACAAGGTTTTCGAGAACACCCATTCGTACGCTGACCCCAACGGCTAAAGCTGAAGTAGTGGTGGTTTTGGATGAAAGGTTAATGCAAGCGGTGGATGTACTAGGGGGTCTGAAACCGGATGGACTCCTTATCTTGAACTCCAGTAATCCCCCCGAAAAGTTCTGCACTGATATGGACATTGCGGTGGCAACCTCCGATGCCAACTCAATTGCTGAAGAGGTCGGCTTGGTGGTTGCGGGGACAGTAATGATCAATACTTCTCTGCTTGGGGCTTTTTCCAGGGCTAGCAGCCTTGTCAACATGGAGAGTCTGGAAAAAGCCATCAGCAAGAACTTCAACCCGAAAGCGGCTCAGATCAATATTCGAGGTGCCCGGCTCACCTACCAAGCAACTCGGATAAACCGTGTATGGAAATTATCATCGCCTGGAGTATAGCCCGGATATTTCATGAATCGCCTGCTGCGACCACGGATATGGCCGTCCTTCCTGGCGTCCTCGGGTGTTGGCCCCTGCGAAGTACCGTTCAGGTACGCCTCGGAAACAATCCCGCGCTACCGCGGGACGGTTGCCAGGTGGCACGCCCATCTTCGCGGTCTCGCGACAATAATTCATGAAATATTCGGGCTAGGCCGGATCCTTTTTCTTGCTGGCAAGTGTTATAATACCCCCAATTTTGACAAGGGACTGAAAAACTCGCTTAGAGGTTAAGGGGCCAGCAGGATCCCATTCGAGGTGAGGAAACTTTACTATGGCATCGGAAAAAAACCAGTTTGTTTCTGCCTGTGCCACCTTGACGCGAGGTGAAGCGGGGAAAACGGGTGATTGGAGGGCCAAGCGTCCAGTCATCGATCTTAGCAAGTGCACTCCTTGTAAGAAGCAAAAAGACACCTGCTACTTGTGCTGGCTATACTGTCCTGACGGCACAGTAACGAGGCAAATCCCGGTTGAGATAGACTTAACCTATTGCAAGGGCTGCGGCGTTTGCGCCGAGGTGTGCCCGACAAAGGCAATACGCATGGAAGTAGAGGAAAAATTCGTCCTCAGTGAATGCTCCATCCAAGAGGAAGTTGAATAAGGGGTACTGATTTGAACTGGGGGAGTGCGATCGGGATTTTGGGGTACAGAGATGAGTAAGGTAGAAATTATCAATGGCAACGAGGCAGCCGCCATGGGGGCCAAGCTTAGCCGGGTGCAAGTTATTGCTGCCTATCCCATAACCCCACAATCGAAGATTCCTGAGACTCTGGTGAAATATGTTGAGTCGGGCGAATTAAAAGCCGAGTTTATTCGAGTGGAAAGCGAACACAGCGCCCTAACCGTATGCATTTCTGCTTCCACAGTGGGAGCCAGAGTCTTCACCGCAACTTCAGCAAACGGTCTGGCCTACATGCACGAGCAACTACATTGGGCTGCCGGAGCAAGGCTTCCCATAGTCATGGCCCTGGCGAACCGAGGACTTGGAGCGCCTTGGACTATTTTCAACGACATGCAAGATTCCATTTCCCAGCGGGATACCGGCTGGATGCAAGTCTACTGCAGAGATAATCAAGAGGTTTTGGACAGTGTTCTTATGGGTTACAGAATCTGTGAGCAGATCCACGTCCCCATGATGGTCTGTTTCGACGGTTTCATTCTGTCGCACACGGTTATGCCAGTAGAAATACCAGAGCAGGAACAAGTGGATGCTTTTTTGCCGCCCTATGTGCCACATTTGCAGGTGGACGGCCCGGAACCTATAAACATCAACCCGGTGATGCTGGCAGAACCCAGAGCTAACGCTCAGGGTGTTGCCTGTCCCAGTTACATGGGATTTCGCATGAGGTTACAAGAGGCCCTCGAAAGTGCAGGAGAGCTGATTGCCAAAGTTGGTGGCGAATTCGGAAGGATTTTCGGCCGAAGCTACGAGTGTTTGATCTGGGAATACAAGACTGAAGAGGCTGATACAATTCTTCTCACCATGGGGTCTCTCGCCAACGAGGCTTCCCTCGCTGTTGATATGCTCCGCGAAAAAGGCCATAAAGCTGGGGTAGTAGGGCTTAGAGTCTTCAGGCCTTTTCCCGCCGAGCAATTGCGGCAAGCGCTGTCAGGTGTGAAACAAGTGGTGATTTTCGACAAGAACATAAGTTACGGAAACGAGGGAGCCACCTGCACCGAGACAAAAGCAGCTCTTTTTGAAGGTGGATTGCGCCCCTCCATAGCTAATTATATTGTGGGTCTGGGGGGAAAGAACGTGGTTGCTTCCGACCTGGAAGCCGCTACTTTAGAGGCCTTGCAGATGAAGGGCCGGGTTAACGGCCCAAAGTGGTTAGGGGTGGCAGTTTAATTCGCATGGCGCAGAGCGCATAGCTCTTTGTAGGGTGGATTAAGCGGAGTGAATCCACTCATAGTTGAATCTAGAAAAACCTAGAGGATTGAGGCTATGGCCACAACAGTGATGCAACTTCCAGAGCAAGAATATTTCTTGCCCGGGACCCGGGCCTGTTCAGGGTGTGGTTTGTCTTTGGCCTACCGCCACATTCTAAAGGCTTTGGGGGAAAAGACCATTCTGACCATACCTGCCTCTTGTTTGACCGTGCTGCACGGGCTATATCCTTGTACCTCGGTGCGACTGACCAATATCAACACCGCCTTTGCTAGTACCGCTGCTTCGGCTACAGGCATTGTTGCTGGTCTTAAAGTGCTAGGGAAGACAGACTACACAGTAGTGGGGATAGCCGGAGACGGGGGCACTTTCGACATCGGCATTCAAGCCTTGAGCGCTGCGGCGGAGAGGAATACCGATTTTCTCTACATCTGTTACGACAATGAAGGTTACATGAACACAGGCACTCAGCGCTCAAGCGCCACACCTCTGGGAGCATTTACCACCACCACTCCAGCCACAAAGGTCGAGCACAAAAAGGATATGCTGGCAATCATGGAAGCCCACGATATTCCTTACACTGCCTCAGCATCTCCGGCATACCCTCTGGATCTTTATGATAAGGTAGCAAAGGCTAGGGCCATCCATGGTACTCGCTTCATCCAAATAAACATCCCCTGTGCTCCCGGCTGGGGGTTTCCCACAGATCAATTGGTAAAACTTGGCAAGCTGGGGGTGGATACTGCCATGTGGGTTCTTTTCGAGGTTGAAGATGGAGTTTTCCGTCTCACAGGTCGTAGCCGTACAATGGCAAAAAGCGGTAAGCAAAAACCAGTTGAGGAGTATGTGAAGTCACAGGAAAGATTTAGACACATAACACCTGAACAGGTTGCCCATCTGCAAGCTTGGGTTGACAATCGCTGGGAGAAGTTTTTGCAGCGCCACAATTTGTCCGTTGACCCATAGGGTATCCTTCGACTACTTCGACACCCTCAGGACAAAAAGCTGAGGACAGGCAGCGCACAGCGTGGGAAACTATCCGGTAAGCTTGCCATCCACATTCGCCCCGATGTCAATAACTCCCTTAAATCACCTTTTTTTTAATTTTTGCCAAGTTAATCGTAGCCGTCGTGAGCAGGAAATACAGGGCAAGTCTAAGCTGGACTTGAGCGGTTGGTATGAAGCGCTTGATTCGCTTCTTAGCTGCTACCAGCTCCAAACCGAACGCCAGTTACTCATAGAGGCTCTGTCTGATCCGTACTTTCCTTTCACTAAACTGGAGAAACTCAACGTCCAAGAACTTGGGAGAGAGCCAGGACTTAACGATTTGTCTGAGGAGAGTTTAGCGAGGATCGCAGCTGAGCATTTGTTGGAATGGGCAAGAATATTCCAGTCTATTCGACTGGCCTTAAGGAGTCTCAATAAGGATGGCCAGGTTTCTAGTATGAGCCTCAAAGGCTCCCCCGAAGAAACTATTCCGCAAACAGGCAGCTGTAATCACTGTGGATGCTGCTGTGAAATACGAGGCGGCCCTGCGGAGTTCACCGGATCCATTGAACCGCCTAGCGAGTGGCTGATGTATTTTCGTGGTGATGGCTCAGGGTATCAGCGATTCTGCCCTTTTCTTTTCGAATATTTCGCCACCGGCAAGTTTTTCTGCTCCATCTATCTAATCAAGCCGCAATGCTGTTGGGAGTTTGATCGAGAAGAGTGCGACTTCTTGCAAAAGGACGCGGCCAGAGAGCGGGCCGAAGGTGTGCGGGTTGAGCCAGGGGCCGGGAACTGTTAAGCAATCAAAGGCTGTGTTTTATCCGGCCGGAGTCAAGAATGTATCTATCCTGCTCCTTTTCCAATTCACGCAGTTTGTCGTTTAGTTCTTTAAGGTCTTCCTCTTTCTGCTGCAACTCAACATCGTTTTGACAAGGGCGAAGCTCTAACTTATTGAGCTCTTTTTTTAATTTCTTGACCTCTTTTTGTATCCTCTTTAGCCTCTTTTTTGCTTCTTTATCAATCATCGACAGTCCAGCATTCAGAGTTAAATAAAAGGGCATCCAGTCCGCATGAGACAAGATGCCCATAATGTTTTAGATTAGACTACCTCTCAGTTGTCATCAAAGTTTGGAAACGTTTTTGGCCACAGGACCTCGGTCACCTTCTTCTATCTCAAAGGTCACCTGCTCACCTTCAGTGAGAGTTTTGAATCCAGGCATCGTGATGGAAGAGTAATGAACAAATATGTCCTCACCATTTTCCTGCTGGATAAAACCATACCCTTTCTTGTCATTAAACCATTTAACCGTTCCGTTTGTCAAAGCGCTAACCTCCTTTCAAAAAATTAAATCATATGGTCCCTAACTCCAGGTCCTCGCTTTGGCAAAGGAGTCCAATCCTCTGAAGCGAGATCGACCTATATAGCCCGGATGCTTCATGAATCGCTTATTACGACCACGGATATGGCCGTCCTTCCGTGCGTCCTCGGGCATTGGCCCCTGCGACGTACCATTCAAAAGTACGCCTCGGGACCAACACCCGGCGGTTACCCGGTGGCACGCCCATCTTCGTGGTCTCGTGACAGCAATTCATCAAACATCCGGGCTATAATACGGGCCATATCCGAGGCGACTTTAATACAGGGCTCTAGTAAAAATCAAGCGAAAAAAGTCCAGCTTTAATTTGATTCTCTAGCTGGAATCCGTTGATTCCACCTCATACATCCAATTGTCCAGTCCCCCCGACAACGTCCTTACCCGGTTGAAACCTCTCATGGCCAAAATACGGTTGCCGAGATAGGAACGCAATCCCTGGGCACAGTACAAAATGGTTTCTTTATCAGGATCCAGTTTCTGCAGTTCTCTGCGGAGAAGATCTATAGGAATGTGGGTGGCCCCTGGGAGAGGGCCTCGTTTGGCCAATTCCAGCCGGTTTCGGACATCTATTAGGGCAATGTCTTCTCCCGCATCCATCTTTTCTTTAAGTTCGTGAGGGGTGATGGGATTCCAGTCGCCCTGATAATAATTCTGGCCCACAGCTCCGGCAATTATGACCGGATCGCGGGCTGCTGAATAGGGAGGGGCATAGGCCAAATCCAGATTGAGAAGATCCTCCAAACTCATATGGTGATAAATGGCAGTTGCCAAGACGTCAATACGTTTATCTACTCCTTCCTCGCCAATAACCTGGGCACCAAGCAGTCTGCCGCTGTCACGGTCGGTCACCGTCTTGATACTCAGAGATTTGGCTCCCGGATAATAACCGGCATGATGACTGGGGTCCACGTAGAGCGCCAGAGGTGAATAGCCCTCAGCCAAGGCCTCCCGTTCTGAAAGGCCGGTTTTGGCCACAGTCAGGTCGAAGACCTTGACGATAATAGTGGAGGTGAAACCCTTGACCGCAATACGGCGACCGAGTGCGTTGGCGCCAGCGGCTCTACCTTCTTTGTTTGCTGCTGAGCCCATGGGCGTAAGAACCGGCTTGCCAGTCACCAGGTTGGTGGTTTCGATACAATCTCCTGCGGCGAAAATATCGGGGTCACTTGTCTGCATGAACTGGTTGACCTTGATTCCACCGGTAATACCAAGTTCAAGTCCGGCATTCTTGGCTAAAGCGACGTTTGGCCTTATGCCAACCGCAATGAGAACCAGGTCGGTGGGGATTTCTCGGCCTTGGTCAGTTCTTACCATTCCTTGGCCGTTTTGTTCCTCCACCGACGCCAGACCCTCTGAAAGATGGATGTTTACGCCCTTGTGCTGCATGTGCCAGCGAACTTTCTCGGCCATTTCCCAATCCAGGAAAGTGAGTAATTGCGGAGCAAGCTCAACAGCTGTGGTTTGGAGACCCTTTAGAGCAAGATTTTCAATGGCCTCAACACCGATGAGACCTCCGCCTACCACCAAGGCCCTATTGGGTTTCTTCTCTTTAAGGAAGTTGAATATTCGATCAGTGTCTTCAAGAGTCTTGAGAGTGGAGACAAAGGGAAGGTCCACACCCGGCACCGGCGGTATTATGGGATGGGAGCCTGGCGCCAGAACTAGGCGGTCATAGGATTCCTCTTCAGTTAGCCCTGTAGCGAGATTATTGACGATTACTCTTTTTTCCTCGCGGTCAATTTGAACAACCTCACACTTTGTCCGGGCGTCCACCCGGAAACGGCGACGAAAAAATTCGGCGCTTGTGATGAGCAAGTCCTCTCGCTTCTGGATGACACCGGAGAGATAGTAGGGCAGGCCGCAGTTAGCATAGGAAATATCTGGGCCCTTTTCGTACATGATGATCTCTACCTCCTCGCTGCAGCGCCTCGCCTTGGCTGCGGCTGAGGCACCCCCAGCCACACCCCCGACAATAACTAACTTCCTTACTTTCATAATCACCTCCAGGAGAAAACAAGGGGAAAATCGAGACATCTTAGCATGATCAATTTGAAAAACAAAGATTTGCCAGACAAAGAAGTATCTCGGGAAACATCCCCAAGGAGGAACCAGTCACAAGCAAGGCCAGGGTGAGCTGCGAGGTACACAGCACAGGAACTGGGGGGCAAGAGCCGAAAATAGGAATGATCCCCTTGCCTATGGTCTGGGTCTGTTTTTTCTGTGCAAGCGCTTGATTTTATGATATAAGGTCAAATAAGAAAAAACTGGGAGAAAGATACTGACATGAGAGAAGAAAGACGATTTCCGCGCGCTTTAATTGATACTCAGTACTGCTTGCTAGGCAAACGTGGTTCCGCTAAGGGAAAAGCCAAAAACATTAGCCCTGTTGGAGTTTTTGTCCGCACCGGTGAGAATTGGCGCGTGGGTGATCGGGTACACATCACCGTTAATCTACCACAATATCATGGCTCGGTTCTTTCCCAGGCTGAGGTCGTATGGATATGTATGAAGCAGGAGCCCTGCGGCGACCAAGGTGTAGGACTGAAGTGGATCGATCTCAGCATGACAGATGTTTTCAGGCTGGACAACTTTGTTCGCCATTGGGAAGAAGCCTGACTTTGCAGCGCCTGAGAGCATCCACAACAGTGTTTACTACCATACCTCCCTTTGCAATCTAGCGTGCTTTTTCCTCTGTTCAGACCATAAACCTGCGGCACCCCAAGATGAATGATTGCAGCTGATCTCTATCTCAACAAAATAAACTTTCTCAAATACCTTCCACAAACTGACTGCCAGGAGTGCGGTGAAGTTTCTTGTGCTGAATTCGCAAAGCAACTGAAAAAGGGAATCCGGACTCCCTCAACATGCACTCTTCTAAAGGACAGCCAAATACGGGCCTTTTACCTTGCTCTGCAAGGTGAAAAAATTCTTCCTCAAGTGCCTGCTTTAGATCTGCCCCGTCCCGCCACTACTGGCCTGGTGGAGATAAACCATCCGAACGACAGGAGCTTAGTCCTTATTTCTGGTAACAGCGAGTTTACCCAGGAGGTACTTTCCTCCATTATGGCCTATACGCTTAGTTCTTATTGGCTAATCTTCGTGGACTGCCGAGGGGATACCGTTGATATGGCCATGATCTACGAATCATTTAAGGTGGAAAAGATCATGGCCGCCCTGGAAGAATTACCAGTGCACCTGAGGAGAGAAATAGTTCTACCAGGGTTCGCTTCCCCATTGAAACAGCCACTGGAGCAACAAATGGAATGGCAGGTTAAGGTAGGTCCTCTGTGCATTGCAGAATTGCCGCTCTTCCTTGGGGACGATTGGGCAGTACCCTCCGATATAAATCTGGGGTAAACTTAAGTCTTCTCGAATTAAAAGGTCTGTAGGCCAATAGGAGCGATCCTAAAATCCCAAATCCGAAGCACAAAATCCGAAACAAATTCAAAACATTAATGCTCCAATGTCCCAAACGGAATTGTGCAAATTTACTCATCCTGAGTTTTGGGCATTTGGATTTGGATAATTTGGATTTGTTTAGGATTTAGACCCGCCCGCCTCGCCTTGCTCGCATGGCGGGCAGGTATTGGGATTTAGAATTTCATGGTGGCAGCGGAAGACTGAGAGCGATGTTAGATCAGCCAGTAAGCCAAGTCAGCAAAATTGCCAGTGAATACTTCTCTTTGCTCGCCAGGGCCTTTCCGGTAATGTGCGCCAGTGATGAGTTCCACTTTTTACCCCGGGTCCAGGAGGCGGCAGGGTTTCTGGAACTTATGGACGATTTGAGCCAGGAAGCGATTGCTTCGGTAGTCTACTCAGTGCGGGCTTTGCAGGCACAGCTGCAAAAACAACCAAGGGCACAAGATCTCGAGGAGGAAATTGATCGTCAGCTTCTCCTCCATAATATGGCGGGGTTGCTAATCGAACTGGAGGAGGTCAAGTCCTGGCGCCATAATCCTCTCCTTTACCTCAAAGTTGGTTGTATCGGTGTCGATCATGCCCTTAACAAGCCATTCCAAGACGCAGAGGAACGGTTCGGTCGCACCGCTGAACGGCTCTCTGGTTTTAAAAGACTGATTGATCAGGGGAGTAAAAGTCTGAGCTCCATCCCGGGTCCTTACTATAGGGTTGCCCTGGCTGTGGTGCAGCATGCTCAAAAGTATCTCGATGAAATTCTTCTTGAGTTAGATGGCCATAGCTGGCGGGAGCAACTGGCCCTGCCATGCGCAGAGGCCCAGGAGGCACTTACTGCCTTTGGAGCAAACCTGCGCGAACTCGGTTCGACACCCGCAGCCACGGTTCAGTCTGTTTCGGTAGAAGAGCTCGTGCAGCGCCATTTTGGTTGCACCAGGTCTTTAGAGGAAATCTACCGTATTGCCGAGCAAGAATGGCGGACTAGCCTGGAAGAAATAGAACGGCTTCGCCGGAGGATAAATCCCAACCAAGATTGGCAGCAGGTCTATGAGAGCTACCTACCTAGCAACGAAGGAGAGTTTGACCTTTTTGGACTCTACGGTAACGAAATAGCAAGATTGCGGAAACTCTGCGTCAACCTTGAGCTTTTGAGCGGCCCCGAGGATCAGGAGTTGGTCCTAGCCGAGACAGCAACTTATTTGCGCCCGGTTAGAAGTGGGGCCTCTTACAGCGCACCCTTGACCGTTGACTCTCGTGAGTTGGCCTGTTTCTATGTTACCGTCGGCTGACCATCAAGCAATTCACAAATCGATCTTCTCCGAAGGCAACGGTTACACCGGGAGTTTCGCTTTCTTTCTGCTCACGAAACCTACCCAGGGCATCATTTATTGGACACTATTCGTCGCAATCTGGACAACCCGGTACGAAGACAAGTTGAGTCGCCACTTTTCTACGAAGGGTGGGCCTATTATGCTGAATCCATACTTGCCGAATCTGGCTACGTGGAGGACGAGTTGGAGCTCCTGGTGGATTGCAAGCGGAGACTGTGGAGAGCAGCTCGTTGCTTAATAGACTCTGGTTTAGCCTTGCGAAGGTTCACTGCGGAGGAGGCTGCCGCTCTGCTTGTTTCCGTAGGTTTTGTAGCAGACGAGGCCGTTATGCAAATAGAGCGATTTCGGTTGAACCCTGGTTACCAGCTGTGTTACAGCCTGGGTAAATATGAGATCTTAGATTTGCGGGAACGTTTCCTTGCCAGTTGGGTGGAAGCACTTTCACCTTCTACTGCTAGAGGGTGGCGAGATACCGCCAATTTGCTTATCGTCGTTTCCAAAAGATGACAGATTTTGCCCAATAGTAACGTGCAAAGATAATAATGTATCTAAGGGATAACTTACTTTAAAGACTAAGCTGGCAAGGAGAAGGCAATTATGAGTATCGAGCATATTAGCCTTTCAACAAAATTCAAGTTTTTCTTAACATTCCATTTCTCTTTAGGGTGCTCAATCGAATATTCTGACAACCAGATTCACCAACTTCGTAAATTGAATTATATCGCTAAAGTACTCAACAATAGCGAGAAGTTTACAGGGTACCGGTGGTCAGCGGAGGAATTCGACAAACAATTCCCCTTGTCTCTTCAAGCCAAACATGGATATTTGCTTGGAACGCTAGTGGGACCAACAGGAATAATGCGAGAGGTCATCACTCATGAGAAAGTGAAATCTGAGTGCGTTGGATTCAAGCTTGACTCCGAAAACATAAGAGAAAACGTTGTTTATTTTGACCATGGTGTAGGGAGCATCAATTTCCTTATAAAAGGCGAACTTGAAGAAGAAGGAGGGATTGAACGTCTTGGCTTGCTGCTTGGAGATTTGAAAATCTAACGGAAAATGGTAGTTCAGGTGGAGGTGGACTAAACTCCGCATTGATAAATGAATGTTCGAATTAGGAAAGCTGAATTTAGAAGTGATCATTATATATTTCTGTGGTTTCTTGTTCCGCGGGGCTAAAGGACGAAATCCAACTAGAGTTGTCGGAACAGGTGCTCTACTTTCATTCGATGAAGAAAGTGATCTGAAGTTCGAGCCAGGAAATCTCGAGAAAGGGCTAGTAGGCTTTGCGGGTTCGTCGGCAAGGAAATATAATGATTTTAGTAATGGCATAATTTACCTCGCTGAAGGTTATGATGGACACATCGCAATTGTATCCAATGACGACCAAGAAACTTGGCTTATGAATCTCTGGCAGTTTATTACAGATCACTACACGATGGCCCGGGATCTTGAGAAATACCTTTATGACTGGGCTCTTTCTCTGAGCAAGGAGGAACAAACGTTTGATCCCGACGGTATACGTACGGTGCTGGAAGCCATACGTCGCATTGAATTATCTATCAATGTAATTACTTATGAGATATTACCACAGAATTTTGCCGGCGTGGATGACGAGAAGAAGGTCTGCGATGGAATCTATAATACATGGGATACGCAGACAACTGTGAATAGTCTTAATAGTAAATTTGAAACATTAAGTACGCGTTTCAATTATTATTACACACAGTTAGAGCAAAAGGCACAGCAAAAATCGAACAAAATACAAAGTAAAATAAATTATTTTGTTTTTTTTCTAACTGCATTTACTCTTGCAAGTGTGTTGTCTGATATATTTGTATTCAAATATGACGGTAGTTCTTTGATTGATATAATACAAAGAGCTTGTTTCGACCCACCCGCCATCGCGAGGTCCGGGCGGATGGTAGTTCGGCGAATCACGCGGAATTGGAAGCTGGCCTGGAGGCGGTTGCAGCCCCATTTGGGTCTGAGATCAATTTAGATTTTGATCATGGCTACCTAAATCCTGTACCTGCTTTAGCCGAGGCGGACTGGTATTCGGTGCAGGGTCGAAATTATTTATTAATTTTTATTTTTTCATTTTTATTTTTTTTAATTTTCATTTTATTCTTTTTATTTATTTTTTTATTTATTTCTCTAGTTTTTTTATTTTTATTTTTTTATTTTTTCATTTTTTTTTTTTTTTTTTTTTTTTTTTTATTTTTTCCTTTTTATTTTTTTTTTTTATTCGAATGGTATTAACCTGATAAGCTAACACGCATGTCACTAAATAGGGAGGTATCTGTGGAAGAGTTCTTTTTCTTCCTTCTTTAATTTTTTTTTATTTTATCACATTCTTTCTTTTAATACATCTTCCCCATTTTATTTTCAAACTTCTATATCACATTCATTCAAATTTTTAATTTTATTTTACACTTTTTTTTATCTCATTATTCGCTCAATTACCATTCATAACTTTATTATATCCATCAAACTAAATTCTTCAATCAATTCTCATATTTAATCATACTTTTCATTCAAATATCATTTGGGCTATCACTCTGAGTGGAATCTTGGGAGTCCGGGCGGTTGGGAGTATCAGCGAATCACGCAGGAACTTGGTAAGCTGGCCTGGAGGCGGTTGCAGCCCCATTTGGGTCTGGAGCTCAATTTAGATTTTGATCATGGCTCACCTAAATCCTGTACCTGCTTTGCCGCTCGTTCTAAATCCTGTATTCCGTTGCTGCGCGTTTTTTTTTTTTTTTTAATACGACTCATCTCCCTGCCCAGTTTTCGATAATCCCAGAATCTTCCCATTTACCTTGACCACTAGGTCAAATTGCGCTGGAAGCCCCCTATTCTTGAGTTGCACCAATAATCGTAGCCTTTCTTTTCCAATGTCTCCAGATCAGCGGTAAATCCTCCGCATAAAGACGTGTCCTGATGGTCCTTTTTGTCGACATGACATCCTCCTTCAGTTTGTGTCTTGATGTTTCTCGTCGCAGCAAATCTTCGAAAGACTGAGTTCTTGGCTCTTCGTCTGCATTTGCCTCTGTCCAAACTAAACTCTTTGGCGCTCGACAAGATTCTACGCACGGGAAACCCTGGCGCTCCTTATCATTCGCAGCTCTGTGTCAGATCTCTGCAATGAAGAGTTCGTGGTGCCCTCTTCTTGCTGATTGGCTCTGAGGAACACCTTTGTCGAAATCGTCCTTTTCAAAGAGTCTCTGCAAATCGTGTTATCTATGATCCTAAAAAGGTGAACGTGATTGCCGCGGCGGTTCTCGCCAGCAAGTTAGAGCTTCAATCCCTCACAAAACCAAGCTCCGTGCTCATAGACAAAGAAACACGGACCAAGCAGCCCACATCTATACGTGCTGCTCTCCGGCAGAACCATGATTACTGCAGCCAGCACCGCTCTTACCCCTTTGTGTGGATTTTGACGTAAGCTATTCTGAAAATGTGGCAGTCTCCCCTTCTGATTCTTCGCAGCTTTCTAGACAGTAAATATTGTCCAAGAGTCGGTTAATTCCGTGAAGTGCCCTGCCCTCTTCAATCCTCTGACAGCTTCACATAGATCTCCTAGGATCTCTTCTTTGGTTACAGGGGAATATGCTCTGAAGAACTTTCTTTCACTGCCAGGCCATTACGTAGCAGCTTTTTCCAGTGCTAATTGGTGGCAGACCACCCTGATACTCGTGTAAGGAGTCTTTTCGCTCTCTATGAGACAGTTGTTGAAAATCGGCCAATTTTGTAATCAATACTGTTCTGGATCAGTATGGAAGGCTGTAACGGCCTGGGAGGCGCGACGAAAACCTGCCTGTAAAGCCATCTCTTCTATCTCATGCAGGCTGGAAAAGAGTGTAGCCAATGCCGGTCTGTTTCTAAGGATTCGCATCAGATCAAGGGATGAGGGCTGAGTCCCCTTGCTCATTGATTCAATCTTCAGGTCCTTAACTGTGCGTTCAATCTCACTGCCCACCATGCCCCGCGAAACACTGTAGACAGAAATATCATTGGGAAGCTTGACCGCGTACTTCCTGGCAAAACACTCGAAGAGTTCCTTGCGGTGGGATTTGTCCGGCAAACTTACATAAAAGACGTCATCGAAACGTCTTAGCAGTGCTGCGTCTAACTCGAGGGTGTTCATAGTTCCAATCGTGTAAACGTGGGTTGAATCAGGTGATTCCAAGAAGTTAAGTAACATGGCCACGATTCGCCTTGTCACTTCATGGGAGTCAGCTTGAACTGTTCCGAAGAGTCTGGACAATTCATCCAGGTGAAAGAGCACAGGTCCGCCAAAATCTATGAGCATCCGCAGGATTCGCTCGAGATTTCTTTCGCTGGAGCCAAGAAATCTGCTGAGGAAAGTCATGTGAAGATTGCAGTAAGGTATCTGCCATTGGTGAGCAAGGGCTTGGGCAAAAAGTGTCTTTCCTGTGCCGGGAGGACCCATGAGACATATGCCATGTAATCTGATTTTACCGTTTTCCTTAAAGAACACTTCTTTTCGCATCTCACAGTAGGACTTCAGATGGGAATAGCCGGCAACCTGGTCCATAGACGGCAAGTCAATGGGAGATCGAATAGTAATTCCCGGAATCTTCGACACAATCTTGCCTAGCTTCAGCTTTCCGACAGAGGAGGGATCGAAACCTATTTCTTCCGAGTAAGCCAGATTAAAGATATCTTCGGCAACCGCCAGTGAAGGGCAACCAAAAAGACTGGCCGCGGTCCGCCTCCAACCTGTCCAGATCAATTGATTTCTGTCCCTCTATAGAGATGGCCTCAAGGCCGGAGCGCACCATTTTGCAGAGACTGGCCTTGCATGGACTTGGGTAAGGGATTTCGTGGAGATTAAGCCTAGGTAGGGGATCGTAGCGAGGGAAGTCCTTGAAGCCCATAAATGTGAGTGTGTACCCGAAACTCCTCCGACTCAATATCTCTGCCAGTCTCAAACTTACAACATCTTCGTTGAGGTAGTTGTCCACACCATCTAACAACACAAGTAATCTGTGTTTAGAACCTGTAATCTGATTTCCAAGCCGCCCTAACAGAGTGAGGAAATCGATCCGTTCTGCACTCGCAGATGTCTTTTTTCTGCCGCTCGAGTCAACGTTTCCAGCTTGAATCCTGGTGAGTCCGTTATAGGGATCGTAGGTTATGATCTCCCGGAAAATCTCTCCGAAGTGGAAGCAAAGATCCGTCTTAACCCTCTGGCTACTCACCCCATCTGGCAGACTGATATAAATCCCTTTGATAAAAGCATTGAAATGATCATGCAAAGAGGTGTAAAAAGTCTGGAATACCTCCAGTGCCATCGTGTTTCACCCAAAGATAAGTGCCTGAAATCAAAACGTAGGGAGGGGTTTATCCCCTCCCGGTGAATGAGTCCTTTTGGACGATTTATTCTGGTCGACCGAGATGGTCATTAGGGTAAATGAAATGTCAAGATAAAATTGCATATATGGAATTTTTTAAAAATGACTTGTAAAAAAGAAATAAACTGTGGTACTCAACCTTCACGGTGATTCTGCCAGATCATAGATTGCGGAAGAGCTCGGTGGAGGATCAAGAACCTCCTCGTCATCAAGGGCTGGACCCTGGCGAGCTGGCCAAAAGAGCGGTGTAACCGAGGGCAACCTAACCAAGATTATCAAACGAGAAATTGCCACTTCGGCTGAGACCATCTACCGTTTCGCTGAGGTGTTGGGCACCACCAGCTCCCAACTCATGGGCGAGACCAAGCCCATTGTCCTGAAAAAGGACTACTACCGGCCGACATCGACCAGGATTTGCTGGAGCTCGCGAAAGAACGACACAAGCAGGGAAAACCCATTCCCGAAGATATTCTCCTCGATCTTGCCAGAATAAGATTCCGGGGAGAGAAACCAGGAAAGCGCTACTACGCTTACGTGGCCGACCAGAGAATAAAGAAGAGGGAAACAGCTGGCAGCTGAAGCCGGCAGCTGACAGCGGGCAGCCCTTCGACAAGCTCAGGACAAGCACGACGAGAAATTGGATAAGGCTTTCAAGGAACGAAACGGTCTAATACCAGCTCATCTAAGAACAGAACAGTGGCGGCATCCATCTGTACTGGCTCTTCTGGAGAAATGTGGTGCAGTCCTGTGCCCAAGGCAAATCATTCGTAAACGGGCGAATGATCTAATTGACTATGCAAGGAGATTAGGCTGGTCAGGCCCGCCATATGACCCGAAGATTCTGGCTTCTATCCTCGGAATCCGTGTAAAGGAGAAAAACCTCAGTCCTGGTACTGACGGCGTGCTTCGCGCCAACGGCGAAGGTCAGCTGGAAATCATAGTTAATCAAGGACTGCCGAAGACCAGGCAGCATTTCACTATCTGCCACGAAATAGCCCACACGTTATTTCCAGACTGTTTTGAGATTGTCAGAATGAGGAAGCAAACGGGCAGGGCAGAACATTACCACTTGGAGTTGGAATCGTTGTGCAACCTTGCTGCTTCGGAAATGCTAATGCCCATGGATTGGTTTGCCCGAGATGTAGTCTACCATGGCTATTCCGTGAAGAGCGTTTATCCCCTCGCGGAAAAATATGAGGCATCTCCCGAGGCGGTGGTGAGAAGAATGATTGCTACTGAACTGGAGATTAGCTGTGCAGTATTTTTCCGCAGGATGAACAAGCCAAGGGAAGAAAGAAGTCAAGCGGGAGGCAAATCTACAGCGCTAAAGAGGATGCGGGTCGAGTATACCGTACCCTCCAGTGATTTCCCCTGCTTCATTCCAAAATTCAAATCAGTCCCAGATCACTCCTGCGTGAACCAGGTATCCCTTTCGCAGGGTGTTGTCTCGGGTATAGAAAAGTGGGGACTCAGCAGTGCCCCTTCCTTTCGGGTAGAGGCTCAGGCCAGCGCAGCAACGAATGGCAGCAACTCCCAAGACCAGCGGGTTACGGCCCTTATTTTTCCCATCTATTTCTAAAAACACCTGAATTATTAGCGTAGAAGTTCGCTATTTCGTTCTGTGCTCCAGCAAATCGATATACGCCTCGCTGACTAAATGCTCGGGTTCCAAGTCCAGTGTCTCCATGATTTGACGTGCACTCTCCTTGCCCTGTGACAAAGTCTGGTCAGGTTTGAGCACCACCTCGAGTTCCAGAAACTCACCAAGGCCTTCAACCTTGTCCAGATGAATCCGGGTTGGTCCAATTTGATACACGGATTTTCGTTGTCTGCAGCGTTTCAGAGGAAAGTGGACAGATTCAGGGGATGAAATAAGAGACGGTTTTAGGTAATAACATCTGCTGTGAGAGGAGTAAGAAATGAAACCTAAAACCAACCAGAGCCCTGAATCTGTTGTTCGTGAGATCAAGCGAAAAACCCGCCGAAAATTCAACTCAGAAGAAAAAATCAGAATCATTCTGGAAGGCCTAAAGGGTGAAGAGAGCTTGCCACTCTGCCGCAGAGGAGGTATTGCCCAGACTATGTGGGAGCAAAGCGTTTCTGGAGGAACGCAGGCACGTTTGCAGGGCGATACTCCCGAGAGCAGCACGCCGCGAGGTGGCTGAGCTTCGCAGAGAACGAGCAGCTCAACAGCTTGTAGCCGAATTGAGTTTGCGCAACCGGGTGCTGAAAAAAAGTCTGAGTGGTCTGGATTGAAGTGGAGGCGCTACATGCCCTACAGCCAATCAGAAAAGATGGAAATCATCCGGGTGGTAGAGCAATCACCGCTCAGTGTAAAGCACACCTTGTCGAGTTCAACATCAACCGGAGCACGTTTTACAAATGGTATCGCAGGTACCAGGAGGGAGGTTACCAGGCACTGGCGAACCGCTACCGACCTCCGAAGCAGTTCTGGAACCAGATACCGCCGTGGGAGCGACTGCGTGTGGTTGAGATCGCTCTTGAGCACCCTGAGAAGTCACCGCGTGAGCTGGCTTGGTACATCACCGACAAACAAGGTTTTTATATCTCGGAGTCATCGGTATACCGGATCCTAAAAGCCCATGATCTGGTAACCAGCCCAGTCTATACAGTTATAACGGCACAGGATAAGTTCCCGCATCCGAGCAAAGAGCCAAATGAACTGTGGCAGACGGACTTTACCTGGTTCAAAGTAGTGCACTGGGGCTGGTACTATCTGTGCAACATTCTGGATGATTATTCACGATATATTCTTGCCTGGCAA
Organism: uncultured delta proteobacterium; assembly: GCA_963712115.1. Lineage (GTDB taxonomy): Bacteria > Desulfobacterota > Syntrophobacteria > BM002 > BM002 > BM002. The sequence continues at coordinate 88,395 of CAVQGX010000033.1, read as the reverse complement.
TTATGTACCGGTATGTCCGCCGAGGAGGTGAAACAAACGATTGAGGCGGCCATCGGTTTCACCGGTACTAGGAATCCAACCGTATGGCATCGCCCCCGGCTGCTTTCGGATAACGGCCCCTGCTATGTTTCCAAAGCTCTAAGAGAATATCTCGAAGCAGAAGGGATCCACCATATTCGTGGCAAGCCGTATCACCCGATGACACAGGGGAAGATTGAGCGATACCACCGTTCGATGAAAAACCTGTTGTTGCTTGAGCATTACCACAGCCCCTTGGAACTCGAAAATCAAATCGGGAGGTTTGTCGACTACTACAACAACTATCGATACCATGAAGCGCTGAACAATGTAACACCGGCTGATGTTTACTATCGCAGAGAGCGGGAGATACTGACTAGGCGTGAGCAGATTAAGAAAAACACTATGTGGTTACGTAGAAGACATAATTGCTCTTTGAGGATTGCATGAACACTTAAAAAAGGATATACGGAAGACAGAAACCCTCTCTTAATTTCATACCTGATTTGTCCACAACCCTTTGAAGACCTACACTATCATTTGGTTTAAACTCTCAGCCCGCTCGATCTGCTCCAAAGGAACATTTTGCTCCCTGGCATACCGGACCCGGCTTGTGATGGCCAGTGACGGATCTTCCCTCCTTCCGCTTCCGCCATGCGAACTCGGATATTTCACCTGGCAGAGATCGACGGATTTCTCTCCTGTTTTGAGAGAGATTTGAGGTTCGTCAGTGACACTTGTCACCTGCACATCATACGCTGTTCCCTCTCCTGCATTCTTTACTTCAACATAAAAACGAGCCTTCTCACCAAATTCCGCAACCCATTATCGAGGCGAAAACGGCAGATAATAAATCCTAAATCCTAATTCTCCAATGTTCAAAAGGAAATTGTACAAATAGAATTGTTCTCACTTTTGGTCATTAGGATTTGGATAATTTGGATTTATTTCGTCCGCGGATCTCCGGATTTGGATTCCGTGTTGCATTCGGATCTGGATATTTGCGAGTTAATGACTCGGCAATTAGGTGAGATTACTCCAATAGTGCAAATCTGGCATAACACTGCAGTATTGTCAAGAAATTGAAACTTCGCTGCACTCCCTTGAAGCAGAATCCCCCGCCATTATGAGAAGCTGTAAGGAAGCTGGCCACTTTCGCAGACTCGGGGATCCACAGACGGCATCACTATATTGTTGGTTGAAAAAGAAGAGTAGTGGCTGATAAGATTTATTCTGCATTTGCAAAAACCTAAAGTGACAAGATGTTGTACGCATGATATATCGGTCCAAGGTTTCTTTCTAATTAGCTTCTGTTTCAGTATGTCGGCTAAAGTGCTATGGCTTGAATAGAAAATCTGTAGATCTCAAAACTGCAGATACGTTGATTAGGTTTCATGTTCACTGCATAAATACCGGAAAGGCTACATTTTTTTTATTATTTGAGGAACTCATTTCGAGAGGCAAGATATGGATGGCTATGATCCGACTTGGTGGCAGTATATCTTTGATGAGACCTATCTTGTCACTGACGCCCGCAGTGTGTGCTGTCCGGTAACAACTGCTGCTGAAGTGGATATGGTTGAGGCCACCCTTGGGCTCAACTATGATGATCGAATCCTTGACCTATGCGGCGGCCAGGGGCGTCATGCCATAGAGCTATATAAACGGGGTTACAAGAATATGACCGTAGTGGACTACTCTCAGGTACTTTTGCGAGTTGGCCTCAAAGATGCAGCAAAAAAGGGATGCTCCATATATTTCTGTCGGGGCGATGCCTGCGAACTCGGACTGGCAGACTCCATCTTCGATGTGGTGCTAGTCATGGGAAACTCCTTTGGATACTTCGAGGACGACAGCCAGAACCAGAGGATACTCCAAGAAATCTGCCGTTTGCTGAGACCGGGAGGCACGCTTCTTCTTGATTTAGTGCACAATGAGTACGCTCGCCAGCAATTCAAACCTAGCAGTTGGCATGAGGCCACCAGAGACGTGGTAGTCTGTCGACAGCGAAAACTGCTTGACGAAGGTGTTTTGGTCCGGGAAATGGTTGTAAGCAAGCGGCGTGGGCTTATCAGGGACGTCACTTACTTCGCTCGCCTTTTTCGGCGCAAAGAGCTGGAAGTGTTGCTTGCCGGCAGTGGCTTCAATCAGATTAGCTGTGCCGGTACATTGGTTTCCCACCCTAAACCTGGCGATTATGGGCTTCTTAGCAAACGGATGCTAGTGACGGCCCACAAGCCATAGTTCCTAAAATATAAGCTATTGTTAACCACAACTGCACGATTGTCATGCCGATGTTCGTTGACAGTCCCTTTCACAGCTCGCTATAATCTTTAGAAAATAGGCAAAATATGCTTTGCTCGAAATGAACAAGGCAGGAGGTGCGTCCATGCCCACTTACGAGTATAGATGTTTGCACTGCAAGAAGCCTTTTGAAGTAATAATGTCCATAAGCGAGTATGAGAAGGGCAAGGTAAAGTGCCCTAAATGTGGCAAAAGAAAGGTAGAGCAGCAGATCAGCGAATTTATGGTCCAGACTTCCAAAAAGAGTTAGCAAGGGCAACTTGTGGTCATCTGCTGTCAGTTCCAGGCAAAGCGTTTGGTGTTTTGAGTCATTAGGTCATTTGCCTTCGTGTCATTACGCTACGCTGTCATTCATGGTTAACTATCATTGTGGACTTGAAACAACTTAATGACGGCCGTAAGGCCTGATGACAGGCGCCAGCCCTATTGACGGCGAAGCCAAATGACCATGGATAAGGGGCGACAAGCCCAAATGACTTAATGACGAAGCAGCGTCATAACAGAGAAGCAATGAGAGAGTGAAATATGAGCTTCCGGTTGCTCGTAGCCAGTATTCTAGTGGGTATTCTGGTAACTTGCGTTGGCATCTACCGCGCTTACAATCAAGGTGAGTTCATGCCTATGGTTCTAGGCATGCTCATCTTGATGAGCTGTGCGGCCAACTACCTCAAACGCAAAAGGAGGGAGGGAGAGGGGCAGGATAACGAATCTTCGAGCAATGGGAATTAGCTATTTTGGCAAGAGCTCTTCCAGTTTTTCAGGTGGTTCATTGTCTCGAAAAAGGACTTTGCCGTTTTTGTCCAGTAAAATAACGGTTGGAATGGCATGAACGGAATAGGCCTCTACCGTCTCGTTGTCTGAATCAATCAATAAGGGGTAGTTGATCTCGTAGCGTTTGTTATATTTTTTGACAACCTTCAGCGAATCCACTCCTCCCACATTTATCCCAATAACGGTGATTCGATCCTTGTACTTCTCGGCAAGGGTGGAAACCTGAGGTGTGGTCAGTCGACAAGGTTTACACCAGCTCGCCCAGAAATAAAGTAATAGCGGTTTGTCCTCAGCCAACTCAGAAAGGCGCACCTTATTGCCGTTCATATCCAGTAGGGTGAAATCCTTTGCCTTACCGCCTTCGAGTCGGGCGATAAAAGGTGAGGAGAGAGCAAAGGTCGCTACAAAGATCAGAATCAACCGAGATAACTTCTTCCTAGGCCTAGCTTGCGAGAACATTTCTACCCCCTTCTAGATGATGCCCGTTCGAATAGTATCGGCAAGGAGTGAAAAAATCAAATATTTCTGACTTTTTTTGTCAGATGCACCGGAGAGATAGAAAAACAACAAGAAGAGATAAATCTGCGGATAAGGTACATTGTTGATGGAAAAAGTGGTATAAGGTCGATAAAATAAAAAATGGTATGATAAATTAATCAAGCTCACAATACGCTGGGGAGATCACCGCAATGTCGTCACAAGTGATGCCACTGCATTATGTTACGGTTGTTTTTCGGTTGCATGATAAGGACCGGGAGGACAGGGTCATTGAAAAATCAGGGCAGCACCGCTTTCTCTATGGAGTAGAGTCCTGGATTGATGGGGTGGACCAGCAACTAGAGAACCTAAGAGAAGGCGACCATCTGGAACTTAATCTAGATCCTGATACAGCAGCGTTTGTAGCATCCCGTCTACTATCTCAAGAGGAGTGGCCTAAATTGGAGAGCGGTTTGGCCCTTGAGCTGAAAGTCGTTGAAGTTGTAAAGGCTGAACCCAAAGAGGTTGTCAAGGCCTTGGCGGCCACAGTTCACTGCTGTGATCATTGTGGCGGTCACTAAGTAGCGCATAGGGCATAGAGCATAGCGCATGGCGAAAAAGCGTTTTTTGCATAGACTCCACATTACCAGTTCCATGCTTTTCTTTTCTCAGTCTGCAAACAATCAGATCCAAATTCGTATCAATGAATTCATACGCTCTGCGCTCTGCTGAGAAACGTTGTTTTGGCCTCCCCACCGTAACGATCAGTCAGACCTCTTCCAAAAAATAAGATAGGGAATCTTCAAGTCTTGCCATTTGGGCTGGACTGTAATATGTTAGCAGGCCGTAATCTTTCTGTAAGGAGAGTCGGATATGGCAACGGTGGGCCTAAGAATCGTGAGCGGCAATAGCAACCCAAAGCTGGCACAAAAGATCTGTGATCAACTTGGAATTTCCCTGGGTCGGGCCAGAATCGATAGATTCAGTGATGGCGAGACCTTGGTGGAGCTCGGAGAAAGTGTCAGAGGCACAGACACCTTTGTTATCCAGTCCCTTGCCCATCCTGTGAACGACAATCTTATGGAGCTTTTGGTAATAATCGACGCCCTGAGAAGAGCATCGGCACGGAGGATCACTGCCGTAATGCCTTACTACGGATACGCCCGCCAGGATCGTAAAAACAAACCCCGTGTACCTATCACTGCAAGATTGGTAGCCGACCTCCTTACGGCGGTGGGTGCTGATCGGGTGCTCACCATGGATTTGCATGCAGGTCAGATCCAGGGCTTTTTCAACATCCCTGTGGATAACCTCTATGCCTCTCCCATTCTTCTGCCTCACCTCAGAGAGAAATTTCGAGAGGTTGTCATAGTTGCCCCCGACGCTGGAGGGGTACCCCGGGCCCGCGCATATGCCAGCAGACTGAACGCTGGGCTTGCCCTCATCGACAAGCGGAGAGCAGGTGCAAACCAGGCTGAGGCTATGCACCTAATCGGAGAGGTGAGAGGTAAGACTGCGGTTATTCTGGATGACATGGTGGACACTGGTGGAACTCTGGTGGAAGCGGCCCGTACTCTTTTAGACAAAGGTGCCAGTTCGGTGCATGCCTGCTGTACCCATGCCATTCTCTCCGGGCCAGCTGTAGAACGATTGAACCAGAGTCCTTTTGGTTCGGTAGTTGTCACAGACACTCTACCGAAGCGACCAGAAAGAGGAAACATCCCCAACCTTAAAGTGCTCTCATCGGCTAGGCTGTTTGCTGAAGCCATAAAAAGTATCCACAACGAAGATTCCATCAGTCTATTATTCGAAATTCAACATTAAAGACCACCCCTTTCGCAGAGCTTAGTCCATTGGGCGTGATCTATTAAAGCTCCATTGCTCCGACCTTAAGACCGCCAAAGGAGTGTTGGAGTATTGGAGTGTTGGAGTAGCGCGATTGCGGAATTTTAAATCAGTTTTCGATTCGTATCTTTTGATTTTCAATCCGAAATCCAAAATCCGAAATCAGCGCTCCAGTGCCCCCGAACTGCACCTCGCACTTTAGTGCCTGACCTAAGGCGTGCTTCTCCCCCTGAGTATGAAGAACGAGGGTGAAATGGATGACCAGTGGTTCTTTTACAGCCTGAACCAGCGTCCCCCTTTTTGGCGCAATCTCTTATATGGAGCACAGTGGGCACTGATTATGTTCCCTGCTTTGGTTATAGTGGCCTCTATTTCTGCTAAAGCACTCAACTTACCAACCGAGGATGAGGTGGCGTTTTTTCAAAAAATTCTCTTACTCGCAGGAACTTTTACCACATGGCAAACTTTGGCCGGGCACAAGTACCCTTTGCAAGAGGGACCAGCCACCGCACTGCTCCTCACCTTTGTTACCCTAGCGCCCAGCGGGTTGGCGGCCATTAAAGGGGGTTTCTTGTTTGGTGGTCTGATTCTTTTCGTAATTGGGCGGCTTCGTTGGATGCGCCACTTGACAAACTATTTCACTCCAAATGTAGTGGGAGTGATACTTCTGCTAATCGCTTTCACCCTTTTGCCCTATTTGTTACCACTGCTGATTGGCGTTGATCCGGCCCATCCCAAGGGCGACGGCGCAATATTTGCCGCTTCTTTGGCGCTGATCATGCTCATCGCCATTTTATCCCACTGGCTAAAAGGATTTTGGCAGACGACAGCTATGATAGTGGGAATAGTGGTGGGCACATTCATCTTCTGGCTCTGGGGCCTTATGGACCTTCAGCCGGTGAGGGAGGCATCCTGGTTTTCTTTTCCGGCCCGGCTTTGGACCGGAATGCCCCGCTTTTATCTGCCCGCCGTCATTTCATGCTTCTTTGCCTATCTGGCCGTAGTAGTTAATTCAGTGGGAAGCATTCATGGAGTGGGGGAGATCGTGGGAAAGGAGGACCTGACGAGGCGGGTCGATCGAGGAATCGGGGTGACCGGTTTGGCCGGAGTGGCGGCTGCAGGGTTAGGTGTGGTGGGCACGGTTAGTTACTCCAGTAGTCCCGGCGTGATCCTTGTCAGCAGAGTCGCGAGCAGATATGCTCAGGCCATGTGCGGCATAATCTTACTTGTCGCAGCCTTCATACCACGACTGAATGCCTTATTGACTGCAGTACCTGCAACGGTGGTCGGTGCTGCCCTGTGTGTTGCCTTGGGTTCCCAAGTGGGAGCAGGGATCTCGGTGATTACCTCAGGGGGAAGGTCTTTGGCGGGCCGGGATTACCTGGTTGTGGGGCTGCCTGTGATCATAGGAACATTGGTTGCAGCCTTGCCACCATCCTTCTTTGCGATCCTCCCTGCATCAATAGGAGTGGTAGTGAGCAATGGCCTGGTTGTTGGTATCGTGCTGGTACTCATCTTGGAGCATCTACTGCTGCGAAAGCAATAATGATTTTGTCAAGAATCACTGCGAATTAACTTTGGCCATTTATTCAGACCATTTAAGCATTTTAGCTCATTTTAGTACACTTTAGCACATTTTAGGCATTTGAGATTGACTACGATCAAAGACTAAGGACGAAGTACTGACTCCAAGGAAAGGAGATAACTTTGAAAGAAGGATTGACCTGTCCCCATTGTGGCAGGTTGGTGTACAGTTACAGAAACCCTATACCCACGGTGGACATCATAATTGAACTGGAAGACAAAGGGATCATCTTGATCAAGAGGGCTAAGGAGCCTTTTGGCTGGGCTATACCTGGTGGCTTTGTGGATTACGGCGAGTCGCTGGAGGATGCAGCCCGGCGTGAGGCCCGGGAAGAGACATCTCTAAAAGTAGAGCTTTTAGGGCAGCTCGGTGCGTACTCTGCTCCTGATCGGGATCCACGCCACCACACTATCTCGGTAGTTTTCTTGGCTCACGCCCGAGGTAAGCCAGAGGCCAGAGATGACGCCCTTGAGGTGGGAGTGTTTAGCAAAGAAGACCTGCCTTCATCGCTGGCGTTCGATCATGCTCAAATTCTGGCAGACTACTTCAGCTTTATAAAAAACCGCCCATAAGGTATGGGCATACCGGTTTAGATAGGACTCCTGCTTGGGATAACGGATTTTACGTAGGGCCCTTACAAGGCCCAGCCTCGGTTTCTCTGTTGCATGAAGCTCAGCGATGGAAATTCCGTATCTTCTCGCTTGCTGCAAAACAAATTCTCTTGCTTGAGAAAGGCTGAAAAACCATTTATGCCTGTCAGATGGTGGATCCTGCGGCAAACCATAGTGAGCGAAAGAACCCTTTCCTTTTCCAAGGGGCCGTCTGGCTACTGACCAGCAGTTCGGCAAAGAGATAATTAAATTCTTCTTTGCCACTCTGATCAACTCTCCGAAGATGCGATGCAGGTTATCAAGGTGCTCCAATACATCTACACATATGACACAGTCGTAAGAACTATCACGGAAAGGCAACCATTCGACCTTTTCAAGATCCAATCTTATATCCGGATTCCCAGCAATATCTAATCCGGTGTATTCTATGTCGGGAAGCAGTTCTTTTAAATGAGCCTCGTCGCATCCAACATCAAGTGTGCGTCCAACCAAATAACGGCTAAATTTCTCTGCCAGGTATATGGTTCTTGCAGCACGTGTTTCAAAAGATATGTATTCAACTCTAATTTTCATCTGACGCTTATTATCCAACCTAATTAATATCCAGATATGATATTTTTTAAATCCGCAATTCTGCCCTATGCTCCATGCCCTATGCCATATATATAGGCCATTCAGAAAAAATCTAGGTCGCAAGATATTCTATTGCTTCCATGGAGAAACTCTACAAGGGACGAAAGGAAAGTAAAAATAATGAAATGGCAAGGGTAAAAGGCGAGAAGAAAACCGCAGCTTGTTGGGTCGGTTCACTCCTCAATTAAAACGCTGGCTGTCTAATGAGTTAATCTGATTTATCTGGTTAGACTAAAAATCTAGAATCAACCCGTCTCGCCCAAAATCTTTTCCCGCAGCTTTTTTTCAACAGCCTCTGGTACCAATCCGGTAACTCTGCCTCCCGCCTGGACTACCTCCTTGATTATTCTAGATGAGATGTAGATCCAACGTGCACCGGTCATCAGATATAGAGTTTCCGGCCTTCTATTCAACTTCCGGTTCATAAGAGCCATCTGAAACTCGTACTCGAAGTCGCTTACGGCTCGTAAACCTCTGAGAATGGCCATAGCTCCGCACCTCTCAACGTAATCCACCAGCAGTCCCTTAAAGCTGTCAACCTTTATACGATGGGGCTCCGCGTGATTGGCCAGACTGGCACGAATGAGTTCAAGCCGTTCCTCGAGGGTAAAAAGCGGTTCTTTGGCCGGGTTCTCAGCCACGGCAATGATAATGTTGTCGAACATCTTTAAAGCTCGCTCCAATAAATCCAGATGCCCGTTGGTGATAGGATCAAAGGAACCAGCGTAGACAGTCAATCTCTGGTCTTTCATTGTTTTCTATTCTCCCCGTGAGTAAAAGCTCACTCCAGTAGTCCCATAAACCCGCATGGTCTGGCGGCGAAGGCATCCATAGGTTGAAGTGAGTTTCTCGTCAATGGCATGCTCGCTAACCACGGTGGCGGCCGCTTTTAGGAGCTTGCCGGTTCCGAGTTGCTCCAGGCAGCGCTGGGTCAACCCCCGTCCGTATGGGGGATCCAGAAACACTAAGTCAAAGCTGTAATCCTGGTTAGTTAAGCCCTTAAGGCCCCGGCGCAAATCCAGCTTGTAGACCCTGGCGTGCTCGGGGTTGTCACAGGCAGCCAGGTTGCGGCCAATCAGCCGTATGGCAGCAGGGTGCTGGTCCACCATGACCACAAAGCCTGCGCCGCGACTGAGTGCCTCTAATCCCATGGCCCCGGTGCCGGCGAAAAGGTCAAGAACCCAGAGTCCACTTAAATCATAACCGAGAATGTTGAAGATGGCCTCCCTCACCCGGTCGGCCGTGGGTCGCAGACGCTTGCCCTTTGGGGTGGCCAAGCGTAGCCCTTTGTACTCGCCGGCGATAATTCGCAATTTGAACCTCACCCACGGAAGAACCAAAAAAGCGTGATGCACCAAAAAACAATCGCTACCAGGCTCAAACGGTCTCCCCTGGACATACGCATACTCTTCAGGGTCTGCTTTTCTACGGCCTGTCCGTAGCCGCGGACTGCCATAGCAGTTGCCAGCTCCTCGGCGCGTCCCAAGACATTATAAAGTAGGGGAAGAAAAATGCCATGGAATTTTTCTAGGCGATTACGCCATGTTCCAGACTTGAGATCTATACCCCGCGCCGCTTGGGCTTCAATAATCCTTTCCGCCTCTTGACCCAGTATGGGAAGAAAGCGAATGCAAAGGAGCATGGCCAGGCATAGATCTGCCACTGGAATGCGGACTCGTTTGAGAGGGCTGCCAAACTTTTCCAAGGCGCGGAGCAGTTCCATAGGTGAAGTAGTCAGGGTAAGAATGGAGGAAAACAATATAAAAAGAGCTAGTTGGCCCCCGATGCGAATTGCTTGATGGACCCCCTCCCGAGTAATATCCAGCGGTCCCAAATCAAAAGGAAGAATTGGTTGCCCTGAAGTGAAAAACAGCTGCAAACAAGCGGTCAAAAGGAAAAGCCAGCCGAAGGGGCGCAATCCCCGGAGGACAGTAGTCAGTGGTAGGTGAGAACAGCGTATGAGCCAAAGGGCTGCGAGAAAAAAGATGGCCAAGCCCCAAACTCTATCAAGGGAGAAAAGTGTAATTCCACTCAGAAACAAACCTAAGAGCTTTACCCGTGGATCGAGGGAGTGAATTGCTGACTCAGTGGGGTAGTAGTGGCCAAGTGTGAGATCTTGGAGGAATTTCATTAATAGAAATGCCCAAAATGCCTAAAGTTCCTAAAGTGTCTAAAGTGTCTCAAGTCGCGCAGCGCATAGCGTTTACCGGCGAGAAAAGCGGGAAAAGCAAGAAAAGTCGGTCTTTCTCCTTTATCGCTTTAACCCTATCCGCTTGGCACTCTGCGCTTTGCTGCGAAGGCAGTGAGCCAACTACGGACAACTGACCGGGCTAAATATAGTCTTTCGCCAAAAGCTCTGCAATCTGCACTGTGTTCAGGGCAGCACCCTTGCGTATGTTGTCAGCCACTATCCAAAGGTCGAGCCCATTTTCAATGGAAGTGTCCTCTCGGATTCTGCCCACCAGGGTCTCGTTGATACCCGCCGCATGCAATGGCATTGGATAAATTCGTTCATCTGGATTGTCCATCACTCTTACCCCTGGGGCTTGAACAAGCAAAACTCTGGTTTCTTTGGCTGTAAGCTTCCTTTTGGTTTGGATGTTCACGGCCTCAGAGTGACCATAGAATACCGGGATCCGCACTGTGGTTGCGCTCACCCGGATGGTGGGATCTTCCATTATTTTCTGGGTTTCATGGACCATTTTCATTTCTTCTTCGGTATAGCCATTTTCCAGAAAACTGCCGATGTGGGGGAAGCAGTTGAAGGCAATTCGGTATGGATAAACCTCAGGTTTGGCTTCCTGAAAGCTGAGTAAATTTCTGGTTTGGCTTGTCAGTTCTTCCATTGCCCGTTTGCCGGTGCCTGAAACCGCCTGGTAGGTAGACACCACCACCCGCTCGATCCCGGCAGCGTCGTAAATGGGTTTGAGAACGACCACCATTTGAATGGTAGAGCAATTGGGGTTGGCTATGATTCCTTTTTTTTCGTAATCGGCTACGGCGTGAGGATTTACCTCTGGTACCACCAGAGGTACTTCGGGATCCATACGCCAGGCGCTAGAATTGTCAATTACCACACAGCCGGAATTGGCAGCTGCCGGGGCAAATTCTCGACTCGGTCCGGCGCCTGCCGAGAAAAGAGCTATATCCAGTCCTTCAAAAGAATCCGCTCGGAGCTCCTCAACGGGCAAGTCTTCACCGCGAAACTCTAGGGTCTTTCCGGCAGAGCGGGAAGATGCCAAAAGCTTGAGGGAGGCTAAAGGAAACTCCAGCTCCTGGAGGATCTTGATCATCTCGTTGCCCACCGCGCCCGTGGCGCCGGCTACCGCTACATGATACTCTTTCGCCATTGGTTTTAACCTCTCATGGGATGAAAATCCGCACGGCGCATAGCGCCAAACGCTATGCGCTCTGCTCTTTGCGCTCTACGATCTCTTCCCCTTAATCCCTCCTCTCCGAGGCGTAAGCTCTCCGAGCCAGAGGCCACCATGGGAGGGGAAAGAGTTGCTGTGGTTGGACACTGCTTAGGCTTCAGTAATGTATCTTGCTACCAGATCACCAACCTCCTGGGTGGTGTAACCCATACGCCCGGCATCCATGCTTTTAATGTCATCTTTTACCACTTTTTTGATAGCCTCTTCAACCTGATCTCCTGCATTTTCTTCTCCGAGGTAATCCAGAAGCATGGCCAAGGCGGCAATGGCTGCCAAAGGATTAATCATGTTTTTACCAGTGTATTTGGGAGCTGAACCTCCTATGGGCTCAAACATGGATACACCCTCAGGGTTGATGTTGCCCCCGGCAGCTATACCCATACCTCCCTGAATCATGGCTCCGAGATCGGTAATGATGTCGCCGAACATATTGTCGGTCACAATGACGTCAAACCATTCCGGATTTTTCACCATCCACATGCAAAGAGCGTCTACGTGAGCATAGTCCCTTTGGATATCCTTGTATTCCTCAGCCACTTCATGAAAGGTACGCTCCCATAGGTCGAAGGCAAAGGTAAGCACATTGGTCTTGCCGCAGAGAGTTACCTTTTTACGCCCCTGGCGACGGCACAGCTCGAAAGCATAGCGGATACAGCGTTCCACGCCTTTGCGGGTATTGACCGATTCCTGGATGGCCACCTCGTCCGGGGTTCCCTTTCTCAAGAAACCACCGCTGCCAACATAGAGACCTTCCGTATTTTCGCGGACCACCACGCAGTCGATGTCTTCAGGCTTCTTGTCTCGAAGTGGGGTCCAGACCCCGGGATAAAGCACCACCGGGCGCAGATTGATATATTGGTCGAGAGCAAAGCGGATGGTCAACAGGATTCCCTGTTCCAAAATACCGGGTGGAACCTCAGGGTGACCTATGGCACCTAAGTAAATAGCGTGCAAATTTTTGAGTTCTTCAAGAACTGAGGCGGGCAGAGTTTCACCAGTTTTTAGATAACGATCTCCGCCCAAATCGTACCTAATCAGTTCATAGGAGAAGCCATTGCGTTCAGCGACCGCCGCAAGCGCTTTTAATCCTTCCGCCACAACCTCAGGGCCGGTACCGTCACCGGGTATCAAGCCAATCCGATAAGAGCTTCCCATTAACACCTCCTGCAAAAGAAAATCCACACGTTGAAATCACCGCGACCGCCTTAGATCCTTCCGTGGTTTCGAAGCAAATCCTAAATCCTAAATCAGAAGCACGAAACAAATTCAAAATACAAATTCTCCAACGTTCCAAACGGCCTCGTAATCAAAAAATCAAGTTTCGGTAATTTGGATTTTGAAAATTTAAAATTGTTTCGCATTTCGATATTCGCATTTAGGATTTTCTACAAAGTGTTCACTCAGAGGAACTGAGACGTTTCATAACATAGGGAATTAAGCCGCCGGCGGCCAATAATTCTTGCATGAAAACCGGCACTGGCTGCGCCTTATAGGTAAGATTTCGGCTCTTGTTGACAATAGTTCCAGTTGCCAGATCTATTTCAAGTTGCTCACCTGTGACGACATCTGCCGCCGCCTCTGGCGACTCCAAGATAGGCAATCCCATATTAAAGGCATTGCGGTAAAAAATACGGGCGAAGCTTGCGGCAATTACGCAGCTCACCCCGGCCGCTTTAATGGCAATGGGGGCGTGTTCTCGGGATGAGCCGCAACCGAAATTTTTATCAGCCACGACAACATCACCTGGCGAGACCTTTTGCGCAAACTCGGGATCGGCGTCCTCCATGCAATGGAGGGCAAGCTCCCGCGGATCCGAAGTGTTCAGATAGCGAGCCGGAATAATGGCATCAGTGTCAATATCCGCCCCGAATTTCCAAGCTTTTCCAGATAATTTCATCCGCACCTCCAGGGGTTGCATAGCACTATGTTTTACTGGGCACTAGGCAGTAAGCACTAGGCACCAAATACCTGTTTACAAATGATTCTTTTAAGTGCTTAGTCCCACATGCTTAGTTAGATTGGCCTAGTCGCACGCTGGCATGCCGACCAATCCAACTTCCCGAAATAGCAAATGCCCCTAACCTAAATCCTCCGGGCTGGCAATACGGCCGAGAACAGCCGAGGCAGCAGCTACGGCAGGTGAGGCCAGATACACTTCGCTTTCCGGATGACCCATCCTTCCGACGAAATTACGGTTAGTGGTAGCCACTGCCCTCTCGCCAGCAGCGAGAATGCCCATGTACCCACCCAAGCAAGGGCCGCAGGTTGGGGTGCTGATGGCAGCCTCCGCCTCGAGGAAAATGGCAAATAAACCTTCGTCCATTGCCTGTCGGTAGATGAGTTGGGTGGCTGGAATTATTAGACAGCGTACCCCTGGTGCTATCCGACGATTTTTTAGTATCTCGGCCGCCGCTCTCAAATCTTCTAGCCGACCGTTGGTACAAGAGCCGATCACCACCTGATCAATGGGAATTTTGTCCAAAGATGAAACCGGTTGGCTGTTGGCCGGTGAAGGGGGCAGGGCCACCTGGGGTTCGATCTCGCTAACATCGTATTTGATCACTTGCTCATATTGGGCATCGTCGTCGCTCTGGTAGAATTGATAGGTCCGCTGAGCCCTCTTCTCCACAAAAGCGCGAGTACAATCATCAGGGGCGATTATGCCGTTCTTTGCCCCGGCTTCAATGGCCATGTTGGCCATGGTCAGTCGCTGATCCATGGAAAGTTGGGAAATAACGGGACCGGTGAACTCCATGGCCCGGTACCGGGCTCCATCTACGCCGATTTGGCCGATAGTGTAAAGAATGAGATCTTTGCCTGTGACCCAAGGACGCAGATTACCATGGTAAACGAATTTGATGGATGCTGGCACTCGGAACCAAGTTCGGCCAGTGATCATAACAGCAGCAAGATCTGTACTTCCAACTCCGGTAGCGAAGGCCCCTAGTCCTCCGTAGGTGCAGGTGTGACTGTCGGCGCCAACCACCACATCTCCTGGAAGCACCAGTCCCTGTTCGGGCAGAAGTGCGTGTTCGATACCCATGCGTCCCACTTCAAAGAAATGGGGAAGCTTGTGCTCTGCGGCAAACTCACGCAGTAGCTGGCACTGGGTAGCCGATTCAATGTCTTTATTGGGCACGAAGTGATCAGGGACAAGGGCAACCCTAGCCGCATCATAGATCTTTTTGGCCCCTGCCTGGCGAAACCGCTCTATGGCTATAGGAGCGGTAATGTCGTTGGCAAGAGAGAAGTCAACATCGACTTCGATGAGTTCTCCCGGTTCAACTCTGTCCAAGCCCGCGTGGGCAGCAAGAATCTTCTCGGTAATGGTCATTGCCATGGCAAATACCTGTGTCAGTGGTAGTTAATCACAAAGGTGTAAGACGGGATACTAACATGTAGTTGACTATGCTAAAAAGAAAAATTTCCCCTTCCCGGATAATCTTCGGGAGGGGAAATGTCTTAGGCCGTGCAAGCTTGGCCAGGTGAAACGAAATTACCTATTTGAAATTTTAGCTCACTCTCAAGCGAATGCTGGAACCTCCCTCTATTCTCTTCCCTTTTTACTGGTGGACATTTCCTGGTTATGGGCTTCTTCAGTAATGGATTCTCTGCGGCTTCGCAAAAATCTAAATACATACCCTATGGGACCCGAACTCACATAGACAAGCCCAAAAGTGAAAAGCATTATAGAAGGTTGTACCGCAATTACCGAAAAAAGTAAGACTATGATAAAAAGCGTCCGGAAAGGCATTCGCTGAAATCCGTCAAATTCTTTGAAGCTGTTGAAGGGAATGCTGCTGACCATGAGAAAACCCAAGAGGTAAGCCATGGCCAGTAATAAGAAGTGCTTGGTGGGACCACTCCCTCCCATTCGATAGAAGAACAGCACTGTGGTGGCAACCATGAGTGCGGCACCAGGTATGGGGAGTCCAACGAAATACTTCTTAGAAACTGAGTCGGTCTGAACATTGAACCGCGCCAGGCGGAGAGCGCCGCAGGCAACAAAGAGAAAGGCTGCAACCCAACCCAGCCGGCCGAATGGTTTGAGCGCCCATAGATAAACGAGCACGGCGGGTGCTACACCAAAGGCCACCAGATCAGCCAAAGAATCATACTCCATCCCAAAGCGGCTGTTGGAACCGGTGAGCCGAGCGACTTTACCGTCTAGGATATCGAAGAGACAGGCAAAAAGAATAGCAATCGCTGCCGTTCTGAAATTATGGTTGATGGCAGCAACTATGCCGTAAAAGCCGCAGAAAAGGTTCCCTGTGGTTAAAAGGTTAGGAAGCAGGTAGATTCCTCGCTTCTTTCGTCGAGGCTTACGGCTTTTCCTTTTTAGCTTTTTGGTGGGTGGTAACATAAAATACTCTCCCCTGCTTTAACGCGTTGCCCCTTGCTTACTGCCAGGTGGCTGTTAGTGGGAACGAAAACGTCCAACCTGGAGCCAAAGCGAATCATACCAAAACGTTCGCCTTGCTGAACCCGCTCGCCCGGTTGCACCCAGCAGTCGATCCGCCTGGCAATCAGGCCGGCGATTTGCACGAAGACTATCTTTTCGTCTTCAGGGGTTCGCAAAACTACTGCGTTGTGTTCATTATCATGAGAAGCCTTATCCAAACTGGCAGCAAAAAATGTGCCCTTTTCGTAATGAATGCTCTCCACTTCCCCAGAGAGAGGGATTCGATTAACGTGGACGTTAAAAATAGACATAAAGATACTAATTTTCAAAGTCTCTTTGCAGAGAAACCTATCTTCGAATGTCGGCCCCACAAATATGATCTTGCCATCAGCCGGCGACAGCACCGCGTGGGGGACCTGCGGGATTACCCGCTCGGGATCACGAAAGAAGTTTATCACTAAAACCGTCAAGATTAAAGCCAATACGGTCAAAAACGTCCAGCCCAGGAAAAGGAGCAGGATCAATAACACTGTAATACCAAGAATATACGGTAGTCCTTGCTTGGCAATAGGGATCCGTCGCATAACACCGAAATCCTAAACAAACATAAAAAAATCGATGTGGGATGTGGGAAAACAAACTATTTCTGGCGGAATCTCAAATCCCACATCTCACATCTCATATCACCAGAAAAGCTACTTTTTCTTTAACCACGGCATCATGGCACGGAGTTTGGCGCCTACCTCTTCAATGGGGTGCTCTTTCTCCGCCCGTCGCAGGGCATTGAAAACGGGGCGACCGGCCTGATTTTCCAGAATCCACTCCCGAGCAAACTCACCGCTCTGGACTTCAGCCAGAATCTCCCGCATAGTTTCCCGGGTTTCTTCCGTAATGATACGTGTTCCCCGCGAGTAATCCCCATACTCGGCAGTATCGCTAACCGAGTAGCGCATGAAAGAGATGCCTCCCTGATAAAATAGGTCAACTATGAGCTTCAACTCATGGAGGCACTCAAAATAAGCGATCTCCGGCTGGTAGCCAGCCTCGACCAGAGTATCAAATCCGGCCTTGACCAGCTCGGTCACCCCGCCACAAAGAACAGTCTGCTCCCCGAAGAGGTCAGTCTCGGTTTCTTCCTCAAAGGTGGTTTGAATCACCCCAGCACGGGTGGCTCCCAACCCCTTGGCATAAGCGAGGGCTGTCTCCAGGGCGCGACCAGTGGCATCCTGGTGAATGGCAACCAAGGATGGCACTCCCGCTCCCTTTTCGTATTCGCTCCGCACCAGATGCCCGGGACCTTTGGGAGCAATCATCACCACATCCAAGTGTTCGGCAGGCCGGATCTGACCGAAGTGGATATTAAAGCCGTGGGAAAAGACCAGAGTCTTACCCTTGGCCATGTGGGGAGCAACTTCGTCCCGGTATAATTTCGCCTGGGCGTCATCCTGGGCAAGAATCTGGACCACACTGGCGAGGCTCGTGGCCTCACTGGCTGTGGTGGGTTCAAATCCATGCTCCTTGGCCAGGTCGTAGTTGGCAGTCCCCTCCAGTTCGGCGACCACCACATCCACGCCACTGTCCCTTAAGTTCTGTGCTTGGGCGTGGCCTTGACTGCCGTAGCCAATGATTGCCACTTTCTTGCCTTTGAGCACACCCAGATCGGCATCCGAATCGTAATAGATTTTCACGGTATCCTCCTGTAACGGTGATAGTATATAAAAGCCTAGTTTAGTGGGATAATTCCAGGTTCAGCAGGCTGCAGAGATCGCTGATAGGGCGTGAGGCAGGGCGGTTTTTCTGTACTACTCCATGGCTCAAATCGATGGATATCGGCAGCAAATTCGGTAGAGCGACCCGCCTTTATTTCATCTTAGTATTCTTCTTGCTGCGGGCAATGGCGACCTTTCCTGTTCTGACCACCTCAACGATTCCCAGTTGAGCCATCAGGTCTAGAATTGCCTGAATCTTTCCTTCATCACCGGTAACTTCGATGGTAAGGAAATTCGGACTGACATCGACCACCTTACCCCTAAAAATATCGACTATACGGAGTACTTCAGCACGGGTGTGAGCCTCGGCCTTGACCTTGATCAGGGCCATCTCCCGGTCCACAAATTTCACTTCACGAAAATCGATCACCTTGATCACGTTAACCAGCTTGTTGAGATGCTTGACAATCTGTTCCATGATCGTCTCATCGCCAGTGGTCACCAAGGTGATGTGGGAAACTTGCGGATCAAGGGTTTCGGCCACGGTCAGGCTTTCGATATTGAATCCCCTGCCACTGAACAGGCCAGCCACCCGGGAAAGGACACCGGGCTGATTCTCCACCAGGACTCCGAGGGTATGCCTCACGACGTCTCTCCTTTCAGCTTGTGCAGAAGCAAACTGAATGCGCTATGCGACTTTAGACAACTGACCACGGACGGTTTCTAGACCAGGATCATTTCTGTGGTAGCCGCTCCAGCAGGCACCATGGGGTAGACACATTCTTCTGGGTTGACCACAAAATCCATGATTACCGGCTTGGGCGTAGCAATCGCCTCCAGGATCACCTTTTCCACCTCGCTGGGTTTGGTGGCACGGAGTCCAACAGCGCCATAGGCCTCAGCCAATTTGACGAAATCGGGTGCCATCTTGAGGCAAGTGGCACAGTATTGCTTCTCATAGAAGAGTTGCTGCCATTGCCGGACCATTCCTAGATATTGGTTATTGAGTATTGCCACCTTCACCTGCAAGTTATTCTCCACAGCAGTGGTAAGCTCCTGTATACACATTTGAATACTGCCGTCTCCGGCTATGTCGATGACCAACCTTTCAGGAAAGGCGGCTTGAGCGCCAATTGCTGCTGGCATGCCGTAGCCCATGGTGCCCAGTCCGCCCGAGGTGAGTAGAGTTCTAGGTTCAGAAAAATGGAAGTACTGGGCGGCCCACATTTGGTTCTGACCAACCTCGGTGGTGATGATGGGGTTTTTCTCTTTACAGAGCTTGTACAGCATTTCAACCACATATTGTGGCTTGATCACATCATCCTTTTGTTCGTAGGCTAGGGGATAGGTCTCCTTCCATTTCTGGACCTGATCCAGCCAGGGCTGCCTCTGTTTTTCCAGGTTTTCTATGGGGTTTTCTTTAACCAGTTGAAGGAGTTTTTTAAGGGCATCCTTGCAATCGCCAACAATAGGTATGTCTACTCTAACATTCTTACTTATTGAAGTTGGGTCTATGTCAATGTGGATGATCTTGGCCGATGGGGCGAACTCATCCAGCTTGCCGGTTACGCGATCGTCGAAGCGTGCACCTATGCTAATAAGCATATCAGCGTTAGCCACAGCCATATTAGCCCGGAAAGTACCGTGCATTCCCAGCATCCCAAGCCACAAATCGTGAGGGGCAGGAAATCCACCTAGCCCCATGAGAGTAGTGGTTACCGGGCACCTAAGTTTCTCTCCCAGCTCTTTCAACTCTTTGGCGGCATTGGAAAGAATCACCCCACCACCAGCATAGATCACTGGTCTTTTGGCTTTAGAAATTGCAGCGTATGCTCTTTTGATTTGGCCCATGTGAGCTTCAGTGGTGGGCTTATAACCTTTCATGGCAATGTTCTTGGGATACTTGAAGTCGGTTTTGCCAGCGACCACGTCTTTGGGCAGATCCACCAATACAGGTCCCGGACGACCGGAGCGGGCCAAAAAGAAAGCCTCACGAATGACCCGGGCAAGATCACGGACGTCCTTTACCAAGTAGTTGTGTTTGGTGCATGGACGGGTGATGCCAACAATGTCTGCCTCCTGAAAGGCGTCATTGCCAATCAAAGCTGTGGGCACCTGACCGGTGAAAACCACTATGGGGATGGAATCACAATAGGCCGTGGCAATGCCGGTAACTGTGTTGGTAGCTCCAGGGCCCGACGTTACCAGGCAAACACCCACTTTTCCAGTGGCGCGGGCATAACCATCAGCCATGTGGGTAGCACCCTGCTCGTGGCGCACAAGGATGTGGCGGATGTTGTGTTTGGGCATCTCATCATAGATGTCGATGACTGCTCCACCCGGCAGACCAAAGACGACCTCAACTCCTTCGGCTTTCAAACATTCAAAGAATATTTGGGCTCCTGTTAGCTTCATGACTCACCCCTGTCTATGTTTAGCCAAGATGGCTTCAATTTTGTCTCGTCCCGCCAATTTCAATTTTTGAATGCGTCTCTTCTCCACCTCTTCTTCATAAGTCAAGTAGGGGCGCTGAGTGAACTTCTCCAATTGCTCTTCATAGCGCCGGTGATCTTCGACGTACCCACGCAACTCTTCATTGTGGGGAAGTAGACGGGCAATCAATTCCTCATCCCATTTTTCCATATTCTACCCCTCTCGGAGCATCCAGTCTCAAAGGGAAAGTTGGATGCGGACAATTCGGAATAATTTAAAGGGATAATCGATAATGTTTATGCGATCTGCACTATTTTGTCAATATCCAGATGGCTATTGAAGATTGAAGATTGAAGATTGTAGATTTTTGATTCGTGTATCTTAAGATGGAAAATTTATAAAAAGCTGCAATCTAAAATCCAAAATCTAAAATGGGCTGGACTTCCTGTTCAGCTCTGCTTCGGAGGGCCTTACATACAGAGGAGTGCAACTGGAGACATCTTCGGATTCTCCTGACTGGAGTCTGTGCCAGCCCAACCAGGCAACGGAGCTTGCGTGGATGACGCTAAGATGAGGTGGAGCCAAGACTAGTCGATTACCTAACTCTCTCTTTAGATAGTCCCCATAAGACAAAAGGCCGTCTCCAATTATCACTGTAGTCTCCGATATGAGGGCTACCAGTTCTTCAGGTTTGATGGCCATGTAAGAGGTAAGCCTTTGAGGAATTCCCTCATCACCTTGGCGATAAAGTGCGGTGTAGATTTCGCCTTTCCGCGCGTCCAAGATAGGGCAGGTCGTGTGTGAGACGAAGGAAACATTTAGCGCCAGCGCATCCAAAGTTGGCACACCGGCCAAAGGCTTGCCGGTGGCCCAAGCAAGCCCTTTGACTATGCTCAGGCCGATTCGCAGACCAGTAAAACTTCCCGGACCAAGACTAACTGCAAAACCATCAAGGTCGTCTAAGGACCAGCCAGCATCAGCAAGAATACGTTCAATACCAGGCAGGAGACGTTGGTTGTGTGTCGCACTTATGTTGAGGATGTGTTGGGCCTTAAGCAGAGGTCCCTCAACCAGGGCAATGCTCCCCATTCGGGTCGATGTTTCTATAGCAAGGATTTTCATTTCCCATTTCTCATCTCTCATTTAGCAATTCGTCATTGTACGGTGTGAGTTGAGATTCACCTAATCATCTAGTCAAAATGTTAAATGACAAATGCGAAATGCAAAATGATAAATGTTCTGCTGCCAACTGTCAGCTGCTGGCTGGCAATCCCTTTAGGGGATTGCCTTACCCGGGGCAACCAAACGGTAGATATCGTTGTAGAAGACAAACACCATGAGGACAATGAGTAGGAACAGACCAACCTGCTGGGCCAATTCTCTCTTCCTAATACTGAGGGGCTTACCCATGATCCCCTCAATAAAGAAGAAAAGTAGATGGCCACCGTCCAGAATCGGAATGGGAAGGAGGTTAAGGATTCCCAAGTTAATACTAAGCAGCGCCAAGAAAGATAGAAAAGCCAGCGGTCCAGCCTTGGCAACTTCACCCGACATCTGAGCTATACCGATGGGACCAGCGAGAGTTCTGGGAGAGATGGCACCAACAATCAATTTTCCGAGAACAACGAAGGTGAGCTTTATCATGCCGATTGTTTGAGTGACGGCATAATATCCAGCTTGAAGGGGATTGATCTTTTCCACAATGACATTGTTGGAAGCAACAATGCCGATAAGAGGCCGGCTGACTTTTTCCCCAAGTATGGTTTGGGTTTCCTTTATCTCAGGAGTGAGTACCACAGTAAATGTTTCATCTCCCCGGAGAATCTTAAGCTGAATGGGTTTACCACCACTATCCTGAATTAGCTGAGACAACTCACCCCATTCTTCCACAGGAGTACCCTCAACCTCGAGTACCTTGTCCTCTGGCTGCAGGCCGGAGGAGGCTGCGGGAGAATCTGGGGTTACAGAACCGATGTGAGTGGTCGTCTTTGCAAGACCGAAGAGTCCGAAGATTACGGCATAGAGAAATACTGCCAAGAGCAAATTGGAACTCGGACCAGCTGCTACTATGGTTATACGTCTTCTTAGAGGTTGGTGGGAAAAAGAGACAGGTTTTAAATCCTCTGGAATTTCTTCATCAGTCGATTCGCCAAGCATCTTAACGTATCCGCCAAGGGGAAAGGCTGAGATACGGTAGTCTGTGTCCCCAACCTGTTTGCCAAGCAACCGTGGACCAAAGCCTAGAGAAAAGCGCTCCACTTTGACCTTGAAGATCTTGGCTGCCAAAAAATGGCCGAACTCATGGATAAAAATGAGTATTCCTAAAGAAACAACAAAGGATAATAAGGTTCGAGAAAGTTCCCAAATAGCTTCCAAGATTTAACTGCTCCTCAATTAAAGTTTTTCATATTATAAGGACGAAAATTACTTTTGCATTATAACGTGCCGAAAATCCCATTGCCAACAGTAGCCCGGATGTTTGATAAATTGCTTGCTGCGACCCTGGATATGGCCGTCCTTCCGGGTGTCCTCGGGTGTCGGCTCCTGCGACGTACCGTTCAGGTACGCCTCGAAACCAATCCCGCGGTACCGCGGGACGGTTACCCGGTGGCCCGCCCATCTTCATGGTCTCGCGACATCAATTCATGAAACATCCGGGCTAAGTCTGAGTTCACTTATGCAGATTTCCTGCCAACAAAGCGTATAGCCCAGCGAGACTGGGATTAGAGGTCAGAGGTCAGACGACAGAGGACAGATTGTTCAAAGCACTGAATATCGAACAGCAGAACAAGGAACCGCAGAATGATGAAGTGATCACTTCGATATTCGAAATTCCTTGTTCGATATTGTGCGGTTCAAAGAGTGGGTAGCTCAGATGAAGTCAATTTTGATTGCTTTGCTCCTGGCTCCTGGATTCTGACTCCTGTCTCCTTACTCTATGCCCTATGCGTTATTTGGTAAATTCTTGCAGCCCTGCATTGTTACGAGCAAATACTATCTATTGCCTCTTCCGCTCTTCTTCGAGCCCAGGTGTCGGCCGCGAGAATGGCCTCCAACTCTGTTGCAGGAGCAAGTTCATGCTCTTGCATGACCTTGTCCACCAATCTGGCGATTCCCAGAAAAGGAATGCGCTTGTCAAGAAATGCTTGCACCGCTACCTCATTGGAAGCGTTCAGGACAGCCGGCATGGTTCCGCCCGCTTTGCAGGCATTAAAGGCCAAATCAAGGCAAGGGTACCGGCCGAGATCGGGCTCCTGAAAAGTGAGGGTCTGCACCGAGAAGAGGTCTAGGGTAGGCAGATCTAACTTTAGACGTTCGGGGTAGGCTAGAGCGTAGGCTATGGGGACACGCATATCCGGCATACCCAATTGGGCGATAACTGAACCGTCCACATACTCCACCATGGAGTGAACAATGGACTGGGGATGGATATGTACGTCGATTTTTTCCACCGCCAGGTCAAACAGCCACTTGGCCTCAATAACCTCAAGCCCCTTGTTCATCATGGTTGCTGAATCAATGGTGATTTTAGCACCCATTTCCCAGTTCGGATGATTCAGGGCCTGGGCTGGAGTAACGGATTCAAGTTGCTCCTTTGGTAGGTTGAGAAAGGGGCCGCCCGAAGCGGTCAGCAAGATTCGTTTGAGATCTTCCCGTCTATGTCCCTCCAAAGCTTGGAATATGGCATTGTGCTCACTGTCCACCGGGAGCAACCTTATCTGATACCTCCTGACCTCTTCCATGACCAGAGCGCCAGCCATTACCAATGTTTCCTTGTTGGCTAGAGCCACATCTTTGCCGGCTCGGATGGCACTTAGGGTAGGAATGAGGCCTGCCGCTCCCACCATGGAGGAAAGTACCATGTCCGCCTCAGTGCAATTAGCTATGTTCTGGTAGCCTTGTGAACCGGCAAAGACTTCCACCCCAATATCCGCTGGGAGACGGCTGGCCAGATCGTTGGCCAGTTTCTGGTCAAGAGCAGCTGCAACCTTGGGTCGAAAGCGTTGGATCTGTTCTATCAACAGATCGACGTTTCTCCCCGCCGCCAAGGCAACGACTTGAAAGCGATCTGGGAATTGTTCAATTACCTGTAGGGCGTTACGCCCAATTGAGCCGGTGGAGCCGAGAATTGCAATTCTCTTCAAGGTATGTTTCTCCTTCCACATAAAAAGAATAAAGGAATTTAGGGATTCAGGAATGCAGGAATTCAGGGATCTAGGGATTCGAAAAAAGACGAAGCCCAATCTTTTAATTCCTTAATTCCTCAATTTCCTAATTCCCCAATTCCCTAATTCCTTAATTCCTCAATTTTTAAGCGAAGAAAACGACCCCATAGTAAGTCAAAGGAAAAGCGAAGATCAAACTGTCCAATCGATCCAGCAGACCTCCATGTCCGGGAAGTATGCTACTGGCGTCCTTAACCTGACTTACTCGTTTAATCATTGATTCCATCAGGTCACCCATCTGGCCTGCCGAAGCTATAACCAATCCTAAAGAGAGAAGAAAGGTGATACCGAATTCACCTAGAGAAAGCAATAGCTTTCCAACCAGCAGAGCAGTCGCCAATGAGCTCAAAAGGCCGCCAATGGCGCCCTCGACTGTCTTTCCAGGGCTGACAGCAGGCCAAAGCTTGTGCCGTCCCCAGCGGTGGCCAGCGTAGTATGCGCCGGTGTCTCCAGCAAAAATGACAAAGAAAAGAAAGAAGATCCAGCGTCGCCCGGATGGCACCTGAAAAAGGAGCAACACATGGCTCAGCAAAAAGGGAATGTAGAGCTGAGCAAAAACCATTGATCCCAAAGATTGCAGGACAGCTTTCTGTTTGGCATAGAGCAGTAAATGGATGGTAAGCGCCACGAAAATTACAACAACTGTGGCAGTGCTTAGGCCGAGGATCCCTTTCCAGTATGTCGCCAGCGGCAACAGCAAACCTGTAGCCAGAGTTGCAATTCGGACCCAGGACTTTGTCTCAGGTAAGAGCAAGCTAAGTAGTTCCAGCATCCCGCCCGTGGTTACCAAAACTACAAGGCTGAGCAAGAGCCAGCCAGGCCCGAGGGCAATAATAAGCGCTAATAGTGGCAGAGCCACAGCTGCGGTCAGCCAGCGATGCAAGTGCTGCTTGTCAACCGAATTCTTCTCCATAATTTCGCCTTATAGAACCGACAACATAATATGAAATTGCCCTTGCATCAAGTCTGTTTTGAGATTAGGCACAAAAGGAACCGACACGAGCGAGACGGGCTATGCGCGTTGCTGTATTACCGCTGCAGATAGAGTTGTGGGATCCACATGGAAAGAGAGGAGATGTAAGTGACCAGCAAGAGCACCACTATTGCAGCGAGCAAAAAAGGAATCATGGCTCGGCTGATTCTTTCCAGGGAGATACCGGCTATACAGCTGCTATATCTCCATTGCTCCAGAATATTACCAAATCTGCACTCCTGCTGCTGAAGAAGGGCGGGTGCTGCCATCAATTGAAAGCTCCTACGCCTCCTTTCCTTTTTGTTCTCCAGTTTTACCAAATCTTCTTTCGCGCCGCTGATAGTCGGCGAGTGCCTCCATTAGTTCTGGCTCACGGAAGTCGGGCCAGTATAGGGGACTGACATAAAGCTCGGTATAGGCCATTTGCCAGAGGAGAAAGTTGCTTATCCGTTGCTCACCGCTGGTGCGAATGAGGAGGTCCGGATCTGGCATGTCTGCCGTATAGAGATTCTTAGAAAATATCGCTTCATCTATTTCCGCAGGTTTCAGCTCCTTTTCCACGCAGGCGGCCGCCAACTTCTGCGCAGCTCTGACTATCTCGCTTCGACCGCCGTAACTGAGAGCTAGATTAAGGACCATATCGCGGTTTGTCCTGGTTTGCTCCATAGTGTCAACTAGAAGACGGTGAACGCTTTTCGGCAATTCTTGGATGTCCCCTATGGCATTGAGTCGGATGGAGTTCTCCATCATCTCTCCGAGTTCGGATTTGAGATATCTGCTTAAAAGGCGCCAAAGGGCCTGAACCTCACGAGAGGGGCGCTGCCAGTTTTCTTTGGAGAAAGCATAGAGGGTGAGGACTGGGATGCCAATTTTACGGCAGGATCGAACTATGACTCGCACTGACTCAGCTCCGGCACGATGACCCTCAATACGGCTGAGATTGCGCTCCTTGGCCCAACGACCATTGCCATCCATAATGATGGCCAGGTGCCGGGGTAGGTTTGCAAGTGTGACCCTTTCCGAGGCGGCTTGGTCGGGAATTGTATTTTTTTTTGACAGATTAGGAATAGTAACCATTATTCATCTATTCCTGTCAGTGGACCGACGGGAAGAGAATTTAATCCCAGTTTAAATTTCGAGTATTTCTTTTTCTTTGACCGTACACAATTCGTCCACCTGAGAAATAAAGTCGTCGGTTATTTTCTGAACTTCATCCTGCGAGCGGTATAGATCGTCTTCGGTAATCTCCTTTTCCGTTTTGAGATCCTTTAGCATGTCGTTGGCATCGCGGCGAATGTTTCTGATGGCGACCTTGTTGTCTTCAGCCATTTTCCGGGCAACTTTTACCAGCTCTTTCCTCCGTTCCTCGGTTAGAGAAGGGATGGCGATGCGAATTACTTTGCCATCGTTCATTGGGGTGAGACCTAGCTCTGATTTCAAGATTGCCTTTTCGATGTCGCCGATTGCAGTCTTGTCCCATGGTTGAATGACTATGAGGCGAGGTTCAGGAACCGCTAGTGAGGCCATCTGGTTCAGGGGGGTTAGGGTGTCGTAATAAGAGACCCTAATCCCGTCCAGTAGAGAAATAGAAGCCCTGCCGGTGCGCAACCGGCTGTATTCTCGTTTGAGAGTCTCTATGGACTTTCCCATCCGTTCATTCAAGTCTTCGAATATCTCTTCAACCATTATCCTCTCCCTTCACAATGGTACCTACCGGTTCACCCATGACAACCCTTTTCATGTAACCCGGTTTTGTGAGGTTGAAGACGATTACGGGCATATCATTGTCCATAGCCAAAGAAATCGCGGTGGCATCCATTACTTTGAGTTGTCTTTGTAAGACTTCCAGATAAGTGAGACTATCTATTTTTTCAATACCTGGTGTCGTCTCCGGATCAGCGGGGTAAACGCCGTCAACTCTAGTGGCTTTGAGGAGAACATCGGCCTGAATCTCCATGGCGCGCAATGCGGCAGCGGTATCCGTAGTGAAGTAAGGATTACCGGTTCCCGCAGCAAAGATTACTATACGACCCTTCTCCAAGTGGCGAATTGCTCTACGACGAATGTAGGGCTCTGCCACCTCTCGCATGGTAATGGCAGATTGCAACCTTGTCTGTGCTCCCAATCTCTCCAGGGCGTCTTGCAGGGCCAAAGCATTGATGACGGTGGCCAGCATACCCATGTAGTCAGCAGAGGCCCGGTCCATACCGAAGGAAGCAGCAGACACGCCGCGAAAGATGTTGCCGCCGCCGATTACCACAGCGACTTCAACCCCCAAGCGGTCTACTGCAAAGATGTCCTCGGCAACCTTGGCTATAACCTCGGGCATGATGCCGAAAGGGGCATCTCCCATTAGAGCCTCACCGCTGATTTTGAGAAGTATCCGCTTGTATTTAACCTCAGACATAGCGTTTTGTCGGTTTCGTTTAGTTTTTTCTTGCCCTTCGCCCTCTATCGAATCTACTCCGGTCTACTAGGCACTAAGCACTAGGAACTAGGCACCGCTTAAGATGTAAAGAGAGTATTTATTGATTAAACTGTCCAAGACCAACTATGATTCAAGCTAGTCTGGGTGCATAGTGCTTACTGCCTGGTGCCTAGTGTTTCGAGTGCTATCCCGTCAAGTCCTCACCCAGTTGGTATCGGACAAAGCGGCTCACTATTACGTTCTCACCGGTCTTGGCCCGAAGCTCATTGAGTAGGTCCTCTACTGTGATGTCTGTGTCGCGCACGTATGGTTGTTCTAAAAGACAAACTTCCTGGTAGAATTTATTGAGTTTACCTTCGACAATTTTGTCTAGGATTTTCTCCGGTTTGCCCGAATCAAGTGCCTGAGCTCGGTAGATTTCCTGCTCACGGGTTACAACCTCAGGGGTGAGGCCTTCGCGGTCAATCGACAGGGGGTTGGTTGCGGCGATGTGCATAGCGAGGTTTTTTGTAAAGTCCAAAAATGCCTCACTTCGCGCAGTAAAGTCAGTCTCACAGTTTACTTCCACCATGACCCCAATTTTGCCTCCAGCGTGAATGTATGAGTGGACCAGACCTTCACTGGCGGTCCGCCCGGCCCTTTTTTGAGCGACAGCCAGACCTTTTTGTCTGAGGTAATCCACCGCCTTTTCCATATCACCCTGGGATTCCTGGAGGGCCGCCTTGCAGTCCATAATTCCAGCGTTCGTTTTATCTCGCAGTTTCTTTACCATTGCTGAGGTGATTTGCAATTTTCTCCTCCTTCGAACTCACTCATTCTGCCTCTTCCACAGGATTGATAATCTCTATTTCCGGTCCTCCTTCTTCAGCTGCAATAGCACTGCCGATTGGTGCAGTCTCCACTTCGATGTCATTAACCGCTTTATCCATGGAGGCCTGAAGTTGCTCTTCTCTTCTTTGTTTACCCTCAAGACATGCATCGGCGATTTTGGCAGAAAAGAGACGGATGGAGCGGATAGCGTCATCGTTGCCGGGAATGACATAATCTATGGGATCTGGGTCGCAATTGCTGTCCACAATCGCGACGATCGGTATGCGCAACTTGTTTGCTTCGGCTACCGCAATGTTTTCACGCCGTGGGTCCACTACAAACACCGCCCCTGGCAGACGCTCCATGTCTTCAATGCCCCCCAAGTTCCTATCCAGTTTCATCATCTCCCGTTCCATCTGGAGAATCTCCTTTTTGGGGAACTTGCTGATGCTGCCATCTTCTTTCATGGCTTTAAGTTGCTTTAGCCGATCTATGCTATTCTTGATGGTCTGGAAGTTGGTAAGCATTCCGCCCAGCCAGCGGTGGGTAACCCTAAACATGCCGCAACGCTCGGATTCTTCCACGATGGAATCTACAGCCTGTTTCTTGGTGCCAACAAATAACACCGAATCTCCACCTGCAACCGTATCAACAAGGAACTGATAGGCAGTGTTGAACATCCGAACGGTCTTTTGCAGATCGATGATGTAGATTCCGTTGCGCGCTCCGAAAATGTAAGGTCTCATTTTCGGATTCCAGCGGCGGGTTTGGTGTCCAAAATGAACACCCGATTCAAGAAGTTGCTTCATGGTGATAATAGGCATGTTTTCCTCCCTCTGGTTTTTCCTCCATCCCCCTTGAAATACCTGACAGCCACCCCAACCGCTGGGGCACCAAAGGATCCAGGGGATGTGTGTTCTTAAAAACCGCGCGAAGCGAGTCGGCTCGCGCCTTTAGCTAAACCGGTATTAACTATCACACTTAATGTTAACTTTCAAGGAGAAAAGAGAGACGAGACTTTCAGCGGGCAACTGGCAGCTAGCAGGAAAAAAATATCCTGTCTATAGAATCATTGCTGCATGCCACCGCAACAGCCCGTATCTGCTGGCAGCTGCAAGCTTGCTTCTGGCTTACAGCCAGGAGCTCACGAACTGAGGAGCCAGCCGGCTTGCTGGATCAGTCCGGCGCTTTTTGGCCCACAGATGAGGAGAAGGTCCAAAACAGAGAGATTGGCAATAAAATCACCCCAGAGTTGAGGATAGACAGGGGGTTCATACTTATAGTAGACCAACTGGATCCCTGACTTTTGGAAGAGGTCCTCGTCCAGGTATTTATTTGAAGAAGCTATGGTCAAATACTTGCTGGCTCCCAAAGCCTTACAGATATCCACCAGTCTTTGAGAACCTTTGGACTCAATGGCCAGGGAAGAGTTGCGGAGAAAAGGCTGCCCGATGGACAAGGCAATCCGCAGATAATCCAAGATGTCAAGGTTTAGCTCCAGGAGTCCGTGCCAAGGATTTTGGTATATTCCTTGACAGAACGCGCGGTGTTCATCCCAATAGGGGGCGTGATTGTATGCATGGACGAGACTCAGCAGGTGCTTTTTCTGCCAGTCTTCTTCGTCACAGATTTCAACCTGATCTATCCGTTGGAGACTCCGACCCCTTTTCCAAACCGGTACGGTCAGCCATAATTCTCCCTGGTCGTTTTTGAACCGGTTTCGGTTTACCCAGCTTCCACCAAGGGGAAATTGGACATCATCGAGGAGCACCATTTGACTTGCTTGCATTGCCTTAAAGAATATTCCGGGCCAAGGCATGAAATTCGGGTGGTGGCAGGCGATCATCATGGCAATTAAAGCTGTCAGTATTCAGCGATCAGCCGTCAGCTTCTTTTTGCTGATAGCTGACAGCTGAAAGCTGATGGCTGGTTCAACTGCGATAGTTGGCGTTGATCTTGACGTAATCGAGGCTGAGATCGCAGGTGTAGACAGTTTCCTCAGCCTTTCCCTGACCAAGATCAATGGTAATAGAAAATGACGATTTCTTTAGGATGTCACTAACTTGAGCCTCCGCTTCTTGTCCAACGGCGAGACCATTCTCAACAAGCTTAACCCCATTAAAAAACAGCTGTACCCGCAGGGGGTCAAAGTCGATGCCCGCCCGCCCCAAAGCTGCCAGGATTCGGCCCCAATTTGCGTCCTCGCCGAAAAGAGCAGTTTTTACCAGGGGTGAGTTGGAGACGGTACGGGCTGCAATCAGCGCTGCAGCTTTGCTTGAGCCACCTTTCACTGTTATTTCTACGAACTTGGTAGCACCTTCTCCGTCCGCCACAATCATTTTTGCCAGATTGACAAGAACCTCTCCTAAGGCCCAGCGTAGACGTTCACCATCAGAAGAGTCCAGGTTTCTTATAGGTCGGTTACCCGCAAGGCCGTTGGCGAGTACAAAAAGGGTGTCATTGGTGCTGGTATCTCCGTCCACAGTAATCCGGTTAAAGGACCGGTCTGTCTCTTGTCGCACCAGTGCTTGAAGCGCTTCCGGGGAGATGGCTGCATCGGTAGCCACAAATGAGAGTAAGGTTGCCATGTCCGGGTAGATCATGCCCGCGCCTTTGGCGATGCCAAGCACAGTGAAAGGGCGATCCTGCAGCAGGTCCTTCACCATATGGATTTTTGGCACCGTATCTGTGGTCATGATTGCCCGAGCCGCATCAAACCAGCCGTCAACGTGCACAGCAGAGACTAACTTGGGCAGATAATTGGCCACCGGCTCAAGGGGAAGATCCATTCCGATTACCCCAGTTGAAGCTACCAGAACTTCATGGATGGGGCAGCCAATGGCTTCAGCAACCATATGAGCCGTGGCCTGGGCACGCTGCAAGCCAACCTCACCGGTACAGGCGTTGGCGATGCCGCTGTTGACCACAATGGCTCTGGCCCTGTTGCCAGTCAAATGTGAGCGGCTGAGCAGGACTGGCGCTGCTTGAACTTTGTTGGTGGTGAAAACCCCGGCTGCAGCAGCGGTAACTTCACTAATTATAAGGGCGAGGTCCGGACGGCCCTGATAACGAATTCCGGCGGCTACGGCGCCTGCCTTGAATCCGGGAACGCGGTACTGCTCTGCAACAGGTATTTGGTCATTGGTCATTGGTCAGTAATCATTTGTGAAAGGGGTTAATGTGTTAGCTCGCCAAAGGGTTAAGCCGGTAAAGTCTCTTCTCAAGAGACGAGCGAGACTGGTGAGACTAGCGAGACGGGGAAAGACAAAATTATCAAATACCTTTAATTCTCGACCTCGCGTCTCGCCCGACTTCACGTCTCGTTGCAGCTTGCTCCAAGCGCCTATCTCCCACAACATTTTTTGTATTTTTTGCCGCTGCCACAGGGACAAGGCTGGTTGCGGCCTATCTTGGCAGCTTTTTTTACTGGCTTTCTTTTCGAGCCAGCAGCTGCATCTCCGTGACTAAAGAACATTGGCTGTTGATGGGCCTCTTCCAGTTGCTCGGTTTCTTCTTGGGTGGCCACTTGAATTCTAAAAAGCATCTGAATGGTCTCACCTTTGATCCTCTCTATCATCTCCTGAAACATATCGAGTCCTTCACGCTTGTACTCGATGAGGGGGTTTTGTTGGGCATACCCGCGGAGACCGATCCCTTCCTTGAGATGATCCATGGCCAGTAGGTGCTCACGCCAACGCTGATCCACTGTCTGCAAGGTTATTAACCGCTCCATGTCTCGAGTGATTTCTGGGCCCCATTCCTTCTCCTTCTGAAAATAACCATTTCGGGCTTTTTCCAGAAGAAATTCACGGATACCCTCTTGGGTGAGATCTTCAACCACTTTGTCACTGAGAGTCAGCGGCAGGGAGAACTGCTTAAGAAAAGCTTCCTCCAGTCCTCGGAGGTCCCACTCCTCCGGAGGAGTTTCCTCCCCTGTGTGAGATTCCACCAGGTCATCCACAATATCTTCAATCATGTCCAGGACCACTGGCTGCAAATTTTCTTCTTCCAAAGCTTGTCTTCTTTGTTGGTAAATTATCTCTCGCTGCTGGTTCATAACATCGTCATATTCGATAAGCTGCTTGCGGATATTGAAGTTCTGAGCTTCCACTTTTTTCTGGGCGTTTTCTATTGCCCTGCTGATGAGAGAGTGTTCGATTGGTTGATCTTCCTCCATGCCCACTCGATCCATGAGATTGGCAATGCGGTCGGCGGCAAAAATTCTCATGAGATCGTCTTCCAAGGATAGATAGAAGCGGGAAGAGCCCGGATCTCCCTGCCGGCCAGCTCGGCCTCGAAGCTGGTTGTCTATCCGGCGAGCTTCATGGCGCTCGGTACCTATAATGTGCAGGCCGCCCATTTCCACCACTCCAGAACCAAGAACAATGTCAGTGCCGCGACCTGCCATGTTGGTTGAAATGGTTACTGCTCCCTTTTGGCCTGCTTTGGCTACAATTTCTGCTTCCTTCTCATGATTCTTAGCATTTAGCACAGAATGTTTAACGCCATCTTTGGTTAGCATGTTGCTGAGTCTTTCAGATTTCTCAATTGAAACGGTGCCGACCAAGACCGGGTGCTCCATCTGGGCCAACTCCTTGATCTCCTGCACAACAGCCCGGAACTTCTCCCGTTCGGTCTTATAGATGACATCAGAATTATCACTCCTGATCATCTTTTTGTTGGTAGGAATTAGTGCTACATCTAGTTCGTAGATTTTGGCAAACTCCGGAGCTTCAGTGTCGGCAGTACCTGTCATGCCTGCTAGTTTTTCATACATACGAAAATAGTTCTGAAAGGTGATGGTGGCCAGGGTCTGGTTTTCTTGTTCGACTCGCACGCCTTCCTTGGCTTCCAATGCTTGATGCAAGCCATCGCTATAGCGACGGCCGGGCATGAGGCGCCCGGTAAACTCATCCACGATAATAATCTGCCCGTCTTTGACCACATAATCCACATCTTTGGCGAAGAGAGCATAGGCCTTGAGCAGCTGGTTGATAACGTGGTTGCGGGTGAGCTTTTGCTCATACTCGCTGCGAATTCGCTGCGATTGTTCCGTTTTTTCTTCCGGGGCAAGGGAGGTGTCCTGATTGATCCTCTCCAGTTCCATCTCTAACTCGGGCAACATAAAAAATTTCGGATCGTTTTTGGCTATTATGTCCTTGCCTCGCTCGGTGGGATAGACGTTGCGCTCTCTTTCCTCCACCACGTAGAGCAGTGATTCATCGACCTCGGGAAGACGTTTGGCCAGAGAGTAATCCTGCTCTACATTTTTTAGCAGCTTGCGCATCTTCCCCTCTTCCATCATCTCCATAACGCTTGGATGCCTGGGGGCGGCTCGATTAGCGTGCAGAAACATCTCGCTGGCTTCGTATTCCTGGTCTTGCTCCAGGAGTTTTTGAGTCTCTCTGATATATTGGACCGCCAACTGCTGTTGACGCTGAAACAGACTGGACACCGGGCCGCGCAGCTTCTCGTAGTCTTTGATTGAATATTCCACTGGCCCGGATATGATCAACGGCGTCCGAGCTTCGTCTATGAGGATGCTGTCCACCTCGTCAACGATGGCGTAATGTAGTTCTCTCTGCACGCATTCCCGGCGGTGGAATTTCATGTTGTCCCGCAGATAGTCGAAGCCGAATTCGTTGTTGGTGCCGTAGGTTACATCGGCAGCATAGGCAAGTTGCCGTTCTTGATCATTAAGATGATGGAGGATGACCCCCACGCTCAGGCCGAGGAATTTATAGATGGCTCCCATCCACTCGGCGTCTCGGCGAGCAAGATAGTCATTGACCGTCACCAAGTGGACCCCGCGGCCTGTTAGACCATTTAGATAAACCGGCATGGTGGCGGCCAAAGTCTTGCCTTCGCCGGTTTTCATTTCGGAGATCTTGCCTTGGTGGAGGACGATTCCGCCGATTAACTGGACGTCAAAAGGACGCATCCCCAGAGTGCGCACCGAGGCCTCCCGGACCACGGCAAACGCCTCCGGCAAGAGCTCATCAAGAGTGGCCCCGCGATCCAAGCTTTCACGAAAACGTGGAGTGGCGCCAGCCAGCTCCGCATCGCTTAGGGACCTAATCTCTGCTTCCAGGCTGTTGATTTGATCCACCAGTGGCGCTATTCTTTTCAGTTCGCGTTCATTCTTGCTGCCAAAAATCTTAGTTAATGGATTTGTTATTAAACCCATGTGTTATCCCCTACCCTCGAAGGTTTCAGGTTTCAGTGTTCAGGTTTCAACCAATCTTTCCTCACCTGACACCCGAAACCTGACACCGATTCTTTATATCTCATAAATCATCGCTACTTCATCGCACTCGGGAAATTTGACGCACTTGAGACAGTCTGCCCAAATCTTGTGGGGCAGAGTCGCCTTGTCCACTTCCCTGAATCCCAATTTATGAAAGAACTCCACCTGATATGTAAGAACGAAGATACGGTTCAATCCCAAGGTTAGGGCTTCAGAAACGCATTCATCTACTAGTTTCTTACCAATTCCTTGACCCTGATAGGGCTCCCTTACTACCAGAGAGCGAATCTCGGCGAGATCTTCCCAGCAAATGTGCATGCTGCAAGTGCCGATGATTTCAGGTTTGTCGTCATCCAGGTAGACAAATATGTCCCGGAGGTTGTCAAAGAGTTCGCTTAAAGAGCGGGGCAGCAGGTCGCCGCGCTCAGCGCGGGAGGCCAGCATTTTTTGAATTTCACGGACCTCGTCTACCTTAGCTTTTCTGATCATGCCCGCCATTTTGGTCTCCAACCTGCTGTGCCGTCGGTGGTCAGTGGTCCGTTGTCAGTTGTTTAGAGAAATGCATAACTGAAATAGTAATGGCGCAAGGCTCAGGGAGCAAGGCTCAAGGTTTAGGCTGATTCAATTCAGCCCTGCGCTTAAGGCCTTACGCTTTATGCCTTTTGTCAGTTTGATTTTGAATTCTGACTCCTGACTCCTAACTCCTAACTCCTAAGACACCACTCTTGGTGCTCAGCGCTAGTCTCCTTCGCCACATTAGCTTAAGCTTCGGCGATCAGCGACCCCGCCTGGTTGTCAAACCGTATTTGGAAATCAGCCGGGAAAGATAGGTGCGCTGAATGCCAAGAACCTTTGCCGTATCCTTGACACTACCACCCTGATGATCCAAGTTGCGCTGCAAGAAATCACGTTTGAAAGAATCGAGTGCGTCTTTCAGGGAGCAACCCAGAAGTTCTTGTGCAGTGTCTCCTGATGGTACCACACTGAAGGGCAGATCTTCAGGCTCTATAAACTCGCCGGTACCCATCACTATGGCTCTCTCAACGGCATTCTCCAGTTCCCGTACATTACCAGGCCAGTGATAGTTTTGCATCACTTCGGTGGTAGCAGGGCTGAAACTGATATTAGACGGTCCCCTGATGTGCTTGTACTTATCTAGGAAGTGTTGGGCAAGAACCAGGATGTCGTCCCTCCGCTCCCTCAGCGCGGGAATGTGGATGTGCACCACGTTGAGTCGGTAATATAAATCCTCGCGGAATAGCCCTTTGTGTACTTCCTCAAAGAGATTTTTGTTGGTGGCTGCAATGGCTCTGATATCTACCTGCATGGGAGAGGGCGAGCCCACTCGATTGAAGGTGCCTTCTTGGATGACCCTCAACAGTTTTACCTGCATGGAGGGGCTCATTTCAGCAACCTCGTCCAGAAAGAGAGTGCCGCCGTCGGCAATTTCAAGGACTCCGGTTTTGCGTGAGATGGCACCAGTAAATGAACCCTTCTCGTGCCCGAACAGTTCAGATTCCAGCAGAGTGTCGGTAAAGGCGGCGCAATTGACCACCATGAGCTTTTTCTTGCGTCTGGGCCCAATCTTGTGAATTAGTCTAGCAACAAGCTCTTTGCCTGTGCCACTTTCACCGGTGATCAAAGTGGTGGTCTTAGAATTGGCAACTTTGACGGCATCGGAGATTACTTTTTCTATGGCCTTGCTCACACCAATAATTTCATACCGGGACTCCAACTCCTTTTTCAGATATAGGTTCTCATTAACTATGTCCTTGTAGTTTCGAGCCCGCTCAATGGCTACCGAAGAAAGCTCAGAGAAATGTTTCAAAATTTCCATATCATCTTCATGGATTGGCTGGCCGTCCTCCCTGTCAATGATCTGGATCACGCCGATAACTTCTCGCCCGCTCTTGATGGGAACGCAGGCAATGGACCGGGTTTCAAATCCGGTGGCTTCGCTAATAGTACTGTCCCAGAGGGGATCTTTGGATACGTCAGGAATGAGAAGTGGTTTGCCGGTTAAGGCCACATGGCCGGCGATTCCCTGACCCATGTCGATCTCAAATTTCTTGACTTCCTCTTTAGCTTCTCCAGTTGCAACCTGAAAATAAAGTTTATTCGTGCCCTTATCCACTAAGAGCAGGGAACTCGCTTTGGCTTCCATCAGCCTGGTCACCGATTCGATAATCATTTCCAAAACACTATCGGTATCAAGAACTGAAGTAAGTAATGGAGAGATATCTTTGAGTATACTTACTCGAGGATCGACCGACCGATTTTGCATGGAAAATCCTCCTTAGAAGTTTGTTGTGTATTTGTTTGTATACCAAAAGGAAGGCTACGTCAATAATTATAGATGATTATTCGAACTTTGTACTTTGCTTATTCAACAAAAGAGAGGGGATCATATTTTTTGGCGCAAAATTTGCTTAAGAATCAAGGGACTAGGAGTGATGTCAAAATAGTTGCCGGAAGTAAGTAAGTCACGCGGCAACCGTTTAACTAACCGCGATGGTTTAAAAAAAACTTGACAGAGCATGAGGTTTTAATTAAAAGTGGGCCCAATGTGCTGAAAGTGCGCTGAAGCATCTCTACCCTGGGGCCTCATTCTGAGACGATCCGATGACAGTAGTTTTTAGGAGAACTAATCACTTCCTTCTCGCCTTGCCGCCCGGAACTCACCGGGATTTGATATTTAAAAGTTTTTCTGAAAAGTTACGATCGAAAGTAAGATTACTAACTCTCTCTCCCACTGGCCAAGGACAGGTGACGGTATGAAGCGAAAAAGAATAACTGTGATGTGGATGCCGTCGGTGAGTTCTAGATCCCGAACCTTCTCTCTCCCCCCTCTAATCTTGTATGTTTTTGTGGGTACGCTTGTGCTCTCTTGGGCACTTCTGGCGACTGGGGGCTATTTTGGCAAAAGTCTCTATGATGACTACCTCGAATTACGAGAGGAAAATACCTATTTGCTCGAGAAAGAGAGGGAATTGGATGCACTTCGACAGACCATGGAGCGAATCCGCAAGGATGAGAATACCATCCGAAGTTTTCTAGGGGTGGAAAAGAGTGGTGAAGAGACAAACGGTCTCGGCCAGGGAGGTGAGCCGTCCCCGGATCTTTCCACCATAGCTCCAAATGATGCCATGGCCAGCGGCAGCGTGCCGTTTCCGGCCAAACCCAAAGAGGTTTCAGTTCTGCAAAGGGCCAAGAGCTTGGAATTGGACCTGCAGGAGTTGGTGGAAACCATGCGGAGTCAACGGGAGAACTGGGATAGTACTCCGAGTATCATGCCTATTAGCGTTACTGATTACTGGTTTTCCTCGGGCTTTGGCTGGCGACGCAGTCCCTTTACGGGTCTAAAGGAGTTCCACAACGGACTGGACATTAGCAGTGGTAAAGGGACGCCTATTGTCGCACCTGCCGATGGCACGGTTATCAAGAGAGGATACGACAAATATCTTGGCAAATTCCTAAAGATAGACCACGGCCGAAAGATCATTACCACTTATGGGCATCTTTCGGCTTGCAATGTAAGTCCCGGACAGAAAGTTAAGCGGGGCGACATTGTTGCTTCCATGGGTAATAGCGGACTGTCAACTGGCCATCATCTGCACTACATGATTAAAGTCAAGGATAGGTGCGTCAATCCGCTTCACTACATTTTAAACGCGAAGGCCAATCGTCTCTTGGTCCGCCCTTTGCAAATCGAGGGTAGCGGGCAATGAAACTTAATAAGAATAAAAAAGGGAAAGATTTGTCCTTGGATACCCTTATCGGTCCGAACACTTTTTTCGAAGGGTCAATCCAGAGTGACCGAAGTGTTTGTGTCGAGGGCAGCATTAGAGGGAGAATCGAGGCCAAAGGTGAGGTTGTAGTAGGCCGCGAAGGCAAGGTGGAGGCTGATATTTACGCCGACTCCATTGTAGTGGGCGGTCAGGTTGTTGGCAATATTAACGCTAGGAGCCGATTGGAAATCACTCCCACGGGGCGGGTGACCGGAGATATTGAGGCAACAACGATCACCGTTGCTGAGGGTGGAATGGTGGACGGTTCGTTCAAAATGATGGAGGCAACGGAAACCGCTTATAAGCAGTTGGAAAGTGGCTTGTCTGCGAAAAAAAGCGATCAGGCCAACATCCAATCCCCTTCTGATCCCATCGAAAGCCTACCCCAGGCGTGAATTAAGCTCCAAATAGAGCAGTTTATCAATCTAGAAAGGGTTATTATTCTTTCGCTACCGGTGTGGCTGTTAGATGTACCTGGTCCAGCAGCTACTTGCCCATACCAGAAAAGCCCATGGAAAGTGACTACTCGATAACAATATTTTCCAGACACAAGGGCAAGACCCGTACCTTCAATCTGGATCGTCGCGTTGTTTACTTGCCACTGGCCATGTTGATAGTCTTGGTGGTGAGCTGCATTTTTTTTGCACAAGCCTATTTTCAAGAACGAGAAGAAAGCCAAAGGCTGGAAGGCAGGATAGCCCTTCTCGAGCAGCTAATGACCAAGTTCGAAGAACGGTCGGAAAGGCAGGGTGGAGAGGATCCTGCACAAGCGATAGCAGAAACTGCAGCCAGGCCACCAGTGGAGGTTACCCCGGTTGAGGAGAA
Organism: uncultured delta proteobacterium; assembly: GCA_963712115.1. GTDB lineage: Bacteria > Desulfobacterota > Syntrophobacteria > BM002 > BM002 > BM002. The sequence goes on along the minus strand of CAVQGX010000033.1, from coordinate 48,876 downwards.
GGATGAGACAAGTTCAGAGGCGAGAGAGTCTCAGATCCAGATTGGTGGCGAAAGAGAAACCGATGGGCAACCTGTAGCCAAGGTTGAAGATGCCAAAGTAATCCACCTGGCTGATGATAGGGAAGGTTTTGACTTTAGCTTTAAATTGGTAAACCTTATTGGTGAACCCATAGTCGGAAATGTGGCCATAGTTGCTTCTCTCAGGCCACCGCACCAGCCGCGATTCGTCTCATTTCCCAGTATGAGATTGGAAGATGGTATGCCGGTCAAATTGAGAAAATCGGTGGGGTTCAGTATAAGGTATTTCAAATATGTCAACGGGAAATTTGCCTTTCCATTCTCCCATTCCGAGGCTTTCCGCATCTTGGTCTATGACCAAGAGGAGCAGCTCATCTTGGACTCAACTGTCCAGGCCGAAAATGTGGCTGTTAGCGAACTGGTGAATGAAGAAGCAGCCCCGCAAGCCTATCCTTTAGATCCTTCCTCGAGTTCTTAGCCCCCATTCCTCACGAACCGTCTACTGCGACCCCAGATATGGCCGTCCTTCCGGTCGTCCTCGGGTCTCGAACCCTGCGACGTACGGTCAAGTACGTCTCGGCTGCGAAACCCTGCGGGTGCCCGGTAGCACGACCATCTTTACGGTCTCGTGACAACGTTTCGTAAAGAATGTGGGCTAGCCCTGCGAAGCCGCAGGTAAATTCGAAATCCTAAATCCGAAACACGAAACAAATACGAAATTCAAATGCTCCAATTCTCCAAACGACAGAAAGCTAAATTCAGTCACAGTAGGTTTTGGTCATTCGAATTTTGGAAATTTGAATTTGTTTAGGATTTAGATATTGGGATTTAGGATTTAATTGGCTCTGTTACAGTTGTGAATCCTCAAATCAATCTCTTTAACTAGAACTACCTCAAATGTCAAAATCCTGTGACAACCGCTGCCATTTTTGGACGTGTGGTTTCATGCCTGCCACATCAAGAATGCCTTCCTCGGTAACAAAACCTGAAATAAGCTTAGCAGGGGTAATGTCAAAGTACACGTTGTCGCAGTGTTTTTCATGGTTTGGCCACAACTCTCTACCGGATTTGGATTCCAGCACGCAATTGCCGGAATCCATGGCAGCATTGATTTTGTAAGTGTCAGCGGCCACAAAAAAATCGCGACTGTGAGTGTGAGAAACTAGAGCGGACAGATAGGTGCCAGTCTTATTGACCACGGCTAAATCAGCTAGGATCGTATCAGCCCCCACCAGCACCAGGTCTGTCTTTGGGATGGCTAGTCCCATTTGGGCATCGGTAATCACACGGAGGTCGGTGAAAATGTGCTCTAGGTTTTTGAATAAACGACGTCCCTCCATCAAAGGACGGGACTCAGCGATGACAATCCGACAACTGGATGGTAGGCAGTACCTCAGGATTGATTCTACCGTGGAGGAATAACTTAGGGTTACCAAGGACTTACAGTTTTTGAGTATGGCTCGGGCAGCCTTAACCTGGAGTTCGACGAATCTTTGCTGCTCTGCCAATAATTCTTCTCCTAACATTACTCCTTGTTGTTGCCCTTCCGAGAGAGAAGTGGTGTCGTTGATTTTCTCGTGGAAGCGATGGGAAAAGACCAAGCTCCAATTGCGGATGGGTGCCATAGAAGGGCGCACCTTTGCAAGAGATAGTGCGGTTTGTCTGACTGCAGAAGCGAGTTGCCCTAAATCTTTTCCACTGCAACGTTTGCACACACTTACGAGAATTTTAATGGCAGAACTTGCCAATTGGGCGGCACCGTGACTCCGATCCCTCGCCATAGCATCAATCTTTTTCTCAACCCAGTTCATAGGCACAGAAGAGCGTTTTGATCCACAAAGAGACGCAAGCTGGAGTAATGGAGTACTAGATTTACCAAAAATTCCAAATCACAAATCACAAACAAATAACAATGACCAAAATTCAAAATTTCAAACCTGTTTCGGTCATTTGGTATTGGAATTTGAAATTTGTTTGTAATTTGGTGCTTGGAGTTTGGGATTTCATAGGCTCCATTACTCCAGAGGGCAATCGTCGCTGTTTACCTGGTCCATTGCTTAATCCCTAGCCATCCCCAATTACCCTATCTAATGTTTCTTTTAGCGCCGGGACGGTCTGGAGTTGGACAATTTCTTCAGGAAGGATCCAGCGCATTTCGAGGTTCTCCCAGTCCAGTCTGATTTTATCAGGGTTATGGACAACAAAAAGGAAAGGATGAACCCGCCAGGCGCGCTCCCGAACCGGATCAAAGATCTCAAGGGGCTTGCCCATCTTCACTAAGGAGACGTCTTCCTTGCCAAGGCCCACCTCTTCGACCATTTCCTCATATGCCTGCCTCAGAGGATCTTCACTTTCCAAATAGCCGCTAATCCCGGCCCAATGACCTTTGTAGGTACCTACCTTTCCGCTTCTTTTGAGCACCAAGACTTTACCGCCCCAGGTGAGAAAGACGGTGACCACATCTTGAAATTTTGCCTTTTTCATCTGCTCTGAATTAGGCAAAGGCTGCACCTCTATAAAAATTTTACGCTAGACGCTGCAGGGAAGGGTGATTACTATTTGAGCACACAGCGTTTGTTAATGCAAAGCCTAAACTGAAATAGTAAGGCAGTATGCAGTGCAACCTAGCATTCATAACTATTACGGTCCAAGGCGTAAGACACAAGCTTGAAGAATACAGGAGCTAGAAGTCAGTAGCCAGGAGATTGTAATTATTGTTTTTGATATTTTCTCCTGAATTATGGATTCTGACCGCTGGCTAATTTTCTTTTACGCCATGCGCTAGCATAGGAGACTTTAGAACATGAGGAAAGCAATACTTATTTGGTGTTCCGTATTGATACTGGCGCTGGTCACCCCGATTTTCGCTCAGAATGACGACTTGCAGCTGGTCGATATCGAGGCCTTGGCTCTACCGCAAGACATGGTTGCGCGAGTGAGTAAGGTGCTGCCGTCAAAACCGGGCGATACCTTTGTGCAACTGCGAAACGGCATGACCATCCTTATCCGAGAAAATCATGCTTCCCGGGTCGTTTCCACTCAGATACTGGTAAAGGCGGGCTCTATCTATGAAGGCAAGTATTCTTTTGCTGGCCTCTCTCATTATCTCGAACACGTGGTTTCAGGTGGCAGCACCAGATCGTTCACTGAAGTGGAAGCCCAGAAAATGCTAAAGTCGCTGGGCGGTGCCAGCAATGCCTACACCAGCTACGACCGAACCGTCTACTTTATCGACACCACTGGAGAACATTACCGAGAAGCCCTAAAACTGCTTTTTTCCTACGTATCTGAATCTCTGTTGGATCCTAAGGAGGTTAAAAGGGAAAAAGCAGTAATTCAACAGGAATATAAACTGGGGGAGACCGATGGAGGCCGGCAGTTGTGGAAGTTATTTTCCCAGACCGCCTATCTCGAGCATCCTATTCGGCATCCAGTAATTGGTTACGAGGACGTGTTCGTGACCATCAGTCGTGATGACCTCCTGGACTACTACCGGCAGCGCTACACTCCGCAGAACATGGTAGTAACCATTGTTGGCGATGTGCAGACTGCGGAAGCTTTGAAAACGGTGCTGGAGCTGAGCAAGAACATATTGCGGACCTTCGATCCACCAATAGTGCTCCAGACGGAGCAAACTCAGACAACACCGAGATGGGCAGAAAAGTCATTTCCTCCCGCCAGATTAACATCCATGATCATTGGTTTCCATACGGTCCCTCTGAGTCATACAGATCTTTATCCCCTAGATGTTATGGCAATTATCCTGGGTCAGGGGCGAACCAGCAGACTCTACCTTGGGCTCAAGGATCGAGAGGATTTGGTGCTCTCAGTGAGTGCTTCCAGTTGGACCCCATCTTATGCACCTGGGCTCTTTAACTTTTCTTTCACCCTAGATGGTGAGAAACTCGAACCAACTCTGGCAGCAGTCTGGGATGAGGTCGCTCTAATAAAGAAAAACCTGGTGAAAAAAGGCGAGTTGGAAAAGGCCAAGCGTCAGATTATTGCTGACTTCACTTTTTCCAAGCAATCTGCTGCAGGGATGGCCTCCAGTCTTGCGAGTTCCTATGCTGCAACAGGCGACCCCTATTTCGACAGTCTTTATGTAGAGAGGATCAAGGCAGTTAGCCGAGAAGACATCCGGCGGGTGGCCCGTACTTACCTGCGCCAGGAGGCTAGTACCGTCTCTATTCTGTCTCCACCGCGAAAACCAGCAGAAAGGGCGGAAGCTACCCTCCAGAGGACGGCGACAAAAATCAGCAAGGTTACTCTCGACAACGGATTGACCTTGCTGTTGAAACGCAACCCCTCAGTGCCAATTGTCCACTACCAGGTATTCGGCCTCGGGGGACAAAGGTTCGAGCCAGAAGACCTGGAGGGCATCAGCACTTTCACCATGGAACTGTTAACCAAAGGGACTGGTAGCAGAAGTAAGGGCGATATCGCTGCAACCATAGAAAGCTTAGGCGGGAGTCTGGACTCGGGCTCAGGACGGAATACCTACTATGTTTCACTATCGGTACTCAAGGATGACGCTGACATGGGACTGGAATTGCTGGCAGATGTGCTGCAGAACCCCAGCTTTCCGGAAAAAGAAATCGAAAAGCAACGGACTGATACTCTACTGGCTATCCGCCGTCTTGATGAGAGTTGGGAAAATGAAGTAGCACGGGTTTTCCGCAGACAATACTATCAGCATCATCCCTATCGAAATGACATCATTGGCACTGAAGAGGCGATCAATAAAATGAGCCGCATGGACATCATGAACTTCTACCAGCAAATGGTCATGCCCAACAATGCGGTGCTGGCAATTTTCGGTGATATTGATCCAGACAAGATGGTGACAGAGGTAATGTCTGCCCTCGGCAAATGGAGGACAGGAAAGGTAGCTGAACCTGTCATCAGTAAAACGGTAGCGCCCCTCACTCGCAGTGAGCGCATTAAGAAAAAGACAGACAAAGTCTCAGCTGCCATTTATCTGGGCACCAATGGCATTACTTTGGAGGATCCCGAGAGGCCGACACTAGATGTAATCGACGCGGTTTTGTCTGGTATCGGCTACCCCAGCGGATGGTTGCATGAGGCCTTGAGGGGAGGGAATCGGAGTTTAGTTTACGTTATTCACGCCTTCCCTAGTGCTGGCATTGATGGTGGTCATTTTGGGATTATCACCCAGACCACTATGGCCAACTATGAAAAGGTGGTGGAGATAATTTTGGCGAAGCTGCAAAAGATTCAGCAACAGCCGCTGACCAGTGAAGAATTGGCAGCTGCAAGAGACATGGTTGTCACAATGCATGAGATGAGTTTGGAGACCAATACCGCTCAGGCCCGTAGTGCGGCAGTAAACGAGGCATTGGGATTGGGATACGATTGGGACGCTCGCTACCCAAAGCTTGTTGAACAGGTAAGTGCAGAGGATGTTCTCAAAGTCGCCCGGAGGCTCTTTCAATACCATCTACTTGTGAGCGCCATTCCAGAAAAGCCGGTGGAAGCAATTATTCCTTCAGAGCAAAAGCAAAGAATGCATGCCCAGTAGGGGAGATTTCGGATTTCGGATTTCGGTGTCAATTAGTAACGGGGAACTGACAGACAAAGCCAAAATCCGCATTCCAAGTTCCGCAATCCCCCATTCAAGAAGACTTCTTTCTTGTCAAAGGAGTTGCTCAATGGTAAATTGAAAAAAAGATCGAGAAGGTCTTTCCCTAGGGGTCACGAAGGCCACAGCGCAAAAGGGTTGTCGTGGCCCTATTTTATGTAAAAGTTCACCACGGAGAGACACGGAAGATCACTGGAAAGATAGGAAGATGTGCGCGTAATTTGATTTCGCTCCATAAAGTGCAAGAAGCGAAAGAGAGCATTCTGCTAATTCGGTCTAACTCCGTGAGACTCCGGGGTGAAATAATAATTTTAGTGGTTTCAGGAGGTGAACATCATGTGTGAAGCCAACGCCTATTTGCTCAAGGAAGGGAAAGAGGAGTTGATACTGGAGGCTGTGGACATTTTGGAGCAAGCTGAAGAGGGAAAGATTCGCTTGGCAAACATCTTCGGGGAGCAGAAGGTGCTGGATGCCAAATTGAAGAGCATGTCACTGGTCAATCACAAGATCGTCCTCGAGTAAGGAAAAAGCATTTCTCGCCCGTTCCCCCTCTGTGAACTCGGGGTCTCTCGAGTCCTCAGAGGGACTATTGATACTAGGCAAGGCGGAGCGAAGCGGGGACCCGCCCGCCTCGCCTGAAGGCGAAGCCGATGGCGGGCAGGCGCGGAGAAAGGGCGAGACGGCGATGAGAGGTCAGAAGTCAGACATCAGAGGTCGGAGGTCACGCCTGGTAATTTGAAAATCCGAAATCCGCAATCCGCAATATTCTAGCTCCATGCCCTATGCCACAATCCCTGGATTCTGACTCCTGACTAGTTGTTTCTTAAATCTCTATTTCCCGTGCTTCGGCCCTTGAGGGAATGGTCTTGATGTCTAGGTCGTGGTAAGCAGTCACATAACGCACCGTGGTAGTTTTGACCCGCATGGCAACAGAATTGGTTATGGCAATATTGCCTCGATACCGAACCCCTGGTAGAAAGTCACCACCGGTAATACCGGTAGCACAGAATATGATACTATCTCCCTTGGTTAAATCCTCGGTTTCGTAAACCTCGGCAAGATCCCCTTCAGAGTACCCCATGTCTAAAATTTTCGTTCGCTCCTCATCATTCTTTGGCCACATCTTAACCTGCATCTCGCCCCCTAAACACTTGAGGGCGGCAGCGGCCAATACTGCCTCAGGAGAACCCCCTATACCGAAGAGGATGTTCACCCCTGAATCCTCCATGGCAGTTGCTATGGCCCCGGCAACGTCACCGTCGCTGATAAGCTTGATCCGAGCACCAGTCTCGCGAATCTGCTCTATTATCTCCGAGTGACGGGGACGATCAAGCACTATTGCGGTCAAGTCTCTGGTGCGAGCGTTGTAGGCCTTGGCCACCCTCTCCAGGTTGGCTTCTACGGGATCATTTATGTCAATGCTTCCTTTGGCCCGGGGGCCCACAGCGATCTTGTTCACGTAGTGGCAGGGAAAAGAAGTAAGAGTACCCTCGTTTCCCACTGCAATTACTGAGATGGCGTTTGGAAGCCCCTTGGAAGTTAAGGTGGTGCCATCAATCGGGTCCACGGCAATGTCCACCTTTGGATCTCGCAAGCCACCGCCACCCACTTTCTCGCCGATGTACAACATAGGAGCCTGGTCCTTCTCTCCTTCTCCAATGATGATGGTACCGCGAATACTGACAAGATCTAACATGCCGCGCATGGCATCCACTGCTGCCTGGTCAGCTGCCTCTTTATCGCCTCTTCCCATCCAGCGGCTGGCTTTAAGAGCAGCAGCTTCCGTGACTCGAATGAACTCCAGTGTAACTTCCCGACCCATGTCCATCGCCGTTTCCTTTTCTGCAGCCTTGCTGACTTTTGCCATTATTTATTATTCTCCACCGTCATTTGGGCATGGGGCATGGGGAGATTATTTCGAATTGCGAATTTCGAATTTTATTTGAGATTTAAGATTTGAGATTGTAGATTTATAGACAAAGCATACGACTTGAAATCTTAAATCAAAAATCTGCAATCTGAGATCCCAAATTGCCCCATGCAACTCACTTCTAGCCAATTATTTGTTAACCGGTGAGCAACCCAATGACTTCCCTAGCCAGCCCTGCGGAATTGGTGGCCTCAAAAAGGCGAATGGCCTCCTCATAGGCTTGCAGGGTAATCCGTTCCTTAAATTCTTTTCCCACAGCATTAAGTTGGTCAACAAAAGCTTTGTTTGCCTTTTTAATGTTGCCCCCGGTGTTGCCGGTGTCCTCCGCCCATTTCCACATTTTATCCCAGAGCTCATCTGGAACACCCCGGTAAGACCGCTTGATATAGTGTTTTTCAGGTGTGGTGAGGGCGTTGCCATTCTGGTTCATAGCTAGGCCAAAACTGATGTTCTGCCAGAAAGTACCCACGTTACCCTTGCGTATGCCTTGGTAAATGAATTGGGTGATCTTGTCCAGCGAGGTCCCGGTAATGCCGTGCTGGGCAATGTCAACCTTCCAGGGTTGGATGGCCTCCCAGATATCCTTGGTAAGTTCAAGCTGGATGCCTTCTTGCGTGGTGCCGAAGTAAGTGCCGTGAATGGAACCGTTATTTATGGCCAGCAGGTTCGGGTGGACGCCGCCCTTTTCCAATCCAGAAATGAACCACTCAGCTTCATCTGGCCTGGTGAATCCTTCGGCAGTACCGCTCTTGGCCCCTATTTCCCCCAATTCCACCTCCAGGCCGAGGCCGGCGGCAACCACGGGTTGGGCCAACTCCAGGGTGGCGGCCAGGTTCAACTCGTTCTCCATGTGAGAGCAATCGATAGCGAAGGTGGTGAACCCTGCTTCCAGTTCAGCGGCGACCAGCTCCGCCACTTCTTTTTTTTCTTCTGGTTTCTTCACCGTGATGTGGTCTCCATGGACGGCGAAGGGCACTGAGGTGTTTGCCAACCGATCATTTTCCGTGACGATAAATTCCGCAAAGCGCATGGGGTCGAACTCAGTGTAGCCCAGCTCAGACTTGGCTATTTCGTAAATTACCGGCGCTTGAGTTGCCATAGATGCCCGGATGATACCCTCCAGTGGCAGGCGGCAGCGGATGTTTGCGGCCATGATCATCGCATTTGCTTTTCGGGCCGCCTGGTAGAGCACCTTGCCGTTCACCAGAGGCGCCTTGGAATTTGGAAATCGTTTTTGTACGTTTTCAGGCCGATATTTTGATAAATCGCTGCTCATGAATCCCTCCTATCTGTTGATCTGGTCAATGGTTGTAATAATGACTGGCTCTCCTGATACCTTAATCCCAGCCCGCTCAAAAAACAAGCGGCAATTTACTGGGCCCGTAAGACCTGGTCCTGTGAGCCAGCTCAGATAGCATAGAGCATAGGGCATGGAGCATAGAGTTATGTTCAGCAAGTTCAAAGTTTCAAGTTCGAAATGCGTCTGAGATCAGTCAGAAAACTTGGAACCTTGAACATGGAACTTTGAACTAAATTGCTCTGCCAGCTGCCAGTTGTCTGCTGCTAGCTAACACAGGCCCTGAGCCTTAAGCCTTGCGTCGTCCCCTTGGGACTAAGCCACCATTGTCAGTACAGTAGTTTTGTGATAACCAGTTGCGAAGTTTGGTTGCTGGGGCGTGTTTTCATTGAGCCGGCTGAGTAAAAATTCTGCCCGAAAGAGGAGCGATTGGCAAGTAAACGGCCAGAGGTCATTCTTACCGATAAAGAGGGCGCACTCCTGGAGGTTAATGCACTCGCCTACCCAGAAGACAAGAACCTGATCGTTGATCCGTACGCTGTTTTGGAAGAACAACAGACCACCATGGGTGAGCTGATCGCCCGGGCCGAGGCCACCCTACCGCGACCTCTGGGGGAGATCATTCCTGCCCAAGCCAAGGGTCTGATTGCAACCTGGCTTTACCGGCTGGTGCTTTTAGATTTCGACAAGCAGCCACATTGCCGGGCTGAGACGGTAGAGGAAACCTTGCGTCAGTTGATTTGGCAGGTAGCTTCTCTCAAGGTTAATTGTCTGGGACTGGATCGTTTTGAGCTATTGGAGCCTTGTATATCTGCATATCGAGTTATGTCCTGCCTGTGTGATCAAGTGACAAAGTTAGAAGCTGCGGGCAGTTCTCCACCAACAACGCTAATATTTTCCATCCACCAGGATGCGGCTATGCGGCGCTACCAGTTAGCCCTGGCGAATCTGGACTGAGAAAAAGATTGAAGATTTGGGAAGGCATAGAGCATGGGGCATGGAGCATAGAGTAAGAAGCCAGGAGTCAGAATCCAGAATTCAGGTTTAAGGTTTCAGTGTTCAGGTTTCAGCTTTTGTGTTTCTCTTCACTGACACCTGACACCCGAAACCTGACACCTTGAACTTTGGTGCTTGAGATTTGGGATTTGTGCCGCAGGCTTTGAACCGCAGAATGTCGAACAAGGAATTTCGAATATCGAAGTGATCACTTCATCATTCTGCGGTTTCTTGTTCTGCTGTTCGACCTGCCCGCCATCGCGAGCCGCTCAGGCGAAGCGGGCGGATATTCAGTACTTTGAACCATCTGTCGTCTGTCCTCTGTCCTCTCATTCTTTTTCCGAACTCCTCCCTGCAAGTGTCATGAAAGACGCTAATGTATACAAAATAAAACATAAAACAGAGCACGGCAAAAGGGCATGAGTAGCGAAAATACCCAGCCCCTAGGCGATGAGGGATTAAGTCTCAGCTGGCCTAATATTTGCTTACTTGAACCAAGGTGTTCTGTCTTTTGACCGGCAACAACTCAGTTTACTGATCGAAGGTAGAAAAATGCGGCGCATATATTCCATTGGCGGAGGAAAAGGGGGATCGGGAAAGAGCTTCATTGCAGCAAGCCTTGGTATATTGCTGGCAAAGCTTGGCAAGAGAGTGGTACTTGTGGATCTAGATTTGGGCGCCTCCAACCTTCACACCCTTCTAGGCGAGAGAATACCGGAGAAGGGTCTCGACAGTTACATAGACAAGACCGCCAGCAAATTAGAAGAAGTCGCACTTACTACAACTATACCCAACCTCTACCTTATCAGTTCAACAAGATGCTCTTTGGAGATAGCCAATCTGTTTTATGCTCAAAAACTCAAGATAATCAATGCTATTAAGAGCTTGCCTTTTGACTATATTCTTCTGGATTTAGGGCCGGGAACAAACTTCAATACCCTCGACTTTTTTCTGATTGCTCCGGAAGGGTTCTTTGTAACCACTCCGGAACCGACAGCGATTGAAAACACCTTTATTTTCATGAAGTCTGTTTATTTGAGGAAGTTGAAACTTTCATTAAAAGAAGCCAACATGTGGCACACTTGCCAAGAGGAAATTGCAAAATTATCAAGAGGTTCACTCAAATCTCCCCTCGATTTAATCAGCATTCTCATTGCCAGGGATCCCGAGAAGGGCAGAATCTTTGAAGATCTGCTGAGCAATTTGGAGTTTAGACTAATTCTTAATAAATTTCGTGGACAGGTTAATGAAAACCTGGGAGAGCAACTCGTGGAGGTATGCAACAGACATCTCTATCCTAGTTTTGGTTTCTTAGGTAATATCAGCTACGACAACCGAGTTTATGAATCGATAATTGCCAGAAATATATTCATAAGTAAATATCCCTATACAAAAACTGTTTCTGACCTGCAAAGCATGGTTAGCAATCTCACAGGAGAAAAACAAGAGTCTGTTCGAGTTAGAGTTCAAAGATGATTAAAAAATTTGAAGATTTAAATTATTATGAACTGTTAAGGATTTCCTATAATGCATCTTCTTTTGAGATCAGGCAGGCGTACAAACATATTCTGGCCATTTATGAAGAGAATTCGTTGGCGACCTATTCATTCTTTGCGGAAGATGAACGAAAACTGATATTGTCAAAGATTGAAGATGCCTTTTTGACTTTGATAGACGATAACAAGAGAAAGGTTTACGACAATAATCTGGTAAATACAGGAGAAGCATCTGACAAAATATTGACAGACAGAGAGAAAAAGAAGGCAATACCCATTTACCTAACAAGTAAAGCTCGGGCAAATAACAATAGCTTGGCAAGAATAAAGAAAAAGATTCAGGAAAAGAAAGCAGGAGATCTTGTGACCACCATGTTGAAGCGTGATCACATTTCCGGAAAAGATCTGAGAAACTTACGTGAATCACTGGGCATAGAGTTAGAAGAGATTTTTGAGGCCACCAAGATCAGTCCCACCGCTTTGGCCGCCATTGAAAAAGACGATGTGGTCAATCTTCCGCCTAAGATTTATCTGATAAGCTTTCTCAAGTCCTACGCTGAAGCACTGCAGCTTGATCCGAAGCAGGTAGTTGAAGGCTATATCAAGAACATCTCCTGTTGATCTACTTGCTGGGAAGCCTATAATGTGCCGTTCTCGATGCTTGACACACAAGACCCTCTTATCCTGTACTTTCTCCTAATCGAAAGAGGGTTATTATCAGTCGAGCCACAAAAGTTATAAATTCATGAGTATGCCGCTTGCAGCCAGATACTAAGCGGGAAATATGCCCTAGAACTTGTAGATAGCAAACGCGCCCGCCACGAATTGATTTGCATTACCCGCGTCATCCACCACCGGGCTGTCCTCCGCATCCCCAACAAGCCGTTTATAACCCAGAGCGCCCATGAAGCTCCAATGCTCAAACGGACTATAGGTCACCGGCACGACAAACCCCACGTCCTTGAACCCCGAGTCGGCGTCATATGTCTTTAACCCGCTTCTTGCCGAGTCTGCTTGATCGACCCCGAAATACGCCTCCATGTAATCGTTGTCCGCCCATGTCGTGTACACGACGAAAAGCGCACTCCACTCTTCGTCGATCGGCATGTGGTATGACCCCTTCAACCTTGCAATGACCCCCTCATTTCCGTCGGCAACATCTTGCATCGCTTCGAGCGTGAAGCTGAATCGATCAATTCTGTAACCAACAAAGCCGCCGAGCATCAATGAAGCGTCGACATTCTTCATCCTGTCCACCTTGTTATTGTCCACATCAGCTCTCGAGCTGATATACTCCACAATAGGCCCCGCCATCCAGTTGCCACTTGGAACCAGGTTGGCTCTCGCCTTATTGGCAACCCACAGGATAGACATGTTATTGGCAAATTTCACGGAGAGATAGGGTAGGGGGACCACTGTGTAATCCTCTGATCCTTCGTAATCCGGTACGATCCCGAAACCAAGTCCTAACGAGGTAGCGGTCTCACCTTCGACTGCGACCTCTTTGGGATGTTCCGCCTCCAAGTCTATGCCTTGGGCTGAGATATAGTTCGGTAAACCAACAGTCATCGTCAGAATCCCTAAGAGAATAATTAACATAAAAAAACGATTTCTCATCACTCTCTCCTTTGTTCTTTTTGGTTTGAAATCACTGAGACTACGATCCAACCTCGATATTAAATCTACCAATACCCGCAATCATGTTGCTTTTAACTCTTCAGATTAAGCATTAAAACAAAATGCAAACATTTTATCCGACCTGGCAGCCCAAGTCCAGATCATTTATTGTCTGTTTAGCGCCACCTTGACCGAGCTTAAAGCAAAAGTGGAGGGGGGATTTCCGGATGGACACTATCTAAAGTGTAACCTTCCCGATGAGCATGCTATACTAAATAAAATGAGGTTCATCCGGGATTTGCTTGCATGGTCATCTTTCAGCCATTGATACTGCGGCTACCCTCGGACAGGGGGAGGTCCGAGTCAAAGTGCATCTGAGCCACCGGTGTTTTGCTCTGGCAGCCTGGAATACCCCTCGTCTGCGTCGGCGGTAGCCCTTTTGAAGGACCACAAGCCGAAATCCCATAGATGCGAATATGCATCTTTGTCGAGGAATTCCCCCTGCCTCATCTACCTCGAACATCATGGCATCCAAGCAAATCCCGGATGAACCTAAAATGGCCTATGAGCTTTGGGAGCAACAGAGACCACCACATAAGCCGTAAGCTTATCCTTTGCAAGGTGAGTTGAGAAACCATGAGCGAACACACCAGGGGATCCTTTGAATTCATAGACCACACGGCAGACGCCGGCGTCAGGGTGGAGGCCCCGACTCTTGAAGATCTCTTTGAGACCGCCGGATTAGCCTTTACCGAGCTGGTTACCAGCGTTGATTCAGTTGATTGCCCGGTGGAGCGGAGATTCAAACTTGAGGAGGATGATGTGGAGACCCTGCTGGTGAGCTGGCTGCAGGAACTCCTTTATCTACTGGATACGGAAGACCTTGTTTTTGCCCGCTTCCAGGTCAAAATACATGGCCTTTCATTGGAGGCCACTGCCTGGGGCGATGTTTTTGACCCAAACATCCATACGATGAAAACAGAAATAAAAGCAGTGACCTATCATCAACTAGAGGTCGCTAAAAGAGACCAGGGATGGCAAGCCCAGGTTATATTTGATATCTAGATTCTGGTTTCTTGATACTGGATATAGGAGGTTTTGTCGTGGAAAAAGGAGATTCCATCAAGGTGCAAAAAATCGACGAATATCGTTGGCGGGTGGTCAAAGAAGGAAAGATGCGCACCGACGGCATCGTTTACGCCAATGAGGCCATGATGGCCGATATCCGCAAGGACAAGAGTCTGCTGCAAGTGGCCAACGTTGCCTGGCTACCTGGGATCGTGGGTAACTCACTGGCCATGCCTGACATCCATTGGGGCTACGGCTTTCCCATAGGGGGAGTGGCAGCATTTTCTCTGGACCAAGGAGTGGTCTCCCCAGGAGGGGTAGGCTACGACATTAACTGAGGGGTGCGACTGGTGCGTTCCGGTCTGGAGCGCAAGGAAGTAACGGGACACATAAGGAAGTTAGTAGATGGACTTTTTGGCAACATTCCCTCAGGCGTCGGTTCCAAACGAAAGGATCTAAGACTCAGCCACAAAGAGCTGGAAAAGGTGCTGGCCAAAGGTGCCGGATGGGCAGTTAAACAGGGTTTCGGCTATGAGGAGGATCTGAAATTTATTGAGGAGCGGGGTTGCATAGAGGGTGCGGACCCCAGCCTGATCTCCAATAGGGCCCTTGAAAGAGGCAGGCCCCAGTTAGGTACGCTTGGTTCAGGCAACCATTTTGTAGAAGTTGGTTACGTTGATGAAGTCTACGATGAGAATGCGGCCAGAGCCCTGGGCTTGTTCAAAGATCAGGTGACGATTATCGTACACACCGGCTCACGGGGGCTGGGACACCAAGTTTGCGATGACTATATCAAGATACTGATGAAGTCCACCCAGAAATATGGCATCGAGCTACCGGATCGCCAGCTGTGTTGCGCCCCATTGAGCTCAAAGGAAGGGAAGCAGTACCTAGCAGCCATGGCAGGTGCCGCCAACTACGCTTTTGCTAATCGACAGATAATCTACCATTGGGTGCGAGAAACCTTCGAGCAGGTATTTCAAGTGAGCTCCGACCGTCTGGGGCTCAGGCTTATCTATGACGTCTGCCACAACATCGCCAAGATCGAAACCCATAAAGTGGCGGGCAAGGAAATGAAAGTGTGTGTCCACAGGAAAGGTGCCACCCGAGCCTTTCCGCCCCATCACCCGGACATACCTGATGATTACAAAGAGGTTGGCCAGCCAGTTCTCATCCCCGGAGACATGGGACGTTACTCCTATGTACTTGTGGGTACGGAGCAGGCCATGGCAGAGACCTATGGCAGTACCTGCCACGGGGCTGGCAGGGTTATGAGTCGCAAGCAAGCAATGAAGGTGTCACAAGGCAGGGCTATAGTCCGGGAATTGGAGGATCAGGGAATTATAATCCGCAGCGCTGGGAAGGCAACAGTCAGGGAAGAGATCCCCGAGGCTTACAAGGATGTGAGTCAGGTGGTTGAAGTTGTGTACGGGGCTGGGATCAGCAGGAAAGTGGTGCGCTTACGACCTATGGGGGTTATCAAAGGTTAGGGAGTGGTGATTGGATAGTTAATCTTTATTGCTGGTGGTTCCAGTTGCGGCATCTTAAATCCGAATATCTAATATCGAAATTGTCCTTCGGACTCCCACCCCTGCGGGGCGGGTTCCCGGTTTCGAAACAATATCGAAATCCCAATTTTCAAATACCAAAACAAAACATTCCTTCAGTGACTTGGTCCAAGAAAACGGGTTATGCTGTTTTGAATTTTGAATTTAGAAAATTTGAATTTGTTTAGGATTTGGTGCTTGGGATTTCGGATTTCCAGGATGGTCGATGAGGGGCGAGCTCCTAGCGATAACTTGACATAGACTGTAACGAAGCAAGGTGGTGGAAGCTGGAGGGCTTAGGTGGAGACAACAAAAAGAATGCGGTAGGCACGGACGCCTCCTGGAGCGTAGACAATGACTTCATCTCCCACCCCTCGGCCTAAAAGGGTGCGCCCCATGGGGGAGTCAATAGAAATCAGACCGTTCATGGCATCAGCTTCGAAGGGGCCTACTAGCTGATAAGTTGCCCGTTCGCCATTATCTATATCCTCCACCTCTACTGTAGCCCCGAAACAGGCAATGGAGGAGATTAGTTGTTGTCCTACCACGATTTCTGAAAGGGAGATCTTGCGGCGGAGATCGTCTATTCTCCACTCCAAAAAGGCCTGCCGCTCGCGAGCGGCAAAATACTGCAGGTTGTTGGCTTTGTAGCCGTAGGCCCGGGCATTACAAAGTTCTTCTATGACTTGGGGACGGACAAAGCGGCAGAGGAAAGAGAGCTCTGCACGAAGCCTTTCATAACCATTCCTTGTAATCGGCCGCTTTTCCATAGTCCAATTTTTTCAACCGTTTAGGGCGCGGTTCTAATTGATATTTCGCGAACTTTTTGTCTATCACCGGGACCTCTTGAGAGTTCCAGGGGGGTTCCCATCAACCCGAGAACCGTCAGCTACTAATGCTAGCTCAAAAAAAACTTTTTGACTAGTCTTTTTCTCCACAGAACAAGGCGGGCAGCGGTTTCAACTAACCATTAGGGGCAGCGAGGTACCAACTAGTTGTCTGATTCAACTACACGTCAGGTGGCTTCGCCGAAATTGTCAGTTCGCTCCGTCGTCCTTGCGTGTAAGAGCATAGAGCCATCGAATCGCAAGTAGAGTCTAGCGACTTAACGGTTTCAGCCCGCCCGGCTTCGGCCTGAGTGGTCGTCCTGCCTCGGCTGACAGCTGAAGCCTCGCATGCCGATGGGGCTCGCGATGGCCGGCAGGTGACTTCAACGGTTCTAACGCTTTTAACGAATGAACTAGTCTGAATCGCTAGCTGCCAGTTGCCTGCTGTCTGCTGACCCTGACTCCTTTAATTCTTTCCATTCCACTTCGAGGAGGTTTGAAATGACATCAACTCAACAATCCTCAGGCGCGGAAGTAATGTTTCCAGAGGATGCCGAGGAGTTCATGTCCCAACATGCAGAGGGCACTTATACTCTCTTGGATGTACGGCAGCCGCCGGAGTACGAAGAAGAGCACCTGCCCGGGGCAAAACTGGTTCCATTGCCGGAACTGGTTGACTCTCTCGAGGTCCTGGAAGCGGAGAAGCCAATCATAGTGTACTGTGCGGTGGGGGGACGAAGTCGGATGGCGGCGCAGTTGCTGGTCAATCAAGATTTCAAGGAGGTGTTCTATTTAGAAGGGGGCATGGAGGGATGGGAAGGTCCCGCGGCGGTAGGTCCGAGGGAGTTTCATCTGCAATTTGTTCGGGGCGATGAAACCCCTCAGGAGATCATTAAGCTCTCATACAGTATGGAAATGGGGTTGAAGACTTTCCATGAAACAGTGAGATCCAGGGCAACAGATCCCGCACTTGTCGAACTTCTCGGTCATCTTGTCAGAGCAGAAGAGAGCCACATGAGAAGATTGCTGGAGGTGAGTTCCAAGTGGGAAATGGACCCTAAAGAGGTTAAGGCATTTCAGGAGAACCTCGAGTCTGTGGTCATGGAGGGGGGTGTTGATATCGGGGAATTCTTGGCGAAGAATGACTCGTTTCTGCAGACGGTCACCGGAGTTATCGATGTGGCAATGATGGTGGAGACCCAAGCACTGGATCTCTATCTGAGGATGGCGGCGGAGAGCAGCAATGTTACCACTAAAGAGGTTCTTTTTCATATAGCCGAGGAGGAAAAGGGTCATCTTAGAGCTTTAGGGCGGGTTTTGGAGGAGCATCTTGCAAAATCTGCCTAAAGGTTAAACAAAAATCCAGATGCGTAGTATATTCTTATCCCCTTCCCGGCGATACTCCATGGCGTTTCTCATGTGCCGGACGAATTGCAACCCCAGACCTTCTTCAATGCGGTCCATAGCGGATTTGGAATGATCCGGCGGGGGGACAGTGAGGGGGTTAAACTCCTTGCCGTCGTCTATGACTGTTAAGGCAACTTCCTCCTCCACCCCGATCTTAACCTCAATCTCATGTGAATCCTCATCGTCGTATCCATATTTGATGATATTCACGAGAATCTCTTCCAGAATGAGGTTTACCGCGTAGACTAGCTTGGACTGTAACTCTCGAGGTTCCAGAAAGACGTTCACCACCTGAAGCACATGAGTCAACTCCTGCATGTCGTTATGAAACGAGATGGAAAGGTTGTTCGCCACAGTGAGCCTCCACTATAGTGCTGAGCTAAGCCCGGATATTTCATTAATCACTTGCTGCGACCACGGATATGGCCGTTCTTCCTGGCGTCCTCGGATGTCGGTCCCTGCGACGTACCGTTCAGGTACGCCTCGGAACCAACACCCTGCGGTTGCCAGGTGGTACGACCATCTTCGCGGTCTCGCGACAGCAATTCACGAAATATCCGGGCTACTCGATACGAAATTCAAAGTAGGTGCTGTCTTTAGATTCCGCGTTCGCAAGTACCTCTTTCAACGGGCTTCCTTCCTGGGCTTCGGCGAATCCAGCTGTAATCCATAAATTCAGCCCGGGTTGGCATTCACCCTCGATAAAATCACATACCCTCAACTCCCTGGCTAATTTGATGCAAAACTTCCGGGCCTTATCCATCTTGGCGTTGTGCTGGACTACCATGATCTTATCCATGCCGTAACGTGAGCAGGTATCGGTGATCTCGAGCCGTTGCTTCACCTGGGAGGCGAGGTTCTTGACCACGGTCTGGCCTGTCACATGCCCGAGCTTCTCATTGACTTCATCCAGATTTTGCACAGCGAATGAAATAAGGGAAAAAGTAATATGTTGGCTTTGCAGACGGGCCATCTCTTCTTGAAATCTTCCTCTCCCCTTGAGCCTGAGAGGCCGTTCCGGTGAGAGCGTCGTGAGGAGTTTCCAAACCCTGGATGAACTGCTGCACGATCTCGTCAGAGGCCTGCTGGATCTCCTCAGGGCTGCCTTCGAACCGGATTTTCCCCTCATCCAGCATGGCCACCCGCTGGGAGATGTAAAAGATATCAGGTATATCGTGGCTGATCACCACCCCAGTGAACCCTAGCCTCCTCTGGTAGTCGGAGATCATGCTGTGGACAGCGCTTTTTCTTATGGGGTCGAGACCTGTGGTTGGCTCATCGAAAAGAACAATCTCCGGTTCAGTCACCAGGGCTCTCGCCAGGGCCACGCGTTTTTTCATGCCTCCGGACAACTGGCTGGGATATTTCTGGTCGATCCCTTCCAGGTCAAACAACTTCATTTTGTCCTGGACTCGTGTGCGGATCTCCCCTTTGGGCAGGGATGTGGCTTCCTTCAGAGGCAGGGCGATGTTCTCATAAACGGACATGGAGTCAAAAAGGGCGGTATCCTGGAAGACATAACTGAATCTGGCTTTCAGCTTATCAATATCAGCCCTTTTCATTTCATAAAGGGGACGTCCCTGATAGAGAATTCTACCAGAATCTGGTTTAAGGAGACCTATGATGTGTTTTAGCAGCACGCTTTTTCCCATGCCGCTCATGCCTATAATAGTGGTGATCTCCCCCTGGTAGATGGATAGATTGACCCCATTCAGGACCTGGTTGGCCCCGAACCTCTTATAAACGTTGTCAAACTGAATGAGGGGTTGATTCATTACTGCGAACTTATATCCCCAACTTTCTTATTTCCTCGACTATTTCCCGGCTGAGGGTAGCTAAAGCGTTGCTCTGGGCCGCAACCAGCCCGTTATAGTCGTTGGTTAGTACCGGTTCTTCTATGAGAGTTTTTCGCACCACCAGTTCCTTCATCCCCTCTTGACCCACCAGCGACCAGATGACGCGAAGAAATACGCGCTCACCCAACTGGCCGTCAAACTGCTCCACATCCAGCTTTACCTGATAGGTGGGAGAGAAGGTATCATCCCAGGGATATACAGCCACCCGGTCCGTCGGCAGGAGAGTGGAAATATTCTTTGCTAGAACTCGCGAGAAATCTCCAGGCAAGGAAGAGGCCCACCGATGGAATTCGGCTATCTCGACCTGGTTTTGGCTTTTTCTGGTGACGATCTGCGGCCGGTCCAGAAACGCTGGAAACTCCACCGGCCCGACGCCTATAGCGATGTCTTCACCTGGGAGCACAGGAGGATTTTCCTGCTGCCCACTAGGCAAGGAGTTGAGGTTATAAAACCGCACAGGAGGGCTACTGCTGCAAGCCGGCAAGCAAAAAGGCTACAAGCAATAAAGCCCAGCCCATGTTCCCCAAAGATGCTCTATTTTTCATTGCCCTTTTCCTTTCCGAAAACCACGGACTCCGGATGCCGTTCAAGGTATTCCATCAGAATGCTGATATTGCGCGCCGCATCGGCAAGCTCTCCCAGGGCCCGTTTCAATTCGTGACCGGTGGGCGAGTCTGCATTCAACAGCCTGTCCACTTTAATCAGTGTCTTCTGAGTCTGTTCCAGGGTGGCGTTGGCTGCTGGCACAACACTGGCATCGAGATTCTGTACCAGCTTTTGCAAATCACCTGTGGTCTTGTTCAAGTTCTGCATGGTGTCCCGGAGGTCTTTGCCAATCTGCTCCAGCGGCAACTTCTCAAACTTTTCGACGATTCTGGTTACACTTCTGGTTATCTCCTCCATAGGTGTTGGTATAGTGGGCAGTTCAGGATACCTCCCATCCCAGTTGATCTTTGCAGGAGGTGCCTCGGGGTACATGTCCAGACTAACTAATAGTTGCCCGGTCAAGAGGCTACCCGTTTTGAGCTGTGCCCTGAGACCCTTCTCCACCAGGATATCCATACCACGTTTCCTGTCCAGAGGAGAGGGCTCTGTTTTCCTTTCAATAAATTTAATCCTTTCTGGTTCCACCTCAATCAAAACAGGGATGCGAAAGGCCATCTTTTCCTGATCGAATTCCAATGTTATATCGGTGACCTCTCCGATTCTAATTCCCTGTAATTCCACCGGCGCCCCAACAGCAAGACCCCTTACCGAACCATCGAAGTACATTAGCCACGGCTTCCTCTCCGCATAGGCCTTCTCAAAAATCTTCGCGCGGCTTTCGTACAACTTAAAGATGGCCCCCTCTTCAGCCTGACCACCAGGCTCGAGATTGGTTGGGGTATCGAAGGCAATCCCCCCGACCATCATGGTGACAAAAGACTCGGTGTTGACCTTGATACCACTGGCGTCAAGGACTACATCCAGCCCCGAGGCGTTCCAGAAGCGGGTATTTTGCCGAACGGCCTGGTGATGGGGGGCGTCGATAAAGATCTTGATATCCACAGCTTTACCGTCTTTCTCGAGCTCGTAAGCCACAACCTGTCCCACCTTGATCTGCCGGTAGTAAACCGGTGAGCCGATGTCCAGGGAGCCGAGTGTTTCCGCCTTCAACATGAAATGGGCACCGGGTAGACCGGTAGTTATGATTGGCTGTATCTCCAGCCCTTTAAAAGAGCGAGTCGGCTTGCCGGGTTTGCCGGGGTCGATGCCGATATAGGCGCCGGAAAAAAGAGTTCCCAAACCGGAGACCCCGCCGGCGGCCACCCTGGCCCGGACCACCCAAAACCGCGTGTTCTCGGTGAGATATGGAGTTGCTCCTTTGTTCAACTCTGCGGTGACAATGACGTGGGAGAGGTCTTTAACGAGATCGATAGATTCAACCTGGCCGACCTCCACATCCTTGTACTTGATCTTGGTCTTGCCGGCCTCCAGCCCTTCGGCGGTCGCGAAGGTTATGGTGATGGTGGGCCCTTTCTCGGATAAGCCTTGTACACCAGCCAGCCACCGATCAGAGCAGCCACCACCGGCACGAGCCAGACAATTGAGAAAGAGAATTTTTTCTTGGTTTGGACAATCGCTTCGGGTGTGGCCGAAGGAGTTCCGCTGCCGCTATCTTGCTCATTCATGATTTGTCTCCATGGAATCCCATATGAGCCTGGGATCAAAGCTCATGGCGGCAAATATGGTGGTCACCACCACTGCCGCAAAGAAAATTGCCCCGGGCTCGGCCTCGATGGTTGCCAAACCACCCAGCTTGACCAGGGCCACGAGAATGGTAACCACATAAATATCCGTCATGGACCAACGACCAATCGCCTCGGTTATGCGGTACAAGCGGGTGCGGTCCTTTGGCCGCCATTGCCATTTGCGCTGAACGGAAATAAGTAAAAAGGTGAGAATTAAAAGTTTCACCAGGGGAACAAAGATGCTGGCAACAAAAATGACCAGGGCTATGGGCCACATGCCGGTGAGGATGAAGTAAATAACCCCGCTCATAATGGTGTCCGATTGGGCGTGGCCCAAAGAAATCACTGTGGTAATGGGAAGCACATTGGCGGGGATGTAGAAGATAAAGGCAGCGATAACCAGGGCCCAGGTTCTTGACAGGCTGCGGGGTTTGCGCTGGTGCAACACCGAACCGCACCGGGGACACATCATCTCTCCCTTACCATGAACCGCTGTGGCTTTACTCACCAGATGGCAGCTATGGCAGCCAACCAGTGATTTCTCTAGAGCTGTGGCGAATCCTTCCTTCAACTATCTATCTCCAATCTATCCCAGACAAGATGGGGATCCAGGGATGCAGCAGCCGCGGCCAAGACGAAGATGAGTATGGCAAAGGAGTAAATGGCGATACCAGGGACAACCTTTGCCAATTTAGCCAGTTTGACCATGGAAACCAGGATGCCCACCATGAAAACCTCCATCATTGCCCAGGGCTGAAGACTTCGGATGAAGCGAAAAACCAAAGCGGGCTTCCACCAGGGCAGCCGCTTGATCTTCAGCGGCAGCAGCAGGTAGAGCATCCCTGCAAGCTGGACCACAGGAAACAAAATGGCGGTAAGAAAGACAACCACCGCCACACTCCGCATATCCTGTTTGTAGAGCTCTACTACGCCTGTTATCAGGGTAGTCTGCCGTACCAGGCCGCCACTCTTGAGGGCCAGAAAGGGAAAAGCGTTGGCAACAACAAACAAAATCAGCCCGGCAATGGTCCATGACAAGGTACGATCCAGGCTGTCTCGCTTGTGGCGTTGCAATACCGCCCCGCAGCGAGAACATTTGGCCACGCTTCCCTCCGGCAGAGGTGGAAGTTCATAAAGGAGGTCACACTCGTGGCAGGCTATGGTTGAAGGTGTTTTCATCTGCTAATCTCGATTAATCCTACACTTTACCCTAACCTGTAGGGATTATCATATTACTGGTTTGCCGGAGGATTGTTACATCCAGACAGGTAATATATTGTGACTATAGCGGATTATATGTTCCCAGACAAGGCTGGATTGGCGGCCCGAGGCTAACTAGGCATGGGGCATAGAGTAAGGAGTCAGGAGTCAGAGATGGTTCAAAGTACTGAATGTCGAATAGCAGAACAAGGAACCGCAGAATGATGAAGTGATATTCGATATTCGAAATTCCTTGTTCGACATTGCTGCTGTTCAAGAGGCGTAGCTCAGATGAAGTCAATCTTGATTGCTTTTCTCCTGAATCCTGGATTCTACTCCTGGCTCCTTCCCTATGCCCTTTGCTCCATGCCGATACTACTTGCTTATGGTGACCACCATTTTTTCACTTATAACTTTGCCATCCTGTCTGACCACCAGTGCTATGCCGTTTTCTCCCTCAGGCAGGGCTCCCTGGGTGTACTGGACGCCTCCTTTGATCATGATTGATGCTCTGCCCACCAAGGCTGCAGGAAAGATTACTTTCGTGAAGGTACTTCCCGGGGCAACCAGCACAAGGGGTTGGCTTCTTATTTCCTTCAGTGAATCCCAGGTAACACCCTCCCAGAGGAAGAGGCCATTTCTCCGGCCGTTGAAGAGATAGTATGAGTTTTCCCAATCAAGACTCAGCTCCTGGTTTGTTTTGTTGGTGAGGACAAAACGGAAGGTTGAGAAAAACCCCTGGCCCTCTTTGAGTTGGGGCTCGAGCTCAGCGGTAAAATAGTCATTGCTGACCCTTTGAATCTCAGGTTTGCTGGAGTAGACTTCCACTGGCGGTGCCTTTTCGGGAAATACTCCCCTTTCTTTCACCTTGGTATTGCGGTACTGGACGTAGGCGTTGCGGATGGCCACATAAGGATCGATGGCCGCCTCCTTGAGAGCCTCGTAATCCCCCAGGGTGAGAGATACCTCATTGAATTTCTTATATCCCTTTACCCCCCAACGCCACAGCAAGGGGTCGACGTACCAGGTGACGGGGTCAAGGTAAGTATCTCCAACCCATCCCAGCAAGGAGCGGACGGTGTAAGGACCCAATACCGGCACAGTGAGGAAAACACCGTGTCCCATCCTGTAGACACCCAAAGTCTGTCCCAGGTCCTCGTCCTGCATGGGGAGGTTTAGCCCTCTCGAGGAAGGATCGAAAAGACCTCCGAGGCCGAGGGTGCTGTTGACCATAAAGCGTGAGAGTTCTATTCCAGCACCTCTGAAGTTGCCCTGGAGAATGGAGTTGACGAAACGAACGGGAAACAAGAGGTTGACAAAGAAGTTGCGCACGCAGATGCGAAGATCTTCGGGAAAGACGTAGTTGTAACCTCGCGCTGCAGGTTTGAGAAACCAGAAGTAGAGCTTGTCATTGAAGTGAAAAACAGCACGATTGAAAGGTTCTAGGGGATCGGCGATGGTTACTACCTCTTCCCCCTCTTCCTCCAAAAAATCCAGCTCTTCTTCAAACTTGAGGTCCTCGTCCGACAAATCGTCCGATACCTTTTCTGAAGCCGTTGGATCCTGCCCTTCCTTTGCCTCCTCTGTTGCAGGTGGCTCCTGACCTGCCCTAGGTCCTCTGGTCGTGATGAACTCTGTTCCGGAGTAATTTCCTCCGGGGGTAGCGGTCTCTCTTCGGGGTTTGCCGTAAGCTTGAGCTCTGATTCTTGCAGCTGGGGGGCTGTAGAGGAGAGAGACAAGGAAGAAGTACTGTTGTGAGCGCAGCCGAATGAAAATAGAGCAATGGCCAAAATGAGACATGAGAATGACTTCATGAGATTACCGCTCACTGTTGGTTGAGATTCCGGCTGTATTTTCCGCTCTAAGCTTCACCTGTTTTTTCCCGCAGGATCTTGAGCACTTCCTCGGGCGGGTTGTTGGCAAGGATTTCTCTGAACTGGGTGCGGTAGTTTTTGATCAGGCTGATGCCCTCAATAATTACGTCATACACTCTCCATTGTCCGTCTTTCAAATACAACCTGTAATTGATGGGGATCTCGGTAGACTTGGTAATAATTTTGGTTTGTACTTCGGCCTTATCTTCTGAAAGCATCATTTCTTTATCAAAGAGCACCTTCTCGTCGGTGTAAGCGAGGATCTTGTCCATGTAAGCCTTTTCCAGGATAGAGCGGTACAGACTGACGAATTCCTTTTGCTGCTCTTTGTTGAATTCTTTCCAACCTCGCCCAAGGGTCAGCCGTGAAAGGACAACATAGTCAAACATCTGGTCCGCAATGGACTCGATTTTCTTCTCTTTGGCCTCTTTGTTGGCTTCGCCCTGCAGGGCTGGATCACGAAGAACGTCGAGCACATTGTTTACATGTCCCTCTACAGTGTCAAGTGGTAGACCAGCCTCAGCGTGCGGCGGGGAAATGAAAAGCATTAGAATCAATAACCCTGGTAGTACTGTTCTCATTGTTCACCCCTTTATGTAGTCATAGAAAACCTGGTCCTCTGGCAAATCAAGTCCAATGGCTTTGCCGGCCCAGCAGGTATTCAAGGCGCAAGGCATTAAGGTGCAGGATAAGTTTTTGGTTTCTACCTTGAGCCCTGTACCCTGTGCCTTCAGCCGTTCTCTTGGGAGCAGCCCAAAGCCTGTTCCTCAGGCCCCATTCGTATTTCCACAGCCTACTTCTTCTGAACGTCCCCGAAGGCATATTTACTTATGAGTTCCTGGATGTCGGTGGGCGACTCGGTCTCGGTGATTACTCCTCCCGGTTTAAGTAGTTCATCCGAGCCTCCCCCGGGATCGATGCTGACGTATCGGTCGCCGATCAGTCCCTCAGTTTTGATGGAGGCTATGGCGTCGTCGTAAATTTTAATGCCTTGCTTGATTCTGAATTCCACCACCGCCACCTGCTTTTCCTGGTCCATGGTGAGTTTTTCCACCCGTCCTATCTCAATGCCGAGCATTTGTACGGCGCTGCCATCTCTGAGGCCGGATACTGAAGTGAAGCGAGCAATAATTGGATAGGAGTTGTCGCCGAAAAGTCCTATATTGCCCAGCTTCACGGTCATGTATCCTATGCAGAGCAGTCCGATAACGACGAAAATGCCCACCGTTGTCTCCATAGCGTACTTTCTCATTGGTTTTCCACCTCTACTTTCCACAGACAGAGTATGCTCATTTATTGAATCATAGAAAACCTGGTCCTTTGGGCCGGTCGAAGATCCCGCTGTGCGGGGGTCAAATTTCTATGGTTTTGCCAGCGAGGTTTCAGTGTTCAGGTTTCAGGTTTTCCTCTTGATTTTTCTTTTTCCTGAAACCTGACACCTGAAACGTTGAGATTTGGTGTTTGGAGTTTGGGATTTCATAGGCTCCATCACTCCACCACTCCATCACTCCAGCATTTTCTACTTCGTTATTCAATCTTCGTTTAAATGAGAAAAGAGGTCACAATATAGTCCGCCACAAGAATAAGCACGCAGGAGAGCACCACGGCTGAAGTTGTGGAAAGGCTGACACCTTTAGCACCGTAGCTGTCTGTGCGCGTGTGGGTAAAATACCCTTGGTAACAGCAGACTACCGTAACTATTACAGCGAAAACCAGTGCTTTGATAAAGCCGTCGGTTATGTCCTTCATCTCTACGCTTGACTGGACCCGGTGGAAGTAAGTGCCGGCATTCACCCCCAAGAGCACACAACCAGAGAGAAAACCCCCAAGGATACCAACAAGGTCGAAGAGCGCGGTGAGCAGGGGGAAGCTGATAATCGAAGCGGCAATCCTGGGGCTGATCAAGAACCTGAGCGGATCGATGCGCATGGTATCCAAGGCATCGATCTGCTCGGAAATGCGCTGGATGCCGATCTCCGCGGTCATAGCTGAGCCTGCCCGGGCGGTAATCATAATGGCTGTGAGCACAGGTCCCAGTTCCCTGATGAGGGAGAGGGCCACTAAAGTACCCAGGGCTCCTTGGGCGCCGAATTTGACCAGGGCATGGTAGGACTGAAGCCCCAGTACCATGCCGGTGAAAAAGCCCACCAGCATGATAATGGTTACGGACCTGGCGCCGATATAGTAGACTTGTTGGATGATTCCGGGTATTTGCCTCACACGGAATATCATTAAAAAGGCTTTGGCAAGAAAGATGGCTGCAGCGCCGAGATTGTTGACCAAATCGACCGCTTTCCTGCCCACAGTGGCGAAAGGCCAGGCCAATAACATGGGCTGTTCAATGGCAGATTCATCTACATCTGGGTTCTGACCGTTGGGATTCATTGGTTCAGTTTCCTGTTTTTCTATTTGCACATCTACCTTCTTAGCCGGGTTGTAAGCCGATTGTCTAGACAAATTTTTGGAATTTGCGGGGCGAACCAAGAAGAAAAATCATGGAAGTATACCCTAAATCCGTAAATACTGAAAGTTTTCCATACCGAGACTCAGCAATTTTAACTTTTACATACTAGATGCTGGATACTGGATACTAGATTCTCGATGCCTGATGCTGACTCCTGACTCTAGAATTGACTTTTATCTCAAAACAGATAGAGTCAAACGAAACCTTATAGCCCCGATGTTACATTAGCCAGGATATTTCATGATTCTGTGTCGCGAGACCTTGAAGATGGCCGAACCGCCGGGCTACCGCAGGGGGTTGGATCCGAGGCGTACTTGAAAAGTACGTCGCAGGGTACAACACGCGAGGACGCCCGGAAGGAAGGTCATATCCTCGGTCGGAGCAGCCGAATTATGAAATATCCGGGCTAGAGAGGAGATTGAAACCATGGTTCAAGACATCAAAGTAATCGATCAGCTCGACCTAAAAGGCAAGCGAGTTTTTATCCGAGTGGATTTCAACGTGCCCCTGGCTGATGGGCGGGTTGCAGATCGGACCCGGATCGAAGCTGCATTACCAACTATTCGCTATGCTCTCAATCAGGGAGCCAAGGTTATATTGGCTTCGCACCTCGGTCGTCCCAAGGGCGAAAGGAAACCTGAGTTGAGCCTGAAGCCGGTAAGTTCGGCTTTGGCGGAATTGCTCAGAGTGAAGGTAAAGATGGCGCCGGATTGTATGGGACCGGAGGTGGAGAGCATGATTGCCGAGATGGGACCCGGTGAGGTGCTGCTCTTGGAGAACCTTCGTTTCCACAAGGAAGAAAGCGAAAATGACGAAAACTTTGCCAAAGGTTTGGCCCAACTGGCTGATATTTATGTGAACGATGCTTTCGGTGCCGCTCATAGGGCACACGCCTCGACAGTGGGCATGGCGAAGTTCGTTGCCGAGCGTGCAGCCGGCTTTCTGCTGCAACGCGAGTGCGAATATTTGGGCAGGGTTTTGGCAAATCCAGAGCGCCCTTTTGTGGCAATTCTTGGAGGCGCAAAGGTCTCCGATAAAATACAGGTCATCCGCAGCCTGCTGGAGCTGGTTGACGCCTTGCTCATCGGCGGCGCCATGGCCTACACTTTTCTTAGGGCCCAAGGTCACCAGACGGGAAAATCACTGGTGGAAGAAAGCCAGCTTTCTTTGGCAGCCGAACTTTTGCAAATTGCCGATGATCGGGGGTTGTCTTTGCTTTTGCCCACCGATCATGTAGTCGCAGACAAGGCAGAGGAGGGCAGCCAGGCAAAAATTGTGAAAGGCGAGATACCGGAAGGGAAAATGGGTCTCGATGTAGGTCCGGAAACTATTACCAAATATGAAGGTGAGATCGCTCGAGCCCGAACTGTTTTCTGGAATGGACCATTGGGACTCTTTGAAATAAAGCCCTTTGACGCAGGCACCATGGCCATCGCAATTGCCCTGGCTAAGAGTAAAGCTCTGACAGTCGTGGGAGGAGGTGATTCGGTGGCAGCGGTAAAACGTTCAGGGCAGGCCGAAGCCATCTCGCACATTTCCACGGGTGGCGGGGCTTCATTGGAGTTCCTGGAAGGAAAAACATTACCGGGGCTCGCTGCCCTAGTTTAGGCAGAGAGCATAGAGCATAGGGCGTTGAGTCATAGTTCCGGAGTCATTACTCTATACTGTCATTCATAGTCACTTGGCCACTAAAGGTGGCCGTCACTACGCTCCGCTGTCACTATGCCTTCGGCGTCATTTATTATCACAAAATCATCACTCTTTCCTGCCATTTACAGTTCTCTGCAAGTATGGCGTCTTAACGACCTAATGACGGGCGTAAGCCCAAATGACCTAATGACGGCCGTAAGGCCTAATGACACTCTAGAGACCCCGTTCCTGTTTAACCGCATCATATGCATCCTGGATCTCACGGAATTTGTCATTGGCGAACTTGTTGAACTCTTCCGGCAACCCTTTGGAAGCTATTTTGTCGGGATGATATTCTTTTACCAGCTTTCTGTACTGCCGCTTTATCTCGTCATCGGATGCCCTACTATGGATGCCCAAAATGGCGTAATACTTCTCAAAGTCTGGGGCATACCTGGCCTTTAGTTCATTGTATTTTTGCTCACTGAAACGGAATGTCCTGGCAGCAGAACTGATAAGTTTCTCTTCACTATCACTCAGGGCGCCGTCGGCTACAGAAAGCCTAAGTAATACATCTATCATCAGGTCCAAGAGTCGAGGCTGGTTGTGGAACTGATGGTAGAATTGGCCGGCAAAATCCTGGAATGCCATGGGAGAATTGATCGCTGTCTCAAAGATCTCCACGGCAAATCTCTTGCTCTCAGGAGTAAGATTTAGCTCATTGGCCATAAAATCTTCAACGGCTTGTATTTCCTCCGGTGAAATGCGACCGTCCGCGTGGGCGACTTTTGCCAGCATTGAAAAGGTGGCAACGAAGAAAGTCATTTGAGTCTCTTCATGGTATGAAAGTCGGGCCCTGGAGTATTGATTGTCGGTTGCATCGAAACTGTGACCTAAAGCAGCTCCGGCAATTGCCCCGAGGGGACCCCCCAGAGCAAATCCCAATGTTCCTCCAACGATCTTTCCCAGCCATCCCATATAGTGCTACTCCTCACATACTGGATACAAAGAATTCCATAATTAGATCGCAGCAAGCGATTCATGAAACATCCGGGCTAAATCTGTCACGGAAGTTTACTAGCTGTCAAGTCATTCGAATCCAGGAAACCTGGTCCTTTTCCGCACAGAGGGATCTTGGACGGGCCAAGTCGGGTCGCATAGCGCATAGCGTTTTGTCGATTAGTTAATTCGTTAAAAGCGTTAAAACCGTTCAAGTCGCCAGACTCACTTGCGATTTGAAGGCTCCTACCTATTACAACGAATGACAGCGAAGCGTAATGACCTAATGACGGCGAAGCCAAAATGACGTGAAGCTCGATCAGAGCGAAGCAGCGGTGCCTAGTGCTTAGTTCCTAGTGCCTCGTTGGCACGGCTGCCCGCCTGTCCCGAGCTCGTCGCGGGGCTGTCAGCTGCAATCCTGTCCCGAGCGAAGTCGAAAAGCTGCCTGCTGTCGTCTGACTTCTGACCTCCAGATGACATTAAAGGCGCCATGGGATGGCACAGAATCTGCACACTAACAAGAGGAAACCAAAGCCTACTGTATAAGCTTGGTATAAACCCTAGTTTTCTGCGGCGAAAACGGAATTAAGAAACGATTGTGGCCTGCGCCTGGGCCGGCGTCGCAGTTGGGGACTCGATTTTTATGGCAGATGGGTTTTTATCTATCTTTGGCGGATGCACAATTGTGCACCTAGTCCAAAACAGCCAAGCCAAATAGTGGGGGGGCGGCAAGATCATAATTAGGCTTGTCCGAAAAGCCAGGGGGAGGAATCCAATGAGATGCTATAGATTAGAGGTGCAAGCCAGGTGGTGGCTGGTGTTGGTAGCCCTTTTTTGGGCGTGCAGCGGCTGCACCATGGTGAAGAAAAGTCCGCAGAAGGCTGACCAATCAAGGGAGACCAAGAAAGTGACGGCGGTTATGGTAACAACGAACTCAAATGAAAATTTACCGTTTTTCCACCAGGTTCGATGGGAAGGAGAAACGCTCTCGCTGATCGCAAAATGGTACACCGGTGATTGGAGAAATTGGAAGGCTCTGGCAGAGGTTAATCCCTGGGTAGAGCCGAACAACATGTTTAGCGGCCTGAAAGTCAAGATACCTCGCCAACTTCTGAAGAACCAAAAAGACATGCCCCGCGAGTTCGTGCTCTCTTCCACCTCTCAGAACAAGGCTCGTTCTCAGACAAATGAAGCAAATCAAAACGATGGTCCTGGATCTTCAGCAGAGGGAGGGGGAGCACAAGGCTCAGTTATGCAATTTGTGGTGCCATAGCTTTTTATTGTATACCCACCAAAAAAGCAGGGGATTTAGGAATCGTCCCTAAATCCCCTGGTTGTAAAGATTTGCTGGTGGGCCGTATTGGAATCGAACCAATAACCTACTGATTAAGAGTCAGTTGCTCTGCCTAGTTGAGCTAACGGCCCGCTAAAGGTGATAGTCAGGTGCACAAAAAAATGGCGCGCCCGAGAGGATTCGAACCTCTGACCTGCGGATTCGAAGTCCGACGCTCTATCCAGGCTGAGCTACGGGCGCACAAGATAAGGACAGGTTTGCTTATAGGAAATCGGTTGTTAATTGTCAAGGATTTTTGCCAATAGGGCAAAGCGCCTGGGGCGATGCGCACTAGGCACTATGCAGTAAGCACTAAGCACTTTTGTAATTTCGGATTTCGGATTTGCGGATTTGAAAAAGCATAGGGCATGGCGATCAATTCAAAGATTAAAGTTTAAAGTTTCGAGTCAAGGAATTCGGCAGAAGATTGGCCAGAAAACTTTGAACCTTAAATATGGGACTTTGAACTATATTTATCTGTCTTCTGTCGTCTGACTTCTGACCTCTGATCTCTAATCCCCGTCTCGCTCGACATCCCGTCTCGCCCGTCTCGCCGGAGTGCTTTGCACTTACACCGTCTAGCCTTTCTCGCATACTGCCATTCTTTACTGCTTAACGCTTACCGCTCACTGCTTACCATATTACGTCCTGCTTGACTGAGATAACCCCTTTTGTTAGGTTTCTTTCTACTTGCTTGCGAAAGCTAAAGTTGCGTCTTATTAAAGAAAATGGGATGCGTGAAATATTCGGACCAATAAGGAGGAGTTTTATGAAGCTTCAGGGGAAGAAGATAATCGTTCTGGTGGAGGATCTCTATCAGGAACTTGAAGTGTGGTATCCTTTGCTGAGGATGAGAGAGGAGGGCGCTGAGGTCACAACTGTTGGCACCGAGGCTGGGGTAACTTACAAGAGCAAGACCGGATATCCGGTCACCTCGGATGCGGCTGCCAGAGATGTTGATGTCAGCGACTATGATGGAATAATCATCCCTGGCGGATATGCCCCCGACCTCATGCGGAGGTATGAGGCCACAGTCAAACTTGTTCGAGACGGCTTTGAGCAAGGAAAAGTGGTTGCCGCTATCTGTCATGCCGGCTGGATGTTGACCTCGGCAGACATAGTCAATGGTAAGAAAGTAACCGGATTTTTCGCCATCCGTGATGACCTGGTTCATGCCGGGGCTGAATATGAGGATGCGGAGGTGGTTGTAGATGGTACTTTGATCACCTCCAGGAAACCCGACGACCTGCCCGCTTTTTGTCGTGAGATCATCCGGGCTCTGAGGTAGTTGTCAGTGGCTGAGATGCACTTTGTCTCGGTGCTCCCCCCGGTCTCAGGGAGGCCATAGTATCAGCGGCTAAGAGAAGGTTATCCAAGCAAAAACCGGTAGAAGAACAACTATGGACTACGAGGCACGGGTTGTGCATAAAACATTTATTTTCAACAACAGTTTTGAAATTGGCAGGTGTGGGTAGTGGTTAGTGCTGCCTGGTGAGAGCACATCAAACTGGTGTGCTATAGATTACCCCCCAGTCGCTATGCGCTATGCAGACTGCGCTTTGCGCGTTCTAGGACAGACATGTCAGCGGGACATTACTTGCAGGTGATGGCCGGTTCCTTTGGTCGATGGATTCTTCAAAAGCTGAGCCGACTAGGAGAGCTTTTAGGTTTTTTTGTGGTTTGTCTCAAGACCGCTTTGCGTTACCGGCATACGGGTCAGAGGCTCATGGCTCGCACCTTTGTCCAGCAAATTTATTTTACCGGGGTCCAGTCCCTTGAGCTTGTCTGTTTTATCGCCTTGCTGGTGGGTGGGCTGGTCGTAATTCAGGGAATTGCTCAGCTTACGCGAGTGGGGAGCCGTAATGTCTTGGCTTCCCTATTGACTGTCGTAATAATTCGCGAGGTGGGGCCGCTGCTCACTGCTGTCGTTGTTATTCTTAGGTCCGGCTCAGCCATAGCAATCGAAATGGGGTACATGACTGTTCTCGGTGAGATTGAAAGCATCGAGATGCAGGGCATCGATCCGCTCCATTTTTTGGCAATACCTCGGCTGGTGGGCGTTACTGTATCCGTAATTAGCCTTGTCGTGTTTTTTAACGTGGTGAGCATCTTTGGGGGATTCGTCGCAGCCTGGGCACTGGTAGATGTTCCATTCTTGGCGCTTTTCTATGATCTGGCCCGAGAGGTAGATGGTATAGACATAATTGTCGGCTCGGTGAAAGCACTGATGTTTGGCTTAACCATAGCTCTGGTCTGCATGTTTCATGGATTCAGGACGGGCGACGCCATCACCAATATTCCGCCCCAGGTGTCCCGAGCCATGGTGGACTGTTTTATGCTCTGCATATTCTTTAACGTATTGATTTCGGCACTGTTCTACCTATGAGGGGTTTGCATTGTAAGGGAATTTAGGAATTGTGGAATTAATGAGGTGAGCGATCTAGGGAGTCTAAAATGGTTGAATCCCTGAATTCCAAAATTCCTAAATTTGCTGAATTGGGAAGTTAGACCGTGAGAGAGCCGCTTATTGACGCTAAAAATCTTGAGTATTGTGAAGAGGACGGCAATTGCCTCTTCACTGAAGTGTCCTTTCGCCTGGAAAGGGGGCAGCGAGGGGTGTTGCTGGCTGAGCCTCACCGGTGTGCCAATATTTTGCTAAAGATCTGTGCTACTCTGATTCAGCCAACGAATGGGACGATTTCGTGGTTTGGCCGCAGCCCGGGCGAGTCGGAGGAACAATGGCTGCACCAAGTGCGCAGGCGTATTGGCTTCGTTCACCGGGAGACATCTCTGATCAGTAACATGACCATACTGGACAACATCAGCCTTGGGATTCAATACCACGAGGAGCTAACTCGGGAGCAGTCCTACGATAGAATAACAGAGGTACTGAAACAGTTCGAGCTCTATGAATACAGATTCTTGCGGCCAGCCGAGCTCACCTTCGAGCAAAGGCGCTTGGCGGTTTACGCTAGGGAACTGGTTAAAAAGCCCCAGCTTTTCTTGCTGGAACACCCATCTTTGGACTTGGGAGAGAGGGTCTACAGTCTCCTGTTGGAGGTGTTCAAAACCTGTAGCATCGAGGATGGCTGTGCCTTTCTAGTGGCTAGCATGATACCTGAGGTGGTTAATCGTTGGGGCGACTGGGTAATGGTATTTGACCAGGGTCGATGTCAACATTTTGAGGTGGGGCAATTCGATCCCTCGATCTACCGGGAATCCATGAGACTGCGTGGCGCCACTCTATCCAGAGAATGGAGAAACGGATGAGAGTCCAGTACAGTACTATGGAAAGGATGACCGGGGCTTTTATTCTTCTGACCCTGTTGATCTTTTTATTTACCGTTGCCGTAGTGGGCCGTGGCAAGAATTGGTTCCGTAAGCACGTTGTCTTCTATACAACCTTCGAGGAAGGTTACAACCTCGTCTCAGGTTCAAGGGTGAAGCTAGTGGGAACAGATGTGGGCAGTGTGGTGGAGGTGGTATTGTCTGAAAACAACCAAGCCAGAGTCAAGATAAGAGTCTTGGCTGACTATGCCTCTAGGATCCGCACTAACAGCGTGGCCGCTGTCGAAAGCCCGACAGTGATTGGCAGCGAGTACATCAACATAAATCCGGGCACCACAAATGCGCCCCCCATTCCACCAGAAGGTGAAATCCCTACAAAAGAAAAAAAGAAGCTGATGGAGTATCTAGAAGAATATGAGATCGGAGAGAAACTGGAAAATATCGGTAAGATTCTGGAAGATCTTGCTCAGATTACAGGAACTGTTGACGCCGGTAAGGGCTCACTCGGTCGACTTGTTAAGAGTGACGAGCTTTACCAGCAGATCAGTGATGAGCTGGATGCCATTGGTAGATTTGTGGCGACCCTTCAGGAGACGGCCGACTACCTTGTCCGAGCAGGGGCAAACATCGAGGAGGGCTCCAAAAATGTGGAGAAGGCCACTCGGGAGGTTCCTGAGATGGTGGACAAAGTTCAGGAGCTTTTGGATAGGTTGCTCAGGGTGAATGCTCTCATGGAAAAGGCCATGACCGAAGTTCCAGAAATAACTACTCAGGCGAGAGAAGGAATGCGGGAAGTAAATCAAATCCTCGAGTCAGTAAAAGAGAATTTCCTTATCCGTCCGAATTTGCCTCCCTCTCCTGAGTCGGAAAGCCACGGCCTAGAAATTAGGGGAGATTGAGACGGATGTTTAAGGATGCCAGTCGGAAAGCTTCTTTCACGGGAATCAAGATACTTCTTTTGGGTCTTGGGGGCTTTCTCATCATACTTCTAATGGGTTGTGGCGGCGGCCGCAAAAATCAACTGCCACCCCGTCTAGCAGAGGTAAAACGGCTGGCCAGTGAAGGAAGTTACTGGTTTCGCCAGGGGTGCTTTAGCAAGGCGGAACGGAGCTTTTACCAGGCCTTGGAGGTCAGTCGGTTAGTGGATAACTTGGCAGAGATGGTTCGGGCCCATAATAACTTAGGGGCTGTTGCTCTGGCGCAGGACCACTATTTGGAGGCCGGCGAACACCTGCAAAAGGCACTGGAGCTAAACAAGCTGCTTCAAAGCGGAAACGAAGAGTCCCTCGCCCTGGGGAACCTCGGAGTCTTGGCTTATAAGGCTGAGCGTTATGAAGATGCCGAAGAGCTATGGGAAAGAGCGCTGGTTATAGCTGAGGAAAATGGGCAAAAAAGCGCTCTCGCCATAAATCTGAATCATCTGGGGATGCTAAAGAGGAAGCAGGAGCGGCTAAAGGAAGCGGAGTTATTGCTACAAAGAGCCTTAGCCATAGGCGAAAGAACCGGTTCAAAATCATCTTTAGCCAATTCCCACATGCAGCTGGGACTGGTGGCAAGGGTTCAAGGTGATTTCTCCAAGGCTGAAAAGCAGTTGACTAAAGCCCTGGGAATTGACAAGGGTGCGGAGAACACTAGTGGAATAGCCCAGGTTTTGGAGGAAATTGGACTTTTGCGCCAAGAACAGCAGCTATGGGAAATGGCCTATCTCAGTTTTGACCGAGCAATAAACCTTTACGCCATCATGGGTAAGACAGCAAAGGTGACCCAGCTCTTCGAACACCTTAAAACAAACCAGGCTCAGGGAGGGGTCCCAGAGTCATTAGAACAATATGAGCCACTGCTGGTGGGGCCGGATGACTACTGGGAGTCACCACTCTGCCGCTAAAGCGCATAGCGCACGGCGCTTAGCGCACTAGGAACTAGGCACTAGGCACTAAGCACTACAAATCGAAACGAGGAACGGGGAATCATAAGAAGCAAAGACATAGAGATTGGCTGTATTAGAATATTCCGAGTACCGCGATCCAAATTCCGCTTTCTTGCCCTTGGTGCCTAGTGTCTACTGCCTAGTGCTTAGTACAAATAAGGGTGAGTACTGGAAAGTGGAGACAGGAATTAATATTTAGGATGGTGCGAAGAAGAACGGTAGGAAATGGGGTGAGTGAAGGGATTCGAACCCTCGACCTCCGGGGCCACAACCCGGCGCTCTTACCAGCTGAGCTACACCCACCACCAAAAATGGCAGGCTAGTGCCTGCCTCATGTTTTAGATAGCACACCAGGGTAAACGTGGCAAGGATAATTTCATGAAGGGAAAATACTGGGAGGGAGTCTGTTGAAAACCTACTTAGTCACTGGTGCCGCAGGTTTCATCGGCTTTCACGTAAGCCGTGCCCTGCTGGAACGGGGAGACCGTGTTCTAGGTCTAGATAACCTAAATGACTACTACGATGTCTCTTTAAAAGAAGCACGATTGCGCCTGCTGCAAGACAATGAGCACTTCACCTTTTACAAAGAAGATCTCGCCAACAGGGAAGCTCTCACCCAGATTTTTGGGAAAAATAGGATTCAGGTGGTATGTAATATGGCCGCACAGGCAGGTGTTCGCTACTCTCTGGTGAATCCCTTTGCCTATCAGAGCTCAAATCTGGAGGGCTTTCTAAATATTATCCACCTGTCGCAAGAGCACCAAGTGGAGAATTTCGTCTACGCCTCTTCTTCTTCCGTCTATGGTAACAACAAAAAGGTACCTTTCAGCGTCCAAGACAGGGTGGACAATCCAATATCACTCTATGCTGCCACCAAAAAGGCAAATGAACTTGTAGCCCACACTTATAGCCATCTCCACGGTCTGCCGTGTTCAGGCCTTAGGTTCTTTACAGTCTATGGGCCCTGGGGGCGACCGGATATGGCTCTGTTCATATTTACTAAGGCCATTACAAAAAATCAGCCTATTGAAGTATACAACTTCGGCAAGATGAGAAGAGATTTCACTTATATTGACGATATCGTCCTGGGGGTACTGGCCAGTATGGATCGACCAGTACCTTATGCCATCTACAACCTGGGCAATTCCAGGGCGGTTGATCTTCTCTATTTCATCGAGTGTATAGAGAAGGAATTAGGTAAGAAAGCTGAGAAGAAAATGCTTCCCATACAGCCCGGAGATGTGGTTGAGACCTATGCGGATATAAGTGAGAGCGAGCGAGATCTAGGGTTTCAACCGACTACAAGAATCGAGGAAGGAATAGCCAGTTTCATCAGCTGGTACAGGTCTTTTTATGGAAAGGATTAACCCGGATATTCCATGAATTCACGCCCTGGCGTGACTGCGACCACGGATATGGCCGTCCTTCTCTCCGAGCTGTAGGCTCTCCGAGCCGGAAGCCTGGCGTCCTCGGGTGTCGGCCCCTGCGACGTACCATTCAGGTACGCCTCGGAACCAATCCCGCGGTACCGCGGGACGGTTGCCAGGTGGCACGACCATCCTCGCGGCCTCGCGACAGCAATTCATGAAATATCCGGGTTGGGGGATTGGTCAAATCAGGAATTGATGCACCAGGGAATTCCTCAATTCCTTTTCCCCTCACTCCTTGGGCCATACGCGGCCGAGTTCCCCCGCGATCTTTTTCAAGCAACGGTTGGCCAGTTCGTCATATTCTAGGCTGCGGTTGAAACGATGATATAAGCAGGATCGACCTACCACGGCGGGCCTGGCATTCACTCGAGCGGACCAAACTAGCCGACTGCTTTGCAGGTCGGTCAAATACCCTACCATGGCTACCTTTTTATAGCTACTCTCCGGACCTGGAACTGATTCATCGTAATCAATGGAACTTGGTGGGCGGAAGGTGGAGCCTGGTTCAGGGCCAGTGTCAGAGCTGCCCACAGAAGTTAAAATAGGGTCTTGTAGGACTTCAGTCTTGGATCCCCAGAAGTCAATTACTATTGTTAAAAGAGCCCCGTAGTCTTTAACTAAAAGCAATTTTGTCGCATTGTCCGGATCATCCTCCCCCACTGCCTCGTACAAAGTGACAGAGTTAATGCCCTTATCGGTAAGAGCCTGCAGAGCGTTCTCTTCCAGCAGAGCCAAATGGTTCTTATCCAGACCGGTCTTTTCCTGGACAGTGACAACCAGCACCGGGGCTGAAAAGTCGGCAGGGAGTTGTCGATTCTGAAGCTTGACACTGGTGCTTACATAACAGCCACTTAGGAGGAGTAAACATACTAGCGTTGCCAGGACCTGTATTCTCTTCATGTTGAAAGCCTCGCGAAAAATACGATAGCATGAAACATCTACCATAGGCAACCGGCCCAACTGCCCCTGATCCACCAGCAGGGCATCATCTGCCGTTCGACAGGCTCACGGCCCTGAGCAAAGTCGAAGGGCGGCGTTGCCTTCGATCGCTCCTCCTTGCGGCGTATTGCCCCATAAGCCTCAGTCGTCACTCCTCGGCGCCTTACATCTAATACCTTGCTGGTGATCAGGAATACTCCATAAGCCGCTGATTTCAGTCCTGATAACTAAATTAGACGGTGGATTTGAGCTGCTCATAGGGTTGTATTCGCAATAGGGCAGGGGAAATGAGAAAAAAAAGCATTTGCACCGTCTTTTGCGAGCCTGTATAAGAGAAAAGAACAAAGATTCAACCGCCCGCACACCAAGCCAAGGGTTAGGCGAATTCAGCGGGTTAGGGAGGAGCCTCTATGAGTGAACACCAACTGGAAAATGTGAGGGAGAAGAGAACCAGTCGGCGCATTCGTTCCCTAAATCTAACATCTTACACGCCAAGAAAGGCTGATAGGCAAGAATACATTGTCTCCATTGGTAGGACTCTCGATGTGAGCGAGGGAGGTGTCAAGGTGGAAACTCACAGGCAATTGGCCAATGGGACAGAGCTGGAAATGGACATAGCCATTGAGGACAAGATCATCACTGCCAAGGGTGAGGTCGTTCACACAGAGGAACTTAAAAACGGTCTTTTTGGAACAGGAATTCGTTTTACTTCCATAAGCGAAGAAGATCGTAGAAGTCTTCGATAGGCAGAGGAACTAGGCACTTCTGCAATTTGGGATTTCGGATTTCGGATTGCGGATTTGAAAAGGCATAGGGCATAGGGCATAGAGCATGGGGCATGGAGCATAGGGTTCAAATTTCGAAATTCGAAATTAAAAATTCAAAATCATCTATCTTCTGTGCTCTGATCTCCGATCTCCGACCTCTGACTTCTCAGCGCCTTGGTGCCTAGTGCTTAGTGATACAAGGCTGGAGCAAGACCGTGTGGATTTTGATCACCATATTCGCCACCTCTTTTGTCATAGCCCTCTCCGGGGCCTTAATGCCTGGACCTCTCTTGACCATCACCTTGAGTGAGAGCTCAAGACGAGGTTTTCTCGCCGGACCACTAATTGTCCTGGGCCATGGTATTTTAGAACTTGTCTTGGTGTTGCTTCTTTTGCTTGGACTTGCACCTATGCTTAAAAACGACCACCTCATTGGCAGTGTCGGTTTGGTGGGGGCTGTGGTTCTAATTTGGATGGCAGTTGGAATGATTCGTAGTCTGCCGTCTTTGAGCCTGGAGGGGATGTCCAAAGACAACAAATCCACTAATCCGGTGTGGGCCGGAATACTCATGAGTCTTGCCAATCCCTATTGGATCATATGGTGGGCTACCATAGGCCTTGGCTATATTCTCTATTCTTTCAAGTTGGGTCTGTTGGGAGTGGTAGCTTTTTTTGCAGGACATATCCTTGCCGATTTGGCCTGGTATGCGGCAGTCTCTTTTACTGTCGCTCATGGACGTAGGTTCATGAGCGACAGGATCTACAAGGGGGTGATCGCCTGTTGTGCCCTGGCTCTGTTGGGATTTGGCATCTATTTTGGCTTTTCTGGAGCCCAGCGGCTGATTTGAGGAAACTAGGCACTAAGCACTGGGCACCACTGCTTCGCTCTGATCGAGCTTCACGTCATTTTGGCTTCGCCGTCATTACGTCAAATAGCTGAAGCCTGTCAAACCTGAACAGTGAGACCTTCGAATCCAACTGAGTCTTGAACGACTTCAACGGTTTTAACGCTTTTAACGAATTAACTAATCAACAAAACGCTATGCTCCATGCCCTTTGCCTTGAGCCTGACGCCTTGTGCCTCTTGCTAATTTAATGCTTGACTATTTAATGGTCATGTGATAGCTATTCTCGGCTTATCTACAAAAAGTCCATACAGTTTACCTCATAACTCCTTGCTCCGGTTCGTAGGCCGGGGCTGATAAACCCGAAAGGAGCCAGGCATGAGACGTTACGAGACAGTTTTCATCGTCACCCCTGATAGTTCCGAAGAAGAGCTCCAAGCAGTGGCTGATAAATTTAGAGGTGTGATCACCGGGATGAACGGCAAGATTGCCGCTTATGACGAGCAAGGTAAAAAAAGCTTGGCCTATAACATAAAGAAACAAAACAAAGGCTATTATGTTTTGATGGATTATCTGGGGCACGCCGACGTTGTTGCCGAGCTTGAACGGAACATGAGACTGGACGATCGGGTACTTAAGTACCTAACGGTTAAGTTGGCAGACCAGGTTGATCCCGCGACCGTGGAGGCAGAAAAACCCAAGCCTAAAAAAGAAGCGGATAAGACCGAGGTCGCTGAAGAAGAAGCTCAATCTCCCGAAGCCCAAGAAAGTGAAGAAGAGGAAACTGAAGAGGAGTAGGCAGGAAGGAGTAGATGGTGACTTACAGAAGAAGACGAAGATCATTTCCCCGGCGGAAGGTTTGTCGGTTCTGCGCTGATTCAAATGTGAAGATTGATTATAAGGATCCTAAGTTACTGAAATACTTTATTACCGAGCGAGGGAAGATCATTCCCAGGCGTATCTCCGGCAACTGTGCCAGGCACCAAAGAGAGATAACCATGGCCATTAAGAGAGCCCGGCACATTGCCCTGATGCCCTACACGACAATTCAGCCGCACTAGTTGAGTAATTTCAGATTCCGTTAAATTCCTGTAGCTAGATTGTGTTCCGCTTTCGGTAAATCACATAGTCGCGCTCATTTTGTCCTATAGTGGATTATAATCAGTCCAAGATTTTTTCAATGGTCGCTTAGAGTTGAAATCTACCGTTCAGATGGCGCTGCATTGTCGGACAGTGGGTTTCCCGGGGGGCGAAAAATTCTGTTCATGCTGGAACGGAGGTTTTTTGAATGAAAGTCATACTAAAAGAAGACATTCCCAAGCTCGGAAGGATGGGGCAGACGGTCCAGGTGGCCCGTGGCTATGGTCGCAACTACCTCATCCCTCAGGGAAAAGCTATACAGGCTTCTAGCAAGAATATGAAGGCCTTAGAGCACGAGCGTATGTTGATCCAGCGTAAGGCAGACTTGGCTCGCAAGGAAGCTGAGGGATTGGCCGGGAAAATCAGCGGATTGACCCTCACCCTCACCCGTAAGGTTGTGGAAGAGGATAAGCTATACGGTTCTGTTTCAGTAAGTGATATTTCTCAGGCTCTGGAAGAAGCGGGTGTGGAGATTGAACGTAAATTGATCAAGCTAGATGAACCCATAAAGAGCTTGGGCGAATTCAAGGTTTCCATCAAGGTGTATCATGATGTGACAGCCGAGCTCACTGTTCAGGTTGTCAAGGAAGATTAGACGGGCAAGACGGTAAGATGTTACTCTAGGTCATTCTAGAATCAGCAATCCTCAGCGCTCCATTACTCCAGTTTCCTGCGACACCACTTCCACCTAAGAGCATGGACCTCTAGAAACATCAAAAAGATTTGGTCTTGCAGGACCAGGGAAGACCATGAACGAGCAGGGCGGCCAACCCACGAGGGTTCCTCCTCACAACATCGAGGCTGAGCAGTCGGTTATCGGCGGCATTCTTCTCGACAATGAAGTCTTATCCAACGTCTTGGAGATCCTTAGGGGTGGGGAGTTTTACCGGGCTGCTCACCGCACCATCTTTGCTGCTGTGATGGAGCTGTTTGAAAGGAACGAGCCCTGCGACCTCGTTACCCTCAGCGACCTTCTGAGGTCCCAAAAAAAACTGGAAGAGGTGGGAGGTGCCAGTTATTTAGCCTCACTGGTTGACAGAGTTCCTTCCTCGGCCAATGCCGGCCAATATGCCCGGATCGTCAAAGAGAAGTCCATGATCCGCACCTTGATCAGTCGGGCAACCGAGATTGTGGCAAGCGGTTTTGACAGCAGTTTGACGGCAGAGAATCTCCTTGACCGGGCTGAGCAGGCCATATTTCAAGTCAGCGAAGACCGCATCAACCCCTCATTTTTTCCCATCAAAGAGATAATCAAGCAAAGCATCAAGACTCTTGAGACGCTCTATGATCGGAGGGAGATGATAACCGGTGTTCCCACCGGCTTTACCGAACTGGACCGGCTCACCTCTGGCTTTCAATCATCTGACCTGATAATAATCGCCGGCCGCCCAAGCATGGGGAAGACAGCCCTTGCCCTCAATATAGCCCGCCATGCTGCGGTTGAGGCGGACACGCCGGTGGGTATTTTTTCTCTGGAGATGAACAAGGCGCAGCTGGGTATGCGAATGCTTTGCTCGGAAGCCCGGGTGGATTCTCAGAAAATGCGTAGTGGATTTCTAAGCGAACGAGACTGGCCACGTCTCACCCGGGCGGCTGGCACGATAAGCGAGGCACCATTATTCATAGACGACACTCCGGCAATTTCCGCAATGGAGCTCAGGGCCAAGTCCCGTCGTCTGAAGCGGGATCAGAATCTAGGACTCATAATTGTGGACTACTTGCAGTTAATGCGGGGATCTCCGGGTAGCGAGCGGCGTGAGCAAGAGATATCCGAAATATCTGGATCACTCAAGGCCCTTGCCAAGGAGCTTGACGTGCCGGTAGTGGCTCTTTCTCAGCTTAACCGAAGGGTGGAGGAACGGCACGACAAACGGCCCCAACTTGCTGATCTGCGAGAGTCCGGCGCCATAGAGCAGGATGCTGATGTGATCGCCTTTATCTACCGCGATGAAGTTTACCACCCGGATAGCCCTGACCAAGGCCGGGCCGAGATAATCATCGGCAAGCAGCGCAATGGGCCAACGGGGAGGGCCAAACTCACTTTTCTTACCCAATACACCCGTTTTGATAATTTGGCATTTGAGGAAACGGGGTAGAAACTCCCGGCGTGCTGTCAGTAATTTCTCAAGTGGCAGATTTCGAGTCGGAGATCCAATTCTCTAACTTAGTTAAATCCGAAATCCGAATTTCTAAATCCGAAATCAATGTTCCAATTTCCAAATATCAATGATCAAAACAAGACCTTTCTCGTGCTAGGCTGTTCTGTTTTGCAAATTTGAAAATTGGGATTC
This sequence comes from uncultured delta proteobacterium, assembly GCA_963712115.1. GTDB lineage: Bacteria > Desulfobacterota > Syntrophobacteria > BM002 > BM002 > BM002. Next base: position 4,861 of record CAVQGX010000033.1, on the reverse strand, counting down.
CGCAATTTGTTTCGGATTTCGTGCTTGGGATTTCGGATTTCTATTAGGCTTAGTTAACGAAAACCAAGAGAGTACCTGATTTGTGCTCTCGCTGAGGGATGTGATGGTAGTGTACTGGAATCAAGAATGGGAGACTATGCCCAGAGAAACCCTCGCCGAGTTCCAATTGGAGCGCTTGCAATGGACCGTGCAGCGGGCGGGTAAATCTCCTCACTACAGCAAGATCTTTGCGGACGGAGGGATAGAACCTGGAAAAATTCGACACCTTGAAGATATCCGCCAGCTCCCCTTCACTACCAAAGAGGACCTGCGGAGTCAATTTCCTTACGGTCTGCTCTCGGTGGATCTCAAAGAAGTGGTCAGGCTCCATTCGTCATCTGGTACCACAGGCCAGGCTACAGTTGTTTTTCACAACCAGAAAGACATTGAAAACTGGGCTGATCTGGTCAGCAGGTGTATGTACATGACAGGAGTGCGACAGGATGACGTCTTCCAGAACCTTACCGGTTACGGTCTTTTCACCGGAGGGCTCGGATTTCACTATGGAGGCGAGCGTCTGGGAGCTCTAACCATTCCATCCGGTACGGGTAACACCAAGCGACAAATCCTCCTCATGCAGCAATTCGGCACCACCGTCATTCACCTGATTCCCAGCTATGCCATGCGGCTCATGCAAGTGATGGAAGAGTTGGGGGTTGATCCCTCTGTGGATTTGAAATTACGGATCGCTTTTCTCGGAGCAGAGCCCCATTCGGAAGAGGTTAGGCAGCGGGTGGAGCGCTATTTTGGGGTAGAGGCTTACAATTCCTACGGCCTTTCGGAGATGAATGGACCGGGGGTTGCTTTCGAGTGTCCGGAAAAGATGGGAATGCATATTTGGGAAGATGCATTCTTGGTGGAAATTGTCGATCCCGCGACGCTGGAGCCGGTGGAGACAGGGCAAGAAGGGGAGTTGGTTTTAACCACACTAAAGCGTGAGGCCATGCCGATTATCCGTTACCGCACAAGCGATCTTGCCCGTATTCTCCCGGGGCCATGCCCATGCGGCCGAACTCACAGCCGCTTAGCTCGAATCATGGGTCGGACTGACGACATGCTCATTATCAAAGGGGTTAATATCTTCCCGATTCAGGTGGAACAAACTCTGATGGAGATTTCTGAAGTTGGGCAGAACTACTTGATAATCCTGGAAAGGGCTGACGGAATGGACACCATGCGCATACAAGTAGAGGTGAGGTCCGAGATTTTCGAGGAGGATATGCGCTACCTCAAGGGAGTTGAGCAAAAAATCACTCGCGAGCTTCGCAATGAACTTCTCATCACCCCTAAAGTAGAACTGGTTCAGCCCAACACTTTACCCCGCTCTCAGGGGAAGGCGGTCCGGGTTGAAGATCGTCGTAACGCATAGCGCATTGCGCTATGCGAACTAGGCACTAAGCAGTAAGCACTAGGCACCACTGCTTCGCTCTGATCGAGCTTCACGTCATTTTGGCTTCGCCGTCATTCGGTCATTACGCTTCGCTGTCATTCGTTGTAATAGGTAGGAGCCTTCAAATCGCAAGTGAGTCTTGCGAATTGAACGGTTTCATCGACTTAAACGGTTTGAAAGACTTGAACTATTCATAGCATTTACCGCTGACCGCTTACTGCTGACCGCTTACGAAAACGAATCAACTAATCGACGAACTCCTTTGAGCTGTGAGCATAAAATTACCTCTGTTGCAAAATTCTGCTTGGCGGATTAAAATTTAATAGTGTGGTATAAAAACTGGGAGGTTGATCCATCCGAAAAGTATATGGTCACACTGCCGGCCTGAACGCGCCTTACATAAAGCGTTTGCAGAAGTTGTACCGGCGACGTCTGCCCCCCCAAGGAATTATCACCCCTGAACTATCACGCACCCTGGCCAGGCTTTCATTCGAAGCCAATCGACAACTGGGCCTGCTCATCAGTCGTAGCGGCGACATTGAACGGGTAATTGTTGGGGATCATCGCTCAATACTCATCCCGGAGCTTTCTCCTACTCGTGGTCACCGCAATCGCCTTCGCGGCCTGCGCTGCGTCCATACCCATCTAAATGGAGAACCTGTCACTGAAGACGATCTAATGGACCTGGTTTTCTTGAGGTTGGATTTAATGGCGGTCCTGGAGGTAGACGAACATGGCGGCGCCCGTCGCCTCCTCGGTGCCCACTTGCTGCCTGAAAACGTCAATGGTAAAGGGTGGCTTGTAATGGATCCTCTTCCAGCCCATGATCCGCAGCTGGACTTCCTTCAGTTGGTCCAGTCCTTAGAAGGTGAATTTGCGGGAAAGCAGGTTTTGCTCGAGGTGCAAGGCACCCAGGATCGGGCTATACTGGTCAGCGTGACTAGCGCTCCTAAGACTGAGGCCGAGGCCTCCATGGAAGAGCTGGCCGAGTTGGCCTATTCATCGGGTATAGCCGTTGCCGAGAGAATCATCCAGCGGCAGCAAAAGACAAACCCGAAGTACCTATTAGGACGGGGTAAACTCAGTGAGCTTGTGCTCCGAGCCCTGCAACTGGGAGTTGATCTCCTGATCTTCGACCAGGACCTTAACCCATCGCAAGTGCGTTCCATTACCGACTTCACTGAGCTGCGGGTTATTGACCGGACCCAGCTTATCTTGGACATATTCGCTCAAAGGGCTAAGAGCCGAGAGGGTAAAATTCAGGTAGAGATGGCGCAGTTAAAGTATATGTTGCCGCGACTGGTGCTAAAGGATGACGCTTTGTCGAGGCTTACCGGGGGGATCGGCGGTAGGGGGCCCGGGGAGACCAAACTGGAAGTCAACAGGCGGAGGGTTCGAGATCGCATAGGCAGGCTAGAAAAGCAGCTGAAACAAATCAGTAAACAAAGGGGCCAGAGACGAGGGTTGCGGCTAAGTGCGGGCCTTCCCATCATTTCCATAGTTGGCTACACAAACGCGGGAAAGTCAACGCTGCTAAATACTCTTACCCACAGTCGGGAGCAGGTGGAGGATCGACTTTTCGCCACTCTTGACCCTGCAAGCCGTAGACTACGCTTCCCCCGCGATCAGGAAGCTATAATAACTGATACAGTCGGGTTCATTCGCGACCTGCCGAGTGACTTGAAAGAGGCCTTTGGCGCAACTTTGGAAGAACTCCGCCATGCTGATCTATTGCTCCACGTGATTGATATAAGTAATCCTATGTTCGAGGAGCAAATGAAGGCGGTGGAAGAGATACTGGAAGAGCTGGACCTACACCTCATTCCAATGCTTCGGATCTTCAATAAGGTGGACTTGGTGCAGGATCAGGGCTATTTGCAGAATATGTGCAAGCGGAATGGCGCGATTGGAGTGTCCGCCCTCAATGGAGACAACCTGACCTCTCTGGTTGAGGCCATGGAGAAAAGGTTGCCCCTGGTGCCGGAGGAGCTAGGTCGCAAGCAAGTGAACTGCCGATTAGCTAATTCTAACTTTGTGTCTCCACTAGGCTGTGAAGAGCAAAAAATCCAACAAGCGACCTATAAATCCAAAATCCCAAGCAGGAAATCCGAAACAAATTCGAATGTTCAAAGCACAAAATTCGAAACACTCTCGTTTGGAGAATTGGATATTTGAATTTTGGATTTGTTTAGAATTTCGGATTTAGATATTCGGATTTGACCTGGAGGTGGTGGGCGGCAAGGGCGTGGAAGGGAAGTAAGACTTTATGCACTAGGATTGGCTTGTGTACTCACTACGTTTTTTGGCAAGTATTTCCCGGGCACGCTTCACGTCTTTTTGGATCTGCTGAGAAAGCTCCTCTGGGCCTGAAAAGGTTTGCTCATCCCGGAGCCTTTCGATGAAACGCACCTGGATGATCTTTCCATAAATATCCTCGCTAAAGTCCAAAATGTGGGTCTCTACCGAGAAGGCTCCGTTCTCGAAGGTGGGACTGTAACCTATGTTGGTGGCGCCATCATATAATTGACCCTCAATCACAACTTCTGTGGCGTAAACACCCGGCTTGGGAGTGAGTTCATCGATGAGTTGCAGGTTGGCGGTGGGAAAGCCTAGGAGACGTCCACCCCGGTCACGTCCTTGGATGACTCGTCCCGCAACCTGGTAGTCACGACCAAGCATTTCGCGGGCCCTTTTCAGGTCTCCCAGTGTCACGAATTCACGGATAGTGCTGGAACTCACCTCTACTCCGTTTAAAGTGATATCAGGCACCACGTGAACCTCAAAGTTCAACTCTTCGCCCATTCGGGTGAGGGCCGGGATGTCTCCCTCTCTTTTGTGGCCGAAACGGTAGTCAGGTCCTACGACAACTGCTCGAGCACCAATCTTAGCGTGGATTATTTCCTGGACAAAGTCATTGGCGGTCATGGTGGCGAATTCAGGGGTAAACTCGATGACTACGAAAACATCGATGCCGGCGGTCTCTATGAGTTGAACTTTCTGTTCATGGGTGGTGATGAGGGGTGGGCCATTGGAAGGGGAGAGCACCTTGATGGGATGGGGATAGAAGGTGATTATGATTGATTCACCCCCCAGAGTTTTAGCTAAGTCCTTGACCCGCCGAAAGAGGCTCAGGTGTCCAATATGGACACCATCGAAGTTGCCAATGGTAATTACCGGGTTGCGAAACTTTCTCTTAATTTTGTCTATGCCATCTATCACTTCCATGGAAAAAAAAGGAACCTCCAACTCCTGGCAGTCTCAGAAAAAGACCTTGCTTTTCCCGCTTGACAAAGAAAGGCTGTAAGAATACATTAACTTTTTTCAACAAGCAATACCAATTTTCTTCGTGCCGAAGTGGCGGAACTGGTAGACGCGCTAGGTTCAGGGTCTAGTGGGGGTTTCCCCGTGGGAGTTCGAGTCTCCCCTTCGGCA
>CAVQGX010000032.1:0-171760 GCA_963712115.1 uncultured delta proteobacterium | reverse complement strand
GCATCGGATTGTCAACCTCCGGTGCGCAATCAAATCTTGTTCTTTGGCTCCTGCACCACCTCAACGAGGAGCCCCTGAGCAAGGGGTTCGAGAAGCTGACCAGAAGCCCCTGGACGGGGACAGCCGCTGGCTCATCGAATATGCGGTCACCCGGCGAAAAAGGCACAGGATTCCGGACGTCCTTGACGGCAAACGCGATGTGGTGGAGGACGGACTTGCCCCCGAGGAACTTGACGAGCCTCGACTCCGGCTCGGGCACGACGAATTCGATCATCGGAAACCTGGTCGAGAAAGCAACAGCACACTGAAAGGCCGGAACCGGCCCCCAGGCCGGGGCTCATCGTCCTTAAGTCTCTGTCGGCACAGCTTCTCGGCGACGCTGACCAACCGCAGCACCATCCCGACGTGATGGAATTTCATGACGCTCCCCTCTCAGCTTGCAGCTGGCAGCGGACAGCCGGCATTTAGGGGCGTGATTAGGTGACGTTCTTAAGTTTTTTAGTTTTGTATGAACGTCGCGGTAATCGGACCGAGGTGAATTAAGAGTTAGGCTCAGCCGACGTCGACTGTATCCGTCCCAGCAACGCTTGGTCGCATGAGAGCACAGGGTGAAGCAAAAAGTCACGACTTCGCCTTGATCGTTTAAAAAGGCCATGGCCGCGTCTGTATCTTTTTCCATCGTTCTGGATCATTTTTCTCCAGATGTCGCGCCAAAGTGGAATCCTGGTAATACTTATCCGATCCTCTCTAATCCAGGCCCCGCAAAGATAGCAAGTCTTTTCCAGCACCGTGGCGAACCTCCTCCAAGCGGGCCAAGGGAGACGTCCCCGAGCACAATGGGCTGCCGCTGGCTAATCACTCACAGAGTAATAGCATTGGTCAAGTTTCCAATCTTCCCGATCGGGATTCTCAGTGCACACTACTTCACCGAGACTATTTCTCAGAAGGTCGATTTGTTCGATGATGTTTTCTGAACCAATTGCACGGGTCTTGCTGATTCTCCGTAGGATTCTGCAAGATCATGGTGGAGTTTTCCGAAAAACTCTCTTGCGTTGTAAATTTGCTGACCAGTGATTTGGTGCTGATCAAAACTAAAACCCAGAAATACTTTCAGCATGATTGATCCTTTCTCTAAAAAAAGAAAGAGCAGCCCGTTGCAGCTTGAAAGTATAATACTACCAGAGGGCAGCAGGTCATACAAGATCTCCGTTGAATCATAGCATGGCGCATGGCGATAAGGCATGGAGCATAGGGCATAGAGCATGGAGCGTGGGATTTATCATTTGGCATTTCTTCATTTCACATTTGTCACTTGGCTGCGCCGTCATATGCCTTCGGCGTCAGTCCGCTTCGCTGTCATTTGTTGTAAGAGGTATAAGATCGCGGCTAACCTTCGACAAGCTCAGGTCGTGGAAGGGGAAAAGGGTAAGTAACTACATTCAGTGAGTCTGTAAGAAGCTCTCCATCTGTGTTATTAGCTTAGAATGCTATGCTTGGTTGCAGGAATTTCAGCTTCAAGGCAGTTAAGCCCAACGTCCTTCTTCTAGTCCTTCAATTCCTTGCTCACTTCCATTTGTACAATTAGCCAGGTGCCAGGGAAAAGGTGAGAGAAATACTTCTCGTATGTTCTTACATTAAGGCGAAACAGATAGTAACCCGGGTGTCTCCAAGGGTGGGCGAAAGTGAGTTTTTTCTTCACCATCCTAAATTTACATTTCGTAAAATAACTTGAGCGTGGGCTATTAGTTGTGAAGTAGTCAAGAGATTCCCAAGTTAGGTGCCAACGATGGGTGGGATCACGAAAAGATTCATAATTGGCAAAATAGGGCGTCCGAATTACAACCTGGCACCCATTCTTGCCAATGCGGTTTATTTCTTCCATAGTTTGCACTATGTCCTTGGCATGTTCAATATAATGATTACACAGAATAATCTCAAATTGATCATCTCTGAAGGGCCAAGGGATTTTATGGAGGTCGGCAACTACATCCACACCTTCGAGTAGACAAAGGTCAACGTTCAGATAGCCTTCCACCTGCCCGGGACCTGATCCGACATTCAAAACCTTGGGCTGTCTACCCAATGTGCTTTTGAGGTCTTCAATGAGCGAAATGTCTTCTTGGTATTGACGCGGAATGATTCTCTCCCTATACGAGTGTTGCTAAAGATTGATATTTTTTCTCACAGTGGACTAATCGGGTCAAGACTCTTTTTTGCATATGAGATTTATTTCGCATCCTTCTGGCCGTGATTTCCCAATTTGCGAATGTGGTATAGAGTTAGCTATCTGAAGTTAACATTGGTCTACTGAAATTTCATATCACATACTCCACACTCTGCGGTTTGAGAATCAGCTACCATATCTAGCGTAGGGTTGGACTATTAATTTCCCAAACACCCTTGCGGAGCTTCGGCTCAGCTTCTTCTTTGGCTTCACATTGAAGTAATAAATGCTAAATGCTTTTTTATTCCACCCCTTCATGCTGACCACCCAATTATCTCCAGTGGACAAAGGCTCCAATACTTACACCCAGACAAGCCACAAATCGGACTACAGACTCGACCACCCACTCCCAGTTACTGAGCGATTCTTCATCAAACAGGAGGGATTCTGGCATAAGGTAGAACCATAAAATTGTGAGTCCCAAAGCTGTGAGGATGACGATCCGCCAGGAAAGCTCCATTTTTTTATTTTTAGCATTCTTTTTTTGTTCCACCACACAGCTCTTTAAACTGGCTTTTTTATTGCACCTAAACCTGTATTCTAGCATTTGAAAACGGAGGCAGCCCTTGACATTGGACATTTTTGAAATCGCCACCCTTTTGCGTGACATGTGGGCTCAATGCGACCAAGCGCTGCTGGGACCGGATATATGAGGAAATGAGCAAAGATAAACCATAACAGCTTGACCCTTCCCTCTCAGTTTTCAAGATTTTTCCCAAGAGTCTATGATTGACGCTTCTCCCACCACCGCCAAGTCCAGGCGTGATCCCACCACTTGGCACATTACATGCTAACACAGAACTGGAGTAGTAGCTCCGGAATGATTTGTGAGTGCTCAACGGAGACGATGTGAAATCTTTATTTGATTTTTTTTTAAAATTGGCAAAATCATTGTTAATGGTCTTACTGTGGGTTGCTGTTTTTTTCTTGCTTACCGCCGCTGGTATTGAGTTCCTCTCCCACAAAGAAGCAATAGATCTAAGCGCTCAAATGAATCCCTCCTCAGATTTCAGAGCACTTGCCCTGGTTGACAAATTCAAAGGGATCAATTCAGGCAACGCTAAATTGATAGCGTTTGAGGATATTGATCTATTTAAACGTGATAACCCAAATTGCACTTTCGCATTAAAACCCTTTGGCGGGTGGGTGCATTTTGGGGAGTATGAAGGAGTTAGATTTGCTATTGAACAGCAATCACCAGAAAGACAAGAGGTTAAATTGACAATTTCACATGGGTGCGATTCATATTTCAGTCATTATGCAATCGAAAATAAAATAATACATCCAATAGACTCACTTTCGCCTTCTTTCAAAGTCCTTGCTCTCGTTGATAAATCAAAGAGGACTATTTCAAGTAATGCCAAATTGCTGTCATTTGACGAAATTGATTCATTTGTGCTGGCGAATCCCTACTGTACTTATTATCTGGAGCCTCATGGTGGCTGGGTGGAATTTACTGAGGATGAGGGAGCTAGATTTGATATTGAACGACTGTCGGCTGGGAGGTTGAGAATTCAACTGGATACATACGGTGATTGCGACCGGTATTCCAGTCACTATGAGGTGGAGAACGAAGTTATATATCCGATAATGACGCCTCCGTCTAGATTCAGAGTCATTGCTTTAGTTGACAAGTCAGAAGGTATTACGGCAAACAATGCTGTATTGATGCCGTTTGATTATATCAATTCATTTAAGCACGATAATCCAAATCATACTTTTTATCTTGAACCTTTTGATGGATCAATACAATTTGGCAGATTTGAAGGGGCTTCTTATGTTGTTAAAGAAGCACCTTCCGGAAGAAAAATAATTGAACTGTATACATATGACGATGATAATCGTTACATAAGCCATTATGAGATAGAAAATGGAGTAGTATATCCAGTATATTTTAGGATGCGCTATTTTGGTTATATGTTTTCTGCTGCACCTGTCGCGTTTCTGCTGACTATATTATTCTTTTTTTGCACAAAGATTATTGGAAAATTAATAAGCAAAAAATTTTTTAAAAAAACACAAGTAATGAATACTGCATCGTGATTAACTGATGCCGTCTCTATTTGATTGGAGAATGGGATGTCCGACTTATCAGCACAAGAGATCTACCGAAGAGTCAAGGCAAACGTTGAAAAAGTAATGCGAGGGCAAGCGGCGGCTATTAGAAAACTTCTTGCGGGTTTTGCCAGCGGAGGGCACGTGCTTCTGGAGGACTATCCCGGCACCGGCAAGACCACCCTGGCAAAAACTCTGGCGCTCTCAATTGAGGCGGAATTCAAGCGCATCCAGTTTACCCCTGACCTGTTACCTTCGGATATTCTCGGGGTCTCAATTTTTGATCAAAAGGAGCAAGAGTTCCGGCTTCACCAGGGACCAATCTTTACCAACATATTGCTTGCCGATGAGATAAACCGGGCCTCACCTAGAACGCAATCGGCCCTGCTGGAGGCAATGGCGGAGGGGCAGGTGAGCATTGATGGTAAACTGTGTCGCCTCGAAGATCTTTTTTTTGTCATTGCCACCCAGAACCCGGTGGAATCGCGTGGAACCTATCCGCTTCCCGAAGCCCAGATGGATCGTTTCGCCCTCCAGTTTAGTCTCGGGTATGTATCTGCGCACGAAGAGGTTGCTGTTCTCACCGACCAAAGAAAGCGCCACCCCCTAGATGACATTTCCCCCTGCGCCACGGTGGGGGATGTTCTCGCCCTCAAAGAAGAGGTGAAGGAAGTGCGTATCAGCGAAGAGCTGAAGCGCTATATAGTCGACCTTGTCAACGCCACCCGCTCCGCCCCGGGGGTTCAGTTGGGTGCAAGTCCGCGAGCATCCCTTGCCTTGATGAATCTAAGCAAGGCCCTTGCGCTTTTTGATGAACAGGAGTTTGTCGCCCCAGAACAGGTGCAGGAAATTGCCGTGTCGGTAATCGCGCACAGGATGGTACTGGATCCACAAGCCCGTTTTTCCGGCAGGACGGCTGAGGCGGTGGTGGAAGAAATTCTTGAAACGATTCCTGTTCCGGCGTAGTAGAAGGAGTTTCTTTGCTGCTCCAAAGGTTCGTCTACAAGAGTTTTCGCCTGTACTATTCAATATGGCGCTGGTATAAACGTCGATTCAGCAAGGCAGGGTTGCTGGTTGCGGGCGGAGTGGCAGCTTCGGCTGTGGTAGGGCTGGATACCAACCTGACCGTGGCATATCAGGCATTTACTTTTCTTTTCGCACTCCTGTTAATCTCAATTGTGTGGAGTCTGTTCTTTCGAAACAACTTTACGGCCAAACGAATCCTGCCGCGGTTTGGTACCGTGGGTGAACCTCTCCTTTACCGCATCGTTGTTCGTAATACCGGCGCAAAACAGCAAAGAGACCTCCGCATCTTCGACAATTCAGATGATCCTCGGCCAACCTTCAGAGAATTCGTGGAGATTGCGGAGCCAAAACAAGAAAAGCGCAATCTGTTTGACCGCATAATAGGATATCACCGTTGGCTGTGGCTGGTATCCAGAAAAGAGGGAGGAGTAAGCAGAGAGCGCACTTTAGCGACTATTGCGCCTAAAGGTGAGGAAGAAGTGCAGGCTGAGATCTTGCCGGGGCAGCGAGGAAATTTGAACCTGACAAGCCTCGCCATTGCCCGTCCTGATCCCCTCGGTCTGCTCAAAGCCTTCGTCGCACTACCCGTGCAGCAATCCGTTTTGGTCCTTCCCAAACGTTATAGTCTACCCCCCATCAATCTCCCCGGAAGAAGAAAATATCAACCAGGCGGGGTGGCGCTAGCCTATTCTGTGGGGGACTCCCAAGAGTTCATATCCATGAGAGACTATCGTCCGGGAGACCCGTTACGCCGCATCCACTGGAGGAGCTGGGCTAAGACCGGCAAACCGATGGTCAAAGAGTATCAAGACGAATTCTTCGTGCGACACGGACTGATTTTAGATACGTTCCAGAACACAGAGAAGAGTGAGAAATTTGAAGAGGCTGTATCGGTCGCCTCCTCGTTCGCCTGCACAGTGCAAACTCAGGAGTCCCTGCTCGATCTCATGTTTGTAGGACCTGAGGCCTATTGCTTTACAGCTGGAAGGGGAGTCGCCCACACCGACAGAATGCTGGAGATTCTAGCTTCGGTGCAGCCCTGTCAGGACAAACCTTTCAATACCTTGCCTCCCACAGTTTTTGAGCGTTCTTCCCTTTTGAGTGGCTGTATATGTGTCCTCCTTGGCTGGGATGATGAGAGACAGGAATTCATTAGAAATTTGCTGGAGCTTCAGGTCCCGACATTGGTACTGGTGATAGCGGAGGCGGATGGTCCTCCTACCCTGGATCCAGGTCCCATGAGCGGAACCCCGGAGCATCTGCTCAGGCTGGAAGTGGGCAAGATTGAAGAGGGACTGGCTCAGTTATGAAACCACCTTCTTTTATCATCGGCGCAACCCTAATTTTCTGGGGCTGGCAAACGGGACTGCTGATACCGGCAGTGATCATGGCGCTGGTATTTGAAGGATCGCGTTTTGTTGCTTTACGGTGGGACTTTTCTACTACTGATTTTAATCGCATCTCAGATTTGTGCACTGTCATTTTTCTGGGGATGCTTATTTACACCTTGGCCTCTAAAAGCTCGGCCCCCGCCATCCTGGTGCTCCTGCAATGGCTCCCCATGAGCTTGTTCCCGCTTGTGGTCTCCCTGGCATACAGCACAAGTGAGGACATCGATGTCAGCGCCCTTTTCTTGATGATGAGGCGAAAAGGCTCGGGAGAGCAAAAGAAGCATCCCATAACCATTAACCCCACCTACCCATATTTCACTCTCTGCATCCTCTCCGCCAGCGCTGCCAATATGAGGACCATATGGTTTTATCTGGGCCTTGTATCCCTCTCTGCCTGGGCCCTGCTGTCCATACGGCCCAAACGGTATTCAGTGATAATTTGGGCGTGCCTGCTGCTTGTGGCGGGGTCTGCGGGCTATATTGGACACGTTTGGCTCCACCGGTTACAGGCGATTGTGGAGAACAAGACAATTGAGTGGTATAGCCAGTTCCTGGAGAAGGAGCCTGATGCCTATCGAAGCAGAACCGCGATCGGAGAAATAGGAACTCTCAAATCATCTGACCGGATACTCTTTAGAGTGAAGGTGGACTCCAAGCACCAATCCACCCTTCTCTTGAGAGAAATGAGCTTCAATGTCTACAGGCTACCCACCTGGTTTGCCAGACAGTCCAGTTTTAAACGTGTGCAGCCAGCCGACGACGAGTTCAGTTGGAAGCTCCAGACCTTAAGTGGTGCGGTGCTGCATCACAAAGAGGGCACTGAAAGCAGACTTGCATCGAATCTTACTGTTTCCTCGTATCTATCTGGGAACAAAGGGATACTAAAACTTCCCATGGGTGCTTTTCGGATTGAACAGTTACCTGTCGTTACAATGGAACAGAATCAATACGGAGCCGTCCAGGTGGAAGACGGCCCAGGTCTTATCACTTATCGAGTGCACTATGCCCGAAATGCTTCCATCGACAGCCTGCCGACTGAAGCCGATCTGATCGTTCCTCCAGCGGAACAAAGTGTCATCCAGAAAACAATTGCTGAAATGGGACTGCAAGCTGGTTCTCCGCGGGAGATCATTGCAGGTATTGCTTCTCACTTTAAGAAAAATTTCAGCTATTCGCTCACTTTGAGTAAGGAAAGCAGGAAAACAAGCGCATTGGGGGATTTTCTGCTCACCTCCCGCTCGGGCCACTGCGAGTACTTTGCCTCGGCAACTGTGCTCCTTTTAAGGGCGCTCGATATTCCGGCTCGCTATGCCACAGGGTATTCGGTTCACGAATACAGCGATTTCGAAGAGGCCTTCTTGGTGCGACAACGCCATGCCCATGCCTGGACGCTGGTTTACATGGATGGTGCCTGGCACGATTTTGATACCACCCCCGCCGCCTGGATGGAGCTTGAAGCGAGGACTGCCAGAAAGTGGGGAGGACTGCCCGATCTCTGGTCGTGGTGCGTTTACAATTTGTCGAAGTGGCGGTGGAGCGAGAGAAAGGGCAGCGCAGCAAGTTACATCGGTTGGATGCTCATACCGCTGGTAATATTTTTGGCCTGGAGGGTTTACCGCAAGAAACGGGTGAGCCGGGTGGAGATGCACGAAAAGTACAGCGAGGCTGAGGCTCGCTCCGGAGCGGACTCGGAATTCTATTTGATAGTGGAAAGACTAAACAAGTTAGGTTTTGTCCGACATCCGGGGGAGACGTTCTCAAACTTCATTGAGAGAATCGAGGAGGGTCAGCCAAGATTGACTTCCATTGAGACTCTGCCATCTATCCTGAAGCTTCACTACCGCTACCGTTTCGATCCAAGGGGTATCAGTCCGGCCGAGAAATCGGCATTACGGTCGAATGTGCAGTCATGGTTGGAAGGGCAGGAGGCAGCCATTGCAGCTAGGCACTAGGGACTATGCAGTAGGCACCAGATCTTTGCTCCAATAAGGCTTCGGGTCACTACGCTGCGCTGTCATTTTTTGTAATAGGTAAGGGCATCAAAAATGGTATGATTTTAGGCTTGAACTGGTATTTTTGGGGTCAAAAAGGGCGGTTTAAATCTATCCCGGTGATTCTCAGGCAGACTTTTTGCACCCAAAAACGGCAATACAAGCGTTGATATGGAGTGTTATAGAGACGTTTATTCAAAGCCATTAATTAGTGTCCAGCCGGAAACCAAAGATTTCCGGCTGGAGCTGTCAGTTTTCAGCAGTCAGCATTCAGCTTAAGTTATTGGATTTATGTATATTTAGCTGAAAGCTGAAGGCTGATCGCTGATGGCGAGAGTCCGAAAACCGTTGTTTTCGGATGAGCACCAATTAGATATCTTTATCCGACCCTAAATTAAATGAAGGACCCTATTCTATGAGCAAGAAAAACCGTCATAACATCAAGGCGTATCTCAGCGAGAAATTTCTAAACAGCAAGGACGCCAGGGCCCTGCGCATCCTTTCCGAGTACCTGGAACCAGAGAGCCGTCTTGGCCACTATAAGGTCAACGACACTATCGTGTTCATGGGGTCAGCCCGCATCGTCTCCAGCGAACAGGCCCATGAGGCTCTAATGGCGGCCGAGGAGGGGGAGGGCGACATCGAGCGCGCCAGGGTGGGAGTGGAGATGTCGCTTTATTACGAGGCTTCTCGAGAACTCGCTCGACGACTTACGCAGTGGTCCAAGAGCTTGAGCGAAGAGGAACGCCGCTTCGTGGTCTGCACCGGAGGCGGGCCAGGCATTATGGAAGCGGCCAACCGCGGTGCCTCTGAGGCAAAAGGACTGAACGTGGGACTGACGATCTCCATCCCCGTTGAAGAATTCGTCAACCCTTATGTGACCCGCGAGCTAGCATTTCACTTTCACTATTTCTTCATGCGCAAGTTCTGGTTCGCCTATCTGGCCAAGGCCGTCATTGTCTTCCCCGGCGGATTCGGTACCCTGGACGAGCTGTTCGAACTTTTGACCCTGCTGCAGACCCGCAAGATGCGCAAGCACCTCCCTGTGGTACTGTTCGGCACGAAATATTGGAGCGAAGTGATCAATTTCGATACTCTGATCCGCTATGGCACAATCAATTCTGAGGATGTGATGTTGTTGCACCGCACCGATTCGGTGGATGACGCTTATGAATTTCTTGTGAGTGAGCTGAGTAAATACGCCGAAGTCGAACGCGGGGTCAGGCTGTAGAAGAGGGGGACGTTGTCGTCTTTAGTGGTCTGTTGTTACGGGCTTCACCTCGAGGAGTTTTCCAAACAACAGCTGAGAAGTGTTCTTGCTTCGGTAAACCACACCATATTGTGCCAGACTACATCCCAGCCGAATGTGAATTAAGGGATGTCATATACATTTGACCCTTTCACTTTTTTCCTGTGCACGCTATTTCGAGATTTTGATTTTTCTTGACATACAATTCCTACTGATCTAATCTAAAATAGTTCTATTTCCTTCTCCATCCCATCTTCGAATGACCATTCGGTTAGTGTCACCCTCGAGCAGACGGATCTATCATCGCATTCATTTTAGGCACTGCTCTTCACGTATGGGAGCAAGTCATGAAGTGGAGTTTCCAGAAGGTGCCGCTATAAAGACCCCAAAGGCAACAGATGCCCTTTGGGGTTTCTATGTTTTAGCTCTAACCTTTTATGCCCTTTTGAGCCTAAACTGACTTTGGTATTTCGTGCGAAACCTTATGATAACTATGAGCCTGTGATGAGGGAGGGAAAACCATGATTAGGAAATTCACTCTTGTTTTGGTTGTTGTATCTCTACTGGTTGCTCCAACTGTGCTAGCAGAAAATGGAGCCAATAAAGAAACTTATGGTGAAGTTTTTGCTGTTTCACAAAACTCAACCAGCGGCGATATAATGTATGTGTCGGTGTATCAGGATCCTTATTGGGGTAGTGACGTCTATGTTTCGTTGGACTTCGGTTTTTATTGCTATACACCCTATATGGGAACCCCTGTTTATTCATTAAATATCAATCACCCAGCTAAGTTCGCTACCTTTGAAATCGACACGAGCAGCCTCGAGTGCTACAGCGATAATGGGGCAGTGCCTCAGATGATCTCGGGAGAATGCACTTTCAATGGTGAGTTTTCAGAGCAGGAAATTAGCAAAGCGCAGGGCAAATATTCTTACGGCTATAGTTACAATACACACACCATCATTGAGCGTGAAGGAGCCGATTGCACAATAACTGCTGGTGGTGTACTCTACGACCAAAGTCTCTCTGGCTTGCTTGCTAATACGCAGGTGGTCGAGAAGGAAAATTAGAGGTGATCTAGAGAGAAGATCAGTCGACCGTCAATTATGACAAGATGGCTTTAAGTGGTTCCATCACAACACAAGGGCAGAGTCACCACCGGCTCTGCCTTTTGCTATTCATCTGAATTGATTTGCTGAAACTTTGTATAACATACTTTAATCTACACTTTGCCTCTTAATACTCAACCACCACATGTTGTGGTTAAATACTAGAGAGTATAACCAACGACTTCAAAGACCATTCATTTGTCAAGAAACAGGGTGTCATTTGAAACTGATGTTTGAGACAATAAAAAACCCGCCAGGGGCGGGTTAACCAACTACTCAACTGTGACATCAGCACGAAAGCTAGTATTGAGGTCATTCCAAGTCTAGCAATAACCAATCGTCATTTTGTATAAACTTCTCTTTCCTTCTATCCCACTTCTTAGGCAGTGAATGATTTAATTTCTCCAAGAATGGTAGAAGGGGTCGCCTTGGAGGATACTGTTTCTCACGCTCATCTGAAGGTCCTAAAGACCAGTCGAATTTTTTGCGGTATTTAGCAAATCCAAAACCATCAAAGAAATTTTCACCACCTATAAGTGGCATATACCAGAGGCTCGGTACTCCTTGCGGATTGGGCTTAATTGGAACCTGCCTCGCAAGTTCATCGAGTAATTGCTTCGCCTTTTTGTCTTTTGTCTCAGAAAGATGCTTCTTTAGCTCATCAAAGGCGGGAAACTCTACCGGCGTACTCACAAAAAGTACAGGTTTGTGCTGTTGTCTGGCGAGGATTATTTCATGAGGCGTGCCCACACTGTAGATATTTGTCGGGCAGTAGGAGATCACGAAATCGCTTACATCGACCATTCGCAAGTCTACATGCATGGTTTGCCAAAATTCTCCAGAGCATTCACTGCGAACTTTGGCCCCCTCACCCGTAGGTTCAAAGGTCCATTTGTCTCGAGTTCGCGTCGTATGAATATCTTCTCTCCCATACTCATGAAACCCTCTAACTATGTCAAGCATAAGTTATTGATATTATTATCCTTTAGTGGGGAAAATCTTCTGTAAAACGGTTCTATTTTTAAGAGGATTTCAATGGGCAAAAAACGGCGTAGAGGATTTTGTGGTGAGGTTTTACGCGTGGGGAAAATTTCGGTTAAATCTGACCAGGTTTTGACCCTACTGAGGAAGGATCAAACAGTTAGGGATGGCTCAGGTTTGTTCTTCCTTGGCTTTTTTGTTGAAATGGTAAAGACCTCCCTTTATTCTTTCATAATACTTGCAGATTCTTACTTCAGGTTTTCTTCTTTTATGGTCTGTCCAGAAATCCGTTGTTGCGAAAACAACAGCCATATTAGAGTGTATCTTTCTATCGCTTACTGGTTCCTCAAATAAGGGTGGGGCATCTCCCCTGTAGAGTGACCTTATTTGGCTCATGGTATCTCTGTCTAACTCAGTGCATTTGTCACTGCCCTCTTTGATAGGAGCAAAACCCTGATATTGGTCGCTGTCAGTATATTCTCTCAGTTGTCTTTGCATCAGTCTGGCTTGCTTAACTTGTCGCATCAGATTTTCAATATCTTTGCTGGGGTAACCTCTTTCTTCGAAGAACCGTCTTTCCTCATCAAGGAAAAACTCTTTAGCTTCCCTTTTTAATGCACTCTCTGTTAGCACTGGCTTCATCAACTGTCTGCGGCTCCATATTAAGGTGGCATATCCCAAGAAGAAGTCATCTAGTGCTTCAGAGAGTTCAAGTATAGCACTTGGATCGTCGCTGATCTTTCGACGAAATGGTTCAGGACGTAACTCCTTAACCTCCCCATCAATCTTGCGGTAGACGCGCATTTTGGTAGGGATGGTTATTGATTTCTTAATTGGTTTTGCATCCTTTATGAAAAACCCCCTATCGTCTTTAGGTCTAGGAAAATACGTGAACTCTTGCTTCTTGAATCCAGCGTCCTCAATCTCACGCTTCAATTCGAGGATCTCAGCCCATTCTTTTTCTGCCCTTTCGAGGAACTCAATCCTCTCTCCCTTTGCATCCATCTTACTTCACCCCTGCTAGTGATCTGCAAGGTTATTGAGGGGAAACGGAGTGCAGGAATCTCCGCTTTCGGCTGCGCTTGCCTATCCCCTCAAATCAATCTATCATCTAAAGGCTCGAATCCCAAGTGGTTTGCTTGGTAACACTTGGGTAACATCCGCGAAAATATATCTCCATTTTTCCGGGTGTTTCCCGATTCTGTGTTTTTCCTTGTACTGTAAGGGTTTTTCAGCTATGAAAGGAAAAACCAGGAAACACGGGGAAAGACCAGAATAGGACTCAAAATCCAGTGGGCCTTGCGCCCGTGCGAGTTCGACTCTCGCCTCCGGCACCAAGTGATTACAAGGGGTTAGCGGAATCGCCGCTGACCCCAAAGTCTTTTGCTCCTTGATTATTTTTCGTCTCCCACATACCGTCCTCGTGTTTTTCGCCGGATCATTGTTCCAGTAAAAGGTTGGGTTTTTGGTCTGGCACGCTTCTAGCTAACCGGGCCCCATCATGGCTAATCCACTATGTCGACTAAGCATTCTTGAGATAGGAGGCTGTCTATGCCAGGAAGATACTCCATGAGCCCTGAGGGAGAGAACTTCCAGTTACCTGTGCCTGGGGACTATGCCAAAGAATTTGACCGGTTGAGGCGAGTCGTAAAGAAGCAGCGGGATTTAGGTCGTGAGATTGTAGTTAGTGAGGTCAAAGGTTTGGCACGGGGCCACATTAAACGGATAAAGGACCAAGTGCGGGACGAGAAAGAACAGGTGCTTTTGCAGATGGGATCAACAAAGAGACAATAAGGCAGGAGACTGGATCGTGAATCTAAGAAGCATCCATGACATCAGCCTAAAGTGGAAGCTGCTGATTCCTTTCCTGTTTCTTTCCTTTTTAGGGACTACCTCACTCATTCTTTTGGGTTTGAATAACCAGAAAAGGCTAATCGAGTCCCAAGAAAAGAAAAAGCTGCATGATTATTTCCGGGCCTTTTCTGACCAGATTGAGGATCGGAAGAGTTCGGCGCTGAGTCTGGCCTACCTGGTCGCCAAGTCGCCGACAGTGCAAGAGGCGTTTGCCCGGAGAGATACTAAAGCACTCATTGATCTGTTGTTGCCCTCATACGAGGCTGTGAAAGAGAAATTCGATGTAAAACAATTTCACTTCCACATTAAACCAGCCACGTCTTTTCTGCGACTTCATCGGATCTATCAATCCGGTGAGGCGATGGCATCCTTTCGTCATACAATTACTAAAGTGGAGGAGACTGGCCAAGGAATTGCTGGGTTGGAACGAGGTTCTACCGGATTCGGCGTTAGGGGAGTGGTGCCAGTGTTCTATCAAGATAAATTTATCGGAACCTTCGAGATCGGGTACTCGGTAGAGCGTCCTTTTCTGGATTCTCTCAAGCGCCGATACGACATGGATCTTGCCCTCCTCATTCAAATCCATGGGACTACTGGTTTTTATACACTTACGGCTTCCTCGGCAAGCTTACCGATATCGAGTGATGAGATTTGCGGCAGGGTGTTTCGAACTCAGAATCCGGAAATACTGATTAGCCCGCCCGATACTCCTGGCCTGGCTCTTTTCCTAGGGCCATTGAAGGATTTTTACGGGAATAGTATCGGGGTGGTGGAAATCAGCGTTGACAGATCTGCCACTCTTGCGGAGTTGGCCGAAAACAGAATCGAGATGTTTGCTGTTATGGTGGCAGCCCTGCTGTTCTCGTCCATTATTATTGTTTGGGTGGTGACGGTCTTTCTTCGCCCTGTCCGTGACATAGTTGCGGCGGCGCGGGAGATAGCTGCGGGCGAACGGGTCCGGGGAATTTTTGTGCCAGTGCGGGATGAGATAGGTATCCTGGCAGATTCTCTCAATGACATGCTCGAATCCCTCAACAGGGCAAGGCAAGAGATTCAAGAATACTGCATTACCTTGGAAGAGAGAGTAGAGGCGAGAACACAAGAGCTCGTGGAAGAGAAAGAGAAATATGAGACCCTGGTGGAAAATGCCCCTCTGGTTGTCTATCGTATTGAACCAGATGGAACTACAGTTTATGTTAACAGGGTTGTGGAGGAAATCCTGGGATACACACCTACAGAAGTAATAGCAGACAGGGAATTCTGGACTAGGATTGCACATCCGGAGGATAAACAGAACTTTGCCAAACAACTGAGAGGTTGTCTTGCAGAGGGTAGGGAATTTCTGCTCGAGTACCGAGGCAATCACAGAGACGGCCGGGAATTATTTCTGCTTAACCATGCAATGCCCTTAACCGACAGGGAGGGCAGGGTACAGGCGGTGGATGGTATTATCGTAGACGTGAGTGAGAGGCAGCGGCTACAAGAGCAGATCATCCAAACCGAAGAGCTCAAGACTTTAAGCAATGTCTCTGCCAGGCTGGCACACGAGATCCGCAATCCTCTCACCTCGGCTGGAGGCTTCGCCCGAAGGTTGCTTCAAGAGATGGACAAGGACAATTCTCATAGAAAAAAGGTTGAGATTATAGTTCATGAGGTCCGGAGGCTTGAGCAAATCCTCAAGATGATCCTAACCTATATTCGGCCGGTTCCCCTGGAATTTTCCGAGGTGGACTTGAACGCGCTTTTGCAGGAAGCCATAAACGAGTCCTCGGAGAAGTTTGACAGTCGTGGGATCGAAGTCGAGTTAGAACTGGATGAAAGGCTTCCTTTCATTCTTGCTGACCGCGGCCACTTGAGCCGCGCACTGGAAAGAATTTTGCGCCAGGTCTGCAAGCACATGCCGGAAAGATCTAGCCTGAAGGTTGCCACTGCAAGAAACGGTAAAGCGGTGGTGCGACTCGCCTATCCTGGACTCCATCTGACAGACGATGATATGGAGCACTTTTTCTATCCCTTTGTGGCCGAGGAACTGGGCGAAGCTGATCTGGAGTTGCCCATGACCAAGGTGGTGATTCACAAACATGGGGGCGTAATTAATATCACCCGGGACGATGTTGGTCAGATCATGATTACCATTACCTTTGCTCTTGTGGGACAGATGTGGAAACAATAGCAAGCAGAAAAGAGTCGCTCGGCTTAGCCGTCATTAGGTCATAAAATGTGAAATTAATAGGATGGATGGAAAAATGGGATCTGGCCGCGGTAAGGGGGAACTGACCAAGCTTCAGAAAGATGGGATCGCAGCTAAGTTGGCAAACAATCCCATAGTGAAGTTCATGTCCATTGGACTGAGGGAGGTGACCAGCGGCGAGGCTACGCTCATTTTGCAGCACCGGGAAGAATTGCGCAACTCCATGGGGTTGTTACAGGGCGGTATTTTGGGGGTGCTGGCGGATGTGGCAGGCGGTGTTTCCCTTTACTCAGTGCTGACTGATCCTCTAAAGGTGGTGATTCCGACGGTGGAGTTCAAGTTGAATTTTTTGAGGCCAGCCAGGGGAGGAGATCTAGTAGCCCGTGGCAGAGTAGTGCACTGTGGACGGCAAATCGCTGTCTGCCAGGTGGAGATTTCCTCAGAAGACGGGGTGTTGCTGGCC
Source organism: uncultured delta proteobacterium (assembly GCA_963712115.1). Taxonomy (GTDB): domain Bacteria; phylum Desulfobacterota; class Syntrophobacteria; order BM002; family BM002; genus BM002. Next base: position 155,226 of record CAVQGX010000032.1, on the reverse strand, counting down.
ACAGGGGTTTTTACCTACATGATCAAGCATCTGAATGAAGCATAGTGCATGGAGCTAAAATATTTCGGATTGCGGATTTTGAATATCGAAATTAAAACTCTATGCCCTTCGCTCTATAATCTTTGCCTAATATATTCATTCTATCTATTTTCAAGGGTTGGCAGAGAGAAGCATGAAAGGGATGGCTCTTGCGGTTTAGCGGTTACCCTTTACTATTGGTATGTATTTGATAAGTGGCGACAGGGGAGAAGCAGTTAATGAAACAAATTATCCTGGGTACGGCTGGACACATTGACCACGGGAAAACTACTTTGATCAAGGCCCTCTCTGGGATCGACACCGATCGCCTTAAAGAAGAAAAGGAGAGGGGTATAACCATTGAGTTAGGCTTTGCCCATCTCACACTTCCCAACGGTCAGGAGCTTGGTATTGTTGATGTGCCTGGTCATGAGAAATTCGTACGACACATGGTGGCAGGGGCGACAGGGATAGATATAGTAGCTCTAGTTGTAGCGGCTGACGAGGGGGTTATGCCCCAGACTCGAGAACACCTCGAGATATGCGAACTTCTCAAAGTAAAGCAGGGACTGGTGGTCCTAACCAAGACTGATCTTGTAGAGGATCCCGATTGGTTGGATCTGGTACAGGAAGATATCCGTGATTTCCTGCAGGGAACTTTTCTCTCTTCCGCGCCGATAATTCCGGTTTCGGCTGCAACCGGCGAAGGTCTTGAGCAGTTGTTAGAAAGGTTGCAGATACTGAGTGAATCAGTGGAGGCCCGCCCGAGTAGCGGGGACTTCCGCCTAGCAGTAGACCGAGTTTTCACCATGAAGGGATTTGGCACAGTAGTAACAGGTACAGCCATCTCAGGTAAAACTGAGACTGGGGACACCCTCCTAGTCTATCCTCAGATGCTCAAGACCAAGGTGCGTGGAATTCAGGTGCACAATCGGGAGGTAAAGGAAGCCGTCAGTGGCCAGCGCACAGCGATTAATCTGCAAGGCTTAGAAAAGGCAGCTCTTGAGCGAGGCAATGTTTTGGCAACTCCAGAAAGCCTGGTTTCCTCGTATATGGTTGACGTGCGGTTGCAGCACCTAGAGAACGCTCCTCGGGTATTGAAAAACAGGGCTAAGGTTCGCTTCCACACCGGAACCAGTGAGATAATCGGCACCCTGATACTTCTGGACGCCAATGAGCTGAGGCCCGGTAGCAGAGGTTATGCCCAGGTGAGATTAGATAAGCAGGTGGTTGTCCGCAATGGGGATCGTTTTGTTCTGCGAAGCTATTCACCTATGCATACCATTGGCGGTGGTCAGATATTGCATCCCATCCCGAAGAAGCGCAGAAGGATGGTCGGCGAGACCCTAGAGGCTCTAGCGGTGCTGGAGAGAGGAGAGCCCGACAAGATGGTAGACCTCTACCTTAAAGAAGCGGGACCTGGGGGGATTGGCGAGAGGGCTTTGAGCATGCTGGCCAATATCACCCAGAAGGAGCTCCGTGGTTTGCTTCAGGACATGATGAGCCGAGGCAAGGTGATCCAATTTGATCGGGAAAATCCCAGATTCGTGCACCAGGAAGCTTTTGAGAAGCTCAGGCAACTACTGCTGGGCCACCTGGATGATTTCCACCGCAAAGAGCCTTTACGGGCAGGGATTAACAAAGAAGAATTGTTCGGACGCTTGCCCCGAGGAGCTGATGGCAAGCTTTGCAATGAACTAATTCAGCGGTTGGCCCGCCAAGGTGAGATCATTCAAGAAAAAGATCTGGTGCGACTCTCCTCTCATCAGATAGCACTTGCGGGAAAGCAAGATGAGGTGCGAGAGAAGATAGAATCAATCTATCGAGAGGCAAGCCTGCAACCGCCATTCTTCCGCGAGGTAGCCCACTCCCTTGGAGTCCCAGATAGCGAAGCCCGACAAATACTCTCTTGGATGTTGGAGCAGGGGTTACTGATCAAAGTTAAAGAGGATATGTATTTCCACTACGGAGCCCTGGATGAGCTCAAGCAACAGCTGCTGGATTTATTTGAGGAACAGGAAGAAATAACGACTCCACAGTTCAAAGAGCTGACGCAAACCAGTCGCAAATACACTATTCCACTTCTGGAGTTTTTGGATGCTACTCGATTTACCATAAGGGTTGGAGATGTCCGCCGTTTGAGGCAGAAAAAGCAGCCCGCTTAGCGGGCTGCTTTTTAGGGAACTAGGAACTTGGCACTTGGACCTAGACGATGAACCTCGGACTAATCTTCTTGAGTAGTGCTAATTCTAGGTGATCTCAAGGGTGCCGATTATCTCATTGATGTCTCTGAGTCCCTGCTTGCGGAGATAATCTTCCAAACCGGAGATAATTTCCAGAGTAACCTGTGGATTGACGAAATTGGCAGTGCCAACCTGAATAGCTTTGGCCCCGACGATCAAGAATTCAAGGGCGTCTTCCACAGAGACTATTCCTCCCAGCCCGATAACCGGCACATTGCTTGCCTGTATTACTTGCCAAACCATTCTTAGGGCGATGGGTTTGATGGCTGGCCCAGAAAGTCCCCCAACCACATTGGCCAGTCGAGGCCTCCGTTTTTGAGCATCAACCGCCATGCCGGCAACTGTATTGATCAGTGAGAGAATATCGGTGCCGGCATCCTCGGCTGCCTTGGCAGGAACGGTTATGTCAGTGACGTTTGGGGTAAGCTTGGTAATCACTGGTAGGTTAGTTCTAGATCTAACTGCGGATACCACCTGGAATACCATTTCAGGGTTCGAGCCAAATGCCATCCCCCCCGCCTTGACATTTGGACAGGATATGTTGATCTCCAGTGCGTCGATACCCTCATGGCCGTCCAGTCCTGCTGCCAACTCCCCATACTCTTCTACGGTATTGCCGAATAGATTGACTATCACAGGTACTTGCAACGGTCTGAGCCAGGGAAGTTTCTCTTCCAGAAAAGCTCGAAGACCGACATTTTGCAAACCGATTGAGTTAAGCATGCCCCCGCAAGTCTCCCATATACGAGGAGGCGGATTGCCGGACCGGGGTTCCAGTGAGATTCCCTTTACCACCACCCCACCTAACTTTTCGGGTGGCACCAGGGCACCGTATTCCTGCCCGTAGCCAAAGGTACCCGAGGCTACCATTACTGGATTTTTTAACCTCAGCGGCCCGAGCTCGACTGCTAAGCTAATTGGGCTATCATTGGCCATTAGATCAAACCCACACTGCGCAAATCATGAGCTCCTAGTATAAGCGAGAAAGGAGTGAAAGGCCAGAAAGTGCCGGAATACAAGGGTTTTTGCAGTTATGGTTCCGCTTCTCACTTTTCTAGTCTTTATAGCTTTTGTAGCTTTTATAGTGTTTAAAGTCTTTTGTGTCAAAGGTACATATTTCACAGTGATCAGCTTAAATAGCTGCGAGTTGGAATCTGCAGCTGTCTTTAGACGGGGTCAATCCCAGACTATCTCCTTTCCGTCAAATACCGGTCCATCCTGGCACACATTTGCATAGTGAGGACCTTGAGCACCCTGCGGCGGACGGCACCTGAGGGAACAGCTCAAGCAAGCCCCAACACCACAGCCCATTAAGGCCTCCATGGAGAGCTGAGAAGAAATCCCCAACCGTGCAGCCATCTCTGCCACTAAACGTTGCATAGGGTAAGGACCGCAGGAATAAATAACTTTGGGTAATTCATCCTGCTGGCTCAACCACTGTTCAAGGTGGTCAGTGACCAACCCTTTTCCTCCTTTGCTGCCGTCTTCGGTGACCAATTGCACCACAAAACCCAGATCCTTGAAATGTTGGATACAGACTAAATCGGCAGAGGTTTTGCCCCCAAACCATAGGACGAACGGACCCTTGTGACCAGATGCGGCAAGGGTTTCTGCCAGATAGGGTAGGGGGGCAATGCCTATACCTCCAGCAACCATTAAGACAAATCCCTTGTCGTCGGGAAGGCGGAAACCTCGACCGAGGGGGCCGAGGAGATTCAAGGACTCACCGGGGTGCATTTTGGTGAGAAGTCGAGTGCCCCTACCAACTACTTTGTAGAGCATCTCAAAAGAGCCAGGAGGATCATTTGGATATAATCGATGTACGGCAAAAGGACGTCGAAGTAAGGGGTCGAAGCTGTCTTGGATCCTGACCATAAGGAACTGCCCTGGCTGGATGCTGGCCGCAATGTCAGGGCACAGTAATCCCACGTGGTAGAGCTCGGCACTCACGGGCTTGTTGAAAAGTATTTGAGCATTACGTAAAAACATAGAATAATTCAGTAAAAAGTCACGAAATTAAGACAATAGATTAACACGTTTAAGGGCAAAGCCCACAGAAAGATTCTAGCAATTACCACAAATAACACGATTGACCCAAAGGGCGTCAATTGAAAGGCATGGTGTCAAGATTTCGAATTGCGAATTTCGAATTGCGAAATGCTAATGCGAATTTGTCCTTCGGACTCCCACCCCTTCGGGCGGGTTCCCGGTTTCAGTCGTGGATTTCGCCTTTTGAAATCCCAAATCCGCAATCAAAGAATACAGTAGCGAGTAGCCAGTAGCAAGTAGCCATTAGCAAGTAGTTGAGAGGTCACAATCTTGATTGCTTTTCTCCTGAATTCTGACTCCTGGCTCCTGGCTCCCTAACTCTAACGCTCTGTGCTTGGCTCCATATGCGCTTCGAGGCATATCCCATGTGAGCTTTGTGGTGCTTTTAACCTTTGATTGCTAAATATCCTTGATGCCCACGGCCACAGCGAAACGGCCTGTCTTGCCCTCACCCCGGTAAGAGTAAAAGACCTCAGGGTGACACTTGGTGCAAAGCCCAGCGATCTCAATGTTTTCTCTCAGCACCCCAGATTCTATAAGTTGGAGCTGGGTGATTGCCCAGAAGTCGAAGTGATTCGCACTCACTTGAAATCGAGAGAAGTTAGGCGGGAGTTCATTTTGCCAGTTACGAAACTCAGAACAGCATGGGCCAAGGGAAGGCCCAACCCCGGCAATTATATCAGGGGGGTTGCAGTTGTACTGTGCCACCATAAGTTGAATAGCTTTACCTGGAATATTTTTGACGCTCCCACGCCACCCCGCATGGATTATACCTGCCACCTTCCTTGCTGGATCGTAAAGTAGGATTGCCTGACAGTCTGCTACCTTGATCATCATGAGCAGGCCTGTCAACTGGGTAAAAAAGCCATCCTTACCGTGGAGGGGGTAATCCACTTGCGGGTCAAAGTGAGGATACTGGCGCAGTACCACAAGATTGCTGCTGTGGCTTTGTCTGGCATAGATAAAGGAAGAACAATCAGTGGCATTCCGTATCCGGTTTAGATTTTCTCTGACCCTCCGGGCCTCGTCCCCGGTATCATAACTCACATTGAGACTGGCGAAAGGTGGCAGGCTGGCCCCCCCCAGTCGAGTGAAAACGATGTGTTCTAATTCCGCAAATCGGCTGAGAAGATGAAATCTATAAAAGGGGATGGAGTTTTCTGCAAAGGGCTGTAGGGTTTCTGAGACGGGAAGTACCTTGTTGCCTGATTCGACCATGTAGCTAAATTTCCATTTCCAAACCCTCCCGGGCGAGGATGATTTCTAGGTTGAGGTTGCCCTTTATCGTCTCATAGTAACGGATGGTTTTGTCGAAAATCTCCTCAAGTTTCTCATCACTGTAGGAGGGTTCGTGGTGGAAGAGAATTAATCGTCTTATTTTCGCTTTCAAGGCGATGTCAACGCCCACCATGGAGGAACTGTGGCCCCAGCCCTCCTTTTCCATGGCGTCCTCGAGAGTGAACTGGGCGTCGAAGACTAGCGCCTCACTGTCAGTGTAAAAATCAATATATTGCTCCAACGCCTTCGGACGAAGGCCTTTGTATTCAGCATCAGTGGCATAAACAAAAGCTCGCCCGTTTTGCTCGATCTTGTAAGAGTAGGAGCCGCCCGGATGTCGCAGGGGGATACTGCTAACCGTGAATTCTCCAATGTTTACCTTGGCTCCTTCTCCAAGTTGGACAAATTGAAGATCGGCTGACATTGTTTCCAGACTCACCGGAAAATGGTCCGGATGATGCTGGTCCTGAAAACGTTCCTTGATCCGCGGGTGGCGGCTGTAAATAATGATCTGGTTGCCAGGGGCGTAGGCAGGGGTAAAAAAAGGAAAACCCATAATGTGGTCCCAGTGAGTGTGGCTGATCAACAGGTGAATTATGCCCTGTCCCTGCCCACAAGGACCCTGCATGAGGTCGATACCAAGCTGACGAATGCCGGAGCCGGCGTCAAGAATAATCTCAGTATTCTCGCCCTGCACTTCCACGCAAGAAGTGTTGCCACCGGTGGTAGTTCGTTGATGATAGGGGAGGGATTTGACGTAATTCTTTACCGATCGGGTATCATCCAGGTCTAAGCCCCTAGCACCGCGCAGAGCCAGTACTATCTTGTTTTCAATCTCTGTCGGAGCGATGGGTGCTGGCAGAGATCCTCGCACACCCCAAAATTTAACCTTCATAGGAACCCCATTATAACCATTTAATTCTACTTATCTTTTACCCTCCGGCCCTTAACTTGCCGTAGTTTATCATAAAAATTTTTGCCTAATCAATTCAAAAAACGGCCGGTTCTGCTCAGCCACGCAGGGACAGAACATGCAAATCGTGTTCCATACTAGCCCGGATGTTTCATGAATCGCTTACTACGACCACGGATATGGCCGTCCTTCCGTGCGTCCTCGGGCGTTCCTTCGGCTACGCTCAGGACAAGTTCACCCTGCGAGGTACCATTCAGGTAAGCCTCGACTTCGATTTTGGATTTCGGATCTCGGATTTTTGATTAGATGATATCGAACTTAGCAGTTCAGATTTCGCCGTTTTTTCTCTGGTTCTCACGAGCTTTTCAGCAAATTTTCAATCCGCATTCCGCAATCCGCAATCGTCTACCCGGTGGCACGCCCATCTTCGTGGTCTCGTGACACCAATTCATGAAACATCCGGGCTAGGGACTTTTTGAAAGCTTACCTTCCTGTTTCGAGGACGGTGTTGTCAAGAAGTGCCGGGCTGTTAACCAAATATAATCTGGCAGGGTTTATTCAATCTTAGAAAGCTTGGTACTCTGAGCCAGGTCAGAGCTCAAAAGATTGCAGATTTTAGATTGCAGATTTTAGATTGTAGATTTTAGATTTACCCATGGTGAATTGCAGTAGTCATGAGATTCCGAAGTCTTCATTCTGCAATCTTAAATCTTAAATACCATTGGGCCTGGATTCTTTACTTTTGCCGGCGCATAAACAGTTTGAGCAGCTCTTCTTGGAGGATGTTTTTTTCATCAGACGGGAGAGATTCAGAAGGAGCCGCTGGCTTTTCTGCAGTGGATTTGCTGAACTCTTTTCTGGCTCTTGCCATAACAGTGTCCTTGCGACCAAATACTTGTTGCAGCTCTTGATCAATCTTTTTCTGCTCTTTGGCCTGGGTCTCCCCAAGGCTCTCGGTCCCTCTCAAACCTTCATAGGAGGAAGGGCGAATTCTGGGATCTATGGTAGTAGAAGTTTTCTCAACCGGTCGGCGGCGTGCAATATTGCGGAGTCCTATGAGGAGAAACAGTGGGATGATCAGGTAGACAATAGTCTTGAACATTTCCCTTCCCTTGGGATCGGCGAGCCACCTCATTAGTTTTTCTAAGATTTTATCGGTGTCCATGACAAGCTTCCCGCCCCAGCCACCAAATCAACTGCGGTGGCAAGGGCAATTGTTTGTAATACTTATAATCTTTTTGAAAACCGGGAACCTATTTTTAGCTCAGTCAATGCAATTCGAGTAACATTCTAGGGGTAAGTGTTTAGGGTGTCAAGGCAGCGGGCAGCAGGCTGCCCTTCGACAAGACCTGTCGATGAACTAAGGTTGACTCAGTCTCCGATGAACTCCTCGCTGGCAGGTCTTGTGGAAGGGCTTCCAGACGAAGCGTTTTACTCTGTAGGCAGACCTTCCTGGCGCTCCAGCCTGACTCCCTCGGGCACTTCCAGAGCAAACCAAGAGGTTTCCAACGGCGGGTTCATCTGGATATTGGTGAAGGTTATCTCATTGATGTTGCCCAAAGGGTCTTCGGTTTGGATACCGACCACCTGGTAGGAGTGGGGATCTACCCAGAGGGTAATCTGGGAAACCGGCGATTCAGCTTCCCGAGGCAATAGTAGCAACCTGTGACGTGGGGGTGGCCCAGATTCAGTGGGGAGCTGGGTGATGCTGAACATCTCTCCCAACTGTCCCAAGCCAGAGAAAAAACTTAGTACTACAGGGGAATTGATGATCTGATCAGCATCGTAGAGGTATATTGTCTTTTCTTCCGGGACATATAACCAGGCCTTATCTTCATTTATGACAAATTGCTGCCTGGGCTGCTCATAGTCCCAGCGTATGGCACGAGGCTTGAGAAAAAAAAGTCTGCCGCTGGCTGATGTACCCATGCTTGCAGCCCGTGAACGAGTTTTCTGAAGAAAGTCGGCCCTTAAAGAGTGGGTCTGGTCGTATTCTTTCTGAATTTTTGCAATGAGCTCGGAGGAGGGTCCAGCAGAGTGAGCTGTAAAGGCGAGAAAGGCGAAAAGGGCGACAAGAGCGCATAGGGCAAAACGCATAGGGTAGAAAGTTGGTTGGTCAAATAGTCGATTAGTCAAATCTTTAAACCCGATTAAGTGGTTGAAATCGTTAAGCCGGTTCAGCCAGTGTTATTAAGCTGGCAGCGGTCAGCTCGCAGCAAACAGCAATGATTGTACAGATAGTATTTTTAGCCTGCCCGCTAACTGCTGCCTGCTGATTATCCTCGTCTGGCCCTTCTCGCTTAAGCGCTACGCGCTTACTTCGGTGGCAATACCTCCCGTGGCCTGACCCCGTCTGTCTCGCTTACCAAACCCTGACGCTCCATCATCTCAATCATTCGTGCAGCCCGGTTATATCCCACCCTCAACCTTCTCTGCAGCATTGAAATGGAAGCCCGGCGGGTTTCCATGACAATCTGGACCGCCTCATCGTACTTTTCATCAATTTCATCCTCAATGTCCAAATCCTCGGCCTTGTCGGTGTAGTTCAAAATCGTGTCGTCATAGTCTGGTTTTCGCTGTTTGCGCAGGAAGTCAGTCAAACGCCTGATTTCAGATTCCGAGGCATAGGCACCATGAATACGTTGTAACTTTGCGGTTCCCGGAGGTAAGATGAGCATATCGCCGGCCCCCAGCAAAGCTTCCGCTCCGTTGGCATCTAGAATGGTGCGGGAGTCGGTCCTCGAAGAGACCTGGAAAGATATGCGCGCCGGGATATTGGCTTTGATAATGCCGGTTAGTACATCGACCGAAGGCCTTTGGGTGGCAAGGATGAGATGAATGCCAGCAGCTCGTGCCATTTGAGCCAAACGAATGATGGATTCTTCCACCTCACGAGAGGCGACCATCATTAAATCAGCAAGTTCATCGATAATGATAACCAGATAGGGTAGGTGCCTTTCCTCGTCTCCCTCGGGCTCTTCAGCTACTGGTCGGCTTACCGGTCTTGGCCTAAGGGTTTTAGCTTTCGACAACATTTGGTTGTATCGCTCTATACTGCGTACTCCTCTTAGGGACAAAAGCTCATAGCGTTTTTCCATCTCCGCCACCGCCCATTTGAGAGCAGTATTTGCCTTCTTCGGATCGGTAACCACAGGATGAAGCAAGTGTGGGATACCCTCATAGGAGGAGAGCTCAATCCGTTTGGGGTCTATGAGCAAAAGGCGGACTTCATCAGGGGTGGCTCGATAGAGGAGGCTTATGGTAATGGCGTTGAGGCAAACGCTTTTTCCCGTGCCGGTGGCACCAGCGATAAGCAGATGGGGCATTCGGGCGAGATCGGTAACCACCGGCTTTCCCAGGATATCTTTGCCCAAGGCTAATATCAATTTGCCTTGAGCATTCCGATACTCGGCGCTACTGACAACCTCCCGTATGACCACCTGTTGGCGGCTGACATTTGGGATTTCTATGCCTAAAGTCCCTTTCTTGGGAATTGGCGCCACAATTCGGATGCTCGCTGCTTTTAGAGCTAGAGCCAAGTCATCGGCTAGACTAACAATTTTACTTATTTTAATTCCCGGCGCCGGCTTGAATTCATACATGGTAATAACCGGCCCAGGTGAGACCTCAGTGACTTCTCCTACCACCCCGAAGTCGGCAAGTTTTTTTTCCAGGATCCGGGAGTTCATTACCAAACTTTCCTGGTCCGGGGTTTCCACAGAGTGGTCCGGCGAGTCCAGCAGGGCGACGGTAGGAAGCCGAAAATCACCTTCCGCTTCCATGAACCTGAACTGGGCCTGTTCGTGTTCCTCGACCTCAGCCTTTTTTTCTTTTTGTCTCTTGACAACGGGAGCTTTAGTAGCGGCTCTGAGGTTTAGCTCTGCTTTTTGCTCGCGCTGGTTTCTGATGTTCTGGATGATCTGCCAAAGTTTTGTAAGCCCTGCATTCAGGGCAATGGCGGTGCGGGCAACTGAGATTGAAGTTGCCAACAGAATGGCCACTGCGGCTAGTAACCAGAGGACCAGATAGGCTCCCATGGGCTTGAGATAAAATTGGAGATATTTTTTCAGTACCAGCCCCAATATGCCGCCACTTCCCGGCAAAGACTCACCCCAGAGCCTGAGCGCAGGCCAATAGAGCGTGGCCAGGCCACTTGAGGAGACTATGAGCAAGGTGCAGCCAATGGCGAGTAACAGTGGGTGTGAACCTTCTCGGGGCAGAAAGAGCCAAACAGCCCCGAGGAGAAGAAAGGTGGGCAGCCAATATGCGCTTATTCCAACTGTGACCAAGAGGATAGCTGCAATATTAGCACCAACAATTCCTACTGCATTCTGGACCGGACGCTGACCACCAGAAGCGGTAAATATTGTTGGATCACTGTTGTGATAAGTAACTAAACTGAGAAATAGCAATAGTGCCAGCCCCAAAAGGCAGAGTGCGGTAATTTCTCTTGCTTTAGGGTCTAATTTGGACAACATATATTTGTCCGTCTCTTTCTATGTCTCAGCCCGCCTTGGAACAAAAGACACATTTTCCGCCTCGGTCTCGGCAGAATCCCGAAGGGGGAGAATTTCCCATCCTTCATACTAGAGGTTACATTCGGTGTCAACTGCGGCGCTCCGCGAACTAAGCACTAAGAAGTAACCACCAAGCAGTAAAACTCGAAACGGGCAACGGGCAAAGGGGAGATGGTGTCGTCATAAAAAAAGAGCATTCTATTCAACCGTATTTCGCCGAGACCGCCGAGGTGAATTTTGTTGTACTTCCGGTGTCTCAGATGCACTTCGCCTCGGAGCACCCCCTGTCCAAGGGGAACCATGGCATCAATGGCAAATAGATGATCATCCAAGCAAATTCCGGAAGTACCAATTTTCTAAGAAATGATTCGTCAATTGGTCATGGTTCATGGGACTTCTGAGTCCGCTATAAAAGGCCGGCTCCTTAACGGTTCAGGTTGACCCTTTTCCTCGGGAGGCAGTTTTTCTTGAATTCTCCGGCGAATTTCGGAGATCAACCAATCTCTATTCTGTGGGGTGATATCCTCGGTGGGTACAGGCTCGCCAACACATACCTTAACTAGCCGAGGGCGGACCCTGAATCCCTTTTTGGGAAGAATTGAAAAAGCTCCACTGATGCTCACCGGAACGATGGGACGCTTGGATTTGATTGCAAGGTGAAAGCCGCCCTTCTTAAAGGACTGAAGTTTGCCGTCCAAGCTGCGGGTTCCTTCGGGGAAAATAACAACAGAGGTTCCCTCCCGAACTTTGGATGCTGCCAGATCAATGCTCTTGAAGGCTTCTTTGCGGTTACTACGGTCAATGGGGATGTAACCAGCGCCTTTCATGGCAGCACCGAATATAGGAATACGAAAGAGCTCTTTTTTGGCGAGCCAGCGAAACTGGGTGGGCAAGTAGCCGAGTATGGTGAAGATGTCGAACTGACTTTGATGGTTAGCAGCGAATACGTATGCTTCTTCCGGGTTGATGTTGTCCAGCCCCTCCACCTGGACCTTCACCCCACTAGTAAACAGCATGATCCGCGACCAAAGCCGACCTACCAAATGAGAACCATTGCCACCGCGAGTTACCAGAGCGGCGCAGATGGCGGCAATACTGCAAAAGACTGTAGCCAGAAACAGTATGAGGTAGAACAGCAGAGAACGGAGCATTTCCCAACCTGGGTTAGCCCGGATGTTTCATGAACCGCTTACTTCGAATACGGATATGATCGTCCTTCTCTCCGAGCTGTAGGCACTACGAGCCGGAGGCCGCGCGTCCTCAGGTGTTGGACCCTGCGACTTACCATTCAGGTACGCCTAGGGACCAATCACGCGGTACCGCGGGACGGTTGCCCGGTTGCCTGCCCGCCATCGCCCGCTTGAGGCGGACTCAGGCGTGGCAGGCGGGCACGCCCATCTTTGTGGTCTCGTGAAAGCAATTCATGAAACATCCGGGCCAGTGAGTTTCGAGGTATGTTAAAATGATTGGTAGTCTGCGTCAAGCTTGTTGCTGCGTATTTCTCTGCTTGATTTGGATTAATAGAATTGATATTTTTACAAATTACACCCGTGGTAAAGGGCATACCATTTTCGTATCAAGTTTTCGCCCTCGACGGTTTTAATGTGGTAGGAGTTACCACCATCCTACCTTTTTGAGCTATCTTTTTCGTTCTGAGATCATATCAGTGAACTATTACCCTATCTTCCTCAAAGTAGAAAACCGGCCTTGTCTGGTAGTGGGTGGCGGAGAAGTAGGGGCACGCAAGGTTCAGACGCTTCTGAGCTGCGGGGCCTCGGTGGCGTTAGTTTCGCCTGAGGTGGTGGAGTGGCTGGCGGAGAAAATCCAGGAAGGGGTTGTTGACTTGGTGGGAAACCATTATGAAGAAAAACAGCTCGAGGGATGCTCCCTGGTAATCGCCGCTACCGACGATTTTGAGCTCAACTGTCAAATAGCGAAAGATGCGGAAAAACGTGGACTCCTTTGCAACGTGGTTGACTATCCTCAAGAGGGCAATTTCATCCTACCCGCCTTGATCCAACGGGGCGCTCTGACTCTAGCTATCTCCACCTCGGGTAAAAGCCCGGCCTTAGCGCGTCAAATCCGTGAAGATCTGGAGCAGCGTTTCGGACCGGAGTACGCTGAAGTCCTCGAGATAATGGGAGCGGTACGCAGCCGATTGCTCAGAGAGAGTCAGGACTCTCGAGCCAACAAGGAAAAATTCGATGGTCTGGTAAAATCGGAGTTGCTTGAGCTGGTGCGGAGACGAGATTTTGCGGCGGTGGATAACATTTTGCAGACAGTCCTGGGATCGGACTATTCACTCAAAGAGTTGGAGATCTCCTGGTGAGTGAGTCCCTTTTTCTCTTCTCAATTGTAACCACCCTGCTATATTCAGTGGGGACGGTTGGCTACCTTATCTACGTTGTTCGCACAGAATTGGTCATACACCGGGTTGCCTATGCGTTTCTCCTGGCAGGATTTCTTAGCCACTCTCTCGGTTTAGCTTTACTTATAGGTCAAATAAAGCAGATGCCGGTAACCACCTTGCCCCAGACTTTTTCCCTTTTTGCCTGGGCCATTGTGGGTAGTTATCTTGCCTTCCAATTGAAATTTAACATCCGCGTTTTTGGCACTTTCGTCTCACCATTGGCCGTAATTTTCATGATCCTTTCATCTGCCATCCCGGGACGGATAATTCCCGATAGCCAACTATTCAAAAGTTTCTGGCTGACCCTACACGTAACGACCATCTTTTTCGGCAATGCCATCTTTGCTCTGGCCTTCTGCGCAGGCATTATGTACCTCCTCCAGGAAAGACAGATCAAGACAAAGAGTTTTGGACTTCTTTATCGGCGGTTGCCCTCTCTTGAAACGCTTGATTCGCTCAACTACGTTTGCCTGACTTTCGGGTTTCCGCTTATTACCGTAGGGCTTATCTCAGGTTTCGTTTACGCCGGTGCTGTCTTGCGTTCGTTCTGGCATTGGGACCCAAAGGAAATTCTCGCGGTGATTACCTGGCTGATTTATGCGGTGCTACTCCATGAACGGTTAGCTGTAGGGTGGCGCGGCCGACGGGCAGCCATTATGGCAATTATCGGTTTCAGTATTATTTTGGTGACCTTTGTTGGTGCAAGTCTAATACTCAAGGGTCATCACAGTTTTAGCCTTGGTTAGTTGAACGCTATGGATCGTATCGTTCTCATAGGATTGAACCATAAAACCGCTCCGGTGGAAATCCGGGAGAAATTTAGTATTGTTTGTGTGGACAGCAAAGGGCCTCTATCCGATTTTGCCCAGATTCGCTCACTGAGGGAGTCTTTTTATCTTTCCACCTGTAACCGTATGGAAGTGCTATTCACCACCCCAAGATTGGATGAGGGAATCAGTGCTGTGGTAGGTTTGCTGGCGGAAATTTATGGTCAGACTGGGGCGGCACTAAAGCCCTATCTCTACATTTATATTGACCAAGACGCCGTCAAGCACCTTTTTAGAGTTGCATGCAGTCTGGATTCTATGGTGGTGGGCGAACCTCAGATTCTGGGACAGATCAAGGATGCTTACCGCCAGGCTACTGAAGCCAAGGCATCTGGAGTAGTCCTCAACAGGCTTCTCCACAAGTCATTTTCTGTAGCCAAGCGGGTGCGTACAGAGACCCGAATAGGAAGTAACGCGGTGTCGATTAGCTATGCGGCGGTGGAGCTTGCCAAAAAGATATTCGGAGAACTGCAAGGGAAAATCGCGCTGCTTATTGGTGCCGGAGAGATGGCTGAACTGGCTGCGGAACACCTTATTTCCAACGGGGTCGAACGAATTGTCGTAGCCAACCGCACTCTTGAGAGGGCCTTGGCCTTGGCCAGAAGGTTCAACGGGTCTACAGTACCGTGGGAGGAATTAGTAGAGGAGTTAAGAAAGACTGACATCATTATCAGCTCCACAGGTTCACCCGAGCCCATTTTGAACGCTGGGCAAGTAAGGAAGCGGATGAGGGCACGGCGTAACCGGCCACTGTTCTTCATAGATATTGCTGTGCCCCGTGATATCGATCCCGATGTAAACCGTATAGACAATGTATATCTATATAATATCGATGACTTGCAAGGTATTGTCGAGATTAATCGGGCCGAGCGGATCAAAGAGGCAGCGAGGGCGGAGCACATTATTTCAGCTGAGGCACTGAAATTTGACGCTTGGCTGCGAACACTAGAGGTTGTTCCCACCATTGTATCCTTGCGAGAGAAGGCGGAGCAGATCAGGAAGGCCGAAATTCACAAGACTCTAAGCCAACTTGATTCTCTCTCTGGAGGGGAGATTGAAGCCATTAATGTTCTGACTAGGTCTGTAGTCAACAAATTGCTTCATGATCCCATTCTTTTCCTCAAACGCATAAGTACCAGGTCGCGCAAAGACTCCTACCTGGATGTTACGCGCAAATTGTTCCATTTGGATGAGGATCAGCCTGAGACGGAAGAGGGAGAGGATCAGCTATCGCTTGATTCAGACAAGGCGTCGTGATAGTGTGGAAATTAATATAAACTTTGAAGGTTTAATCGAAGAGTGGAGGGTTGGCGTGGCAGACATCATTGAGTTAGAAAAGCGGCGCCAGCAGCAACAAAGGGAAAAAACCAACGGGCTGGACGAAGAAAAGCTCGAGGTACTAAAAAAGGTACTGCAATGCGCCCGGTGTCAGCTCAAATGCTCCAGGTGTGGCACGCAGATCGAGGAAGTTGAGGATAGACAACATTCCCCATTGCCTTATCCATTGTGCTCTGGCTGTGGTGACGAATATAAGGTCTACCTCGAACTCAATATGGGAGAATCGGGAGCCGGACGCTACTGGCACAATCAGGAGTGGATGGAAATCTGGCGCACCTGGTTGCAGCATCAGAAAGCTCTGGACCACTACCGCAACTCTAAAGAGTTCATCAAGTTATTGCATGAGTTCGAGGCTTTGTGGTAGGAACTGGTGGTCGGGGATAGGAAGGAGCGAGATATGATTGGCGGAATCGGCATGCCCGAATTGCTGGTGATCCTGGTGATTATCTTGATAATTTTTGGTGCCGGGAAGTTACCAGAAATTGGTGCGGGTCTCGGCAAAGGTATCAAGAATTTCAGGAAGGCATCATCTGGCTCGGATGAAGTAGAAAACAAAAGCGAGAAACCCAAGATTGAGGAGAAGCAGGAGGAGGTCTAACCACTGAAGAAATAGCAATTGACGGCTAAACTCAAGGTTTAGCTGGATTTACAGTCCCTCCCGCAGAGCAGGATTTTGCCCAGTCTCAGCTGCAATTCCACAGACCTTACCAAGCTAATCTTTAAACCTCAGAGATATCCAGGGAATAAAGCTAGAAGGGAATATCGTCATCCGGTTCTGGCAGGTCAGGTGCGTCCACATCGGCCGGGGGCAACTCCGTTTCGGAGGGGGTTCCCCGGGGACTGCCGAGCATTTGCATGCCGGAAGCGACAATCTCCGTGGTCCAACGCTTGTTGCCGTCCCGATCTTCCCAGGAACGGGTTTGCAATCGTCCCTCAATGAATATCTGCCTGCCTTTAGTTAAATACTCTCCGCAAATTTCTGCCAGTCTTCCCCAGGCAATGATCCGATGCCATTCGGTGCGTTCCCCCTTTTCTCCTTCTTTGTTGGTCCAGACTTCGTGGGTGGCCAGCCTTATAGTAGCTTTGGCAGTGCCGCTAGGGGTGTAACTCAACTCTGGATCTGCACCCAAGTTCCCAATCAAAAGCACACGATTTAAAGACGCCATTTTTACCCTCCCTCTAAGCTGTGACGATTCTACCATATAAAACCAGCAGAACAAGAAGGAAATAGGACTGAGGTTGGCAGAATTCTTGCTTAAGCAAATGTAAACTTTTCACCAATAGAAATAACAGAGCGAGTAAAATACGATGTTCGGTCCTGTCCGTAAATTTCTCACCAATGACGTTTGGCTGATTGAAGTCGATAAACTCCCACGCCTTAAAGGTGCAATCTACAAACAGCTGCAACTGGCATTATATGTTTGGCGGGAGTTCTGGAAAGACAGCAGTTTGCTGCGAGCCTCAGGTCTCACCTATACCACACTTTTAACTTTGGTGCCTCTGCTGGCCCTTATGTTTGCTCTCCTAAAGGGGCTCGGCGTGCAAAAAGCGCTTGAGCCCTTTTTCCTTGAGAGGCTTACCGGCGGATCCCACCCAATCACCGAACGTATAATGGAGTATGTTTCCCGCATCCATGTGGGCTCGCTGGGGACTCTGGGAATAACCTTTCTTTTTCTCACTATGATTCTAGTGCTAACCAACATTGAAATGGCCTTCAACCAGATCTGGCAAGTGGATCGCGGTAGGCCCTGGCTAAGAAAATGCAGTGATTATCTGGGTCTGGTGGTGATTCTGCCGGTGGCAATGTTCGTGTCCGTGAGTTTGATGACTTTTGTCAAGAGTCACCTGGTAACCCAGGAACTCCTAAGCATAGATCTATTGGGTCGAATATATGTCTACCTACTTAAAATAGCGCCTTTCTTCGTCATGTGGTTGGCCTTTTCCTTTATATACCTCTTCATGCCCAACACGCGCGTTAATCCGATCTCCGCCTCTGCGGGCGGAATCATAGGTGGAACACTCTGGCAGTTTTGTCAATTGGCCTACATCCATTATCAGTTTGGTTTCAGAACCTACGGGGCAATCTACGGGGCCCTTTCACAGCTTCCTATGCTGCTTATCTGGATATTTGTCAGCTGGATTATTTTACTATTAGGGGCGGAGATTGCCTTTGCCCACCAGAATCTAGCACGGTTCCGTTTACGGCAGCGCTGGCGAGCTCAACCCACGGTGAACAGAAGCTACTGGGGCCTGCAATTGCTGCTGTTGGTCTGTGAACGGTTCGAGGCGGGCAAGTCGCCTCCAACAATAATGGAACTGGCGGAGGAGCTGACAGTACCAGCAGATGAGACAAGAGCGCTTTTAGAGATTATGGAAAATATGGGGGTTTTAAAAGCCGGTGGGGAGAATGGGTACGAAGTTCTCCCAGCTAAGGACATGAAGCACCTCATGGTTTTTGATTTGGTGGAAGGATTGGAGCAGAGAGAATCCGTTCCAGAAACCATGGTAACTGAAGGATACGGAAAGATTATTTCGGAGGTGCTAAAACTTGTACGTGAGCAGGGTAAAGAGGGAGTTGATGGTCTCAGCGTGGCCGATCTGTTGGCAAGAGTCAGGGAGGAATTTGCTGCAGCAGATGGCGAGACCGAAGACGTTGAGGAAGCCGAGCAATTAACAGACGCGGTCTAGCCCGTTAGGAGCAAAAGGTGAATCAAGAGGAAAAGTGAGCGGCCACAGCTTCAACATTAGCGAGGTTGACGGGCTCTAAGTATGCTTTTCTGAGCTTTTCCACCCTAGCCAAAGCAAGAGTCAAATCATCAGGGTCAAGAAGGCCGCGGTCGAGACCATGACTAAGTGCCCCGGCCGTCTGAGACATTTTTTTCAGATCATTACAAACCAACAGGAGATCAGCGCCCGCCTTGAGAGCTGCTATTGTTGCAGCCCCTTGCGAATATCTCTCTACCACTGCTCCCATTTCCAGGTCGTCAGTAATTACCACTCCGCCGAAGCCCAGTTCATCCCGCAGCAGGCTGCGGATAATGGCGCGGGAAAATGTGCCGGGATATTCTGGATCAAGAGCTGGATATATGGTGTGGGAAGTCATCACACAGGCCGCATCGGCTTGGATGGCAGCCTTAAAGGGTGGCAGATCGCAACGGTCAAGTTCGTCTCTATCCGCTGCTATCACCGGCAAATCGTGGTGTGGATCCTTTCGGGTTCGACCCAAACCGGGGAAATGTTTGACGGTGGCTATAATGCCCGCGGACTGAGTCGCCTCTATGGCTGCTATACCGCATTGCGAAACCACAGACGGGTCTCGGCCAAAAGAACGGTGTTCCATCACCTCCCCTGAACTAACATCAAGAACGGGTGCCAGGTTCAGGTTTAGACCCACCAAATTCATCTCACGGGCAGTGAGCCCGTAATAATGGCTCGCCAGCTCAGAACCACTGCTGCCAAGGTCGGCGGCATGGGGAATTTGGGTGAAAGGTGGACCCATTCTGGCAACAGAGCCCCCCTCTTGATCCACAGCCAGGAAAAGAGGACGTCCGAGCTCCCGCAGTGCCAGGGTCTGAATTTCCCAAGTAAGCCGAGCCAGCTGTTCGGGATCCCTGATGTTTCTGCTGAAGAATATAAGGCCGGCCGGCTGCAAGTCGAGGATGTGGGCGGCCAGATTCGCAGTCATCTCCTGACCCATAAAGCCAACCATTAACAGTTCACCGAGTCGTTCACGAACATCCATTTGGCATCCAATCAACGGGCTTGCGAGCCTGAAGACCAGTCCGAAAATTCGAAATCCGAAGCACGAAATCCTAAACAAATTCAAATGTCCAAAATCCGAAATTCAAAAGAGCGTGAGTCTTTTTCTTGGATCAGTTTACTTAAGTAAAATACTGTTTTGATATTTGAAAATTGGGATTTCGATATTGTTTCGCATTTCGATATTCGGATTTAAAGACTCAGGCTAAAGATTTGACGCAGATTGATAACATAACCGTCTAGAAATTACCATGGTACTTTACAGATTTGCTCCTGTGGACAACATCTGCTATATGACGCAGAGAATCATTATATACAAAAAGCTGTTTGTCCAGTGGTAAGATTTAACCCTCTTAGGCTGAGTGAGAGATGAAATCTTTCAAGGCGATGATTCTAGCGGCTGGCCTGGCAACGCGCCTACGGCCTTTGACGCATGGCAGGCCTAAGGTGTTGATTCCAATACAGAACCGGCCTCTATTGCACTGGCTGCTAGAATATCTCTGCGGAGCCGGTGCTGAGGAAGTAATTATAAATGCCCATCATCTCAGTGATGAACTTGTTGATTCGGTTCAGAGGGCGAATTTTCCCATTCCTGTGCATGTACAGGTGGAAAAAGTACTCTTAGGCACAGGGGGGGGAATCCGCAATGTCGCCGATTTCTGGGATGAACGGCCTTTTGTGGTTATAAATGGTGATATTCTGAGTTCCATTGATCTCAGGGAGGTTTGCCTTAAGCACGAAAGTTCCGGTGCCATGGTCACCCTGGTACTGAAGGATGAACCTCGCTTTAACCGGGTCCAGGTGGCCGAAGATGGCCGTATCCTCAGTTTCAGTGGTGGACCTGAGAAACACCTGGCCTTTACCGGCATTCATGTTCTGAACCCAGAAGTCCTCGCTATTATTCCCGCTGATAGTCCAATATCCATCATTGACTGTTATTTGCAGCTAATTTCCAGGGGCAAAAAGGTGATGGCACATGTGGTCAAGGAGCAATACTGGCGAGAGTTGGGCAGTCTGGAGAGATACCTTCAGGTTCATCAAGAGCTCTTCCAACTACGAGAAGCTCCATTTCAAGGACTTAAAGTGGGTGGGAAACCGGTTGTTCACGAATCAGCTCGTCTAAGGTCCGATACCAGGCTTAATGGCATGGTTTGTATTGGACGGGACTGTGAGGTGGATAGTGACGTAGTAATTAAAGAAAGCGTTATCTGGGATCAGGTTAAGGTTGAAACTGGCTGCTCAATCCGAAGAAGCATAATAGGTGATGGAATGGTGGTCACGGAGTCCCTTGAAGGAGTGGTTGTCGGGAAAGCGGGCAGGGTAAAGCTTACAGCGGGCAGCTAGCAGCAGGCAGTAAAAAGCTGGAGTACTGGAGTACCAGAGTGACTAAAAGTTCCAAATGCCAAGTCACAACGACTGAGGTTTCAGTGTTCAGTGTTCCCCGCTGCCGCTTCGCTTCAGACGGGATCTTCGACAGGTTTCAGCACTTGTGTCTTTTCTCCTGACACCTGAAACCTGACACCTAAAGCCCTGAGATTTGGTGTTAGGAATTTGATATTTTGAATGCTCCAACACTCCAGGGACAGTATGCACTATTAGGAAAAAGGAGTATTTAATTTTGCCAAGGCGAGCGAGTTTTCCTAAAAACAGCGCTGAGAAGCTGATTCGGGAGATCACCGAATTGAGCGGACCTTTCCGCTGGGAACCACTTCACGGTGATGGTTCTGAGCGTTCTTTCTATCGCGTGTCTGACAGGAAAGTAAGCCTGGTGTTAGTGTGGAGCCCCCTTGAAGATCAACGGTTTCCCAATGAGAATGACTCTTACGTGTACATGGGCAAACACCTGCTCGAGAAAGGGATCCCCGTACCTGAGATTTATGGCTATTCGCCGACCGAGGGATTGACTCTCTTGGAGGACTTGGGCCCGGTCCATCTGCAAGATGCAGTGCAATCAGCTGATGAAAGATTGATTGGTTTGTATCGCCAGGCGGTAGAATTGCTTATCAGGATGCAAACAGAAGCCACTCTGGGTCTGGACACTAGCTATTGTTTCGAAGCCCCTGTTTACGACCCACCATTCATCATCAGGCGAGAGTTGGAATACTTTCGCTCGAGTTTTTTGGAGGGGGCACTTGAACTCGAAATAGATTTGGCTTATCTGGAGGGTGACTTTTCCCTTTTAGCATCCAGGGCAGGGGAGGTGGGAGGCCAACCTTTTTTTATGCATCGAGATTTTCAGTCCCGCAATTTAATGGTAAAAGGTGATCTCATTTACCTAATCGATTTTCAGGGAGCTCGCTTAGGTCCTCCCCAGTATGATCTGGCGTCGCTGCTTTTAGATCCCTACGTGCAATTGCCGGAGTCCATCCAAAATGAGTTACTGAGATTACACAGCAGGAAATTAAGTGAGTTGGCCGGAATGTCGGTCGACGAGTTTATGTACAGATTTTCCCATGTGGCACTGTGCCGTAACCTACAGATTCTCGCCGCCTTTTCCTTTCTGACGAAGAGAAAAGGAAGGCCGCATTTTGCCCAATACATCATGCCAGCTTGGAGGAGCTTGAAGAGGCTGCTAACAGAACCATCACCTTCGGATTACCAAAGTTTGGCAGATCTGGTGAATAACCAGAGCGACGAGGCGGTAGCCAAAGTGGCGACTAGGTTAGAGAGAGAAGCACAGAGCGCAGAGCGCCAAGCGCCAGGCGCATAGCGCCATTTATCATTTCTCATCTCTCATTGGTCATTATGTCATTGCAGATTCAGAGAGGAGACCAGAACTCGCCCTTAAAGAAAATGATAAATGATAGATGTGAAATACGAAATGTGAAATGAGATGGAAGAGGCACAAACAAATAACACCGGTTCCAGCGTTATTCCCATCGTTGCCATAGTGGGTCGGCCCAATGTGGGAAAATCGACCTTATTCAATCGGCTCTGCAGGGATCGCCGGGCAATAGTAGATGGCACACCCGGAATCACCCGCGATCGGTTAATTGCTCAAGTAACCTGGGGGGATCGGTCGTTCTGTCTGGTGGATACTGGTGGAATAGAAGAAGAGACAGGCCAGCCCCCCCTTCAGATGCAAGTTCGTCAGCAAGCACAAATGGCGCTTGAGGAGGCAGATTTGGTGATTTTTCTGGCTGACGGTAAAGAGGGGTTACATTCTGGTGATGCCACGGTTGTGGATCTCTTGCGTCGGTCCGGCAAGCCGGTTCTTTATGGAGTCAACAAAATAGACGGTCCAGAACAAGAAAACGCTAGTTATGAGTTCTACGGACTCGGGGTAGAGAAGTTTTTCCCCATTTCTGCTGCTCACGGTTATGGCGTCAGGGATATGATGGACACTCTGGTGGAGATGCTTCCTCCAGAGACCACTGAGGAAGAAGCGGCGAAAGGGATCAGAGTGGCAATCATTGGCAGGCCGAACGTAGGGAAGTCTTCTCTACTCAATCGTATTATGGGTTCTGAACGTGTCCTGGTGAGCGATTTACCTGGCACGACCAGGGACGCTATCGACGTGAGTGTCACTTTAAATGATCAAGCATACGTACTAATCGACACGCCTGGGATTCGCAGGCGCAGCAAGACTCGGGATAAAATCGAGAAATTTAGCGTACTCAAGGCTTTGAAGAGTATTGACCGATGTCAGGTTGCGGTCTTGCTCCTTGACGGTTCAGAGGGTGTCACCGCCCAGGATGTGCGTATCGCCGGATATATTCATGAACGGGGCCGCGGTGGGGTTGTGGTAATCAACAAATGGGATCTAGTGCAGCAAGATCCTAATAGGGTGGCCGAAATCACCCAATCTGTAAATGAGGCGTTAAAATTCATGCCCTATGCTCCTCAATTGAGGATGTCTGCCTTGACGGGAAAGGGGGTGTCAACCTTGCTGCCCACTTTGAACCTGGTGTTCTCCCAATATTGCACAAGGGTGCAAACCTCGGCAGTCAATGACGTCCTAACGGCGGCAGTTTCTCGCCACGAACCGCCCATGCATGGCAGGCGTCGGACTAAGATTTTATATGGAGCCCAGGTGTCCTCTCAGCCACCAACCTTTGTGCTGTTCGTCAGTTACCCAGAAGCAATGCACTTTTCCTACCAACGCTATCTAACAAACCAGATTCGAAAAGCCTTCTCACTTGACCTGACCCCCGTGCGCTTGATTTTTCGAGGCAGAGAAAAGGGGAAGGCTAAGAGGAGAAGGAGGCGCGGCTAAGGTATGAGGCTGGGCTTCTGCGAGTCGGAGACGCGGTGAAAAAGATTTATTTCAGGGAAAGTTCTTTATTGATCAAATACTTTATCCATTTCATCTCCCTCTCTTCCCGTCGCCGTGTCGCCGTTTTGGCTCGACTTGCCCTGCTCGTCATAATGAGTGCGCTCCTTTTGTACTGCGGTAAGCAAGAGGAAAAGAAACAGTGGAGAGGTCCGGCGAGGATTGCAGTGGTGGTAACGGGCAATGGTCCCTTACAGGACGAGGGTGAAATGCTACGATTAGGCACGTTAATGGCAATTGAGGAAGCTGGGGGCCGAGTAACCGACCACAAGGTAGAAATGATCGTGTACCAATCACCTTGCGATGCTGGCAGCGCTATTCCCCTTGCCGAGCGAATTGCGGCCGACGCCTCAATAAGCGCGGTGATTGGCTATTTATGCCCAGAGACTATTCATGCGGTGCTGCCGATTTATAGGAAAGCACACCTGGCGCTGATCAATCCCACTGTCTCCGCTGACTATATAAGGAGTGACGAGAGCCGTCATCTGTTCCCTCTATTATATGGGGATGGTGAGCAAGGGGCGTTTCTTGCTGCCTATGCGAAAATAGGGCTTGGCCTCACCCGAGTTGCAATATTCAGTGATGGCTCCATCTTCGGTAACTTGCTCGGCAGTTTTTTCGTTGGTGAAGCTAAACGTCTGGGCTTAGAGTTGGTTGAAAATATTTCAGCCAATCCTGAACCGGATGAAACTTCACGGGTTGTGAGACTTCTTAAAAGCGCAAGACCTGAAGCTATTTTCCTCGCAGCCTTGCCAAAAGCTGCCAGCTTATTCTTGATTGAACATCGGCGACAGAGCATGGGTGGTGCGGTCTTAGGGCCGGATAAGTTCGCAGGCCTCGATTTCTATGAAATGGCCGGCCAGGCAGCCGAGGGGCTGCTTGTGTGCCAGCCCATTCTCCTTGACAGAGAGGATCCGCAGAAGTCCGAATTTGTCCTGAGGTTCGAGCAATTCAGTAAGCGAAGTCCTGACTGGATCGCTGTTGCCGGTTACGACTCCATGCGGTTGGCCTTGGAAGTGTTGAGCCGCTCAGGACCTGAGAGGACTAGTTTTGTTAGCGCAATAAGGAAAATTTCTGGTCCAGGCAAATCATTTAGTGGGCTAGGTGGTCCGGTTTTCTTTAAAGAGGACGGTGCGAGTCAAAGGCCTTTTTTTGTGGCTGAAATCCACAATGGACGACTGAGACCGGCGAAGCCACCGACCATAGAGTTTCCCGTTGCACTGAGAGGTGAGAAGTAGGGAGCGGGAAGTCTGTACGGCTAGGAACTAGCACGATTAATTGCGAGACGGGCGAGACGAGCGAGACGAGGTTTATTAAATATACCAGACTTCCCGTCTCGCCCGACCTCCCGTCTCGTAGCGCGAAGCGGGGAGCGCTTCGCGCAAGGCGCTGCGCAGATTGACACCATCGCACAGCTTGTGATAGTTTTACTCATTTCACTGGGGACAGCGCTCGGGTTAACTCTAATCTGAGACTCCTTACCTGTGGATCGTCCATGTCTCAATGGGCTACTCTTGGGGTGGGGAGAACCAACCCTTTTCTGCCTTTGTTTTTCTCAGTAGATATTGCCATATTCAGCTGAAGAAGTTTGTAGGGATAGGTTTTGGCTACTGTTGTTTCCCATCCTAATTGACGGACAATGGAAAATGAAAAGAGCGATCCAGATTGCTCTCCTCTTGGCCCTGGTGGTTTTTCAGAATCTTACGGCCGCTGCGCAAGAGCCAATTAATATCGGCGTTTTCTTACCCATGACTGGTAGTGTTGCTGCCTTTGGCCAGATGGAGTGGCTTGGCATTCAGACAGCGCACAATATGACAGATAAGGTCTTGGGACGGAAAATCAAACTGGTGCTGGAGGACAGCAAAAGTGACCAAACTGAAGCAGCAGATGCTGTAGAAAGGTTAATTAAAGAACATAAAGTAGTGGGTATCATAGGTGGGGCAACAAGTGCAGATGCCTTAGCCGGAGGCTCCATTGCTGAAAAGTACGGGATTCCAATGATTTCACCTTCTGCCACCAATCTCCTGGTTACCCGGGACAAAAAATATGTGTTTCGAGCTTGCTTCGATGATTCCTTCCAAAGTCAGGCCGCTGCCAGGCAGGCCAGGATAGCAATGGGTGCCGGGACAGCGGCAGTGATCGTCGACATCGCCCAGGCAGATTATAGCGTCGGCTTGGGGAATCTCTTCCTGAAAGCCTTCGGGGAAATGGGCGGCAAGGTGCTTATTACAGCCTATATCCAGACAGGTGACCGTGATTTTAGAAGTCAACTTTCTGAGGTGAATGCTGCCAATCCGGACATTATATACGCGCCGAACTATTACACTGAAGATGCTCTGTTAGCCAAGCAAATCAAGGAACTGGGAATAAAAGTACCGATTCTTATGGCCGACGGAGCCCATGTACCGGAACTCATAAAAGATGGTGGAAAGGCCGTGGAAGGTGTGTACCTTACGTCTCACTTTAGCCTGGAAGCGGTAAGCACCAATCTGGGTCAAAGGTTTGTTGCCAAGTTCAAGAAGAAATACGAGAGGGACGCTGATAGTTTTGGTGCTCTAGGTGCGGATGCCTATTTTATTCTCACTGGGGCGATTGGGAGGGCCAAGTCCACGGAGGGATCCGAGATAAGAGCCGCTTTAACTGGAATGAAAAACTACAGAGGGGTTACCGGTGCCATCAAAATTGAAGAGGATGGCAAAACGGTGAAGAGCCTGGTCGTTACCAGAGTGAAAGATGGCAAATTCAACTACGTAACCACAGTAAATCCCTAGCCCGGAAATATTTCAATTCAATGGGATTAGTCGGGTTTTTATTTGACACCTGGTTTTTCTTTTTGTTATGGACTATCTGTTGAGTCCGCTGGAAAAGCGAGATCCATTTGTTTATAAACAGAGTGATTCGTTTCGATGGATCTTAAAGGGGAAAAGATTAGAGCATCTTAGGAGAAGGAGGGTATCATGAGGAAATTGTTGTGCGCAGTTCTAGTTTTGGGGCTTGTCACCGGAGTGGCGTGGGCGGACACCATCAAGATCCCAGTGGCTTCACCTTTCACTGGCCAGCTGGCCTCATTCGGTGAAGGGGTGAAAAACGGTGCTGCCCTCAAGGCTTCCGAGATAAACGCTGCCGGGGGAATCAACGGCAAGACGGTGAAGGTTGTCTTGGAAGACGAGTTGTGTGACCCCAAGGAAGCAGCCACTGTGGCCACTAAGTTAGCCAACGACCCAGAGGTGGTTATAGTTGTTGGGCATCTCTGCAGTTCGGCCACACTAGCTGCCCTACCAGTTTACCGGGAGGCCAAACTGTCGGCCATCTCTCCGGCGTCCACCAATGTGGATATAGGCAAGATGAGCCCATACTACTTCCGTAACGTCTACAGGGACGACTTCCAGGGGGCGTTTCTTGCCCGCTATGTGGCTGAAGCGAAAGGTTTCAACCGCATAGCCATATTCTATGAGGTAAACGATTACTCCATGGGCTTGATGAGCGCTTTTATGAAAGAGGCAATAAAGCGGGGTATTAAAATAATTGGAACTGAGGCCTACACTTCAGACACCACTGACTTCAAGCCCCAGCTCACCAAGTTTAAGATGATGAAGCCGGATGCCATATTCATTCCGGGCTACGCGCCCCAGGGAACCCTTATTGCTAGCCAGGCGATCAGTCTAGGTTTGAAGGTTGGTATGTTTGGGGCTGACGGTCTTGACGACGACCTTATGGTCAAGAATCCCGACGCCGAGGGACTCTTTGTCACCACACCATTTTTGCCGGACAAGGCAGGGCCGCAGGCCGCTCAGTTCATCGAATCTTACAAGCGGGTTTACGGGAAGGATCCCAACTGGTTTGCCGCGAACACTTACGATGCGGTGGGCATGGCAGCGGAAGCCATCAAGGCAGTAGGCATGGACCGAGAAAAGATCCAGGCCTATCTGGCAGGGATCAACTCCCTAGATAAGGCTTATGTGGGAGTTACAGGCAAGACCTACTTTGACGAAAACGGTGATTGCCTCAAAGCCGCCTTTATCAAGGAGATCAAAAATGGCAAGTGGGTTAGCTCTAAAGAGCAACTGCAATAGGCGCTAGAGGATTTGGCTGAAGGGCAGGTCAATATTTGGCCTGCCCTTTTTTAACCAGGATATTTCATGAATTCACGCCCTGGCGTGACTGCGACCGCGGATATTGCCGTCCTTCCTGGCGTCCTCGGGTGTCGGTCCCTGCGACGTACCGTTCAGGTACGCCTCGGAGCCAATCCCGCGGTAGCGCGGGACGGTTGCCAGGTGGCACGCCCATCTGCGCGGTCTCGCGACAGCAATTCATGAAATATCCGGGTTAAGTCGAGGTCTTTCAGTGGAAAACCTTCTGGACATATCAAGCCTTTTTCTCCAGCAAATGGTCAACGGCATCACTTTGGGTGGGGTTTATGCTCTTATTGCTGTGGGCTACACCATGGTCTATGGAGTGATCCAGCTGATAAATTTTGCCCACGGCGAGATTTACATGTTGGGGGCCTTTCTGGCTTACACTCAGGTGAGCGTATTGCGGCTGCCGTTTTTTGTGGCGTTCCTGACGACGCTTTTGATCTGCGCTGTTTTTGGAGTTATTTTAGACTATGTCGCTTATCGCCCACTGCGAACAGCACCGAGATTAGCGGCCTTGATTACTGCTATTGGCATGTCCATTTTCCTCCAGAATCTTGCCTTGCTCATTTGGGGGTCCCAGATTAAGTCCTTCCCGCGAGACGTCCTGCCCACCGTATTCTACAAAGCGGCACTCACTGTGGGGGATGTTTCCTTGACTTGGCTCCAGGTCTTCATCCTTTCAGTCACCGTAATCTTTATGCTCATTTTGCACCTCATTATTCACAAGACCAAAGTGGGCATGGCCATGCGTGCCATTTCGCAGGACAAGGTTACCTCCGCCCTCATGGGCATAGGAGTCAACAGAGTCATCTCTTTTACTTTCGCCATCGGCTCGGCCATGGGAGGTATGGCCGGAATACTTGTTGGCCTTTACTATAACGCCATCTTCCCCACTATGGGGTACATTGCGGGAGTAAAGGCTTTCGCTGCAGCGGTGCTCGGAGGCATTGGCAGTGTGCCGGGAGCCATGCTAGGTGGAGGTGTCTTGGGGATAGCAGAGGTTCTAGGAGCAGGCTATCTTTCCTCCTCCTATCGGGACGGCATTTCTTATGCTGTTATGATCTTAGTTATAATTTTCAAACCCTCGGGTCTCATAGGGCAAATATTGGGGGAGAAAGTATGATGCCCAAGATGTCTCCCCGGTGGAAATTCGCGGCTATTCTTGTATTTGCCATTGTTTTGCCCTGGTTGCCTTTGGGCACTTCGACAAATTATTTTCTCAGGGTGATTACCACTGCCATACTCTATATGATCCTGGCATTGGGACTTAATATTGTGCCGGGATTTACCGGACTTTTAGACCTCGGCTACGTGGGATTTTATGGGATAGGCGCCTATACAGCAGGGTTGCTCACCATCCATTACGATCTAAGCTTTTGGGTGATTCTGCCGCTGGCCGCCCTAAACGGCGCTATGTGGGGGATCTTACTCGGGGCACCTACACTACGCCTCACGGGAGATTATTTTGCCATTGTAACCTTTGGCTTCTCTGAGCTTGTGGTTTTAGTGATCCGCAATGAACTTTGGCTTACCCGCGGACCCATGGGGCTTCCAGGCATTTCACCTCCTGTTATTTTTGGCCACCCTCTGAAGCTGGAATGGGAGTTTTACTATCTGGTGCTCCTACTCCTGATGCTAGTGATGTTGGTGGTTAGCAGGCTAGAAGACTCGCGCCTCGGGCGGGCCTGGTTTGCCATAAAGGAGGATGAGATAGCCGCCCAGTGTTGCGGGATTAACCTCATCCGTTACAAAATTATTGCCTTCGCCATAAGCGCCTCCATTGGTGCGATGGGAGGTGCTTTCTTCGCCAGGTGGTTCAAGTTTATCCACCCTGATATGTTCAAGTTCTGGGAATCCATCCTCATCCTCTGCCTAATAGTCTTCGGCGGCATGGGGAGTATCACCGGTACCATGCTCGGAGCCCTTATCCTCATTCCCCTGGCCGAGGTTCTCCGGGCCATTTTGCCCCAAGGAATGTTTAGTGCCCGTTATCTAATCTATGGTTTGATCCTAGTTTTGATGATGCGCTGGCGTCCTGCAGGGCTTATTCCCTTTGATAGGGCGCAGGAGAGTAAGGCGGCACGAATCCGGCAGCGTTTAGCAACCCTTGGTAGCAAGGAGTGAACCTTAGTATGGATTCTATCCTCAGGGTTAGTGAGCTTTCCAAAGTTTTCGGGGGCCTCAGCGCCCTGAGCCGGGTAAGTCTAGAGGTGGAGACCGGCAAGATCGTGGGCATTATCGGGCCCAACGGCGCAGGAAAGACCACTCTTTTTAACTGCCTTACGGGGCTTTACTATCCCACGGAAGGCCAAGTGCTCTTTCAAGAAAAGTCGGTTGTGCCAAAACTTTCGAGCCGAAAAGCAGCGCTCGTCCAGCGGCTTTCTTGGCTCTTTATAATTCTAAGTCTGGCATGGATTGTACTCTTCTGGTCTTTTTTCTT
The DNA here is from genome assembly GCA_963712115.1 of uncultured delta proteobacterium. Classification (GTDB taxonomy): domain Bacteria; phylum Desulfobacterota; class Syntrophobacteria; order BM002; family BM002; genus BM002. The sequence continues at coordinate 125,025 of CAVQGX010000032.1, read as the reverse complement.
ACCCAGAACCTTTTTTAAAGTTGAGCTGACTCTACTGGCCATTTTTATTTTGAGTATACGGATGGTCGTGGTGCGGGGCCTGAGAGAGTTTGAAATTTGGGCCTGGAGCACCATGTTCGTCTTTATTCTGGGAGACCTTTATCTGGCTATCTGGTGGTTGACCCACCCCGCTTCCCTGGGACACCTGCCTGGCGTGGCGGTGCCGCTGACATATTTGGCTTTGCCGTGGTCTATCCTGGCCATTGCCTTCAGCACATATCTCGGCTGGCAGTTGCTCCTGCGCGAAGTGCGTCATCTTTATGGGTTCAGGTTGGGCCCGGACGCAATTAACAGGTTGGGCGTGGCCAGGACTTTCCAGAACATCCGTCTCTTTCTTACTTTGAGTGTTTTGGATAACGTCAGGATAGGTGCTCACGGAAGAATGGCTCAAAGAATATATGGCACCCTTTTTCGCACCCATTCCCAACGAGACGAAGAAAAAAAGATAGAAGTAGAAGCCTTGGAGCATCTCAGGTTCGTGGGTCTGGAGCACAGGGCTTTCGACCTTTCTGGGGCCCTGGCTTATGGTGAGCAGCGGAGACTGGAATTGGCTCGAGCCCTGGCTTCCCACCCCCGCTTGCTACTACTGGATGAGCCGGCAGCAGGGATGAATCCCCAGGAGTCATCTCGGCTCATGCAGCTTATCCGCAAAATCCGCGACCAAGGGATCACAGTACTGATCATCGAGCATGATATGAAAGTGATGATGAACCTAGCCGACCATATCTATGCCCTTGATCACGGTGTGCTCATTGCCCAAGGAACCCCGGATGAAATCAGGGCCAATCCGAGGGTGATTGAAGCTTATCTCGGCAGGGGCTCGGCTGATGCTAAAACTTAAAGAAATCCAAAGCTACTATGGGCAGATTCACGCCTTGAAGGGAGTTTCCTTGGAGGTCAAGGAGGGCAGTATTTGCTGCCTCATAGGTGCTAATGGTGCAGGCAAATCCACCACCCTCATGTCCATTAGCGGCATTCAGCGGATTACCTCAGGTGATATAGAGTTCCAAGGAAAAGCCATCAATGGCCGCGCTCCTGAGGAGATCGTGCGGCGGGGGATCGTACAGGTACCTGAAGGACGGAGAATTTTTCCACTGCTCACTGTGCAGGAAAATCTTACCCTTGGCGCCTACTTGAGGAAGGACAAAAAAGGGATCAATGACTCCCTCATGAGGGCTTTTTCCCTTTTTCCCATTCTAGAGGAGCGACGAAAGCAAGTGGGTGGGACCCTTTCCGGGGGCGAGCAGCAAATGCTCGCCATTGCCAGAGGTTTGATGAGTACCCCAAGGCTGCTTCTGCTGGATGAACCTTCCTTGGGGTTGGCCCCCTTGATAGTAGAACATATCATGGGCATAATCCGCCAGATCAGGGAGGAGCAGGGTGTTACCATTCTTCTGGTAGAGCAAAATGCCCAGGCTGCCCTGGAGTTGGCTGACTACGGATATGTTATTGAGACTGGAAGGGTTGTACTCGAAGACAAGGCTCGCTCCCTGTTGGAAAATCCCAAGGTAAGGGAGGCCTATTTGGGAGAGTAAGGAAGATTTCTCACTAGCCACTACACCCGCTTAGTAATTAGCGAAAGTCCCTCGCATTACTCACCTACCTGCCTCAGTAATTTCTCCAAAATTTCTTGCCTCGTGGCTGTGGATTCAGCTCATTATAGAGTTGTGGGTGATTTGGAAACAAAAATGGTTTCCTGGTGTTTCTTCTATAGTTCCGAGTCTCATCCGCCGTCGGCGGAGAAGTGGCACAGACCTTCCGCTAGCCCTGTTGAATTCCGCTCCGCGGACCCACCGAAGGTGGGATTCAACAGGGCAGGTCACTCAGAAGAGACATCAGCAAAGGCCGAAAGGGGAGGCTGCGAAACAACGAGCATCTGAGCAACCTATCCTTAACAATCTCAGCCTTGAAAGGGGTTGCATGAAGATGTGGTGCTTCCTGAACAGGAACTCTGCCAATAAATGGCGCGAATATGATCGTTGTGGAGTAGCCTTCCCGTGGCCTATGTCACAATAATATTCTTGGCGAAACTCCTGTTGCCTACCTCCATTGACAAACCAGTATGCTTGGGGTAAGGTTTCGCTCAAATCCCTTGAAATCACTAATGATAGTCGAGCTGTCAGCTATCAGATTTCAGTGGTCAGCTGATGCAAGATCATATCTTGCTGATGGCTGATAGCTAGCTGCTGATTAATTCCTAATATGGGCGGATGGGGCTTTGAAACAAGAGGATTTTTTTGCAACGGCTGGCAGGGAGTCAGAAGCACCACTGGCAGAGAGAATGCGGCCTACCACCGTGGCTGAGTTTGTGGGGCAGGAGCAAATCATGGCTCCTCAAAAGCTTTTGGGCCGTCTGCTCAAGCATGGTCGGATGCAATCCCTAATTTTCTGGGGACCACCAGGTTGCGGTAAAACCACTCTGGCCCGGTTAATAGCGCAAGAGAATCATGCTCACCTGATAAACCTTTCCGCTGTCACTGCTGGAGTCAAGGACGTTCGTGCTGCCATAGATGAAGCCAGGCAAAAAATAGGTAGGCCCACTATACTATTTGTGGATGAAATTCATCGCTTCAACAAGGCCCAGCAGGACCTACTCCTCCCATATGTGGAGAACGGTACGGTAACTTTTTTCGGGGCAACCACAGAGAATCCTTCCTTTGAAGTCATTCCGCCACTCCTTTCGCGAGCACCAGTGGTGGTGCTCGAACCTTTGAATGAGTCCGATCTGGAACTTATTCTCCGTCGCGCCCTGGCTGACAAAGAAAGGGGATTGGGAGGTCTGAGACCCAAGGTGGACAATGACGCCCTGACTTATTTGATCCGAGCGGCAAAAGGAGATGCCCGTTTGGCCCTGAGTGGCTTGGAGGCGGCGGCGCAGACTACTGCTGAGGATGAGAGTGGTTATCGTCAAGTAGACCGCCAGGCAATGGCAGATGCGATCCTGAAGAAGTCTCTTATTTATGACAAAGACGGCGAGGAACACTACAACCTGATTTCGGCTCTCCACAAAAGTTTGCGCGGAAGCGATCCGGACGGGGCCCTTTACTGGCTTGCTAGAATGCTAGAGGCGGGAGAGGACCCTCTTTACATTGCTCGCAGAATGGTGCGTTTCGCCTCGGAAGATGTGGGTTTAGCCGATCCTCGGGCTCTTATGGTAGCGGTGGCAGCCCAGCAGGCCTTTCATTTAGTGGGACGGCCTGAAGGAGATCTGGCCCTGGCTGAAGCAGCAATCTATCTGGCGACGGCGCCAAAAAGCAATGCCCTTTATGAGGCTTACTCCGAAGCTCGCCGGCAGGCCGAGGAAAGGGGCAGCTTGCCAGTACCAATGGAGCTGCGCAACGCACCGACGGGCCTGATGCGCAAGTTGGGTTATGGCCGCGACTACCGTTATCCTCATGATTTTCCGGAGGCTCACGTACCCATGAGTTACCTGCCGGAGGATTTGCAGCACCTTAAATTTTACCAGCCCACAAGTCGAGGCTATGAGGTGACTCTGGCAGAGCGTTTGAGGCACTGGCGCCACCAGGTTCGGGAAGAGCGCCAAAGACGGAGGACGGGGAGTAGGGGAAAGCAGGCAGAGGGCAGAAGACAGAGGGCAGAAGACAGAGAGCAGAAGACGGAAGGTGGAAATGAGTAGGCAGTAAACGACAATAAACTGTGAGATGGGTGCGACCTCCCGTCCCGCGGCACAGTGCCATATTACCAGGTGAGAGAGGACAGAAAGAAGTTTGACTCCTAGAAGGATTGTTAGCATACTGACATTTCTTATGCTGATCAACACTGTGCCTCTGTTGGCGAAGGATAGTGAATTGCCGGCGGCCCGTGGTATCGAACGTTACAAAAAGCTCGTCCAGACCCATCCACAGAAAGCTCCCTACTGGAATGCCCTTGGCTACTACTACCTCAAGTCGGGAGATCTACAAGAAGCGGAAACTCATTTCACAAAAGCAATCGAACTTGACGGTACCTACCCGATTCCTCACAATAATCTAGGAGTTGTCTATCTCAAGCAAAGGCTCCCCGACCAGGCAGAGAGGGAGTTTCGCCAGGCTGTCAGACTAAATCCGCAGTACTGCAAAGCGCAATACAATTTGGCAGTGGCTCTCTTCCACCAGAAACGCTATATGGATGCGGGCAAAGCCTATCTGAAGGCCCGGGAGTTAGACAGCGACTATGTTGAGCGGCGGAATAACCGAGAAAACATAGAAAAGAAGATAGAGAAAGCTTTGGAAAAGAAGGTAGATGAGGACGATCAATCCACTCAAGAGTTAAAGCGGATGAGGCAATGGTTCGCTCCCTATTACTAGGCAGATTTGGCTGGTGCTGGATTTTTCTTTTACACTTCACGGTACTGGCCCAGCCAGTCGCGGCTGAGGAAAGGGCGGATCGTCTGTGGGACTTTGCAAATCACCTGTATGACAAGCAAGACTATTACCGGGCCTCGAGTGAGTACCAACGTTTTGTCTTTCTCTTTCCAAAAGATGACAGGAATGATCAGGCCAAACTCCAAATTGGCAGGTGCTATCGTCGGGAGGGTAAGGGTGATAAAGCTTTTAGTTACCTGATCAGATTATTCAATTCTAGGGCGGAAGAGCCGGTTGGGCCTGAGGCCTTGTTAGAAATGATAGCGATCCGGGAGGAACAGGAACGTTACCCGAGGGCCATCTATTGGGCCAAGCAGTTTATTGAGAGGTATCCCGACTATACAGAACTTGATAACGTGTACCTAAGCTTGGCGTGGCTCCAGATCGACAGCGGCAGATATAAGTCAGCAATGGCAACCCTTGAGCGGATCCAGCCACAGAGTAAACACTATCCCAGAGCAAGATCACTTCGCCAAGCATTGCACCAGCGGCCGGAAGAAAAGGAGAGGTCTCCAGTAATGGCAGGAGCACTGTCCGCGGTTTTGCCAGGTTCAGGCCACCTTTATGCGGGTCGCCCAGGACAGGCTGCCTCATCTTTTTTACTCAACACTCTTTTTATAGCCGGAGCAGTTTTGGCCTTTGAACATGACAGCCCGGTTCTTGGCGGAATCCTGGTATTCTTCGAATTGGGCTGGTATGTAGGCGGAATTCGGAGTGCAGCCCAAGCAGCCAGAGAAGAGAATCAGAAAGATGAAAGTAAATATCGCCGGGAGCTCAAGGAAAAATACCGGCTTTCTTTCGGTATGGAACCTGGGAAAGATCGACTGGCGCTCCACTTACGTTTGAGCTTTTAGTTGGAAAAAGGGACGGGCAGAAAATATCTAAAAGGTAGTGTAAAATAGGCCAAAAGGGTAGGGGTTGCATACATGCAGCTAGGTGCGGACGCCAGGGAAAGCATCAAGCCTTTTAGATTGGTCAAGTATTTTTCATTGACCAGTTTGGTGGTGATCTTCATCCCGACCTTATTGCTCTCCATTTTCATCTCTCAACGGGCCAAGAACGAACTTCTCAGAAAAAGCGAGCAATACGCCCTCTTCGTGGCCACAAACTTGAACCACCAAGTTTTCACCCAATTTGTCCTGCCCACGGTGCTCAAATACGGTCGGATACAGCTTGCCAACCCCAAACAATATGATCTTATGGACAAGGTAGTTAGTAGCACCATTCACGGATTCAATCTATACAGGGTGGATGTCTATGATATAAATGAGGTGGTTACTTATAGTACCGATCGTTCCTTAGTTGGGCTCACAGGGTTGGGGGGAATCGATTTTAAGTTGGCCCGGGAGGGCAAATCCTCATCCCAGCTGATTTCTCGTGGAAGCTTTCTTGGTTTCGAGTTGGGAGTAGTGGCGAAGCAAAGGCAGCTCAAGACTTACATCCCATTTCGCATGGAAAGACCTCTGGGGCGGGGCCATGGCCGTATTCTGGGGGTGTTCGAAATTACCCAAGATATCTCTGAGGATTATGCAGCCATCACCCGTTTCCAGAACATAATTATCGCGAGTTTTCTGGGGGTGATGAGTCTTCTGTTTTTCGTCTTACGTTTCATTGTAAAGAGGGGAGAAAGGATCATCGCTAAAAGAGCCGAAGAGAGGCGCCGCTTGGAGGATCAGCTTAATCAGGCTGAGAGGATGGCTGTCTTAGGTAAGATGGTGGCTGGCATCAGCCATGAGATCCGGAATCCACTTGGAATCATTGGTTCCACCGCCCAACTCCTACACCATAAAATGGAGGAGGATGACCCCAAAAAACAGTTGGGTGAAATAATTATGGAGGAGACTAGTCGTCTCAACTCGATCGTCACTGATTTTCTGGATTTTGCCCGTCCCACCACTCCGAACTACTCTGAATGCAGAGTAGATGAGGTTCTGGAAAGAAACCTGAAGTTCCTGGAGGTTGAACTCAAGCGACGAGGCATAAGGGTGGAACTTCGCTTTGCCGAAAATGGCAGGCCAGTCATCGCCGATGGCGATCTTCTCTATCGCGCCTTTCTGAACATCTTCGTTAATGCCATGGAAGCTTTAGACGATGGGGGCACTATCCGGGTAGTAACTCGGTATCGGGACCCCCGAGAGGATTTCCTTGAGGTCATCATAGTGGACACCGGTTGTGGTATTTCTGGGAATAATATAGGGAAAATATTCGATCCCTTCTTCACTACCCGCAAGACAGGAACCGGGTTAGGACTTCCCATAGTCCGAAACATAATCGAAAGCCACGGAGGCACGGTCGATATCAAGAGTCCACCCCCGGAAGAGCTCTCGCAGTTAGAGAGCAAAGGAACAGCTATTATCATTGCTTTGCCGGTGAACCCAGAACATTAGGCACTGCGAAAAGCTGGCAGCAAGCAGAGTTAGCATGGCGCATGGAGCGTGGAGCATAGCGTAAAAATAAACAACATATTAACTCCATGCCCCATGCCCTATGCTCCATGCGTGATGCATGGTGGCTAGGAATTTGGTATTTGTAAGTTAGACATTACTGCTCGGTCAGGTCGCACATCAAGAGAAAAGCATGGAAACCATTCTCATCGTTGACGACGAAAAGAATTATCTCCTGGTTCTAGAGGTACTCTTGGCAGACGCGGGTTATGAGGTGATTACCTGTGACAATGCCAGTGAGGCTCTTGAGGTTATAACCAGTCATGACCTGGATCTGGTCATAACTGACATGAGGATGCCAGGTGTGGACGGGATGGAGTTTTTGGTTCAATTGCGGGGTCTTCAACCGGAAATCCCTGTGATCATGATGACAGCCTACGCCACAGTGGAAAAAGCTGTGGAAGCTATGAAGCGGGGCGCTTTTGATTACATTACTAAGCCTTTCAAAAATGAAGAACTGATACTAACCATCCGTAAAGCCCTAGAGATGCACCGGCTCAAGGAAGAGAACCGTTTGCTCAGCCAGGAACTGCAGGAGCGCTTCAAGTTCGGCAACATTGTGGGCAAAAGCAAGGTCATGCGCCAGGTGTATGAGATTATTGAGAAGGTAGCGCAAACACGGGCATCAGTGCTGATCACCGGAGAGTCAGGTACAGGCAAGGAACTTATCGCCAGGGCTATACATTTCAACAGCCCCAGGAGTGATAAACCGTTTGTTTCGGTTAACTGTTCAGCTTTACCTGAAACGCTGCTGGAGAGCGAGCTTTTTGGCCACGAGAGGGGTGCATTTACCGGGGCTGTCACTAGACGAAAAGGTCGTTTCGAGCTGGCTCATAACGGAACCTTATTCTTGGACGAAGTAGGTGATATGTCTCCTGCTCTGCAAGTGAAGTTACTAAGGGTTCTGCAGGAAATGAGATTTGAGCGTGTGGGCGGTACTGTGACCTTGCAGGTGGATGCTCGCTTGGTAGCCGCTTCCAACCGTGATCTCAAGCGGGAGGTGGAGCTCGGACGTTTCAGGGAGGATTTGTATTATCGTTTGAAGGTTGTCCACATCAACATTCCCCCCCTCAGAGAACGGCGTGATGACATACCACTTTTGGTTCACCATTTTCTCAGAAAGGTGGCCAAGGCCAACGGGCTTCCATTAAAAAATGTAAGCCATGAGGCAATTAAGTATTTTTACCAGTATGACTGGTTAGGTAACGTCCGCGAACTAGAGAATGTCATTGAACGGGCAGTAATTCTCTGCGACGGTAACGAAATTCGGCCCCAGGACTTAGCGGAAGAGTTATTACAGAAAAGACTTCCAGGGATCACTGACATACCATCGGAGGAAGCCCTGAAAGGACCAGAGCTGAACGGATCTGGGGATTTGCTCCCCTATCTTGGTCTGAATTCACGCCAAGTCAAAGCAATAAATTTCATAAGGAAAAACGGTTATATAACCAACGACTACTATATCCAAATCAACCAAATTTCCGATCGCCATGCCCGACGTGATCTGAGTCAGCTGGTGGAAATGGAGATAGTGGCAAGAGTTGGCGGAGGTCGGAGCACTCGATATGTTCTCAAATAGTCCGGATTATGTCCGGATTATGTCCGGATTATGTCCTGATTATGCATTCCACAGGTAGTTAATTTAAAAAGTTGTAGATAGTAGTAAAAAAAATATTAGCTTTTTCAATATGATATAAATATGCAATCCACGGGTTGCAATGGCAAGGAATTTGCTATCATTGTAGAAACGAGTAAGGATGGTAAGGTTAACATAATGATGAAAGCCCTGCCTTCTTGACTCTTCAACTCTTTTTCTCCTTTCTCCGACCGCCTGGATGTGGCCCCGTCCAGACGGTCTTTTTTTTGGGGCTAATGGAGAAACTAAGTTCAACCTTATGTATTTGCCCAGATGCGCACTATTTGAGTCTTGACAAAGGATCGACCGATTGCTAATTTCCTTAGCACTCCTTAGACATGAGTGCTAATATAAAGCGGCCATGAAACAATTAGTGCGGGGAGAAAGAACTCGACGAGTACTTGAGGCAATTATCCTCGAGTACATAAACGGTGGTGTGCCGGTGGGGTCCAGAGCTATAGCTAAACGCTACGGCTTGAACGTTAGCCCGGCAACAATCCGTAATGTCATGGCAGACCTTGAGGAACTCGGTCTGCTTTATCAACCTCATACTTCGGCTGGCAGGATTCCCACCGAGCTCGGCCTCAGGGTCTATATAGACTCGATCCTAAAAATAAAACAACTCAGCAACGCAGATCGAGAAAGGATCAGGAGATCCTATAAAGGCGGAGTGGCTCGGGTTGAGGGGTTGCTAAAAGAAACCTCCAAGGTTCTTTCATCCTTTTCCAATCAGGCTGGTGTGGTCTTGACACCTCGACTATCTCTGACGGTGTTCAAGCGGATTGAGTTCGTCCGTCTGAGGGCAAAGATGGTCATGACCATTCTGGTTTCTCAGGCCGGGATCGTGCACAACACGATTTTCGAGATCGATGGAGATATTTCCCAGGAGGAGCTGGATAAGTACAGCCGTTATCTCAATGATATGCTACAGGATCTTACTCTCCATCAAGTTAAGGCGCGGCTTCTGGACGAGATGAAAAAGGAAAAAGTGCTATTTGAACGCTTACTCTCCAAGGCCTTGGAATTAAGTCAGAAAGCTTTGCAGGAGAACATAGAAGATAGCGAGATCTACATAGAAGGCAGGACCAATCTCCTGGATAATCCAGAATTTGCTGACGTTGTGCAGATGAGGCGCATCTTTGATGCTTTTGAGGAAAAGAGTAGGATAATAGATCTCTTGGACAAAAGTATGTCGGCTGGGGGAGTAAACATTTTTATTGGCTCTGAAAGTGAGTTGCTGGACATGGAAAGTGTGAGCTTTATTACTTCTCCTTATGCGAGCGGCGATGAAATTCTGGGCACTCTCGGCGTGATTGGCCCGACTAGAATGGACTATTCTCGGATTATTCCTTTAGTGGACTACACTGCCAAACTCTTGAGCAAAATGTTGGAAGAAACTCTCTAAATTTAATTAAAAAATTCTATTTTTTTTACTGGCTCCCTAATTTTTTGGGGAGCTTTGTTTTGTAATAAAGGCAGAGGGTCTTGACTGAGCGCTAATCGTTATTAATAGAAGCATATGGAGGATGCAGGGTGGTTTCGGACAAAGAGCGAACAGCAAAGCCTCAGGAAAAAGATGAGGAAGAGCAAGGGCAGCAGGTGGAAGTTACTTCTGAGAAAGATGATAGAGCTAAAGCTGCAGTGGAAGCAGAGGAGTTTTTCGACCCTGAGACTGCTGACAGGGATGGTCTTCTGTCGAAAATCAAGGAATTGGAGGGTCGACTTGAGCAAGCTGAGGAGCGGGTACTTCGCACTGCTGCTGATGCTGAAAATTTCAAAAAAAGGCTGCAGCGAGAAAAAGAAGAGCAAACTCGCTACGCCAACGAAACCTTTATGCGCGAACTGCTTCCAGTGATAGACAACCTAGAACGAGCCCTCCAACACTCAGCAGACGCACCTAATCAGGAGGGTTTGGTGGAGGGTCTGAACATGACCCTCAAGGTTTTCATTGACGCCCTGGCTAGACTTGGCTGTACCGTATTAGAGGCGATAGGAAAAACCTTTGACCCCAACTTCCACGAAGCTGTGTCTCAGGAGGAAAGTTCAAAAGTGGAGCCCAACACTGTGCTGAAGGAGCTTCAAAAAGGTTACATGCTCAAAGAACGTTTGTTACGACCAGCCATGGTAATTGTGTCCAAGCAAGCCAGTGAGGCGGAAAGAGATACAAGAGATCAAAACCCCACCGAGACTAAGAGAGCAAAAAGTGGCGAGGTAAAAATACCAGTAAGAAAGGCTTAGTAAGGCGGGGCATGACTAAGAAACCAAATTCGGGATGGGAGATTAAGGAGGAAAAAAATGGGAAAAATTATCGGCATTGATTTGGGGACCACAAACTCAGTCGTTGCGGTGATGGAAGGAAAAGAGGCCAAGGTCCTCACAAATGCCGAAGGAAGCCGCACGACCCCCTCTATTGTAGCTTTCACCGAGAGTGGTGAACGTCTTTTGGGTCAGGTGGCAAAACGGCAGGCCATCACCAATCCAGAAAATACCGTCTATGCAGTCAAACGCTTGATAGGTAGAAAATACGATTCCGCCGAGGTAAAGCAAGACATCACAGTTTGTCCTTATAAAATTATTAAGGCCAAAAATGGAGATGCCCATATTGAGATTCGAGGTAAGGAGTACAGCCCGGCGGAGATCTCGGCCATGGTTTTACAGAAGATGAAGCAGACCGCTGAAGACTACCTGGGAGAGAAAGTGACTGATGCTGTGATTACCGTACCTGCTTACTTCAACGACAGTCAGCGCCAGGCCACCAAGGATGCAGGGAAAATTGCCGGACTGAACGTCCTGAGGATCATTAACGAGCCCACGGCAGCTTCACTGGCCTACGGTCTAGACAAGAAAATAGACGAGAAGATTGCAGTCTTTGACCTGGGTGGCGGAACTTATGATATTTCTATTCTGGAGATTGGCGAAGGCGTCTTCGAGGTAAAGGCAACAAATGGTGACACCCACCTGGGTGGCGAGGACTTTGACCAGAGGATCATCGATTGGCTGGCGGATGAGTTCCGCAAGGACCAGGGGATCGACTTGCGAAGTGACAAGATGGCGCTTCAGCGGTTGAAGGAGGCTGCGGAGAAGGCAAAAATGGAACTTTCCACCTCCATGGAAACCGAGATCAATCTGCCCTTTGTCACCGCCGACGCCAGCGGTCCAAAGCACCTGAACATAAAATTGACCAGATCCAAACTGGAAGCGATGGTGGAAGACCTTATTGAAAAGTTGCTACCCCCCATGCAAACCGCCCTCAAAGATGCGGGTTTGAAAACTTCCGATATTGATGAAGTCATACTGGTAGGCGGCATGACCCGAGTGCCGCGGGTACAGCAAAAGGTAAAAGAGTTCTTCGGCAAGGAGCCACACAAGGGAGTGAACCCTGACGAGGTGGTTGGCGTAGGGGCTGCCATTCAAGCCGGTGTGCTGAAAGGCGACGTCAAGGATGTCCTGCTTCTGGACGTTACCCCCCTGTCGCTGGGAATTGAGACCCTTGGCGGAGTGATGACTAAGCTCATCGAGAAGAACACCACCATCCCAACTCGCAAGAGCCAGATCTTTTCCACGGCTGCTGACAATCAACCGGCTGTCTCTATCCATGTGCTGCAGGGAGAAAGGGAGATGGCAGCCAACAACAAGACCTTGGGCCGCTTTGAATTGGTAGGCATTCCGCCGGCACCAAGGGGAATCCCACAGATCGAGGTGACCTTCGACATCGATGCAAATGGCATTGTGAACGTCTCGGCTAAGGATCTGGGAACGGGCAAAGAGCAGTCAATCCGCATAACCGCTTCCAGTGGCTTGAGTGAGGAGGAGATCAAGCAGGCTGTCAAGGAAGCGGAAATGCATGCCGATGAGGACAAGAAAAAGAGAGAGTTGGTTGAGGCCAAGAACAATGCCGACTCCCTGATTTATCACACTGAGAAAACTCTAAGAGAAATGGGAGACAAGGTTGACGGAGCTACCAAGCAGAACATAGAGGAGCATGTTCAAAAGCTTAAGACCGCGATGGAAGGAGATGATGCCGAAGCCATTAAACGGGGCTCAGAGGAACTTATGCAGGCCTCTCATAAAGTGGCGGAGGCGATGTATCAGCAGGCAACCAAAGCTAGGGAAGGGGAGGCTCAGCAACAGCCGGGTGAGGCCGCCTCTGGCGCTGCTGGTAGTGAGGAAGAAGTGGTGGAAGCAGAATTTGAGGAGGTTGACGAAGATAAGAAGTAATCGGCAATAGGCACTTGCTTAATTCCGCCAAAGGGTGCTACAAAGACCTCGTTTTGTGAGGTTAGGCACCCTTTTTTTGTTAGGTGCACAAAGGAGAACGCAAAGGGCACAGCGCTCCGCGCTACCAGACGAGAGGTCGGTGAAAAGGACATGAACTCTAGGGCAGAAATCTTCCGGGGATTGGTTCTCTGGCTATTGCCATTCATTCTAATGGGCTGTGCATTGTTACCGCCAAGAAAAGAGGTAGCAGTGAAGGCTCCAGTTGAGGTAGGCGATGAAGAGGCCCTACAGAAGCTGGCTATGGCAGAAGAGGTTTTTAAGGAGGGCAACCTGGAGGAGGCATCCCAGCGGTACCGGGAGCTTGCTATGGCCTTTCCGCGAAGTCCCCAGGCAGCGAGGGCCTTGCTTCGACAAGGAGAAATTGACTATCGTTTGGAGAGTTACGTAAAGGCTGCTTCCTGGTTTCAACAAGTGATAAATGAGTTCCCCGTCAGGCCGGAGGGGGATGAGGCACGTCTCTGGCTGCTTCGTTGCTATCTCAAGCTGGAACGTTTCAATGACGCGGTGGAGACCGGGAGGTCTCTGACAAAATATTTACCTGAGAAATCTCAAAAAGCAGTGGCTGCCGAAGTTGTGGGTGACGCTGAGGCGGCCCGACTCAACTATGCCAAGGCAGTAAAGTGGTACGTCAAGTCATACGAACTCGCCGAGGAAGACAAACATATCTTTCTGGCTGCGAAGGTGGACATCGTCCTAAAGCACCTCGGTAGAGACGAAGTAGACGCGCTGGTAGCTGAGTATCCAGACACCTTTCCCAATCTTCAACTGCAGACCCGTCTGGTGGAAATAGACATGGAGAGTGGGCGGTTTGGTATGGCGCAAGAGCAATTACAGGCACTAATCGAGAGATTGCCTGACCATCCACTTGTCGATACCTGGAAAGGGATGAGCGAAAAAGTTGAAGAGTGGCTGAAAGTTGATATGACCGCTGTCGGCTGCGTACTGCCTCTGAGTGGTCGCTATCAATCCTATGGTGATAGGATTTTGCGGGGGCTAGTAATGGCAGCCCAGGACTTCAAGAATAACCGTGGAGATATTCAGTTGATTATCAAAGATAGTGGTGGCGACCCAGATCTTGCCGTGGCTGCAGTGCGTGATCTTGTTCTGGATAACAAGGTTGCTGCCATTATTGGGCCTCTAAGCCGGGTTGCTGCTGAGGCGGCTGCTGAGGAAGCACAGAAACTCTGGGTTCCCATAATTACTCTCACCCAAAAGGAGGGTATAAGCCACATTGGTAACTACGTATTCCGCTACTTTCTCAGCAATGAGGAACAGACAAGGGCACTGGTGGAGTATGCTGTACTTGGCCTTGATTACAAACGTTTTGCCATTCTTTATCCTGCTGACAGTTACGGCACAAGATTAATGAACCTCTTTTGGGATGAACTGGAGCGGTTGGGCGCTGAGGTAAGAGGGATCGAAACCTATGATCCCTCTCAGACAGATTTTGCCGACCAGATTAAAAAGCTGGTTGGTCTTTACTACCCTCGACCCGAGGGTGAAACCACCGATGGAACAGAAGGAGTGAAGGCTAGCGAAAGCTCGTCAGCAGGCTTGAAGGGAGAAGCACCCGGAGATCTTGAAGAAGAGGAGATTCCCATTGTGGACTTTGATGCTATCTTTATCCCAGATGCCTACAGTCAGGTGGGCCTGATTGCCCCCCAGTTGGCATATCACGACGTCACAGGTGTGAAACTGTTGGGTACGAACCTGTGGAATTCTCAAAAGCTAGTCGAGATGGCCGCACCCTATCTTCAGGACGCTGTTTTCGTGGATGGTTTTTTTTCAGGAAGCGGCCTACCTCTCACCAGCCAGTTCGTCCAGAGCTATGAGGAGACTTTCGGGGGAAAGCCCGGGTACCCTGAGGCACAGGCGTATGATACTATGCGCTTGCTTATGGAGGCCCTCCGTCAGCCCGGGGTGACATCTCGACCTATGCTCCGTGATTCTCTCCTGCGAATACAGGCTTTGCCTGGAGTGGCGGGTACTGCCTCGGTCGGCCCAGATGGAGAGGTGAGCAAGCCCCCTTTTCTAATTACTATTTACCGGAGGCGGATGGAGGAGATCCAGGTGGATTTTGAGATGTTACGCCAACAGCGGCGGAAATATCTGGAATATTTCAGCAGGGACGGATTTTCATCGCCAGGAGAAGCTTCTTCCGTCCCAGACTCACCCGTGTCCTCGGCCAACCAGTGAGGAGTAGTGCCTGTTGAAAGACGCGATCATGCGGAGACTCGGGGGCGCGGCGGGCAGCAGACAGCAGACAGCCGGCAGAACTAAGAGGTCAGAGATTATAATTTTAAATTGCGAAACCGGGAACCCGCCCGAAGGGTGGGAGTCCGAAGGACAATTTCGAATTGCGAAATTTAAAGATATGGGATGTGTGGATATGAGATAAGGGATATGAGAGTTCTGCTAGGCTAATTTGCTCAACCGGTTTTCCCACATCGCACATCCCACATCTTTAGTTCTTTAGAAATTTTAGGCACTTTACCTCACTTTAGACATTTTAGGCATTTGACATATTGGGTAAATATAAATGAAAATTACGATTGCAGAGGTAGAACACGTTGCGCGACTTGCTCGTTTGCAGATCAGCTCCGAGGAGAAAGAGAACCTCACAGAGCAGATGAACAAGATTTTGCTCTATATGGAAAAGCTCAACGAGCTGGATACCATGGGGGTCGATCCTACCTCTCACGTGGTTGATCTGCACAACGCTTTTCGGGCTGATGCTGTCAAGGAGTCTTTGCCCAGAGAGCAAACACTTGACAATGCTCCAGAGGCAAATGAGGCGCAGTTTGTCGTACCCCGGGTCATTTAGGGCAAAGGGATTGGGGCCTTGCCCACTATGCACTTGGGAATAACCACTAAGCACTACTCAAGAAGACCAGTTAGAAGCTCAACGATCCAGGTTCCGAATGTCCAGCTTAAGTCTCCAATTTTCAAATAATTTATTTAAAGTAATTTCTAATAAGGGAATAATTCAACTTTTTATTTCAAGCGGTTAAATTTTCTTATTATAAGTGCCTAGTGCTTAGTGCATAGTCGATGATCCGGGAGCGATTCGCCATACTTTAGTTACACCGTGTGGTAGAGGCTAACCATGCAGCTATATGAATTGACAATACACGAACTTCGTAAACTATTGGATCAGGGAGAGACTACCGCGGCAGAGGTGACAGGTTCCATCTACGAACGGATCAAGAAGTTGGAGCCCATGGTTGCTGCCTATTTATCCCTTGCTGAAGAGATGGCAATGGAGGAGGCACGAGGCTGGGATAAACGGGGTTTTGACGATAAGACAAAACCTCTGGCCGGAGTGCCATTGGCCGTGAAGGATGTGATCTGTACCAAGGGAATTCGCACCAGTTGCGGTTCAAACATCCTGGCCAATTTTGTGCCACCCTACGACGCCACCGTTGCTCTGAAGCTTAAAGAGGCGGGTGGTATCCTTTTGGGTAAAACCAACATGGACGAATTTGCCATGGGATCCTCAAATGAGAATTCGGCTTTCGGGCCGACGCGAAACCCTTGGAATCTGAAATACATACCGGGTGGTTCCAGCGGCGGTTCAGCAGCAGCTGTAGCAGCAGATGAGTGCATAGCAGCTGTAGGATCGGATACAGGAGGGTCAATACGACAGCCTGCCTCACATTGCGGGGTGGTAGGTTTTAAGCCTACTTATGGGCGTGTGTCCCGATATGGCTTAGTGGCCTTTGCCTCTTCCCTCGATCAAATCGGTCCCATTACCAAAGATGTCAGAGACGCTGCTTTGCTGTTGCAGGTAATCGCAGGTTATGATCAGGGTGATTCTACCTCAGTTCCCAAGGAGGTTCCGGACTACGCCCAGAGCCTGGTGCAAGGACTGAATGGCATCACCTTTGGAATCCCCCGTGAGTACTTCCTCGAAGGGCTGGATCCGGAGGTGGAGCAGGCTGTCCGGGATGGTATCAGGACCTTGGAGGGGCTGGGTGCAAAGTCCATCGAGGTCTCCCTTCCCCATACCGAATATGGGGTAGCAGCCTACTACATCATCGCTCCGGCAGAAGCCAGTTCCAACCTAGCACGCTACGACGGGGTGAAATACGGCCATCGCGACAAGGAAGGCAAGACCCTAATGGAGATGTACCGAAGAAGCCGATCGGAGGGTTTTGGCGCCGAGGTAAAAAGGAGAATCATGCTTGGAACCTATGTGTTGTCAGCTGGCTACTACGACGCCTATTACAAGAAAGCCTTGCAGGTGCGCACCCTGATCCGCCAAGATTTCCTGGAAGTTTTTAAACAGTGCCAGGTGCTGGTTACTCCGGTGGCACCTACTGCGGCATTCCCGCTGGGGGAGAAGGTGGACGACCCATTGCAGATGTATCTCTCCGATGTCTTTACCCTGCCAGCCAGTCTGGCCGGCATTCCAGGCATTTCTGTTCCATGCGGATTTACCAGTGAGGGGTTACCCATTGGCTTGCAGATAATGGCTCCGCATTTCGAGGAGGGTTTGGCGCTGCAAGTGGCCTACAACTTGGAGCAGAATACCGATTTCCACCACCGCCGCCCACCGTTAAATTCCTAGCCCGACTTCTTTACTACAGCTAAATTCTACTCTGCGAAAAGCCTAGACCCCCATTAGGATAGAACTTTACGGAAAAGCAGTAAAGATTTATTAAGCTGCTATAATAATAGATAAAATATTAATATAGTTAACGTGTAATATTAATATTGTAAAAAGAATAGCAGTTATTATCTGTCCTCTGGAGGCAGACTTCCACACTATGGGAAGAACTAATTATTCCTGGTCTTGGGCAGACGATTTACCAAGTATATTCCTCCACCCACGAGAGCCATCCCGATCCAAACCATCGGGGTTACCGGCTCAGATAAAACGACTGCCCCCAAAACCGTGCCAAAAAGAGGGGCAAAGAAGGTGAATGCTGTCAGCACGCTAACCGAGAAGCGGCTGATCATCCAGAACCACAGAATGTAACTGAAGAAAGCAACCACGAGGCACTGATAGGCAAAGGCAGTCAGCACCAGCGCATTGAGGTTCGGGCCGTCTAGCTTCTCAAATATAACCCAACCGGCAGCCAAGATTGGGATGGAGTAGAGGAGCTGAGCGAAAAGAGTCTGATAGTGGGTGATGTGTCGGGTTTGGGACATTCTTTTTATATAGAGTGTAGTGCTCGCCCAGAAGAAAGCGGCTGCCAATTCCATGAGATCCCCTATCCAATAACCGCTGGGCAATTGCTCGGAATGGCTTCGGAAGACAGATACGATACCGGCGAAGGCAAGAAACAAACCAGCTATCTTTCTAGGGGTGAGACGGTCATCCTTCAAGACGAAGTGTGCTCCCAGGGCTACCCAGAACGGATGAGTGTAGAGAAAGATTACCGACCTGGAAGCGGTGGTGAAGGCCAAACCCCAATAAATGAAGAGAAATTCAGTTCCAAAAAGACAGCCAATGATGATCCCGTGGATTATGTCCTTTCGCTCTAGAGACAAGGACAACCCATTTAAACTGGCATAGAACCATAACAAACAGCCAGCTATTACTGACCTGCTGGCAGCGGCCAGCATAGGTGGGATACCCTGATTGCTTATTCGAATACTTACTAGATTTGCGCCCCACAGGAAGCAGATAAAGATCTGCAAGAGACCATAGGGTAGTGAGAGGGGGTTCATTCCTCCTCCCTAAAATACCCTTTCGGTACCACCACGATACCCCTTGGGGTCACGGTGAAACGCTTTCGGTCTTCGCTCGGGTTGTAGCCGATTGTGGTTTTGGCTGGGATTAAGTTGTTTTTATCAATAATCGCTTTTTTGATCTTACAATGTCGCCCTATCACCACTCTATTCATGATGACTGACTCGTCAATTTGAGCCCAACTCCGAACTATGACGTTGGGAGACAGTACAGAGTTTCGCACTATGCCACTAACAATGCAACCAGGAGCGACCAGGGAATCAAGGGCTTTACCCACCCGAAAATCGTCGAGCCGTTCGGTAGCAAATACAAACTTAGCGGGCGGCGCTGCAACCTGATAGGTGTGAATGGGCCACTTTTGCCCGTAAAGATTGAAATAAGGATCCACTCCGGTGAGATCCATGTTGGCGTTCCAATAGGCATCCAGGTTGCCCACGTCACGCCAATAGGCAGAATCTCGGGTATGTGGCTCTAGTTGCAACCTCCGTTCGCCCTCCTCCATGGTCACGTAGATATAGTCTTCAATCTTATTCTGCTTTCGGTAAGGATAGGCATAGATCCGGTAAGAATCCAGTAATTTAGGAATTATGTCACGGCCGAAGTCGTCTTCATTGCCGGATTTTAATATTTCAATGAGAACCTCGGTCTGAAAGATGTAAATGCCCATAGAGGCGAGGATATGGTTGGGATCGCCAGGAATGGTTTTGGCGTCTTTTTTGGGCTTCTCTTGAAAGCCAAGAATGCGAAATTCTTCATCCACTTCGGCCACGCCGAACTGATAAGCCAGTTCCGCTTCGACCTCAAGAAGGGAGATGGTAATATGGGCCTCCTTTTCTTTGTGGTAGTTGAGAAATTGGCTGTAGTCCATCTTGTAAATGTGATCACCTGAAAGAATCAAGACATGGCTCGACCCATGGCGCTCAACGAGATAACGATTCTGGCGAATGGAGTCGGCGGTACCCCGATACCAGTCGAGACCTATCCGCTGCTGGGGGGAGACGATCTTGAGAAAATGGCCTAGCTTCCGATTGAATATGTTCCAACCGTCTTCCAGATGATCGTGGAGGGACTGGGACTTGTACTGGGGCAAAACTATGATCTTGTATATTTGCGAATTGACACAGTTACTCAAGGGCAAATCTATAAGTCGATAAATTCCACCAAAGGGAACCGCAGGCTTAGTACGGTCCTCTGTGAGTGGCATAAGCCTTTCCCCTCTACCACCTGCCATAACAAAGGCTAGAACGTCTTTCATGAAACTATCCTGTAAGTGAATATTACTGTTGTGTATTTTATGGTTGTGAACAAGAAATGAAATATCAGTTTAACCATGGTAATTCTTTTTGTCTATGGTTTTAAAGAAAAAGTATGGCCTAACCCGGATGTTTCATGAATCGCTTACTGCGACCCTGGATATGGCCGTCCTTCTGGGCGTCCTCGGGTGTCGGCTCCTGCGACGTACCGCTCGCGTACGCCTCGGAACCAACACCCTGCGGTCACCCAGTGGCACGCCCATCTTCATGGTCTCGCGACATCAATTCATGAAACATCCGGGCTAAAGGGCTTCAGAGAAAGGGAAAATAGATCTACTGCAGATCAGGGGAATAAATTGGAGGGAAGAACCGGGTCAGAAAAGAGCTTCTACGAACTGTTCGGAGTCGAATTCCTTGAGGTCAGCCAATCCCTCACCCAGGCCGATAAAACGAATAGGAATTTGAAATTCCTGACAAACTCCCACAACGATGCCACCCTTGGCAGTGCCGTCCAATTTGGTGAGAACCAGCCCTGAGACTCCCAGTTCCTGTTGGAATAGACGTGTTTGGGAGATTGCATTCTGTCCTGTTGTGGCGTCAAGAATCAATAAAACCTCATGGGGCGCAGTGTCCATTAGTCTGGTAATGACCCGCTTAACCTTTTTGAGTTCCTCCATGAGATTCACTTTGGTGTGAAGACGGCCCGCCGTATCTATCAACACCACGTCCACACCACGGGCCTGAGCCGCAGTTATGGCATCGTAAACTACTGCAGCGGGGTCAGCACCACTGCTCTGTTTGATCAAATCCGCACCCACCCGTTCGGCCCAGCGCATAAGCTGTTCTATTGCCGCAGCCCTAAAGGTATCGGCTGCAACCAGCATCACCCGCAAGCCTGCCTCCTGGAAGTGAGCGGCTAGTTTGGCGAGGGTTGTTGTTTTGCCGACACCATTCACACCAACGGCCATGACCACGAAAGGCTTGTGGACTTTAACGTCCAGGGGGGGTGCCTCAACCTTCAAAAAGCGACGGATTTCCTCTTTCAGGTGACTAAGCAAGCGATCAGTATCGGTGAGCTCATTCTTATGCAGTTTCTCTTCCAAAGAGGCAATCAGTCTTTGGGTGGTTTCAACCCCGAGATCCGAGGTAATCAACACCTCTTCCAATTCCTCCAGTACATCTTGGTCAATTTCCTTTTTGCCGAGAAGGATACGGTCGAGTTGCCCGATGAAAGCCTGTCGCGTTTTCCGCAGACGGGAACGCATATAAGTAAAAAACCCTGAAGGTTTCTCAGGGTCTGCCTCTGAAGACTTGTGAGGTGGTAAATCTGCGGTTTTGGCTGAGGACAAAACCGTCTTTTGGGTCTCAGCTTCATTCTCGCTACCACTCTCAGGTGTGTCGTCTTTAGACTTTCTACTGAACCATCTGGCCATAACTTTCAGGTATTCCTTGAAAATCGACTGATATTATTTTGGAGATGCCGGGCTCTTCCATGGTAACACCGAGAAGGATATCTGAGATCTCCATAGTTCTCTTGTTGTGCGTAACCAAGATAATTTGCGACTCTTGGCTAATCTTTTTTAGCACCTCGATGAAGCGGTCTATGTTGGCGTCATCCAGGGGGGCGTCTACCTCATCTAGAATACAAAAAGGACTGGGTTTGATCATATATAGGGAAAAAAGGAGTGCTCCTGCAGCCAGAGCCTTCTCTCCGCCGGAAAGCAGGCTCATGCTGGTCAACTTTTTGCCGGGAGGATGTACGAAGATTTCCACGCCAGCCTCCAAGGGATCTCGGTCGGAGGACAACTGCAAATGGCCGGTGCCTCCATTGAAAAGCAGAGGAAAAACCTCAGCGAGCTTGCGATTTACCGCTTCGAGTGTTTTTAGAAAGCGGTTGCGGGTGGTTCGGTTGATGCGTGATATGGCCTTATTCAACCCCTCTAATGACTGAACCAGGTCATCCCTCTGGCCGGTGAGAAATTGGTGGCGCTGGTGCTGTTCTTCGTATTCTTCGATAGCTGTCAAGTTCACCTCGCCAATCCGTGCCACCCGATCGCGGAGCCGCTGCAGTTTCGATTCCAATTTTTCAAGATCCACTGGTTCTTCTAAGTCGGGCGGGGGTTCAGCGGTGATATCCATATGGTAATGCTCTTGAATCTGGTGGACGAGATACTGAATCTTCAGTTTGAGTTCAGTGATTTCTTGGCGCAGATTCTGAATCCCTTGCTCCTTTTCTCTGTCCTCTTTAATCAATTGGAGTCTGTGCGATTCAAGACCGTGCTGATGGTCTTCAAATTTTCGCCACTCATCCTCTTCAGCCCTTAGACTTTCTTCTCGCTCCGACAATTGCTTCTGCGCTAGCTCTAAGCGCTCTTGGATTTGAACCCTTTCTTCCGAAAGCAGTTCTATCTGCTGCTGGCAGTTTTTCCTTTCCTCTCGAAGTTGTTCGAGTCGCCGTTGGGTTTCAGCGTAGTACTCTTCCAACTGCTTGTAACTTGAGCGGGCTGCCTCTTGCTTCTCAGTCAATGCCCCCACTGAGACCTGCTGAGCCGTGGCCTTTTCTTGGAGATTGTCCACTGTGCCTTCCAGTTCTTGTCGTTCATGTCTTGTCTCTGCCAGGTCTTCGTCCAATTCTTGTCGCCTTTTTTCTAAAGACTCAAGTTCCTGCTCGCTTTGGCTGAGTTCGACATGCAAATGAGAAACCTCCTCTTCTTCGTGGTCTTTCTCCATGTCCAGCATGGCAAGCCGCTCAGTAATTCTCTGTTCCTCTGTCTCTAAACGGTAATGTTCCTTTTCTTGTTCAAGAATCTGATCACGACCTTTCTGCTTGTCCTCTTGAATTGACTGGAGCTCAGAAGCTGTCTGGGCAAGTTGATCCTCTATCTCCCGGAACTTGGACCGTTCCGTGCTTAATCTGCTCTCTGACTTAGAAACCTTTTCCTCAAGGTCCTTTCTCTGTTCTTGTTTTTCCAAGATACTTATTTGCTGCTCCGGGCTCCCCCCCCATAGGGTTCCATCCTGGGCTACCAAATCGCCTTCGGGGGTTACTAGGGCAAAAGCATTGGGATGGGACTGCCACCAGGATAGGGCCTGCTTTAGATCGTCGCAGAACATGACCTTGGACAGCAGGTGGTTGACGACTTGCTCGTATCCCGGCCTTGGCCTTACTAAACCGGCAAGCGGTACCGGACCGTCTCCGCTAGGTCCATGCTTTGGATTTTGATTGGTGACCGATAGGGGAATGAAGTGATTCCGGCCTGCGCCAGTACGCTTCAGGTGTTCCAAAGCAGCACAAGCATCTCCGACTGAATCCACTACCAAAGCCTGCAAACGGCCGCCGAGAACCGCCTCAACCGCTTGTCGATGGCTCGCATCTACTTCCAGCATTTCTGCTACTGCTCCCCTGATGTTACACTTGAGCTCATCCTCATCACGGGCGTTCATCAGTTCCCTAACTGCATCACTAAACCAGGCATAGGAACTCTCCATCTCCACTAGAACTTGCAGTTGGGAGTGTTGCTGGTGGTAGGTGCTTTCCAGACTATTTATAACTTCGGTGCATTCATCTCGGACTTGATCAAGTTCTTGCTTTTTCTTATTGAGTGAGTCAGCTTGAGCAGAAAGCGCATCAAGTTTTCTCTCCATGGCTGTCTTTTTGCTTTCAAGGCTTTCCCTCAGTGGCTGCAACCGGTCATGCTTTTCCTTGAGTTCCTGGTATTCAGATTTGCGCCGGCTTTGACGGCGATCAAGATCCTCGAGATGCTTGCGCATTGACATTTGGGCATTGCGCACCTGGGCCATCTCGCCTAGCAGATCAACAAGTTCACCTTTTCCAAGATCCAGCTCATCTGTCAACTGATTCAAACGCGACTTCTCTCGGTTTAGTTCCTCCTCTAGCTTATGGGCTAGAACTTCTGCCTTAGAACATTCCTCTGCCAAATCACGCTGTTTTTCAGTGAGTCGATCTCTTTCCTCAGCCAGGTGCTTGCGGCGATCCTCCTGCTGTTCGATCTCCTTGGTCAACCGCTGTTGTCTCTCCTTCAGTTCTTGGCTTTGCCGTTGTAAGTGGAGGAGGCTGTTTTCGTCGCTGCCGATCGAGTTCTTGATCTGAAACAGTGCTTCTCTTCGTTGCCTTAAATTTTCACCTATTTCGTGCATCTGGGTGGAACGGTCTGTCAGTTCAGCGTCCAACCTCCCCAATTTAGCCGCCCGCTCAGCTTGCCGGTCGTTGAAGGAGCTGAGATCTTGCTCCAGACGCTTTAAGTCCTGGTTGTATTGTCCATAGCGATGCAGGGCTCGGGTGATTTCAATTTGTTTTATTTCTTTTTTAAGGGTTCGGTAACGGTTTGCCCTCTGGGCCTGACGTTTAAGGCTCGAAAGATGGCGTGAAACTTCGGCGATGATGTCACCAAGGCGGAGAAGGTTTTGCCTAGTAAGCTCAATTTTCCGGAGAGCGGCTTTCTTCTTTATTTTAAACTTGGTGATCCCTGCAGCTTCCTCAATAAGAGCGCGAATGTCTTCTGGCTTGGACTCTACTACTGTACTAATCTTTCCTTGTTCGATAATTGCGTAGTGACGATGCCCAACACCCACATCCATGAACAGTCTACTAATGTCCATTCTGCGGCAAGGTATTTTGTTTATGAGATATTCGCTTTCTCCTGAACGAAAAAGGCGACGGGTAACCATGATCTCGGTGTGTTCGTGGTAAGGTGGGGGCGCCTTGCCGTCCTCATTGGAGAGAACAAGTGACACTTCAGTAAAATTCAGTGACGGGCGCCCATTTGCTCCGCCGAAGATGACCTCCTCCATGAGTTTGCCACGGAGCTGTTTGGCGCTTTGTTCTCCTAAAACCCAGCGAATAGCGTCGACAATGTTGCTTTTGCCACAACCATTGGGTCCTACTACCGCACAAATCCCGGTGGAGAAGGTGACGGTGGCTTTGTCGACGAAAGACTTAAATCCGAAGAGTTCAAGCTGTTTAATGTGCATGGGGCTGTTGAAAAAAGGACAGGTCCGAGTGCGAACGGATTGTCCGGTGTGGGCTGTTTTTAGGTTTCATGGTGGATTGGCCAGCTCTTCCAACCCGCATTAATCAGCAATCGCCTACTGCGACCGCGGATATGTCCGTCCTTCCGTCCTCTGGCCTTGCACCCTACGATGTACTATTCGAGTAAGCTTCGGGTAAAAGCCCCGTGATTGCCCGGTGGCAAGGCCAGCTTCACGGTCTCGTCACACCATTTGGTTAATAATGCGGGTTCAAAAATCAACGAATGCTAACAAAAAGGCAGAACCTTGTAAAGGGATTCTTATTCTGGAGTTTCTCCATAAATAAAATGGGGCCGGCCGGAAACTTGCTCGACTACGGGCCTCTGGAGTGGAGGGAATCAGAAATTGGACTTTCCCTGTCATCAGCCAATGACGGCTACCCAGAGCATGGCAAAGTTGTTACCTATGGGTGGTATTGGCTAATGCAGGTGGTGAGCGACTGCAGCTGCTATGGCCTGCCGGGTAACTCTCGATGGTTAACCATAGATAAGATGGAAAAACTACTGATTTTCTTGTTCCTGCTTCATGGCCAATGACAGCGGAAAGGTGAGGGTAAAACCGGTACAAATACCTCGGCTGAACAAAATAACTTTCCAGCTCCAAAGGTTTGTCTATACAAGGTTCAAAGGACCATGCGTGAGAAGTCCGCCATTTGTTGAAAAAGGTTTGCTATTCGAGTGAGCAAAGCCAGTCTGTTCTGCCTCAAGGCCAAGTCTTGGTCCAGAACCAACACCTCATCAAAGAAACCATCTATTGGAGCTTTTAGTTGACTCAGTCGGTTCAACACAGCATCGTAGTCCCTAGAGGCCAGAGGCTTTTCTAGGTCCTGTTCACAGGCAATCAGGTTCTCGTACAAGTCCTTCTCAGCTTGGTTCACGAACCTCTGCGGATCTACTGACATATCAACAGGTTCCTTCAAGATGTTGACCACTCTTTTGACTGTCCCCAGCAAGGGTTCAAAGCCCTCTCGTTCTTTGAAGGTCTCCAATGTCCTCATTTTTGCCACGGTCTCGACCAGGGGATCGAGATGATGGGCAAGTACCGCGTCCACAACATTTTGCGGGCGTCCCTGGCCGATGAGGAAGTGCTGCAACCTCCTTTTGAAGAATTCAAGCACGGCTTGATGGGTCTGCTTAACAGGCTCGGTGAGCTTTCCGTCCAAACCGTCAATGGCTCTGCTTATGAGGTCAGAGAGAGAGATGGAGAGGTCTTTTTCCAGTATGATGCGAATAATTCCCAAGGCTTGGCGACGTAAAGCGAAGGGATCAGCAGTTCCAGTCGGAATCTGACCAACACCGAAACAGCCAACAACAGTGTCCAACTTGTCAGCCATGCTCACAAGGGAGCCAGCCATACCGGTTGGCAGTTGGCCACCCGCATGGGTTGGCAAGTAATGCTCGTAAATGGCTTCTGCCACTGCCTCGTTTTCCTTGGCAAGTTTAGCATAGGCCCGGCCCATGATTCCTTGCAACTCAGGGAATTCACCCACAGTACCGGTCACCAGGTCGGCCTTGCACAAATAGGCAGCCCTGCTAACTGTGGCCTTGTCGTCCGGTGCCAACTGATCAGCCATATACTCAGCCAGTGCTTTAAATCTCTCCAGCTTTTCGTAAGATGTCCCGAGCTTGGAGTGAAAGACTACTTCCTTTAGCTCCTCAACTCTGTCATCAAGGGAGACCTTCTGATCCTCCACGTAATAGAAGCGGGCATCCTCAAGACGGGCACGGAGCACTCGTTCGTTTCCCAAGGCTACAACTTGAGGGTCGCGGGTCAAGGTGTTGTTGACCGTGACAAAATAGGGCATCAATTTACCTGCATCGTCCAGCACTGCAAAGTACCTCTGGTGTGCTCGCATGGCAGTAATCAGAACTTCCTGCGGTAGCTCGAGGTAGTGCTGGTCGATCCTGCCACACACTGCAGTGGGGTATTCCGCCAACTGAACCACCTCAGCCAAAAGATCTTCGTCCTCACGGATATGGCCGTCCTTTTCCTTGGCGCAGGCAGCAACAATCTGTTGTATTCGTTCCCTCCGCTCCTCGATGTCTACGATTACAAACCGTTCGCGCAGTCCATCCATATAGCCTTTAATCTCAGTAACCTCGAATGGGCCGGGGCTCATGAAGCGGTGTCCGTAAGAGGTGCTGCCGCTTGTGACGTTGCCATAAGTGAAGGGGACCACCTCTTGGCCCAATAGGGCAACTATCCAGTGTATTGGTCGGGCAAAGGTGACTTTCAAGTCACCCCAGCGCATAGACTTGGGAAAGGGAATATTTCCGATCAGATCTGTAAGAACTCCACTCAAGAGTTCAGCGGTGGAGGCTCCAGCCTCGTGGCGGCTAACTATCACATACTCACCCCTACTGGTTTGCTTCACCTGAAGTTCTTCCGGCCTCACCCCCTGGGATTTAGCAAATCCGACAGCGGCCTGGGTGGGATTGCCTGCCTCGTCAAAGGCGACATCCTTAGGCGGGCCAGTGATTTCAACAGTTTGGGCTTCTTGTTTTTCGGCCACATCTTTGATCACCCAGACCAAGCGTCTTGGGGTAGCCATGGTCCGGATGGTTCCGTGGTCAATCCGCCTAGCCGACAGGAATTTGCTGATCATGGTAGCCATGGCATCCAGAGCTGGTTGGATGTAACTGGCTGGAATTTCCTCGGTTCCGATCTCTAAGAAAAAGTCACTAGCCATAAAGTCTCCCTCGATTTCGTTTCAACCTCAGTGAATAGGAGAAACTGTATCTGTAATTCTCTTTTATTTGTTTTTCCAGCGGTTCAACAAGGGATAACCCATCTCCTCACGCTGCTCCAGGTAACCCTTCGCTGCAAGTCGAGCTAAATTTCGCACTCTACCTATGTAGTTGGTGCGCTCGGCCACACTGATGGCTCCACGGGCATCCAACAAGTTGAATGTATGTGAACACTTGAGACAATAGTCATAGGTTGGCAGTACCAATTTACGCTCACTCATTCGGATGGACTCGGCCTCATACATGTTGAAGAGCTTAAAAAGCATGTCCACATCTGCTTCGTCGAAATTATAGTAGGAAAACTCCACTTCCCATTTATGATGGACATCTCCATAAGTGATCTCATCGTTCCATTTCAGGTCAAAGATGTTGTCCACTCCCTGGAGGTACATGGCGATCCGTTCGATGCCATAAGTGAGTTCTCCAGAGATGGGATCCAGTGGCATACCTCCGGCATGCTGGAAGTAAGTGAACTGGGTGATTTCCATGCCGTCCAGCCAGACCTCCCAACCAAGTCCTGAGGCGCCGAGGGTGGGTGATTCCCAATCGTCCTCCACAAAGCGAATATCATGGTCCAATGGATCGATGCCGAAGGTCCTCAGACTTTCCAGGTACAGTTCCTGTAGATCCATGGGAGATGGCTTGAGTATTACCTGATACTGGTAGTAGTGCTGGAGGCGGTTGGGATTTTCGCCGTAACGTCCGTCAGTGGGCCGGCGAGAGGGTTCTACGTAGGCGACATTGTAAGGTTCGGGACCAAGACATCTGAGCAAGGTGGCCGGGTTGAAAGTGCCGGCGCCTACTTCGATATCATAAGGCTGTTGAATGATACAACCGTAATCGTGCCAATATTTCTCAATAGCTAAAATCAATTCCTGAAATGTCATGGGAGACTCCTTAAAGAGAAGATGGGGATATAGGTCAAGTGGCTAAATTACCTTGCTGCCGGTTGTCTGTCAAGCCTATTGTCCACAGGAGTTTCCCCCAAAATAGTCCTGTGACTTGGGCCACGGGGAAGCTACTCCACAACGATCATATTCGCGCCATTTATTGGCAGAGTACCTGTTTAGGAAGCACCACATCTTCATGCAGGCCCCATCGAGGCTGAGATTCGTAAAGAAAGGTTGCTCAGATGCTCGTTGTTTGGCAGCTTCCCCTTTTGGCCTTTGCTGATGTCTCTTCTGAGTGACTGCGGAAGGTCTGTGCCACTTTCCCGGCTGCAGACGGGCAAGAAGTGACTCCGCCGCAGACGGATGAGCCCTGGCCTCCGGCCCATAGGGGCCTACGCCCCGGAGGGAACGACAGAAGAGAGATCAGCAAGGCCGCTTTCTTTGCACACCAAGGGTAAACCGCCTTGTATGTTGGCAGGCTAGGGATTGGCAGAATTGTTGGTTGATTCTAATGCACCTATCTGATGGAGAAGCCTCAGAGACTTGAGATCTTTCTCTAAATGATGTCGGACAAGGTCTAAGAGAAGAAAACGACATTCATCCCGGGATTTACGATGAAATCTCAGGCGCCAGACTTTGGCGAGGGGGAGCTGTTGTGCTTGCCTCAGCAGCATAATTGTACCCAAGGAGACTTGATACACCTTTCCCCCTGGGCGGTGATTTCCGCAGAGTAGCCCTCCCTGGGAAATGGAGAAATACCAGCCCTGACCAGCAGTCGAATCTCGGCCGCAGCGAAGGCATGTCTGTAGATTTGGAGCATAGCCGCTCAGGCTCAGCATCCGCAGGAGGAATAAAAAGGAGGAATTTTCAGGCTCCCCTTTTCCCTCCAGCTGTTTGAGGTATTGATTAAGCAAGACAAAAAGGGTGGGATTGGCCTGACGTTCCGGTGACATTTCCAGCACAACCTCACAGCTGAGACTGGCATAGCCTAAACGTGCAATGTCGCTGCGGAGTTCAATGAAACCGTTTCTGAGCTCGCTGGCATCGATGCGCACTAGCCCAGAGGATGATCTGTCTGCATAGGTGATCAGGACGTGGGAAAGGGGTTCTAGGGTGTGGACGAAACGTTTCTTACTGCGCCGTGCTCCTTTGGCGATACCGGTGAGTTGCCCCTGGCTCCTGCTGAAGAATGTAATCAAACGGTCCGATTCGCGGTAGTCCCTGGTGCGGAGAATGACCGCCTCATCCTGGCGAATAGTCATTGTCAGTTCCCTGAATCGGTCCCCTCGAAATCGGCTTGAAAGATCAGAGAGGGATCAGGCAGTTCCAGCCGGACAACCTTGCCGCTTTCCCCTAAGGGTTTCAAGGGATTGTCGTTCAGAAAGAGCCTGATTCCGCCAGCGTTCCCTACAAGCAGCTTCACCTCTGATCTTGGTATCCAGGTCAGTTGCTCACCCGTCTGGAGTAAGTACTCGCGCTCGCGGCTTCCATCAATGATGATACGAAGCCAGGTCCTTTCTAATGCCTCAACCCTGAGCACGAATGGTGTGGGGAGTGATTCAACAGTTGCTTCCTTGACGCTTGGCTGAGAGCTCTTGGTTTCTGCTTCAGCCTCGGTCTTCTCAGCAGTCTTGGTACCGACTTCAGACGTCTGTCTCTCATTGAGCTCAGAAGCTAAATCAGCTCTTGTAGTTTTCTGCCTAACTTCCACTGAGGAGAGCGATTTTCCTTCTGCGGGAGTCTTGGGCTGACGCCGCTCATGGCTGGCGTGGGACCAGATGAGTGCCAAACCCGCAAAGAGCCCAAGGGCTAAAAATAAAGCAAAGAACTTTTTCTTGGAGGATTTGGGGTGTAGCCTTTGGTGAAACTTCTCAATTGCTTCCTGACGGGCACCCAATTCCTCGATAAGATCTTGGTATTCAACAATCACATCTTCCGGGTCAAGACCAATCCTCTTGGCATAGGCCCTGAGAAACCCCTTGATGAGGACAGGGGCGGGGAGCTGCTCGGTATCCCCCTCCTCGATGGCCTGAAGCATTTTCATGCTGATTCTGGTATCGGCAGCTATTTGTTGCAGACTTATTCCTCGTGCCTGCCGCTCTCCTCGCAGGAATTCACCGAGCCTTTTCATGACCTCACCACCTGTTACGGTGAAAGCAATACTCAAACCGCTCTAACAACAGAGAACACAGAGCAACTTAGCGGCTGCTAAATTCAAAATTTTAAATTCTCCTTTGGAGTTCCCACTTTTTGGGCGGGGCCCCGGGTTCGGATTTGGGATTTTTCCTCTGCTGTGGTTTTTTTATCTCAATAGCCGGGTTGCACCAGTCTCTGGCTAGGGGTAGATGCGCTGCAAGAGCCTCGGAAAGGGAATAGTCTCCCGTAAATGCTTAATGCCACAGATCCAGCCAATGGTTCGTTCTATTCCAAGCCCAAAGCCTGAATGGGGTACCGAGCCGTAGCGCCTTAGATCGAGATACCATTCAAAGGACTCCCGGGGAAGGTTGTGCTGCACCAGCCTCTCCAAAAGTTTATCATAGTCATCCTCCCTCTGAGAGCCGCCGATAATCTCCCCATAACCCTCAGGTGCGAGCACATCAAGACAAAGTGCCAGGTCAGGTTTTTGGGGATCGCTCTTCATATAAAAGGCTTTTGTTTGCAGGGGGTAGTGAGTGATCATTACAGGGCGATCAAACTGCTCTGAGATAAGAGTATCTTCGGTGGCGCCAAAATCATCACCCCAATTGTGGGAAATACCTTTCTCCCTTAACAGATTCAAAGCTTGTTCATAGGTTATACGGGGAAATGGAGGCACCACTGACTGCAGTTTTGTTAGGTCACGCTCTAAAACTTTGAGTTCCTCGCCTCTGTTAGTCAGGACAGAATGGACCAGATGGGTTACCAGTTCTTCTGCCAGCGAGAGAATGTCTTCCAATTCGGCGAAGGCCACTTCTGGCTCCAACATCCAAAACTCGGTCAAATGTCTACGGGTTTTGGATTTCTCCGCTCTAAATGTGGGGCCCAAAGTGTAGACCTTGCCAAAAGCCATGGCACCGGCCTCGGCATAAAGCTGGCCGCTTTGAGAGAGATAGGCCTTTTCACCGTAGAAATAATCTGTCTCGAAAAGAGTGCTGGTACCTTCACATGAAGTAGGTGTGAGGATGGGAGCATCGAAAAGGACGAAACCCTCGCGGTTAAGATAGGCTTGAGCTTCTTGGATAACGTGGCTCCGGATGCGCAAGATGGCGTGTTGTTTAGAGGAGCGAAGCCAGAGATGACGATGGTCCAATAGAAAAGAAGGTCCGTGTTCCTTGGGACTGATGGGATAATCTTCAGCCACCTGGATGACCCGCATATCGCTCACCTGCAACTCATAACCGCCTGGAGCTCGACCATCGGCACGTACCGTACCGCTGACCTCTAAGGAGGATTCTTGCGTTAGGATTTCAGTGGCGGAAAAAGCCTCTGGCGCCAACTCATTTTTCACCACCACAGACTGGATGACTCCGGTGCCGTCACGGATCAAAAGGAAACGGATTTTGCCGCTCGAGCGCTTATTGTAAAGCCAGCCACGTATGGTCACCGTCTGGCCAACGAACTCGCCAACTTTGTCAATGGTTGTAATTTGAGTCATGTAGCTACTCCGAAAAGCAGAAGGCGCGGGCTTTGATGCTGCAGTCATCGTCCCCAATTGCATCAATGATCATCTAGTAGACAATCCTCACATAGGAGCGTTCTCGCAGGCCGCTCAGCCACTCCCTGTACCTGAAGTCCACTTCTCTTCCGAAAAGCAAGTCCCTAATAGTCCCCTCAACCTCTTCCAACGGCTTGGCGGGGGCTTTGTCCACCTCCTTGAGTTTAATAATGTGTATTCCTCTAGTGGTTTCAATGTCCGGGCTAACTTCGCCAGGGTTTAAGGCCTCAATTGCTGCCTCTAGCACGGGCTCGAGTTCGCCCTTAGAAAAGAAACCCAGGTCACCTCCAGCCTCCGCTCCGGGGCCTTGGCTATAGCGCTTGGCCAATGAGCTAAAATCGCCTTCCGACCGCAAGCGTTCCAAGATCTGTTTGGCCACATTGCGCAAATGAGTGCGCTCCTCGGGGGTGTCAGTGGGGGTGAAGGGCAGGTAGATGTCCTGGATACGCCAGCGTTCCTTCCTTTCGAATTCCTCTATATGGTCCTCATAGTAAGCCTGAATCATTTCATCGGTGATTATGGTCTTACTTCTCACCTCACGGTTGACTAACCTTGTCTGTTCCATACTTGCCTTGATTTGCTTGCGAAGATCTTCGACTGTTTTTCCATCTTTGCGAAGCTCGGCTGCCAGAGTCTCCTGAGTGAGGCGATTTTCCCGCATGATCCTGTCAATGGCTCCATCCACTTCCTCGTCACTCACACTGATCTTCAAGCGGGAAATCTCTTGGGCGGCCAACCGTTCGTTGATGAGAAGATCGAGCATACTGCGACGAATCTCCTCCAAAGACTGCTCTTGCTCGCGGAGAAAGGGATTTTGGCGGCGGGCAGCCACAAAGGCATTTGTTCTCTCATTAAGCTCGCTCAAGGTGATGATATCGTCATTGACGTAAGCGATAATTCGGTCTACTACCTCTGCCCCAGATGGGGAAAGAGTCAAGACAACCCCGGCAAGGAGAGAAAGCCACACACTGATGAGCCAATTTTTCCAGCCTATTTCCATTGCAAGACAACGTCGGTTAAGTTGAGCTAACTACCCGACCTCAAAACAAAAACTGGTAAATTTAAATTGATAACACTTTACACCAAGTTGTGCAAGAGCTTTTTGAGTTCGGTGATGGATTCCACCACATTAGGGGAGTGACTTTTGAAATAGAGACGGTATTCGGGAGTGAGACGCAAACGTTTGGGCTCAGCTGCAATTAGTCGAGTGAGTCTGGTTAAATCTATTTCTGGGTTTTCGGCAAAAGTAAGGATAAACTCGCCATTTACACTATCTAGCTGTTTTATCCATAGTTTTCTTAAGAGCAGCTTCAGTCTGAGCAGGGATAACAGATGAGAGGCCTCCTCAGGCAGGGGACCAAACCGATCCCGCAGTTCCTCTTCCAGGTCAGCGAGGCCACTTTCATGGCCGGCAGAGGCGAGTCGCTTATAGGTAGTCAACCGCTGACCGCTACTGGTGATATATGTTTCAGGCAGATGGGCTGCCAGGTTTAGGTGAATTTCGGGCTCAACCGGCTCCCTGGGGGTTTCCCCTTTGAGTTGGGCGATGGCCTTCTCCATCAGATGGACGTACATCTCATAACCGACTGCGGCAATATGTCCGGATTGGGCGGCACCAAGAATATTACCAGCACCTCGGATCTGAAGGTCGTTCATAGCTATCTTGAAACCGGATCCAAGTTCAGTGAAATCCATAAGGGCCAGTAAACGTCGTTGTGCTTGGCGGGTTACCAAATGTTCACCCGGGATAAGTAGGTAGGCATGGGCTTGTTCCGAGGACCTTCCCACCCTGCCTCGAAGCTGGTAGATTTGCCCCAGGCCAAACTTGTCGGCACGATTGATAAAGATTGTGTTCGCAGCAGGTATGTCCAGACCTGACTCAATTATAGTGGTGCAGACCAGCACATCGATGCGGTGGTGGATGAAATCAAGCATGACTTTTTCCAGCTCCCGTTCTCGCAACTGACCATGGGCGACAGCCACAGTGACTTCAGGAATAAGCTCTTGGAGGTGATTGGCAATGCGATAAATGGTTTTGATGTTATTGTGGACAAAAAATACCTGTCCCCCCCGAGCTTTTTCTTTGAGAACACCTTCTTTGACTACCAGGTCGTCGAAGGAGCAGATTCTGGTGGCAATGGCTCTGCGATCCTGTGGTGGCGTATCAATGACACTTAGATCCTTAATTCCTATAAGAGACATATGCAGGGTGCGAGGAATGGGTGTAGCTGTCAAGGTCAGGACATCCACTTCGGCGCGGAGCTGTTTTATCCTTTCTTTGTGGCGAACGCCAAATCGGTGCTCTTCATCGACAACGAGTAATCCAAGGCTTTTGAAGTTCACATCTGGCTGAAGCAACCTGTGGGTACCGATAACGATGTCCACGAGACCGTTCTGAAGATCAGCCAGTATCTTTTTCTGCTCTGACCTTACCTTAAAACGGCTAAGCACTTCCAAGAAGACGGGATAACCATCAAGCCTCTGTTTGAAAGTGAGATAATGTTGCTCTGCGAGGACCGTCGTAGGTACAAGTATCGCCACCTGTTTCCCGTCCATTACTGCCTTAAAGGCAGCCCGCAGGGCAACCTCAGTTTTGCCAAAGCCCACATCGCCGCAAATTAGTCGGTCCATGCATTTGTCTTGCTGCATGTCGGCGAGGACATCCTCTATGGCTGCCTGTTGGTCCTGAGTTTCTTCATAAGGGAAAGTGGCTTCGAATTCCCTAAAACTACTGTCCGGCGGCGAAAAAGTCGTTGCTTCTTTTATTTGACGTAGAGCGTAGATATGTAAGAGCTCCTGGGCTATTTTTTGGATTGAATCTTGTACCCGTTTTCTGGTAGAGGCCCAGCGCTGCCCCCCCAGTTTATCCACTCGAGGTTGATAACCTTCAACGCCAATGTATTTCTGTACCCTATCCAACCGGTCAACCGGGAGATAAAGTAGGTCTCCATCCTGGTATTCTAGGAAGAGAAAGTCATTGGAGTGCTCGTTGATTTTCAGGTGGAGCAACCCTTTGTAAACGCCAATTCCGTGGTCCAGGTGAACAACAAAGTCATCAAGCTGAAGATCGGCAAATGAGCCCAAAAAAGAGCCGATCTCAGGGGGACGAACACTGTGTCGACGTGGTTTTTCGCCGTAGAGCTCTGTTTCAGTGACAACGGCTAAAGCCTCATCGGGCCAGATAAATCCAAAGGGTAGGCGACCCACGACAATTTTTGTAACCGGAGCTCGAAAGGAAAGTTGCCCAAAAGGTTCCGAGCTGAAGTGGGCGTCTACCCCATAGTCAGTAAGTAATTTTTCAAAGCGGCGCCCCTGTTCCGCTGTGCGGCAGACCAAAAAGGGGCTTATTCCAGACTTTTGCCACTGTTGCAGTCTCTGAGCCAGTGGTTCAAGTAGCCGCTGGCGCTGTTGATGGTCTTGAATTTTGCGCTGCAGCCCCCTGTGATCCCCTAGGCGGAAGTTGAGCACTTCCGAGCTTTTCTGTTCATAACCGTGCTCCACCGGAAGACTGGACTGTAGGATCTGGGGGAAAGGTTCAAGAGATGTCTCTATTTCGCTTACATCAAGCAGGTAGGTCTCAGGGGAGGGGGTCCAGCGCGAGTTTTGACAAGCAAAATCCCGGTCTAGGTCAGCTTGTTCTAATAGCTCGGCCATTGTCTTTTTGATTTCACCTGAGTTGCTCAGCACCACAAGGGTTGAGGGTGACAAGTAATGGAACAGGGTCTCCAGCTTTTCATAATAGAGAGGCAGCAATTGCTCGATACCGGGGAAATGGCCCGAGTTGCCTACCCGATCAAGCCATAGCTCCAGATCACGCCGAAATTGTCCTTCCTTCTCCCAGGCGAGTTTCAACGATGAGCTGGCTCGCTCCTTGCTGGAGTCATTGAGCAGTATTTCGTGGGCCGGCACTATGACCACATCTTCCAGGGGCTCACTGGAACGCTGGTTGGAAGGATTAAAAAAGCGGATTGATTCTATGGTTTCATCAAAGAACTCCAAGCGCAAAGGACGGTGGTAGAGGGGAGAAAACAAGTCAATGATATCGCCCCGTACGCTGAGGTCACCAACTTCCTCCACCAAGTCAGTTCGGTAATAGCCCATGGAAGTAAGGTGCGATATGAACTCCTCACGGCGTACCTCCTCTCCTTTGACCAGGTAGCGACTGGCATCCATGCAGTGTCGCCGGGGTAGAACCTTCTCCATTATTGCCTGGGCCGAAGTAATGATGATTTTAGGCCGGTTAGTAGCCGCTGCCGCGTAAAGAACAGCGAGACGTTGGCCTTGTACGTCAGGTGCAACGAAAGGTTCCGCTGCCATGCGGCGGTTGGCTGCGGGAAAATGCCAGAGGGGACATTCCAAAGGATCCCCTGTCCAAGATTCAGAAAGGCCGAGAAAGAAAGAAAGGCTTTGGTGTGCTTCCCAGGCCTGCTTTGGTGAGGGGGTGATCAACAGGACAGTACGTTTGAACCGCGGCAGCAAACGGGCCAGTCCATAGCAAAGAGCCCAGCGGCTAAGCCCTTGAGCAAAGATCGTCTGTCTGGCGCCAGCTACAGCAGAATGCAGGTCTTCGAGACGGGAACCGCCAAACAGTTGTTGCCAGTCGTCATCTAGCTTAGTCTTATTTTGCTGCTCACCCTGTTCCATAACCGGTTGTACCCCGAGGGCCAGGAAGGATGCACCTAGTAATCGATTTTTAATCTGCTCACGGACCCCTAGAGCTAACCCAATAGTAGGCAGTGAAACTAACGCATGTGGTGGCCAAAAGCAAGAGGGTAAAACGAGTTATTGGTTATGGGTTATAGGTAATGGATTATGGGATGGTTCCTACCTAATAATCTATTACCCATGACCTATTACCTTCGAGGAGACTTCTGGGGAAACTGTTGCCGAACATGTTATTATAGGGACTCGACCCTGCTGGTGAGGAGGTTGACCTTTTTCTCTTAAGGAGAGTGCTGTTGGTTGCAGAGAGAGAAAAAACCAACTGGCTGAGCGCCCGGGAGCTGAGCCTGGTAGCTCTTTTTGCTGCTTTAACCGGAATTGGTGGATTCATCAGAATTCCTATCCCATATGTGCCCCTCACCTTGCAGACTCTGATGGTCATGTTTTCCGGCTTGATTTTGGGGGGAAGGTTGGGGGCTCTCAGCCAGCTGGTCTACATCCTTGTCGGCTTGATGGGCATTCCTATCTTTGCCCATGGGGGCGGACTCGGATATGTGTTACAGCCAACTTTTGGTTATCTCTTGGGTTTTGTCTGTGGGGCTTACATAATAGGTAATATCACCGAGAGGCGTGACTCTTTAAAGCACTCTTTTCTTTTTTTGGCGCTGGTGGCGGGCACTTTGGCGATCTACGTTCCGGGCGTAACAGTACTTTATCTTAATCTGAATTTTATCCAGCAAAAGGCTGTGTCGCTGTCCACAGCAATAAAAATAGGATGTTTGGTGGTTTTGCCGGGGGATCTAATAAAGATTGGCCTAGTGCTCTATCTGGGTCCACTTTTGCGCCAAAGACTACACATGTCCAAAGCTGATGATCCTCTTTGATTATGCCCATTCTGAATAGTACTCCGAGGAGGCAAAAATCCTTGCTATTTCAGCACTTTTGTAGTAGTAGAGTGCCAACTTGCCAGCTTCAAGGTTGGTGATCAGACCCTGCCTGCCTTGAGTCAGCCAATGGTCTTGGTGGCATAGTTCTAGCAGAGCTAAGCGAATAGAGGGGTGCTATTCTAGTTTTTTGTACTTTATCTTTATTAAGTTTTGTAAGTTATAAGTTTGGCCAATTCTTTGAGGGCGATCTATTGTGGTAAGTTCGGGCAACAAGGAAATGCTGCGTTCTCTACCGGCGGTTGACGAACTATTGCACCAGGAGGCTATCAGTGATGCGGTGGTGACCCATCCTCGCACTCTGGTGGTGCGAGCGATACGGAACGTTTTGGACCGGAACCGACAAGCCATCCTCAGAGGAGAAGTCGCCTTTGATCCGGAGGAATTCGACCAAGCTAACTTGGTGAATGAGATCCTCGAGGAACTCGAGCACCTGGCATCGTTTACCCTCCGTCGCGTTGTTAATGGCACAGGTATAATTGTCCATACCAATCTGGGCCGCTCGCTCCTTTGTCAGGATGCCTTGGACAGGTTGCAGCTCGTGGGCAGCGGCTACTCCAATTTGGAGTATGATTTGGCAGCCGGAACAAGGGGTTCACGGTATGTCCATGCCGAAGCAGTACTGTGCGAGATAACCGGCGCAGAAGGGGCTCTGGTAGTCAATAACAATGCGGGCGCAGTAGTGCTTGTCCTTAACACCCTAGCGCAGGGCAGAGAAGTCGTGGTTTCAAGGGGGCAGTTGGTTGAGATCGGCGGCTCATTCCGTATTCCCGACATTATGGCTCGTAGCGGCGCCATTCTCAGGGAAGTGGGCTGCACCAATCGAACCCACCTAAATGACTATGAAGCAGCCATTGGTCCGGAAACCGCACTCCTGCTTGACGTGCACGCTAGCAACTACCAGATAATCGGTTTTACTGCTGAGGTGAGTCTCAAGGAACTGGTGGAACTGGGGGGTAAACATGAGGTCGCTGTTATGCAGGACTTGGGCAGCGGCTGCTTTGTAGATGTTACCCGGTTCGGGCTCCAGGGAGAGCCACTCGTCCAGGACAGTGTACGTTCTGGTGCGGATGTGATTACCTTTAGCGGCGATAAACTATTAGGAGGCACGCAGGCGGGAATCATTTTGGGTAGGAAAGAGTTAATTGCGCAACTGAGACGAAATCCGCTCACAAGAGCGCTTCGAGTTGATAAGCTGACTCTGGCGGCTCTTGAGGCCACCCTCAGGCTATATCGGGACGAAGATACTGCCATCCAAGCCATTCCCACCCTCAAGATGATTGCCACCGACCTTAAAACTTTGGAAGATCGAGCCCGAGTTCTGGTCGAAGCTCTAAGGGCCAAAATTCCTGAATCAATTGGGGTGGGAGTAATGGATGGTTTCTCCATGGTAGGTGGTGGAGCCCTTCCCGTGCAAAACCTTCCGACGAAACTGGTGGCCATGAGCTCCAAAGAAATGTCTGCGGCTCGCCTAGAGGCTCGTTTTCGAGGATATACGACGCCCGTAATAGGCCGGGTGGAACAGGAACTCTTTTTGCTGGACGTAAGGACTTTGCAGCCTGGAGATGAGAAAATTATTGCTGCGGCAGCCTCCCAGCTAGTCATCTGAACAAATTTATCAGAAACCCAGGTGTTCTCGAGTCTGAAGATCTTGAGATGCTTCATGAGGCTAGCTCAAAGCCGAAACCCTTGCCCTATGGAATTCCGCGAATTGTGCCTTGAGGAGAGCTATGGCATCCAACTCCATTGATCTAACCCCAGCAGACGCAGTAGCCCGAAAGGAAATCTTCCAGCGGGAGATGGCTGACATATTGGGCAGTCGACAACTCGCTATCCTGCCTCCTTTTCCCGACTACAGTCTTCTCAGTCAGCATCATTCGCCAAAAGTTCTGTTGAAGCTTGTAAACGAGGTAGTTCTTAGCCGGCGTCCTGCTTTTAATCAAGAGTTTGGCTGGCTCCTTCTTCCCCTGGTCCAGGGCGAAAGAGTTGTAGGAGTGCTCTTTGCCGAAGATGTTGAAAAGAAATACCAAAATCCAGAAAACCAGGTGCTTTTGGAGAGGCTGGCTCGTCTTTGCATTGACAGCCTCCAGTGGGAAAAAAGAGGGTGGAGGGACGAGGAGACCATGCTGTGGCGGCGGCAGGTGCTTATAAAGGAGTTGAGCCGGGCCATAGAACTGGCCGAGAGTGACGGCAGTTTGACTTCAAGGCGAATGCTTGACCACAGACCTGGGGCGGCCCAATTTAGCTTCATCTGTTTTGCAGTCAACCCAGCACCCGAACCTTGGGCTGGACCGGGTCCAGTTTGGAAAAATCTTGGTCCAAAGGTAGTGGAGGCCCTGCCAAACGAGGCTCTGGCGGCGCATCTGGGAGGTGGCTACGTGGGAATCTTCTGGCCAAAGGCGCAGCTTGTGGAAGCCCAACAATGGGCTGAAAAGGTGCACAGCGGTTTAAGCAAGGCTGAAACAGGGGGCAAAGATGGCGAGGAGAAGTGGACTCTGAGGGCAGGCATAGCAACTTTTCCGGAAGATTTTTACGATGATGGACCTTCGCTGCCATGGGAAAAAAGTGATCACGGAGTGCGGTTGACCGCTACAGAAGAGGTGATTCGGAGGGCAACCTTGGCGGCCCAGGTGGCCGAACATAAAGACGAGAGTATACTCAGCTATCAGACACTCCTCGAACAAGGGTTGGTCAAGCGCGAGTCAGCCATAGAAAAAGGTTTATCCCCTTTGCTCACTAACGATGAGCCTGGCGCCCTCTTGTTGGTCAAGCTTGACGATTGGAAGGTTTGGCAACGACAACACGGCTCAAGAGGGGCAGCGGGGAAAGCCAGACGTGTAATGGCGGTGAGTAAGAAGGAGAGCCCTACAACTGCAGTGGTAGAATGGGCAGGTCCTGATCGATTCGGGATGTTTCTACCAGGGGCAGATGTTGATTCAGCCCAAGAGCGGGGCAGTGCTATTCGTCAGCTAGTGAAATCGGAGCTGAGTACTACCGTGCAAATCGGCATTAGCGTCCATCCCTGTCCGGGCTTTGCCAAGGTCGAGATGCTGGACAACGCTCGTAAGGCCCTCATTCATACTAAGTTTTTCGGGCCTAACACTCAGACTCTTTTTGACGCGGTAAGTCTTAATATTAGTGGAGATCGGCTTTATGAAAGGGGAAAGCTCAAAGAGGCGGTGGCAGAGTTCCAGCGGGCTTTGACCTTGGATCCCAATAATGTAAATGTCAGCAATAGCCTTGGAGTTTGCTATGCCAAGATGGGCGAATTTGAGGAAGCCGTCACTGAGTTTGCCCAGGTAGCCTCAGTGAAGCCCAGTGATTTTATGGGGCAATACAATTTGGCCTGCGCTTTGCTGAGCCTAGGGAGGGAGGATGAGGCTGAGCAAGCCTTCACTCGAGCTTCCAAGCTCGAGCCCAAAAGAGCTGCCCCCTATTTCCAGCTGGCTAAGCTGTGCAGAAAACAGAGCCGTTTGGAGGAAGCTCTGCATTACCTGGGTCAAACAGTGGAGCTTAAACCCCACTGGGCCAAGGCTTGGCGGCTGTTTGGTGAATGTTTTCTGGAGCAGGGCAAGGACGCAGAAGCAATGAATGGGTTCAAGAAAGCTCTGAAGATCAACGGTAATGACGCGGCAGCACTTAGCGGTCTGGCTATTTTGTATAGACGGGTGGACTCGAACCTGGAGATAGCCCTTTCTCTAGCTCGTCGGAGTGTTGAATTGGAACCGGATAGTGTGCTGTTTTGCCGGAGATTGGCAGAGTTGCTCTGGCAAAATCGAGAGCTGGAAGAAGCTCTGGCACAGTGCCGACGAGCAGCGGCAATGGCCCCGGAGGACGAGCAGGTTCGCCAGCTTCAAGAAAAGATAACCGCAGTTCAGATAGTATCTACTTCGTAACCACTGCCGCTAAGAGCTTTGAGAAGTTCCTCAATGTGGTCCGAACCCCGTGTTTCTATCTCCAATTCTACCCTACTCAAGTCAACGGGGAGATGCCGCCCTAGGCGGTCATGGAAAACGTGGAGGATGTTGCCTCGGCAGTCGGCGACCACCTTGAGAAGGTCGGCAAGGGCACCAGGGACATCCCTAAGTTGCACTGAGAGTCTCATGATCCGGTTGGTTTTAAACAATCCTTTCCTAAGGATTCTTCCCAATAGATGAGTATCAACGTTGCCGCCGCTAATCACCAGGACCACCGATTGCCCACGAATACTTCCAAGCTGGTCGCCCATGAGTGCTGCCAAGGGGACAGCACCGCTACCCTCGGCCAAAACCTTCTTGCGCTCCAGTAATTCAAGCATGGCAGCGGCAATCTCCTCCTCCTCCACGGCCACCACAAGGTCAACTAACTTCCGGATGATGGCGAAAGGCAGCTTTCCTACTTTCTTGACGCTGATGCCGTCAGCTATGGAATGTTTGGCTGGAACTGTTACTCGTTTGCCGAGTCTCAAAGCTGCAGCGGTGGAAGCACAGGAAGCAGCCTGCACCCCGATGATCGATGCTTGCGGGCAAAGGGATTTTACCGCAGCGGAAATTCCAGCGATGAGACCACCGCCGCCAACAGGGACCAGAATTTTTTCTACCTCAGGTAATTGGGAAACGATCTCCAGACCCACGGTCCCCTGGCCGGCGATAATATCCTCGTCGTCATAGGGATGAATAAATGCTCTGCCTTCTGCTTCCAACTTGTGGGCCTGGTTCAAACTTTCTTCCAGACTCTGCCCACTTAGTACTACCCGGCCACCGTAAGA
Organism: uncultured delta proteobacterium; assembly: GCA_963712115.1. Taxonomy (GTDB): domain Bacteria; phylum Desulfobacterota; class Syntrophobacteria; order BM002; family BM002; genus BM002. The sequence continues at coordinate 82,580 of CAVQGX010000032.1, read as the reverse complement.
TCGGGTGGCTGTTTGTTTGCTAATTGAGGCCCATTCAGGCATGACAATGGTGGAGGAAATGGACATGAGTTGAGCGGCATGTGCTACTCCCTGGGCGTGGTTTCCAGCTGAGGCTGTCACCACACCCTCTGGCCCCAGGTCCTCCCGGATATTAGCCAGTTTGTGGTAGGCTCCACGAAACTTAAAGGAGCCTGTCTTTTGCAGATTCTCGAGTTTGAGATGGACTCTGGCGTCAAATCGCCGACTGAGGTAATTGGAATATACTAGTGGGGTTTCAAAGACGATACCCTTTAGGATTTCTGCTGCCTGGTTTATTTTGTCAATTTTAACCATGGCTTTAATCCTCACCAATGTATGCTGGTTGCCTTGCCAGGATGGCCATTCTAATGGAACGGGAAAAAATCTAACATTTTAGCCTCATAGCAGAACTGGGATTGACCGTCAACGGGCGGTTGCTCAAAACCGATCCTAATCACTTTCACCAATACTTCTAAGGTTTGAGGCAAGTCTAGCCCGAAAGAGTTTGATCATTACAGAAGTTAAACTAATAGGGAAGAGGAAACAAGGAAGAAGAAAAGAGAAGGAGATGAACATGAAAATACTGGAGAAGCAGGGAAATGGTTTTATGAAATGGTGTTTGGCTGCGGCTTTGCTTACCGTTACTGCATCCGGGTGTGCCTTTGTTAATGTGAGCCTTTATCAACCAGCCTTACCGCTACAGGAAAAGGTAATTGAAGGAGAGGGGCCCGGTAAAGTCTTGGTAATGGATGTTAGCGGAGTGCTGGCTTACGAAGAGAAGAAGAAAGAAGGCAGTTTCAGAGAAGAGATCAACTTGGTTGCCAGGATGAAGGAGGAACTCGGCAAAGCCGCCACAGATGGTGAAATAAAGGCTCTGATTCTCCGTATTCAGTCTCCGGGTGGGACGGTGAACGCAAGCGATCTTATCTACCATGAGATAAAGGAGTTCAAGAAAAAGCGGAATGTCGTTGTTGTTGCTTGCTTTCTTGGGATGGCCACCTCAGGAGGATACTATATAGCCACCGCGGCCGATCACATCGTCGCCCAGCCAACCACATTGACCGGAAGCATCGGCACCATTGCGTTAAAATTCAATGTGGAAGGTTTGATGGAAAAGGTGGGTGTTGCGGAAGAGACGATAAAATCAGGAGATAAAAAGGATATGTGGACACCGTTCCGGCCGGCCACCAGTGAGGAAAAGAAGATTTTGCAGAGTATCATCGACGAATACCAGGGTAGATTCTTAGAGGTGGTTAGGGCGGGAAGAAAGAATATGACAGAGGCTGATTTGGCTAAAGTGAACGACGGGCGGGTTTTTACAGGCACCCAGGCATTTAATCTACGTCTGGTGGACCAATTGGGCTATCTAAACGACGCTGTTAACTGGGCGAAAAATGCTGTAGGGATGGAGCGAGCAAAGGTGGTCATGTACCACCGCCCTGGAGCATATGTGGACAACATCTATTCAATGTCCCAGGTAGAGGCATGGAGTTGGGCAGAGCGTATACAACGAGGAGAGCTTCTACCCCAGAGACAAGCACCCCAGTTTATGTACCTTTGGCTCCCTTAAGAAGCCGTGGCCATGATAAAGTTGCTGAAATACTATCTCAGTGATGGCGGGGGACAAATAGACACCGGTGGATGATTATGCTTGTAACCCGGTTGTTTCATGAATTGTTTGCTGCGACCCTGGATATGGCCGTCCTTCCGGGCGTCCTCGGGTGTCGGCTCCTGCGACTTACCGTTCAGGTACGCCTCGGAACCAACACCCTGCGGTTACCCGGTGGCCCACCCATCTTCATGGTCTCGCGACATCAACTCATGAAACAACCGGGTTAGCGGAGGCTGTGACGGCTAGTGGATGTTATCTTGGCTAAGGAAGGATTGACGGAAGAGTCGGGATTCCCTATTGTAGAGGTCATTCGAGCCAGCGCTCGAGTGGTTGCAGGAGGCGATTGAACCAAAGAGGTCGCAGACCCGCCCGCCTCGCCTGAAGGCGAAGCCGATGGCGGGCAGGGACCATAAAACGCCTACCACTTTGTCTTCCCTATGAGAGAAGAGGAGTGAAACATGACCTTGCGCCACCTGGATTTGAAGGACTGCCAGAGTTTGGCAAAGGAATTTGTTAGACCCTATCATCAGAATTATTTGGCTATGTACAACAGTGTTCTGGGGGGTGTGGTCACCCACCCCTTTCTTATGACCATCCCTGTAGACGATCATATGGTTCACCGCGGGGATGGGATTTTCGAGGCTTTCAAGTGCGTCAACGGTAATATCTATAATCTTCAAGCTCATCTGAAACGTTTGGAGCGCTCTGCCAGGGCAGTGTACCTTGCTTTACCAGCTACGCTGGAACAAATAACCAACTTGGTTATAGGGACAATACGCATTGCCGGAGCCCGGGACTGTCTGATTAGGCTTTTCGCCTCTCGTGGTCCGGGTGGTTTCACCACCAATCCTTACGAGTGTCCAACCTCACAGATCTATATCGTTGTATGTAGTCCCAGTTCACCACCAGCAGAGCACGCGACCGAAGGCGTTTTTGTTAAGAGCAGCAGCATTCCGATTAAAAAGTCCTATTTTGCCAACATCAAGAGTTGTAACTACCTTCCTAATGTGCTGATGAAGAAGGAGGCGGTGGATGCGGGGGTGCAGTATACTATTTCCATGGACGAGAACGGCTTTCTGGGTGAGGGATCTACCGAAAATGTAGGTTTGGTGACCTCGGAAGGTGTGCTGAATTTTCCGAGATTTAGTAGGATTCTTAGAGGCACCACCGTAACAAGGGCGGCGGAGTTGGCGGAGTCACTGGTTGAAGCAGGCAAATTACGACAAGTGATATTTGAAGACATAACGCTAAACGAGGCTTACTGTGGTTCTGAAATTCTGCTCTTCGGGACTACATTCGATATCCTGCCAGCTGTGATGTTTGATGGTCATTCTATCGGCTCCGGAAGACCCGGAGAGATCTACTATCTGCTTCGACAGTTGTTGGAAGAGGATATTCGAAGCAATTCAGAGCTTCATACCCCGGTATTTGATCGCGACTGAGTACAACGAAAGTTGGAAGCAGACAGCCTGGTGAAAACAAGACACTAAGCACATTTGTCATTTCGCATTTTTCATTATTCTTTTTAAAATTAGCTTCATTCGGGATTTGATTGGATGCGATGATGTAAGACGTGGATGGGACAAGGGGAGTTCTCGGACCTCCCCCTGTCCCAAGGTGGCCACAGTGTTGATGGCCAAAAGATGACCATCCAAGCAAATACCCGATGAACCCAAAAATAGCTTTTGGTTTTATCCCCGAATGGAAAATGAGAAATGGGCAATGATATATGATAAATAGCTTTTAGCACTTTAGATTGACAAGGATGGGTTGGTCATATAGATAGAAGGACCCATAACTCCAAGAGGATAGCAAGGTGCATCTATGGAGGAAATGAAAAGTATTATCGAGCGGAGTTTTGTGGAAAGCATCGAGGCTAAGCGGAGATGCCTAAAAAACAATCAAGAGTCATTGATCCGTGCCGCCACCGTGATTGTGGAAGCTTTTAACAATGAAAGTAAGTTGATGATTTTTGGCAATGGCGGTTCAGCCGCCGATGCCCAGCACATTGCGGCTGAATTTGTTAACAAATTTATGATCGAACGACCGCCGCTACCTGCCATGGCTTTGACCACAAATACTTCTATTCTTACGAGCGTGGGCAACGATTACAACTTCGATGACATTTTCAGCAAGCAGATAAAGGCGCTGGGCATGGAAGGAGATGTGGCCTGGGGCATCAGTACAAGTGGAGAGGCGGCCAATGTCCTAGCCGGATTGAGGGTTGCTCGGAATCGAGGACTGCGCACTATTGGCATGACCGGCTCAGGCGCCGGGAAGATGGCCGAATTTGCGCAGGTTTTGCTTAGGGTGGATGCGGAAAATACCGCTCGGATTCAAGAGTGTCACATCACCATGGCCCATATCATCTGTGAACTCGTAGATTACCAACTTTTCCAGAGGCTTTCATCTCCATGAGTAAAGATAGTTACAAAAGCAAACCCATTTCACTTGAAGGGATTCGCACCTCCAATCTTGGCGAACGAAAAAGTAAGGTGTCATTGGCCGACATCGGCCAGACCTGGGACAAAGGGCAACCTTTTGGCGAGTTTTTAAAACGGCTTCCTTCCGTCCTGGGGGCGGCTGACTTGAGGGAAGTGGTACGGAGGATATGTAAGGCTAGAGAGCAGAACCGACTGGTATTGCTTGGTATGGGAGCGCACCCTATCAAGGTTGGACTCAGTCCGATAATTATCGATCTAATGGAAAGGGGAGTACTGAGCGGTGTGGCCATGAACGGCGCTGGCATAATACATGACGCTGAAATGGCCATGGCCGGCAAGACTTCAGAGGATGTGGCCGAGTCACTTGCGGATGGCAGCTTTGGCATGAGCCATGAGACTGCGGATTTTCTGAACCGAGCCGTAGCCCAAGAAAGGGAGGGGGATCTCGGGTTGGGTGCGGCGGTAGGACGGGCACTCTTGCGGGCCAAAGCCCCTCACTTAGAAAAATCGATTCTTGCCGAGGGGGTGAGACTTGGAGTGCCCGTAACAGTGCATGTTGCCTTGGGCACCGACATTATTCACCTGCATCCAAGCCTGGATCCAGCAGCGACCGGTAGCGCAACCCACCTGGATTTCCGAATTTTTGCCGGTTTAGTGGCTTCACTGGAAAGAGGCGTATATCTGAACCTCGGCTCAGCGGTAATTCTACCTGAGATTTTTCTCAAAGCCATAACTTTGGTAAGAAATCTGGGCCACCAGGTGCGAGACTTCACCGCAGTTAACCTGGACTTCAACCGACACTATAGACCCATAGTTAATGTGTTAAAACGTCCAACCCAGGAAGGGGGCAAAGGTTTTGAACTTATCGGCCACCACGAGATCATGTTTCCGCTGCTGGCAGCGGCGGTTATTGAGTCAATAGATTCAGGGTAAATTAGAGCTTAGGCTGCAGCGAGACGGGAGGTCGGGCGAGACGCGATGGCGGGAGAAAGGCCAAATTGGTATTTTTTTCTTGCGCCTCTCGCCAGTCTCGCTATTCTTGCCCGTCTCGCAATGCCTGCTCTCTGAGCAAAGCGGTCGACATAGGTGGCGGGGAATGAAGAAAATTTTGATAAAGGCCGGCGAAGTAGAGGCTAGGGCAGAACTCAACGAGTCGCCGACAGCCGGGGCCATATGGCAAGCCTTGCCGATCGAAGGTTCGGCAAACACCTGGGGAGAAGAAATCTATTTTCGGATTCCGGTGTCGCAGGATCTAGAAACTGACGCCAGAGAACTTGTACAGTTAGGAGATTTGGGTTACTGGCCGCAGGGTGAAGCCTTTTGTATTTTCTTCGGTGCCACACCCATTAGCGGCCCTGGGGAAATTCGGCCTGCCAGTGCGGTCAACCTAGTGGGCCAGCTTTTGGATGATCCCAAGGGGTTTTTGTCTGTCGCCTCAGGCACATCAGTGAGGATAGAAAGGGCTTAGCCTGGATATTGGCGAAAAATCCCGGGGAGTAATGCTTTCAGTAGTTTGTTGTCAGCAGTCTCTTGTGCTGCTATTATTCACGTTTGGTGTATACAAGCAAGTCAGTATGCGGGCTAGAAGCACCTGACAATTCAGGAGATACTCATGCCCATTTATGAGTACTATTGTGAGAGCTGTGATAGAGAATTTGAGACTCTAGTATTTCGCTCCTCTGACCCTGTGGCCTGTCCGACGTGCAGCACGGACAATGTCCAGCGAGTACTATCCGTATTTGGTTTTAAAAGTGGCGGAGACAAAGGTGCAGCGAGCAGCAGGATGGGCAGTGGAGCAAGTGGTTGCAGCGGCTGTGCCGCTACCAATTGCGGCAGCTGCAACTAGCTGCCACGAATTAGAAATATGTCCATGACTGAGCAGAGACGGTTGCGTATTGGAACCCGGGGCAGCGCCCTAGCTCTGTGGCAAGCAGAGTGGGTAAAATCTCAACTGCTGAGAGGGCAGCAAGAACTTATCGTAGAACTGGTGGTCATCAAGACCACGGGCGATAAGATCCTCGACGTTCCTCTGGCAATGGTTGGAGGCAAGGGTCTTTTTGTCAAAGAGATCGAGGAGGCCCTGCTGGACGGTAGGGCAGACCTGGCCGTTCATAGCGTTAAGGATATGCCGGCCGAGCTTCCCGAGGGGCTGCACCTGGCGGCAATGCCGCCCAGGGAAGATCCGCGGGATGCGCTCATTAGTAAAAACGGCGCAGGTCTTGATAAGTTGCCCCATGGAGCTCGAGTGGGTACTAGTAGTTTGCGGCGAGCTGCCCAACTCCTTCACCTGCGCCCTGATTTACGCATTGAAACCTTGAGGGGAAATGTGGATACCCGGTTGCGCAAGCTGGAAAGTGAAGGTTTAGATGCTATTGTGCTGGCCGCTGCAGGGCTGAAACGGATGGAACTAAGCCAAGTTATCTCCGAGTACCTTGAACCGGAGCGGATACTGCCGGCGGTTGGACAGGGAGCATTGGGAATAGAGACAAGAATTGGTGACGTTTCTACAAACGAAATAGTGGCGAGCCTCATTCACCAGCAAACCGTGACCACAGTCAGGGCGGAACGTGCTTTTCTGAAGAGATTGGAAGGTGGTTGCCAGGTGCCCATTGGCGGTTACGCGACCATGGAGGGTGAAACCCTGATCCTCACCGGAATGGTAGCCGATCTGAAAGGTGTCCGGCTGATCCGTAAAGAAATGCGCGGGGATGCCCGACAGCCAGAGGTTGTTGGAGAAAGTTTGGCGGAAGTGGTTCTGGAATCAGGTGGAAGAGAAATTTTGGCGGAGATATACGGCAACCACTAGGCAAAATGGAGTAATTTTCCGAAGGTGAGTTAAGCACTGCCTTAGCCACCAGAGAAAGGGTGATCTACCGTTGGAAGCGCAGCAAGGTAGGGTATATTTGGTTGGGGCCGGTCCAGGTGATCCGGCCCTTGCTACTATTAAAGCAGTAGCTTGTCTTCAGCAGGCAGAGGTGATTATCTACGACTACCTAGCCAGTGACAAACTGCTGGAATTCGCCCCTCCTCAGGCGGAGCGGATCTATGTAGGGAAAAAAGCAGGGGATCACGCCATGAGTCAAGAGCAAATAAATGCTCTACTGGTGGAGAAAGGGCGCAGTTCGGTGGTGGTCCGTCTAAAGGGGGGAGACCCTTTCATCTTCGGTCGCGGCGGAGAAGAAGCTCTTGCCCTGAGGGAAGCTGGTGTTAGATTTGAGGTCGTGCCAGGGGTTACATCGGCTATTGCTGTTCCGGCATACGCAGGCATTCCCCTGACCCACAGAGGACTTTCTGCCTCGGTGGCCTTCGTAACCGGACATGAAATGCCTGGAAAGGAGAAGTCCGAAATCCACTGGGATCGACTGGCCACCAGTGTGGGAACCCTGGTATTTCTAATGGGAGTGAAGAACCTGGAGTTCATCGCCTCTCAGTTGATCGCTCATGGGAGGGCAGCGGAAACCCCAGTGGCAGTAATTCGGTGGGGCACGACTGCAGAACAGCAAACAGTTGTTGGGACACTTGGCAATATTGCCGGGATCGCAGAGTCAACTGGGCTCAAGCCCCCCGCCATCATCGTGGTTGGAGAGGTCGCAGGATTGCGGCAACATCTCAACTGGTTTGAGGAGAGGCCACTGTTTGGCAAGACGGTGGTTGTGACCAGGGCGCGAGAGCAGGCCAGTGATTTTCGCCTTTTACTAGAGGAGCAGGGCGCCCAATGTCTTGAGTTTCCAACTATTGAGGTGATACCTCCCGCCAATTGGGGCCCAGTCGATCAAGCTATTCAGAACCTCGACCACTATGACTGGGTAATTTTTACCAGCATCAATGGCGTGCGCTTCTTTTTTCAACGCCTCCAAGAAAAAGGCGAAGATGTGCGGGCTCTTCACGGCATCAAAGTCGGTGCCATAGGGCCCAAAACTGCTGCAGGTCTGGAGGAACGTGGTTTACGACTTGATTTTATCCCGGCAGAGTATCGGGCCGAGGCAGTGATTGACGGGCTGGGTGCAGACGAGGTGCGTGGTAAGAGGTTTCTATTGCCGAGGGCTGCAAAGGCGAGGGAAATCCTGCCGGAAATGATAGAAGAGATGGGTGGGCGGATAGATGTAGTAACTGTCTATGAGACTATTCGTCCAACCGGGAAAAGAGAAGAAGTTAGAGACCTCCTAAAAAAAGGGGTTATTTCCTGTATCACCTTCACTAGTTCCTCCACCGTACAGAACTTCGCGGAAATGTTTGCTGAGGACGATCTGCCATCCCTGGTGGAGAAGGCCTCCATTGCTTGCATAGGGCCAATCACTGCACAGACAGCCCGCGAGCATGGTTTAGAGGTCAACATTATGCCAGAAGAATACACCACCGAAGCTCTGACAGCCGAAGTTGTGGAATACTTCAGCCGGTCGTAGCTGGCTGAAGCCACACCGTGCAGGCTAAAACAATAAACTTTGCTATTAATCATTTGTTGTTGCCTTACGACTCAGACTATATTGGAGCAGTGCACTCCAATACTCCATCGACTCTCATCCTTCCAGACGGTGGGAAAAAACCACACACTAAGAGCTCAAGTTCTCTCTTTCCATTATGACAACGAGACGTATCAACTACAAAGGTGAGCTAAACGAAGCCCAATACCAAGCGGTCACTGCAGGGGATGGGCCGATGCTGGTTGTAGCCGGTGCGGGTAGCGGTAAAACCCGAACCTTGGTTTATAGGGTTGCCTGGCTAGTGGAGCAAGGGGTGGACCCGGGATCCATTCTGCTCTTAACCTTCACTCGGAGAGCCTCCAGCGAAATGATATCTCGAGCAATCTCGATGCTCGATCATCGTTGTCAAAAGGTGGTGGGAGGAACTTTCCACTGGCTTGCCAACAGGGTGCTGCACCGCTATGGCACATACCTTTCTCTCGGATCTGATTTCAGTATCATCGATCGGTCAGATGCGGAAGATGTGTTGAATTTTCTGGTGGGAAATCTTGGCTTTCGTGAGCAAAACAGACGTTTTCCCAAGAAGTCCACTATCTCGGACATCTTTAGTAAGTCGGTAAATCGGGCTGAGACTCTGGAGCAGGTGCTTACTTGTGAATATGAGCAGTTCCTCCAATATCAGGTAGAACTGTCGGAATTACGGCAGCATTATAACTCATACAAACGTCAGCATCAGATGTTGGATTTTGACGACTTGCTGGTATATCTCAGCAGGTTGCTGCGGGAGCACCAAGAGGTTTGCTTGCAGCTCTCTGCCCACTACAGTTACCTTCTAGTCGATGAGTACCAGGATACCAATATTTTGCAGGCTGAAATAGTTCAAGCTCTGGCAACGTCTCATCAGAATGTCATGGTGGTGGGCGACGACAGCCAGTCGATTTATTCTTTTCGGGGTGCTCACTTCCGCAATATTTTGGACTTTCCTAAATTGTTTCCCCAGTCGAGAGTCTTGAAGTTGGAGGAGAACTATCGCAGTCCTCAACCTGTGCTCGACCTCGCCAATGGCATAATTCAGTCGTCGCGGCAGAAATACACTAAGTGTCTTTACACCCGCAAGGCCGAGGGAGAGCGTCCTTGGTTATTAAGGCCAGAGGACGAGTCCGCTCAGTCCGATTACATCTGCAGGAAAATAAAGGAACTGCAACTTAAAGGGGTGCCCCTGAAGGAAATCGCCGTGCTCTTCAGGGCGAGCTACCATTCCTTCGACCTCGAAGTGGCCTTGACTAGGCTGGGAATTAATTTTGTGAAATATGGTGGCTTTAAATTCATAGAGTCGGCCCATGTGAAAGATCTACTGGCGCATTTGCGCGCCCTCAAAAGCCCCGGCGATCGAATCAGTTGGAATCGGCTGCTACTTCTAGTCAGCCAGGTAGGAAGCAAACGCAGTCAGGAAATTATTCAATACCTCGGTCAGAGCAGCAAGGGCCTAGAGAGACTGGCCTCATATGCTCGAAAACTTCCTGCCAAACATGGTCTTCACCGTCTGGTGCACTTATTCGAAGAACTTTCCAAAGCTGGTCTCACCGTAAGCCAGCAAGTAAGGGCGGTCCGCGACTACTACGAACCAGTTCTGGTGAGCAAATATGACGACTATCCGAAACGACTAAGAGAGTTGGATTATCTGCAAGACTGGACCTTGAAGTACGAGCGCTTGGAGGAGTTCCTGGCGGACGTTGCCCTGGAGCCACCAAGTTCTAACATTCCCGAAAACCATCCAGATTTAGCCAAGGACCACCTGGTGCTCTCCACCATTCATTCGGCCAAGGGATTGGAGTGGCGTGCAGTCTTTTTGATTTCTGCGGTGGAGGGGCGCTTGCCTCCCAGCCACGCTTACGCTGATGAAGATGTGTTGGAAGAGGAACGGCGGTTGCTCTATGTGGCAGTAACCCGAGCAAAAGAGTTCCTCTACCTCTGCTGCCCCCGTCGTATTTATGATCGAAGAACGGGTTTTCATTCCGCCCCGCTTTCCCTCTTCTTACGAGAACTTCCAGGGGGCAACTATTTCCATGACGGAGACGAAGTGGAAGCTTATACCGCTCCAGTTAGTAAGGCTGAGCTGGAAGAAGAAACCGGATTCAGTCCCGGAGATGCCGTACGGCATCCATTTTTTGGGAGAGGAAGGGTAATTGCCGTCCCTGACAGGGTGAAGGTGCAGATTCAGTTTGAGGATGGGCGCACCAGGTTGCTCCATCTAGGCTTCGCGCCCCTGGAGCGCGTTGGTTCAATATACTAAAGTGAGAGAAAGGGAGATTAACCACAGAGTCCACAGAGGCTATTTGAGATTTGAGATTGAAGATTGACACAAGTAGGAACTGGAAGACTTTGCAATCCCTGCCCGCCATCGGCTTCGCCTTCAGGCGAGGCGGGCGGGTGCAATCTACAATCAACAATCTAAAATTCCATATCTCTGTGGTTTGAAATCCCCTTGTCGGGTCAGATGGAGGAAGGCTGCAGGTGGGTGGCGAAAGTTATGATAAGGCTTTATCTTACCTTTACGATCTGCAAAAATACGGCATCAAGTTTGGTCTTTCCAGTACCAGCAACCTGCTGGCACGCCTTGGGAATCCTCATAAGAACTTGAGAGCAATACACATTGCCGGTACCAACGGCAAAGGGTCTACTGCAGCAATGCTCTCCGCCATCCTGGCCCGGATAGGTATGCGGGTTGGTCTGTATACCTCACCTCACCTGGTAAGGTTCAACGAACGTTTCCGAATCAACGACCAAGACGTGGACGACCGGGGAATAATGGATGTCTTCCTTCAGGTGAAAGATGTAGTCAATGAGCGCGAACCTCCCACATTTTTCGAGATGACCACAGCTATGGCTCTCAGCCTTTTTGCAGAAGGGAAAGTAGACTGGGCCATTCTGGAAGTCGGTATGGGTGGGCGGTTGGACGCCACCAACGTTATTCAGCCGCAGATTACGATCATCAACAACGTTGCCTTTGATCACCAAGAATTCCTTGGCTTCACTCTAGGGAGCATTGCCCGGGAGAAGGCGGGAATCATTAAGAAGGGGGTCCCACTTATAACCGCGGTGAAGCAGCCCGTGGCCTTGGCGGTCATAAAAGAACGCTGTTCGGCCCTTGATGCTCCCTGCTACAGGATTGGCCAGCAAATCAAAGTTAGGTCTAGGGGTAAACGGTGCTTTTCCTATCGGGGTCTGAAATGGCGCCTAGAGAACTTGCAGTTGCCCCTGGCTGGTCGCCACCAGTTGCTCAACGCCGCCACTGCATTGGGTGCTCTGGAGGTTTTAGAGCAGCTGGGCCGTCTTCAGCCGATTACTGCACAAGAAGTTCAAGAGGGTTTGAGGAAAACCCGCTGGCCTGGAAGGCTGGAGTGTTTTAGCGAGCGGCCTCCAGTTCTTCTCGATGGTGCCCACAATAATGCGGGTATAGTGTCTCTGCGTAAAGCTTTGCGGGAAGAGTACACCTATAAAAGACTAATCATAGTTTTAGGAATCATGGCAGATAAAGATCTCCGGGGCATGCTGCACAAGCTAGCTCCTTTGGCTGATCACATTATTCTCACTCGCCCCAGATATGAAAGGGCAGCAGAGCCGGAATCCCTAAGGGAGGTGGCGGGGGAATTTGCCAACAAAACTGAGTTGATTAGATCAGTTCCGCAGGCCCTGCAAAGGGCTATGACTCTGGCCACTTCCGAAGATCTGGTAGTGGTTACTGGCTCTCTCTATTTTATTGGCGAAGTCAAAGAGATCAAAGAAGAAAACACCTAGTTGCATACATATTGCTAAGGTGAATCATGAGATTCTGGATGGAGATTAGCTAAAGTTTTCGGGTCATCCGGGATTTGCTTGGATGCGATGATGAAAGAACTGGGTGGGACAGGGTAGCCATGGTATCAATGGTCAAAAGACGACCATCCAAGCAAATCCGGGATGAAGCAAGTTTTCTTAATTCCAGGCAACCGTCGGTACAGGGTGGGCTATGAGAAGGACAATAAGAATGCTCGGGCTTTGCCTATTTGTGACATTCTTATTCCCTGCCAAACTGCCCGCAGAGTCAAAGGACAGAGCTGAAAAATTCACCGCTCAGGGGGAAGAGGATTCTGGCTACCGGCTGAGGGCCGACAATTTCTCCTACGATGAAAGGCAGGATATCTACACGGCCAGTGGTAATGTCATTTTGCACGCCAAGGGTAGTGTTATATTTGCAGACCAGATTCGCTTGGATGCAGCCAGCATGGAGGCCATAGTTGAAGGCGATATTCGCATAGAGAAGGATAAGGACTGGTTGGAGGGGGAAAGTGCCTATCTGGACCTGGAGAAGGAAACGGGTCTAATCGAGTTTGGCAGAGGCTTCCTCGCGGATGGTAATTTTCACTTCAGTGGTGCCCTGGTGGAAAAGCTAGGTCCGCAAACCTACCATGTGAGGGATGGGACCTTCACTACCTGTGACGGCGACGAGCCCAGTTGGCATTTCCGAACCAGTGACCTGAAAGTTACTGTGGAAGGATACGGTTTTGCCAAACACGCAAGATTTCATCTAGGACGCGCCCCTGTGCTCTACAGCCCCTATCTGGCCTTTCCAGCCAAAACAAAGAGACAAACCGGGCTGTTGATGCCCCGCTTTGGATTAGGTGAACGGCTGGGATACGACTTTGACCTGCCCTTTTTCTGGGCTATTTCCAGAAGCACGGATGCAACTATCTACTCCCACTATATGAGCAAGCGCGGCCTGATGATGGGACCCGAATTTCGTTATGCTGCCAGCTCACAGAGTAAGGGCGAGTTGCGTTTCAATTATCTTGATGATCAGGCAAGCAAAAGTGATCTACAAGAGGATAACTATGAGAGCGCTGCCGGCCTCCGCAGAATAACGCGGGATCGCTGGTGGTGGCGGTCCAAGCAGGATTTTGTTTTGCCCTATCAGGTTCAGGGAAACCTGGATCTCGATTTTGTCAGTGATCCCGATTATCTCAGAGCGTTTAACACAGGATACAATAGCTGGCGCGAGTCCGACCAGGAATTGAGGAATACCTTCGGCCGGGGTCTAATCAATGACGAAACAGTTACTACCCGGGAGTCAGTGCTCCTGTTAAACAAGATTTGGCCTACCCAATCCGCCAACTTCCAGCTGCATTATTATCAGAACCTGGACAGCGATTTGGACGAAACCCAGCTACAGCAGCTTCCCTTAATTACCTACAACGCTTCCAGACAACCGCTATTGGGGGGGCCCTTTTTTATCGAAGCAGATGCGGGTTATGTAAATTACTGGAGGCCAGAAGGTACCAGGGGCAATCGACTGAACGCTACTCCACGGTTGTCCTTACCGCTTCGTAGGGGCGGGTACCTGGAACTCGAGCCTTTTGTTGGTTTTTTGGAGACACTCTACTTAATTGACCAGTACGACGAGTCTGCAGACAGCAGGGTTAAAGAAAAGACCTTTCAGAGCCGAGAAATCTTCGAGACGGGGATGGAAGGATCGGCCGAAATCGTGAGGATCTTCGAGATGGAGGGAGAGACATGGACTAAGACCAAACACACGGTGAGGCCGAATATCCTTTATGAATACAGGCCTGAAGTAAGCCAAAGCAAATTGCCCTTTTTTGACGCCACCGACAGGATTAACAGTAGGAATCGTTTAAACTACAGCCTGACCAACTTTTTTTCCGCTCGCCTGGACAAGAGTCCCGACCAGGTGGAATACCTTGACGTCGCTCGATTGCTGCTGAGCCAGCACTACGATATCAGCCAGCCCGACGGGGGAGAAGATGATCCTAGCACCACCAGGAAGCGCCCCTTTTCAAACGTCTTCACGCAGCTAGACCTCACCCCCAGACGCTATATAACCCTAACCTACAAGAACGAGCTGTCGCTTTATGATGAAGAGTTTAAGAGTCATAACCTGTTGGCGGCGCTTTGGGACGAGCGAGGAGATAGCCTGAATATTGACTACCAGCGGCAACTCGACCGAGACGGCAAGACCCTTTTGGATGAGATCGACGCCAAACTAGGTCTGAAGTTGTGGGAGGGAGTTTCTCTGAATCTTCGAGCTAACTACCGGCTAGACACGAACGAAAAGATCAAGAACGAATACAATCTGATCATAGAGAGGCAATGTTGGGGCATCTCCTTCAGCTATGTGGATGAGCCGGACGATCAGCGGTTCACAGTGGGTATCAAACTTTACGGGGTTGGTGAGCTTAAGGCGCAGACATTCTGATATGTGGATGAGCCGGACGATCAGCGGTTCGCAGCTTCCCCGTGGCCTATGTCACAAAAATATTTTTGGGGAAACTCCTGTGCTAGTTTTTCTTGACAAGTGTCAACAAGCATGGTTATATACCCGATTCGTAACTTTTCTTTACGGAGTCGAACCATGAAAACACTCAGTGCCAAGACTATTCCCGAGAACCGCAAGTGGTATGTGGTGGATGCCGCCGATCGGACTTTGGGTAGACTGGCCAGTCAAGTGGCTAGCAGACTGCGGGGCAAGCATCAGCCCAGTTTCACACCCCATGCGGATACTGGCGATTTCATCGTTGTTATCAATGCTGAAAAGGTCAAATTGACCGGTAGGAAGTGGGAACAAAAAACCTACTATCGCCATTCGGGCTACATGGGCGGGATCAAGGCAATAACCGCTAAGAAACTGAGAGAAAAGAGACCAGAAGATCTGGTGCGTTACGCGGTATGGGGCATGTTGCCCAAAAATCGTCTCGGGCGCCAGCTTTATAAAAAACTCAAGGTTTATGCTGGGACAGATCATCCCCATGAGGCCCAACAGCCTCAGCCGCTCGATCTACCCTACTGAGGACAGGAGCTAGTTAATGAGTGAGGAACGCCACTACGCCACTGGCAAAAGGAAGACAGCCGTCGCCCGGGTATGGCTCATGCCGGGAGATGGTAACATCACCATAAACAAACGTCACATTGACGACTATCTAAAGCGCGAGACCGCCAAGATGGTTATTCGTCAGCCGTTAGAATTGACAGAGACCCTGGGAAAATACGATATTCATGTCAATGTCCGGGGCGGTGGCATTTCGGGCCAGGCTGGCGCGATTAAACATGGCATCTCCAAAGCCCTCCTCGAAGTCAATCCTGATTTTCGGCCGCTGTTGAAAAAGGCAGGCTTCCTAACCCGTGACTCGAGGGTGAAGGAGCGAAAAAAATACGGCCAACCCGGAGCCAGGAAAAGATTCCAATACTCGAAACGTTAGACTTGAACACAGTTTGGATTGTGAAGGAGGGCTCGGCCCTCCTTTTTTTTGCTCGGAAGCACCAACTTTCGGTGATATCATACGTTTTGGTAGCTGCTGGGTGGAATCCAACTTGAATTGGAGAATTGGAATTTAAGATTTATGATTTCGGATTGCAGATTGTGGTTTTCGGAATCTCATGACTCCCTCCAAACATCATTCTTAAATCTGAGATCTACAATCTAAAATCAGCAATCCTCAGTATCGGATAGATTGAAACCCTTTAATGGGGATATCGTTAGGTTTCCCAGAGATCGAGGGGGGATGAAGGTGAAGATACGCGTTGCAGTGGTTGGCGGTACGGGATACACTGGTTTTGAACTTGTTACACTCCTACTCCAACATCCTAGGGTGGAGCTAACCGCGATCACCTCCCAATCATATGCTGGCCAGCCAATCAGTGAAGTTTTCCCGGCTCTGCAAAAGATCTGTTCCTTGGTTTGTACACAAATAGATCTCGAAAGGTTAGTGGATATAGCCGATTGCCTGTTTGTTGCCTTGCCCCACAAGACGGCTATGGAGGTGGTGTCCCCACTGGTTCGGGCTGGTAAGCGGGTGGTGGATTTAAGTGCCGACTTTCGTTTTCGTAGCCCAGAGATATATGAAAAATGGTACCAAGAGCACAGAGCCAAGGATCTTCTGGCAGAGGCGGTGTATGGTCTACCTGAACTTCACGGCAGTAAAATCCGAACTGCTAATCTAGTAGGCAATCCGGGGTGCTACCCAACTGGAGTAATTTTGGCGGCTGCCCCTCTAGTGGCAGCTGGAGTGGTGGATCCTCATAGCCTAATAGCCGACTGCAAGTCAGGAGTAAGCGGTGCCGGGCGGGCTCCAACTCTCACTACTCATTTCTGTGAAGCCAATGAGGGATTCACAGCCTACAAAGTGGCTGAACACCGTCACACACCAGAAATCGAGCAGGAACTAAGCATCCTAGCCGAAAGACCGATTAAGGTGGTTTTCACGCCCCACTTGGTTCCCATGTCCAGAGGGATTTTAACCACTTTATATGCAAACCTTTCTAAGAAAGTCAGCGACGAGGAGATAAGCAGTCTTTACCAGGAAGCTTATGAAAGGGCGGTTTTCGTCAGAGTTCTGCAGCAAGGGCAACTGCCATCTACTCTTTACGTCCGTGGAACCAACTTCTGTGATATTGGTTGGCGCATAGAGAGTCGCACCGGTCGAATTATAACTATCTCAGCCATTGATAATCTAACCAGGGGTGCAGCGGGCCAGGCCATTTGTAACATGAACTTGATGTTTGGGTTTGATGAGGCTGAGGGCCTTCGGCTGAGGGCCTGGCAACCATAGGTGCAAAGCCTGGAGACCTTGCGCACTAGGCACTGCGGAACGATGAGGAGAAGGGGCGACGCGGTGACGCGGTGAAACAAATGATACATGACTAATCACCTATGACCAATGACCCATGACCTATGACCAGAGAAAGAACTACAAACTCGTTCTCGAATATGACGGCTCGAACTACCATGGCTGGCAGCGCCAGAAAGGTTTACTGACCATACAAGAGGTGGTGGAGACCCGGCTAGCAATTATGACCCAAACTCCAGTGCGACTTGTAGGTGCCGGTCGGACCGACGCAGGGGTTCACGCTCGGGGCCAAGTGGCAAACTTTTTGAGTGAAACTCAAATTCCCCCAGACCGGCTTCTGCGTGGTTTGAACAGTCTGCTTCCCGATGATATCGTTGCCCTGGAGTTGATCTTGGTACCAAAGGAGTTTCACGCCAGGTTCAAGGCGCGCAGTAAGGTCTACGAATACCGGATTCACAACGGACCGATAGCGCCGGCATTGGGCAGACAATATGGTTGGCATATCAGTCGACCCCTAAGGTGGTCATCTATGGTGCAATGTTTGAAACTGCTCGAAGGCAGGCATGATTTTTCTTCATTTCAGGCAGCAGGGAGCAGTGTACGCAGTACCGAGAGAGTTGTTTTGGCCTCCGAGATCACTTCCGTTGGAGAGTATACACGGCTCATCACTATTGAGGCCAACGGATTTCTCAGACACATGGTGCGCAACATAATTGGTACCCTAGTGGATGTGGGGTCAGGAAAGCTTACAGAGGAAGGGTTTTCCGCGGTTCTTGCCGCCCGCAACCGCCAGCAAGCGGGAATGACGGCACCAGCCCGCGGCCTTTGCTTGCTGGAAGTTCGCTATTGAATAACGGATAGAGTCAATGGCACAAGGCTCAGGGCGCAAGGCTAGACTGATTTAATTCAGCCTTGTGCCTTATGCCCGCTGTCAATCTGATTATGGCTCTTGGCTCCTGTCTGCTGACTCACTAACTCTGACGCTTTGCGCTTTGTAAATAAGGGAGGTTCGATCATGAAACTTTCTGAGCGGATGGCACAAATCCAGCCTTCACCAACTTTGACCATAAACACTAAAGCGAAGGCCCTTAAAGCTGCCGGAGTGGATGTAATCAGTTTTGGTGTGGGAGAACCTGATTTCAACACGCCTGAACACATATGTCTGGCCGCATTTGAAGCTATTAAGGAGGGTTTCACCCGCTACACAGCTGTAGGTGGAATTGACGAATTGAAAGATGCAATTATCTCGGAGTTTCAAGGCAGCTACGGTCTCTCCTATGGCCGAGAAGAAATCGTGGTTTCCTGCGGGGGCAAACATAGTCTATACAATCTGGCTCAAGTACTTTTTGATCCTGGGGATGAAGTCCTCATCCCAGCTCCTTACTGGGTTAGCTACCCGGACATTGTGAGATTGGCAGACGCAGTTCCGGTTATTGTCCCTACCTACGAAGAAGACCAGTTCAAACTCAGACCGGAGGTCCTCGAGGAGGCGATCACTGCCAAAAGCAAAGGTTTGATCCTTAACAGTCCATCTAATCCCACCGGTTCCACATACACCAAAGAAGAACTGGAGAAGCTGGCGCCGGTTGTTTTACAGCACGGTCTGCCAGTGATATCCGACGACATATATTACCGGATTTTGTTTCAAGGGCAGCCTTGGGTCAATTTGGCTATGCTTGGTGAGGAGCTGCGGAAACAAACGATAATAGTAAATGGGGTTTCTAAGACCTACGCTATGACTGGCTGGAGAATAGGATATCTAGCAGGGCCGCCTGAGGTGGTAGGGGCGGTAACAAAGATTCAGAGTCAGAGCACCTCAAATCCCAACTCCATAGCCCAGAAGGCTGCAGTTGCGGCACTTGCGGGTCCTCAAGACTGTGTGGACGAAATGGTGGCGGCATTTGAAAAAAGGCGCGACCATATGACGTCGCGCTTGGAAAGCCTGCCCGGAGTGAGGGTAATCAGGCCCACGGGGACATTTTATATTTTCGCTAATTTCTCTTCCTATTTCGGTCGTGCTTACGATGACCAGGTCATCGGGGGTTCTCTTGACTTGTCTGCTTACCTCATGGATAAGGTGCATTTAGCGGTAGTTCCTGGAGTGGCTTTTGGAGAGGATAGCTGCCTGCGGTTATCCTTCGCCATCTCCATGGAGCAAATCGACAAGGGGATGGACAGGTTAAGTGAAGCTCTCACTGCGTTGAGCTAAAAGTTATGCGTCAATTGAAGCACCGGCTGGACCTGCCTGGCAGTGTTGCGAATCGCCTGCTGCGATGGCGGATAGGGCAGATTTTTATAACAAGCTATCAGTCCTCACCGCATGGAGTTTTACCTTGACAAAGAAAATCCATTTGCCTGAGTTTAAATTATCATTAATGATTTCTGGTATTGCCTTGCCTTCGCCATCCAAAAAAGGTTGGATTTGCTGGTAAGGATCAATACTATGGTCCTTGGTCTGTATTTTGCATAAATAGCCCAAGACCGAAGTTAAAAAGATCCTGCCAGAGGAGTTAAGGGTCGGCATATGGCGCAGAAGTTGGGTAATTTCTTGGTGCGTGAGGGTCTGATCACGCCCGAACAGCTGGAGAATGCACTCCAAGAGCAAAAGGCCAACGGGGGTATGCTGGGTAGCAACCTCGTCAAGATGGGATATATCGAAGAGGCCGAGCTCATGGAGTTTCTGAGCAAGCAATTTGGAGTTCCCTCCACTGATCCTTCCAAGCTGGACGTAGATCCTGACGTCATCGAGATGATCCCCGGGAATATAGTCAATAAGTATAGAATAGTTCCCATATCCCTGGAAGGACAAACCCTTACCATAGCAATGGTAGACCCCTCCAATATATTCATTATTGACGACATTAAGTTTCTCACCAGAAAGAACATTCGTGTCACCGTCGCCACCGAAAGTTCCATAAAATCTGCCATGGACAGGTTCTATGATGCAGGTGCTGCTTTAGAAGATGTCATGCAGGAGTTCGATGAAGATGGGGTTGACGTGGTCCAGGGTTCTGAGGACCTAGATCTCGGCGAACTGGAAAGCGCAGCCGAGCAGGCGCCGGTGGTCAAACTGGTGAATCTTATTTTGGTAGATGCCATCAAGAAAGCGGCCAGTGATATCCATATTGAGCCTTATGAAAAAAGCTTCCGGGTGCGCTATCGGATTGACGGTGTGCTTTACGAAGTTATGAAGCCGCCGATGAAACTCAAGAATGCTCTTATCTCGCGGGTGAAGATCATGTCGAGGCTGGACATAGCGGAACGCCGCCTTCCCCAAGACGGTCGGATCAAATTGAAGACCAAGGGCAAGGAAATGGATTTCCGCGTCTCTGTGCTGCCGACCCTGTTTGGGGAAAAGGTAGTGCTTCGACTTCTTGACAAGTCCAATCTCCAACTTGACATGACAAAGTTGGGTTTCGAGGTAAAACAACTTGCTAATTTCAAAGATGCTATATACAAACCCTTTGGGATGGTGCTGGTGACAGGACCCACGGGAAGTGGTAAGACTACAACACTTTATAGTGCACTTTCAGAACTGAACAAAACAACAGAGAATATTTCCACCGCTGAAGACCCGGTGGAATTTAACCTGGGTGGCATAAATCAGGTGCAGATACATGAAGCCATCGGACTGTCCTTCGCTGCATGTCTGCGCTCATTTCTGCGCCAAGACCCGGACATAATTATGGTGGGGGAAGTCCGCGACTTTGAGACCGCGGAGATTTCAATCAAAGCTGCGCTCACAGGACACATGGTTTTGAGCACCCTGCACACCAATGATGCACCCAGTACGGTCAATCGTATGCTCAACATGGGGGTGGAGCCCTTTCTGGTGTCCTCGGCTGTCAACCTTATCCTCGCCCAGCGACTGGCTCGTCGGGTCTGCATGGATTGCAAAGAAGAAATAGAAATTCCAAAAGAGACCCTGCTGGATTTGGGGGTGCCCGAAGAAGAGGTGGGAAGCTTTAAATGCAATCATGGCACGGGCTGTAACACCTGTAGCCAAACTGGGTATAAAGGGCGCATAGCTCTTTACGAGGTTATGCCGATGTATGAGGAGATCAAGGAATTGGTTCTCGTGGGCGCTTCCAGCACGGAAATCAAGCGTGAGGCGATGCGTTTGGGAATGCTAACCCTAAGGCAATCCGGTATTAATAAACTAAAAGAAGGAATTACAACGGTTGAGGAGGTAGTTCGTTGCTCGGTGAAGGATTAGTCTCCAGGGTAGGGGACCTCTTACTGACTGCTCGAATCAGAGCCATATTCTCAAGGTCTGGACTATTGTCTGGCTAACCAATCCTCCCCTATTCCAAAGTTGCAATTGGGGCGGAGCCCCGAGGTTTGAAAAGGAGCGACCATGCCAGAATTCGTATGGAAAGGTGTCAACCGCAAAGGAAAGAAGAAGAAGGGTGAAATGGAGGCTGAGAGCGAAAACTTTGTTCGCCTCACCCTCAGACGTCAGGGTATTGAGCCTACCACAATCAAACCGAAACCCAAAGACTTATTTGAAAACGTCAAGTTTCTTCAGCCCAGGGTGACCGAAAAAGACATAGTTGTTATGACCCGCCAGTTCGCCACCATGATAGATGCTGGTCTGCCGCTGGTGCAATGTCTTGAAATTCTCTACGGTCAGCAAGAGAACCGGACCTTCAAGAGGATACTCAAGAACATAAAGGAGGACGTTGAGGAGGGGTCCACCTTTGCCGATGCGCTGAAGCAACATCCTGAAGTATTTGATGATTTATTTGTTAATCTTGTGGCCGCTGGCGAGATCGGCGGTATTCTAGATATTATCCTGAATCGATTGGCCGCTTATATAGAGAAGGCGTCTAAGCTCAAAAAGAAGGTCAAAGGAGCCATGACCTATCCCATCGTGGTCATGTGTATTGCAGTTTTAGTGGTGGCAGTCATTCTCATTTTTGTTATCCCCGTTTTTCAGTCAATGTTTGCTGACTTTGGCAAGGCTCTGCCGTTGCCAACCCAGATAGTTGTAGCTATAAGTAATTTTGTCAAGTACTACATCCTTTACATGATAGTGGGCGTGGTTGTGTTGGTATTTCTCTTCAGGCGATTTTACAAAACGGAAAAAGGCCGGGCGCTTGTGGACAGCTTGGTTCTCAAGACACCGGTTTTTGGCATGCTCCTCCGCAAGGTTGCAGTGGCCAAATTTACTCGCACCCTCGGTACTATGATAAGTAGTGGCGTGCCGATTCTGGATAGTCTGGACATAGTTGCAGCCACAGCTGGTAATAAGACCATAGAAGAGGCTCTCCGCGAAACCAGGCAAAGCATTAGTGAGGGCCGAACTATTGCTGAGCCTCTGGCAGACAGTGAGGTCTTCCCATCCATGGTGGTGCAGATGATTTCGGTGGGTGAGGCCACTGGTGCCTTGGATACAATGTTGGCAAAAATTGCGGACTTTTATGATGACGAAGTTGACGCAGCCGTGGATGCTCTTACCGCTATGCTTGAGCCATTCATGATGGTTTTCCTGGGTGGAACCATCGGTGGCTTAGTAGTCTCTATGTATCTGCCCATATTTCAAATGGCCGGGGCAGTGGGCGGCTGATCAATCATGTCTGAATTGGGACAGGATTCGACAGAGAGCAAAGAGCTTCTGAGTAAGATCAAGTGGCTTATGCTTCTCAGGTTGCTCTTTGCCACTTTTTTGCTGGTCGCCACTGTCGTTGTTCAGGCCAGAGCCTATCCTACCTTCTTTAACACCTCACTTCTCTCTCTCTATATCCTTACTGGGGTAATCTACTTTTTGACTCTTTGCTACGCCCTGTTGCTCAACCGCATCAGAAAGCACATTCTCTTCGCCTATGTGCAAATCCTTCTAGACGTCCTTTTTGTCACAGCACTGATCTATGTCACCGGAGGCATTGAGAGCATCTTCTCTTTCATGTACATCCTCGCGATCATCAATGCAGCGATCATGCTCTATCGTCGAGGAGGCCTCCTCATCGCCTCGGCCAGCAGCATCTGCTACGGCTCCCTGCTGGATCTGCAGTATTTCAACATTATCCATCCATTCTACACCCGAGCTACCGGGCTGATGACATACAGTATCGGCTACTATTTCTATACTTTGCTTATGAACATAGCCGCCTTTTATGTCGTAGCCTTGCTGAGTAGTTACTTGGCAGAGGAGCTTCGCCGCAGCAGCGTCAAGCTGAAAGCTAAACAATACGATCTGGATCAGCTCGAATTGCTCCACCGCAATATTGTCCAAAGCATGAGCACTGGCCTCATAACTCTGAATGATAAACTGAAAATAACCTACGTTAATCCAGCAGCCGAGGTGATTTCTGGATCGGGCTATGATGAACTGGAGGGCAGCCATATCGGTGATATTTTCCCGAAAATTGTCCCGTATTTGTCTCTTAGCCTTAAAAGGGGTGGCAATATTGATATGACCCATAGGCAGAAGGGGATTGACATCGATTTCGAGCGGCAAGACGGTACCAAACTGCATCTCGGCTTTTTGCAGTCGATCCTTAGGGACCCAACCGGAGACGAGATGGGCTTGATCTTGATTTTTCAGGATCTAACCGAATTTCGCCAGATGCAGGAGCAGGTGCGAAGGATGGACCGATTGGCTGTAGCCGGGGAACTTGCAGCCGGTATTGCCCATGAGATCAAGAACCCTCTTGCTTCGCTCAGTGGCTCAATCCAGATGCTCAGAGACGAGTTGGAATTTGGTCCTATGCAGCAGCGACTCATGGACATTACCATGAGGGAAGCCGAGAGGCTCAACGCACTGGTAAATGAGTTTCTCCTTTTTTCTCGACCGGAAAAAACCGTGGACCAATCGGTTGAAGTGAACGAGGTCATTAAAGACACTTTGGAGATGCTGAAAAATAGTCCCGAGCTCTCTCGGCCTATTCGAATAGAAAAAAATCTGACCAATAATCTATGGGTCTACATTGATGCCCAGAGACTCCAGCAAGTGATCTGGAATTTAGTGCTAAATGCAGTGCAAGAAATGACAAACAGCGGTATTCTTACTATTGCCACTGCCGTTCGCACAAATCGTAGTGGGGGTGAGGTTGAGCAAAAGTTGGCCGAAATCTCAATTGCGGACACGGGCCCTGGCATTCTAAGGGAGAATCAGGGTAAGGTGTTTGATCCTTTCTTTACCACCAAGGACCAAGGAACAGGACTTGGCCTAACCATCGTTCACCGGATCGTGGAAGACTATGGTGGTCAGATCTTCCTGGAGAGCGACGGACGCAGTGGTACTAACTTTATACTCCACTTTCCTCTGGCAGAGGAGAACCCCAGAGAGTGACCTCCGGGCTAGGAGTTTCCCCATTTTATCCATGGTTCACCATTGAGCTTTATGAGGCAGCCGCTTCCACCATCTAAATTCGCCAATACCAACCATAGTTAAGAACTTTGTCATCCTCTGAACAGCCGTCATTGGCTGAAGACAGGGAAAACTCCTGCTGCCTATAGTGCTTGACTGAACCGGGTAAATGATTTAAGGTAACGCGTTTCTAGGTTCTCAAAACCCAATCCGTTGTTCCCGCGGAAACGCTGTGAGAATAAACCACAGAGAACACAGAGTGCACAGAGATTTATATAGATAGAGCCAGTACTCCGAAATCCAAGGAGTATTCTCTAGATTTAAACTCTCTCTGTGGTCTCTGTGCTCTCCGTGGTTTATTTTTGTTGTTCCTGTGAGGCTTAGACATGAGCGAAGAAAGCCAGGTATTACGTCAGCGAAAACAAAAGGCGAAAGAGTTGCGACAGGCTGGCGTTGAATTGTATCCGAATGATTTTCAGGTTGAGGATCGCCTGGCAGATATTAGGGACCGCTTCGAAGATAAGAGCGAGGAGACCTTAGCACAGGAGGAAAGGATTTTCGTCTGTGCCGGCCGTATTATGTCCATGCGATCTTTTGGCCGAGCAACCTTTATACACATCAAGGATGGAAGCGGCCAACTCCAGGTCTATATAAAAAGAGATGTGATTGGTAAAGAGGAGTATGAACTTTTCAAAAAAATGGACATTGGTGATTTTGTCGGCGCCAAGGGAACTGTATTTCGCACCCATGCGGGTGAACTCACACTGCTGGCCCAGGAGGTAAGAATACTGAGCAAAAGCCTGCGACCCTTGCCGGAAAAATGGCACGGGCTGCGGGATGTGGAAATCAGGTATCGTCAACGCTACCTTGATCTTATGGTCAATGACAGCGTCCGAGAGGTATTTATCAAGAGATCCAAGATTATTCAGAAAATACAGGATTTTATGAGAGGTCATGGGTTTATCGAGGTAGAAACCCCGATGATGCAGCCTATCCCGGGTGGAGCCGCTGCCCGTCCTTTCAAGACTTTTCATAACGCCCTGGGAATCGATTTGTATCTCCGTATTGCCCCTGAGCTCTATTTGAAAAGACTGCTTGTAGGTGGCTTGGAGCGAGTTTTTGAGATAAATCGCAATTTTCGTAACGAGGGGATATCCTTCCAGCACAATCCAGAATTCACCATGCTGGAGTTCTACCAGGCCTATGCCACATATGAGGACCTTATGCCCTTTACCGAGGAGATGGTCTGCACCATAGCCCGGGAATTAAATGGTAGCCTGAAGCTAACCTACCAAGGCAAAGAAATTGATCTTAGCCCACCTTGGCCACGGTACAGCTTAAAAGAGGCGCTCGCGACCTTTGGGGGTATTGAATCCAGTGAAGTGGAAGATGAGACAAAGCTGAGGGAAAGAGCTGAATCCCTGGGAATAACTGCAGCTGGACAAGAGAGTGGAAAGATTGTAACCAAACTATTTGATCTCTTGGTTGAACCGAAGCTGGAACAACCAACGTTTATTACTCACTACCCTCTTGATGTGTCGCCACTTTCACGACGCAATCAGGATGATCCTTCCTTGGTAGATAGATTTGAGCTCTTCATAGCTGGCTATGAGATTGCCAACGGTTTTTCTGAACTCAATGATCCAGTGGACCAGAGGGAGAGGTTTCTCCAGCAGGTGGAGGCACGGAAGGCAGGCGATGAAGAGGCACATTTTATGGATGAGGATTACATTCGCGCCCTGGAATATGGCATGCCTCCCGCTGCGGGGGAGGGGGTGGGTATTGATCGATTAGTTATGTTGTTTACAGACCTGCCTTCTATCCGGGAAGTTATTCTGTTTCCCCACCTGAGGCCAGAGAGCGGAGCAAGTCGTTAGACGGCCACAGATCCTGCGGTTCGGGCAACTGGCATCAGAAAAAGCTGGGTGTAATAGGAGCCAATGGGCAAAATCACAAAGAAACACAAAGGGTTGGAATTTCAGATTGCTGATTGTAGATTGCACCCGCCTCGCCTTGCCTGCCCGACATCGCCCGCCTGAGGCGGATTCAGGCGTGGCAGGCGGGCAGGGATTGCGGAATCTTCTAGTTCCTACTTAGGTAACTTTTCAATCTGGAATCTCAAACTTCCTGGGTGGTCTTTGGGGTTTAATCTGGCAACCGCATAAGCTTGCTCGGAACCATTTCTGATATGTCCTACGAACTTTTCATAGGTCTCCGTTATCTAAAGGCCAAACGCAAACAGACCTTTGTCTCACTCATTACTATAATTTCTATTGCCGGGGTTACGGTCGGCGTGACCGCGCTTATTGTGGTTCTGGCAGTGATGAACGGCTTCAAAGAAGATCTCCGGGACAAGATCCTCGGAGTTACCTCCCATGTGGTGATTTCCCGTTTTGACGGCAACATTTCCAAGTACGAGGAAGTGAAAACGAAGGTGGAAGAGGTGTCAGGGGTAGCTGCTGCCACGCCTTTCATCTATACCCAGGTAATGATCAGTTCGCGCCAGGCCATATCAGGAGCGGTGCTGAGAGGTATCGATCCCGATACGGCCAGCAAGGTCATCAATCTGCCAAAAAATTTGCGTGCCGGCAGCCTCAAAGATTTGGCAGCTGAAGATGGATTGAGCGGGCCCATAGGCACCCCAGGAATCATTGTGGGTAACGAACTCGCGAGGAATCTGGGTGTGTCGCAGGGAGAGCCAGTGACGGTGATCTCTCCCCTAGGCCGTCTCACTCCCCTTGGCCAAGTGCCTCGTAGCCAGACTTTCAGGGTGACGGGCATATTCGACTCGGGAATGTACGAATACGACTCTACCTTAGCCTATGTGTCCCTGTGGGCTGCGCAGCGCTTTCTCGGCATTGGGGATCGAGTCACTGGCATTGAAGTGCGGGTGTCTGATATTTATGAGGCGGGCCGGGTGGCTAAGGCCATCGGCAAAGCCCTGGAAGGATATCCCTACTGGAGCAGGGACTGGATGAGGATGAATAAGAACCTTTTCTCTGCTCTGAAGTTGGAAAAAATAGTTATGTTCATCATCCTTACTTTGATCATTTTAGTGGCTGCTTTCAACATTGTTGGCACTTTGATCATGGTTGTTCTAGAGAAGACCAGGGATATTGCCATCCTCAAGTCCATGGGGGCCACCCGCAGGAGCATCATGAAGATTTTTATGATCGAGGGGGCAATTATAGGTTTGGTGGGAACTATACTCGGAGTCTTGGGTGGCTACACCCTCTGCGAACTTCTAGCAACCTACAAGTTCATTGAACTGCCTCAGGATGTTTACTATATATCCACCCTGCCGGTTAAGATGGACCCAGTAGACCTAGCTCTCATTGCCGTGGCTGCAATGGTCATCAGCCTAGCGGCAACTTTGTATCCGGCCTGGCAAGCTTCACGACTTGACCCAGCGGAGGCCATCCGCTATGAATAGCGCCGAGCCCATTCTCCAGGTAAAGGGAGTTCATAAACATTTCGGCAGCGGCGAACGGCGGGTGGATGTATTGCGCGGTATCGATCTCACCCTCTCAGGGCAGGAGAGCATTGCGGTGGTTGGCGCTTCCGGAGTGGGAAAAACCACACTGCTTCACATTTTGGGAACTCTGGAGAGACCTAGTGCTGGTGAGGTTATCTATGAAGGAGTTAATGTGTTAACATTCTCCGAGACCCAACTGGCGGCCTACCGTAACTGCAGTATTGGCTTTGTCTTTCAGTTCCACCATCTGCTCTCTGAGTTTACCGCATTGGAAAATGTCATGTTACCGCCACTCATCGGACGAATGAGCAAAAAAAAATCAAGAGAGAGCGCCCAGTACGTTTTGGATCTGGTTGGCTTGAGCCACCGTACTCAACATCGTGTTGGAGAACTTTCTGGAGGCGAGCAACAGAGGGTTGCTGTTGCAAGGGCTTTGGTGTTGAATCCAAAGGTGCTTCTCGCGGATGAGCCCACGGGCAACTTGGACACTAGAAGCAGTCGGAACATTCACGAATTTCTGCTTCGTCTCAACCAGGAACAAAAAGTGAGTTTGGTTGTCGTTACCCACAATATGGAACTTGCAGGCATGATGCAAAGACAGTTGCATATGAAGGACGGATTGCTGAACGAGATCGAGTGACCTGCGGAGAGCGAGTAAGTTGTGAAATTTCGCCTTCTATTTGTTCTTCTGGGACTGTCTCTCGTCTGGCCCCAGCCGCTCTATTCCCGAGCCATACGACTTGCCGTCATCCCCCTCAGCTTTTACAGCGAGGATGACCTTAGTCATCTACGCAAACCATTAATGGACATGATGGTTAGAACCCTTAGGCAGCAAGGATTCCAACCGGTGTCCGCTCTCGAGATCTTAGAAGAAAAGCCGTCGTTGGCGGTTCGAGAAATGTCGGATGTTCAGGCTCGGAAAGTCGGCGCAGAGTTGCAAACTAATTTTGTCTTATATGGAAGCGTGAGTAAGATAGGAGAGCAAATTAGTTTTGATGTGCGGCTGGTGGATGTCAACAATCAGCGTCCCACGGCCTCCATCTATGTAACCCAAGAAGGGTTGGAAAACCTTGCCAGCGCAGTGTCTGATCTTTCAGATGAGGTTGGCATACGCATATTGAGAAGGAAAAAAATCAACAGGGTTTCGGTGGCCGGCAACGAGCGTATCGAAACCGAGGCCATTAGACTCAATATAAAAACCAAAAGCGGTGATCTCTTCGATCAAGCCAAACTGCGCCAGGATTTGACAGCGATCTACAAGATGGGCTATTTCAAGGAGGTCCGCATTGAGGCCGAAGAAACGCCACAGGGAGAGGATGTGGTCTTTGTGGTGGCAGAAAAGCCCACCATTAACCAAGTTACTATCCGTGGCGCCAAAGTCATACCAGAAGAAGACCTTCAAGCTGCTATGACCACCCGACAATACAGTATACTCCAGCGCTCAGTTTTAAAGGAAGACGTGGAGAAAATTCGGGGGCTCTATCGGGACAAAGGCTACTATGATGCAGAGGTTACCTATGAAGTGGAGTCTCTCGAGGGAAACCGTGTAGATGTTGCCTTCAGCATCAAGGAGAAAAAGAAGCTCCATGTCCAGAGGATTACCTTCGCCGGCAATCAGCACTTCTCGGATGATGAGCTCAAAGATATAATCCAGACCTCCGAGAGGGGTATGTTCTTCTGGCTCACTGAATCGGGGATTCTAAAACGAGAGAGGCTCGAGGTGGATTCAGATAGGCTCGCCGCCTTCTACCTCAATCATGGTTTCATGGATGTCAGGGTGGGAAGGCCTGAGGCTACTTACGATGAAGAGGGAATTTACATCAATTTTCCCATCGATGAGGGCCGTCGATTCCGGGTGGGTAAAGTGGACGTGAGCGGGAAAGATATTGAGCCAAAGATAAACCTTCTCAGCATTATCGAACTGTCTGATCAAAAGTACTTTAACCGTGAAGCTCTGGCAAAGGATCTTCAGAATCTTACAGATTTCTTCACCTCGCGGGGCTACGCTTTTGCCGAGGTGGCACCAAAAATTGACAAGGACGAGACGCACCAAGTTGTAAATGTTGACTATGAGATCAACAAAGGTGAGATAGTCGATTTTGCTAGGATTAATATTAGCGGCAATACCAAGACTCGTGACAAGGTCATCAGGCGCCAGTTAAGGGTGGTTGAGGGGGCACGTTACAGTAAGGCCGATTTGGAAAGAAGTGTTCGTAATTTGCAGAGACTTGACTTTTTCGAATCGGCAGAACTAGATACCAGAAAGGGGAAGACAGCCGACAAAATGGATGTTGATGTAAAAATCAAGGAAAAGCCCACAAGACATATCTCTGCGGGAGCCGGCTACAGTTCGGCAGACCAAGTCTTCTTCCAAGGGCAGGTTGCCGAAAAAAATCTCTTCGGCCGCGGTCAGGATCTAGCGTTTACTGCCAACGTGGGGACCACTTCCAACACCTTTTCCCTGAAGTTTACCGAGCCATGGCTGTTCGACATTCCTCTTTCCATGACAATCGAGGCCTATAACTGGTCTAGGGACTATGATGAGTATCAAAAGACCAGCTGGGGAGGAAGGACCGCTTTCGGTTATCCAGTCTGGGATTACACCAGGCTCTACCTCTCGTATATTTACGACGACGCAAACATATCAAATATTTCTTCCGACGCAGCCCAGGTGATCAAAGACCAAGAAGGGAAACTTGTCACCAGTTCCCTTAGCTCCACCTTGAGAAGAGATAGTAGAGACCACCATTTTCTTACCACCCGGGGATCAGACAACAGTTTAACAGTGGACTACGCTGGAGGATTCCTCGGCGGGGATGCCGGCTTCATTAAGGGCGAAGTCAACTCGAGCTGGTATTTCCCCCTCTTTTGGGACTGTGTGGGATTTTTGCATGGCAAGACTGGATATATTGTGGAGAACAATGGAGAAGTACCCATTTATGAACGCTTCTACCTAGGTGGGATAAACTCAATTAGATCTTTCGGTTCAGGACAGATAAGCCCCAGGGATCCTGAAACAAACGATCGTATAGGTGGAAACAAAATGGTGCTCTTCAATACGGAGTTCCTCTTTCCTCTCGTAAAGGAGCAGGGGGTTAGAGGGGTAATCTTCTTTGATGCAGGCAATTCCTACGACAATGGGGATAATATTGACTTAAATGATTTGAAGTATGCCATCGGCTTCGGCATAAGATGGTACTCCCCCATGGGGCCTTTAAGGCTTGAGTATGGCTACAATCCAGACAAAGGCAAGGGAGATCCACAGAGCAAGTGGCAGTTCTCTATGGGCGTTTTCTTTTAGCCCGTATATTTCGCTAATCCGCCTTAGGCGGACCGCGAATATGGTTGTTCTTCTCTCCGAGTTGTAGGCTCTACGAGCCGGAAGCCGCATGTCCTCGGGTTTCGGACCCTGCGACGTACTTTCCAAGTGCGCCTCGGGTCCAATCCCGCGGTACCGCGGGATTGCCCGGTAGCACAGCCATCTTCACGGTCTCGCGACACCGTTTGGAGAAATATATGGGCTAGCCTTGCAAAGCGCAATTGCGCAGAGCGAAAAGCTTCTATATTATGAGCTTTCAGGTGGGCTAAAATGTTGAAAGAAGAAGATGAAGTTGAGGCAATCAGGGTTAAGGAGAATCGACATGAGGATTTGCAAAGCATTTTTGGCTGTATTTCTTTTTCTGACATTTACCACCCAGGTTTGGGCGGCAGAGGTTGTCAAATTGGGTTATTTCGACAAGCAGGCTATTGTTGATCGCTCCGAGGTGGGGAAGGAAGGGCTGGCGACAATCAAAGCCGAGATGAAACCGATTTACGAGAAGCTGGAGGCCACGCGACAGGAGATAAAGGAACTGAAAGAGGAATTCAAAAAGAAAGAGCCAATATGGAGCGATGAGATGAAGAAGACCAAATACTTCGAGATCGTCTCCATGGAGAAAAGGCTAGATCAGGATGTTGAGCAAGCCAATCGCTCCCTGAGCAAGAGAGAGCGGGAACTGCTGACGCCCCTCCAGGCAAAAGTTTTAGAAATTGTGGCCAAGATTGGGAAAGAAGAGGGCTACACAATGATTTTCGAAATTCCGGGTGCAGGTATTTGGTATGCTCCAGATTCTCTTAATCTCACAGACAAGATAATTCAGGAACTGAATGCGGCTTCAGCTAGCGAGAAGACTGATCAATAATCATTTATTTGTTAATTACTATCCAAGGAAGCAAAACAGTTTGTTCTTCCGGAATTTGCTTAGATAGCATGATAGAAGAGTTTGGATTGGATCAGGAAGGGCTCCTGACTAAGATGCATATTCGCATCAGTTGGACTGGGGTTAATGGGTTTGCAACATGGCCGCCGCGAGGCAGATTAAAGGCATTCCAGGCTGCCAAAGCAATCCCGCGGTGCCAGATGCACGGTGGAGCACCTCCTCTCCGGGAATCGCGACATCAATTCATGAAATATCAGCCAGGCAAACTGCGGGGTATAGGATAGGGCTAATGAATAATGGCAAGTGATGGTATTTTAGAGAGAACATTGGGGGAGTTGGCCCGCCTGGTGGGGGGTGAGCTTCAGGGGGATTCTGAGCTCCGGGTAAGCGGGGTGGCAGGTCTAGAGGAAGCCCAGATCAATGAGATTTCCTTTGTGGTGGGTTCCAAATATGTGCGAAAGGCACATGAGTCGAAGGCGGGTGCACTCATTGTCCCGCCCAAACTGAGAGATATCAATAAACCGGTAATCATCAGCGATAATCCATACCTTGCTTTCGCCAAGATACTAACACTCTTTGCCCCTAAACCTAGTCCTCCATTGGGGGTGAGTAGCAAAGCTCACATAGGGGCAGAAGTTAAGCTGGGGGATAGCGTGTCGATCCAACCCAACGTTTACGTGGGAGACTCTGCAGTGCTGGGGGACAGGGTTAACTTGCACGGGGGTGTTTATGTGGGCTCAGAGGTTTGCATCGGCCATGATTCAATCATATATCCAAACGTTACCATTCTTGATCGTTGCATTATTGGTAATCGGGTGACCATCCATAGTGGTGCCGTGGTGGGCAGTGACGGTTTTGGCTTTGCCCAGGACGGCAGCAGCTATTTCAAAATTCCCCAAGTGGGTATAGTCCAAATTGATGATGATGTGGAGATCGGTGCCAATTGTACAATCGACAGGGCCACAATGGGCAAAACCTGGATTCAGCGGGGAGCAAAAATAGATAACCTCGTCCAGATTGCCCATAACGTAATTGTGGGAGAAGATGGCATCATCATAGCCCAGGTTGGGATTTCCGGTAGCACTAAGGTTGGCAAGAATGTCATATTGGCTGGACAAGTTGGAGTAACTGGACATCTTGAGATAGGAGATAACGTTCGGGTAGGCGCCCAATCGGGGATCGCCAAATCTATTCCCCCGGGGCAAGCCGTTTCGGGCAGCCCTGCAATTTCTCATCGAGTCTGGCTGAAAAACTGCCAAATATTGAGCCGTCTTCCTGAACTTCGGAAGAAGATAATTAGCTTGGAGAAGAGGTTGGCTGCAATAGAGCAGGCCATAGATTCTTAATGGAAGGGGTGTCTGTGATGATAGATGTCAGAGAAATAATGCAGATCATGCCGCACCGCTATCCTTTCTTGCTGGTGGATCGGATCGAGAGCCTGAAAGAAGGGGAGGAAATTGTAGGCATCAAGAATGTCAGCATAAACGAACCGTTCTTTGCAGGCCACTTTCCTGGCAATCCCATCATGCCAGGGGTGCTCATTATTGAGGCCATGGCTCAAGTGGGGGGCATACTTGCCTTTCACTCCAGCCCAAAAGAATGGGCTGGCAGCCTCGTCTACTTTATGGGCATTGACAAGGTAAGATTTCGCAAGCCGGTTGTCCCTGGTGACCAGCTGCGGCTTAAGCTCACCACCATCCGTCAGAAACAAAGGGTCTTCAAAATGCGGGGAGAGGCTTACGTGGAAGACACCCTGGTTGCAGAGGCTGAGCTGATGGCCGCTATTGAAAGAGGGAGAAATGAGACACCTGCAGATGACAGCTGAGGGAAGCTCAGGGCAGATTCATCCCACCGCAGTAATTCATCCTGGTGCTGAACTTTCAGCAGATGTGGTTGTCGGTCCATACGCCGTGATTGATGATGAGGTGATAATTGGTAGAGGCTGCCGACTTCACGCCCATGCCCATATTGCGCCCTATACAACCATTGGCGAAGGTTGTGAGATATATTCCTATGCTTCAGTGGGGACGCCACCCCAGGACCTAAAATTTGATGGTAGGCGTACAGAGACAATAATAGGAAACAACAACGTTATTAGAGAGTTTGTTACTATCAACCGAGCCAGCGTTGGCGGGGATGAAGTAACCCGCGTAGGGGATAACAACCTTTTCATGGCATACAGTCATGTGGCGCACGACAGTATCATAGGAAGCAATATAATAATGGCCAATGCGGCCACCTTGGCTGGACACGTGACTGTAGATAACCATGCAACACTCGGGGGACTTTGTGCCGTACACCAGTTCGTCCGCATTGGAACCCACGCCTACATTGGTGGCAAGACCGGAGTAACCAAGGATATTCCACCTTTTATGCTTGTTTCTGGCCATCGAGCTAAGCTTTACGGACTCAATACCGTTGGTCTAAAGCGCAAGAACTTCCCTCCTACGGTACTGAAGATTTTAAAGCAATGCTATCGTATTTTATTTCTCACCGAAAGGACGCTCGCAGAGGCACTGGAGGTCGCTGAGAGTCAGTTCGGAGATGTGGAGGAAGTGAAGACATTGGTGGATTTTATTCGTGGATCACAGCGGGGGATCACCCGTTGACAGATTTCGAATTTCGGATTGCGGATTTCGGATTTGAGATTGAATAGCCTGAAACGAATAGTCATAGAATTCTAAGAATCCGAGATCTCTAAGCCGAAATTTCATTCTTTTCCTTGAAAGTTGGGCAAAAGGTGGCGAAATCGCCTCGAGAAAAAGTGCCAATCAAGCCATGAAAAAGATAGGTCTAATTGCAGGGGGGGGTCAGTTTCCTATTCTTTTTGCGCGAGCTGCACGCAAAAATGGAGTTGAAGTAGTGGCAGTGGCCCTAGAAGGTGAGACCGACAAGCAATTGGAACCAGAAGTAGATGTGTGCGCCTGGGTCAGCCTGGGGAAGTTGGGCCGGATGATAGAGATCTTTGAAAAAGCCCAAATCTCTGAAGTGGCTATGGCCGGCACTGTGGCCAAAACTAAGCTTTACAGCAAAATCAGACCGGACTGGAAGGCTGTACGATTGCTCGCCCGGATGCTACACAAAAAAGATGATGCAATCCTCAGGGCTTTTACCGAAGAGTTGGAAAGGCATGGCATCAGAGTAAGGCCGTCGACCATCTTCTTACCAGAGCTGCTGGCCCCCCGAGGGATTCTTAGCCGACGAAAGCCAAATTCCAGGGAGAAAAGAGACGTTGCGTTCGGCTGGAACCTCGCTAAAAAGATCGGAAAATTGGATATTGGACAATGTATTTTGGTTAGGGATCAGGCGGTCCTGGCAGTGGAGGCTATTGAGGGCACTGATGAGGCCATCCGTCGCGGTGGCCAGTTGGGCAAAAGTGAAGTGGTAGTGGTGAAGGTGTGCAAGCCTCACCAAGACCTGCGCTTCGATGTCCCGGCTGTTGGACTCCAGACCATTGAGACCATGAAAGAGGTGGGCGCTTCGGTATTGGTTGTGGAGGCAGGGAAGACTCTGATGTTTGACAGGGAGAAGATGATCCAGGCCGCCGACGATGCCAGGATTGCCATCCTCTCCATGTCAGAAGGCTGGGAGGCAGCCTCGGCCTTATCCGGCTTCACTAAGGAGCAGAATAGCTTGCAACTGGCTGACGACGAAATGTATGGAACACCACTACCCCTGAAGCATCGGGTAACATTCAACCACTCAGCTCCGCGGGTAGCAGTGGTCGGTGTGGGGTATTTGGGTCAATTTCATGCGGAGAAATATGCCGCCATTGCAGAGACCAATCTGGTGGCCGTAGTTGATTTGGAACCCAGTAAAGCCCGCCGGATGGCTGAGGATCTATCTTGTAAAGCCTGCTCTTCGCACAGGGATATTATTGGGGAGGTTGAAGCCGCTAGTGTGGTAGTTCCCACCCAGGATCACTATCGCATCACCCGAGATCTTTTAGAGGCTGGCATCCACGTTCTGGTGGAAAAACCCATGACAGCTACTTTGGAAGAGGCGGATTCCCTAATTCAACTGGCAAAGACGAAGGGCCTTGTGCTTCAGGTGGGACATCTGGAGAGATTCAATCCAGCAGTGGTGGCTGCAAGAGAATACGTGCACCAGCCACTTTTTGTGGAATCTCATCGACTGGGATCCTTCAATGAACGGGGTACTGAGGTAGATGTGATTCTAGATCTTATGATTCATGATATTGATATCATCCTGAGCTTGGTACCTTTCCCATTGGAAGATATAAGGGTTGGAGGAGCTAAGGTTCTCACTCCTCATACTGATATTGCCACAGTAAGATTGGAGTTTGCCAA
This sequence comes from uncultured delta proteobacterium, assembly GCA_963712115.1. Lineage (GTDB taxonomy): Bacteria > Desulfobacterota > Syntrophobacteria > BM002 > BM002 > BM002. The sequence goes on along the minus strand of CAVQGX010000032.1, from coordinate 46,171 downwards.
TGGCTGCATAGCCAATGTCACAGCCAGCCGAATTTCTGCAAGAAAAATGAGGAAAATTAGAATATTCCAGCCGGATAGCTACCTGTCTCTAGACTATGCTGAGAGGGAAGTGGAATTGTTTCGTAAATTGACTGAGCGAGGCGCAGATGGGTTTCCGGAAATCGAATATAAGCAGCTGCCTGTAGCTGATGTTGATCCTTTGGAGGAACAACTCCGAGCCTTCTCGGAGTCCGTGCGTACCGGTAAGAGACCGATGGTGAGTGGAGAGGAGGGGCGTAAGGCCCTTGAGGTTGCTACGCAAGTAAGTGAATTGATCAAGGAACAGATGGAAAGCTTAGGAGTTGCCTTAGGCTTGCGCTAAAATCCATGACCCCAAAAGGGAGACTGTTTGATTGTAGAGGGGAATTTAACCACCAAGGACACAAAGTCCACAAATAAGACTAAGTTTTGCATTGCTTTATCTCCTTTGTGTTCTTTGTGCTCTTTGTGGTAGGTCGCTTTTAGGCAAAAGGGCAATGGCCTCTTTTGTCGAAAAACAGGGCCAAGGGTGGCTACTAACAAGAGGGTATTAATCATAGCTGGGGAAGCCTCGGGGGATCTATACGGCGGCAATCTGGTAAAGGCCATCCGCACCGTAGATCCCTCTATCTATTTCCTGGGGGTGGGAGGCTCACACATGAAAGAAGCGGGCGTGAGACTCCTCCGTCATGCCGAGGAGATGGCCGTGGTTGGTTTGCCCGGAGCGAAGAGGCTTCTCACCATTTTCGAGGCCTTCCGGGAGGTCTCGGCCAGCCTGACCCACTGGCGGCCAGACTTGATCATTTTGATCGATTATCCTGAGTTTAATCTTATGGTAGCAGGTAGAGCCAAAAGACATGGGATTCCGGTCATGTACTACGTGAGCCCGCAGATTTGGGCTTGGCGATCGGGAAGGATCAATACCATTCGTAGTCGAGTGGATAGAATGGTGGTGATTCTCCCCTTCGAGGAAAAGCTGTATCAAGAGGCGGGAGTGAAAGTCTCCTTTGTAGGCCATCCGCTGCTAGATCTCATTGCATTGGAAAATGAAGAGGGATCACTCTGCCGGCGATATGGCAAGAACGGGTCACGTCAGTTGATTGGGCTCCTTCCGGGGAGTAGGAGTAGCGAGGTATCAAGGCTGCTACCAGTAATGCTTGATATGGCTGCCATTCTCGTCGATATGATCCCCAAAGTTCACTTTCTTGTGCCCTTGGCCCCTACCATTAGCAGGGAACAGGTCAATCCTTACTTGAAAGGCAGAAACCTTCCTTTGACGGTGGTTAAGGACAGTACCCATGAAGTTATTCGGGCATGCGAAATGATCGTTGCCGCCTCAGGTACGGTTACTTTGGAGGCGGCTATCCTCGGGACTCCACTAGTGGTGGTTTACAAAGTGAACCCTATGACCTATTGGCTCGGGAAAAGACTGGTAAAAGTCAATCATGTTGCCCTCGCCAATATAATAGCAGGCGAGACAGTTGCCCCGGAGTTGATCCAGCACGAAGTCACCCCGGAACGTGTTGCCCGAGAGGCTATGAAGATTTTCAATGATCACGGGCGCAAGGAGTGGATAAAGAGGCGGCTAAAAGATGTCCGCCAAGAGTTGGGAACTCCAGGCGCTTCTGACAAAGCAGCAGCCATAGCCCTTGAGCTTATGGGTAGGGGATAATTATCCCATGAATCTCTATCGACGATTACTGGAGTTGGTCAAACCATACTGGCAACGTCTGGCAATTGCCATGGTGTGCATGGTGGGAGTGGCTCTCTGTACTGCAGCCTTGCCCTATTTGGTTCAGCCGGTTCTAGACGACATATTTATTCAAAAAAGAGCAGAGATGCTTAAGTTTCTGTCCGTCGTCGTCTTTCTGGTCTTCTCCATCAAAGCGCTGACCGAGTGGGGGAATACCTATCTGATGAGCTATGTTGGACAGCGTATAGTTGCCCAATTGCGGCAGCAGCTATACGACCACCTCCAGAGACTACCTCTCTCCTTTTTCGACCGTATGCCCACAGGGCTCTTGATGTCGAGGGTGACAAACGACGTAACTTTGATTCAAGGAGCAGTCTCCAACGCAATTACCGGGTTGCTTAAAGATCCTCTAACCTTGATAGGACTAGTGGTGGTCATGTTCACCAGGGATTGGCAACTTTCCTTGATCGCCATGGTGGTCCTGCCATTTGCATTTTTTCCTGTAGTGAAATTTGGCAGGATGCTTCGCCGCATAAGCACCAAGAGCCAGGAATCCATGGGCGACATTTCAATAATTCTTCATGAGACCATAAGCGGAAGTCGCATTGTCAAAGCATTTGGCATGGAAGAGTACGAAAAAGAGCGGTTCAACAAGCAAAACATAAGATACTTTCGTTATCTAATGAAATCAGTAATGCTACGGGCCCTCTCTTCACCTTTGATGGAGTTTCTTGGCGGTATCGCTATCGTCTTTGTCATTCTGTACGGGGGTTATAGGGTCATCCAAGGGGTATCCACGCCTGGAGAGTTTTTTTCATTTTTGGGGGCCTTGCTTTTGCTGTACGAACCGATAAAACGATTGAGCAGGATAAATAACGTAGTTCAGGAGGGAATTGCGGCGGCGACAAGGATCTATGATATTCTGGATACCCCACCGGGAATTCAAGATAAACCGGATGCCATCCAGCTCCCAGCTATGCGACGGGAGCTAGAGCTCAGAAATGTCCAATTTCGTTACGATAACCAGCCGGTGCTTAAGGACATTAACCTAAAGGTTTCTGCCGGTGAGGTTGTGGCAATAGTGGGGGTGAGCGGGGCAGGCAAAAGCACGCTGGTGGATTTAATTCCCCGTTTCTATGAGGTTTACGATGGAGCCATCTTGATCGATGGTATAGATATACGCGATGTGACCATAGATTCGCTTCGGGACCAGATAGGCATAGTAACCCAGCAGACCATTCTGTTCAATGACACTGTGCGCAACAATATTGCCTATGGTGATATCAATAAGAGCGACGAGGAAATAATCGCTGCTGCCAAGGCGGCAAACTCCTATGATTTCATTATGAAAATGGACCAGGGTTTCGACACAATAATCGGTGAGCAAGGGGCGCGGCTCTCAGGGGGAGAGCGGCAGCGACTATGCATTGCCAGGGCCCTGCTCAAGAACGCGCCCATCCTTATTCTAGACGAGGCCACCTCATCATTGGACAGCGAAGCGGAAATGGAAGTGCAGAGGGCCTTGGAGAACCTTATGGCGGGAAGAACAACTCTGGTTATCGCCCATAGACTTTCCACCATCAAGAACGCGGACCGCATAGTAGTTATCTCTAATGGTCGTATTGTGGAAGAGGGACGGCACGATGAGTTATTAGAGTGCCATGGGGAGTACTGCCGCCTATATGATATGCAGTTCGCCCAAGTCGACAATAATTCTACGCTCAAAACCGCTAAAGTGGCGCGAGGTCACGAGGGAGAGTAACCATAGAGTGCACAGAAGAGAACAAATCCGAAATCCAAATATCGAAATTCTAAACAAATTCAAATTTTCAAAATCCAAATTACCAAGACTTCGAAATTATAGATTTATTCAATTTTGTTTTGAACATTGGAGAATTTGAAATTCGGATTTGTTTCGTGCTTAGGATTTAGGATTTCGAAATTGGTGGTAGCTGCGCTACCCTATGCCCTCTGTGGTTTTATGTTCAGATTGAAATAATCGGCCGCTGCGTTGTGAAGGCGGCGATGGACAACCTACAACTATCCTCGGATCTCCCACATGTTTTGGCTCTATAACGGACTGTGGCTGTTGGCCTTCCCAGGTGTTCTTAGCTATTTTACTCTCCGAAGCCTATTGACCGGAAAATACCGCAAGAACCTTGGTCCACGTCTGGGTTTAGGTCTCAGGGATCGGGTGAAGACGATAAATCGGAGGGTGATCTGGGTTCATGCCCTTTCCGTGGGCGAGGTGCTTTCCGCGGTTTCCCTGCTCCATAGCCTGAGAGAGCAGTTTCCTGAATATGAACTGTTTTTTACCACCACCAGCGAAACTGGACAACAGGTTGCTCGGCGGAGACTGGCCTCGCTGAATTGTCGCTTCTACTACCTGCCGCTGGACCTATGGTGGATTGTGCGAAGGGCGGTAAAGAACATTGGGGCAAGTCTATTTGTTCTGGTTGAGACAGATCTGTGGCCGAACCTCCTCTGGTGTCTAGCGAGTAAAGGCACTCCCATCGTTCTGGTCAACGGCAAAGTCTCGGATCGATCCTTTCCCCGTTATCGGCTAGGACGGCGATTTGTCTCTGAAGTATTTAATCATATTGATGTTCTCTGCATGCAGAGCGAGGAAGATGGAAGACGGATGAGGATGCTGGGTGTGGAGGCTTCCAAAGTAAATATCACTGGAAACATGAAGTTTGACCAGGCCTTGACTAAATCGGTTGGAAGTGAGAGGGACCAACTCATCAAAAAACTGGGATGGATACCCCCATCAGCCACTTGGATTGCAGGCAGTACACATCCCGGGGAAGAAGATATTGTACTCGCGGTCTACACCAGGTTGAGAGAGGAATTTCCCAATCTGAGTCTCATACTGGCACCAAGAAGTCAACAACGGTTCAGTGAGGTTTTTAACCTGGTAAAGCAGAGGGGCTGGCAGACTGCACGTCGAAGCCAACTACTCGGAGAAAATAGTGAGGGTGTGCAACTAGATGTGCTCGTTCTCGATACCATTGGTGAGCTGTCCCGCTTTTACAGTTTGGGCAATTTTGCCTTTGTAGGAGGTACTTTAGTGGATTTTGGGGGGCACAATCCTCTGGAAGCTGCCCAGAGAGGTCTACCAGTTGTTTTTGGTCCCCATATGGAGAATTTCAAAGAAATTGCCGCAATCCTCACTGAAAGTGGCGGGGGCTTTAAAGTTTCAACTGAGGCTGAATTGTATGGGATGATAAAAAGTTGGCTGGTTGCTCCAGCAAAATGCAAGGAGCAGGGTAAAAGAGCGCAGGGGGCCTTCGAGGCTCACCGGGGGGCTGTGGCTCGGAACCTGGAAATCATCCGAAGCTTGTTGGAAACCGAGCAGAGTCGATTAGGCTTCATGGCAAACAACCAACGGTGGCTCAGGTTGTCGGTGGACAGCCGACAGAGGCAGTTAAAGGATTCAGCAAGCATTAGGGTTGCACTCCCTGAAACCTACGTCCGAACCTGAAATCCTGAATTTGGTGCAATGGTTTGGAATTGCCCAATTGACCATTTAACAATTTGACTAACGACGAAGATAAGACTCCTAAGTCCATTGACGCCAGGCTTATTCAAAGTCCTCGAGCTGAATGGTGGTAAGAGACCAGCAAATCAAGAGATACTCCTGCGGACCATTATCAGGTTAGGTACGGAGGACTTCAGGAGAAGATCTTCAGACTAATTATAGAAAAGGAGAGACGGTCAGTATGGGTTACTTTGTTAAGAGCCTTAGCAACCTTAGCTGCCTGGCTTTATGATAAAGTGGTAGTCTTGCGCAATCTTCTTTTTGATCATGAAGTACTCAGAATCCACAGATTGAACTGCCCTGTTATAAGCGTGGGAAACCTTGCCATGGGTGGCACTGGCAAGACACCCATGGTGCTCTGGTTGGCAAATTTACTTTCTAAAGAAGGTTACCGGGTTGGCATAGTGAGCAGGGGTTATGGCGGGGTAGAATCTGGGCGGGTTGTTGTTGTCAGCGACGGCGAAAATATCCTCGCGGACCAGACGATTTCTGGCGATGAACCGCAAATGCTGGCCAGGCGACTCTCCGGTATTCCAGTGCTTTGCAGTACCAAGAGGGTAAAGGCCGGGAAAGCCGCCATAGAGAAATTTAACTGTAACGCCCTGATTTTGGACGATGGTTTTCAGCACAGATATCTTGCCAGGGACTTGGACGTAGTGATGTTGGATTCTCGAAATCCCTTCGGCAGTGGTTGGGTATTTCCGCGGGGTACAATGCGAGAAAAGGGCTGCAGCTTTGGCCCGGGCTCAGGTTTTGGTACTTAGTCGCTTTGGCGGGAGTGAAGGTGCAGAGAAAAATTGCGCAAAACTGCGAAGGCAATGGCCAGACAAGACAATTGTAACTTCGACCCACCGACCGACTCGCATTTTCTCTGCCGCTGACCACATGGAGCGGTCACTAAGCTCTCTGATGGAGTCGCGGCTGGCCGCTTTTGCCGGGATCGCCCGGCCTGATGATTTTTTCAAAAGTGTGCGCAGTTTGGGCGCCAGGCTGGTATACACTGCATCACTCCCGGATCATTACCCTCTAACATCTGAACTCTTGGGCTCATTAGCGCGGGAGGCGTCGAGGTTCAAGCCGGAGCTCTGGCTAACCACTGAAAAGGACTGGGTGAGACTACCACAGATAATTCCCCAGGGCATGGAGCTTTGGGTGATGGCAATGGAAATAGACTTGGACAGAGATGGCGCGCAGCTGATTGGGGCGGTGCGAAGGGTGCTTAAGGCTGTCAGCGTAGGCTCGGAGGACTCCGAAGGGTGAGACCAGGTGCCGTACAGCAGATGGCCGAAGTCTTTATGGATATGGCTGCCACCTTGCCCCTGAGGTTCAGCTGGAAACTTGCGGACTTTCTCGGACGAATTTGGTTTCAAGTTGATAGCAGACACCGGCAAATCGCCTTGAGTAATCTCAAGATTGCCTGGGGAGATAAACTGAGTGAAAATGAAAGAAGAACCATCGCCCGCAGCAACTTCATTCACCTCACCCAGGTCCTTCTCGAATTACCTTATCTTCGCAAGCTGACCCCTGATGACTTAGATGGGTTTGTGGCCTTCCATGGTATTGAGCATTTCAAAGATGCATTGAAGAAAGGAAGAGGAGTTTTGCTTCTGGCCTCTCATTTTGGCAACTGGGAGTTGATGGCATTGGCCTTTTCCCTACGCTACCGTCCGATAAACATTGTGGTTCGCCCTTTGGACAACCCTTTTTTGGACAATCTGATTACCAAAATACGTACCAGGGGTGGCAATCAGCTGATCCCCAAAAAAGGCTCGGTGCGAAAGATGTTGCGTTTGCTTGCGGCCGGAGATGCAGTGGCTCTGTTGCTTGACCAGAACCCTGCTTGGTACGAAGGAGTATTTGTTCCCTTTTTCAACGAGATAGCGTGTACCAACAAAGCGCTGAGTACTATTGCTCTGAGAACGGGTGCCCCAGTGATTCCTGCTTTCAACGTGAGACAGCCTGACGGCTCTTATCGGGTTTTTTGCGAGCCGGAAATTGTCTTGGGTAGAAGTGGTGATACCACCCGGGACGTTGAAGAAAATACGGCAAAATTCAACAAAATTATTGAGACTTACGTCCGTCGCTATCCTGAACAGTGGTTTTGGGTGCATCAGCGGTGGAAAACCAGACCTTACCAACCATGGCCCAGAGAGTTGTAATGTATAAGCAAGGCTAATTGTGGCGATGAGCACAGTGCCGGACAAAAACTCAAAAGAGTTAAAAATTGTCGTTCTCGCTCCCAACTGGATCGGAGATGCAGTGCTTTCTCTGCCGGTGCTGGATGCTTGCTTGCAGTTGTGGCCGAGAGCAAACCTAACGGTGCTGGCTAGAGCCCAGGTGGCAAAGCTGTTTGAGGCCCGCGCACCAGAAGTACGTGTTTTGGAGTATGAAAGAGGAAATGGACCCCAAAGACTAAGAAATTTAATGGGTTTAGGCCGAAGTTTGAGGAGAGAAGGGTTTGAGCTGGCTCTTCTCCTGCCAAACTCTCTAAGTTCTGCTATTATGGCAAGGCTAGCAGGAGTTCCACAGCGGGTGGGCTACTCGACCGATGGACGTGGCTGGCTTCTTACTCAGAGGCTTGAGGACAGGCGGAAGGAACGTGGTCTTCATCAAGTGGATTATTACCTTGGTCTGCTCCGCAATTTTGGGGCTTACCGGGTGGATCGCATTCCCCGTCTAAAGCTGAAGCCGGAGGTCACTGAGAGAGGGTTGGCTTTGTTGGATGTCCTGGGAATTGACAGGAGTGAGCTTCTGATTGGTGTACATCCTGGAGCAGCTTATGGAGAAACGAAAAGGTGGTTTCCCGAGCGTTTTGCTCGAGTAATGGACCTGTTGCAGAAAGCGGGGAGAAAGTTCATCCTTTTGGGTGGACCTGGTGAGGAACCACTTGCAGAGAGAGTTAGCACCATCACGGCCCACCACCCGATAAACACTGTAGGAAAGACTACGATTGGCGAGGCTCTAGTGCTCATTAGCCGGTGTGGTCTTTTTTTAAGCAATGACTCCGGGCTTATGCACGCGGCCGCCGCTCTGGGAATTCCCCAAGTTGCTTTGTTCGGCTCAACTGACCCTGAAAAAACCGCTCCGCTGAATGACAAAGCCGTGGTTATTCATCCATCAAGGGTAAAGTGCACCCCCTGTTTCAAAAGTGAATGTCAAGAGAATCTGGAGTGTATGAAGGCAATCACCGTGGATGAAGTCCACGCTGCAGCCGAAAAACTACTGGAGGGTTAACCACGAAGAACACGAAGGGCACAAAGAGTTGGAATTTTAGATTGTTGATTGTAGATTGCGAAGTTCTCTAGTTCCTGATTTAGTGACTCTACAATCTGAAATCTCAAATATCTCGATGTTCCCTACGCGATCTCTGTGGTTCAATACAATAGGAGTGATCATGCAGGTAGCGGTGTTTTTGGACCGTGATGGTACCATCAACGAGGAGATGGGGTATATTAATCACATTGATCGCTTTGTCTTACTGCCCGGCGCGGCCGCAGCAATACGAAGGATTAACCAGAGTGGTCTGAAAGCAGTGGTGGTTACCAATCAGTCAGGCGCAGCACGGGGATATTTCCCGGCAGAACTGATAGATCTGGTCCATCAAAAGATGGTTGATTTACTGAAAGAAGAGGGTGCTTTTCTAGACGGTATCTACACCTGTACCCACGCTCCGGCAGCCGAGGAGGAATCAGGAAGCTGCGACTGCCGAAAACCGGGAATCGGCCTCATGGAGCAGGCTGCTGAGGAGTTGAAGCTAGACCTTCAAAGGTCCTACGTAGTAGGGGATCGGTTCAAGGATGTTGAAATGGCTCACAAAGCCAAGGCTAAGGCGATATTGGTGCTAACAGGTTATGGAAAAGGAGAGCTTGAATTCCTAGGACCTCGCAGCAAGGTGCAGGCGCATTTTGTCGCGGAGGACCTCGGAGAGGCCGTAGACTGGATATTGGCTGATGTAAAAGGTCAAACCGAGAAAGCGAAGGCACCGAAGAAACCACGGTAACAATCGAAGCAAAGCGCATAGCGTCACGAAAGGAAATAGGTCATGGGTAATGGATTATAGGTGGGAGACATCCCATAACCCATTACCTATGGCCCATAACTCATAAATCGACGATTTGACGAATTGGCGCCATGGGCTCTGCGTTATTGTCTTTGTGATCTTTGTGGTCAAATGAATATCCTTATTGTCAAATTAAGTGCCTTAGGGGATGTTGTACAGACAATACCGGCCTTTGAGGCACTGCGAAGCCACTATCCCGCGGCTCACATTTCCTGGCTCGTAGAAGAGGGGGTAGCTGAGCTACTCGAATACTATCCAGGACTTGATGAGGTTTACGTCTGTCAACGCAAGTCCTGGCTAGAAAAGTTAAGGCAACCAGAATTGTGGCCAGTCGTATCCTTGGAGATTATTAAATTCTCCAGACGTTTGCGGAGCCGTTACTACGATCTGATCATTGACTTTCAGGGACTCTTAAAGAGCGCAATCTGGGTGGGTCTTGCTCGGGGAGGCCGCAAGATCGGCTTTGATGGCACTCGGGAGGGAAGCTGGAGATTTCTCAACGAGAGACTGCCGCCATATGATCCAGATATGCACGCTTTGAATAGGTACTTGGACGTGGCGCGATATCTGGGAGCGGAGGTTGAAGAAGTCCTAATTCATGATCCATGGACCCCGGCTGAGGAACACCAGTTCAATAATAGGCTAAGTCAAGTAACTCGAAACGGTGAAAGTCCCCTGGTTTTATGCCACCCCATGAGCAGGTGGCAGACAAAACTCTGGCCAGAAGTCAAATTTGCCAGACTGGCTGCTGAAATGGTAGAACGTCTGCAGGCCACCGTTGTCTTCACCGGCAGTGCTGAGGACCGAGAAGGGATTGCGGCTGCCCTGCACGAAGCCGGTGGCAGTGGAATATATAATTGGGCTGGCACAACTAATCTGAGGGAACTGGCTTATCTTTGTAAAAGGGCTGCTGTGGTTATCTCAACCGACAGTGGACCCATGCACCTGGCCGCCGTTCTCGGTACACCGGTGGTGGCGCTTTTCGGTCCTACTGCGCCTTGGCGCACCGGCCCCTATGGGCATAGGCATCGGGTGTTGCGGATGGAACGAGATTGCAGCCCCTGTTTCCAAAGGAACTGCGAGACGGTGGAATGCATGACAGCAATTGAGGTTGATGACGTCTTTCGAGCTGTAGTTGAACAATTGGATAAGGAGTAGAAAATGGCAATTAGTAAGGAGTTGTTGGACATTCTGGCCTGTCCAAAATGCAAGGGAGAAATTTATTTAAATGACTCTGAGGATGGTTTGATCTGTGATCAATGCAAACTTCTCTACGAGATTAAGGATGATATTCCCATCATGCTGATCGATGAGGCTAAGCCTCTGTCCTAGTTTAACTAGTAGCTTTTAGAATAAGAGCTGGCAGCAAGTATGACGACAATTATCGAACCTAAATGAGTATTGTGATCCGGTGAAAGTCGCGCTTGTCCGCAAAGATTTTTTACCACTGGAGGGTGGTGGAGAAAGGTATGCGGTGGACTTGGCCAAGTCTTTAAGAGATTTTGGCCATGAAGTCCATGTTCTTGCCCACCGTTACCAACCACTGGAAGGGATTTTTTTTCATACTGTAGAGGTGCCGGTAAAATTCTCTCCTCTAAAGAACTGGATATTCGCCAAAAACGTTCGACTTGCCTTGAGCGGGAACGATTTTGACATCGTAAATGGTCTTTCGCAAACATATCCTCAGGACATTTACCGCTTGGGCGATGGAATCCACAAGCACTGGCTAAGTGTTCGCCCTTCTACGATTTTCAGTCAACTTTGGAACAAAATTTCTCTCAGGCATCGCGTAATACTCCACATAGAAAAGAAGATATTCTCTCCTGGAAATTATAGAAGAATTATTGCCAACTCAGACCTTTGTAAACAACACGCGATCAATTATTACAATGTTCCCCCTGAGCTCGTTGACGTAGTCTACTGCGGGGTTGACTTTGACATTTTCAATAGCTCAGTTCGAAATGACGGTACAGAGCTACGAACGGCTCTTGGAATTGGCAGGAGGTCGATTGTTGTTTTATTCGTCGGAACGAACTATGCGCGGAAAGGCTTGGATACACTCCTTCGAGCTATATCACTGCTTAAATACAGAGAAAGATACCGATTGCTAATAATTGGCAAAGGTAATATTTCGCGATACAAGAAATTAGCGCGAGGATTTGGACTGCAGGAGATCACCACTTTCTGCGGTTTTCAGGACCAGGTGGCACCCTTCTACGGGGCGTCGGACGTCTTTGTGCTGCCATCTTATTATGAGCCTTTTGGCAACGTTTGTCTTGAAGCCATGGCTTGTGGTCTGCCTGTTATTACAACGCGAGAAACTGGAGCCAGTGAGTTGATTTTGCCTGGCAGATCAGGATTTGTAATGGAATACCCAGAGGATAGTACCGCTTTGGCCGCCTGGCTGGAGGTTTTTGAAGATCGACAACTGAGCAGATCGATGGGCGGTGTGGCGCAAGAGCAGGTTTCGTCTTTGACCATAAAGAGAAATACAGAGAATACCATCCTCGTATACGAGAAAGCACTCAAGAATAAGAATTAGCGAATGAAAATCCAAGTGGTCCAAAAAGGAGATCTTTTTGTCAATAAGGATTTCTTAGAATTTCTTGATGCTTCAGGTGTGGCTTGTTTTGATGACATTATGACCTTGGAAGGGACGGTGGTCAAAAGTGCTGTAAGAGAGAGGTCAACTCAACGTCTAGATATAGGGGGTAATAGGGTATACGTCAAAAAGCATTTCTTCCCGGGGATCCGCGAAATCACAAAGAATTTACTTCGTTTTCGACTTCCTGTTGGAGCATTAGACGAATGGCGGGCGCTGTTGGCTTTTCACGCTCACAACATTCCCACCATGATTCCCATCTGTGCAGGCAGGAAACCATTTTTATGGAAGATCGAAAGGGAATCATTTCTCCTTACCGATGATTTGGGTGAATCTAGTCGTCTGGACGACTTTCTCAAGGCATGCGGTGTTACACCCTGTCGGGGAAAAGCTCTTGAGAAAAAAAGGAGAATCCTCAAAAACTTGGCGGATGTAACCCGAAAAATGCACAGTGCCGGTCTAAACCACAGGGATTTTTATCTATGTCATATTCTTGTCGATAGCAGGGAGAGACTGTATATAATCGACCTTCATCGGGTCGATGTCCGTAATAACGTTGGTAAAAGGTGGAAGGTGAAAGATTTGGCCGCTTTGCTGTTCTCGTCTCTTGAGGTGCCGCTCACCCACGGGGAAAGGCTTGCCTTTTACAAACGTTATGTGCAGATAAACAGACTTTCGGCCTATGACAAAACCCTAATCCGGCTCATTATCAAAAAATGTAACAAAATAGCTCGACACACACAAAGGATGTACGGGGAACAGTGAAAAAAAGAGACATATGAAGCTCGTGATATGGGGATCTGAGAGAGATCAATATGCGGAGGAGATAAGAGTTCTTCTTGATGGAGAATTACCGTCAGGTTGGGAGTGGGTTGCTAGTTCTGCCAACAGCGTGGTGGCCAGGCGGCTGCGGGCGCAGCCTGTTTATTACAAAGAGTTCTTGAGGAGGTCTTCCCTTGAGGGACTCAAGAGCTTCGTTAGGGGCAGTAGGTGCCAGAGGGCTATAATCAAAGGCAATATACTGAGGCAGAGAGGTTTTAACAGCCCGGTCGTCTACTGCTGGGGAAAAAAGGGGAACCGTCATTTCATGATTAGCGAGGGAATTGATGCACCGGGTTTAGGGGATTACATTCGCGCACACTGGCAACAATCTCTATCAGGAGAGGAGATTGTCGTAAAGAGAAGATTTATTAAGATATTTGGCAAGGTAATAGGTGAACTTCACAAGAATGGTATTTGCCACGGGGACCTGCAAGTAAACAATATGCTTGTACACGAATCGGAAGGTGATGTCACTTTCTATTTCGTCGATAACGAGAGAAATTGTCTTTTTAGGAAGATCCCGCGGAGATTCATAAGAAAAAACCTGGTGCAGATCAACATGATACAATCTCCCGGTATTACCCGTCAGGATAGGCTAAGATTCCTCGCATCCTATTGCGAGGCATATGGAGGAATTAATGCTCCAGAGAAGGCGGCTTTGATTCGAACAGTCCAGAGCAGAACCGCAGAAAGGTTGGTCGATAAAGCCGAGAAAGAGAAAAGGGCAGGGCAATCAAACACATGACCGAACTACCTCGGGTGGCAATGCGGAAGGTTTCATTCGGTCCTTTTAGGGGTATGGTCGTTGTCGGTTCAACCCTCGATCATTTTCTTGAAAATGACGGGGATCCCGACTCACTTTTTCAGCACAGTGGTTCTTTGCTCAAATCAAGCAGTTCGACTCGCTCGGCGCTGGTGAACCCCGGTCCCGTCTCAGGGGATGTTGTATCAAAGGGTCTCTATGGCAAGGAATTTCGTTACAAGGGTGTAGTTCATTCTCTAAAGCACCTATTTGGCAAACATCGCGCTCAAGTAATGTGGAAGGTTTCCTGGCATCTGCTAAAGCACTCCATTCCTGTTCCAGAGCCTGAGGGATACCTGCTTAAACAGAAAGGACCTATTTGCCTGGGCGGATACTACTTTTCCAAGGCCCTGAGAGGTTGTCCTAGTCTCCACGAGCTCACAGAGGATCTGGCTCAGCTCAACGAAAGGTTAGATTCAGGGGGTTTAAGTCGGGTTGCGGCGCATTATATTGCGGCGCTGCATGATAGTGGTGCTACCCACGGCGACCTTAAATGGACAAATATCTTGGTCGATGAAAAGGAAAATCAACTTTGGCTGATAGACCTTGATGCAAGCAAAATCTATAGGGTACACCTAGGTCCCAAAAGGATAGCTCGAGATCTTGCCCGTTTCGTCCTGTCAGGTCTAGAAGCAGGAGTTGACGGAACCATACTGGCTGGATTTCTAAATTACTATGCCCGACGGCGTAATTTAAAACTGACAGATATAGAGGGCCCGATGATGAAGGTTCTCCAGAAGCTCAGAAAAAGACATGAAAAAAAACTTGGAAATATGCTCAAAAATTAAATGGCGATTCTTAATAAAGTTGAAAATCAAATGATGAAGCCGCGCAACATAGTCAGTGTCTCATGGGGTGATCATCTGACGGTTGGTGAGGGTGATGGTCGACTCGCAACTCTTGGAGCACTCCAGAGAAGAATGGAGCGCTGGAGAGATGAGCTAGGTGCTGCCATAGTTCATTGGCGAATTATTCGAGCATACATCAAGGGTCACTACTATGCTGCCAAGGGACTTGAGCATCCGTTTCGAGCCCAAGACCGTGGCCTCGGCTGGAGCTTTTTCGAGGTTGTACCCCAGTTTGCCCATGGAATGGGAATGAAAGCATACCTTTATGTCTCCGTGTTCGACGAGGGTTGGCCTCTGGCGCCCAAAAACGTCCGCCAAGTCAGCTATCATAGCGAAAAGCACCACCACCACGTAAGTTGGCAGACCAGTTTCAGCCGCGAAAACCCTGAGTATGCCGTGATAGATCGCCGCGGAGAGCGGCGGCAGTGGGGTGTACTCTGTTTGGCTTATCCGGAAGTCCGTTCCCATTTTTGCACTCGTTTCCTAGACCTTTTGCAGGGGACCGAGTTTGATGGTCTTTTCGTCTGTTTGCGCTCACAGTCGCGACCGGCGGACTTTGCGGATCAATTCGGTTTCGATGAACCTGTGCGCCAGGATTACTTAGCACGTTATGGACGAGATATATGTACCGAAGACTTTGACCTGCAAGCATGGCGGGATCTGCTTGGGGAATATCTCACTACGTTTTTATCAGAGCTGCGTCACAGACTCAATCTTTTGGGTGTACGGCTGGCTGTGGGTGTGCCAAGGGGCGATGTTCTTGGACCGCCTTTGGGAAATACCACTCTTTACTGGCGCGATTGGGTGAAGCGTGGAATTATAGATGAGCTGGTGATCAACCAAAACTCCTCTCAGTGCCCATCCATGTGGCACCAACTCTGGCCCATGCATCGAGGTTATGGTTATTTGCAAAACTACCTTGATGGTTTTAATATGCCGCCTCTTTTGGACCATCTCAGTTCAGATTATGAACCAGTGTTGAAAAATCAGCCGGTAAATTTGTATGTGGCTCGCCAGTGGGACGAGCGGTCTGAGGATAAAGAGAAAGAGCTGTTTTCGCATCCGATAGTAAAGGGACTGGTATTCAGTTCATTTCGTTTTGATAACCCAGGTCCGGTGGCGAGGGGAAACTGGAGGGCGTAGAGAGTGGCTGAAGTTTGTCTTGAGGAAGATGCCACATGCGGTGCCATTAACAGCCAAAGAAAGTATAGAGGGCCGACGATCACAGGCTTGACCTCATACCCGTGATGTAGTATCAGAGCCAAATATTATAGTTGGGACGGAAGAAAGAAAATAATGTCAGTCTTTTTTTATAAAAATGCAGTAGAAATATTTGAATAATTTTCAATGAGGTTATGGATTAGATAGGATGAGAATATTTTTTTTGTTGCGTCATTCGGAGTATCTTCGCAACTATGAATCTGTTGTGAGGCTGCTTGCAGAGAGAGGGCACACTGTTCACCTGGGTTTCTATAAGATTGGGAAGGATTACAAGGAAAATGAGATAAAAAAGCTCCAGCGAAATGATGCCAAAATTACTTATGCTGTCTATTCCTGGCGTGATCGATTTTGGACTCCAATTGCTACGCCTATTAGACTATTACAAACCTATCTGCGATTTCTTGACAAGAGGTATCATAGCTCAAATAAGCTAAGACAACGAGCTGCATCAGAGTTGCCCTCCTTACTCTGTTTTCTTCTAAGAATTGTTGTTGGCAACAGTGAAAAAAGAATTTGGTCCTTTGTAAGTTTTTTAAGAAAAATAGAACGTGCAATCCCTGTTGATTCAGCGGTTCGACAAATTCTTAAATCATATAATCCAGATGTCTTTTTAGTTACCCCTTTAATCGATCTTAAAGCAAGTCAACTTGACTGGCTTAAGAGTGCAAAATCTCTAGGTATAAAGACAGGGCTGTGTGTATTTAGTTGGGATAATTTAACCAACAAAAGCCTGATTCAAATCGAAACAGATATAGTTCTTGTCTGGAACGAGATACAGAAACGTGAAGCGGTCGAATTTCACAGAATTTCACCTTCCAAAGTCGTAATAACCGGTGCCCAGTGTTACGATAAATGGTTTGATCATAAACCGTCTACTTCAAGAGAAGATTTTCTGCGTAATGTAGGATTACCGAGTCAAAGACCATTTATTCTTTATTTGTGCTCTTCTCCCTTCATTGCACCGAAGGAAGTCGAATTTGTGGCGAAATGGACCAAGAGACTTAAGAGAGCATAAAGATCCAGATCTAAGAAACTATGGGAGTACTAGTAAGACCGCATCCACGAAATGTTGAACAGTGGGAAGATGCGGACTTTTCTCATTTTCAGGATGTGGTAATTTATCCCCGTAAGGGTGCAAATCCTGTGGATGAAAATTCCGTGAATGACTTCTACGATTCCATGTATCACAGCGTGGCGGCAGTTGGCATCAATACCAGCGCCATGATCGAGGCAGGAATTCTCAATAAGCCTGTTTTTACCATCTTAGCGCCCGATTTTAACAATACTCAAGAGGGCACTCTTCATTTTCACTATCTGGTGCAAGGTGGCCTTCTCTACATTAGTGATAGCCTTGATGAACATCTGGATCAATTAAGCAAAGTTTTGAATGGGCAATCATCTTACCAAGAAAGAATAAGAAGTTTCATCGAAAGCTTTGTTCGTCCTCATGGACTAGATTCGCCATGTACTCCAATCTTCGTTGAGGCCATTGAAAATTTGGATAAAATGAGTTTAACATCTCCGGAATACAAAAAACCATGGTGGAGCTATCCATTAATTATTTTTCTTTTTCCTTTTGCCGTGATGCGCTACTTGATAATGAAGACTGTTAGAAACATCAGAAAGGTAGGTCAAGATTAAAACAAGAAATGAATTGCTTTTTGAAGTAAAATCATAGTACCGACAAAGATGGAGTATATTTTGGAAAATAAGCCTTTGAAGTTTAAACATAGGGTCATTAATAGAGTTAATAACTTACTCAAGACAATGGGACAAAATTATGCGCTTGTTAAGAGAAGAACAATTTATTACAACTACTTATGGTACAATGCTCATAGAAAAATCGACTTGAAGAAACTGCCAGGTTTCAGCGAAATTGCCTCTCAAGTCATCGAAGATCAGACCACCACGTTAAATTACGACCGTCTCTATACTCTTTGGCAAGCCGTTCGCCATATCTCATCGCCAGACTCTCCGTTAGCAGAAGTTGGCACCTATCGTGGAGGTTCAGCCAAGTTTATTATAGAAACACTAAAACAGAACGGTATGAAAACCAATTTTATATATTTGACACCTTTGAAGGTCACGCTGTTGTGGATGAGAGTATAGACGGAAAACATCGCATTGGCACGTTTGAAGACACATCGTATGAAAAAGTGAAAGCTTATCTCAGTTCACCTAATGCAATCATATATAAGGGTGATTTTTTGAAGACTGCGGAACACATAGAAAAGATAACAAATTTTGGCATGGTACATATTGACGTTGACGTTTATCCGGTGACGAAGTTTTGCCTGGAATTTTTTGCGGTCGTACAATCCCTGGCAGCGTTATTATCGTAGACGATTACGGTTTTATTACGTGTAAAGGTGCCAAAGAAAGCTACCGATGAATTCATTCGTGCATAATCCTAATTTCAAACTGTTCCATTTGGTGACCGGACAAGCGCTAGTGCTAAGAATTAGTTGATTTGGAGATCAGGATTACGAGTAAGTTAGAATTTGGCAAAAATTCAATCTTAGCTGCGCATTCCGTCTTTCGAGGGAGGGCGAATGCGTCCGCTGGTGTATCTCAACTCCTTATCGAAAAAAGTTGTAGAAGTGAGTCTTTGAACCTTCGAATAGTATTGATAGTCTTCATCCGGGCCAACCGCTGTATATAAATGGATGAGTACTCGGGTTCAATGACTGGATTGTTGCTGAGAGTCCAATCATCGCAGTCGTAGCCGATTACCTCCATGTAGGGCAAATATGCAGGCTTGAAGAGATCCACATCTTCCTCAGTAAACCAATGGCGCCAGTCGCCCACGGCCTTTTTCCTGACCACTTTCGCCTTTCCAGTCGACTTGGGGACTTCAGCGTCCTGCCTCTACTTGAAATCCCAGATACTTATTCAGACTGTCGAAATTCTTGCCGACCATGCTCTCATAGGTGAAGAGATACCAATCCTCACCTAGGGTTTTGACAAAGTCACTCATATTTTGATAGCGGATCCTCTCCTCCTCCACCACTTCCTCCGTGGTAATGGGCCAACCATTGTGAGCCGTGTAGCGGCAAATGACATGGAAAGGAATGGATCTCGGATCCTGCTCCTTTTTTAACACCAGCTCGAGATGAGCCTGGTATTGCTCCTTGTTTCCACGGTGGCCCTTGTGCCACCGGTATAGCATGCGGCTGACAGCGGCATCCCGAGGATCTCGGGCCATCCAGATCTTGCGGTCGTAATGCTCTTTTTGTAAGTGTTCCTGGTAAAGATCAAAGCTTTTACCTTTGCGCTCTTCGTAGGTATGCTTGTACACAGCGTTCTCATAGTTACCTAAGTGTTTGCCGGGTTGGCCACCGGAGAAAGCTTGGCAGTTGGGAAGTCCTCCGGCAACCTTGTAAACGAGAGCTGTAGTTCCAGACTTTCCCGTCCCCAATATCAGAATCTTCATACTAATCCTTCGCTTTGCCTCACGGAGTGATCTGAAAAATATGAGAGTATAATTGTTGTACTCTGAGTTCTTCCTCGTAGCCTAGTAGCTTTTGAAACCTTCTAATGCGATCATGCAGTTCTTCCAGTGAAATACCAGGGTAACGATGGCGCTGAAACTTCGGTCGGTTGTGTGGACCTGGGAGGTACGCCTTGGCCCGTTTGATGAGGCGACGTCCGTTCGCAATCCACCAGCCGCCAAACCGATCGGGTAAGGCTGGCTTAGGTAGTTCAGGCCGGTCTTCCATTATTTCTTCCAAAACATCGATGATTCTCTCACAGGCTAGGGGTCCTTCTCTTGCAGCTAAATGATGTTCAATTAGTGCTTTCCGTTCTTCTCCATTCGCAGCACCTAGTTCACCGGCCAGAATCTTTCCTAAGAGTTATACTCAGCTCCTCAAAGTCAAAGCACTGGTGACTGAGTAGATTCGGTAAGCGGTAGAAGCCATGATCGTAGAAATCATTGACCGTGGCCCTGTAGGAAATGGCGGGAACCCCCATGACGAAAGCCTCTACCCCGGTAGTGCAACCATTATGGATGAGCGCCCTGGTGGCCATGAGCCAGGGAACCACGTTGCCCTCGTTGGTAACCCGCACCCGTTCGCACTGGGCAGCAATTCTGTTATAAATATCTTGACTCTCCGTTGGGTGAGGCCTGACAACGATTGTGTAGCTCGGAAACTCTTTTTCAAGGTCCGGAATGAGGCGCTGAAAGTCTTCGAAGATTGCTGTTTTGTGATCTCTGAACCCTTCAGCGTATTCACGGGTCATTCCTCTCGCGGCTTTGCCGAAAATGGGTTCTTCTCCAGGGTTTTTCACCGGCTGGAACAGATTTTGGACCGGTGAAAATGAATTTACGTGATTGAAATTGGTGTTAATGAGAATGAACTCACCGTAAACGTTGCGGATTTCCTTAACCTCGTTTTCATAAAAAGCACGCATTTCTGGTCGCAACATGTCATTACGAGGATTGCCGGTTACATGGATCGGCAATCCGGCTGGGAATTCGGGATATTGCCGCCAAAGCTCAGCGTTGTCCTCACCCCAGGCAAACAGATGAGATAGATACTTCATTGTCAAGGGAGAAAGGCGGCGCGAGTAATACATCTCAGAGGGCAGGTGGACAAGCGCTTCTTCGTCCCAAGACACGATTTCATGTCCGAGCTTGTGAATGATTCGAAACATCTTGAGGTTACTAACCGTGAAGCTTTTGCAGAGATATAGACTTCTGGGAAATGATGCAATGCGGAAGTCTATCTCCCGGTGTGAGCCGATCACCGAGGAAAACCCACGCTTGGCGGCAATACAGGCGAGCAGGAGCTTGGGATCGAGTTCGCGCACCTGATTCTCCACTGGAATGAGAAGGGTGGCTTTTGTTGCCTTCATGCTATTGCTCGACCTCTATTTGGTCTCCATCCACAAATGGTAGTCTGCTCGGACAACTCATTTACGTCTCCCACGTCGCGAAGCGGATGCCGAAATATGAGAGATAGAAACATCTCATTAGCAGGGCGTGATGTTCGCCCAAACGAATGTCAGGTGTCAAGCTTAATGTCCGCCGCTAATCCGAAAAAACTGATCGGATATCTGTTCCACCTGCAGTTCTCTGCTGTCGCCTAGCACCTGCTGAAACTTGACATCCGCTCCCGCATTTCCTCAAGGGAAACCTCAGGATAACGATGGCGGTGAAACTCGGGTTTATTGCGCGAACGTGGAAGGCGCGCCTTGATCTTTCTTTTTAGGGTGCGCATGGTTGCCATGCAGTAGCCGGTCAAACGATCGAGTAAGCCTGGTTTTGACCTTTCGAACTGCCCATCAATTATCTTTTCGCAAACATCCACGATGCGCTCACAGGCCAAGGGACCGTCCAGTGCCGCCAAATGCTGATCTAACGAGGATTTTACGTTCATCTCCACCCGCAGCTCCCAGTTCCCCGGCAAGAATCTTCTCCAAGGTCAGCCGCAACTCCTCAAAGTCGAAGCACTGGTGACTGAGCAGATTGGGTAAGCGATAGAAGCCGTAGTCGTAATACTCATTGACTGTCGCCCTGTAGGAGATGGCCGGGACGCCCATTACATAGGCTTCCACTCCGGTGGTGCAGCCGTTATGGATGAGTGCCTTTGCGGCCATGAGCCAGGGGACCACGTTGCCCTCATTGGTTACCTCCACTCGCTCACACCCTGCAGCGATCTGGCGATAAATCTCTTGATTTTCCGTGGGATGAGGCCGGACAACAATGTTGTATTTCGGGAACGCTTTTTCAACGGCAGGGATGAGTTGCTGGAATTTCTCAAATATTGCCTGTTTGTGATCCCGCAGCCCTTCGGCATACTCCCTGCTCATGCCCTTTGCCGCCCGACCAGGCCTGGGCTCTCCCCCAGGTTTGTCGTTGGGCACGAAAAGATTCAGCCCCGGATAAAAGGCATTCACGTGATTGAAATTAGTGTTAATGAGAATGAAATCACCGTATCTCTTTCGCAACTCTCCCACCGTTTCTTCGTAATAGTGGCGGATCTCAGGCCGCAGCAAGTCATTACGAGGATTTCCCGTGACATGGATCTCTGCCCCATCTGGCAAGTGGGGATATTGTTGCCACAGCTCAGCGTTGTCTTGGCCCCAAGCCAACATATGGGATACAAATGCCATCGCCACAGGAGATAACCGGCGGGAGAAATAGGTATCAGGCGGCAAGTGGACAAGCGCTTCTTCATCCCAAGCCACGATCTCATGGCCGAGCTTTCGCATGATTTGAAACATGAGGTCACTGGCGGCGGTCATGCTCTTGGAGAGGTATATCCCCGGCGGAAAAGACGAGATGTGAAAGTGTATCTCCCGGCGGAAGCCGAGTATGGAAGAAAACCCACGTTTCGCTGCTACATAGGCGAGCAAGAGCTTGGGGTCAAGCTCCCGCACCTGATTCTCAACAGGGATAAGTAGCGTCCCTTTGACGGCTGAATTCATGCTCTCACCTGACCTTCCATATGCCTGCAGACAACGACTGGCTCAAGATGCAGCTTTGAAGGATAGATTTCATACTATTCTAGCTTAGACGTCGCCAACGTTATTGCAGCCTGTTTTTTCCTTTGAGCGAGATGGAATACTAGCCTGAAGGAAGATTTACTGTCAAGCAGGTATTCCCATGGGATTGACTCCCAGGGGTATGTTGATTGTACCCTTAGGGAAGGGCACTCGGTGAACCTTGATTCCACCAAATCTTAACAATGATGGTTTCGTAAAAACCTCTCAAGGAGACGGCACAGTAAAAAGCTCCAGATGCAAGGCGCGCGAAACTGGGAACCCGCCACCAAGTGGTGGGACTGAGCGGAGCGCAGCGAGCGCGAATAATCTTTTGGAATGAGGCGCACTTATGGGTGCGCCGCAGTGACGAAAGATGAAGCGCAACACCGCACATGGAGCTTTTTACGAAGCCGTCAAACAATATGTTGGCATTGACAAAAACAGGGGAAGAAGTTAGGTTAGGCGCGAAATTGAGTAGGGTCTAATTGAACCTTATACATGGGAATATCATAACCATTTCGCGCATTAAGAAGATAAATATGGAGTTCGGACAAAGTAGAATCCATTTAGAGACCCTTTACCAGGCGTGTCTAGAACACACTCGGCCTGTGACTTCTCCGCTTGCTTTGATTTCTCAGATACAGCGTTCCGGCGGAACTCTGCTGAGCCAACTTTTTGACGGGCATTCAGAACTCCATGCTCATCCCCATGAACTGAAGATTGGGTATCCGACGAAATATACCTGGCCGAAACTAGACCTGAAAGATGACCCAAACCGGTGGCTGGAAACCCTCTTCGAGTACAGCGTCCTCAGTCATTTCAAAAAAGGCTATAAAAAGGAAAAAAAGCGAGACGACGCTTTTCTCTTTCTATTTCTGCCCTCTGTGCAAAGGGAAATATTTTTGGATTACGTGGGTTCAATCGATTCGCTAACACTCAGAGATGTATTCGACGGTTACATGACCTCTTATTTTGGCGCCTGGCTCAACAATCAAAACAGCTCCGGCCAAAAGAGATTCATTACGGCTTTTACCGCAAGGCTGGCGATGAGCAAGGACAATATGGAATCGTTTTTCGAAATATATCCCGACGGCAGATTGATTTCCATTATTAGGGATCCGAAAAACTGGTATCCTTCCGCTATCAGACACAAACCTAGAATTTGCCGGGATATTCGGGAAGGAGTAGACCTGTGGAAAAAGAGTGCCCAGGCAATGTTACGGAACAAAGAAAGATATGGAGATCGTGTTTG
Organism: uncultured delta proteobacterium; assembly: GCA_963712115.1. Lineage (GTDB taxonomy): Bacteria > Desulfobacterota > Syntrophobacteria > BM002 > BM002 > BM002. Next base: position 22,823 of record CAVQGX010000032.1, on the reverse strand, counting down.
TATCCTGACATTTGAAGATTTGATCACCAAGACAAAATCAGTCATGCGTTATCTGGCTGAATTCCTAGAAATAAAATTTGAGGATATCTTGTTGGAACCCACTTTTAATAAATATCCAATAAGAGCTAACACCAGTTTTGAAGCAGAGAAAAACGGTATTATCAATAGTACGCTCAATAGATACAAGACACTTGCCCAGGAGGAACTCGAATTTATCGAGAGTATGTCGAAGGAGACTGTATGGAGCAAGTACTAAGTTTGGCTATCCGCTTTTAAGGAATGTGGATCGATGTACTTGTTTTGCGTCAGGCACTTCAATGACGTGGATCATATTACCCCTGTAGTGTGGAGGATGAAGCAAGACAATTATCCAGTTGCCGTTTATTGTATAAATCCACGATACGATATTGAGAATGATTATCGTCTCAAGTTTTTGAAAAAACAAGGGGTTACAGTAGAATCAATTTATGATGCTTTTGACCAGAAAATGAATGGTCTCCATAAGACCATGCGTTATCTTTTTCTGTGGTTTTACGCCAAAGGCAACAAATTTAGCTCTCATCGTCATGAAAAACCTTTGCTTTTATCTCGCCTGAGCGAATTAGCAGCGCAGAGTATAGGCCGTGTTTTATATGAACTGACAAGAATTAGTTTTTATAGAAAAAGTTGGGCTCATCACTTTCTAAAAGAAAGCGAAGCACAACTTTTGTGTTTTGACCACATATTTCCGAGTAGATATGTCGTTAACGTGCTGTTGGAGGCGGCTAAAGAGAAGTCTATACCAACCCTGGCACTCCCTCACGGCGTCTACTTATATACCAATGAATCCTATAAAGCTAGAACGTCAGCAAGGCAGAGATTTCATAAGTTTAATCGATTCGATTACGTGATTGTCCAGAACCATTTAAGGAAAGATGTGCTCGTCCGGTCCGGCATCGCTCAGTGAAAAAATTGTTGTATTGGGTAGTGCTAGATTCTGTGGCGAATGGATAGCACAAAACAGGAAAATACTGCCAAGAATGATTGAATCAACTAGCAGAGTCCAGAAAGATTAAAAGTAGTCTTTATGGTCATCGAAACCTCATTGCAGGATTGATGTAGAGAGGATGCAAATACATTCGACCTGTTGGCAAGTCTCAGCGAAATTGAAGTAGTTGTTAAGCCTCATACCCGAACTGGTAGGAAGGTCACCTTTTTGACAACTTGACATTGCCCAATGTTTCACACATGTACTCACCCCGGAACTATGTGAGTGGGCCGACGTAGTCCTGATCATTGGTTCGAGCGTCATTACCGAGGCACTCATGCAAGGAAAAGCCTGTTCTTTACCTCAAGTATCTCCATGCAAATACAATGTTATTCGAAGAGTGTGGGGCGTGTTGGACAATACATAACGAAGCTGAGCTAGAGCAGGCATTACAGTCATTACGAAAAAAGAGCATGGACGTGCCCTATGGGGATGAGAATGTGAATAGATTTCTATCAGAAGTTGTTTACGGTGGGCAAAACAAAAGGGATGTACTGGGAGACTACGTACAGTTCATTACGAACTGTTCCGTTCACTAAAAGGACGCATGGATTCCGACCGTGAATGACTTGTCCTGATGTCACCATAAGCTCAGTAGTGCAGACAAGATGATAACTCTGACTAAGCCTATGAGCAAATCAGTGACGCAGTATAGTAAGATTCCATGCATTCTGAGGCTGAAAATGCACTGATGGAGCCGTGAAACTCGACGCAAGTCAGTCTGAGACAGGAACGAATAAAAGGACCGTTGGGGTGAATTCTCGACACCGGGAAAAGGAAAAAGATATAAAGCCAAAGACTTAGTGAAAGAATCATAAGCTATTTTATAGGTAAATACGTCAAGATCAGATACAAAATATGGATGTTCAGAAAGGAAGCTAATGAAAGTAAATTAAATCTTCAAGACCTCTCTCGCATATGCTCAGAGCATGTTTTACCTGTGACTTCTCCCCTGGCATTGATCGCTCAGATTCAAGGCTCTGGGGGAACACTTCTGAGCCAGCTCTTTGATGGACATCCTGAGCTTCATGTTCATCCTCACGAGTTAATGATTGGATACCCTGAAAAGTGCATCTGGCCGAGAATAGATCTCAATGATCGTCCTGAGACAATGGTTTGAAATTCTTTTTGAAGATATAGTCAGTGAATACAATAGAGAAGGGTACAAAAAGGAGAAAGAGGACAAAGAAACTTTTCCCTTCGTTTTTATTTCTTCTCTGCAAAGGGAAATTTTTCTGAACTATATTGATTCAGTTCAATCGATAACAATGCGCGATATATTCGACGCATACATGACCTCTTATTTTGGCGCCTGGCTAAACAACCAAAACTATTACGGCTCAAAGAAGTTCATTACAGCTTATACGCCGAGACTAGGGATGATAAAGGAGAATATGGAATCTTTTTTTGAGATCTATCCAGACGGCCGACTTATTTCTGTTGTAAGGGACCCCAAGAGCTGGTTTCCATCTGCCAAAAAACGCTGGCCCGGAAGGTATACAGATGTTGGGCAGGCAGTGAGTGAATGGAATGAGAGCGCTCAAGCGATGCTCTGGAACAAAGAGAGATACGGTGATCGTGTTTGCCTTATCAAGTTTGAAGATTTGGTCAGCAAAACTGAAGCAGTTATGCGTTATTTGGCAGAATTTCTCGGCATTGAATTTGATGATATTCTATTGGTACCGACCTTCAATAAATTTCCGATAAAAGCAAATACGAGCTTCAAAGTAGAAAGATCATGGTACTGTGAATAGTCTTCTCTCGACGGAGAGACACATTAACGGAGCAGGAAGTAGATACCATTGAGAGGATGACCAGTGAAACATATCCACTGGTGCTAAAGGAAGTGGTCAGATTTGAATGAAAGTATTACTACTGAGGTCGGTAATAGTCCTTTCTCATATATTCAGCTCAGATTTCACAAAAGGCTTTAGCACGAAATCCTTGACACTGCGGATGGTATGCCGATTATGCTTTTGAACCAGTCCCTTCATGTACATGGATGAGAATTCGGGCTCGATTACCGGATTGGCACTAAGAGCCCAATCGTCGCAGTCGTAGCCCATAGTCTTCATATAAGGCAAGTAAGCAGGCTTGAAAAGATCCACATCCTCCTCGCGTATACCAGTGACGCCAATCACCGTAAGCTTTCTTTCGAACCACCTTAGACTTCTTGGTCGTCGTCGGAATTTCAGCGTCATCCTTTATTTCGAATCCGAGATATTCATTCAAACCGTCGTAGTTTTTCTCGATCATGTCTTCATATTTAAAAATGAACCAGTCGCTTGTCAGGGATTCAGCAAAATCGCTCATTTGCTGATACCGCACTCTTTCCATTTCTACCAATTCATCTGTAGTCATGGGCCGGCTATCTTGGCCGATATAACTGAAAAGGACGTGAAAGGGGATGGATCTGGGATCCTGTTCCTTTTTCTGGACCAGCTCAAGATGTTTTTGGTATTGCTTCCTCTGTCCCCAGTTGCCCTTGTGCCATCTGAAGAGCATTCGACTGACTGCAGCATCTCGAGGATCGCGGGCCATCCAAATCTTGCGATCGTAATCTATCTCAGTCGCATGATCCCTGTAAGCGTCCAAGGTTCTACCTTTGCGTTCACTGTAGGTCTGCTTGTAGACAGCGTTTTCATAGTCACCCAAATGTTTACCGATATCGCCCCCGGAAAAAGCTTTGCAATTCGGGAGTCCACCGGCCACTTTAAACAAGATGGCTGTGGTTCCGGTCTTTCCACGCCCTAATATTAAGATTTTCATGCTGATTCTCCAAAACAAGTAAAGGATGAAATCTTAACGGCTTGATTCGATCTGCAACGAAGGCGAGATCGATCAGCCGGTAGGCATCGATGGATAATTCCTTTTCGAGGTGGCGACTATAGGATAAAGTAGCACCTCTGTCAAGGTGAATTGTCCCCCCGGATATGTCATCAAGGCATCAACTGCAGCGTACTGCTCCATACGCCTCAGTGTCGCACCTCGAGTGCTGTTCCATCCATATCTTGGTTGGCAATAGGAGTTTCTCCATCGAATGCAAACCTATGATAGACAGCAGTGCTGAACTGGTGGCTCTTCCGTCAGCCGCTGATCTGAAAGAGCTTACCACCGATCTGGTCGACCTTAAGTTCTCCGTCGTCGCCGAGCACTTGCTGGAATCGTGCTACCCGGGCGCGCATCTCCTCTAGGGAAATGCCGGGATAGCGATGGCGCAGGAACTCTGGTGATTTTAGGGAGCCCGGAAGGTAAGGTGCAAAGCTTCGTTCCACACGTCTCTTCGTTGCCTCAAGCCAACCTTCCAGCCGATCCCGAAAAGGTTGCTTAGGCCACATGAGATAGGCCATCCACCATCTTTGCCAAAACATCGACGATCCGTTCACAGGCAAGTGGCCCGTCTAGTGCCGCTAGATGATGGTTTACTAGGGCTTCACGTTTGTCTCCACCTGCCGATCCTATTTCGCCTACTAGAATTTTTCCAAGTGTTTCTCGCAACTCAGCGAAATCGAAACACTGGTGACTCAGCCGGTTGGGTAATTGATAAAAACCATAGTCATAGTAGTCATTTACCGTTTCCCTGAAGGAAATGGCAGGAACCCGCATGACGTAGGCTTCCACCCCCGTGGTACAGCCGTTGTGAATGACCGCCCTGGTGGCCATAAGCCAAGGGACCACGTTGCCCTCATTGGTTACCTGCACCCGCTGACATCGGGCAGCAATACTGCGATAGATCTCCTGATTTTCTGTGGGATGAGGCCGCACGACAATGTTGTAATCTGGAAATGATTTCTCGAGGTCAGGAATAAGGCGCTGGAAATCCTCAAAGACGGCCTGTTTATGATCCCGCAACCCTTCGGCATACTCACGGGTCATACCCCTGGCTGCCTGGCCGAATCTGGCTTCTTCACCTGGTTGTTTAACCGGCTGGAACAAATTCTGTGCTGGATAGAAAGCATTTACATGATTGAAATTGGTATTAATGAGGATGAAATCCCCGTACGTGTTGCGGATCTCTTCGGCATCCCTTTCGTAGAAGACTCGTATTTCGGGCCGCAGCAGGTCACCACGCGGATTGCCGGTGACATGAATTGGTATTTCAGTCAGGCAGTTCGGGATACTGACGCCACAACTCGGCGTTATCTTCACCCCAGGCAAATAAATGGGACACATACTCCATCCCTACGGCAGAGAGTCGCCGGGAGAAGTAAATCTCGGGCGGCAGGTGGACCAGCGCCTCTTCATCCCAAGCCACTATTTCATGGCCAAGCTTTCGCGAAATCGGGAAAAATCTGCGTTTGCCTATCCTTAAGAGATTTGGAGAGGAATATGCTTCTCGGAAAAGATGCAATGCGAGATTCTACCTCCCGCTTGGGTCCGATTATGGAAGGGATCTCCCGCCTCGCCGCAACGCAGGCAAGCAAGAGCCTGGCATCCAGTTCACGCACCTGGTTTTCCACTGGAATCAAGAGTGTTTCAGCCATTCCGCTCTTTACTGACCTCCGGTTCACTCTGGATTAAAAATTGCGTTCAACATGAGATTTTCTGGGTCATCTCCTACTGCAATGCTTTTAAGTCGAGCACGGGAGTAGTGTTTGGTAGACAAAACGTATTTGTGGATCGCCATGAAGGACATGATGTCTTCTTTATAAGGCTCATCAATTTCCACCTGTATGGATTTGGGTCGTTGAGGACTTTTCATTAAAGTACTCATACCTTGAAGAATTTTCAGTTCGTTTCCATCAACATCTATTTTGATGTGGTGAGGTGGTGGAAATTCTTTGGTGGCAATCAGGCTGTCGATTGAGGCAGAGTATTTCAATTCAGAAACCTCTGGTTTAAATTCGATCCTGGAATCGCTTGAGGCAGAGCCTATTTGGCTGTGTGAAGTGGCGGCTTCTTCTGAAAAGTAGTTAAAAGGGAAAAACCCTTGCTGATCGTGGAGGGCAAAATTGCAGGGTGTGACGATTTGCTCGAGATTATTCACTCGAATATTATCAAGCAATCTTGAAAAGCTAGGGCAGTGGGGTTCGAAGGCAAACACCCTGCCATTCTCACCTGTACACACGGCAGCCAGGACAGTGTAAACCCCAATATTTGCACCCACGTCATAGAAAATTTCTCCAGGCCTTAACTCTTTTTTGATCCAGTCACATGTTCCTGGCTCCTTTATAAACATCTTCATACACCGGGCAAACTCAGGGAGACTCTTACACTGGAACCTGTAGCGCGAGGACCCATTAATAATCTCCACATCTCTGATAAGACTTTTTCGAAGACGAAAGAACAGCTTAAATATTTGTCTTACATAGAGATTCGCTGGCCATGGCCATGTTTTGCCGTCTGACTTAATCATCATTTGTAACCATTAGTGCGTAACAGCGGGCGGCTTCAGTGCTTGGTTCTTCTCAGAGAAGAGGCCATTAACTAATTTCACACTCAGAGCAAGAGCGATACTAGCCTGAACCAAGATTAGGTGTCAAGCATGCATTACCAACGGTTTTGGTCTCAATACTATCTTTACTGCCCGCGAGTGAGGCAAAAAGGTGGGGCCAATTCCCACTAATTCGCATAAGAAGTCACCATTGACAAAATGGAGGCGAAAAGTTAGGTTAGGCGCGAAATCTAGTAGGGGCTAATAAATTGTAACCCATTAGGATCGTAAGCATTATTGGCTTTGGTAACCGAGGTTAATGGCTGAGTAGCCAACTACCACTTTGAGGGGTTAAAATTATCTGCCAGTCTGTTTAGGGAGAGTTTACTCTCCTGTTGATGACTTCTGTGCGGAGTTTTTATTGCTTTTCAGTGAGTGCGCCTGGAGGCAGAAACTGATCTGGCAATAAAGGTACCAAGACCTCTAGTCTTGTAGGGTTATTGTCAAGATAGAAAGAAAACTAAGGCGAAAAAGGACAAAGAAAAGGGTTGAGTGTAATGATTGATCAAAAAATGTCAGGTGCACTTACAAGAGCTGAACTGGTTAAAATCGTATTGTTGTCCCTTGTAGATAAGGGGAGCAAGAGAAAGTGGAGGAAATATCGCAGGGCAAAGGCACGCACTAGAATGCTCAACAGAGAATGCAAAGGGAGTAAATCAAATCTGAAAGACTTGTTTCAGGTATGTCTACAGGATCTTACTCCTGTGATATCGCCGCTCGCACTAATTTCCCAGATTCAGCGTTCTGGGGGGACACTGCTCGCTCAACTTTTCGACCGCCATCCGGAAATCCATGCCCATCCGTATGAGTTGAAAATTGGTAAGCCAAAGAAATATATATGGCCCAAAATAAATCTGAATGATGATGCCGAGTGGTGGTTTATTACTCTTTTCGAGGATGACATCATCGAACACTTTAAGGGAGGATATAGGAAATATCTAAGACAAGACGAGGCATTCCCCTTTATTTTTTTACCCTCTCTACAAAAAAAAATTTTTCTGAAGTATTTTGATTTACTTGAGTCGATAACACAACGCGATGTGTTCGACGCATATATGACTTCTTATTTCGGTGCCTGGTTGAATTACCAAAATTGTTACGGCCAGAAGAAATACATTACGGCCTTTACCGCACGATTAGCGATGGACAAGAGCAGTATGCAGTCATTTTTTGGAGTGTATCCAGATGGGAGATTAATATCTATCATTAGAGATCCTAAGAACTGGTTTCCGTCAGCTCTAAAGCACAACGAGTATATTAAAAGGAACAAATACGGTGATATGAAGATTGCATTAAGTCAATGGAGGGAAAGCGCCCTGGCGACGTTAGGGAATAAAAAGACATATGGAGAGAGAGTCTGCGTTATCAGGTTTGAAGATTTGATCAGCAAGACAGAGGCAGTAATGCGTTACTTGGCTAGTTTTTTGGATATAGAGTTCGATGACATTCTGTTGACGCCAACTTTCAATGGATATCCTATCAAAGCGGATACCAGTTTTGATACAGGACAACATGGCATTATGAGGAGTACACTTTCCAGGTATAAGACGTTGAACCAGGAAGAATTGAATATTATTGATAAACTGACAAGTAATGAATATGAAATGGTATTAAATCAAGCTGCCACATTCTAATAGATGAAACACGCTTATTGGGATACGGATGCGAGGGACCGAGGATTTTAATTTTTCTTCTCGCTCATTGTTCTTAGGACCCGATCAGCTAAACTTTTGCCATCTAATCTGTGGTAAACAAGTGCTTCTGGTGGGGTGCCACAAGCTGGGTGTTCTTCAACTGCAAATTTGACCAACTTCTTGTTGCGTAAGTTGTCAGACAACATCAATGCGTTCAGTAGATGATCTCCGAGGCCTCCGTATTCGGAATGATTGTCTAAGAGCAAAAATTGTTTGAAAGTCTCCAATGGTTTCTTCCAGCCACTTTCCATCTATTCGATTCAACCACGGTAAATTGACGATTTTCAGGGAAAAGTCCTGCTCAGAGAGCATTTCGGCGGCTGTCAGGGCTTCATTCAACATCACCGGACCATAAGCAAATAGCACAGCATCTTTTCCCTCCTTCAATACGGTTCCTTTGCCGAAGGTAAAGTTATAGTCCTCTGGTAAAATTATTGTCCGTGGAGAAGGGGAAATTACTAAGCGCATCATACAGTTAACTTCTGCTTCTTCGACGCACCACTCTAGAGCACATTCTGTCTCCTTGCCGTTGCAGGGCTCCAGAATTACACAATTTGGCAAGGCGCCAACAAGCGAGATGTCGCGCAAACTCTGGTGTGATTTGCCGGGACCTGCAGGAATAAGCCCCGCGTAGTGACACACATAGATTATCTTGGTGTTTTCGGTGGCATTGTTATAGATTTGCTCATTTGCCCGAGAGGCCAGAAATACACCAAAGGAATTTACTATGGGCAATAAACCCTGGAGTGCTAATCCTCCTGCCATGGAGACCATGTCCTGCTCCGCGATACCATTCTCGATAAAGCGCTCGGGGAAAGCATTCTCGAAAGGGCGCAGTCCACAGTCAGCGGATAGATCAGCATCCAGAACCACAATATCCTTTCTCTTGGCTCCCAGCTCCGCCAAGGCATCACCGAAAGCGTTCACCACTTTTTCGGCGGTGTCTTTGAGTCTTAATCCTGTGCTTATCCCTTGTCTCCAGAATCTCGGTGTGCAGTGACTCCAAACCCACATCCTCAAGTCGGCCATTTATCCGCTCGACTAGCTCGTCGTAACCTGCTAAAAATGAATCATCGTCGGGAGCGCCTGCATGCCATTTGTAAAGCCCCTTGCCGTTCCGCAGAGCGGTGGGTCCCTCCATGAAAGATATGCCTTTTCCTTTTATGGTGTCTGCTATTACAACCTTTGGCTTGTCGGTTATTAAGCTGAAATCTTGGAAGACCTTTTCTAGCTGGCTAAAGTCGTGCCCGTCGCAGCGCTCAACGTGCCAGCCGAATACTCGGAATTTCTTTTCCAGATCACCTAAATCGATAATCTCATTCAATGTCTTGTCTGTCTGTATCTTGTTAAAATCAACAATTACTTGAATATTAGTGACCTCCTGGTGGGCTGCGGTCTGTAAAGACTCCCAGATTTGACCCTCCTGCAGTTCCCCATCCCCGGTCATTACAAGCACTCGTCCGCCCCAGCCATTCATTTTCTTGGCCACGGCCATTCCTTTGGCTTTAGAAATACCCATGCCAAGGGAACCCGAATTAGCCTCAATTCCAGGAACATTGAGATCCGGGTGACCATGGGTGCCGCCAAGACGTCTCAAATTGATAAACTTATCTTTTGGGAGTAATCCCCAAGGAATAAAGGACAGCGTAGTGCCCAGGAGCATCGTGTCCCTTAGAGGAAAAATAAATATCCCGGTCGGGGTGGTCTATGCCCAGTTTGGCGGTGTTCATCTCAGAGTGGTAGAGAAAAGTTACGATATCCAGTGAGCTGAAACTTGAGCCAAGATGACCTGAGCCTGCTCTTTTCACCGTGGCCAGAGCATTAGCCCTACACATGTCGGCAAGGAGCGGTAGTTTTTTGTATTTGGGAATATCAGCTTTTTCAATACGGTGAAATTCCTCTTGCGGAATGAGCTTGATCTCTAGCATTACTATGAACACTCCTCAAATGTAGATGGTCACAGGGGATATTAACCACAAAGGACACAAAGATCACAAAGGAAATTAAAAGTAAGTGGTCTTTGTGGTTTACTTACATAGACCTTTAACCAGTTACTGCCATGGGGGTTGAGAAACAGAGGGCAATCGAGCTTGGCCACTGTCTACCAAGTGTTCAGCCAGATTCCAGTCGTAAGCACTGTTTAGGTCAAATCCTTCGTAGTCCTCTGTAAAAAAAGGCATCAACACATTTCCTGCTATGGTTCTTCCCTCAAAGACAACCCGCGTCCAGGCAATCTCCAGGCTGGCGTTCTGGGCGTATACTTCTGGCAATGACTGGTATTGGCTGCTATGCCATGGCTGCTCGGAAGGGGTCAACGGCAGGAGAGGCGCCATTCGATTACCTCGCACCACCCACATCTTGCCGGGGTGCTGCTTGCACTTCTCCACCGCCCGAAGAGAATCGACGCCTTCTTCTTTCTTGAAGGCACGCCAGGCCCGTTGGATTGTTTCAGGAAGACGAAAGGGGCTGGTAGGTCGAAGGATGCTGAAACAGTCATATTCCCGGCCATCCTGTCGAAGTCTTTCCAGGGTGTATTCCAGCCATTCGATATCTGGGGAGAGATCTCCGGCGAGCTCTGGAGGACGCAGGTAAGGCACTTCAGCGCCATAATACTTTGCTAAATCTGCGTATAACTGCGAATCCGTTGAAACTAAGACCGCAGAGAAAACCTCGCTCTGCAAGGCGGCTGAGATGGTGTAGGCAATTAATGGATGACCAGCCAAAGCCCGAATATTCTTATCGGGTACGCGCTTGGAACCTGCTCGAGCGGGGATCAGGGCGGCAATGCTGGGTTGTTTATCAGTCATTTTATGAGCATCACTCCAATACTCCAGTACTCCAACACTCCAATATCCGCTAAGGGTTAAAGCATTTCTGTATCTATATTAATGTAAATATCTTTCAAATCAGAGTAGACGTCCAGTGCCTCAGTCCCGGGTTCTCGGGTACCGTTGCCCGATTGTTTCAATCCCCCAAAGGGCATGTGGGGTTCACTGCCGTAAGTCCCGGCGTTTACCATGGCAACTCCGGCTTGAATTTTCTGAGTGAATTCAACGGCTCGATGAATACTCCGGGTGTGGATACAAGCAGTGAGGCCGTAAGGTGAGTCGTTAGCTAAACTCAAGGCTTCGGCAAAATCTTTCACTCGATAAAGGCAAGTAATGGGACCGAAGATTTCCTTGGTGGACATTTCATCCTTGGGGTCAACCTTTTCAAGTATTGTGGGCGCCATGTAGAAACCGTCTGCGTGTGCAGCATCGGTTAGCCTGTGACCTCCAGTGAGGACCACCGCACCTTTTTCCAGGGCTCGTTCCACAGCTGACAGCATATTGGTGAGTTGCCTCTCATTGATTACCGGGCCAAAATCATCGTCATCTCCCGGACCAACTTTGAGTTTATTGGTTTGTTCCACAAGCATATCTCGGAACTCATCGTAAACTGAGTCAAAGATGATTATGCGACTCCCGGAGGCACAACGCTGACCAGCGTTACTAAAAGCCGAAAGCAGTACCCAGTTGGCCGCGTTCTGCAGATCGGCGTCATCGCAGACCACCAAGGGATTCTTACCGCCCAGTTCCAATGAAACTTTGGCCAATCTTCGTCCGGCAACTTCAGCAATCTGACGACCAACCTCGGTGGAGCCAGTAAAACTTATAACATCCACCTCGGGATTGGCCACCAGTGGTGCACCGGCTTCCTCGCCGTATCCCTGGATGATATTGAGCACACCGGGCGGCAACCCCACCTCTTTGGCTATCCTGCCCACAATCCAGGCGGTTGCAGGCGTATCCTCCGCTGCCTTGAGAACCGCTCCATTTCCGCATATTAAAGCGGGGAAAACCTTCCAGGCTACATTGGCGATGGGTGTGTTAGCAGCAATGATAAGGCCTGCCACCCCAAGGGGTTGTCGGACCACCATGGCATACTTATTAGGCACCCCACTGGTGGTAGTTCGACCGTAGAGCCGGCGACCCTCACCTGCCATGAACTCCCCCTGAGCAATGGCACCACCGGTCTCACCCAAGGCTTGCTTGAAAGACATTCCGGTCTCTAAGGAAACAATGCTGGCAATCTCTTCCTGATGTTTACGCATTGCCTGGGCTATGTCATGAAGCAGGTCTCCACGATATACGGGGGTGGAATCTGCCCAGGCCGGTTGAGCCCTTCGAGCTACCTGAATGGCTTTTTGGACGTCCTCCACCCTTGAGCGTGCCACCCGACCGAGTTCTCTGCCGGAAACCGGAGACAACTTTCCAAAAGTATCGCCAGTGTTTGCTTCGCACTCTTTGCCGTCAATCCAGTTAAGAATAGTTTTAGGAATTACTTCTTGATCCATGCTTGTCCCCATTTCTTCAAATGTTGCTACCAGGCGGTAAAGCCACCATCCACCACAAGCTCGATTCCGGTCACGTAGGATGAGGCCCTAGAGGCTAGGAAGAGGAGAGGCCCACCAAGGTCTTTCGCTGTCGCCATTCTGCCCATCGGCACCCGAGTGCAAAATTTTCGCTTGAATTTTTCATCCTGGTCGCCAATTACCCCGCCCGGCGACAGCGCATTGACCCGGACTCCATGAGGAGCCCAATGGGTGGCCAGATACTTGGTGAGGTTAACTACGGCGGCCTTGGAAGCGCCGTAGGCCGGCGGCTTGAGAAAGGGTGGGTCGCTCTGGATGTGATCATAAAATCGCGAATCTGGTGAAACGCTGGCGTATAATGATCCGATATTAATAATGGAGCCCCGACCTGCTTTCACCATCTCGCTACCAAAGACTTGGGTCACCAGGAACAGCCCCAGAGTATTGACTTCAAGGATCTCCCGGTTTTCTGCCAGGGGGATATCTTCCAGAAGATATCCTTCTTGAGGTTGGTCTGGTGGCCGATCTATGCCAGCGTTGTTGACGAGGATTGAAGGTACCCCGAAGACTTCCAAACATTCCTTACAAACCGTCTCTAAGGCTAAGCGGTCCCTGACGTCGGTGTAGGCCAGTCTAAGACGGTTGTCTTGAAAGCGTCTTTGTATCTCACCGAATTGTTCACTGATTTTTTGACCAGGCCGATCGAGGACGAAAACAGTGGCCCCGGCATCAAGCAGTGTTTCTATCCAGATGGGGCCTAACTTGCCCAAACCACCAGTAACGACAGCAATCTCACCCTCTAAGCTAAAAAGGTCGTTCAAGATGCGGCCTCCACCCAGCCCTCTGATCCATTTAATACCTCAAAGGTGATGTCATCATCTTTGTTTAAAGGGCCACGGGTTACCCGACCTATTACCTTGTCCAATTCGTAGGGTGGCAGACCGTCGCCAGGTGACTTGAGGGTAATATCTTCGCGCCTAAGAGCGTGGCCTGCGGGCAAATCCCGCGCCGCTACCAGCTTTTTACCCATTTTGATTATGGGGTTCACCTCAGTCTGGTAAACTTTCTTAACGCCATCACCCATGGCCATTCTCGTCCTGCGCAAATCGCGAACCATTTTCTTCAGCCCTATGGGCTCCAGAGAAAATGCATGGTCGGTGCCTTTCCAGGTGTGATTGAGGGTGAAGTGTTTCTCGATAACTCTTGCTCCCAACATATATCCCACCACTGCCATGGCGATCCCATTGTCATGGGAGGACAGTCCAATGATAGTGTCGGGAAAGCGCTCTCTGAAACTGGTGATAACCCTCAAATTAAGCTCATCAAAAGCTGCCGGATATCCTGCGGTGCACTGCAGAATGCAAAGTTGCTGGTTAATGGGCATAATGGCATCATAGGCCCTATGGACATCTTCCATGGTTCCGCCGCCAGTACTGAGAATCATGGGTTTTTGGAATTTAGCGATATAGGTCAAAAGAGGAATACTCTTTAGATCACCTGAGGCCACTTTAAAGGCCGGGACGTCAAGCTTCGCCAAAAAATCACCACTTGGAATGTCAAAGGCTGTTGCAAACATGGTGATCCCAATTTCTTTGGCATAGGCCATCAGTTCATTATATTCATCCCAGCCGAATTCCAGCGCTTCTCGGTGCTCACCATAGGTAAGACCAAAGCTGTTTTCGTGGTCGTAAGGCTTGTCATATCCTGCTTGGGTATAAAGCTGACGATTATCTCGCTTCTGCAATTTGACTGCATCAGCGCCGCAATCCTTGGCAACCCGAAACATCTCTTTGGCTGTTTCGAGCTTCCCCTGGTGGTTGTGTCCAACTTCGGCAATAACGTAACAATCGCCATCATCTGTAATAGTTTTTCCGTCTATTACCAGTTTTCTCATCGATATTCCTCCTTCTCAAATCCAAACCCCAACTGGTTTTTACCCAAACGGGTTTTTCCCCTTCCCAACTGATAGGCTTGTTTTTTACCACAAAGTTCACAAAGATCACAAAGGCTAATAATTTGGAATTTCGGATTGCGAAACTGGGAACCCGCCCGAAGGGTGGGAGTCCGAAGGACAATTGCGAATTTTCAAATCGCAAATTCGAATTGTGCCTAAGCTTTATGTCATTTGCTCTATGCCCTTTGCCTCAGCAAGGTCCTCTGTGGTTCTTTAAGTCCTCCCGAAACCTCTTAAGAGCTGATCTGAAAAATCTGATCAGATATTTCTTCCACCTTCAGCTTTTCGCTGTATCCTAGTATATGCTGAAATCGCGAGAGTCGAGCACGCAACTCTTCAATGGAAACTCCCGGATAGCGATGGCGCTGGAAAGCAGGTTTATTAAATTCACCTGGAAGGTGTGATTTGTAACGGTTTGCTAAACCAAGTCCCTTTGCGAGGTACCAGCGATTCAGCCGATGCCGCAAAGCTGGTTTTCGCAGTCCTGCCCTATCATTAGAAATCTGCTCGCAGGTATCGACGATTCTCTCGCAGGCGAGAGGGCCTTCTAGGGCTACCATGTAGTGGTTCACCAGTTCTTGGCGCTCAGCTCCATCGGCAGGCCCAAGCTTGCCAGCAAGAATATTGCCAAGGGTTGCATGCAACTCTTCGAAATCGAAGCACTGGTGACTGAGCAAATTGGGCAAGCGATAAAAGCCCAAGTCATAGACATCGTTGACTGTTTTCCTGTAAGAAATGGCTGGCACCCCCATAACGTATGCCTCTAAACCGGTGGTGCAGCCATTGTGAATGACCGCCTTCGAGGCCAAAATCCAGGGCACCACGTTGCCCTCGTTGGTTACCTGCACTCGCTTGCACTGTGCAGCTATATTGCGATAGACTTCCTGGTTTTCTGTGGGATGAGGCCGGACGATAATGGTGTACTCCGGAAATGATCGCTCGACGGCAGGGACAAGCTGCTGGAAGTTTTGGAAAACAGCTTGCTTGTGATCCCTCAATCCCTCGGCAAACTCGCGGCTCATGCCCCTGGCGCCCCGTCCGAACTTGGGCGTTTCCCCGGGTTTCTTGACAGGCTTGAAAAGATTCATCTCCGGAGAAAAGGCATTTACGTGGTTGAAATTGGTGTTTACCAGGATAAAATTTCCGCAACTTTTCCGAATCTTCTCCACATCTTCTGCAAAAAAGGGACGCATCTCAGGCCGAAGCATGTCAACCCGCGGATTTCCGGTGAGATGGATGGGAATACCGTTTGGTAGATTGGGATATTGTCGCCACAAGTTGGCGTTGCCTTGTCCCCAGGCGAGCAGGTGAGATACGTAGCGGATGGATGCTGGAGAGAGTCGATCCGAGAAATAGGTTTCGGGTGGCAGATGAACGAGAGCTTCCTCGTCCCATGCAACTATATGGTGGCCTACCTTGTGAGCAACTTTAAACAATAGGGCGCTTCGGATCGTCATACTCTTGGAGAGATATAGACTCCGTGGAAAGGAAGCGATGCGAAATTCCATCTCTCGTCGGGAACCGATTACTGAAGAAAATCCTCGTTTTGCTGCAATAAAGGCAAGCAGAAGCTTGGCATCAAACTCCCGTACCTGGTTTTCCACTGGGATGAGGAGTTGTAGTTTCCTTTTCATACCTTTAAACTCGGGTTATCATTCCACGAAGATTTCATCTTATGCTTCAGTCCAAACTTCTCAAAAATCGCTGTCTCAGATCCACCACTATCTCAGATTCAACCTCTGCTTACCCCGAATGTACGCTTGCAAGCTTGTGGTCCTGCACCACAAAAGCCTTGCCGTTCTGCAACTCATAAGCCCTGTCTGCTACATCCATTATTCTTGGTTGATGTGAAATAGCCAGGATCGTTATCCCCCTCCCTCGCAGCTGGCCCAAAGTCTTGCATATAGCTGCTTCGCTCTCGGGATCCAGTGCACTGGTGGGCTCGTCTAGTATCAGCAGCTTCGGTTTGTGTACCAGAGCCCTGGCGATTGCAATGCGCTGCCGCTGTCCCCCGGATAACATACTTCCACGCTCACCCACGGTGCTGTGCATACCACGTGGCATGGCCGTTACAAACTCCCAAGCTTCCGCGGCCCGTAATGCCTGCTCTGCGTCTATCTCAGTCAAATCAGGATCCCCGAGTGTAACGTTAATCAGAATAGTATCGTGAAGCAGCAAGGTCTCTTGGGGGACATAGCCGATCACTTTCCGCCAGCTTTTCAGATTGACTTTAGCAAGGGGCAAGTCGTCGATAAATATTTCCCCTTCCTGAGGTCGGAGCAAGCCCATTAACAGATCCACCACAGTTGTTTTTCCCACCCCTGAAGGGCCGACGATTGCGGTAAATAATCCGGAAGGAAAATCAAAAGAAGCATCCCGGAGCACCAATTCTTGGTCGTAGGCAAAACTAACCCGATCCAAGCGAATTCCATGGTTTAGGGAGGGGATCTCTGAACCGAGCGCTGGCTCATGCGCCCTTTCCGCCTCATGGATAGTTTCTTTTAGTGACCAATATGCGCTTTCAAGGATCGCCATCTGTTGATACTGCTCTTGGACTTTGCTTAGCTGTCTTACCACCCGAACAAGTAGAAATGTCAGCACCATCACCCTTGCTAATGTCATATGCCAGTAAATGAGGGCACCGTACAGGCCAATTGCTGCGAAAACTATAAGTAATGGCTCCTGTGATGCTTTTAAGGTCTCGTTGGTGAGAACTTCCTTTCGTAGTGCTTTGTTCAACCGGTTGGTTTTCTTTTCCAACAGGGCGTCCGCCCGGCTTTCACGAGCCATAGCTTTTAGAGGCTTAATCGACAACAGAGTATCAGTGAGATGTGTAAGTAATGATTTCATTAATTCGGTTTGGCGGAAACCGGCTCGCCGTGCTTTCTTGACCAGATGGCTCAATATGTAAACCAGGAATACGCCCGCGGCTATGGCAAGGAGGGTTGCCCGCCAAGATACGAGCAAGGCCACACAAGCGTATATTAGTGCCTGCACGAGTAGGGCGATCATGTTGATCCCGCACGAGTAAGCCTTCGACGTCCGATTTGCCTCGGTTGCTATGGCGTTGCTGAGCACGCCAACGGGCTGACGAATGAAGTACTCCCATTTGGTGACCAGGAGTGCGCGGAGCAGGGAAAGACGCAGGTCAGTAGCGACTTGGGCGACTGTGTAACCAATCCGCTTTTTGGCCAAGAGTAACAGCACACCTTTCAGCACTATAGCGAGGGTGATCACAGTGAGCAATACACCGAGGGTGGGGCTCAGACCTATGGCTGAAAGTGTCTCGCTTACCGTCCGCTCCAGGCCTGAGCCACCTGCAAAAGTACCCCCCTGAACCCCAGTTTGTTTACCGATGGCAATGGAGATCAAGGGAAGAAGGGCAGACAGACCGATCCCCTCGGCCACTCCTGCTAACAAAAGAGAGAGAAGCATGATAACGCTTTGCCAGGGATACTTGCGAGCTAGGGAAATCAGTAAACGCATATGGCTAAATACCTTTGAATCTCACCTATACCAATGCTTCTAAAGGTTCAGTCCTCTCAGGCTGTTCGCGACGCCAGCGTCATGTTCCGATGACCCTCCTCAAATGCCTGGCAAATTCGCTCCACCTGTTCCGTTGAATGACCAGCGCTCATGCTACAACGGAGCAGGGGGAAATTATCAGGTGTAGCTGGGGGCAGAACCATGTTGACGTACACTCCGTGTTCCAGAAGCCCGGTCCAGAGGCTGAGGGCCTCCGCTTTACTCCCCAACCGGATGGCCACAATCGGGCTGGGCTCCGGGCCTAAAACGAATCCCATCTCTTGCAGCCGCTGATATAATCTGCGGGCGTTATCCCACAGTCTTTGGCGCAACTCAGGACGGGCGCGCAGAGCGGCCAAGGCAGCACGAGTTGAGGCAATGATAGAAGGGGAGGGCGATGCAGTAAATATGTATGGTCTACTGGCGTAGCGGATCAACTCCAACTCGGGATGGTTACTCGCACAGTAGCCCCCGATTGAACCTAGGCTTTTGCTGAAGGTGCCGACGATGAAATCCACACTGTCCTCCACCCCGGCCTCCTCTGCAAGGCCACGGCCATTTTCACCGAGCACACCCACAGAATGTGCCTCGTCTACGAGCAGATAGGCACCGTATTTATTCTTTACCGCTGCAATGTCCGCCAAAGGTGCGCGGTCTCCCAACATGCTGTAAATACCTTCCACCAGGATCAGTGCATTCTCTGTCCGTTCTCCTAGTCGTTTCAGCCGCTTTTCCAGGTCATTCACGTCATTATGGCGAAAACGTATTACGTCAGCGCCACCCAATCGGCAGCCATCGTAGATACTTGCATGACAGTCGGCATCCAAGAGGATGACATCTTCAGGACCAGCCAGGGCCGCCAGCACGCCTAGGTTGGCCACATACCCGGTGGAAAAAACTATAGTGCCACGACAGCCGAAGAAATCTGCCAAATCGTGCTCCAGTGCCACATGGCCGGCGTACGTGCCGTTGGCCATTCTCGAACCGGTGGTGCCGGTGCCCTGGTCATGAATAGCCTTGCAGGCTGCGTCGATACAGTCGGGATCAAATGTAAGCCCCAAATAGTTGTTGGTGCCAGCAAGAATCGTATGACGGCCATTTATCATTGCCTCGGTGGGCGAGATAATCTGCTCCATGACTACATTGATGGTGTCGACTCCACTTTCCGCCAATTCTTGGAGGGCCTCAACAATATGCTGGAATTTGTCAAAAATGGCCATTATTGTCCTTCCTCTGTTAGCTGTTGGAGTTGGGTGGCAAAGTCTTTGATGGTGCGCACGTTGGCGAGGATGTTCAATGGGATGGAGATATCGAAGTAGTCCTCTACCTCCTCCACCAGGGTCATTACCTTCAAAGAATCGAGGCCAAGATCAGCCACTAGATCCGTATCTTCTTCAAGCTTCCGGCCAGCCTTGACGGACGGCTTCAGCCTCTCGTAAAGCACTGCCAAGATTTCTTCATAACCTTTCATCAATTCTACCTTAACTCATTTTCTCGGGTTGTGGGAACACTCACGGCATCAGCCGCCCAGTCTCAGAGTGCGCTGCAACCCCTCGGCGAGCGAAACTCGCGGCGCCCAGCCCGTCTCGCGGGTCAGGGCGTCATTATCACACACCCAGTTGGAGTGGTTGAGCTCGCGGACCTTCCCGGGCGTGAGCATTGGCGCATATCCGAATATTTGCGCCGCTCCAAGGTTCAGACCGGCCAACAATCGGAGTATGACCACCGGCACTTGTATGCGAAACACGTGCCTGTCATAGAGCCGAGCGACAGTATCAACCACATCATGCCAAGCATAACCGTCTGGGTGCCCATCGTGCAATTCAAAAGCGCGCCGCTCATTGGTATCAGAATTCAGCCATTGCACCACGGATTCTGCCAGATCTTCCACGTATAGTAAAGAAAACCGTGCACTACGGGAGCCGAGAATCGGAGCGATACCTCGCCCGATCCAGCGAAAAAGGGGAAGCAGTTCCTTGTCTCCAGGTCCGTAGACAGCGGACGGTCGCAGCACTGCCCAATTCATATCACCGGCAGTCGCGGCGAGCGTGTCCTCACCTTGCCGCTTGCTGGCAGCGTAAGGAGATAAGTGCGGCTCCCGTGCCGCCAGAGAAGATATCAATAAAAAACGTGGCACCCGGTGCTGCTCTCTCGCTGCTTGCACCAGTCTTGCCACGCCATCTACATTCACACCATCAAACTGCGCTTGAGAAGCACCCCGCACTGCACCCGCGCAGTGTACTACGGCATAAACATCATTATTTACCAGGCGGCGCAGGCTGTCAAGATCCTCAAGGTCACCTTCTATCCACTGGGTGGCAGTTCCGGCGTAACGTGCACCGAGCGATGCGGGACGGACAAGCGCTCGGATCTGCCAGCCAATGGTTTCCAGTCGCCGCGCTAGGACGCCGCCGATGAATCCCGTCGCCCCCGTCAGGGCTATCGTGCGCGACATTGAGCTGTTCCAGCAGGCGCTAGCCTGAAAATTTCAAAACTTACGTCAAACAGCGAAATCATTTAGGTCGCTATGCGTTTCACCCGCACCCTGTCTTGACGAAACCTTCCATGGCCGGGCAAGGTTACGCCTTTTCTTGGCGAGTCTTGCCGCTCTCTGTGAAAACTTGGAACTATACGGCTCTCTCGCCAAGAGCCCGGGCAAAATCCAATGGTTGGGGTTGCCGCAATTGTGCCCAGTTAACTCGTTTCAGAAAATCCTGTCGTGCCCCGGAGCGAGACAACTTCCCGGAGGAAGTTCTGGGCAGTGTGTGAGAAGGTACCAACTCGATAAAACAGTCGATGCCCAATTCTTCGCGAACTAGGCCATGCAACCGTTCCATCAGGCTGGCACGTTTCATTACATCTGAGACGCGGCACTGGATCACTAAAACGGCCTTTTCTTCGCCATCCGGCCCAGGAACCGAGAAAGCCGAGGCATCTCCTGTCCTTACTTCGGTCTGCTGCTCAGCCAGGTACTCGAGATCCTGTGGCCAGATATTTCGGCCATTAATAATGATTAAATCCTTCTCGCGTCCAGTAACAACAAAGGAGTTCCCAATCCGGTAGCCGAGATCTCCGGTGTCGAGCCAGCCATCTGGCGACAGAACCTGTTGAGTTGCTTCCGGGTCGCCAAAATAGCCGGACATTACGCTTGGTCCCCGAACGAAAAGAGTCCCGCAGCGTCGTTCTGCCAGAGCTCGTCCGTGTTTGCCTCGAACCTCAACTTCATAATCCGGCAACGGCACTCCGCAATTGACAAAATGGTTGGATCGAACAGCAGACTTGCCGTTCCCGCCGTTCACAGGCAGCGCCTCTTGGTGTTCAGCAAGATGCTCCGCATCCACGCAGTCCACCTCCAGCCCCTGGGCAAGAGGTGCAAGGCTCACTGCCAGGGAGCATTCCGCCATACCGTAGCAAGCGAGAAAAGCATTCTTGTCAAAATTGCTTGGTGCAAGCATTTCGGCGAACTGGGTCAAAGGTTCGGGTCGAATGGTTTCCGCACCGACACCGGCCACGCGCCAGGCGCTGAGGTCGAATTTATCTGACTCTTCTTTGCGCAGACGACGCACGCACAACTCATAACCGAAAGGCGGGCTTAAAGAGAGCGTAGCTCGAGTTTCCGTCATCATCTTCAGCCATACCCGGGGACGCATGGCAAAATCTCGGGTGCTCAGGTAATCAACGGATAACTGGGACGCCAGCGGGGCCAACACCAGCCCGACAAGCCCCATATCATGATAGTAGGGAAGCCAGGAAACACAGCGGTCCCCAGGTCGAATCTTGACGCCGTGCGTGACGATGTCCGCCAGGTTCCTCAAGACTGTCTCTTGGGTGATGACCACTCCGCGGGGGAACCGGGTACTTCCCGAAGTATACTGCAGGTAAGCTATCTCCTTGGGCTGGGACGGGTGTAGCTGAGTTTCTTGTTCCGGTAACTCGGCAAAGACTTCAGGACCGCCAGCAAAACGTAAGTTTAGTCCCTCCGCAGCCTCTAAGAGAAAGGGGAGAAAATCAGCTGGGGCCATGGCGACTTCCGCCTGGCAGGTGGTCAGTAATCTTCGCAACTGCTCCACGTAGGCCTGGTGACCGCCTAAATGGATTGAGGCCGTAAGAGGGACGGGTATCAGTCCAGCGTATTGGCAGGCAAAGAAGAAGATATGGAAGTCCGGGGTTGTATCGGCGACGAGGGCGACCCGCGCGCCACGTTCTAAACCTAAACTGTGAAGACGGCGCGCCAGCGTTTGCGCTTGTTCCCGCAAGTCCGCATATGGCAGCACACTATGTAGCTTACCCGTGCCGGTGTAAAAATTGAATCCGGTCTCACCCTGGGCCGCGTAGTCCAGCGCCTCTGCTAAAGTGGAAAAATCTGCAAGCCGTAACGGCAGGTTGTTCCGGGTTGGCGTAGCCTTCATTGCCTCGATAGCCTCCATGTTCATATCAATTATCTCTCCGAAGAACGCTCAGTACTGTATGCAGCGATGTATCATCAACAAGATTCGGTGTCCAACTTCGAGCTAACCCCTTTGCAGTCATCTGCGCTACGAACACTTTGCTGACTTAGGTGTATCAAGAATCTTTCTTGAAGATATGCTACTAAAGCAATAAGCGTGCCGATTGTTCTGGATCCATAGATCAGTGGCATTGAAACTTTGCTGGTGGCTGTATATGGTCGTAATTCAAATAGAAAATCTATAGCAGCTAATGAAAATCCGGACTATTACCAATCGATTCCAGGGTACAGAATAAAGGGACTCGATGGGCTGGTGTTGCGGAAAAGAGACAGTTAGTCCGGAAAGTATGGGCTTTTTGTCACTATGGGGATGAGGCCGAGGCGCCGT
>CAVQGX010000031.1:0-358437 GCA_963712115.1 uncultured delta proteobacterium | reverse complement strand
CTCTTTAACCCTTACTAATCTATGATTGTTCATGATTTTCCCCTCCGGTTAAGATACACAAAACAGAAAGCAATAGACCGTGACGACGAGGACAAAACTCAAAATCGGTGGCCTTGAATTGGGAGAGGGTTTGATCCTTGCTCCCATGGCGGGTATTACTGACCTGAGTTTTCGTAGAATAGCCAAGAGCTTAGGTGCGGATTTGGTGACCTCCGAGATGGTTAGCGCCGAGGGAATTGTGCGCAAGAGTGCCAGCACCAGGTTACTACTAAATAGCCATCCGGAGGAAAAGCCGCTGGCTATCCAGCTTTTCGGATCAGATCCTTTAGTTATGGGTGAAGCTGCGCGCATTGTCTCGGGTGAGGGAGCTGACATAATTGATCTCAACATGGGGTGTCCGGTGCCGAAGGTACTTCGTCAAGGGGCGGGCG
Organism: uncultured delta proteobacterium; assembly: GCA_963712115.1. Taxonomy (GTDB): domain Bacteria; phylum Desulfobacterota; class Syntrophobacteria; order BM002; family BM002; genus BM002. The sequence goes on along the minus strand of CAVQGX010000031.1, from coordinate 358,006 downwards.
CTCAACTAATTCGGCAGCCGGAAAAAGTAGCGCAGATAGTCGAAGCTGTGCGGAGAGTTGTGAGTATTCCGCTTACGGTGAAAACCAGATCCGGCTGGAGCAAATCCCAGATAAATGTATTGGAGTTGGCCAGAGTTGCTGAGGATGCTGGGGCGGACGCTATCACCATTCATCCACGAACAGCCAAGCAAGGGTTTTCCGGGAAGGCGGATTGGTATCTAATTGGCAAAGTGAAACAAGCAGTGACCATTCCGGTCATTGGCAACGGAGACGTCACCCGTCCCGAGCAGGTTGAAGAAATGAAGCAATTGACCGGGTGTAATGGAGTGATGATTGGCCGCGGAGCGATGGGTAACCCCTGGATCTTCAAACAGGCCAAACAGTTGGTACGGGGGGAGGCGTTATCCGGTCCATCGGTGCGAGAGCGATTGGAGGTTGTGGGGCGTCACCTGGATTTGTATAAAGAATCTCTTTCAGGGCGGCAGAGACTCGCCGGTATTCGCTCTCGGCTCATGTGGTATAGTAAAGGCTTGCGGGGAAGCGCGCGGTTACGTGCTGGCCTGAGCGGTTGCCGAGATATAGAAACTATGATCAAAGTTTGCGAGGATTTCTTTGCGATACTGGAGGATTGAAATTTTTTTCTCTCACAGAGCCTCAGAGAGCTCTAAAACAAAAAAGCAGCGAGAATGATTTGATTTGACCTGGGAGAGGATCGCTCAAAGGCATAATGGAGAGATCCTGAGCGTCAGAATAAGCTAGCTTATTCTGGTCGTCAGGCATTCTCCATTAGTCCCGATGGCCCCATCGGGACCCCTGCTTTGCAGGGTTCCTTAAGTGATCCGAGTACATCCACTAATATCTTTTTCTCTGAGCTCTCTGTGGACTCTAGAGCCCGCAGGGCTCGGGCGAGAGATAGGAGATTTGGTGAAGGTAAAAGTAGCGAAAAATGCCGGTTTCTGCATGGGGGTGCGGCGGGCTCTGGACCTGGTGCTCAACGCTGCCAGGGATCTACAGCCTGACGAGATTATTCATACCTATGGACCTCTAATCCACAACAATCAGGTCCTAGAGATTTTGGAGAAGAGAGGCATTCGTTGTCTTAAGGACATGGAAGAGGCAGAACAGGGCCGCATAGCCATAAGAGCCCACGGTATTCCTCCCCAGGAACGAAAGGCAATTAGGCAGAAAGGTTTCAAGATCATCAACGCCACCTGTCCAAGGGTAGGGAAGGTCCAGGGAATCATAAAGAAACATGCATTGAGAGGGTACGGTGTCGTTATTGTCGGTGACGACAATCACGCCGAGGTAATCGGGCTAAAAGGTTTCGCCAACGGGCGCGCTCACGTGTTGAATACGGTTGAAGAAGTTGAGCAACTCCCCTCAATGGACAAGGTATTGGTGGTGGCGCAGACCACCCAAGATGAACGTGCCTTTAAAGCAATATCAACTCTTATAGAAAAACGCTATCCAGGGGCTGAGATTCACAATACCATCTGTGACTCCACCCACAATCGTCAGGAGGAGGTGCGCTCTCTCTGCAAGGAGGTGGAAGCAATGGTGGTCGTAGGTGGCCACCATAGCGGAAATACTAAGAGATTGGCAGAGATAGCCGCGGCTACCGGTATCCCGACTTTTCATGTCGAGACCGAAGAGGAACTGGATCGAAAGCAATTTCAGGACCTAACTGTTGTAGGTGTTACCGCAGGTGCTTCGACTCCCCACTGGCTGCTCCGGCGGGTTGTGCACAAACTGGAGAGCATACAACCCAGGGGGGTGAGGCCACTGGTAAGGGTCTTTGACCACTACTTGCGCTTTTTCTTGCAAAGCAATCTTTATGTGGCAGGCGGTGCAGGATGTTTGAGCTATGCGGCAGCTGTGCTTCAAGGAATCAAGCCGAGGCTTGCAGATTTTTTTATAACATTCTTCTATGTATTTGCTATGCATGTCCTCAACCGTTACACTGACAAGGCGTCGCGCTTTAACTATCCTTCCCGTGCTGCCCTTTACGAGCAATATAAGTTCGGCTTTTTTCTGACCAGTCTAAGTGGTGTAATTGTAGCTCTAATGATCGCCAATGCTCAGAGCAGGGCCCTTTTCTTCGCCCTGTTGGCTATGACCGGATTAGGACTACTCTACAGTGTGCGCATATTTCCGGAGAGTTGGCTGCGAGTTGTTAGAGTATCCAAACTCAAAGATATTCCCGCATCCAAGACAATTTTTGTCGCCGCCGGTTGGAGTGTTGTTGCCACTTTACTTCCGAGTATGCGCGAAGGTCACGCCTTAGGTTTTCAAACTCTTTTTGCAGTAAGTGTAGTTTTTGCCTTGGTTTTTGTGCGCTCGGCCGTCTTTGACATTGTAGATATCCAAGGAGATAGACTGGTTGGCGAGGAGACTTTGCCGATTGTCATAGGTGAGAAGCACACCAGACGGCTTTTGGTCTATTTGGTCTTGGGTCTGGCAATCTCTTTATTGGTGGCACCCCTACTCGGCTTAGCCACAGATTTTAGCTATGTAATGCTGATTACTTGCTTTTATACAGGCTTCTACCTATTCGTCCACAAAAGGGAGTTATTGAGGCCGGGCAGTCTCCGCTTCGAAACCCTGGTGGAGAATAGCTTCTATCTTGCTGGTGGGCTAGCGGTTATATATCAACTCACTCTTGGCTAGTGGCAAGAAGTCACAGGTTCGTGGCTTAAGGTGCAAGACTTTGCAGGTCATTTGGCCACTAGACGTGGCCGTCACTACGCTTCGCTGTCAATATGCCTTCGGCGTCATTTATGGTAAATGGGTCACTGCGCTCCGCTGTCATTCATAGTTAACTGTCATTGTGGCGTTGAGACAACTTAATGACGGGCGCCAGCCCTAATGACGGCGGAGCTTAGTGACAGCAGAGCGCAATAGCGCGGAGCGTAATGACCTAATAATCTTGTGTCCTGTGCTTTTAGCTCTGTAAATGATGCTACCTCAAGTATCGGTTATAATCACCACCTTCAATCGGGCCGCCATGGTGACGGAAGCGGTGGAATCAGTTCTGGCCCAGGAAATGACGGATTTTGAGCTCATTGTGGTTGACGATGGCTCCACCGACGAAACGGAGGAAAGACTATCTATTTTTGGCTCCCGTCTCAAATATTGCCAGCAGGAAAATGCGGGAGTAAGCGCTGCGCGAAATCGTGGACTTGAGTTTTCCACCGCCCCACTGGTTGCTTTCTTGGATTCTGATGACCTGTGGCTCCCATCTAAATTGCACCTTCAACATAACTACATGATGGAGCATCCGGAGGTTCACATTTGCCAGACAGAAGAGATCTGGTGGAGAAATAACCGGCAGGTGAATCCAAAAAAACACCATCGAAAGCCATCGGGGGACATTTTTCGACGGAGCCTGCATCTCTGCTTAGTCAGCCCTTCAGCGGTGATGTTGAAGGCTTCGCTTTTGGAAAAGGTGGGCTATTTTGACGAGGATTTGCCTGCTGCTGAGGACTATGACTTGTGGCTGCGAGTTTCAGTGGAATATCCAGTACCGTTGCTGCCTCATCCACTGGTGATCAAGCGGGGTGGCCACTCAGATCAGTTGTCTGCCAGAAGTGGTATAGATCGGTATAGAATCAAGGCTTTGGAGAAACTTTTAAAAAGCGGTAGACTCTCGACCGATCAGTACAGATGGGCCTGGAGGGTACTCCGCCGGAAGTGTGAGATTTACGGGCAGGGCTGTGTCAAACGGGGCAGAGTCCAGGAAGGCGAAAGGTACCTTTCCTTACCTAGTAAGTACAGAACTTAACCGTGAGACTTTTGCGGTCATTTGGCCACGAGACGTGGCCGTCAATACGCTTCGCTGTCAGTATGCCTTCGGCGTCACTTATGGTCATTAGGTCAGTACGCTCCGCTGTCATTTGTTGTCAACAGGTCGTTAAGATCGGTGATAATTAATAGGTGAAATAACCACAAATGACAACAATGACGGGCGCCAGCCCTATTGACGGCGGAGCCCAGTGACAGCGAAGCGCAATAGCGCTGAGCGTAATGACCCAATGGCGTCGTGCGCCTGTTATGACACCGCATTAGACAGCACTGCGCGGATGGTTTCCATTTCACCTTCTGCGTACGGACGAACCGGAGGCCAGTCCATCACTCCATCCCCGATATTTCTTGGAATCAGGTGGAAATGAGAGTGATCGATGAGCTGGCCTGCCGCCCGGTCATTATTGAGCAGAATGTTAAAGCCGGCGAAATCAAGTTGGGATTTGACTGCCCTGCCAATTTTTTGCAAGGCCTCGCCCATTGCAGCGAGAACATCTACAGGTATTTCCGCGTAGGCGGCATAGTGGGCCTTGGGAATTACCAGCGTGTGCCCCTTGCTAACCGGATTGATGTCCAGAAATGCTAATAACTTTTCGTTTTCCAGTACCTTTGCTGAAGGGATCTCCCCGCGAACGATCTTACAAAAGATGCAATTCTCCATATTCAAATACCTCCAAAACCTCTTTCCAAAAGGATAAATGATTGCGCCGACATGGATGATTCTACTTGGCAGAAGCGAGCACTGTCAATTGCAGATTGTTTGTTGCATAGGGCATAGGGCATGGAGCATGGGGCATGGAGAAATACAGCAGGCAGCGGGCAGCCATTTGAACTAGGCAGTAGGCACTAGGCACCGAGGTCGCACAGCGCAGAGCGCATAGCGAAGAGAGATGGAGCACGGGGTGTTGAGATAAGACAACTCTGGTGTTGGCAAAAATCTAACCGAGTTAGGCTGTTAAGGAGCTCGTTATGGCAAGAGATCTCAAAGCAGAGGCTCAACAAATCTTTGAAGCTGGATTGAGAGCTGTGGATCCGAAAGAGGCAGTGAAGAGGTTCGTGGCTTTAGAGGGAAATATTCTTGAAATCGGAGAGAAAAAATTTGATCTGAATGAATTCAGCCACGTTTGGGCCATAGGCGCGGGTAAAGGTTCAGCCGCTATGGCTCAGGCAGTGGAAGAAATCCTCGGGAACCTGGTGAAGGGAGGGCTGGTTATCGTTAAGTACGGTTATCTGGCACCCCTGCAGAAAATCCGCCTTGAGGAGGCAGGCCATCCAACCCCCGACGAAAATGGCTGGCGAGCTACCAGGGAACTGGCAGATCTGCTGGCGAAGATGGGCCGAAAAGACTTGGTGCTGTTCCTACTATCTGGGGGCGGCTCAGCCTTACTTCCCATGCCGGTTGAGGGTATCACCCTGGAAGAGAAAATGACCACCACCAATCTCCTTTTAAAGTCCGGCGCCTCCATTGAGGAGATGAACACCATTAGAAAACACCTCTCCCAAATCAAAGGGGGACAGCTGGCGAGACTGGCTAATCCGGCAACCCTTGTCTCCCTTGTTCTCTCAGATGTTGTGGGCGATCCCCTCGATGTCATTGCTTCCGGGCCAACCGTGGGGGATCCGAGTACATTCGAGGATTGCAGAGCAGTGTTAGACCGTTATTCTCTCGGAGAGAAGTTGCCTCCATCAGTTAGATCTTACTTGGAAGCCGGAATGAAAGGAGAAGTCCCAGAGACACCTAAACCAAATGATCTAATATTCTCCAACAGTTATACTACTCTGGTAGGCAACAATTTGCAGGCGCTAAAGGCTGCCGCAGCAAAGGCACAGAAGCTCGGTTACCAAACCCTCATTCTTTCTACAATGATCGAGGGTGACACCACGGAGGCGGCAGGTTTTCATAGCGCCCTGCTTAAGGAAATTGTTCAAAGCGGCCACCCCGTTAGTCCACCTGCCTGTCTGATTTCAGGGGGAGAGACCACGGTAGTGGTACGCGGCAAGGGTAAGGGTGGACGAAACTTGGAGTTTTCCCTGGCGGCCGCTTTGGATCTCGAGGGACTTAAGGGTGTCTGCCTTCTCAGCGGTGGCACGGACGGCACAGACGGGCCCACCGATGCTGCGGGTGCAGTGGTGGATGGCGATACCGTAGCAAGAGCCCTGGCTAAGGGTCTCAATCCCAGAGAGTTCCTTGAAGAAAACGACTCTTATCACTTTTTTCAACACCTGGACGACCTGCTGATTACTGGCCCCACCAATACCAACGTAATGGATCTTCGAGTGATGCTGGTTAGTGCTCATCCGAAAACAAAGGTTTTAGGATGAGCGCCATCAGCCTTCAGTTTTCAGCTAAATCTAAATAAATCCAATAATTAAAGCTGACTGCTGAACACTGACAGCTCCAGCCGGAAATCTTTGGTTCCGGATGGAAACTGGTTAACCCTAATGCTGCAAACCCAAACCGGTAAAAATCGCTCCGCTCGCTTGATAGAACGGCATCTGCGACCCTGCTCGCCTCGGCCAGGATCTCACGTACGGTAAAGTACTGTTCATCCTGCCCGAGTCTGCGCTCGGCCACATCTGCCGCCCTCTAACGCGTTTTTCCTCGGAGTGGGTCTTCAACATTAGGGTAAGTGAGCCTCGGTTTGTTTTCCTGGAGTAATTAATGGTATACTCTCGTACACTTGGGAAGAATGGAGATACTCTCTTTGTTTGCAGGCATAACCATGTGAAAATATAATATTTATGCAGGCAATGCCAAGGGAGGTCACAACTGGCCGCTTACTCCGGCTGAGGTCTTGACAAATTTCGAAAGAAGCATTATCTGAGTCTTCCCTCGATCTGCAAAACCAAGTGGCCGTTGAAAAAACAGGACGGAACGGGTCTAGCAAAGAGCTAATTGGATGAAAAGGTACGGATTTTGCTCTATTGGGGAAACACCCAAGTATGGTAATTGGCTCTGACCCATGTAGCCTGGAAGGTAACTTCAATATCAGGGCAGGGGTCATTTATCAAAGGGGATTCAGAAGATAAAATAATGACAGGATCTGGCCAAAACAGATTTATTCTCACCTGGATGAAACTGCTGAGCTCGTTCACCCTCTGTCTAATTCTCCTAGCTGGCACCGGCTGTAACCAGTTGGGTCCCAGAGATGAGTTGGATACTATAAAAGACAGGGGTACCCTTCGAGTGCTTATTCGAAACAATGCCACCTGTTACTTCGAGGGACCTCAGGGATTTGCTGGCTTTGAATACGATCTGGTGAAAAGCTTTGCTGATCATCTGGGTGTGAAGCTGAAATGCGTTGTCACCGACAATTTCAATGAGATGATTCCCGCACTACTTCGAGGCGAAGCAGATCTAATTGCCGCAGGCTTTACCGTTACAGAGAACCGCATGCGAAGAGTAGCATTTGGTCCTCCCTATATGGAGGTCCAGCAGCAAGTGGTGGGCCGCCGGGGCGGCCCGTCACCTAGCGATGTAGGAGATCTCATTGGCCAGCCCTTATGGGTAAATGCCGGCACCTCCTATGAAGAGAGGCTAAAGGAGCTAAAACCTCAATATCCCGGCCTGTCCTGGCTGCCGGTTTCTGGCTATGAGACCGAGGAAATCCTGGAGATGGTCTGGCGAGGCATAATTCCACTTACCATAGCCGACTCAAACATTGTTGCGGTGAATCGGCGTTATTATCCGCAACTCAGGATTCACTTTGCGATTCAAGAAGCTGAACAACTTGCCTGGGCCGTGCATCCGCAGCACCATCATCTCTTGGCTGCCGTTGAGCACTGGTTTGCCCAACCATCAACCTCTGCTCAGCTGCAGAAATTGAAGCAACATTATTATGGGCACCTCAAAGTCTTTGATTATGTTGATCTGGTCCAGTATCACCGCAGGCTAAGGCATCGTCTGCCCATGTACAAAAGTTACTTTAAGACAGCAGCAAAAAAACACGGCTTGGATTGGAAGCTGGTGGCAGCGCAATCATATCAGGAATCCCATTGGGATCCCCAAGCGGTAAGCTTTACTGGAGTCAGAGGTTTAATGATGCTCACGCAGGACACTGCTGAAAGTCTGGGGGTAGAGAGCAGGCTGGACCCCCGTCAATCTATTGAAGGTGGAGCTCGCTACTTAGCTCTGCTGCACGAAAGGATCGGCAATACTGTTCCCGAACCAGACAGGACTTATATGGCTCTGGCAGCTTACAATGTAGGCTGGGGGCACTTAGAGGACGCCAGAGGATTGGCAAAACGGTTGGATAAAGATCCGGACAACTGGCAGGATGTGAGTGCTGCTCTACCTTTGTTACGGCAGAAGAAATACTACCGAAGCCTGCCTCACGGATATGCCAGGGGAACCGAACCGGTGAGATATGTAAACCGTATAAAAACTTACTATCGAATCCTTCTTCAGGCCATCGATGAAACTATTGAAAAACCCACCGAGTTGGCTGAGATCGTCAAGCTCAAGCTCCCGCAAGAATCTAATCAAGCTGCTTCAATGTAAACCCTAATGTTGCAAACCCAGACCGGCCAAAACCGCTGCGCTCGCGCGATAGCACGCCATCTGCAGCTGTGCTCGCCTCGGACAGGGCTTGACGTACGGTCAAGTACGCCTCGACCTATCCGAGCCTGTGCGCAGCCACATCTGGCGCACTCTTGCGTGTTTTTCCTCGGAATGGGTCTGCAACATTAGGGTAAATCAGCATAGCGCAGAGCGCATGGCGTACTAGGCACTAGGAACTATGCACTAGGCACCGGCAAGTCATGTCATTTGCTCTGCGTCATTTAACTCCGCCGTCACTAGGCCTGGCGCCCGTCATTAAATTGTTCCGAAGCCACAATGACAGTTAACTATGAGTGGCCAGCATAGCGTACTACCCTTATGACCATACATGACGCCGAAGGCATATTGACAGCGAAGCGTAATGACGGCCGCATTTAGTGGCCAAATGACCTTGAGTCAAAGCGTAGTATAATGACTTAAAGTGGTCTCAGTCTTAGTAGTGCCTAGTGCCTACTGCTTAGTGCCTGGTTTCAAATGGCTGCCTGCTGTATTTCTCCTTGCCCACTTAAAGACATGAACACCGGCCTGCCCTAACGATTCTTTTTTCCCCTCTGATATGGCTGGCAGGGACGCCTGCCCCACTCATGCCTTAACCAGAAGGTAGAAGATACGTTCGATAATTGTTGTCACTACTCCGTACTTTAAGGCTAGATACAAGAACGGCAGGATTATAAACAAACTGTAGCGTCCCAGTTGCAGGTATGATTGTTTCAATTTGGCGGGAAGAAAGCCGGCCACGAGCTTGGAGCCATCGAGAGGGGGTATGGGCAATAAGTTGAAGAAGGCAAGAATAATATTTATGTAGCAAGAGTAGACCAGAAGGTCTACGAATAGTGGCGGCGAATGGACGGGAAGATAGCGAAGTCCCAGAGCGAAAAGCACAGCAAGGGTGATATTGGTGAGAGGTCCAGAGGCCGCCACCAACATCATGTCCTTGTCAGGATCTCGAAGAAGAAATGAGTTTACCGGAACCGGTTTGGCCCAACCAAAAAGTACGGGAGATTGAGCGAAGTAAAGAAGCAAAGGCAAGAGCACCGTTCCAAATGGATCAATGTGTTTGATTGGGTTCAGTGTAAGACGACCGGCGTCTCGGGCGGTAGGGTCACCTAGGCGCAGCGCTATATATCCGTGGGCCACTTCATGCAATATTACGGAAAAGAGTAATACCGCGAAGATCATTACCTTCAAAAGAGTCAACATGATCATAGGAGAAAAGTTCCTCCATTTAACTTTTTCTTCACCCACAGCATAAGACGGGTCTTGCTCTAGGTCAAGGCGTCTTTTTTGAGACTGTTCTCCTCCTCTTACTCCGTTAGGGGGGAGGGTTTTGGTGGGGGAGCCCCAAAAATTGTCTCTCTTGCCTAATCCTGGACCTTGTTATAAGATGTTTGAATTATTCTTACTGACAGCCTTTCTCAAAAAACCGTTCCTTCCTCCTCGTCCTGATTTTTCTTGCTGCCAGTAGAACAGGAGATTGTCATGAAGGTATTTGTCACGGGAAGCACTGGATTCGTGGGCAACCATGTTTTGAAGGAGCTACTGGAAAAGAAGCACCAGGTGAAGACTTTGGTACGACCCGGCTCTGAGTATAAGATTAAGAGACCAGATGAGGTGGAAGTAGTCCCTGGCACGGTGGAAGAGGTTGCCGATTTGATCCAAGGGATGCAGGGCTGCGATGCGGTCATCCATCTTGTGGGAATCATTCGTGCTTTTCCGAGTCGTGGGGTTACCTTTGAAAAGTTGCATACTGAAGCCACGGCCAATGTTGTTGCCGCCGCTAAAGAAACAGGGGTTGCAAGATTGCTTCACATGAGTGCACTGGGGGCCAGGGAAGATGGCCCCACTCCCTATCTGCGTACCAAGTTCGCAGCTGAGGAACTCGTCCGTGAGAGCGGCCTCGATTACTCAATCTTTAGACCGTCTTTAATCTTCGGTCCAGGTGGTGAAGCCATAAAGATGTTCGCCGATATGGTGAAAAAGATCGTAGTGCCCATCATTGGTGACGGCCAATATCGTTTCCAACCGGTAAGTGCCGACACAGTGGCACAGGGATTTGAAAAGGCTCTTGAATTAAAAGAATCCTACGGTAAGACACTGGATGTGGGCGGTCCCGACAATGTTACCTTTGATGAGATAATGGATACCCTGGCTCGGGTTTTGGGAAAAACCATTGTGAAAATACACCTGCCGGTATTCCCCTTGCGGCTCGCCACTTCAGCACTTCAGCACGCGCCCGGTTATCCACTTACAACTGATCAGATCATCATGCTTTTGGAAGGCAGTACCTGCGACGAAAAACCCTTCTATGAACTTCTTGGCCTCGAACCGATTTCCCTGGAACAAACATTAAGAGAAGCCATTTGGTAGCAGCAGACCATCTATTATCTACCCACCGAGACGGAGACACGGCGACGCGGCGATACGGAGATGGCTTTCGCTCCTGAAGTTTTTTCGCCGTATCTCCGTGTCTCCGCTTCCCCGTGTCGAACCAGCTCGCACAGTTTCCCACATGGCTATAACGGGCGTGGTCCAATGGCTAAAGGACTGCTTTTCTAAACTCCTCCCACCCAATCCTATTGATGAGCGCACCGAGACGTTCTCCGCTGTTGGCCTTGGATTTGTAGAAATCAACTATTACACTCACCAGAGCCAGAACCTGGTCCCCGTCGAGATCTCGGGTTAACTCTCGAGCCAGCTGGGGATGACGACCCAATTTGCCTCCCACTAGCACCCTGAATGTAGCGGCACTGGTGCTGAGTGAATCAGTGGGACAGATTTGCGCACAAGCTCCGCACTGAACGCATGATCCTTCGTCGATGCTCACCAGAAAGCCGTCCTTTAGGTCTATAGCTGATTCTTCGCACGCGGCCTCACATTCACCGCAGCCTGTACACTCAGGAGGATTGCAGACAATCTGGGCCTGGCCAATAATGCCGATGTCCTTTATCTGAGGCTGGGAGCATGAGTTTGGACAATCGGCAATGGTTACCCTGAGCTGATGATGCAACTTCAAACGTTCGCCTAAACGAGAACGGAGAAAGGTGAGCAAGTCTGCCTTTTCGAGGAGATTATCCAGGTTGGAGACCAAGTCGGCAGAAGCCACTACCGCATTGTGACAGCCACTGGAGCCAAAGCAGGCATCGAGACTGTAGCCTTTGATGCCTTCGCTGAGACTCTTCAGATGTTTCCGTTTGCTCTCTTCGAGATCTCCTTTGGTAACACAATTGCGGCCGGCGGCAGCAACTTCCTCTTCCACTTTTGTCCGCACCCGTTTGCGGACAAAGAATGGCACCCGCCGCAACATTTTTTCAGCCTCACTATCCCAGGTCATCTTCATGAATACACTTCCTCCTGAAAGGAAATTGGCAATTCCGGAAGAATTCTAATCAATAGAATCGCAAGTGACAATGACTGGCGCGTTTTAATGGGTGCAGGGGATGTACAATTGGTGTTGAGAATAAGATATATCTCTCGCCCGCTTCCCCCTCGGCTAGCTCGGGGTTCGCTAGAGAACACAGAGAATGCAGGAAAAATTTGCTAAGAGTCTGGATCGCTTATCAGCACCCGCAGAGCGGGCAGTCCCGATGCCACGGCATCCGGACACGTGGGGAGATCTTGAAGTCCAGAACAAGCAAGCTTACTCTGGTCCTTCAAGAACTCCCCACTGTGCTGCTATGCGACCCTCCTCTATAAGCTTTTCCACCAAATCAGACTGAAAAATTAACGAGCTCGCTGAGTTACAGTGGGCCCGCCGAGATGCCGGATTAACCATACGACCACTTGCTTGGTACCGTCTTGAGTATTGATTATTCTTTTGTCCCCATGTATTGGCGAAAGCTCGTCCTCTCCCTGCGGTCTCAAACTGTCTCAGAGAGCTAACCAAAAAATAGGATTGCTCAGGTTCCACTGCGCAGCAGGGGTACCGATGCGAATGCATCGTCAAAAGAGGGGATCCCTTTTGTGGAAGTGAATGTGCTTGCATATTTACGTCCACAATGGATTCCCACTGAATTCCTGAGCGATCCTTCGATTCTTACAAAGGCCTACTATTGTACGGTAGTATAAGACCTCTGAGATCTCTGCGAACTCTGTGAGAGATTGGATCAGTTAAGAGATATGTGACTAACCATACAGTCTCAACGGTTCTCCGTAGAGCTCAATGTCTCCGGATTCATTGAGCCGACCCTTGACGCAGGAAATATTCTGCATGCCTCGTGTCAGCATCAGGTGCCAGGCTTCAGGAATATCATAAAAACCTTCTGTGGAAGCGGCCAAAACCGAGTGGTCAAAGGATAAAGATAGGTGGGCTAGGGCATCATCACCATCAAAAGTTTCAGGCAAGCCGTCACTGTCGATCAGATAAACTATCAAACCTTTTTTCATGTTTTTCTCCTTAATCCCGAAAGCACCCGCCGTCTGCCCACGGCGGGCGCCATCAGGAAAACTAGAGGTTGAGGTTGGTGCCAAAAAAAAATCCTTAAGCTGTCTCCAGCTTAAGGATTGCACCCAGTTTCTTGGTCCTTAAGGATTGTCGATTTCAGCCATTTCCACGTGGCCTACTCGACTGGCACCTGGGCAGGTATTCTGGCTCTCGGATCATCCTACTCACCGCGCCTTCCCATCTAACTTCGATTAGACAGTGGCTCAATTGCGGCTTTCGTCCTCGAATACAGCGGCGGGACCGCTCCCGATTTGCACGGGATTCCCTATTAAACCCGAAGGGGTACCCAGTTGTTTGATCCTTCCTACTACGGCGCCTAAAGAAAATCAAGGAAAAAAATGATGGTAATAAGGGTTTGATGAACTTGCGAGGTCTCGAATTATTCGACCGTGACAGAATCGGTCTTGCGGCCGTTGAGTTGGGCGAAGAGCAATAACTCGTAGCTTCTTAGAACGTCCCGCGCTCGCTCCTCAGCTTTCTGTAGACGAAGGTAAGTATCACTCGACTCTGAAGGCTTGCCGAAAATCTCCATTTCGGTCTTAAATCGGTCCAACTGCTTTTGGTGTTGAGAGGCCAAGACCCTGCAGCGGAAGATGACCTGTTGGCAGACAAGGCGCCACCTGGCGTTTTTTTTGTCATTACCCGCTAAGATTACCATCCGCACTGCTTCGTCAATATCGTCCTCCTCAAGTGCATCCAGGGCCCGGTGCAAATAGTAGCGATGTGGAAGAAGCCCCAAAGCTTCAATCCGCGGACCAATGGTCTTGCGAAAGAATTTGGATAGGGCATTTAGACCGACCATTGGTATTAGGCCTTCTGCGCCTCAATACCGGCCTGCACCAGCTTGACGAAGCTCTCGCGCAACTCTGGAAGCTCAAGGGACATTTCATCAATCTGTTCAATGACGTCGCGATAGTCGGAATTGGGCTCCACCGGCACCCGTTTGATCAGATTAACCGTGGCCTCATATATACGTCGGTCGATTCGTATGAGACCAAAACCCGCACCGATCACGGCGAGCAATCCGTTCACAATCTCCATGCCAGTGATCTCTTCCAATGCCAATTCAGCTGCTAAACCCAAGAGCGCTCCAGTCAATCCACCAGAAATACTAAGGCTTCGCTGCTCTGCCATCTTTTCCTCCTTAGAGATAAGTTGGGCCTTTGAGCTGAAAGTATATCATGTCACTGCCGCAATAAGCTAGATCTAGCGTCAAAGTTGATTCCGAGGCCAACAGCAAAGGGCGGAAGAGGGGTTATGACCTTGCCTACTATATTGTCGAGTTAGATCAAAAAAGGGCTCGTCTTTTTTTTAATTTATCTCTATTCTGCTTAGATGCCAACAGATGGTAATAACGTTTTCAAAAGGAGGTGATTGAGGATAAACAGATTTTATCTCTAAATATGACAATGTCAGAAGAAAGGAGTTCAAAATGAGAAAGAAAATCTTGACTGCAACAATCTTCGCTCTCCTTTCATTGGTCTTACTGCTCCACCCAACCTTCGCGTGGAAGGCGCTGGCAGCAGACAAACTCGGCTGGGTAGGTCCCGTTTACACGGAGTTATCCGAGAGTCTGACCAAGGGTTTCAAGGATTACTACAAGAAGACCTATGGTAAGGACGTGGATATCACCTTCGTGCGGCCGGGCGGATGGCCGGTCTGCTTGGACAAAGTGAGAGCGTGGGGCGACAAACCAGATGCCGACATTTTCTTGGGCGCAGGCGCTCCAGCCCATGAAGTCTTAAAGCAAGAAAAATTGATCGTCCCTTACAAGCCAAAGGATTGGGATAAGGTCCCCGCCGAATGGCACGGCATGAAAGTAAAAGATAAAGGTGGGGATTGGACCTGCTTCGCGCCCTGGATCGTTACCAATCTATACAACGAGAGTGTCTTGAAAAAACTGAGGCTGCCGCCGCCAAAAACCTGGAAGGATCTGATTGACCCCATCTACAGGGGTAACGTCGTGTATACGCTGCCGTATGCCTCCGGCACAATGCATGAAACCGTAGAAATCATCTTGCAGACATTTGGAGAAAAGGAAGGTTGGGCATATCTTAGAGCATTGGCGGCCCAGTTGGCTCGCTTCTCCACCGGCAGCACGGATACGACCCACATAACCAGCCGCGGCGAAATTCCCATCGGGGTCGCGCAGCCGCAAATGAATGCGATGGTTGCGCGCAGAGATGGCTACCCTGTCCGGGATTTGCTCCCTGACAAAACGATCCTGGTTCCAGAAGCAGTGGCTTTGCTGAAAAACGCACCCAACGAAAAAATCGGCAAGATTTTTCTGGACTGGCTATTCAGCATGGAGGGACAAAAATACGTGCTGGAGGGGGGTTACTTTCCGGCCAGAACGGACATCAAATTCTCCGAGTGGGAGAAAGAAGGCGTCGCCATGGCTACGCACGCCCAGAAGGCGCTGGGCGTTGATTCATTCTGGGATCTGCAAGTCGGATTCATCGAGTACGATCTGGATCTTGCCACCAAGAGGTGGGACGATGTTAACCGCTACTATGAATATGAGATCTATAGAAAATGGGGCGAGTTGAAAAGCAGCCTATTCCTCATAGAGGAAGTTGAGGGAGAAATTCAAGCGGCGAAAGCCCAGAAGATGAGCGTGAGCAAAGCTGAGGCGCAGATACAAGAAGCCAGGAAGCTCTTTGGTGTGGATGGCAATTATGCGGCAGCCCGTTTGGCTGCATCGAAGGCACGCTCCCTACTGGTCGCGCCGTAAAGCAAGAGCTACACTGCTCAATTATCCCAACTCAACAGAATACTCTTTGGGCTTGACGTGCGGGCGAGCTAGCGCTCGCTCGTATGTCAATTATTAGATAGTATCAAAGTCCCCGACCAAAGAGATTGTGCAGCAATTCGTCATCCCGGCCAAGTCCCGCAGAGAGGGGCGCGGGCCGGGATCCAGAAATAGGCCTCTTGATAGTAATTTTCTGGATTCCGGATCTCATCCGCCTCTTGCGGACTCGTCCGGAATGACATTGGCATTGTGACGCAGCCTCAAAGTGCCTAGCATGCAAGATGTACAAAGGGATGCAATATGACCCGCGGCAATATCCTTCTGTCGACACTCTTGTGGTCGGTAATTGCCCTGCTCGTGATTTATCCATTGTCAATTCTGGTGCTGGAAAGCTTCAAAATCGCCGGAACCGACACCTGGGGCATAAAAAATTATCTGGAATTCTTCCAAGACGCGTATTACCTCAAAACCTTTGGAAATACCTTGTTCCTGAGTACACTGGTGCTCCTGACCACCACCATATTCGGAATACCCCTGTCGTACATTCTGGCGAGATACAGACAGCGGGGCAAGACAGTTTTTACAGCCCTAATCCTTTTGCCCATTGTTTTGCCCGCTTATGCCGGCGTATTTGCCTTCATCATTTTTTTGGGCAGGTTTGGAACTGTGAATCTGCTCCTGGTGGAAATGGGGTTGATCAAGACACCCATAAATTTCATCTACGGGCTTCACGGGTTGGTATTCATTCAGGCCCTGCACATGCTTCCTTTTATCGTCCTCAGTCTTTCCGCAGGTTTCACCAACATAGACCCCTGCTTTGAAGAAGCCGCCGAAGTCGAGGGGGCGAGCGGCTTTTGGAGATTCCTCACAGTCACTTTGCCTCTCTGCACTCCAACCTATCTTGCGGGCGCTGTCATCGTATTCCTCTGGCCCTTTACAGACTGGCTCACGCCACTGATTTTGGGACAGGTGGACTTTCTCCCCTCGGTTGCCTACATCAACATCGCCTATCACTTCACCGATGTTCATCGCAAGTACATGGGGATCGTGGCGGTGGTCGTTTCTTCCATAGTTTGTATTACCCTCTTTTTGCTCGCCAGATGGTGGGTGGAGAGGAAAAAGTATACTGGCCTCTCTAAAGGGACAACCTCTGAAGGGAGAGTGATCGAGCCGAGCCCCTTGGTAAAAATGGCCTCGTATTTCTACATGTGCTTCATCGCTGTCCTCGTACTGCTCATTCCCATCGTGCTGGGGTTGGCCGCTTTCTCCAGAAGATGGGTCCTCGAGCCGTTTCCAACCTATTGGACCCTGGAAAATTTCAGGGTAATTCTTCTGGAAACGCCGCTCCTGATAAAGAATTCCTTCGTCTTCAGTGGGATAGCCCTAGTTTTCGGGATCGGTTTCGGGCTTCCAGCCGCCTATCTCATCGTCCGCACCCGTGTCCCGGGGAGAGATGCTCTCGACTTTGTGATCACATTGATGCTGGCTTTCCCAGGTATCGCGGTGGGGGTAAGTTATCTCCTGGGATTTTGGAAAACCATACCCTTGGCCACGCACTGGATCATCATGGCGCTGGCCCTTTTTGCCAGGCGGCTCCCGTACTTTTTGCGCATGGCTCATGCCTCTTACTTGCAGTTGGATATTTCCCTCGAGGAGGCCTCCGAAGTGTCGGGCGCGGGTAAACTCAGGACTTTTCTGAGCATATCTCTGCCCTTGCTGGTCAAAGGGGTGCTCGTGGGCGTGGTAATGTTTTTCATCATGGCCTTCCAGGAGATCTCTACCGCCATATTCCTTTATCGAGGAGGATGGGAAACCCTGCCCATAGGAATCTATTTGAACTGGCACCGCGGCATGGAGTTCGGCATCGCCGCCGCCATGGCTTTTCTGATGATTGTGATCACCTTTATCCTCCTGCTAATCATATCAAGAATCAGTGGGGGCGTCCTCAAAGCAGCCTGGGGTCGCTTAAAAAATCAGGTAATGGGCGGTCAATTTGTCATAAGATCCATAGACCAAGTAGCCAGTATCCAGTGGCCAGTAGAACCAAGGCGTAAGGCCTAAGGCACAAGGAGTTCTATCATTTGGCCACTAATGTGGCCGTCATAATGCACTGATGTCATTAGGTAGTCATTATGCCACTAAAGTGGCTGTCATTACGCTTCGCTGTCATTTGTTGTCATTAAGTCGTGATGATTGGTGATAATGAATAGAACAAATAACGACAAATGACCATGCATGACGGGCGCTAGCCCGAATGACGCCGAAGGCACATGACCACAAATGACGGCCGCGAGGCCTGATGACGGCGAAGCCTAGTGACAGCGAAGCGCAACCGCGCTGAGCGTAATGACATAATTTTGCCAAGAGCCCCACCCTTTAAGGGTGCATGGCGGGTAGATTCTTGCTTACGGAGACAAGTTCAATGGCATTCATCGAGATCAAGAACCTGTTCAAGCGCTTTAAGAAAGTAGTGGCAGTTAATCACATTGAGCTTGAAGTCAACGAGGGAGAAATGTTGACGCTTCTAGGGCCCAGTGGCTGCGGGAAAACGACGACCTTGCGCTGCATCGCAGGCTTGGAAAAACCAGAGGAAGGGGACATTATCATTGACGGCAAGCCCATGCTTTCGCAAGGGTTTGTCGAGCCGTCAAAAAGGGGAATCGGCATGGTGTTCCAAAACTATGCTGTATGGCCACATATGAAGGTTTACAAGAATATAGTTTACGGCTTGAAACTTCAGAAGATACCCAAGCGGAGTATACAAGAAAGGGCGCAACAGGTGTTGGAATTGGTGGGTTTGGATGGCTTGGAAGAGAGATACCCTGGCCAATTGAGCGGCGGGCAGCAGCAAAGGGTGGCTCTTGCCCGGGCTCTAGTGGGAAACCCCAAAGTGTTACTCTTGGACGAACCGCTGAGCAACCTGGATGCCAAGCTCAGAGAAGAGCTGAGGTTTGAAATCAAGAGCCTGGTTAGACGAATGGGCATCACCTCGGTCTACGTCACCCACGACCAGGCAGAGGCAATGGTTATCTCTGATCGAATCGCCGTCATGGACTCGGGGAATGTGGTGCAAATCGGCACTCCCTACGAGATATATGAAAAGCCCGCCAATAGATTTGTCGCCGATTTCATCGGCACCATGAACTTTATGTCCGGGGAGGTCAGTGGAGGTTGTCCTAGAGACGGATACAGTTTACGTGCGTACCGAATTCAGCGAGAAGATGCTGTGTAAGATGCCCAGCATGGCGGCAACAACACCGGGGAAAAAAGTCTATGCATCTATACGTCCTGAGGATGTGGAGGTGTTTACCGAACCACCCGAAACCAGGGAGAACCTGTTCAAGGGTAACATTGTCCACAAGGCGTACTTGGGTAACTTTCTTTACTTTTTCGTAAGCGTAAATGGCAATATGGTCAGGGTGCAGGCTCCGCACAACGTGCCGCGAGAAGAAGGAGAGGAAATCTACCTGTTTCTAAATCCACAAAAGTGTATGATTTTGTTGTAGGCATAGGGTATAGAGCTTGATGAAAAATCCGAAACAACTCCAAGCTGGATGTGAGATGTGAGGTCTGAGATGTGGGATACTAAATCATGAGAGAAATGTTCAATCTCACATCACATATCGCACATCCCCTGCTTAGGATTTTGAGTTTTTAAATCCGCAATCCGCAAATCCGCAATTCTAACCTACGCCTTACGCCTGTGTCGGAGGATATGACCTACAAACTCAGCAAACCCTTGGCCGCCTTCCGATGAAGTGATGTAGGCAGGCAGTGTTTGCATCTGATCCACGAAATTCAAGACGTTGTTTACTGCTACGCTCATGGGAAAGTACCCGAACATGGGCTCGTCATTCGGTGAGTCCCCACAGTAAGCGAAGCTAGCTTTCACTCCATCCAGATCCAGCCCGAAGCGCTCCTGCATGAAGCGCTTCGCCATTCCAAGTTTGTCATACTCACCAAACCAGCCATTCACGTGAATAGAAGAGACTTTGCAGGTGGCGCCGTGCGCTTTGAATATGTGGCAAATTTTCTTGACTGCCTCGGGACCTAAGGTCGGCACGTCCTCGCAGTAATCAATGGCCAGGTCCGTCTCCCTGTAAAGCTGATCGCTTGCAAGTGCACTACCTGGAACTGCTGCAAGGATTTCATCCCTTATGGTTATGAGACGCTGACGTTTATCAGCGCGCACCTCATCAGAGTCCAAAAAACGCTTGTTCAGCTTTCGCTCTTCTTCATCGTACCAGAAGTAAAAAGCGCCATTCTCACCTACCACTCCATCCACGGGCCACATCCGGGCTATGTGGTCGCACCAGCCAGCCGGCCTCCCGGTGACGGCAACAACAGTAAGTCCGGCATTTCTGAGATCCCACAGTGCAGTAAATGAGCAAGCAGGAATCTTACCGCGAGTGGTGAAGGTGTCGTCGAGGTCGAAGAGAACACCTTTCAGATTCCTGAGCTGTTCAGGAGGAATGCTCTCTATGGGGGTAATATCATCACGCATGGGTTATCGAGGTTTTCCTAGGCAAGAGATGCCAGTCCAAGCCGGGTTCAGGGTTTTATAAAAACACTCAGTTTTCTAATCTGTCAAAGACCTTAGTGAAATGTCAAGACAAACAATGCAGGACTCTCCTCAGAGGTTCACCCCAAGTAATGTCATCTGCCACAATCCTTGCAATTCTAATGTGTGCAGGGATTTTCGTTGACAGGGAAATAGATCTCAAGTATGGTTCGATATATGTCGAACCATCGCGAGGAAGAGATCCAAAGATTCGCAGAGATATTCAAGGCACTGTCAAATCCTAATAGGTTACGTATGTTCCTCCGCCTGGTGTCCTGCTGTGCACCCGGGACAAAGCACACCATTGAGACGGGCACAGCTTATGTGGGAGAGCTGGCGCAAGACCTGGAGATTGTGCCGTCAACTGTTTCGCATCACATCAAGGAGCTTTATCGGGCCGGATTAATCAGGATGCAGCGGAAAGGCCAGAATGTGGAGTGCTGGATAGACCCTGAGGTCCTGAGAGATTTGGCAAGGTTCTTTTCCCTTTGAGCCCGGACATTTCATGAATTCACGCCCTGGCGTGACTGCGACCACGGATATGGCCGTCCTTCCGGGCGTCCTCTGGTGTTAGCCCCTGCGACGTACCGTTCAGGTACGCCTCGGGACCAATCCCGCGGTACGGTTGCCCGGTGGCACGCTCATCTTCGTGATCTCGCGACAGCAATTCATGAAATGTCCGGGCTAGTCTTCCTTCTTGTTCGTTAAATCCACGGGTAAGTCATCCAGAAAGGCTTGGATTCCAGCCTGGAAATCCTCTTGGTGACCTCCTTTATCTAACAGCGATTCGGGCAGCTTCTCCACAAAGGCTTTGATCTCATCACGGACTCGACGGTAGTGGAGCATGGCTTCTTCTTCATCTTTTGCAGTTGCCGCCAGTTTGGGTGGATCGTCGAAGCCCACATGAATGACCCTGGTTTTGCCCGGAAAACGGGGGCAAGTCTTTTGAGCGTTGTCACATAAGGTCACCACGTAATCAAATTGCCTGTGTATGACCTGGTTGAGCGACTTGGAACCCTGGTTTGAGATATCAATTCCAGCCTCCGACATGGCCTTTGTCGCTCTTGGATCTATTCCCTTAGGAGCCACCCCGGCCGAAAGGGCTTCTATCTGGTCACCTTTGAGATGCCGGGTAAAAGCCTCAGCCATTTGACTGCGACATGAGTTGCCGGTGCAAAGATAAAGAATCCGAAGTTTGTTCCTATTCGTCATGGTCGTATGGGTTTCTTTAATAATTTTTTCCAACGCTACAGTAAATCAGGATTAGTAAGGCGTCATTATTCCTTAAAAACTTTTTCGATTCTTCTCAGGTACTCATCCAGTACCCAGCCACCCCACCACTTCTTTAGTGAATCCTGGAGGAATCCCGTCTCGTACATCAGTCGGAGTGAGACGTTTAAAAAAGCCTTGACGTCCTCTTCACCCTTGGGGACAGCGACTCCCCAGTATGTGGTATTGAAATGTTCGCCCACAACTTCAAACTCTGGATTGTATAGTGCCATGGTGAATACCAACAGATCATCCTGAGCAAAGGCAACTCCCTGGTCGTTCCTCAGGGCCTGGATAGCCTCGTGCGTCGTGCTTAGCTTGATCTGTTCCGCCTTCGGGACCAGCTCAGCCAGGGCTTGACCTCCGGTCGTTCCCTTGATAGTGATGACCTTTTTCCCACTGAGATCATAAATGGAGTTGATCCCTGAGCCCTTTTTGGCCAGGAGGCGGACGCCAGATTCGAAGTAGGGAATGGAAAAATCAACCTCTTGAGCCCGCTCTGGTGTGTGTCCCAAAGTCGCCCAAAGAATATCGATTTTGCCTGATTTAAGTAGCTTTATCCGATTTTCGCTAGTGACCGCCACAAACTGAACTTTACTGGGGTCTCCAAAAAGATACTCGGCAAGCTTGCGGCAAAGGTCAATCTCCCACCCCTCGAAGTCGCTTTTTTCGTTGATAGCAGCCCAAGGAGGATAATCCGCCTTGACACCTATAACAATCTTTCCGTCCTTGATGATATTAAGCAATGTTTTTGCTTCAGTGGGGGATGAGGCCAAAGAAAAAGAGATTGTCAGCAAACTCAAAATAAAGAGAATTCTTTTCATCGCTCCTTCCTCCCTGCATAGAAATATAAACCAGGTTAAAAACTGTCGAGAATTAACATCTGACGAGGTCAGTCGAACTCCTCGCTGACAGGTCTTGCCGCGGGAAACTTGTCGAAAAATCTCCTACCTGGTGATCATGGTTCGCATACGGTCTGAGGCATTCTGAGCATGATCACAAATGTCGCCGACAATCTCCACCAGCCTAACAATATGGTATATTTCAACGGGATCTTCTAACAAGGCGAAAGCCTTCTTTTTAAGCTCATGCT
This sequence comes from uncultured delta proteobacterium, assembly GCA_963712115.1. GTDB lineage: Bacteria > Desulfobacterota > Syntrophobacteria > BM002 > BM002 > BM002. The sequence continues at coordinate 335,528 of CAVQGX010000031.1, read as the reverse complement.
CCAGGTAGTCTGCCTCCTTTTCGGCCTGATAAATCGCCCGGATGATGCTTTTTAGCTTTTTGCGATTCTCTTCGGTACTGCTCCTGAAGTAGACAAGAGCTTGCTCCGACATATCAGGAATTTTCTCTATAGCGGGTATAACCGCGTCAATGAGATCGAGAAAATCTCCCACCAATTCCTCAGGGATTCCCGCCATGGGGTTGAAAGAGAGCCAGTAGAGAGCTTGTTCCACATCATCCAGCACGTGGTCCTGCTCACGGAGGCAGTCGAGGAAAACAAACTTGTCCATGGGCATGAATATTCCCCGGGGCAGGTGGTTGCGGAGATTACGTTTGAGCTCATCTGCCTGGCTTTCAAGCTTGGCCACCTCCTCGGTGAGCTTGTCTAACTCGTCGGAGTCCTGCTCCACATAGCATTGCGCGGCCCGTTTAAACAGCCAGGCGCATTCCTTCACTTTGTCAGCATGGTTCTTCAGCTTTAGAAAAGGTGATTGGTAAAAAAGAGAGAAGAATGAAAATCTCATAAGCATACCTCCCAGTAACGCGTGCCTACGCTACAGGAAAAACCATGTCAGCAATTTATAAATAATCATAGCCAGAAACGCGGTGAAGGGGAGAGTTATCACCCAAGACGAACCGATGTTACGCAGTAGTCTCAAGTCGAGAAATCCCATGCCCCGCATGAAGCCCACCCCCACCACTGCGCCCACCAAAACGTGGGTAGTGGAAACCGGCAGTCCCAGCCTTGAGCATACCAGAATTGTGGTGGCAGCACCAAACTGGGCGCAAAATCCCCGTACCGGAGTTAGCTCGGTAATTTTACCGCCGACAGTCTCCATTACCTTACCACCAAAGGCAAGCAAGCCGCCACCTACGGCAATTCCACCTATAGCTAGCATCCAAATTGATACCTCCACCTGCATGGCTACACTTTTGGTCTTGACCACTGAAAAAATAGCCGCCAGAGGGCCGATGGCATTGGCCACGTCATTGGCCCCATGGGCGAAGGCTACGTAACATGCGGTCACCACCTGGAGATAAGCGAAGAAAGCCTGTAGTGGTGAGGTATCGTATTGTATGTCTTCCCTCAGCTTCCGTCTGCCAAGGAGAGCCCTCAACCACACGGTGCCGACTAAGCCGCCTGCTGCCCCACAGGGAATAGCAATGAGCAGGGCCTGGCCGAACCCGAGGTCGAGATGTAGATTTTTGAGACCCTTAAAAATAAAAGAGAGAATAATTGTCAGCAGCACGACACCGATCAGGTAAGGTGCCCACCGCAGTGCTACAGACTCAGGGACGTCTGCCCTGAGAACTTTCTCGCGTATGAGATAATAAATGCCCCCGGCGATAATTGCCCCAAAGACTGGCGAGACAACCCAGCTAATTGCGATGGTAATAACTTTTCCCCAGGAAATGGCACCGATCCCCACAGTGAGTACGCCAAAACCCACCACAGCTCCCACTATGGAGTGGGTAGTGGAAACCGGCATTCCCAGTACCGTGGCCAAATGGACCCAGATGCCGCTGGCAAGCAAGGCGGCAAACATGCCAAGCATCAGTTTGTCGGGTGTAGCGGCAAGCAAATCAGGGTTGATCATGCCCTTGCTGATAGTGTTGGTCACATGACCGCCAGCCAGGACGGCCCCTAGCAGGTTGGCCACAATGGAAATAATCACAGCCCGGCGAAGGGTCAGAGCCCCTGAACCGACTGAGGTTCCCATGGCATTGGCCAGGTCATTGGCGCCGATATTGGCGGCCATATAGAGGCCTACAAGGGTGGCCAGGGCCAGAATAATCGAATCCGCACTCATCTTCACTCGTTCATATACTTATTGATTCCAGTCTGGATATTTTGTGAATCCGCCTAGGGCGAACCGCGGATATGGCCGTCCTCAGGTGTGTCCTAATCGGTCGTTGCCAAACTGGCTTTCCTCATAGCCCGCTCTGCTTGCGGCAATGGAACGTATCCAATTTTCTTGGCAATGTTCTGGGCGGTGTCGGAGTAAATCCATTCGAGATAGGTCCTCGTCTCTCCGGTCGGCCGGCCGAGAGAATACATGTAAAATGGTCGGTGGATTGGATACCTGCCGTCGAGTACCGTTTCAACAGTGGCTTCGAAGTATGGACCGTTGTCCTTTTTGGCAACTTTGAGCTTCTTGACATAAGAGGTTGCGTATCTCATGCCACTGTAGCCAATGGCGCACGGAGTCATCGCCACTAGTTCAACGACATCTTTGGATCCGTGGAGATCTCTAGATCCCAACTTGAAATCCCCTTGTTTTCCAAGCAATACCTCACGAAAATAGTAATAGGTGCCGGAGCTTGACTGTCGGCTTATCCGAATAATATCATCGCTTGGACAACCTGGATTCTTGATTCCCAGTTGGGACCATTTGGTGATTGTACCACCTTCTCCATAGATCTCGGCGAGTTGTCTCAATGCTGATCCCATCGAGCGGGTTATCCTTGTGGACGTAGATCGCCAAAGCATCATAGCCAACTACGTACTCTTGGGGTTCTTTCCCGGTATTGTCTTTAGCCATCTCTATTTCTTGCTTGGTCATTGGCCTACTACTGTTGGCGATGTCGGCAGTGCCGTTGATCAAAGCCGCTATGCCAGCACCAGATCCTCCTCCGGAGACTTCCACCGAGACCGAAAATTTTATTTTGGCATATTGCTCTGCCCAGGCCTGGGCCAGGACAACCATTGTATCGGAACCAGAATTCTGAATGGTAACCTTGGCAGGCGAAGAGACGGCGGCTTCTTGCTCTCCTTTTTTGCAGCCGGCTGCAGAGATGCATAATAAGATGGCAGAGCAGATGAGAATGGATGCCGCACATTTACTCCTTGTTTTGTAGAACATCAAGATTGCTCCTCATCGGCAAATTTTTAACCATACCGCCCCTCGATGTAATCGGCACTCCGAGAGTCTTTCGGTGTAAGAAACAGATCTGCGGTGCGGCTGTGCTCGATGATTTCGCCGAGGAGCATGAAAATACATTCATCGCTTATACGGCGAGCTTGTGCCATGTTATGGGTTACCACAACAAGAGTGTAACGCCCAGCCAGACTTAACAGCAAATCCTCGACTCCACGAGTCGATTCGGCGTCGAGGGACGAACAGGGCTCATCCATAAGGATTACGTCAGGCTTTAAGGGTAAAAGGCGGGCAATACAAAGTTTCTGCTGCTGTTCCAGTTGCAGTGTCGTGGCTTTTGTCTTCAGTTTGTCTTTCAAATCTTCCCAGAGAGAAACCTCCCTTAAGGATTTTTCCACGATTTCGTCATTCTCCGATTTCGTGAGTGAAGCCCGCTTGGAGTGAACGCGTAGGCCGAAGAGGATATTTTCGTATACGGAAATCGGGACTGGATTGGGGCGTTGGAAAACCATGCCAACGGATTTTCTCAATTCCTGCAAGGAAACATCTGGATCGTATATGTTTTTTCCAAGTATTTGGATCTGGCCTGTAGTGGTGACATTACCATAACGTTCGTTCACCCGATTGAAACAGCGCAGCAAAGTGGTTTTGCCGCAGCCAGACGGGCCAATGAGCCCAGTAATCAACCCCTCGACAATCTTAATGCTGACATTGATCAGCGCCTGGAAGTTGCCATACCACAAGTTCAGTTTGTCGGTTTCGATGCAGTAGTTTTTTTCTTTCTTAGCCAAAGGTTCCGCTCACGTAGTCGTAGGTCATTTTGTTTGCAGGAGAGCGCGAAAAAATAACTTCATTGGAGTCCACTTCGATCAGCTCGCCGTTCAATAGGAAAGCGGTTCGATCCGCCAAGCGCCTGGCCTGTTGGACAAGATTGGTGACCAGGATGATTGTCATCTCCGAGCGCAATTCTTTCAGCACGTCTTCGATCCGCATGGTCGTCACTGGATCCACCGCAATGGAAAACTCATCGAGACAGAGGATTTCAGGTTGATGAGAAAGGGCCCTGGCAATGGTTAACCGTTGTTGTTGGCCTCCAGAAAGCCTGGTTCCCAAGCTGTCCAAACGGTCTTTGACTTCATCCCAAAGGGCTGCCTGTCGCAGACAGCGCTCAACGATCTCGTCCAACTGATCGCGCTTGCGGAAACCAGCAGCCCGAGGCGCAAAGGCCACATTGTCGTAAATGGACAGAGGTAAGCCAACTGGCAGAGGGAAGACCATGCCAATCCTCCGCCGCAGTTCATAGACATTCCTCATCTCCATAATGTTTTTGCCATCTATTTTTACAGTCCCCCCAACCCAGACACCAGGGACAAATTCTATGGTGCGATTTATAACCTTTAATAAAGTCGTTTTTCCTGATTGTGCAGGACCGATGATGGCCAGGATTTCATTTTCATAGATATCGAGAGAAATTCCTTTCAGTACCTCTTTTTTGTCATACCTCACTTCAAGATTAGAGATCTCGATTTTTTTCTTCCAGTTACCCATCAGGTCTACCACCTCTTTCGCGAACGTAGATATACACGTAGCGCAATAGCCAGTAGGTTAACCAGCAGCACGGTGCCAAGAAGAACAACGGCAGTCCCGTATGGTATGGCGTCAGGTACATTTGGGACTTGGGTGGAAATGGTGAAGAGATGCATGGAGAGGGCCATACATTGATCAAATAGGCCGTAGGCAAAAGGATTGCCTTCAGAAATTGCTTTATAAAATACAGCGCCAGTGAACATAATCGGTGCGGTCTCTCCAGCAGCACGGGAGACCTGGAGAATAATGCCAGTCAAAATGCCACTGATAGAGTTGGGTAAAACGATTCTGCGAATAGTTTGCCAGCGGGTTGCACCAACATTCCAGCAGGCCTCTCGAAAAGCCATGGGTACCGCGCCAAGTGCTTCCTTGGTGGCGGCAATAATTACGGGTAGAGTCATAATCGCCAAAGTAAGAGAAGCCGCGAGAATGGAGCGACCCATCCGAGCAAACAGGACAAAAGCACCAACGCCGAAGAGTGCATGAACAATGCTGGGAACGCCGGCGAGGTTCACCACGGCCAGGTTGATAATTCGGGTGAGCCAATTCTCTCTCGCATATTCATTCAAGTAGACGGCCGCCAGAACTCCAATGGGGGCAGAGACGAGTAGAGAAATCATAACTAAATAGATAGTGCCCAAGAGAGCTGCCCATATCCCACCAGCGCGCATACCGTGCGTTGGATTGGTGAACAAGAAATCAAATGATAGAACCGGAAAGGCTTTGTAAAAGAGATAACCAACGATGAGAATCAGGGGAATGACCATCAAAAGCGCCATCAGGAGAAACAATCCCTTAGCCATGTTCTCAGCTAGTCTTTTCCTGCGAACAAGGGGCGTCTCCGTGAACAAATTCGCATTTCTACTCGCCTGTTTCTCGGATGTGCCGGGGTTTCTTCCAGAAAAATCAGGGTTGGAATTGATAATGGTCGTGTCTTGTTGTCCGGTCATCTTCTTCATTCCCTATTTCTGGCGGATTCCCTTGACAATTAAATCGGCGGTAAGATTTACCACAAAAGTGATGGAAAAGAGCAAAACTCCGATAAGAAAGAGCACTTGATAGTGATCTGAATGTACTGGTGCCTCACCGAGTTCTGCTGCGATTGTTGCGGTTAGAGTTCTGACTGAATCGAGTAAACTGTGGGGAATTTTGACGGCATGACCGGTTGCCATGAGTACTGCCATGGTCTCCCCGATTGCCCGAGCAACACCAAGGAGAACGGCGGCCAATAAACCGTTCTTGGCTGCCGGCAGAAGCACTTTGTAGACAACCTGCCAGCGGGTTGCCCCTAGGGCTTCGGCAGCTTCCCGATAAGAATCAGGAACAGCCTTGAGTGCGTCTTCTCCTATTGAGACGATAATTGGCACGCTCATTAAAGCGAGGATAATACCACCGTTCAGGACAGTAAGTCCGATTGGCGCGTTGAACAGGTCGATAATCAGCTCATTCATTATGGTAAGGCCAATGAATCCCCATACCACTGAAGGTATGGCGGCCAGAAGTTCGATTGTGATCTTAAATGCTTCCTTTAGTTTAGGACTGCAGAATTCCGATACAAAAATGGCAGCCCCCAATCCAAAGGGCACGGCAATAGCCATCGCCAAAAGGGTTACACTGGCGGTTCCAGCGATCAAGGCGAGTACACCATATCTCTTGTGGCTAACGGAGGTGGGATACCATTCAGGGCTGGTAAAAAACTCTACGAGGTCAAGCTTGTGAAAGAGAAAATCTGCTCCTTCCCGAAAGACGAAAAAGAAAATGCCAAAAACAAAAATGATCGCACTAATTCCACATAGCCGAATAATCCATTCAATGACAGGTTCGGTGAGAGTCTCAAGGCGATGTCGGCTAATCATATGTTTTTAGTCCTCTATTCAAGATCGAAAACCTGGTCCTTCCCCGCATAACGGGATCTTCGATGGGCCAGGTCAGATCTTACTGAGGTTTCAGGTTTCAGTGTTCAGGTTTCAGCCTTTCTGTTTTCTCTCCTGACACCTGAAACCTGACACCTAAACTCCTGAAATTTGGTGCTTGGAGTTTGGGATTTCATATCTTTACTTATGACCCATGATGCGCTCTTCTTGCGGCAAGGGCACGTACCCGCTCTGTTCGACAATTGCCTGACCCACATCAGAGTAAATCCATTCTAGATATTTCCTGGTTTCTCCAGTTGGCTCTCCGAGAGTGTACATGTATAGCGGCCGGGAAATTGGATAAGTTCCATCTAGCGCAGTTTTGAGGCTGGGCTCATATGCGGGTTTACCCGCCTCTCTGGATATTTTCAGTTTTTTTACCTGCTCGGTTGCGTAACCCATGCCGCTGTAACCTATGGCGCAGGGAGTCCTACCAACTAGTTCCACTACATCCTTCGAGCCGTGCAAATCCCTAGAGCCCAATTTGAAATCCTTTTCCTTGCCGAGCAAGGTTTCGCGAAAGTAGTGGTAGGTACCAGAGTTAGATTGTCGGCTTACCCGAATAATTTCGTCACTATCGCAGGCTGAATTCTTGATGCCTAGCTGAGACCACTTGGTGATCTTGCCCCCTTCACCATAGATTTGCGCGAGTTGTTCGATGCTTATTTGATTTAGAGGGTTGCCTTTATGGAGGTAAACAGCAAGGGCGTCATAGCCCACCACAAATTTCTGCGGCTCTTTGCCGGTGTTCTGTTTTGCCCTCTCCATTTCTTCAGGTTCCATCTGGCGGCTGCAATTGGCAATATCGACAGTGCCGTTGATCAGGGCAGCGATGCCCGTTCCAGACCCTCCGCCAGAGACTTCCACAGAGACCGAGGGGTTGATTGTGGCATAGTCTTCTGCCCATGTTTGGGCCACATTGACCATGGTGTCAGAGCCAGCATTCTGGATGACAGTCTTCCCAGAGGAAGAGGTGGGGGTCTCTTCGCTTTTTTGGCCGCACCCTATGAGAAGGATGGTGTAGGTAAGGACGAGACAACCAAGCACAAGCATATTTTTTCTGATAGGTGATTTACTGAACATTATGATTTCTCCTCGCTCAAGATGTCATTGCCGAGAATCGCCTCAACGAGATCTCGAATATTTGAATCCAAGATATTATAGGTTTTTTCGAAAGCGGCTCGAATATCTTGTTCAGAGCCGTCGAGTCTGGAAGGATCTTCTATTTCCCAATGAATGCTGATCATTTTGCTCTGTGGTGGCGGGAAGTACTCCTCTGCTTCTTTGCACAGAGAGACAAAAATCTGATAATTCTCGAGATCCAGGATCTGATCGAGATACTTTGAAGTCTGTTCAGAGATATCAATCCCTTTTTCCGCCATGAATTCGACTGTTTTGGGATCTATAGTTTGTGGAGCAACCCCAGCACTGTAGAAATGGAACCTCTCCAATCCGAGGGAATTGCCAATACCCTTTGCTATCTGGCCACGGCAGGCATCTCTCTCGTCTACAAGAAGAACACGGAAAACTTCCTTTCCTTTGTGTTTAATGCCTTCGCCTGTACACATATAGAGGACTTCTTCACAAATATTGCAAGATCGATCCGCCACCCGCTCAAAGCGAGTGACGATAGTCATGAGTGAGGGAAGTACTTCTGAAGGTAGCTTGCCATCCTCATGCAGACGGATCAATTCATGGTGAATATCCCAACGAATGTCGTCAACCTTGTCCTCCATATCCATGGTGGCCTTTGCCAACTCGGTATCTCTCTCGGCAAAAGCCTGCATGGCATTACGAAGCATAGGAATCGATTTCTGAGCAATGGCTTCCATCTTATCGTAGGAAGGCTGTGGATCAACCGAACGTACTCTTAGGAAATGTCGCGCGATGCTCTCGGCGTAATCCCCAATTCTTTCCAATTCATTGTTGATTTTGATGACCGCGTAAACGAAGCGCAGGTTGCCGGCAGCGGGCTGCTGCCGCACGAGAAACTCCTGACAAAGCTGGTCTAGCTCCATCTCCAATTCGTCGATATACCGATCGCGTAGGATAACTGAGTAAGCCAACTGACGGTCTGACTGGGTAAGCGCATGGAGACTGGCTCTCAAAGCGCCTTCTGCCAGGGTGCCCATCTTAATCACTTTGGAGCGAATTTGGTCGATATCCCTTTGCAAGCTTTGCTCTAAACGAGATGGCATGTCGATTCTCCTTACCCTCCAAAAGCTTGAAGAGCCGGCCTCAAAAATTGTTACACCTTTGTTACGAAATTTTTACAGGCGGATTCTAGTAGAAATGAACTAGAAGCTAAAGCCTTTTTTTACCTGTGAAGTATAACGGCCTGGATATACTTTGACTAATGGAAACTAATCATGGAGGGAAAACCGATGAGCAAAGAAGAAAGGCCGAAAAGATAAAAACGCTTACCCAGGAAGACCGATAAACCAATCTGCAACAGCGGCGAACATGCTGCGGATCCAGTCTCTTCATCTCCCTCCCCTAACCAGGGTTTATCTACCACTCCTTCCTGATAAAGGGAAGGCCCTCCAAGTTTGATCCCGAGAGCCCCAGCCACAAAGCTCTCTGGGTGGCCAGCGTTGGGTGATGGATGTTTTCGCCGGTCACGCAAGGCAATTTTCCATCCTTCCCTACCACTCTCGCCACTGAAAACCGCTCCTATATATAAAATGATAAGAGAAAGACGAGCCGGCAAGAAGTTGGCCAGATCGTCCAGCCGGGCGGCAGGTCTGCCAAATAGGAGATAATGATCTCTTCGATATCCTACCATTGAGTCGAGTGTGCTTATTACTTTAAAGCTGAGCATACTGAGAATACCGGCGGCAGCAGGTGAAGGACAGCCAAACACATGGCTGAGAACTGCTACGAAGGTGTACCAGAACATAGGTGAGAGCACGCCATCAACGAAATTCTCCGCCACGCTCTCCACTGCTCCACGAACCACACCTTCTGTGTCTAAATTTGAGGTATCCCTACCCACAATTTTTTGGAGTGCGGTCCGGGCCTGAGTCAAATCACTCCTGGCCAGAGCTTGTGCAACTGGGGTGGCGTGATTGAGCAAGTCTTTCAATGCCAGGAAGGAATAGGCCAGGTAGAGATCCAGAACTGAAGCTAGAAAAGGATGTAGTCTGCCGAGAAAGCTGCGAACTGCCAGATAAAGTCCGAGGAAAACTGCAATTGTGCTGGCTGCCAGAAGGGCTCCGCCAACTAGTCCCGACCATCCTAACCTGAGGAATAGCCTCTCCAAACCACTAATGGTCGAGCCTATGAGCCGAACCGGGTGAAAGCGGAAGGGAGGATCGCCTAGAATTAGATCCAGAACCAGGGCAGAAATAAGTATGGCGGCGGCGTGAATCATAAAAAATGGGCAGCACAGTCTTGCATAAGTGAGAGGACCTGATCATTTTCTTCCGGTTGGCGAATAGCCATGCGGAAAAAATTGTCCTCCAGTCCTGGAAAGTTGCGGCAGTCTCGAAGGTGAATTCCTGAGCGCATCATGAAGAGCAGAAAATCATCCAATTCGTCTGTTTGCGTCCACCGTGCGAGGAGGAAATTAGCTGCAGGTTCAAAAGGTTGAAACCCGGCGATCTTATTTAGCCTGGCAAAAACCCTAGGCCGCTCTCTCCGAATAAGGTTTGTCAACTTCTTCTCGTAATCGGCGCAATCAATCAATTTCAGTGCCACTTTTTCGGCTATGCGGTTGACACTCCAAGGTTCTTTGAGTTGACGAAGACGAGAGATAACATCCGGATGGCCGACTACTGCACCCAACCTGAGACCCGGAAGGGCAAAAAATTTGGTGAGAGAGTGAAAGACAAGGATATTGGCCGGTGGTGGCTGTTCCTTGATTAAGCTAGTCTCATCAGGTCGGTCGAGAAACTGAACAAAGGCCTCGTCAACTAGCAGCCACTTTCTGGGAAAAGTCGCTGCTAGATCAAGCAACAGCTGCCGGGGGAAAACCGTGCCTGTAGGATTATTGGGGTTGCCGACAAATAGACCGTCGCTGCCGGCCAGCGCCTCTTCTAAAACTGACATATCCGGGGGGGCAAACCCGGCAGTGGCCTTGAGCTCCACCGGGATCAATTCTGCCCCGGCCGCCAGGCTGGCTCTGGTGTAGTCATGGAAGGAGGGATTGATTACCACCACCTTCCGCAAGCCCAAACCGCGTGGTGCCAGGTAAATAGATTCGGTGGAACCGTTACCTGCCAAAATCCGGGCAGGATCAAGACCGAAGCGTTTCTCATAATAGTGAACGACTCCCCGGCCATCCACAGTGGGATAGCTTTCAATCTCTCTAAAAAGATCGTTCCATATATTTTTAATCTCTTCTGGAACGCCCAGGGGACTGACGTTGACACTGAAATCCAGAACTCGGCGAGGGGCAAGCCCCAGCCTCTTTAATTCCCTTTCCGGATCACCGCCGTGGATGTGTTCGTCGCTCACCATAGTCTCTCGGTTCTTCTAGTTGATCACTTATAGTCACTTAGCCACTAGATGTGGCCGTCAGTACGCTACGCTGTCATTTATGGTCATTTGTTGTAACGACCTAATGACGGCCGTAAGGCCTAATGACGGGCGCCAGCCCAAATGACGCCGAAGGCAAATGACTGGATGAATCCTTGAGCGATGTTTCGCCCTAATGAATTAGCCACCCCCAGCCAGTATGGCCAAGGAGGAGGGAGCCAGGTGCGGCTGCCAACAAGAGGAGGGCAACCTCGATTATTTCATTCCCTGCGCCAAGCAGGTCGCCGGTTATGCCACCGATGTTCTTGCGACACCAAGCTCCATAGACCCAGGTTATTATTGCGGCCACAGCCAGAGCCGCCAAACCAAAGGGGCCAAAAACAAGAGCTGCTACCAGGGTGATCATATAGGCTGCGCCAAAGTGATAGGCGGAAGCCCCCTGAACAAAAGAAGAAGCCGTGCCACCCTCAACTCTGGCGTAGTCTAGTCGTACTGCTAAGTGGACCTGCATTGTCCGGGCAATCATGAAGAGCAGGATGACCCAGACGGTGCTGCCCACTGATACCAACCTGGAAAAGGCAAGCCACTTGCAAAGCAAAGCAATAATAACAGCCACCCCACCGAAGACCCCGAGGCGAGTGTCTTTCATGATCTCAAGACGCCTTGCTTTATCCCAGCCACCACCAAGAGCATCGGCAAAATCCGCTAAACCGTCCAAATGAAGAGCTCTTGTGCTTATGATGTTTGCCAGGAGCATTAGCGCTGCGATGCCCATGGGCCAACCGCTGCCGCTAATGAGTCTGTCAATGAGACTCACAAGCCAGAGGAGCAGTCCTAAGGCAAATCCTACCACCGGGAAAAAAGGTAGAGAGTTGCTGTGCTTTGGCGCATCTTGCCCAGGGATAGGAAAGATGGTCAGGGTCCGAAAGGCAGTAATCAGTCCACGGAGCATGTAACTCTCTCAATTTCCTTATATACCTGGTATCCAGCAGTGCGCAGTTATTGGGTCATTTGGCCACTTCCGTGGCCGTCAGTTCGCTGTCATAAGGTAGTCATTATGCCACTAAAGTGGCTGTCATTACGCTCCGCTGTCATTTGTTGTCAACAGGTCGTCAAGATCAGTGATAATTAATAGGTGAAACCAAATGACAAATATGACGGGCGCCAGCCCTATTGACGGCTTAGCCAAGTGACGCGAAGCAAATGACCGGTGCCCATGAAAAAGAAATAGGGTTTCGACGTAATCACCGCCAGTCACCACTCCTTATTCCTTTGCCACTGACGCCGGCAGAGTCGAAAGTTGCCATTTCGTTGTATATTTTCACCGCCCCTTCGATTACGTGCATGGCCAGAGCGGCACCAGTTCCCTCGCCTAACCTCAGGTCGAGATCGAGTATGGGTCGAATCCCCAAGCGCTCGAAAAAGGTGCGGTGGCCGGCCTCAGCTGAGCAGTGGCTAAAAAAAAGGTAATCGATTACTGACTCTTTTAGCCTCATGGCCACAAGAGCAGCAGCTGAGGAGATAAAACCGTCGACAACTACAGGCAATCTCCGCCCGGCCGCAGCCAAAATGAGTCCACAGATCCCGGCGATTTCCAAACCACCGACAGCCGCAAGAGTCGAGAGGGGATCATTGAGCCTGGGCGCATTAACCTCGAGGCTACGCTCAATGACTTTGATCTTGTGCTGGAGCCTGCTGTCGTCGATTCCCGTACCTCGCCCGGTTACCTCTACCACCGGGCAGGGAATGAGGGAGGCATAGAGCGCCGAGGAAGGGGTTGTGTTGGCGATCCCCATTTCGCCAGTGCCGATCAAGGTGACGCCTTCGTCAGCAGCAGCATGGGCCAGCTCCACCCCAACCAGGATCCCCTGGATGGCCTCCTCTTTGGTCATGGCCGGTCCTCTGCTCATATTATCAGTACCCGGCTTCACCTTCCGACGCAGTATACCAGATGCAGCCTCTAGGGGGTCAGCTACCCCTATGTCAACTACCTGTAGGTCGGCCCCCACGTGCTTGGCTAATACATTGATGGCTGCCCCACCAGCAAGCATGTTGTAAACCATCTGAGGTGTGACCTCACTGGGATAGGCGGAAACCCCTTCCGCTGCAACGGAGTGGTCACCGGCAAAGGTCACTATACGCTTCTTGCCCAATTGTGGGGTGCTCGTCCCGGTTATTAAACAATAGTTGGCAGCCAGGTCTTCCAGGAACCCTAGACTGCCAAGAGGTTTCGTAAGGTTGTCTAGATGGGCACGAACTTCGGCTTCCAGACTCCGGTCAACAGGAGTAATCGCATCAAGTGTAGGTAAAAGTCTTTCCACAGTTCACTCCATCTACCCAGCTGGCAGACATTTCTACTAGGCACTTTGTAGTCATATGCTTCGCGTCACTTGGCTTCGCCGTCAATAGGGCTGCCGCCCGTCATTAGGTTGTTGAAACAGATGACAATAAATGACGCCGAAGGCATATTGACAGCGAAGCGTAATGACGGCCACGTCTAGTGGCCAAATGACAATGAGCAGCTGTAATCCACACCGTGCCACTCAAATGGTGCTCCACTTGTTTTCTAACTTTAGGCACTTTAGGCATTTTAGATCATTTTAGTTCATTTGACTCGGAGGGGAATCCCACTGACCGACAAAATAACCTCATGGGCTCGTTCGGCAAGCTGCTGGTTAAGACTGCCCGCTATGTCGCGGAAGTGACGAGTGGCCGAGTCCGCGGGGATAACGCCCATGCCAATTTCATTTGTTACAAGGATGAGGTGACAAGGTGGGGAGTCAAGAATGTCCAAAAACCCATTTATTTCTGGGCAAGCTCCATCAATTATTCTCTCTCGATAAAAGAGGTTGCCAAGCCAAACTGTTATACAGTCAAGAACCGCCACCTCCGTCTTTTCTGGCAAAGATTTTAAAGCCATGTCCAGGTTAACCGGTTCCTCCACGGTTAAGTATGATGAATCACGTTCGCGGCGATGGCGTTCAATGCGAGCCAGCATCTCATCATCGGTTGCTTCAGCGGTAGCGATGAAAGCCTTATTTACGTATGGAGCAGCAAGGTTCAAGGCAATTTTGCTCTTGCCGCTTCGACTGCCTCCAGTTACTAGGGTGATCCGCTTCATGCGATAGTTCTTTATCTTTGCCGGTAAAGATGGTGCAGAATTCTAGAGGGTCTTAAAATTCCAAATATCAATGACTGAGGTTTCAGTGTTCAGGTTTCAGGTTTCAGATTTTACGCTTGATTTCTTTCCTGACACCTGACACCCGAAACCTTCATTTCTCGACTCCCCTTCGAGCCTTGATGCCTCGATGGAAGTAGTGCTTCACTTCACGCATTTCAGTAACTAGGTCGGCGCGGTCGATCAACCGTGAGTGGGCATAACGGCCAGTGATGACCAGTTCAACCCCCTCAGCCCTCCGGTCTATGAGCTCGAGAATCTGGTCCACCGTTATCAGGCCGTAGTGAGCAGCCACATTAGCCTCGTCAAGAATCACTAAACGGTAGCGCCCGGAAGCAACAATCTCAGCGATCTCCTCATATGCTGCCTGGGCCAACCGTCTATCTTCATCTTCGGGCTTTCCTTTTATGAAAACATTCCTCCCATAAGTCTTGATGGTGAGATGATCAGAGAACTTTGCTAAAGCCTTATGCTCGCTATATTCCCCAGCTTTCAGGAATTGGGCGATGAATACCCGCCAGCCTGCGCCTAGAGACCTAATTGCCAGACCGATGGCAGCGGTGGTCTTGCCTTTACCGTCACCGGTATAGACCTGGACGTACCCGTTCATTCATGCTGCTCCGCAGATATGACTCCCGAGAGGTCACCTTCATTGCGGCGGTATTATGTGGTACCGGACCGACGCGGCGACGCGGAGAAACGGGGACGGGGAGAGAATAAAATTCATAACTCCCCGCGTCTCCGTCTCTCCCTATCTCCGTGTCGCGACGGTGGCCAGTATGGCGGCGTTTGTCAAGAGTTGCTAACTGGCTTGCTCAGCAACCTTTGCCATCTGACCCCTAACGGCCCGCACTGAGTGGTTCACATAATTCTCTTGAAACCGGTAAACCCCTCCGTAGTAATAGTCGACGTAACAGGCCTCATGGTGGCCTCGGGTGTCCGCACTCCAGAAGCAGCGCTGCGAACCAAAGATAGGGTCTATAAAGAGTCGCTTGTTGTTCTCCCTTGAGAGCATGAGAGTTAACAGTTCTTCATTGGTCGGTAAGCTCCAGTCATTATGGCCAGCAAAGCTTTCAGCATTCAACTGGTCAACGTACTGCTGTGCTTCAGGCCAAGTAATCCGCTCCGGGGCCGGATCCTTCTGCCATACGAGATTGGTCTCGCCATCCGTCACGGTGCCATCGCCATTGTTAACGAATCTCGTCGCCATATGTTCCTCCGTTACCTTTTGTCCAGTAGGATCAAACAAATTCTTCTAATCTGAGGTCAATTTATTGTTTTCACTCCAGCCGGAAGTATTGCAGTTGGAGATTGGTCAGAGTTTGGAGATAATCCTCCGCATATAACAGATCATTGCGACTCTGAACCTCTTGGAAAATATGGGGAAGGAAAAAGCGGAGATCAAACCCCACCTCGTTTAATTCCCTCATATTGGCCTCATGCATTACCAGGATAGAGTAGTAGACGGTCAATAGTCTGATTCTTGAGTCTTGGCGGTACAAATACGAATGGCCCCCCAGGGTGTTCAGGAAGAAGCCAGCGTAATTATACATAAACTTTAAAGCAGAAGAGGGAGATGGTAACTTGTCACAACTCCTGCCAGTCATTAGCCAGTAGTAGATGATGCCCATAAGGGGTTCAGCAAGATCTGACTCGAATTTGATCACCTCGCGCAGAATGTCGATCTTCTCTTTGCCGAGTAACCTGATGAAATAAAAGCTATTTTCAACTATTACCGAGGGTCTATAAGCTTCCGCGCTCATTACTGGAGGTCGCCGTTCCAGGGACTGAAGAATGCTGGTAAAAAGTGCCCAACTGTCACGGTGAGTCTTTTGAGAGCGAAAAGTTTCACCGGCGTCCAGATACTGGCAAAAGGCGCGGAGGGAGGCCTCCAGTTCTTCGCACTTCATGCTTCTTGGTGACGCCCCCTTCACTAAAGGTGAAGTAGGACCAAAGGCTTGACTTAATCTTTCCGCTGGCAGGAGCGGTTTAAATTCTTTACCCTGCTGCAACTCCAGAATGATGGACTCGAGCTCTTGAGTTCGTTCCATCCAACCCTGGCGTTCCTCCTCGAGTTTTTCTCCTGCAATTTTCTCAACCAGGGTATCCCACTGCCAGACGATCAGCCCGGCGACCATGGCCAGAAACACGAGAGTTAAGATGCAAAAGAAGGGAGTCCTTTCTTTCATGGGAAAAGATTCCTCTTAATTGGAGTGATGGAGTGATGGAGTATTGGAGTGTTGCAAATACATTAGAGTCTGTTCGAAGACGGCAGTCTGATTTCGATATTCCTCCAGTACTCCACTACTCCAGTACTCCAGAAAACTTGCATTTAGGGCTCCTGAAAATCTAGTCGGCTAAAGTCAAAGCCTTGGCCCGCCACCTGTGCCACACGTTAGAATGCTTACCATTTTTTCGCCTCAAAGGCTAGGGTATTTCTACCTGGTCAGTAGTCCGTGGTTCGTTGTTGCTCACTCCGTTCGCCGCATGGAGCATGGAAGGGCATTGCGGATTTCGGATTGCGGATTTCGGATTTAAAAAAAGCAAAATCCAAAGGAGCAGATGTGCGATGTGTGATGTGTGATGTGAGATTCAACATTTACCCGGAGATTTAGCACCCCACATCTCAGATCTCACATCTCATATCCAATTTGAAGTTATTTAAACGGTTTCAACGTTTTGAGCAACTGACAACGGACTACGGACAACTGAGGGGCTGAATTAAGAAAAGAGTGGGAAGGCATGGGGGACAGAAAGACCAGAAAAAAATCTATGAGAGCAAACACAAATTGTGCTAAGATTAGATGACCCCGATAAGCCGCGTGCGGGGACTTGGCTCCAAGAGACCAACCTATGAATCCGCTTACGGACTAAACGTAAGGCCAGTTGAGCTCCCAGAACAACTGGAAGGGACGGTAGGGGGCGGTGAGTCAGGCAGCGCGAGGGTTTGTCGGGGTTTCTCTCTTAGGAATGTTGGAAAGTTGGGTCTAGTCTTCAAATACATTGGGGGGACAAAAGCCTAGAAGTAAGGCGAGTATAGTCCGCGAAGTTTCAGAGTTTTACGCGTCTACCAAGACAAAGACCATGACCATAATTTCCAATATTCCAGTATTCCATTATTCCACCATTCCAGTTGAATGTCACTGGACAAGCTTTTCTAATCCCTCTTTGAGTTGCTTCTGCTTTTGCTCGCTAATAGGCTGCTTGGGCAGCTGTTTCTTATCAGGCTTTTTCACTTGCTGAACCCCGACTCTTTTGGCAGTTTTCTCCAGCCAGCTCTGATTCAGCCCATACACTGGCTCATCAAAGGTACCCTGCACCGTCAAGGGTAGTTGAACAAAGCCGTGTTTATCTGAGATTTTGGTGACTATGTCCCTTAAAGGCCCGATTTTACCTACATACTGAGCTCGGATCTGGAGGAGTAGATGTAAGTCGAGATTTTTATCCAAGAGACCCGCGGTTCCACTTCCTTCCGCTTGCACTATGGGACCAACTAAATGCAGCCTTTTAATAGTAGCTATCCCTTCCTTTGTGAGAACCCTTGCAGTTACTTGGGAAAATCGGAGTTGTTTAAGGTTTTCGGCTTGAAACAACTCTGCAAGCTTTGTGAAAAGAGGGTGCCCAGAAAACTCGGCTTCGTTGATATTCAAATCAATGCGGGATTGCAGGGCACTCAGGTCTGATCCGCTACCATTGCCTCTAAAGAAGAGGTTCACATTGCCGGACCAGCGCCCGCCGGTTTCGGGCCAAATGACTCCAACTATTTCGTCAAGCAGGATATTTTCTGTGTAAACAATAGAATGGAAAGGGGGACCGACCGATTTCGTGTCCGTTCTTGCATTACCCCCTAATGTGCCGCCATAAAGAGACGCTGACAGAGGTTGTACTCGCAATTTTCCTTCTTGAAAATTCACCTGGCAGTCAACATTGCTGGCAACCAATTTTTTATAATGAAGCCAGTCAAGATGAATAGTTGCCTGAGCATCCAGATTAAAGGGTTTATTCCCCTCCAACTCTTCCCTTCCACCTTCAGAAGCTGGTCCTGTGGGCAGTACAACTGACTCGCCGGAGTCTCCACCAGCCTTACCACCAACAGCGGTTGATTCTGGGGCAGTCTCGGGAGTCTTGAGTTGTTCAACCAACTTTTCTTCCGTCTTCGTTGACGAAGGCAGAGAAACCACCTCAGAACTGGCTTTTTCCTCAACCTCAGGAGTCGACGAGCTCTCCTTAACGGGTGCTGATTGATCAGTTGGGGCTTCAATGGTCTCAGTTGCAGGTGGAGCTTTGGGTAGGAGGGCCAAGAGTTCGTCCAATTTAATTTCATGGGAGGTGAGAGTAAAATCAAAAAGAGGTTTTTGCTGCCACTTAGTAAGCGTTCCCTGGATCTCGGCCATTTGCCCATTGAGAACCAGGTTGAGAGAGTTCACTTTAAGTGTTTCCTTGGAGAGTAAAGCATCAAGTTGGAAATCGCCTTCCACCTGGAGGGTGTCAGACAGCTTTTCACCATTTTTTACCTTCAGTTTATCCAGATTCAGACTGCCTTGAGCCACAAAGTGGTCAAATCCCTCTGTGGACAGGGATGTTTCCAAAGTCAGGTTGCCTTGCTGGATAACATGTGAGTGATTTCGAGCTATGAAGGGACTAATCCTTACCAGATCAACTTCTTTGAGACTCAAATTCCCCTCGAGGTTTTCACCTACCGGGTTGTAAGTGCCATTCACAGCCAAAGAACCTTGACCCGTGCCCACAATCTGGCCTTCTATCTGAAAGGGAATGGGTGCGCTGGCGGAAAAGTCATTTATCCGCGATTTGAGGTTTCTTATTTCCAATGTTGCTTGGGGCTTCTGGGAACGATCCACAAAGCTAAGGTGACCATTTTCCATAGAAAGTAATGAAATAAGCAGTGGGACACCGGCATGCTTGCTGGAATATTCCTGAATATTTGGATCTGCATGCTCCGGTAACAGGTCGGCGATGTTCAGTTTTCCGTCTTCATAGCGGATGAGATTAATCTCCGGCTTGGTGAACACCAGGGTGTGGATTACGATTCTACCTTTTATAAGTTCCTTGAATCTCCAACGGAGCTCTAACTTTTCACCCTTTAGCAACGGAGCACTGCTGCCTTGTTCGTGGATCTCCAGGCCATCTACTCGAAAGCCGCGGAATCCAATCCTGGCATCAGCAAGCGTCACATTGCGGTGTAGATAGTTTTCCATGGGAGGCTCAATCCAAGCGGCGATAAGTTCACCCGTAAGGTAGAAGCGGACAAATAGAACTAGCACCAAAAACAACAAGAGCAGACCACCCAAGATTGCAGCCAACCATTTATAAACCTTGGACATAACAGATTTTCCTCGCCATTGGTTGATCATGTGGGCCGAAATCTACCGAACCTTTCCAAGCACATGTCAAAGTAGATAGGATTCTTATGCAAACCTCGTACCCAAGTGACAACTACACTACGCACTAAGGACTATGCATTCTAACTCGGAACGGGGAGTAGTAAGCGCTCAATATCAAATCCGAAATCCTAAATCCGAAGCACGAAACAAATCCGAATTCCAAATTTTCCAATGTTCAAAACAAAATCGAATTAAACAATGAATTGGAAGTTTCGGCCATTTGCGATTTTGAAAATTTGAATTTGTTTAGGATTTAGATATTAGGATTTCGAATTTATCTGCAAGCTCCGCATTCCGAATTCTCATTCTCGGTGTTTAGCGCTTACTGCCTAGTGCCTAGTTGGAAAGCTAAACTTAGACCAGAAATACAGTGGTCCGGTTAGGAAGAATGGTGGCGTGGGGAACTAAATACGGCGGGTGACCACGTATTCAGCGATCTCGAGTAAGGATTGTCGGGTGGGTGATTCCGGGAAAATTGACAGTGCCGATTTGGCCTCGGTTATGTGGTGGTTGGCAAGCTTATCAGTGTAGTCGAGTCCCTGATAATCTTGGATGACTTTTTTGACCTTGCCAAAGATCTGCTCGTAATCGCGGTCCGAGATGATGAGTTCTACCAGACGCTGGCGGTCACCATCATTACTCGATTGCAGAGCGTGAATTAAGGGCAGGGTAATCTTGCCCTCCTGGAGATCTTTTCCCACCGGCTTACCAAACTCCTCCTCGCTGCCGGCATAGTCTAGGAAGTCATCTCTGAGCTGGAAAGCGATACCCAAGTTGAGCCCAAAACGACGCATGGCCTCTTCTTGCTCTTCGTCCGCCTGACCAAGAATGGCGCCAATCTGACATGCCGCCGAAATAAGAATGGCCGTTTTGCGCTTTATAACCTCAATATATTCCTCCTCGGAAATCTCCAAATTGTCACTGTTGATCAATTGTAGAACCTCGCCTTCGGCCATAGAGGTGGTAGTCTCCGAGAGGATCCTGAGAATGTTTAAGTTGCCACTCATTACGGAAAGAAAAAAAGATGTGGCGAGAAGGAAATCCCCTACAAGAACTACCGCCGCATTACCCCAGAGAGTGTTGGCCGATGGCCTGCCACGGCGCAGTTCGGCATTGTCCACCACATCATCGTGGAGGAGGGTGGCTGCGTGCAGGTACTCGAAGACAATGGAGAGTCCGTAGTGGTCGTTACCTTGATAGTTCAAAAGCCTTGCTGCCAGGACCGTCAACAAGGGGCGCAATCGTTTTCCCCCGCTCCGCATAATGTAGCGGGTAACCAGGGCGATGAGGGGCACACTGGATTGGAGATTCTTGTTAATCTCTTCCTCGATGCGCTGCAGATCTTCATCCAGCTGGGCGAAAAGAGGGTACTGCTGGTGAATCAGGTCTTCTGCGGTACTCTTGAGGGACAATGTTGGGGTTCCTTAGCTAAAGTTGAGGCTGGAAAAACTATAGAACACTTCTTAATAGCCCAAATTGGGTTAGTTGTCAAAACAATTCGGACTCCCTGATCCACCAGCAAGGCACCATTTGCCGTTCGACAGGCTCACGGCCCTGAGCAAAGTCGAAGGGCGGCGTTGCCTTCGATCGCTTCTCCCCCCGCCTGCGCGGGGGCATGCTTGCACCGTATTGCTCCATACGCCTCAATAGTCGCTCCTCGGCGCCTCGCATCTAATACCTTGCTGGCGATCAGGAATACTCCATAAGAAACTGATTTAATTCCTGATAACCATATTAGACGGTGGATTTGGGGACTCAGCGATTTCACCAATCAGATCATGGGGGTGAGCTTCAGTTATGCGCGCTGCTACTATCTCACCCACCTTGCCGAAGCCTTTATTTATGAGCACACAGCCGTCTACCTCCGGTGCCTGCGAGGCAAGACGGGCCTGCAGCAGCAAGTCGCTCTCGTCGCTCACACCTTCAATAAGAACCGGTTGGGCTGTTCCCACCAGGCGGCTGTTATAATCCAGACTGATTTTCTCCTGGAGAGCCGCTAGAACTTGCACTCTCTGTATTTTAACGGATTCCTCCACTGGATCACTTAATAAGGCTGCCCGAGTCCCCTTTTCGGGTGAATAGGCAAAAAGTCCCAGTCGCTGGAATCTGGCCTGCTCAACAAACTCGTAAAGTTCTTGGAAATCCTCTTGCCTTTCTCCAGGAAATCCAACTATTAGTGTGGTCCGCAAGGTGACCTCTGGAAGATACTCCCGGATCAGGGCGACGAGCTCAAGGAATTCCTCGGCAGAGCCGGTTCGACCCATGGCCTTGAGCAGGTGGCCGGACACATGTTGCAGAGGCAGGTCAAGGTAATTGCAGATGGACTCATATGAGGCCATGGTCTCCAACAGTTTACCATCGATCTTTTGGGGATAGCCATAAAGAACCCGGATCCAAGGAAACTTGCCAATTTTTGCCAGGGCCTCCAGAAGGTCGGGCAGACGGAGCGTAGCGTCCAGATCTGTTCCATAAGCAGTCGTATCCTGGGCCACCAGGTTGAGTTCAATCACACCCCGAGAGGCTAGCCACTCGGCTTCTTGGAGCAAGTCGTTCAGAGGTCTGCTGCGATAGGGACCACGGATAGCAGGGATGGTGCAAAAGGAGCAGCGATTACTGCAGCCCTCTGCAACCTTTAGGTAGGCACTGTAAAAAGGGGCCGAAAGAGTTCTTGGAGTTTTCGAGTTCATGAGGAATCTGGGTGGCTCAAGATTGAGCCTTTCCAGATCATCCTTCTGATAGCGAGCAAGGATCTCCACCAAATGGACAAAAGAGCTGGTGCCCACGAATAGGTCCACCTCAGGCATGGACTTGACCAATTTACGACCATAACGTTGGGGCAGGCACCCTGCCACTACGAGGAACTCACAGCGGCCCAATTTTTTCGCCTGAGCCAGCTCCAAAATTGTCTCGATGGATTCCTCGGTGGCACTTCTAATAAATCCGCAGGTGTTCACTACAATAAGCTGGGCATCAAGTGGCTCTTCCACCGGTTTGTAGCCAGCATTGATGAGAGAGCCAAGGATAACCTCACTATCAACTCTATTTTTAGGACAACCCAGGCTTGTTAGATAGACTGTTGTCGGCTCCACTGAAATATTCCTTTCTGCTTGTGGGAGCCTATCTTTTAACCTGTGGGAGGAGGAGCGTCAAGGAGTGCACTGAAAAGCAGGCATGGAGCATAGGGCATAGAGCATAGGGTGAGAAGGCAGAGATCGGAGGTCAGAGGTCAGCAGGCAGATTGCAACAGGCAGCACTACACTAGGCACTATGCACTAAGCACTAGGCACAATTCTAATTTCCCATTTTTCATTTCTTTGCCCTCGCTTCCCTCCGCTCAGGCCCGCAAGCGGGTCCCTAGTTCCACTCCGCTGTCATTCATGGTCATTCATTGTAACAACATAATGACGGCCGTAAGGCCGAATGACGGGCGTCAGCCCAAATGACGCGGAGCAAATGACCAGAGGTATCTCCTATTCGCTGCCAGCTGTCTGCTGATTGCTGAACTACGGCCGATAAGAAGCGACGGTGTGAAGGTCGATCTGGTGGAAGGCAAAAAGGCAGAAAATGACGAGCAACCCATACACCATTAAAATTATATGTGCCCGGACTTTGCTAATTGGTAGGGTCGGATCTTTCCATCCTCGTTTCTGGCGAAGCATAGTGACAGTACTCATCATGACATAACATTCCACTGCAAATGGGGGAAATCCGAAAAAACCAAGGATAGGCATTTCAAAAACCTTGAGCCAGCCGACATAGGGCACTGTGTATTCCCACTTGGTTAGAGCCCAGAAGTTCCAGAATTCCCACAGAAGACCACAAATTGCTCCTGCTACAAGGAGCAGACAAAAGGTGCGAAGAGATCCTTGCTGCCACTCCCTCATTAGAGACCGCAAACCCAGTCGGTGATTAAGCGGCTCAAGCAGAAAAACGAAAGTTCCCCAGACCAGGGGAAAAAAGGAATGAGGCCAGATTAGGGGCAGGATAAAAAAGAGGATACCAGTGGCTACAAAGGGAAGATACCATCGGTTGGAGGCAGGGATAGGCTTAATTCGTCTTTTGGAGAAAAGACCATAACTTTCCAAGAGCTCCGTAGTCTCAAAAAGACCGGGCAGCACGGTGGCATAGCAGACTGCATAGCCAGCCCACCGCTCCACTATGTTCTCGGGAACCAAAACATAGTGCCAGTTGTTCAAAGCCAGGTTGAACAATTCAAAGATGAGCCAGAAACAGACCGACCAGGGAAGAAGAAGGAGAAACTCCCGGGGATGGTGGGTAAGGAGGGACGATCCTTTGCGCCGATAAACAAGCCCGTCTGTCAGCAGGATGTAAGGCCACCAGGCTAGGGGAAAAAACCAATACCGCACTACCTCTATGCCGGCAAAAAGGAGAACTTGGGCAGTGACCAGCGCACAAAGAGCTACCCAACCGTACAGAGGAAAGGGCCGACTACTCGACAAGGTTCTCACCTCTCGTCATTGGGGGTTTCGGATTTCGGATTGTAGATTTAAGAAATGCTTCTTCGGAGTGGTGTAATGCGCCAGTAGGGTACAAAGCTGACTGGAGATGCCAAGTCACTTCTTGCTGCTTATCTCAGTCTGAAATCCCCGTTCCGCAATCCGAATTCCGCATTCCGAAATTTGTATTGAATTATCGATTTTTTGTTATAAAGTCAACAACTTTCGGGTTCCTGCACGATCTGTTCCCAAGGCGACAAATTTGTGAAAAAAAATGCTTGCAGATTTCTATTTTACAGGGTATATTGCCTCTAACATTGTTAAAGATAGTACAAAATCACCCAGCCAAGCGTTTTTCTCTCCCCCTCTCACCGGGGTAGTGCTCAGCTTAAAGCTGAGTCTTGCATGAGGGGGTTGCGTTAGAGGATGTCTCCTCCTTGAGCCTGTTTTTAATGAAACTTTCCGGTTTTGCGAAACGAAAACCAGCCGTTTCTTGCACCGGGATAGTGGAAGGACGAGCAGACCTGCGGTTGCGTGAATGGATTTTCCCCGCCACCTGAAAGGGAAAAGACTTCCAAACCATACCACTGCAGGGACAAGAGAGATTTTATCCATTGAAATTAGAACAAATTTTCACAAACATCGGGCGGGGCAGGATAAATTTGTGCTTTTTGTACTGAGTTTAAAGAAGGTCGAATCCAGTAAAGTCCACCTTTAGGAAAAGTGCCCGAGTTCTTACAGTTTTTGGTGAAATGGATATTCATTGAAGAAGGGAGAACAGGAAATGTCGAAGTTAGTACCTCCACATGGAAAAGAGAAAAAGCTGAAACCGCTGTTGTTGGAAGGTAAAGAACTCAAGGCGGAAAAAGAAAAGGCCAAGAAGCTAAAGCAGGTTCCCATGACTTCCCGGGAGGCATCTGACGTTCTGATGCTGGGAATCGGTGCCTTCACCCCGCTGGAGGGGTTCATGGGCTATGAGGACTGGAAAGGTGTCTGCGATGAATATCTGATGACCGATGGCACCTTCTGGCCAATTCCCATCACCCTGTCAGCGAGCAAAGATGTGGCCGGCAGCATCGGCGCCAAAGAGGAAGTTGCACTCCTTGACGCCGAGACTAAAGAGATCCTGGCCACCATGAAGGTAACGGAGAAATACGCCATCGACAAGGTCCACGAGTGCAAGTCGGTTTTCTGGACCGATGATGCTGAAGGCCATCCCGGCGTCCAAAAGGTCATGGGCCAGGAAGAGATCAACCTGGCCGGCCCCATCAAGGTGCTGAGCGAGAGTTTTTATCCCAAGGAATTTCCCGGCCTCTATCAAACACCGGCCCAGGCCCGAGCAATGTTTGAGAAGAAGGGCTGGCGCACGGTGGCAGCCTTACAGCTCCGTAACCCCATGCACCGCTCCCACGAGTACCTGGCCAAGATCGCCCTGGAGGTAAGCGACGGCCTCTACATCCATCAACTGCTGGGCAAACTGAAATCCGGTGATATCCCCGCTGATGTCCGGGTAAAGGCGATCCAGGCTCTGGTGGATTACTATTTCGTCAAGGATTCGGTCATCCAGGGCGGCTACCCCATGGAAATGAGGTATGCCGGTCCCCGGGAGGCATTGCTCCATGCATGTTTCCGTCAGAACTACGGCTGTAGTCACCTGATCGTCGGCCGCGATCATGCCGGTGTCGGCGACTACTACGGTCCTTTTGACGCCCAGAAGATTTTCTTTAAGATCCCTGAGGGCTCATTGGAACTCAAGCCGCTTCCCATTGACTGGACCTTCCACTGTTTCAAGTGCGGTGGTATGTGTTCCATGAAGACCTGCCCTCACGGCAAGGAAGACCGTTTGCTTCTGAGCGGCACCCTGGTTCGCAAGACCCTGTCAGAGGGCGGTGAGCTGCCCAAGGAATTCTCCAGGCCGGAAGTGGTAAAGATTCTCCAGGCCTACTACGCTGGTCTCGAGGAGAAGGTGGAAATCAAGCTCCACGGCCACGCCACCGGAGACGCCGAGAAGGACATCAAGAGATAGTCAATTCATAAGATTGGTCGAAGCCGACCAAAAGTCAACTGGCTAGGGCGGAGGTTATATCCCGCCGATTTTACTAACGGCATAGAAGTTACTGCTTTCTATGACCATTTAACAGCTAAACAGCACGCACTGGAAGGGAGGTGATTAGCAGGCTATTTCTAGCTAGGTTCCGGAGTAGGGAACTCCGGGGCTGTGTTGATTGTTTACTTACGATTTTTTGGTCAAAAAACTTTAGGAGGGAAATCAATGCCAAGTTACGTCATTGATGAAAAATGTGACGGATGCAAGGGGCAGGACAGGACAGCCTGCATGTACATCTGCCCCAACGATCTGATGGTCTTGGACGCCGAGGCCATGAAAGGTTACAACCAGGAGCCCGAGTTCTGCTGGGAGTGCTACAACTGCGTAAAGATCTGTCCCCAACAGGCGGTTGACGTTCGCGGTTATGCCGACTTCGTGCCCATGGGCGCCAGCGTTGTGCCTCTGCGTGGTTCCGAGGACATCATGTGGACGGTCAAGTTCAGAAACGGCACCATCAAGCGCTTCAAGTTCCCCATCCGCACCACCGCGGAAGGCAGTGCTGTGCCCGCTGGCGGCTTTGCCGACGGCCCTGGTGACCTCAACGACCAGAACCTGTGGACTGAGCCGGCATCATTGGGAGTTGCTGCGCTGCCAACCAAGAAGTAATTGAGGAGGTGAAAATTATGGAGGCTTTTGAAACCGTAGAAATGAGTACTGATCTTCTGATCATCGGCGGCGGCATGGCCGCCTGCGGTGCGGCCTTCGAGGCGTCTTACTGGGCCAAGAAGAACAACCTCAAGGTGCTCATGGTAGACAAGGCTGCCGTGGACCGCAGTGGTGCGGTGGCCATGGGTCTTTCCGCCATCAACACTTACATAGGTATTGACCGCAACGAGAACACCCCCGAGGATTTCGTCAAGTACGTTCAAATGGACCAGATGGGCACCGTCCGTGAAGACCTGGTCTATGATATTGCCCGCCATGTGGATTCCTCGGTGCACCTGTTCGAGAAATGGGGACTTCCCATTTGGAAGGATGCCGAGGGCAACTATCAGCGGGCCGGCCGCTGGCAGATCATGATCAACGGCGAGTCTTACAAGGTGATCGTGGCTGAGGCCGCCAAAAACGCCCTGGGTGTGGACAACATCATCGAGCGTCTGTTTATCGTCAAGCTGATGACCGATGCCAATGACCCCAGCCGGATTGCCGGCGCCGCGGGCTTTAGCGTCCGCGAGAACAAGGTCTATTTCATCAAGGCCAAGGCGATTGTCTGTGTCTGCGGTGGCGCGGTGCACATCTTCCGTCCCCGCTCTGTGGGCGAGGGTCTGGGCCGCACCTGGTATCCACCCTGGAACGCCGGCTCCAACTACGCCATGATGGCTCAGGTCGGGGCTGAGCTGGCCCAGATGGAAAGCCGCTTCATCCCCACCCGGTTCAAGGACGGCTACGGCCCGGTGGGCGCCTGGTTCCTGTTCTTCAAGGCGTCTGCCACCAACGCTTTCGATGAGGAGTACATCCACAATTTGGACGTGCTCAAGCCCTGGGCACCGTATAACACCGCCAAGCCAGTGCCCACGCCGTTGCGTAACCACCAGATGATGCTGGAGTCCATGGAGGGTAGGGGCCCAGTGTTCATGCGGACTGAGCGGGCCATCGCCGCCCTGGCCGAAAAGTACAAGGATGACCCCAAGGCCTACAAGAAGAAGATGAAAGAGCTGGAGTCCGAGGCCTGGGAAGACTTCCTGGACATGACCATCTCACAGGCGCTCCTCTGGGCAGGCCAGAATATCTTCCCAGAAGAGAAGAAGTCCGAGATCATGGCAGCTGAGCCCTACTTTATCGGCTCTCATGCCTCCCACGCAGGTATGTGGGTTAGCGGACCGGCAGACCTGGCACCGCCCGAGTGGAACTGGGGCTACAACCGCATGACCACGATCAAGGGTCTGTTCACCGCCGGTGACGGGGTGGGCTGCTCCGCGCACAAGTTCTCCTCCGGCTCCCACGCCGAAGGCCGCATCGCCGGTAAGGCCGCCATCAAGTTCCTGGTGGAAAACCCCGGGGATGTGAACCTCGATAGCGGAAAGTTCGAGGAGATCAAGGCCGAGATCCTCAAGCCCCTGAAGACCTATGAAGAGGGCAAGGGTTACACGGTCACAGACGATATTACTCCCAACTACATCCGGCCCAAGATGTTCTTGTTCCGCTTGAACAAGATCATGGACGAGTACGCCGGTGGTACCTCCATGTGGTACACCACCAACAAGGCCATGCTGCAGCGGGCCCTGGAGGAGCTCAGGATGCTCTATGAAGACTCCAAGCTGCTGGGCGCCAATGGTCTCCACGAGTTGTTGCGGGCCTGGGAGAACTACCATCGGTTGTGGACCTCCGAGATTCACGTGCGGCACCTCATGTTCCGCGAGGAGACCCGTTACCCGGGTTACTACTACCGCGCTGACTTCAAAGAGGTCCTTGACGAGGCCAACTGGAAGGTCTTCACCATCTCCAAGTGGGATCCCGCCACCAGAAAGTGGTCTATTCGCAAGGAGCCCGTACAGAATTGGTTGCAGGCCTAAAGTGAAACTTGAGTGATTCTGCTCCAGGCGCCGAGCGGGCGCCTGGAGCAATTTTCTGTCTCCAGTGGTTTGTCAGCTGCATCTCGTTGAAATAACTTCTTATTATCCCCGTGGGACTGAGATAAAATTAAGGTGAATACCAACCCACTAGATGGGAAGAAGAGAAAACCAAGCCGATATTGAGGAACAGCTGAGGCTGGTCCAAGATCCTTTCCGGGAATATTAAGGGACGGAGAGTCCTGTCTTTGACAAGAGTTGAACCCTATGGTGATTGCCCGGCTTAGTGGCGTGAAATGTTCGTGCAGATTGTTGTGGTGGTGAAATGCTCAAATGCGCCGGGCAACCTCCAAAGAGTTTAGTCGTATATCTTCTCTAACCTGCCCCAAAGTAAAACCAAATACCTTGGAGGAATGCGATGGCTGAGGAAAAAGGTTTGACCCAAAGTATCCTGGTGGTCGGCGGCGGCATCAGCGGCCTGACCACAGCGGTGGAGGCGGCCGAGACGGGCCGCGATGTTTTTATTGTTGAAAAGCGGCCGTACCTTGGCGGTCGGGTGGCGCAGTTGAACCAATACTTTCCCAAACTCTGCCCGCCCAATTGCGGCTTGGAAATCAACTTCCGTCGCATAAGACAGAATCCCCGGATAAAGACTTTCACCATGGCTGAGGTGGAAAGTATATCCGGAGAGGAAGGAAACTTAGATGTGACCATCAAACTCAAGCCGCGGTACGTGAATGAGAACTGTACTGCATGTGGAGCCTGCGCTGAGGTGGTCACCACGGAAATTCCAAACGATTACAATTACAACATGGACAAGATCAAAGCCGCCTATCTCCCCCACGACATGGCTTACCCCATGCGCTATGTGATTGCCCCGGAGATAATCGGTACGGACGAGGCAACCAAGGCCAAAGAGGCCTGTAAGTACGACGCGGTGGATTTGGAGATGCAGCCTGAGAGCGTGAGCCTCAAAGTGGCGTCCATTGTCTGGGCCACTGGTTGGAATCCTTACGATGCCAGCAAGATAGAGAATCTGGGATTCGGCAAGGTCCCCAATGTGATCACCAACGTGATGATGGAGCGGCTGGCAGCCTTTGATGGTCCCACCAAAGGGAAGATCGTCCGCCCCGCCGATGGCAAGCCGGTGGAAAGCGTTGCCTTTGTGCAGTGCGCCGGCTCGCGGGACGAGAACTACATGGCCTTTTGCTCTCACATTTGCTGCTTGGCATCGCTGAAGCAGACCACTTACATCAGGGAGCAGCTCCCCGATGCCAAGGTTACCATCTTCTACATTGATATTCGAGCTTTGGGCAAATATGAGGAGTTTTACACCAAAGTTGCAGCTGAAGATAATGTCACCCTCATCAAGGGAAAGGTTGCCAAGGTTGAGGCAGATCCGGCCAGCGACAAGATCGTGGTAACGGCCGAAGACATTTACGGCGGTAGCAAGAGCCAGGCAAAGGTGGATCTGGTGGTGCTGGCCACTGGCATGGAGCCCAGTACAGCCACCGCTAAGGTGCCAACTGATGTAGCCTACGACGAAAGCGGCTTTGTTGTCAGTGAAAAACCTGGGATCTATGCTGCTGGATGCACCAGAAAGCCGCTAGATGTGGCAACTGCCAACCGGGATGCAACTGCTGCAGCGCTCAAAGCCATTCAATCTACGGTGAGGAGGTAATCCGATGGAGAAGAAGATAGGAGTTTATATATGCAAGGGCTGTGGCATCGGGGACTCCTTGGATGTGGAAGCCCTGGCTACGGTTGCCAACGACGAATTCAGTGTGGCGGTGTGCAAGGACCACGAGTTCCTTTGCAGCAAAGAGGGAGTACAGGTCATCAAGGAAGATTTGGCTGGTGATGATGGGGTAAACACAGTAGTGGTTGCTGCCTGCTCCCCCCGGGTCATGCAGGATGTTTTTGACTTCGGGCTGAGTGTGGTGCTTGACCGGGTAAATCTCAGGGAGCAAGTGGTTTGGTGCCAGCCCGCGGGGGAAGAAGACACCCAGATGTTGGCCGAAGACTACATGAGGATGGGAATAACCAAGGCGCAAAACATGGAGCCCCTCGAGCCTTTCAAGCCGGAAGAGGAAATGTCTAAAAGGCTGCTGGTGGTGGGAGGCGGCCTGGCCGGGATCACCGCCTCTGCTGAAGCGGCCAAGGCCGGTTACGAGGTGGTGCTGGTGGAGAAGGCAGCCCAGCTGGGGGGCTGGATGAATAAAGTGTTTAAACAGGCTCCCCTGAAGCACCCTTACACTGACTTGGAAGATGTGGATATTGCCGAGCGGATCAAGGCGGTAGAAGGGCAGGATAATATCAAGATCTATACCGGGGCCACCATGGAGAAGATAGAAGGTGCACCCTGTCTCTATACCGCACACATCAAGCAGAACGGCAATGTGGTCAGCGAAAAAGTCGGAGCCATTGTGGTGACCACCGGCGCCAAGCCATATGAGGCCAAGAACCTTGGGCATCTTGGCTATGGGACCTGCAAAAATGTGGTTACCAATGAAACAATAGAAGAGCTCGCCTTAAAAGGTACCATAGTGCGACCTTCTGACGGCCGGCCGGTGAAATCAGCCGCCTTTATCCTCTGCGCTGGCTCCAGGGATGAGAACCATCTACCGTATTGCTCTTCGACCTGCTGCATCGAGTCTCTAAAGCAGGCCAAATATTTGCGGCTTCAGGATAAAGACGCCAAGGCCTACATCATCTACAAGGATATGCGAACTCCTGGGCACTATGAGTTTTTTTACAAGAGTATGCAAGAGGATGAAGGTTTATTTCTCACCAAAGGCGAGGTGGGCTCAATCAGCGAGGATGAGAACAAGAATGTGGTTCTCGAGGTAAATGACACCCTACTTGGTGAGAAAATTCAGCTGAAGGTGGACATGCTGGTTCTGGCAACCGGTATGGTGACAAGAGCCGCCATCGGTGAGGAGATCGACCTGGGTCTGGACCTGGAAGAAGAAGGTGCTGCTGCGGAAGAAGTGGCGGTTCCCGCCGACACTATTATCAAGTCCAACATGCTCAACCTGGAATACCGCCAGGGTCCCGAGGCGCCACCTTTGCACAATGGGTTCCCGGACTCACACTTCGTCTGCTTCCCTTACGAGTCGCGGCGCACCGGCATTTACTATGCCGGCAGCGTGCGGGCTCCCCTGGACGGGCCCAGCACCATCGATGATGCTACCGGAGCCGCCCTAAAGGCAATCCAGTGTGTGGAGCTCACCTCCCAGGGTATGGCCGTCCATCCACGTTCCGGAGACCTGAGCTATCCTGATTTCTTCATGGACCGGTGCACCCAGTGCAAGCGTTGCACAGTTGAATGTCCATTCGGCGCCATCAATGAAGACGAAAAGGCCAATCCTCTACCGAACCCTACCCGCTGCCGCAGGTGTGGAGTCTGCATGGGTGCCTGCCCGGAACGGATCATCTCCTTCAAGAATTATTCGGTTAGGATGATCGGTAGCATCATCAAGAGCATCAACGTGCCGGACGAATGGGACGAGAAGCCGAGATTTATCATCCTGGCCTGCGAAAACGACGCCTATCCGGCTCTGGATATGGTGGGGATCACCCGGCAGCAAATCAGTCCCTGGGCCCGGGTCATTCCCATGCGCTGCCTGGGAGGTTTGAACCTCATCTGGGTCGCCGACTCCCTCTCCAAGGGCATCGATGGTATTTTGCTCCTAGGATGCCGTCATGGGGATAATTACCAGTGCCACTTTATGAAGGGGAGCGAGCTGGCAGAGATTCGGTTGTCCAAGGTGGCGGAAACCCTGAACCGCTTGGCCCTCGAGTCCGACCGGGTGCAGCTGATTCAGCTGCAGATCAGCGAGTATCCCGACCTGCCCAGGGCTATAAATGAGTTCTCAGAAAGGCTGGATGAAGTTGGTCCCAATCCTTATAAGGGTTTCTAGGAGGTAGATAACATGGCAGAGGAATCCGCAGTGCAAGTAGAGAGCAAAGCTGCGACCCTGGTGGAGCCCGATCTGGATTTCGTTCGGGAACTCAAAGCGGCAGGGGGAGACACACTAAAAAAGTGCTTTCAGTGTGCCACCTGCTCGGTGGTTTGCGAGCTTGCTCCTGAGCAAAAACCTTATCCACGGAAAGAGATGATCTATTCACAGTGGGGCCTCAAGGACAGACTGGTTAACAGTGTTGATGTCTGGCTTTGCCACTACTGCAATGACTGTTCCGCCCACTGCCCCAGAGGTGCCCGTCCCGGAGACACTCTGCGGGCAATTCGAGCCATGAGCTTCAGGCATTTTGCCTTTCCCAACTTCATGGGGAAAGTCGTGGGTGAGGCGAAGTATTGGCCAATCATGCTGGCCATTCCGGTGGTGGTCCTCTTGTTGGGACTCCTGATGACCGGGCATCTTCACATTCCTGAAGGGCCGGTAGAATTGCGGGAGTTCTTCCCCCTCTACTTGGTGGATGTAATCTTCATTACCTTCACGGCCTTGGCCGCAGTCTCTCTGGGTTTCGGAGTGTGGAACTTCCTCCAGGGCATCCACACCAATTCCATCAGGGAGGGTTATGCGGAAGACAAGCCTTTGGTTATGGCAGACTATGTAAAGAGCCTGATCTCGGCGATTCCCACCATTCTCTTTCACGACAAGTTCAAGCTGTGCATTACCAACCGGGATCGCTATCAATCACACCTTCTGGTTTTCCTGGGCTTCATTGGTTTGTTCATTGTGACCAACATAGGCTTTCTCGCCCTCTACATTGTCCGGGTTGACTTTTTGGCACCTCCCTACAGTCTTATCAACCCGGTGAAGTTGCTCGCCTTGGCTTCGGGGTCGGCCCTGCTCATAGGCATCGCTCTGGTGATCTCAAACCGCTACAAAGACAAGGGTGCTGAGAGCACTACAACCTACCTGGATTGGTCTCTAATTCTTGCCATCCTGGGCATTGTGGTCACCGGCTTTTTGACTTGGCTTTCTCGGGTGGCAGACGCTGGCTGGTTCGCTTACTTCATCTACTTCATCCACCTGGTGTGCGTTTTTTACATTATCGGTTATCTGCCCTATAGCAAGCTGGCCCACTTGGTCTACCGGACGGTGGCCATGGGCTATGCGGCTTACATCAATCGTCCCTTTGGAGTGGAGGTAGTTGCGGCTGCCCCGGTGGCAGCTCCAGCCGCTGTGGTTGCTCCGGCTGTGGAAGAACCGGTAGCTGAAGAAGCCGCCGCCGAAGAGGTCGCAGAAGAGGCGGAAAATGCAGCTGAAGCTCCGGCGGAAGCTGAAGAAGAGAAACCGGCTGAAGAGGAAGAGGAGAAGAAAGAGTAATTCCAACAGTCATCCCGTAATGCACGACCCGGCCCAATGGGCCGGGTCTTTTTTTTGGGGTGTTTGCAAAATATCTATGGTGTTACTATATTACCAATAGGGATTGATCAAGTGCTGATGATATGGGAAGTGTAATTAGCGAAAGCCTGAAATCCGAAATCCCAAGCACTAAATCCTAAACAAATTCGAATTTTCAAAACTCAAATGACCAAAACCTGATCGTCAATTTTTCCGGAAGTTGTTTTGAGCATTTGGAAATTAGAATTTCGGATTTGTTTCGTATTTCGATATTCGATATTGGTATTTACGCCATGGGCGCTCTAGATAGGGAGGGATTTTAATGAGTAGTGACGTCAAGAAAAATGGCACCATTTCTGTGACTGAGAATGGCGAATCTTGCACAGCTTGTCACCAATATTTCGACAAAAAAGATGAATGCGAGGGGAACTACGTGCCTTTAACCCGCGATGAGGAAGCAATACTGGCGCGGATGAGAGAAGTGAAGGCAGAGGTGGCCGCGGTAAAGAAACGACTAAAGGAAATTGAAGGCAAAAATGGCTTCCAGGCCCCCAGAGAAGGGCAAGAAAGCGACAGAGTCAGCAATGACCAAGCGCTATGGCTGGAACAGAGGCAGCTAATGGCGACATTGCGGGAAGAGTGGCAAGAACTGGATCTTAAAAGACAGGAGGCAGCCAGTTTCCGCATGAAGCTCCTGGGGCACGAAGAGTAATACACTAGGCACTAACAGGTCATTTGCTCCGCGTCATTCGGCTGCGCCGTCAATAGGGCTGGCGCCCGTCATTAATGGTCATTTGCCTTCGGCGTCATTTGGGCTGAAGCCCGTCATTTGGCCTCGCGGCCGTCATTAGGTTACCCGCATGGGGACGAGCATGGAGACAGCGAAGCGATACTTGACCTAATGACATAAATGACGCCGAAGGCATAATGACAGCGCAGCGTTATGACGGCCACCTCTAGTGGCCAAAGGCACTGAGCACTGCAAAAACGAATTGTTCTAATAAAGAGATTGAATCTTTTCTCTTCCTAAAGATCTACCTCATCTTTTGACCCGAAAGGGGTCAATCTAGACGTTTGCTATTTAGGCCCTTGTAAACTATCATTATGAAAACAAATCGTTCAGAAGAAACCAGCGCAGGGGTGCTATGGTGAAATTCATCTCCAAGATACATCTCTCCATTCGACAGAAAGTTATTTTGGGCTTTTTCATGTCCATTATTGCCTTTGTGGGTGTGGGAATCATTGCCTACCGCAACCTTTTAACAATTGAGCGCAAAATTGAATTTGTGGTTAAAGGCCATGAACTCCACGATACCCTCTTGGAAGCCAGGCGTTATGAAAAAAATTTCCTTCTCTACGGCCAAAGAGATAACCATGAAGAGGCCCTTGCCTACCTTGAAAGAGGAAAGGAGGTCTATCTGCGCATACACCCTGACGTCAGGGGTTTGAAGGGCGTTACCTATCTGGAAAGACTCGAGAACGAGATGGAGCGTTATGGTCAGCTTCTGCGGGAGCTTGTGGCCGAAAAAGGCAAGGACAATCCAAGCCCACGATCTAAAGAAGAGATCGAGGCAGAGATCAGGCAAGTCGGCAAGGATCTGGTTGATTTGTCTTTGCGATTATCCGACTTCGAGCACACCCGGGTTCAGCAAATTGTCAAATCCCTGAAGACCAAGATTCTCTTCTCCGCTTCTATCCTCCTGCTTCTCGGCTTGTTTCTGATTGTGCTGGTCAGTCGGAAAATTGTCGGGCCGCTCACGGTTATTGAGAGGACCACTCAGCGGATCGCCAAGGGAGATTTCAAACCGCTGCCGGTGGTGCAGACTAGGGATGAGACCCAGTCTGTGGTGGAGGCATTCAACAAGATGATCAGCGAACTTCAGAAGCGGCAGGATCAACTCGTACAGGCTCAGAAGCTTTCCTCCCTGGGAGTTCTGACATCCGGAATCGCCCACCAGCTCAATAACCCCTTGAACAATATCTCCACCTCTTGCCAGATTCTGCAGGAGGAAATCGCTGACGGCAATTCAGAGTTTATTAGAAAACTCCTCAACAACATTGATCAAGAGGTGGATAGAGCCCGCGACATCGTTAAGGGTCTGCTGGAATTTTCCCGGGAGCGGGAATTCCAGGAGAATTGGGTGAACCTTGAAAACCTGGTAATCAGGACCACCAGACTGATTTCCAGCCAGTTGCCGGCAGGAGTGGAAATCTTCACCGAGATTCCCGAGGAGTTGGATATCTATGTAGATGCTCAAAAGCTGCAAGAAGTCCTCCTCAACCTCTTGGTGAACGCCTCTCAGGCCATGCCCAACGAGGTGGGTCGCATCACCATAACCGCCGTAGAGGATAAAAGAGCGAAACAGGTGGAAATCCTGGTCAAGGATTCCGGTTGCGGTATCCCCGAAGATCACTTGCCACACATCTTTGACCCATTCTTTAGCACCAAAGAGGTTGGGTATGGTACTGGACTCGGCTTATCGGTGGCCCACGGAATCGTCGAACAGCATAGTGGCACCCTTAGCGTGGTGAGCAGGGTAGGCGAGGGCAGCGTCTTCACCATCCGGCTCCCGCTCAGAGACCAAAAGCACTTGGGAGACTAAAGTCAGATGAACAAAAGCCGGATACTTGTCGTAGACGACGAGGCCATCGCCAGGGAGAACCTCGAACACATTCTGAGAAAAGATGGTTATGATGTTGCAACGGCGGATAGTGGAATTAGTGCCCTCAAGAAGCTGTCGAATACTGAATTCGACTTGGTCATGACCGACCTGAAAATGAAGCAGGTGGATGGCATGGAGGTTCTGGCCAGGACAAAAGAGCAGTATCCCGATACCGAGGTGGTTATGCTCACCGCATACGCCACGGTGGCCACCGCCATTGAAGCAATGCAAAAGGGAGCCTATCACTACATACCCAAACCTTACAAGATAGATGAAGTGCGGATGATCACCAAGAGAGCCCTGGAAAAAAAGGCTCTCAAAGACGAGCTTCGGGTACTCAAGCGGGATTACCACAGAGGAGGGGGAATCCCCTTTATCATAGGCAAGAGCAGGAAGATGCAAGAGCTTGTCGCGCTGGTAGGCCAGATTGCGCCCACCGACTGTAATGTCCTCATTTTTGGCGAGACAGGTACGGGCAAAGAGCTGTTCGCCCGGGCGATTCATCGCCAGAGTAGCCGCGCCGACGAGCGTTTTGTCGCTTTCAACTGCGGGGCTTTCACTGAGGAGCTCCTCAGCAATGAACTTTTCGGTCACGAGAAAGATGCCTTTACCGGGGCTACCACCACCAAAATAGGTCTTCTGGAGGCGGCAAACAGGGGTACTGTTTTTCTTGATGAGATTGGCGATATGCCTGCCTCCATGCAGGTAAAACTTCTGCGGGTTATAGAGGAGAAGTCCTTACTTCGCGTGGGGGGAACCCAACCTATCAAAGTTGACATCCGCCTTGTTGCCGCCACCAACAAGGATTTGAATAAAGAGGTGGAAACAGGCGGATTCCGCAAGGATCTTTTCTACCGTCTCAATGTGGTCAGTCTCCACCTTCCTCCGCTGGCGGAGCGAAGGGACGACGTCCCGCTGCTGGCGCATCACTTTCTGGCACGTTATGCCGAGGCGCAGGGAAAATCCATCAAGGGTTTCTCGGATGAAGCCATGGAAGTCCTGATGAACTACGAATACCCGGGGAACATTCGTGAGCTGGAAAACATAGTTGAGCGGGCTGTTGTCCTTTGTAACGAAGAGGAAATTCTGGCGAAGCACCTCCCCCAGGAACTAGGGCAGTATTCCCTCAAGGTCTACCGGCAAGCCAGCCTGCGTTTCCCCACCTTGGAGGAGAATGAGGTGGAATATGTCAGCTGGGTTTTGAAACAGGTGGACGGGAATAAGACGAGGGCTGCCGAAGTACTGGGGATCGATAGGGTTTCTCTGTGGCGTAAGCTAAAGCGCTGGGGATTGGAAGAAAACTCCGAGGAGGCGTCTCCGTAGGGTGAATGAAGCCCAAAGCCAAGGTCCCTATCGCAATACGAGATCTACCACCTCCTCGACACTACCGGTGAGAATCACCTCAATATCCGCACGAATATCAGCGCCAAGGTCATCGAGATCAACTCTGTTTTTCTCAGGAAAGACAACAGTCTTTACTCCTGCCCGGCGAGCTGCCAGCAGTTTTTCCCTGGTCCCGGCAACCGGGAGAATCCTGCCAGTCAGGGTCAGTTCGCCGGTCATGGCCACCTGCCTCTTTGCAGGCCTGCCTGCCAAAAGCGAGATCAGGGCCATGGCTATGGTGAGCCCTGCCGAGGGCCCATCCTTGGTAATGGCGCCGGCAGGTACATGTATGTGGATGTCATGCTCGGAGAAAAAATCCTGGTCAATTTTGAAGTGGTCGGCGTTGCTCCGGATGTAACTTAAGGCAGCCTGGGCCGATTCCTGCATGACCTCTCCCAGGGAGCCGGTGAGGATCAACTTATTATTTCCTTTCATCTTGGTGGCCTCAACAAAGACGATATCCCCACCTGTTTCAGTCCAGACCAAGCCAGTGGTCACTCCGATCCGATCTTTGGCCTCGGCAACCTCGTAGTAGAACTTCCTTGGCCCGAGATATTCCTCCACCAACTCGGGAGTGACGATCAGCGATTTCTGTTTTCCTCCTTGTTGCAAAACTTTTCGAGCGATCTTGCGGCAAATCGAGCCGATCTCCCGCTCGAGATTCCTCAACCCGGCCTCCCTGGTGTGCTCTCTGATAATTTTCAGCACCGCCTCCGGGGTAAACTCGGGGGGAGAGGTGGAAAGGCCCGAGGTTTCGATTTGCCGGGGGACGAGGAACTCGAGAGCAATGCGTTTCTTTTCCTCATCGGTATATCCGGGCAGAGCCAAGAGCTCCATCCGGTCGAGCAGAGGCCTGGGGATAGGGTCCACCAGATTGGCGGTGGCGATAAACATCACGCCGGAAAGGTCAAAGGGCACATCCAGGTAATAATCCAGGAAGTGCTCGTTCTGCTCGGGGTCCAATACTTCGAGAAGGGCGGAGGCCGGGTCGCCCCGGAAGTCCTGGCCCACCTTGTCGATCTCATCCAGCATAAAAACCGGGTTCTTGGACCCGACCCGACGGACGGCATCTATGATCCGTCCGGGCATGGCTCCGGCGTAACTGCGACGATGTCCCCTGATTTCAGCTTCATCTTTCATCCCACCCAAAGCCAAGCGAATAAATTTTCTCCCCATGGCTGAGGCAATAGATTTTCCTAAGGAGGTCTTGCCTGTGCCCGGCGGCCCCACAAAGCAGAGCACTGGACCTTTAGGTCTGTGCGCCTTTTGTTTTTTGGCCAGCGCTTGGCTCACCGTGCTCCTTACCTCATCGATCTTGAGCGGCTTGGCCAGGTAGTGGTAGGCACCTTTTTGTAGCGCTTCCACTGCGGATGGCACCGTGGCGAATCCGGTAATGATAACCACGTCGGTTTGGGGATATCGATCCTTCACCTGCTGGAGAACCTCCATCCCTCCGACCTTTAGCATCAGCAGGTCGGTGAGAACGAGATCGAAGGAAGCCTTCTCCATTTTCTCCAAGGCTTCAGCACCATTTGTAGCAGCGGCCACCTGGTAGCCTTCCTTCTCCAGGATGTGTTGCAGATTGGCTCGAGTGATTTCTTCGTCGTCCACCACCAGGAGGCGAAAATCCCTTTGGATTTTCAGAGTGCGAACCGCAAGGTACTCAAGGATTCGCTCTTTCACCAGGGGGAGACCTGCGTGTTCTCTGTTGAGAACGTTTTCAACATGATGGAGATCGAGGTTGTCCTCAGTATGGACATTCCATGGGAGTGACACCAGGTATTCCAGATGGTTGATGCCGATG
The DNA here is from genome assembly GCA_963712115.1 of uncultured delta proteobacterium. Taxonomy (GTDB): domain Bacteria; phylum Desulfobacterota; class Syntrophobacteria; order BM002; family BM002; genus BM002. The sequence continues at coordinate 295,852 of CAVQGX010000031.1, read as the reverse complement.
GCGTATTCGGCTGCTTCCGCCGGAGTCTTTTCGAGCTTATCCAGTTCTTTGACAGCGTAACCCTCTACCGAAGGAGCCATCTTCGCCTTGAGGATTTCCTGGCGCAGCAGCTCAAGGTCCTCAAACTGTTGCTTTTCTTCTGACTTGCGAAAAAATGCCATGTTTATCCCCTGCAGCAAGTAACCCAGGAATTATTTGGTAGCCGCAGTATAGCACATTTAGGAACCGCACTTACATGCAGAAGTTTTGTCAAAATGACTCTGTATGGTCTTGTTGTTGGAGAAATGGATTTGGCTGGATGAAGAGCATTGCGAATTTCGGATTGCGGATTGCGGATTTAGATAAGGCGCAAGGCATAAGGAGAAGATAGGTTTTATTTGATTTTTCTTGCCTTGTGCCCTGTGCCTTCAGCCTTGAGCCTGGTGGCGAACGAAGTGAGCTGGCACAAATAACAGCGAACGAAAGGCCTTCTAAGCCGGGCCTGGATTCTTTACTTGTTGATACAGAAGACCGGAATCGATGTCTCCAATCCCAACTCTCGGGTTGGCTCCGATTCAGTTAGGACAAAGCTTAAGCGGCTAACCTCCTTTTCCAGCTCACGAACGCTAGTGCTCAGCCCACCTGACTTGACCACATGCCGAAGGGGTACACCTTCTTCAGCGGCGCGCGAGGCTAGTAGCTCGACTGCCTTAGCCGCTCTTGCCTTGAACTCCTCGAGTAATTCCTCCCGATAGGGATTGAGCTTTTCGGGAGCCTCAGTAGCGATGTCCGCCCAGTTCAGGGCGACAATCTCATATTTCATGCGCTTGGCTAGCCCTATGGCGTAATCAACCAGGGGCCGGGAAAACCCGTCCTCACTTCCCACCACCAGGATTCTTGGACGTTCCTGAATCTCGCGACGGATTATCTCTTGGGCTACATCCTGCAACCCTGCCTGTGCCAGGGCTGCAGCCTCACCATATCTTTCCAAGCGTCTGGCTAAACCCAGCCGCTTTCTGCCGCTGATATTTACTCGCTTGTGTCCGGGTTTTTTCTTGAAAAGCCGGTCTATCAAACTCTTGATCACAGCCGCGGCTCCTGTTTCTCTGGCCATGTTAGGCAAGATCTCCCGGCCAGCTCCTCGATTATCACATCTATGTTTGATCTGCCCGGGATTTTTCCAGCCGTCCTCATCGCTGGTCTTAAGTTAGAACTACTGCATTCACCCTTTGACCACGAGTACAGGACAGTGGGAATGACCGATGACTTTTTCCACAACACTTCCCATAAGAAGCCTTTTTAAACCCGTCTTTCCATGGGAGCCAATGACAATCATCTCAGTTTTCTTTTCTTTCGCCAGGTCAATTATTGCCTTGTATGCCTCTCCTTCTCGCACAAAACACTCTGTATTCAACCCTTCGAGATCAGCTCGCTTCTTGCTGGCATCCAAGGTTTTCCTGGCCTTTTTGATTAAAGCTTCACCCACTTCCGGTGCTTGAGCGTAAAGCTCGCAGACAAAATCTGTGGCAGAGACGATGTTGAGTTCTGCGCCGTTGGACTTAGCAATAGCCGCTGCCCGTGCAGCCGCTTTTTCACTGTGTTTGGAACCGTCAGTAGCGAGGAGGAGATTTTGCCAGCCAATAGTCGCCTTCTCCGGGACAACAAGGACGTCGACCTGGCTGTAGCCTATTACTCTGGCAGTGGTGCTGCCCATAACGAAGACCTTTTCCATAGACTCTGAGCCTATCCCCATGACAATAAGATCACAGCCTTCGGCCTCTGCGAGATCTACAATCTCCTCATGAGGTTCGCCCTCCATACACGCTGTGGTGAGTAAAGTGGACTCTTCCTCTGCTAATTTCATTGCCTCTGTCAAGAGCGGTTTCACAAGGTTCCTTCAGTAAGCTCTTGATATCTCTTAGACCGGCGAACCTGAGATCCCCCTGATAAGGAGGGACAACAGATACCGCCATTATTTTACTTTTTTCCGCTCGGGCAAGGTGCAGCGATTCTCGCAAGGCATTTAAACTCGCTTCCGAGCCGTCAACGTAAACCAGAATACTCTCAAAAGTTGCCATTGAAATCTCCTAAAGACTTTTATTCCATCTATGACTTATTGCCTAGTGAGTCGCCACTTCAGACGCAGTTCCCACCTCTTCAACTGCCGCAGAGGATGCCGCCCGCCTTCCTTTCCACATGGCGCCGAGGATAATTACTGCACCGGTAGATAGGGCCACGCACATCAGGACAAAGCTCGCCTTGGTGAGCATTGCTGTGACCTGGTCCTTCAAAGTCAGAAGGTTGAGCTGGGTCAAATATTTCGGTATGGCAAGTCCCCTGCTGACAGCGACAATAAGCATAATAGATCCCATGACTATCTTGATCATGTAATCTTTCACGTAAGTAGTGCCGATGGCCCCTAGCTGCACACCAAAAAGAGAGCCGGCAAGAATAATTAAAGTGAGCCTTATATCAACCATGCCATGCCAAGCCCAATTTACCGTACCCCCCAACCCCATAACAAAAGCCACTACCAGCTCTGTTGCCGAGGAAACCAGCCCCGAGGCGCCAACGACGTAGATCATGCCCGGGACCCCAATAAAACCACCCACAGCTATGGTGGCAGCAAGCATCCCCGTGGCAAATCCGACTGGAACAGTAAACCAGAGGGATATTCTCAGATTGGCGGTCTTGAAATAAATCATTGGTGGGAGATTAATCTTCTGCAGCTTGAGAGCCAAAATGGAAACTTTCGCTGCCTCGCCCGTTTTTGCCAGCTTCCAAGCGTCGTAGAAAACATAACCGCCAATGACCACCAGTACGACCACAAAGGCAAGACTTACATAAAGATTCGAGCCGGCCGGCCCCCATTTTGCGAGAATCCAGTGTTGAATCTGGATGCCAACCTGGACGCCCACCGTGGCAGATACGGCCATGATTAGTCCCAACTTGAGGTCGACCTGGCCGTATTTGAATCTCTTGTAGGCGCCCACCAGGGCTTTCGGAAATTTATGACACATATTGCTGGCCACAGCGACGTTTCCGGGGACACCCAGGCTCATCATTCCGGGCGTCAAGACAAAGGCCCCGCCGGATCCAATAAAACCACTCACCAGACCACCGACGAAGCCCACGAGAAAGAGGAAAACAATGGATAGCCAGTTCAAGTGGATAAAATTCGCTGCTATATCATGCATTTACCATTCCTCCCTGAATGTATTGATAGGGGTTAGTGCTAGCCCGAAAATCCTCCGAAGCTGTCAAGGCCGACTTGACCAAACGGGAGGGAGATGAATGGGTTCCGTCTGGGACCCCCGTCATCTCCCTCATGGAGAATCTGCTAGAATTCTAATACTAAGCACGGAGTTGAAGTCGAGGCCTGGGCTGCTTCCTCTTGGAGGGAGCCTTTCGCTTCTCGGGCCGATGCTGTGCAGTCTTCCTGGCTTCAATGCCCAGTAGGGTCCAGACATGACTGGCAAATGATCCATGGACAAAGGAGAATAGAAAAACTGTTATGATCGGGAGAATGGCATACCACGCCCCCCGAGCAAAGAAGTGCGCCACCGCAGTCCCATGAGAAAATACGGCGGCGTAAAGGGTTATTGACAACAAACCGAAAAGAAGTGTTTTCCCTACCTGCTTATTCCTTTTCTTGGACACCATAGTCCTCCTTCCTTAAATGGGCAATATTCTGACAAGCTAAATCTCATCCGGCTGTTTAATTCATCGATGGGGAGCGCATTTGCGCGCGGGGCTTTGTTCTTTTGTCGGTGCGCTTGCTCAAACGGGGCCGCTTTTCCTCTTTGAGAAACTCCCTGGCTGTTTCACTCTGCCCTGCCTCGGCGAAGGTAATCGCCATCATGATCCTTTCAAGCTTTTCTCTGATACTCATTTTCTATCCTCCTCTTATCTTCAAGTGTTTTATCCTGCTCTTTGCCCTAACAACAGTTCAACAACCGTGCCAATGTGGGAGAATAGCTCTATACTATCGATATCATTTGATTATCGATCGATTTCATGGCCTTGGACAAAACTTATATAATGTTACATATTGTAACGATGGCATGTCATTATATAATATTATTAATTTATATCAATATCTTACCAGTTGTTGCTCCGGGAGAAAAAATAGTTGCAAATTGTAACGATTTACTGCCCCCCGGATTAACTATTGACCATCCGGAACCCCCGCTTATCGGTTGTCATTCTGAGGAGTAGCGCCAACGGCGGGACGACGACTAGGTCACAATTGATGAGAAATATTCACTTAACTCTTTCTTGACGACGTTTCGCAAAAGGCGTACATTAGCGCGGCAATTGATGGAAGGGTGATACAATCATGATCCCAGATCGCACTGAGACCATAGCCAGACTCAATTCATATCTGAACCAACAGCAGATTGATGCTGCGGTGGAGATGCTCGCCCAGTTCCACTCCGCTGACATAGCCGATCTATTAGAATCACTTGAAGAAGAAGAAAAGAGAGCAGTTTTCCAAAAGTTAAATACCGAGGTCGCCTCAGAGGTGATTGCTCACCTCTCGGAATTCTCCCGAGAGCAGATTCTTTCTGACCTATCTCATCGACGTCTCGGCCAAATCGTGGACGAGATGGACTCGGATGATGCTGCTGACCTTCTTACCGGCATGCCTGAGGAAGTGGTCGAGAAAGTGCTGGCTCGCATCGACGCCGAGGACTCGGAGCACGTGCGGCGGCTCCTCGTTCACGGGGAAGAAACGGCCGGTGGCATCATGCAGGCAGAGCTTTTGGCTGCGCCGCAGGAGGCAACTGTTGCTGAGGCTATTGATCGAGTCCGTCTCTTGGGTGAGGACCTCGACTACTTGACCAACGTCTTCGTTATCGATTCCCAGTCTAGAGTTCTTGGACAACTGAGCCTGAAGAGGCTCATCCTGGCAAAGCCCGGGGATAAAGTCTCCCAGGTCATGGAGACAAATTTCCAGTCCATTCCTGTAGATATGGATCAGGAAGATGTGGCCCGCATATTCCAGAAATATGACCTGCTCTCGGCTCCGGTGGTGGAAGAGGATGGCACTCTGGTTGGCCGTATCACCATTGATGACATCATGGATATCATTGAGGAAGAGGTCTCCGAGGATATTCTCCGCATGGTTGGCAGCCATGAAGATGAGCTGGTCTACGGAGATAAGATCTGGAAAATTTCCAGACTCCGGTTACCCTGGCTTATCACCAACCTATTCGGGGGCTTGTTGACCGGCTACCTCCTCTGGATCTTTAAGGTCGCCCTGCACGATGCCATAGTCCTCATTACCTTCGTCCCGGTAATCACCGGCATGGGGGGTAATGTGGGCATCCAGTCATCCACCATCACCGTAAGGGGTCTGGCCACAGGTGATGTTGACCTGCAAAGGCTTGGCCGTACTATCTTCAAGGAAGTCAGGGTGGGTCTGCTCATGGCCCTGGCCTGTGGTTTTACCCTGGGAGCCATTGCCGAAATCTGGCATCACAATCCCTTTTTGGGATTTGCCGTGGGCAGTGCCATGGCAGCGGCCATCGTGGTTGCTTCACTAATGGGTACCCTGGTACCCATCATCTTCAAGCGCTTGGGAGTCGATCCAGCAGTGGCCTCCGGGCCTTTTGTCACCACTGCAAATGACATAACCGGGATTCTCATCTACCTGTCCATCTCCACCTTCTTTCTGAAATACATTGTCCGCTAGGGAGAAAAACTAGAGATTCGTTCTTCGATCCAGTGAAAAAAGCGGGCGCAATGTTAATGTTCATTCGTTTGTCACGCTCTTATGGTTTTTTCGAACTAACGAGCATTCCGCTATAGATCCGAGCCAATTTAGCCAGATTTCATCCGGGCTCACAGTATCCCCAAATGTAAAAATCAGCGGGACCGAAATATTGAGCAATTGTGCCTCGCTTGTATCTTTCTATACCCTTTGCTAAGATCAAACTTGCCTGGAAATGAGACAGGAGCAGGAAAGATGCTGAACACCATCAGGGGGAGGATTGTTGCCGTTTTTGTCGCCTGCTTGGCCTTTGTGGTCATCCTTACCGCTTTCTATTATTGGAATCTTTTCTCCATTGAGAGGAGATTGGCTATCGCCGAGAATTTTGAGGATCTCTTCAATGATATTCTTGAGATCCGACGCTACGAGAAGAACTTCCTCTTCTATAGGGATAGGGACAGTCTCAACCAAAACATATCCTACATCGGTGAAACCAAAGAGCTAACTGCCAAACTTGCTGTGGATATAGCTACAGTTATCGGTGAAGAGCAACTTCAGAGGTTTAGGAGTAATCTGGACAGCTATAAGGGCATGATGGAAGAAAACCTAAACCGAATAGAGGGGAAGGCCAGTCAGATTGAGGTGGCAAAGATTCGGGCAAAAGGAAAAGAGCTGGTTGTTTTTTCCCAGAACCTTCTTAGAATCAAACGTGAGAGAATCCACCGAGCGCTGAAACGTACGCTCAGTATTCCCATAGCCTTCGCGGGCAGTCTAGTCTTACTCATTGCCCTGATCTTTCGGCTAGTGGTAAAAAACATCCTCAAACCCCTGGCCCTGATTCAACGCACCACCGAAGATGTCGCCAGGGGCAACTACACGCCCATCCCCTATGAGGCAAGCAGAAAGGACGAGATCTCCGAGCTCACCGCTGCCTTCAACAAGATGGCTGGCGAGATTGAGTCGAGGCAGGAGGAAGTGGTGCAATCGCGCAAAATTGCGGCCATAGGCACCTTTACCTCAGGCATTGCCCATGAACTTAACAATCCTATCAATAACATCTACCTGACCGCCGAGACCTTGCTAGAAGAATATACCACCCTCTCCGACGCCGAAGCGAATGAACTCATCCTTGATGTCCTCAATCAGGCGGACAGAGCGGGTGATATTGTGAAAAACCTCCTGGATTTTTCCCGGAATGAACGACCATCCTTTACAGATCTGAGCATCGCTGCGGTGATCGACAGCACGGTCAAGCTGGTGAAAAATCAGATCATGCTGGCCGGGATAAGCCTGGAGAGGAAGATCCCGGGCGACATGCCCGCCATCAGAGGCAACCTGCGCAACCTTCAGCACGTGTTTCTCAACCTTCTCCTCAATGCTATCCAAGCCATGCCCGGGGGTGGCTCCATTGAGGTTGCGGCAAGCCAAGATTTGCCAGATTACCTCAGGGCCGATGTCAGGGATACAGGCATAGGAATCAAGCCGGAAGACCTGGAGCATATCTTCGACCCTTTCTTTACTACCAAGGGAGTGGGGCGGGGAACCGGGCTCGGTCTGTCTGTTACCTACAGCATTGTCAAGACACATGGGGGCTACATCGAGGTAAAAAGCGAGGTGAATGTGGGCACCACCTTTTCGGTTTTCCTGCCGGTGGGAGAGCGCCAAGTCCAGGGTGATTCATGAGTATGCGAGTAGCGATCATCGATGATGAAGTGACGGTGTGCAAGCATCTCCAGAAGGCATTGAGCAAGGAGGGTTACACGGTTGAGTGTTTCCTAGCCGGGAATCCCTTTCTGGAACGCATGGACCAGGAACCCTTCCATCTGGTTTTTGCCGACCTCCGTCTCCCCGATGTGGATGGCATGGAAATCCTGAAAAGGATCAAAAGACAGCATGTGGATGCTGAGGTAGTGGTTATCACAGGGCACGGAGCTATCGACTCGGCAATCGAAGCAATCAAGGGGGGGGCCTACCACTATGTCACCAAACCAATCAGATTAGAAGAGATACGGTTGCTGGCCAGGGGCGCCCTGGAAAAGACACAGCTCCGTCAAGAGAACCGGCGTCTCCGGGAAACTCTGGCAAAGAGAGACGTTCTCAAAGACTTCATTGGCAACAGTCCGGCCATGCAAGAAGTGTTTGCCATGATCAAGAAGGTTGCAGTGGTTGATTGCAACGTGCTCATCCAGGGAGAAAGTGGAACCGGCAAGGAGTTGGTCGCTAGATCCATTCATGCCCTTAGCCCAAGGAATAGGCACCCTTTCGTCTCCTTCAACTGTGGGGGATTCACCGAGGAGTTAATCAGCAACGAACTTTTCGGCCACGAAAAGGGGGCATTCACAGGAGCGGTGGCCACCAAGATCGGCCTGTTCGAAACCGCAGCCGGTGGCACTGTCTTTCTTGACGAAATTGGCGAAATGCCACAGTCAATGCAGGTAAAACTGCTACACGTCATTCAGGAAAAACGAATCCTGCGGGTTGGCGGCACTCGGTCAATCGACCTGGACATTCGGTTAATTGCCGCCAGCAATAAAGATATCAAGAAAGCCGTTGCCGCGGGCTCCTTTCGCGAGGACCTCTTCTACCGCCTCAATGTGGTGACCTTGTATATTCCCAAGCTAGCAGACAGAAAGGAGGATCTCCCCTTGCTAGTTTCCTACTTCATCGAGAAGTACAGCCGTGCTTTTGGCAAAAAAATCAGTCGCATTGCCGACCGGGCCATGGATATTCTGATGAACTACAGCTTTCCAGGGAATGTCCGCGAACTGGAGAATATCATCGAACGGGCCGTCGCACTTAGTGAAGATGAAGTTATCCAGTTAAGGGACCTCCCTCCGGACATGCAAAAACTGGAATTCAGAACCTTTGAGGGTGAAGGATTGCTGACCCTCGAGGAAATTGAGAAACAGCATATTGCCAGGGTTCTCGCCAAGACCGGCCACAACAAGAGCCTGAGTGCCAGGATCCTGAACCTGCCGCGCACCACCCTGTGGAGGAAAATGAAACACTACGGCCTCCAGGAAGAAAAGTAAAACCTTTCCTCACACCGTCCCCTCTGGGCACCACCTGTTTTTCATAATGAAACATCCCATTACCGTCCGAAGAGCCATCAATACCAATATCCATGATTCTTTAACCCCTGGCTTTCCCTTGTCGTTTCATTATGAAACTGGGACAGTTATTTTCTCGCCTGAAAAACTCTAAGCTATTGATATTATGTTAAATAATTTTTGGCACCAATCTTGCCCATAGTACTTTCTACCGTTTTGGAGGAACTAATGGAGAAAATTCTAGTTGGGATGGATGCCAGCGCCATGACCTTGTGGGCTCCCATCCATGCGATAAACCTGGGGAAGCGGATAAAGGCCAAGGTTTATATTCTCCTGGTGATCAACCCGGGTATGGCCGCGACCCAGGAGGACCTCCAGGAAGAAATGGAGGCAGCGGCAAGGAAAAAAGTCGAGGCACTTATTGATGAAGGCCGTTCGGAAGGTGTTGTGGTGGACTACTACATTACCCACGGCACCTATGAAGGAGAGCTCATAAAGTTCATAGAAGAGAACGGAATTACCCTGCTCGTGGTCGGTTTTCCCTTGGCCAAGGAGAAGGGTAGTGGGGGAGAGTTTGTTGATGTGCTGGAGAATATTCGACACAGGATCAACTGCCGAATAGAGGTGGTTCATGAAAGAGCTGTTGCGACGAAACCAAAAAGGAGATGAGCATGCTCTGGCACCTGTACTTACCCATCGCCGGAAATAGTGTGAACGTACTTTTGATTTTTGCCATGGGCGGGATGGTCGGCATCCTTTCAGGAATCTTTGGGGTGGGGGGTGGCTTCTTGATGACACCCCTGTTGATTATGGCCGGTATTCCTCCCACAGTTGCGGCAGCCTCCGATTCAAACCAGATCGTTGGAGCCTCAACCTCAGGCACTCTGGCCCACTATCGACTGGGCAACGTCGATTTCAAAATGGGCATTGTCCTGCTAATAGGTGGAGTGATAGGCGGCACCATGGGGGTGCAGGTCATCAAGATACTGCGTCAGCTGGGTAATGCTGATTTCCTGATTAAAGTGACCTATGTTCTGATGCTGGGATTTGTTGGTTTCTACATGTTCGTTGAGAGTCTGCAGGCGCTGAAGAAAGACAAGGTGGCTGTGGTTGCAGCAAAGAAGGAATCAAAGTATGCCCGGCTGGTAAATAAACTTCCCTGGCAGGTTGATTTTGACAAGTCGGGCATTCGGCTTTCTATCCTGATGCCCCTGGTCCTGGGGACTTTTGTCGGAGTTCTTGCGGCAATCATGGGCGTCGGAGGCGGTTTTATCATGGTGCCCGTGATGGTGTACCTTCTGAGAATGCCCATGCACGTGGTGGTCGGCACCAGTCTCTTTCAAATTCTCTTTACCTGCATTGATGTGACCATTATGCAGTCCTATACCAATCATACCGTGGACTTTATTTTGGCGCTCATCCTGCTGTTGGGCTCCACCCTAGGGGCGCAATTCGGCGCGAAAATAAGCAAGCGGTTGAAAGGTGATCAGTTAAAGATCTTCCTGGCGTCACTCGTTCTCCTGGTAATGGTCAAAATGCTATTTGACCTGCTCGTCACCCCCCATGTTATGCTGGCTTATAAAGGAGGGCATTAAGGTGTTCAGACCACTCATCACCGGAATGTTTCTTTTGCTTGCTGGCCTGCTGTGCAGTCCAACCCTTGCCGGGACAGCCGTGAACTTCAAGGTAAAGCTAGATCCATCGGTGATTCACATTGGCGCTTTCTACAATGGCGAGCGAGTCTCTGTCACCGGGGAGATACCTGGCAAAAGCGAAGTGGTGATCAGGGTTAAGGGAAAGCGGCAAGACCTGGAATTCCAGAAAAAAGGCAGGGTTCTAGGCATCTTGTGGATGAATCTCGAAACCGTGACCTTCCATCAGCTGCCTAATGTCTATTTGCTCTTTACCGCAAAGTCTTTCGAAGATATGGCGCGGTTGAACCCAGGGGAGCCGGGAGTTCAAGAGGTCAGCCTCAATTCTCTTGAGAGTCAGGTGGATATCACCCCAACCCCCGCGGACAAGCACGCTCTCCTGGAGGAATTGCTGAAGCTGAAGAGAAGTGAAGGTCTATACGGGGTTCGAAACGACGCCGTTCACTACGGTGAAAGTCAGGGTTCCACCAAACCTTTTGCTGCAACCCTCTCCATGCCTCCTCGCCTCCCTCCCGGGGATTACAGTGTGGAGATCTTCGCCCTCAACCAGGGGAATATTGTGGCGAGGACCACCGACCATCTGAAGGTTGATGAGGTTGGTCTGCCCGCAATGCTGTCAACTCTTGCCTTTGAGCATGGCGGCCTCTACGGGGTACTGGCCAGCCTGATTGCCATTGCCGCAGGTCTGCTCACGGGGTTTTTGTTCAGGGGGAGCAAAGGGGCTCATTAGCCTTTCGACCGGGTGCTTTGCACCCGGCTCAAGGCGAGCGGAAGAGATCGCGATGCAGATGAGTTTATTAAGCCGAGTTAAAAAGCTACTCAACTTTCGACGGCAAGCCGCACAAAAGGTCCCGTTTGGAGTTCTCTTTGGCAGGTTCCAGAAAATCTTGGAGAAAAACAACCAGATTCTTGAGTTGATTGCTGATATGGGAGACAAACTGGGGGGGGATTACGTGTTCGACCGGCAGTACATTATCTCTACCTGTGAGAAAGCGGCTGAGCTGGTCTACAACATCATCTACAATCTGAACACCATCGCCCCAAAAAAATACCTACCGCTCTATGAAAGCTATGAGCGGATCAACGCTGACATTAGAGAAGAACTGGCCGGCAGGCTGGTCATTCCTAAGACAGATTATACCATGCCTTACACGGCGATCTCTCGGGATTTCAGCGATGTGGTCGGCAACAAGAACGCTAACCTTGCGGAGGTGAAAAATCTACTCCACCTGGCTGTTCCGGACGGCTTCGCCATTACCACCAGAACATTCCAGTCTTACATAGAGCACAATCAGCTCTGGGATCAGATTGAAGCTATTATCACCGGTTGGCGAGAAGAAAAAGAGTACTCGAGCGAGGAGGCTGCAGCAAGAATTCAAGGTCTAATCATAGAGGGGAAGATCCCGCCAGCCCTGGAGAAAGCCATAGGTAACGCCATGGATCAGCTCTACCTGTCAGCGGAGACTGTGAAGCCCTCTCTTGCCATCCGCAGCAGCGCTTGGGGTGAGGACGGCGAGCACACTTTTGCCGGTCAATATACAAGCTTTCTCAATGAACCCCCAGAGAATATCCTGGATCGCTACAAGGACGTTCTTGCCAGTACCTATTCAAGTTCGGCCATGGAATACCGGCTCCAGACAGGGTTTTCAGAAACTGAGGTGGCTATGGCTGTCGGTTGCCAGCTGATGGTGGATGCCAAAGTCAGCGGTGTTCTCTATTCGCTGGACCCACAATCTCCTGAGCAGGAAGTCATGATAATCACCGCTACCTGGGGTCTCGGTGCTCCACTTGTGGCCGGTAAAATAGTGGCGGACAACTACACCGTGAGCCGTGAGGCTCCTTACCCCATAACAGCACTCAACATCGTGCGCAAGAGCGAGATGCTCACCACGAGGGAGAGCGGGGGAACCGAGATTCGCCCGGTCCCTGAAGATCTCCAGACCAGATCGTGCCTGACCGAAGAACAGGCGCTGAGCTTGGTGAACATGGCTTTCACTATCGAACGATACTTCAAGAGACCGCAGGACATTGAATGGGTGCTGGATCAGGATGGCGCCGTTTTCATCTTGCAAGCCAGACCGCTTAAGATCAAAGCCCAGATTGACCAGCTAGTCTGTGATATCTCCTCGGTTCTCGAGAGTTACCCGATCATTTTTGCAGGGAAAGGGGTGATTGCTCAACGGGGCGTCGGCACCGGAAAGGTCTTTGTAGTCAAAAGCGACGAAGATTTGGACGATTTTCCCCAGGGTGCCATTCTAGTCACCAAGTACACCTCGCCTCGCCTTGCAAGGGTGATCAAGAGGGCCAATGCCATCCTTACCGATGTAGGTTCAGCTACCGGACACATGGCCACCATTGCCCGTGAATTCAGAGTACCAACCATCGTAAATACCGGGGTGGCAACAAGGCTATTGCACACAGGCCAGGAGATCACCTTGGACGCCGAACAGAATGTGGTCTACCAGGGGACGGTCAAGGAGCTGTGCTACTATGAGTTTACCGAAGAAGCCATTGAAGAAACATATGAATACAGGCTACTCCGCCGGGTGCTTAAAAAAATCGCCCCACTAAATCTGGTGGATCCGCATGATAAGAACTTCAATCCCACCTCCTGCAAGACCTTTCACGACATCACCCGTTTTGTCCACGAAAGGGCTGTGGAGGAATTAATCGAGCTGAAGTATGACCACCGCTCGGAAACCGCATTGCGAAAGTTGAAGTTCCCTATTCCTCTGGGGCTGGTGATCATTGATATCGGTGGTGGCCTGGTTGAACAGGCAAACTCGAATGAGATCGAGCAAAGCCAGGTTATCTCGGTGCCCATGCGTGCTCTTTTGGAAGGAATGGCCGAGCCGGGAATGTGGGCGACGGAACCCATGTCTGTAGATTTTGGCAGTTTCATGTCAAGTCTTACCCGGACTTTTTCTTCTGCCATGGCTAGTCCCCGGTATTTGGGTCTGAATCTGGCGGTTATAAGCAAAGAATATCTCAATCTCAGTCTTAGGCTCGGGTATCACTTCAACATTATTGATTCCTACATAAGCGAAAAACCCAATGACAACTACGCTTACTTTCGATTTCTTGGCGGAGTTACGGACATTACCCGCAGGTCGCGGAGGGCGAACTTTCTCGCCGAGGTCCTTGGAAGGTATGACTTCCGTGTTGATGTGCGCGGGGATCTGGTTGTAGCGCGGATCAAGAAGCTTCCTGCCCAGGGCATGGTTGGCAAGATGCGCATTCTCGGACGACTGGTGGCATTCACCCGCCAACTGGATGTGAAAATGATCAGCGATGAGCACATGACCAAATACATGGAAGATTTTCTCGCGTTAGCGGAAGCCCCTAACGCGGTTGGACAGATCTGAAGGGAGGCATTATGAACACTGAGAAAAAAACGCAGGTAATCATTCTGGACGATGAGCCAATTGTGTGCAAGCGTCTAAAACCGGGATTGGAAAAAGTTGGCTACGAGGTGGAGGCTTTCACCCATAGCGTTGATGCCATGGAGCGGATCAAGGAAAAGGAGTTCGATATCGTCATCACCGATCTGAAAATGGAAGGATTTGACGGTATGCAATTCCTCACCGAAGTGAAGAGCCGCTCTCAGACAACCGAGGTGATCGTCATCACCGGGTTCGCCACCATGGAGACCGCCAAGGAATCCTTCCAGAAAGGTGTGTTCGACTTCATCGCCAAACCATTCAAAATGGGAGAAATTCAGGAGATTGTCAGGAAGGCGGAGATGAAGGTGCGGGAGAATCGATCTAGGTAGGGAGGACTTTTGCCCCGGCAACGTCTCCCGGGGTGGCCTTCGGTCAACCTACCGAAAGAGGGTAGATAACTATGATAAAGGTTCTTGTTGCCGTCGAATCAGACCTGGCATCCAGCATCGCACTCAGATATGGTTGCCAACTGGCAAACCTGATGGAAGTGGAACTCCAGACCATCCATGTAAAGGAACCAGGCCTGGAGGGACCTGCCACTGGTGCCGGCTGGGCACGTCGTACCTGGGAAAAAGAATTGCTGCAGAAGGGGAAGGACGAGATCGCCCAACTTCTCAAAGCAGAGAGCAGTTTTTGTCCTGTTTTAAACAAGCCTCTCATCTTCATCGGGGACCGCGAAGAGGAGATCCTTAATGAGCTGAAAAGGGGAGCGTATGACCTTTTCGTGGAAGGAATTGCCTCAGTCTCTTTCTCTGCGAAACTCTACCAGAAGATTCATTCTAGCCTATACCAGCAGATGGGCTGCCCGTTTATTCTGGTCAAGAATCTCTTGCCGCTGCAAAAAGTGTTGCTGCTGTTAAGTGATGAGGCCGATCCCCACCGCCTTATCTCAACCTTTTTGCGTATCTTTAGAGGGGCGAAGATCGGGATTGATCTGCTCTCCTACAGGTTTCAACAAACCGGCTTAACCTTGTCGCAAGGAGAGGAAGAATTGGATGGGAGAATCAAAGAGGCAGGAAGACTGCTCGGTTCTGAAGGGTGGACTCCTGGTCAGAGTCGAGTGGCTCAAGGGCCACCAGCGGAACTTGTCGAACATCTTCAGGAATACGGCTTGGTGCTGGCGGCCATTGACCGGAGTTTCAGCAAAAAGAGCCAGCTCCTGGCATTGTTTGATCGGATTTCATCGCCCGTTCTTATTAGCTGGTGAAGGGCGTAGGTGAAGATATGAAGGGAGGATACCATGCGAATTCTTGTTGCAGTTGACGAAAACCCATACAGCGACTTTGCGGTCCATGAAGCTGCCAAGTTGGCAATAAACACCTGGGCTGATGTGACTCTCTTTGGGGTCCGGACCACGGAGTCTGGCAAGGAGGAGAATGACCCGTGGCCGCTGAATCACCCACTGAATCAGGCCCTGCACCGCTATCGGGAGGATTTTCTAAAAAGCGGTGATGGGGATGAATCACCCTATGCCATGAAAAACTGGGACTATAGATGGATTCCCGTCAAAAACGGCCTTTGGGAAGAGATGCTTGTCTGCCGTAGCGCCAAGAAAGATCTGAAAGTCCGCTTGCGAGCTGGGAACATTGCCCAAGAAATCTTGGTTGAAGCTGGGGAAGAAGAAGCCGATCTCATCGTCCTTGGCTGTACTAAAGGCGGTAAGTGCCATTGGGAAGGTTCTTCTCCCGTGCCGCAGGGGGTGTTGAATGAGGCGGAGTGCTCGGTGTTGCTGGTCAAGGAAGAACAGCCCATAACGGGGATTCTCGCCTGCTTGGACCAGAGCTATATAAGCCAGGATTCCCTGGAGATGATCAATCAGATGGCCACCATCCATGGGGCCAAGTTGGAATTGATCGGTCTCAGCCAGGAAGGGGCGATGAAAAAGGATGTTTATCGACGCTTGATCGAGATCGGCGACTACTATGAGGATCGCCAGATAGAGGTGAAGACCACCCTGACCGAGATCTCCGAATTCGAGAGCTTCGTGGCCCAGGAACTGAAGCAGAATCTGCTGGCACTCTGGATGGGAAAGAAATCTCTTTTGGATCGCTTTTTCCCACGGGATTGGGTGGGGCGATTTGCCAGCAAATGTCAGACCTCGGTTCTGATAATGCGCTAATCGGTTGACCCTAAACTTAAACCGAATTTCAACGATCGGGAAGTTACACTCCCTATCTACCAAGAGGTGATCTTATGAAAATTCTGGTCGCAGTCGATAAAAGCGAAGAATCCCAACTGGCTCTGCGCTATAGCTGCCATTTGCTGGAACATTTTAGCGCAGAAGTGGATGCCCTCTTTGTCAAGCCCGATTTGGTGGAGATAGTGGCAGAAAGTTCTTATGCACCTTTCACCACCAAGAAAGATGTAGAAGAGGCCGTGGAAACAGAAGCGAAACAGGTGTTGGATGAGATAATCGAAGCTTGTGAGGTATGCATCGGTGGCCGAATACCTTGTGAACCAAAGGTGGCCGTAGGTGAACCGGCCGATGAAATCCTTCATGCAGCCGAAACCGGCAAGTATGACATGATTGTCCTAGGTTCCCATGGTCGCTCCTCCTTAAGGGGTTTTCTCCTGGGTGCGGTTCATGCCAAAATTCTTCATCATGCCCAGCAACCGGTGCTGATCCTGCGCGATTTCCGCCCGATCCAGAAAATTTTGGTGGCCTATCGCGGCTCGCAGTGTGACCAGGGGGCGCTGGAGTATATCGGCGCGCTGTTTGGCAAGAAAAAGCCAGATATTACCATTATGCACGTCCAGGAAACCGCACTGGGGGAAAGCGAGGAATTCGCCCAAGCCTGTGTGTTGACCGGGGAAGAGACCTTAAAAAAATTGGGGTTCACTCCCATCAAGAAAACAGCGAAGGGCGATTTTGTAGACGAACTCCTCAAAGCGGTGGCAGTGGAAAGATATGACCTGTTGGTGCTGAGCGCTTACGGACATAAACGTCCCAAGTATTTGAAAGTCATAAGCGACGAGGCCCTCAACCTGGTACGCTTAACTACCAGACCGGTGCTGGTATATCGAGATAAGAATGAGGCTTGAGATAATCTCTTGCTTAGATTAACGGTTACTCTTTGGGGGGAAAGTGTTGTCGGCTGTTCTGGTCGAAACATTACATCCGGGGGACAAAAGCTTGACCAGTGGCAGGGAAAACGATCGCGAGAGCGTTATAATAAACGAGGTTCAGTTACTGTTGGCTGAAAAAGGGACCTCCCTGAAAGCCAGCCAGTTTCCGCATGAAAATCCTCAGGCACGAAGAGTGCTACACTAGGCATAGAATCCAGCAGCAAGTAGCCAGTGGTTGAGAGGAATTCAATTTTCATTTCTTCCTTCTGGCTCCTGACTTCTTGCTTCTAGTGCCTACTGCCTAGTGGACTTTAGTCCTTGGCTTCCTTGAGTTCCTTTAGATGATTGATTGCCCAACCGATTCGGGTTTTATTACCAATCCGGGAATTTGCTTCTTCCAGAGCGGGTAGCAAATCTGTTCGATTCCGCTTGCCAATAACCAAACCAGTCCAATCCACCACCGCAGTTTCCTCAGACTCCAGGAATTCCACCAGTAGTTCGTCCACCCCGGCCACGTCAAATTTGCTCAGCATATTGATAAAGCCTACCTTAAGTGGATCAAATTCCTGATCACGGCTAAACACCTCGCGGATATGGGGAAGCACATCAGCACCCAGCCCCTCTAGATGTTTGAGGCATGCCTCAGACACGTAGTGGTAGTTGAACATGGTGATGTCCATGAGGCTGCGGATGGCTAACTCGGCGGGGTAATGGGCAATTATCTCAGGCACGAACAGGGTAGCCCAGGAAAATTGGCTCATAATCTGGAGTAGGTAGGGAAGAGCGTCAGGTCCAGCCGTTTTGAGTTGTTCTATTGTAGGGGTCAGAGCCTCCCTCCTTTGCTCCAGACCCTTTTCTTGCTGTTCGGGAAAACGGTTCAAATCATTGGCGGTTTGTAGTTCAGCAATCAGACGGCTAATCTGAGGATCTTGTGGCTCGGGCAGCAGGTTGCTGTAGTCCTTGGCCTTTAATGCTATCCAGTATTTCTCCAGCCAGGTATCAGGGGCATAAAAGTGAGGTGCTCCACTATCGTCACCCTCTGGCAAGCGTTTGTGACGACCATGTTCGATGAAGAAGTCTTTTTCCTCTTTTGCCACCTCCCAGCGGCTACGGCAGATAGCAACAGCCTCGTCATGTTGACTGGTAGCCAGGTAGGCAGTGGTTAGGGTGTCATGGATTCGGTCATCTTCGGGATAGGTTGAGAGGAGATCGCTGGCATAACTGATTGCCTCTTCGTAATTGTTTGCGGCCAGAAGATCGAATCCTTTTACCACGTATTCAGGCGGCCCCTCCTCTTCAACCTCCGGTTCCTGAAAATCCATACTGGAGCGCAAAAGGTCCTTGATCTTCTCATGCTTCCGCAGACAGCATTTCTTGTACTTCTTACCAGAGCCACAGGGACAAGGCTGATTACGACCAATCTTGCGCTTGGCTGCTTCACCCAGCAGACTCTGCTGGTAGGTTTGCTGCGCAAAAGATTCGCTGAGAGCGACCAACTGTTCAGGGCTCATACCCAGGTTTTGGGCGATCTCTTCCGGGTTGCCTCCCTCCAGAACCTGGAGTATGGCGTCCATTATCTCTTTGTTGGGGCCTTGCTCATTTCCCGGAGTAGTCATTGCTGATCTCCAAAGGCAATTCAGGAATTGAAACGGTAGCCTACGAGTTCTTCAATCCCCAAATCCCTCAATCCACAAATTTTTTACTGCTCAGATGTTTCTGATGATGTAACAGGATAACAAATATTCTATTATATTGATTTAAAAAGGAAAAATTGTCTGATGGCTCCCCTATTTCACATTAATGAGATACTTGGCGATCACTGACTCAAGAGAGCATGGTGCAGGCAATCCCTGGTATAACAGGCGGAGTGTATCCAGATCAGACTGCCAGGCAACATCACCAGGTGCTATAAGGCAAATGCTGTCCGGTTCGTAGGTCACATAAAGTTTGCCGTCCTTGTAATAGAAATGATCCTTGCTTACCTCAACAGGGTAGGCATGCATCAAGGGCGGGATATCGTTGGGCTTGAACCAGAGCTTGATTTCGCGTTCAGCTTCACCACTTGTGGCGGAGGCATGGATGAGATTGTCCATGCGCTCTCCGATCTCATTTCCTGCAGCATCCTTGAGGGGGACAACTGTGCCCAGGGCGCGAATGCATCCTGGACTTTGCTCTCTGGCAATGTGTGGGTTGGTCGGGCCGGCAATATCTCGGATCTTCTTAATTGCCCCCGGACCGTGATAGACAAATGCGATCACTCTTCTTTTCCAAGATTCATTGGCATAATGTATGAGTCCCATGAGGTAATCTATAAGCGGAGGGAAAAATATTTTGCCTCGATGCTCAGCATAATGTTCCTCGGCAAGAATCCTGCTGACACAAACGATCTTTGCTCCAGCGAAGCGCAGGCCCGTGTGGAATTGGGAAAGTTGAGAAAGCACATATCCTGTCAATGAATTCTTAAGGGCATCCGGTTTGATGAGCACCAGCGTCTGTTCTAGATCTTTCTTGTCCATACAACAGTCTCCTCTCTCATTACACCCCTCCTCCTTGAAGCGATGTCTTCTGGCAGATATTGAGCTTGGAGCCAGTGGAACAACCGGGCTCAGATATAACTACTCACCAAAAGACAAAAGTACAGTTCACATAGCATCAGCGACGGACAATGCCCAACTTATAACTCAAGGAAAAGGTTCGTCAACCTATTTTGCTGAAAGATGAAAAAAGTCCAGCGTATTGAGGTATGTAATCCTGGCGCATCCAAAGCTAAGTTGGCAAAGAGCAAAGGGCATGGGGCATAGGGTACAATTCGGATTTCGAAATTTAAGATCACAATCCACAATGCCTCTGGGGCTGGCTCAAATCCCCTGCCGCGTCATAGCCTGGGCGAAGTCTGGTCCTCCCCCCCGCACAGCGTGATCTTCGAAAGGCCAGGATTCTTCACTGGGTCAGGGATAGATCATTGTCTGCCTGCTTCAACCGATAATCAGCTTCTTTCTGAACTCGTTCCAATGTTCATCCCTTCCACATTACTTTACAATGCAGGATAATTAGGGTAGAAAACAGCCTGGACGATGCTTATATTAAAAGGTGTTCAAAAATCTATCCCGTGACTGAAGGTGAAAGGAAAAGTTGTATGAATGATGACAAGCCAAGAAATCCGTTCATCCTCAACTTTTGTGAAGCGCTGATAAAGAAAAGAGGGCTCGAATTAAGCGAAGAGAACCAAGAGAAAGAGCTCGAGAGGATGTACAATCTTTACGAAGCCATGCTTGGTCGAAGAATGGTGGAGGCCTTGCCAGAGGACAAACAAGCTAAATATATGGCGATCACTAGGGACTTAGATCAGCTCAGCTTCGAGAAGATAGGGGAGATTTTCGCAGACGGTGTACCTGATGCCGAGGTAATCATGAAAGAGACCTTAGAGGAATTTTCCAATATATATCTGAAAAATCGCTAATCCTGAAAGATTGGGTAATCAATATATCAAGGAGTTAAGTAATGAGCAAAGAAGAACAGCCCAACTGCCCGCACTGTGGGGAACCGATGCTCAAGTGGCAGCCGCCGCCTGAAAACACTTGGAGCGAACCATATCAATACGTTTGTTTCAATGATGACTGTGAATACTATGTAGAGGGTTGGGAATATATGGAGAAAACCCGGGAGTCAAAGACCTCATACAGGTGTCGCTACAACCCGAGAAATAAGTTATGTGACCCCATTCCCGTGTGGACCAAGCATGATTTGAAGGACGGGATTATTGAATAAAGAAAAGGCACAAGGCGCAAGGTATAAGGTACAAGGAATATAGTTTAAGATCAATAGCCTTACGCCCTGAGCCTGTTGGCTTGAGCCCCCAAAAAAGTAGTGGGAATCATCTTCTTCCCATTGCTCTTTTTTTTGCCTTGATTACACCCTTTTTGGGCTTCATGGTATTCTTGGCGAAGATGGCAAATTGTAACCAGCGGAAGGAAAATTTGAGCAACTCCCTTTCATCAGATTGAATTTGTGAAACGGTTTTTTTGTTGATCTGGAAGAGGTTCAGCAGTCTGCTTTCGAAGACAAACTTTTTGAACATATCCAGGTTGTAGCAGGCCATGAAGTACATCTTGAGCTTTTCATCAGTTATGGGAGGAGGGGTGTTGTTTTCTTTACTGGACTGATTTATCGCCATCCACAGACCGTTCATCTCGTTGTAAAGCTCGAGACCCTGGTCCTCGAGCCACTCCTTGTCCGTCCACCCTTTTTCTTCCTGGAAGCCAAGACAGTGTGGCTCTTTCAGCAGATAGTGTCGTTCCTTCACTCTGCCGCCAACGTATTTAGCAGCTCGCGCCACAGGGTAAAGACGGCAGGCTCCAGGTCGATCCTGGTAAACAGTACACCCCTCGGGCCCTAGAAAAGGGCAAGTCCTCTTGGAATCGTTTTTCATCTTGAGCATCAACATGGGTAAGCCGCAATTGTGTCTAACCTCTTCAGTGGTGTATCGATCCAAGAAATCACTAGAGGAGATACCCAACCTGTTTTTAAGACGCAAAACATCGTATGGGGTAAGGGCAAGGTCAAGATCGGAGCAGCATCTAGTGAAGCAGGGAACACCAGGGTGGCAAGCGAAAGAGAATTTGCCGTCCTTAATGGGCTCCATGCTGCTTTTTTCTAATTCGTTCCTATCCAAAATGTTTTCTGTCATTGGTTTGCCTTAGTAATCGTTGTCGGGTGAACTCCGCCGGAGGCGGAAACCACCCGACCTACTTTATAATGACTTTAGACATTTTAGGCATTCTAGACACTTTAGGCACTTTAGCTCATTTTAGTCGAGCCACAGTTTTCAGCCAGGTGAAGGCAAATTCCAAGAGGGCAAGATCGTCGGTTTTCAATTTATCCTGATCAACTGGAACCTCTTCTACCATTTCGAAAAGTTTTTCCTTGAAAACCTGCTCTCTGAAGCGATCCATGTCGTAGCAAGCAAGATAGAAGATGTCCACACCCCCAGGATATTCTTTTCTCCATCTTGTCAGATCTTCGTCTTCAGTGAGTTCTGCAAATCGCTGGTTCCACTCATCATATGGTTGAAGACCCTGATCTTCAAACCAGTCTCGCAATCGCCAGACTTTATCATCATTGAGGCCCAGACAACGGCTTGAGTCAACTATGGGCGCAAAACCTGTCCCATCTGCACTATTATCCATGGGGTACATCCGGCAAGACCAGGGACGTTGCTCATATACCCCACAACCCTTCTCTCCCACGAAGTAGCACCTTTTCTTATTTTCTTCGTCCATTTTGAATTGAACAGCCGGGAGGAAGGTGTTTGGTGCTAATAGTCTTTTGGTGTATTTCTCGAGGAACTCAGTGCTGGAAATTCCCAGACGATTCTTCATCTGGATAATGTCGTAAGGTGTGAGCAGAATGTTCACATCCTGGCAGCACTGGGTAAAACAATCAATCCCAGGGTTACAACTGAAGTGAAAGGTGTCTTCAAGATCCAGTGTCTTTGGGTTCTCGCTCATAAGCAAGTCTCTTTTTTCCTGTCTGGTTTTTTAATTCAGATAGTCGAACCCGGATGTTTCATGAATCGCTTACTACGACCACGGATATGGCCGTCCTTCCGTGCGTCCTCGGGTGTCGGTCCCTGCGACGTACCATTCAGGTAGGTCTCGGGACCCCCACCCTGCGGTTGCCCGGTGGCACGCCCATCTTCGTGGTCTCGTGACAGCAATTCATGAAACATCCGGGCTAAAGGCTTGAGCCACCGCTGGGGTGACCGCTTAATCTTCAGTGGATTTTCTCTTGCCGAGCATGGCATTGAAATTGCGGAGTCTGGGACTGGTGCGGATGTACTTCTCCACCAGATTCAAAGTGGCCTGATCCTCGCACAAAATGTCGGTGCAACGACAGTATCTCTTGCACTTCTCGCAATTGTAATACTCGTCAAGTAGATTACCACATGAACAGTAGGGCTCCATGACCAGTTGGCCATCTTCGAGGTAAGCGTAAAAGGCACCGAGTGCCGCAGAGTCCGTATCCTTGGAAGTGTCGCTCATCTTCATCTCTCCTCAGCTGTAATTCATGAAGTAAATTTGCAACTATTTGGTAACATAAAGCGCTCGTCCAACGGACAAGCGCAAACATTTAGTTTGAGATAAAATTAACAAGCTATTATAACCCGGCTCTTACAAAAGGACCAGTGATTTGTGACAGGGCATGGGGCCTGAAGTAAAGCGAGACATGAGGTCGGGCGAGACGAGCGAGACGGGAAAGATTAAATATTTTTTAGCTCGACATCCCGTCTCGCAACGCGAAGCGCGGTGCGCTTTACGCTATGCCCTATGCCTGAGGCCCCTATCTGCCCGGATGGTCTCATAGGCCGCATTGATGAGGGTCATCCTCTCGGCATGTCGCCGCTGTGTGGCTTGCTCCTTAAAGGCAAAGCGATCGGGATGGTACTTTTTTGCCAGTCGGCGATAGGCGGCTCTGATTTCCTCTTCCGAGGATTCGGGGAAAAGCTCGAGTATAGCATAACAAAAGGGTGTATCTAGTTGGGGTGATGGGCCCCGATAGCGGGATTTTATAGTCTGCCAATGAGCCGGGGTCAGGTTCAAGGCCTCGGCAATTTCGTCTAAAAGCGCAAGTTGCCCTATTTCTAGGGGACCGTTAATGAGTAAAGAGAGGGTTGCCAGGATTTCCATGAGACGCTCGCGCATCTGGGTATCGGAGTGGCCCTTAAAAGTTTTTGCCATGGCAAGAATATCCAGTTCCACTTCTAACAGTCTCTGAAGAAGTTCATCCGCCAGCTGTTCGTCTTCCCTATCAAATCTGAAAAGTCTAGATAAAAAAAGCACGGTTTCTCTCCGCTCCTCGGAAGGCGGAGTGAGGCTTTCTTTTAACAAGAGAGTGGTAAACCCCAGGAGGTTAGCTATAAGTAGATGACCCTCTTGAGCCTTAAGTTTGGGGGCCAACTTGTGGCCTGCCATATAGCCGAGCACCGCGCCGATAGGGCCCCCAACTACATATCCCAGGCCGGCACCCACTGCCTTCGACCAACCTTTCATTAGTAACCTCGAATCCTAAAAAACTCCTGTTTACAGTAGGAAGATTTTACCACAGAGGAAACACTAAACGCAGAGCGCATAGAATTAATGGCACGAGGCATAGGGCGCAAGGCACAAGGCATTGAAATGCAGTTAGAGGATTGAGGTTGTAGGTTTGAGGCAGAGAATTGCTGAAGATCTCTTTGCATCAAACCTTGAGCGAAGCCTGCTGAGAGGTCCTCTTACCTCCAACTGTGAAGCTCCATGCCCCATGCTCTTTGCCTCCTGGATTCTGACTCCTGACTTCTAACTCCTCTTTATGCGCTCTGCGCTATTCCCTTTGTGGACATTGTGGTTTAGTTTTCTTAAGCCAGTGTATAATGAAAAGCTAAGGTCAAATTTGCTTGACACTGTCTCGAGGCGATGTTAGCTTGCGCAAGAAAATTTGAAGCCTTTGAAATCAAAGGGGATTTTAGCAGGATGTGAGGTGTGATTCAAGCGAAGGATTGGCGGGGACAAATCAGGTATTCTCAAGGTAAAGACTCTGAACCATGGAGACCAGGCCGGACATAGAGAGGAAAGTACAAAGGGCAGAAGGTAGTGAGGTCATTTGCTTCGCGTCATTCGGCTTCGCCGTCACTATGCTTCGCTGTCATTTATTGTCTTTAAACAATGAGTGACCATAAATGACGGGCGCCAGCCCAAGTGACAACGAAGCGCGCAAGCGCGAAGTGTAATGACTTACAGGTGCCTAGTGCATAGTTCCTAGTGCCTAGTTGAAATAAGTGCTTAGTGTCTATTGATGGAAGAATCTCCAAAGGAACTTACCTGTAGCAGTCGTGGGCTGATGTAACGGGAACCCTTATAGATCATCCGTGTCTTAATGTAAAAAGGGGGGAGGACTACAAAAGATGAAATCGTTGATGCTTGCGGCAGTATCAACAGCATGGGCCGCTCCTGCTGGCGGCAATCCCGGTAGTAGCATCATTCATATGGTATTCGGTGCCGGAACGGTAGTAAAACTGGTGCTGATAATACTGGTTCTACTTTCAATCGCTTGTTGGGCCACTATTTTCCTAAAACATCGACTATTCAGGAGAGTTTCCAAAGAGAGCTCTCGCTTTCTCAATCTATTTTGGAACAGCAAGAGTCTGGTTGCGGTATTTCGCGAAGCAAAGAAAATGGTGGACAGCCCCCTAGCCGAGATCTTCCGGGTGGGCTACATGGAGCTCGGCCGGCTGAGCAAATCAAGTGATCGTGAAAAAAGTGATAATCCCGGTGATCTCGAGCTGCAGATGGTATGGATCGACAATATGGAGCGCGCTCTGCGCAGTGCTGTAAATGGTGAACTGCAAAGACTGGAGAAAGCCCTGTCATTGTTGGCCACTACGGGAAATGCTGCCCCATTTATCGGCCTTTTTGGTACGGTGTGGGGTATAATGGTTGCCTTTCAAGGCATTGGCCTAAAAGGATCGGCAACTTTGGCTGTTGTGGCCCCTGGTATTTCCGAGGCGCTCATAGCTACTGCTGCCGGTCTGGCTGCAGCCATTCCTGCCGTAGTGGCCTATAACCATTTTACCAACAAGGTGCGCAACCAAGAGACGGAAATGGTCAATTTCTCCAATGATTTTCTAAATATCGTCAAGAGAGATATGGTAAGACGGGCCGGCCGAATGGGGCACAGCGAGCAGCCGGCAGCAGACAGCGTGGAGATTGACGATTGAGTTGAGGGTCATTAGGCCACTTTTAGTGGCCAAATGACTATGAGTAACAACGAAGCGCACCTGCGCGAAGTGTGGTGACTTTAATCCAAGGATGTCTAATGGAACTAAACCGTGGCAGCCGCAGGTTGATGTCTGAAATAAACGTTACACCCTTTGTTGATGTAATGTTGGTGCTTCTCATCATCTTCATGGTGACTGCGCCCATGATGATGCAAGGTGTAGATGTTAATCTGCCACATACTACGACTCAGCCAATCGCCGCTGAAGAAGAGCGGTTAGTGATCTCTATTACAGGAAAGCGAGAAATATACTTGAACGAATACAAGATCTCCCTGGACACATTGCAGAGAAAACTAGAAACAATCTATCAGAACCGTCCAGATAGGGCTGTGTTCCTCCGTGCTGACGAGGCCCTACCCTATGGATTCGTCATGGAAGTGATGGCGGCGTTGCGGCAGAGCGGCATGAAAAGCATAGGGATGGTCACTGAACCGTTGGTAGAGATGAAGTGATTGACGGATTAGTAAAAAGTCCATCTGTCCGCCGCAGGCGGATTTACTCTGCCGTCTAATTCTTGACTTTCCAAGAGTCAATCATGATTGCAGATGCGGTTTACCGCACCAGATTGCGGACTTATTCCGATAAAAAACTTATGTTTGTAATGCTGGCTTGTTCGTTAGTCCTGCATGGCGGAGTGGTGTTGGTTGCCTTGAGCGAGTGGGGTTTTTCCAGAAGCAAATTTCCTCTAGCACCCGTCTATTCGGTGGAACTGGTGAGTCTACCTGAGGCCAAAACAAAAAAATATCCAGCTTTTGGCCGCAAGACAAGAGCAGTTGCTCGCAACCAAGCCATCCCTATCAAACGTTTCAGCCCTAGAGAAGAATCTTTGTCCTTGAA
Organism: uncultured delta proteobacterium; assembly: GCA_963712115.1. GTDB lineage: Bacteria > Desulfobacterota > Syntrophobacteria > BM002 > BM002 > BM002. Next base: position 269,297 of record CAVQGX010000031.1, on the reverse strand, counting down.
AAAGAAACAGCGTACTTCAGCGGTTGTGAGCGAACCGGAAGAAGTAAAGCTGGCTGAAGAGGTTTTGAGCAAAATTGAGCGCCGCCCACCCCCAGCTCAAGCAGAGGTGTCGGCAATAAACGAAGAGCCGGAACGACAGCCTGGAGCGAGTAAAAAGACAGTCTCTCTAGTGAAGGTTGGTGAGATGAAAGGGGGTGAACTCAGTCAGGCCTTAATGCTCTACCGGGCCCTGGTAAACGAGAAAATTGAAAGCAATTGGGCGCTTCCCGAGCGGTTGAGTCGGGGACAAGGCAAGCTCGAGGCAGTGGTGGTTGTTCGAGTTCGCAGAGATGGCACCGTATTCGATATTCAATTTGAACAGAAGTCTGGGGATTCTTACTTCGATGACTCGGTGCTGAAGGCCGTTCTCAAATCTAAGCCATTTCCGCCTTTCCCTGACATCTACAGCCCCAAGGAAGAAGAGATCGTCATCCGGTTTGCACCTGAAAAAGTGAGCTCCTAAGACCATGAATTTTCGCTATTTTCGCAACCGACCTATAAGTCTTCTTGGTTTATTGATCCTTTTTCTCACCATCTTCCAGGTCAGACCCGCTGGAGGCCGGATTTACATCGATATCAACTCACCCCTGCAAGAAAAGATTCCCATAGCCGTACCAGCTTTTCGCTATGAGGCAGGTGATGTTGCAAACCAGCCCTTGGCAAAGAATATGGCGGATATATTGAGCAATGCTTTGTCTTTCAGCGGCTTGTTTCAGCTCTTAGATCCAGCAGTATTTCTTCAGGATCCTGACAAAATGGGAATCGAAAAAGAGGAAATTAAGTTCTCCGAATGGAGATTTCTTGGTGCAGATCTTTTGGTGCGAGGGAGTTACCGAATTCAGGGGGAGCGGTTTGCGCTGATAATTAATCTTTTTGACGTGATTAACCAGAAGCTCTTGCTCAGTAGGACTTATGAAAATTCAATAGCGTCTGCCAGGGATACTATTCTTAGATTTGCAGACGAGTTGATGCTGGAGCTCACTGGCGAGCTCGGGATATTCCATACGCAGCTGGCCTTTGTTGGTGATGCAACGGGACAGAAAGAAATCTACCTGGCTGATTTTGATGGTTCAAATATTCGCCAGCTGACCAATAGCAGCAGTATGAATCTCTCGCCTAACTGGTCAGCGGACGGAAAGCAAATATCCTTTGTGGGTTATAAGCGTGGAAATCCGGATCTTTACACAGTTGATCTGATTAGTAAGGCCACAGAGCGCATCAGCATGCGACCAGGTTTGAATATCGCCCCTGCTCACCACCCCAATGGAGGCAAGCTGGCCGCCACCTTGAGCTTTACTGGAAATCCTGAACTCTACCTTTTGGATGTACGGGGTCAAATACTGAAGCAACTGACCCTCAGTTGGGCCATTGATGTCTCATCGTCTTGGTCCCCAGATGGCAGCAAGCTCGCCTTTGTCTCCAATCGAGCCGGCAAACCCCAGATTTATTTGTTGGATGTCGACAAGGAGACCACTACCAGGCTGACCTTTGAGGGGGACTACAACACTTCACCGGCTTGGTCCCCCAGGGGGGATCGGATACTATATGCTGGCCTACATGATGGAAATTTTGATATTTTTATGATAAGTCCGGATGGTAGAGAACTGAGTCAGCTGACCGGGGGTGAGGGCAACAACGAAGATCCATGCTGGTCTCCTGATGGAAGGTTGATCCTTTTCCAGTCAGACCGCCACGGCACCAAAACCCTCTGGGTTATGCAGGCAAATGGTAGGGACCAGAGGAGGTTGCGTCTTGGTCTCGGTGGCTCCCACACAGAGCCGGACTGGTCTCCGCGATTGACGAGAACGGCTCCTTAGTAGTATAAAGGGACCCAACGGAAAAAAGGCTGGCTGAAATCTTTTTAGATTTGTCCGGATATTTAATGAATTGCTGTCGCGAGACCACGAAGATGGGCGGGCCACCGGGCAACCACAGGGTGTTGGGCCCGAGGCGTACCTGAACGGTACGTCGCAGGGGCCGACACCTGAGGACGCCAGGAAGGACGGCCATATCCGTGGTCGCAGCAGGTGATTCATCAAATATCCGGACTAGTCCAGCCGCTCATTAGGTTGAATTTGGTTAGGTTTTTGCATTGGGCATTAAAAACCGTTGACAAGGAGAGGAGGTTAGGGAGGCATGCGAAAGAGCAGAGCGTGGATTTTGGGAGCATTAATGTTGGCGATGCTCTTGGTGCTGGGTGTTTCATGCGCCAAGAAAAAGGTGACAATGGAAGCCGAACCCATGGAAGAGGAGAGGGTTGTAGAGGACGCAGCAGCACAGCAGGCCGCTGAGGCTGAAGCAGCTCGCAGGGCGGCAGAAATGGCCAAGATGAGCGAGGCAGACAGACAGCGCCAAGAGGCGGCCATGATGGCTGAAGATGCCAGGATGCGTGCTTTTGTGGAAGAAAACATCCACTTTGACTTTGATAAATACGTTCTCACCCCAAAGGCCATGATGATTCTGGATGAGAAAGCGGCATACCTGCGCGAGCATCCCGAAGTGCGTGTCCTGGTTGAGGGACACTGCGACGAGCGAGGAACCAACGAGTATAACCTTGCTTTGGGTGACCGACGCGCCAATAGTGCGAAGACTTATTTAGTCAAGTCGGGGGTGGCGGAGAGTCGAATCACCACTATTTCCTATGGTGAAGAGCAACCCCTATGCATGGACCATGCAGAGTCCTGTTGGTGGAAGAACCGACGGGCGCAGTTCCAGGTTCGATAAATACCTTCCTGGATCTATTTTCTCAATTTGCCAGGATAAGACAGCCATGGGGTCAGCTTCGGCTCGAAGGATATGAGGCCAACGCTGACCCCTATTTGGTGAAATTGAAAGTCTTGCACAAAGCATAAGCTGATTTCACCAGGCTGAACCAGACGGCTTAGTTCATCGCCTGAGCAGAGAGATAATAGGTCTGAACTCGCTTTCGATCTTTCAAGGGATCGAGGTTGGGGGATACTATTTTATACGCAGAAGTGTGCAGCAATGCACACCAGAGCGCATATGTTTGCCCGCCTTGCCGGAGGTTGCTTAGATCAGAGATTGAACTTTCCAAAAATCCATTCCACACTATCTGCCGTTTCGTATTTTTAACACCATCCCGGCGCTGCAGAGAATGGCTAAACTCATACTGCGGTTCTCTCTCCTTCTCGCTGCCAGTAAACTTAGAAATATTTTAATCGAAGCAGATAGGAGAGCATTGACGGCAATGAGGAGGATAGGAGATGAATAGGATTGCATCCACTGACATCGGGAAGAGGTTCTTGGGTCTTGGATTGCTAAAATTGCTGCTGGTGTGTTTTTTCCTTGGAGGGTGCGCCACCCAGAAAGATGTATCCTTGCTCCAGAGGCAAATCTGGACTGCCCGCCGTGACCTGGACAAGAGCAAAGCCCAGATGGCTGAAATGGAAAAAACATTAGATGAGAAATTGGCAGCCCTTGATGCTGACCGGCAGCCACTTCGCAAGAATCAAGCAGAGGTAGGGGCGCAGTTGGATCGGATAGAATTAGAACTGGGGCGGTTAACCGGTCAGATGGAAGAAGCCACTGCAATGTACACTCGAAACGGGGAACGCATTAGTGAGGTTCAGCAAAATCAAATGGAGTCGATGCTGGAGATTCGCAAAAATGTGGAGGATCTCCAGCGAGCTCTGAATACGATGGCCGGCTACCTTGGACTGCAGGAACTGGCAGTTAGCTCCAAGCCGAGCAGCCAAACAGAAAAACAAGCTGCCAAGGCTAAGTCCTCTTCTGACACCGGACAAACTGCTAAGAAGCAGCCAGCCTCAAGTGCTGAAGAACATTATGACAATGCCCTTCAGCTTTTTCGCAGTGGCCAGTACGACGCAGCAAGAAATGAATTCAAGAGCTATCTCGAAGGATATCCAAAGTCCGACCTGGCCGACAACGCACAATTCTGGCTGGGCGAGTGCTATTATGCGGAGAAGAGTTATGGGGAAGCCATAGCTTCCTATGAAAAGACAATTAAGGAATACCCCAAGAGTGATAAGGTGAGCAGTGCTATACTCAAGCAGGGCATGGCCTTTTTGGAACTTGGGGATAGCACTGCAGGGAAGATTCTTTTGAAGAAGGTCGTCAAGGAATATCCGAATAGCAATCAGGCAAAAATCGCCAAGGGCAAGTTGGCCCAGGTCAAGTAGTGCCAAACCCACCGCGCTTTGATAGGGGATCAGTTCTTCAGTTTTCAGTTGAGGTCGGCTCAGAGAGCCGATAATAGTTAGCCAATTGACGAATGAAGATCTGACCCCACATACTCCATAGTGCAGAATCTTGCTCCCACCAAGTATGATGATTGATACTATCGACTATATGTTTTCCTGTAAGGATTTAGACATTAGAAACTCTTGTATCTCAACTATGGATCAAGTCTCCCTGGGTGCTCAAGTGATGAGCCCCTCATGAAATGAATGAAATATCCTTACTTGTCAATCACCCCATCGTAGATAGCCTGAGAACTGAGCCCGGGCAACCAAATATCAGTCACCTTGCGCCCGTGGATTTCGGGTTCGTCTGGCAAATCCACAGTCCACTTCTCAGTCAGCATCAGCCAGCCACAAACAGATGGTCTAATCTCCCACCCAATTGTTTGGCATGGATCATGCTAAACCTCTCAAGCTGAATGCTGGGATCCTGCTTTGATGGATCCATACAGACGGCAGATCCTCATTGAAGCCCAATAAAAGGGAGAGGAGAGCTGCAAACCCTTCCCAGAAGCATGAAGGTTGTCATAAATTTTGTCTAACTGCAAGAAGAGGAAAAGATCATGAAAAAATACGTCTTTCTCGGATTATTAATAGCAGTTACCCTTTTTTCCGGATGCCTCAAATTTCCAATGATCAAGAGTTCACCAAAAAAGACAGAACAGGGCTTATATACCAAAGTTCCAGCGGCAATGCAGGCCGGCGTGCGAGAGGCGGAGTACGACCTCAAAGAGGCAAAAGCGCAGGTGGATTTGTCCTCCGAGAAAGTGAAACTTGCCCAGATGCGAAAAGATATGGCCATTCTTGAGAAGAACTATGCAGACTTTGAGATGAAAATGGCCGAAACCCTCGTCAAAGGGGCGGAATTGGAGCTGGAAAGAAAAAAGCTGGAAGCGGTAGACAACTCCAATCTGGGCGACAAGGAAGAGAATATAAAGCGTATAGCCGATTTGAGGAAGCAGGGACTCAGCGTGGAGTCTGAAAATATTCAAATTAAGGCTGAATTGGACATTTTGGACATGAAGATAAAAAAGTTGGCAAAAGAAATAAAAGAGAGAAAGACGCAACTAGCCAAAAACAGGTAAACCGCTACAAACGGAACTGATCATCTTTCTGGCATTTGATTCACCAATAAACAATTTTAGCACAAGAGGGTGACATATGATGCACCCTCTTTTCTTGATCTTTCTGGTTGCCGGAGAATAATCGAGATATAGCAGCAAGCTTTTCATGAAAATTTCCTCCTATGATGAAACTTAAGTGCACGTGAGTTTTTCCCATTTTAGCCAAGAAGGAGAGGACACATGAATTACAGCAAAGCCCAAATGTTTTTGATCGCCCTGGCGCTGTTGTTCCTCACCGCCTGCTCCGCCAGGATCTACGGTAAAGTACACCTCGTGGATGAGGACATGAAGCCAATCCCCGGCGACAATCCTAAAGGTACCGTGGTAAACATGATCAATACCTCCGTCAGTGTGGAGACTGCCTCTCATTCGGTCGTAGCAGATGAGAAGGGCAAATTCGAGTCTGAGGAAGAAACAATAACTCCAGGTATCTACAAGGTTGAGGCCAGCAGGATTGGTTATGTGACGGAAACGCAGACTGTGGAGATAGGGGGTAGCACAAGCAAGAAGCTGGAGTTTGCCCTCAAGAGAATTCCTGAAGGCAAGCGTAGGTCTATTGCTGGTGCTAGCTCCGATGCGGACAAAATCATTAATCCTGGAGAAGTCAACATACAGCCGCCTGGGATCTAATGCCAATGAATCTGAGACTGAGGAGCATGTATCAGATTATAGGGGTGGTGTCAGCTGTGATCCCGTCGATTGGCTGGGAGGTATAAGCAATGGTCAAAGAAAAGCTGAAAATGTTGTTCTTCCTTTGTTTGTCGATTCTCATCTTTGGTTGCGGTATGGGCAAGAAGGCGGAGCTTGAGGTAAAGGTACAGGCTACGCTGGATGGTGAGCCGGCGTCCCAGGCCAAGGTGCTCGTGGATGGGATGGAAGCCGGCCTAACCGACGACAAGGGAAATCTGACCCAGAAGATATGGAGACGGCCTGGGGAAGAGGTCTCAGTGGAGATTCGACTGGAGGCTCCCGGGTATCAGGTCGAGCCCTGGAAGGATTCGTTTGTGGTGAGGTTGCCCAAGGATGGGAGTGCGGAGGCCTATGCCATCGATGCTTCCCTGAAAGCCAGCAAGTATTTTACCCTGGTTGTTTCAGACGAGGGGGAGCCACTGGAGAATGTCTCTGTAATAATCAATGGCAAAGAGAGGGGCAAGACAGACGAGGCTGGAGAGTATGTCCATACCTATGAGAGCATGCCCAAGAAGGGAATGAATTTCAAAGTTTCAAAGAAAGGATACACCACCTGGAGCAAGAAAGTGAGAGTGAAGCCGGGTCAGACCATAGTGGCTTCTCTTACCAGAAAAAGAGAAGCGGCAAAAACTGAAGCTGCGCTGTCCTCTGTAGAGCAGCCCCTTGGGTCAGACGCATCAGCCAGTCCAAGCCGGTCAACGAAAGAAGCACAAACGGGACGGACAGGCAAAACCGCGAGGGTTTCTGTCTCAGCTTTCACTGAGGCCTATGGGATTGCTGAAGGAATTCCAAATGTGGTTGTGAGTGTCGATGATAAGCAGGTGGGCAAAACCAATAGAGAAGGCAAGTTCACCTATGTTTATCGGGGCGAATCGGGTCGAGAGGTGGGAATGAAGCTCACTGCTCCGGGCCATGTTCCGGCGGAGTGGAAGACAACGGTCAAGCTGCTAGGCAAGCAGGGCATCGAGAGAATTTTTTATCCCGTTAAACCCAAATCGATCAGGGTGGGTCTTTACGGCTATGTCAACAACACCCCCGAGGAGGATTTGGCGGATGTAGTGGGCACGATCGAAAAGGCCATAGGTGATAATCTTTTCATTTACGGCAGTTTTGTCGAAGTACCAAAGGCAAAACTCCGGCAAGTAATGATGGATGCTTCCCTTGATTTAGAGACCATGTCAACAAAAGGGTGGCGACAGACGAAACTGATCGACACGGTGGATATGGTCATCTCAGGAAGTGTCACCAAGAATGATCAAGGAATGACCATAGAAAGCACGGTCAACTTCTCTGATGGAAACACGCTTCTGAGTCAAATAAACAAAGTCATGAAAAAAAAGCAGGTAGAGGACACCATCAAATTGGTGGTCAACAATATCATAGAGCAGTTCCCTTTCGAAGGCACTGTTATCGCCACTGAAAAAGATCGTTACCTAATAAACTTGGGAAGACTCGACTACAAGATAAGACGTGGCAACGAGTTCAAGTACATGACTGTCGAGCCAACCGCTCCAAGCAAAAATGAACTTGGTTACCACGAAGCCGGGTTGCTTGTTGTCAATGAAAATGATGAAAATTCATCCTGGGCCGAGCTGGTGAACTTGAGCGACAATGAGAAAATAAATCTGGGATCTAAACTTGTCAGACGTGTATATCTCGAGGATATCGCAAGGGATTCATTTATCTTGGCAGCCAGGGCTGGATCCTCAACTAATTCACGACCACTTTGGGGAGTGAACGTCTACCTAGATAACACCTGGGTAGGAACCACCGGTTCGGATGGTACCGCGGTCGTACCTGTGCGTCTTTCCAGGGAGCACGATCTGCTCCTCTCTCGATATGGTTACGAACCGCTCCAAGACAAGCTCAAGGTTGAGGCAAGCAATGAAGTCAAAGAGTTTTCCCTGGACGTGGCCAATGCTATGTTTAAGGTAGATTCTGTACCTCCCGGGGCGGCCGTTTTTGTTGATGGTGTTGAGGTGGGTAGAACCCCGCTTCTCGAAGGCACGCTGGTAAACTTCGGATTCCGTAAAGTGAAGCTCTCGGCGGGCGGCGAATATCGCGACTGGGAAGAAGTGTTGGAATTCAATCAATCGACAGTTGATCGTACGGGAACAGACAGGATTGCTCTCGTCAAAGATTATCTGAACATTGGCAGAATGGCCGAGCAGAATGGAAATATCGATGCGGCCATTGCGGCTTACGCCAGCACAGAAAGAGGTCATCCGGACTACTCAGATGCTCGCCACAGGCTCGCCCAGCTCTACCTGGATGAAAAAGAGGATTACGATGCGGCCATCCGTGAGTTCGAAAACGTGCTGTCTCTCCCTGAAAACAAGCAAATAATCTATAAGCAATTTGCTGTAACCTACACCAATTTGGGGCATGCCTACTACGAGAAAGCAAATCAACTCATTCACACAGACAAACAAGCTGCCGCGGCGAACTACGCCAAAGCACTTGAAAAACTGAAAATAGCAAAGCAAAACACTCGGTTTTTCCCGAACAATTATTACCAAGAGGCGGTGCATGACACCTATTACTACCAGGCCATCTCCTATCATAAACTCTTTTTAGTTACTCAGAAAAAAGCGATTCTCGATAGAGCCGATCTGGCCTGGAAAGAGTACTTCGACTTTTTCCCCAAGGAGCTCGAGGGAAAGAGTGAATTTACCAAGATTCGTCAATCGTCGAGAAAATACTGGGCCCAGCTAAAAGACCTGAAGTAGAAGGAGACGACTCGTTTGCAACCAAAGGTAATCCGATGTCTGGGCCTCGTATTCGTGATGTTTGCTTTGGCGACTACCGGGGTTTCGGCTGGTAATGTTCCTCAATCTGATGCTGCCGCTGAGATGAATCCTCAACAGGGAGAGGTTTTCGAGCCGTCAAGGCCGCCTGGTAAAACAACGGCGGAGCAAACTGAACTAGATAGAGGGGAAGTTGAAAGCAAGGAAGTGGATTCCGAGAGGGAGGATGAGACCAGCAGTAGAGAGGATGCTTTCGCTCCGGCGGATCTGTCATCGGGAGAGGAACCGGAACAGGTAGCCGAAAATCCCGGTGTAGACGGAGAGTCGATAGGAAATCGGACAGAAGAAGATTCTAGTGGACAAGCAAACCTGTCAGCAGACTCCGAGGTGAAGGAGAGTCCTGAAGGGGCGGAACCTGAAGGAGATCAGGCTGAAGAGGTTGTTGCAAAAACCGATATTCAAGAAGGGTCAGTGGAAGAGGACTTTTTCCAGCCGGAGGTGAAAGAAAAGAAACCGGCTGGAATTGAACCATTGCGGGTCCAAGCGCTTACTGCCATGGAGTTTGGTGCCAATGACTCAAATCCTTCGTGGTCCCCCTCGGGAGAACTGCTGGCTTTTGAACGGAGTACGAATGACCGAAGGGAGATTATTGTCTGCCGAAAGGATGGCACCGTTATCCAAAGAATCTATTTCCGTCCGTCCCCGGAAGCTGAGGAAATGGATGTCTTATTCCCCGGCGTTTTTGACGAGGTGAGCTATAACGCCGGCATCACCTGGTCGCCCGATGAAAACAGTTTGGTGTTCATGAGCAATGGAGGTCGAGGAAACTATGACCTCTACCTAATTCCCGAACTCGGAAAGGGGGCTACCATAAGACTGACTGAGAACAGCGAGAAAGACAGTCACCCACACTGGTCACCCGTTGCCAGTGAGCTGGTGTTCGTCTCCGGTCGAACGGGTAAGGCTGATCTATTTCTCCTGAAGCTGGAAACTGGGGAGACCATAAAGTTAACTCGAGGGATGAAATCATACCTTTACCCCCAGTGGTCTCCAGACGGTAAGAAAATTGTAATGATCTATGGAAGCAATGATAATCATGACGTTTTTCTCATGGAAGACGTCAGCAGACCAATGGAGACCTTGAGGCCCCTCACGAGTTGGGCCTATGATGACCTGCGACCCATTTGGTCACCGGACGGCAAAAGAATAGCCTTTTACACCAACTACAACACCGAGAACGACCCCAAAGTGTGGTCCATTGGTGTGATTGGAGTCGACGGGTCGGGGCAAAGGGATTTGGACACTCTGGCTGACAAGATTGTGGCCACCAACGTGGTCCCGGATATTGAGAGAGGGCCCACCTGGATGCCGGATAGCAAGAGAATCATCTACGTAAAAAAGGATGAACACGCATTTGACCCCATACACATAGCTGACATCGAGGCCAAGACAAACTTTGCCATAAAAACCGGCACCAAGATGAACCACGATGTGGTGTGCTCATTACATGGCATCCTGGCATATCGGGCCCAGGTTGAGCAGTGGGACCGTATTTATGTTGCTGAGCTGAAAGAATAAATGATGTGTGCAAACCTAAAAAAGGGATTGTTTGTCTGTTGCCTCGTAGCGTTGGTGCTGGAAGCCTCATTGTCCGCGGCAGCCGACCCTATACGGGAGGGTATGCAGTCCTACAACAGGCACCACTATGAAGACGCTTCTGCCACCCTTTTGGCCCACATGAGGCTGGCCGAACCAAGCCAGCAGGGAAAGCTCTATCTTGGCCTCGGAATGACTTTTTTGGCCTGCGCTCAAGTTTACCAAGAGCTTCATCGGACAGCACTTTCTGTGCAGGTGGACTATCTCAGCAAGCTCTTAGCATCCGACAAGGAAGACGGCAGCCACTATGCCAAGCTGTATCTGGGCCGGTCACTTCTAGATACGGGGAAAACGGCTGAAGCAGCAGTTTCATTGCGGACATGCATAGAGGATAAAAAAATTGAGCCGAGAGATAGATCCCTGGCGAAAATCGCTCTGGCAAGGGCTTACTATCTCCAGGGCAAAAACAAGAATGCTGATGAACTCTGGAGCAGTGTGGATACAACCGACCCGGAAGTGATGTCGGAACTTGCCGCCGCCTACAGCAGGCTAGGACTTGCAGAGAGAAAACCTTTGGCAATGGGAGAGCAAATCAGGCAAGTGATGAAGCAAATCCAACAGGGTTTATCAATTCGCCTGGCAAACAACCTCATCACCGTCTATGCCAGGGAAGGACAAATAGACAAAGGATTACGCTTGATCAAAAGCACAGACCTGAGTGGCTTTTTCCATGAAGAGACCATAGGAAAGAACAAGATTGTCCGGTTTTACGATCCATCTTTGCTGGACAATCTTGCAGTTCTCTATGGTAGAGCAAGTCTGGAATATCTGGAAAAAGCAACAACAGATGAAAAAATAAAAGGAGTGGCACAGTACTACCTAGCAGAAGCTGAGGCCAGATTCGGCCATATAGACCAATCCATCGAGATTCTCGATGATGCTCTTGCATCGGGACTACTACCTTCACCCTACAGAGAAAAGGCGGAGCTTCTTCATGGGGTTGCTCGTTTTTGGCAGAGCGGCGGACGGCAGTCACAGATGCATTTGGAAGATTCTACCGGGCAGCAACAAGAGCCTCATCTTCTGGCAGATACCTTACTAGCATGCAACAGACTCAATCTCGAGTGCTCAGAGATCGCTAGAAAGGCAACCACTCTGGTTGAGGTCATCGATGGAAAGAAATTAGAAACGTTGCATTATGCCCTCGGCAGGTATTATCTGCGGACACACGAATACGAACAAGCTATAGCATGTATGGAAACGGTAAGGGACAAGAGCAACAAGAACAAGATCGAATATAATGATCCGCTCATGCTGATCAATTTGGCGGAGGCATATTATCGCTCCAAGAGATTCTCCGAGGCATTGGAGATCTATTTCGGCATGCGTAATCAGTTTCCGGCAGTACGCCAAATACAGGTCTCCATGCAGGGCGTGTATGCCATGGAACAGAAGAGTGCCGGGGATGCCAAACTTTTTTAGCTTATGTTGGCAATGACTGTTGTGGTCGGACCGAGGAGAGAAATATCGAAAAGAGCAACATTTAATTGAGAACGAGACAAGGAAGCTTCTCGCTTGAGGAGGCGATTATGAGAAGGCTAGCGACTGTTTTTTTTATTGTTTCTTTGGCCATTTTTGTCTTGCTGCTGCCCCAAGGAAAGGCGGCTCTCAAAAACGACGGCTTTCCTCAGGGAGGTTCGCTGAATTACGGTGAATACGGCAGGCCGGCGACATTGGATCCTATAACCAGCAACGACATGATTTCATTGCGAATCAGCGAACTCATTTTCAACGGTCTAGTGGGTATAGATGAAAAGCAGGAGATCGTCCCGGATTTGGCCGAGCGCTGGGATATTTCCGATGACAGCCTGACCTACACTTTCTACCTGCGCCAGGACGTGACCTGGCATGCAAAGGAAGGAGAAGAGCCGCGACCGTTTACCGCTGACGATGTCATCTTTACTTACAATATCATGATGCATCCTCAAACCATTACCCCACTTAAGGTCCGCTATGAGTTTATCGAAAGTGTCGTCAAGGTTGATGATTACACCGTGCAGTTGACTTTGAAACGACCAATTCTAAATGGACTTGCCAAATTCAGTTTCAAGATAATTCCGCAGCATGGGCCCGAAAATCATGAATTTCTCACGCGGGAAGACCCTTTTGTCCACAAGCCCATTGGCACCGGTCCCTATATGCTCAAAAATATCACCGCCGACGGAGAAGTCATACTGGTGGCAAACGAGAATTACTACCGTGGTCGCCCCCACCTTGACAAAATCTTGGCCCGACCTTTCGCCGACCAGAATATCATGAGCCAGGCTCTGATGTTCAATGCCATCGATATGATTGTCTTGGTGAACCCGCGAGATATACCTCAGATACAGGGCGACAAACGATTGGTCCTGCAGCCGTACAACGCCTTGTCTTATTCGTTTTTTGGCTATAACGTCCGAAATCCGCTGCTGGCCGACAAGCGGGTTCGGCAGGCAATCACCTATGCGGTAAACCGGCAGGAAATGCTCGGATCATTTTTCAATGGCCAGGGCACCATCATTTCCGGTCCCTTTGCTCCAGGAAGCTGGGCCTATAATCTTGATGTTGAGCCTCTGCCTTTCGAACCGCAAAAGGCGATTAGTCTGTTGGAGGAAGCCGGATTCACCAAAGGTGACGACGGTATAATGCAGAGAGATGGGAAGAAACTATCGCTGGCTCTGAAAGTTCCCATAGAGAAAGAGAGCGAAGGAGTAAAGCGAGTTGTCCTGGCGTTCCAGAATTATCTTGGCAAAATCGGGGTAGAGATAAAGGGAGAGTTCAAGGAATGGCTGGCCTGGAAAGAGGACGTTTTTCTCAAACACGACTTCGATGTGGTGTTTGCCTCCTGGGTGTTTGATGACTCCGCCGACATCACCTCCCTGTTTCATTCGTCCGAGATCGGCCCCTGGCGGAACAATTTCGGCGGCTATTCAAATCCTGAAATAGACAGTCTTATCGTAGAGAGTAAGCTGACACTCGACCACGAGAAGCGGAGAACCATTTACCGCAAACTCCACTCTCTGTTGGCGGAAGAATGTCCATACACTTTCCTGTGGACGCTGACGAACTATGCCGCCTATCACCACAAACTCCGCCACGTGGCCATCCATCCATACAAGTTTTTCTCTTTTTCCGACAGGTGGTACATACCGGAGCAAGAGCAACGCTAGTCCTTGCTGTGGCATGTCCTTTCACAGGGCCCTCCTCAGGAGGGCCCTGTTTAATCTGAACCATGAGACTATCCTTCGTAAGACCTGTCGCTCAGCAGCTTTTCAGGGAGCTTGCTCTCACGGCACTGCTCCTTCTAGGCGTGAGCTTCGTAGTCTTCCTCGTCCTCTATTTCTCACCCGGAGATCCATTTAGCTTGCTGCTGGAAGGACAGATAGCCACGGCTGAGGCGCAGCAGCAGCTTCGTACGGCTCTGGGGGTGCCGGAGCACTGGTACTCCCAGTATCTTCTCTGGCTGGGAAACATGCTGCAGGGAAATTTCGGTGCCTCGATCCGCACCGGGCTTCCGGTTCTGCAAGAGATTGTCCGGGTGGGGATCAACACCCTATATCTGACTGTAGGCTCTATGCTGGTGACACTTCTCATTGCGGTGCCCATTGCCCTGTCACCGGCACAGCGGGGAGACACCCCGCTCAATTGGCCCTTTACCATGTTCGCTTACCTGGTCTCAGCCCTGCCGGTTTTCTGGTTGGGGTATGTGTTTATCTACATTTTTATCCACCAGTTCAAGCTGTTTCCCATCCTTTATGGTTATTCCAGCGAGCGGGAGTTGACCCTACTTTTCTTCCTCCTGCCCATCCTGGTGCTGGGAGTCGGTAATGGCACCATCAGCGAGGTGGTTCGTCACCTCCGGGATGAAATGGGCAGAGTTTTGCGAGAAGACTACGTTCGCACCGCTCGCGCCAAGGGAGCCTCCCCCTGGCGCCATGCGTTCAAAGAAGGATTCCTCATCCCCATAACTGAAATCATTGCCTCCAAGATTCCTTTTATTCTAGGTGGTGCAGTGGTGGTGGAGCAGGTGTTCAACTGGCCCGGGATGGGAAGAATGGCTTGGCAGGCCGCCCTGGACAGGGACTATCCGGTCATAATGGGGATTGCCGTTGTTGCAGCACTCTTCGTTCGATTCGGCACCCTGACTCAAAGAGTGGTTTACATCATGGTTAATCCGAGGGCATCTCAGGAGAAGGGAAGTTGATGACAGGGATGAAGCGGTATTCGCAAGCGTCACTTACTGTGACCGATCTGTCAAGCCGGCCCCTGTGGAAGCAAGCCGCTGCCATAGATCTCCTCTATGTGGGATACGGTCTCTTTATCGTAAATCTCGTGGTGCTGTCCTACATCCTGGGCGCCCTCAACTTTCTCCCTCATGACCCTCAGGAGATGAATCTGTCGCTGCTTATGGCTCCACCGGGAGTTGCGGGCCACCTTCTCGGCACGGATTTCATGGGCCGGGATATCCTCGCCAGGCTCATCGTCGGCATTCAGGCTTACTTCGTGCCCGGCTTGCTCGCCATCGTTATCAGCATCAGCTTAGGCACGTTCTTCGGGGTGCTGGCCGGCTATCGCGGCGGAGCCATGGAGACGGCCGTCCTCTACCTTGCCAATCTCATTGACTCTTTTCCGCGACTTGTTCTGATTCTCCTGGTGATTGCCGCCTTCAAGCCTAATATCTACTATATTATGATCATCGTCGGTTTGACCAACGTCCCCAATGTGCTCTCTCAGGTCAAGGGGAAAATCAATTTTCTCAAGCAGAAAAATTTCATCGAGGCCGCCGTCGCCCTTGGTCTCAAGAATCGGGTAATTGTTTTCAAGCATATTCTCTGGTACAACTGCCGCTCGCTTTTCATCATCCAGGCGACGCTGGGGATGGCTGAGGTCATTCTTGTCGAGACCAGTCTGAGCTATCTTGGCTTCGGCGTGCAAGAGCCGGTACCATCCTGGGGAAACATGGTGCAGTCCGGGGCCAATTATCTTCTCCAGGGCAAATTCTGGCTCTCGACCACGCCAGCTCTCGCCATCCTGTTCACCATCTTGGGCTTTCATCTCCTGGGAGACGGGCTCAACAACATACTCGAAGGGCACAGGAGCACATGAGCCAGACGGTCATATTGAGGATAGAAAACCTGCACACCTTCTTCTACGCCCGGAACAAACAGGCCTTTGTGCGGGCGGCTGAGGGTGTCGATCTCGAGATAATGCAAGGAGAAACCCTTGGTGTGTTGGGTGAAAGCGGCAGCGGTAAAACGGTCACCGCTCTATCGGTTATGGGTCTGCTGGGCGCAGAACCGGGGGTGATTTCCGGGAAGATAGAATACAGATCCAACGGGCTTCAGCAGAACCTACTCCAGGACCTCGATCAGTACGTTCAGCGGGAAAGGAAAAATGGCCGGATCATGGCGGTACAAAAGGACTGCGCCGGCTGGCAAAGAAAAACAGAGCGGCTTATGCGAGACATCCGTGGCAAAGAGATCGCCATGATCTTTCAGGATCCGCAGTCATCGCTGAATCCATTTGTCACTGTGGGAAAACAGATAACCGAAGCCATCCAGCTCAATACCGAAACCAAGAACAGCCGGGAAGCCCAACAGAGAGCTCTGTACTGGCTCGAGAGGGTTAAGATCGATTCCCCCCGGTTGCGATACCATAACCACCCCTACGGACTGTCGGGCGGTATGTGTCAGCGGGTGATGATCGCCATGGCCTTGGCGGCGGAGCCTTCGCTGTTGATCGCCGACGAGCCGACAACGGGGCTTGACGCCACCATACAAGCCAAGGTGGTGGAACTGCTGATGGAACTCAAGGCAGTATTGAACATAACCACCATGCTCATAAGTCACGATATCGAGGTGGTCGGCAGGCTCTCTGACCGGGTGGCGGTGATGTATGGCGGCAGGGTGGTGGAATCGGGCTCAGTCCAAGAGATCCTCCGCTGCCAAGATGGCTCCAACCACCCGTACACCGCAGCACTACTCGCCTGCATCCCTGAGGAAAAACATATCAAAGAGAAAGTCTCTTTGCAGGCTATTGAGGGCGACGTAATCGACACCATGAATATCCCTGGGGGGTGCAGGTTCTATCCCCGCTGCAATCAGAAGAACGAAAAAATTAACGAAAGCTGCAAAGAACATGAGCCAGCATTGAAGGAAATCTCTCCCGGTCATTGGGTAAGATGCTGGCTCTATTTCGACGAACGAATATGAATAAAACAATTCTCGAAGTAGTCAATCTGAAAAAATATTACCTTCAGGGAAGAGGTCCCTTTTCCTTGGGGCGAGGCAGGCAGAGGACGATTCCTGCGGTGGACGATGTGAGCTTCTACCTCAAGGAAAATGAAACCCTCGGACTGGTGGGCGAGTCAGGTTCTGGCAAGACCACGGTGGGTAAGACGATTCTCCGGCTTACCCCCGCCACTTCAGGCGAAATCTTCTTTGACGGTAAAGAGATCCTTTCTCTCTCCGCAGGTGAATTCCATCCTCTGAGGAAAGATATGCAGATGGTGTTTCAGGATCTGGATGCCGGGCTCAATCCCAAGATGAGAGTCCAGGCAATTTTGAAAGAGGCAGTCCAGGTTCATCACCAGATGAGTGGTCCGGAAGTCGACTCCAGGACAAGAACACTGTTGGAGCAGGTCAACCTTAAGGAGAGCAAACTGGGCAATTTTCCTCATGAGCTTTCCGGGGGGGAAAAACGGCGGGTGGGGATTGCCCGCGCCCTGGCGGTGGGGGCTCGATTTCTGGTTGCCGATGAGCCCACCAGCGGCCTGGACGTGTCTATTCAGGCGCAAGTGGTCAATTTACTAAAGGACCTGCAGGATAGGCTTGGTCTGTCGTACCTTTTCATCTCCCACGACCTGCGCATGGTAGAGCTTGTAAGCCACAAGGTGGCGGTCATGTATTTAGGCAGGATCGTCGAATTGGGATTGGCCGGCCACATAGCCCACTCCCCTCGTCATCCCTATACCCGCAGTCTCTGGTCCTCACTGGTTACCAAAGAGAGCCGCGAAGTCTCCGGTCTAACGTCACCAGGATCTTCTGGTGATTGGGGCGTGTTTGATTTCGAGCGGTCTTTCAGCGGCTGCCGTTTTGCCCCACGCTGCCCGGTATATCAGGAGCAGGCTAGACCTGAGGTATGCACCGATCCCGCCAGCGAACCGTACCTCCATGATGTGGGCCGGGCCCACAAAGTGGCATGTCATTTTCCCCTATCTTCATAGCCTAAATTAACCCGCCTTTCAAAGCTGTCAGCCTTTTCCCCTCGCATCAAAGTCACAGTCACTTGGCCACTGAGAGAAAGGTCTCGACCTCGATGTTGTGACCATCAGTGATGACGGTGATAGCACCGTCCCGATCAGTCCTGTACGTCCGAATACCCAAAGCATCATAGCGCTGACGAATTTTGTAAGCGGGCAAATGAAAATGGTTATCAAAGCCAACGGAAAAAATTGCGATTTGGGGTTTGAGCCGTTGCAAGAAAGGAATTGAGCTTGAGGTGCGGCTGCCGTGGTGCGGAACCAGCAGGACATCAACAGGCTCAAGGTGCTGCAATCTTGCCAGTTCATCTTCAGTTTCTTTCTCAATGTCACCAGGGAAAAGGAAAGAGACGTCTTTGTATCTAAGGCGAACCACGAGAGACAGGTTGTTGAGTTCCCTGTCAGTTGGAGTTCTTGCGCTGCCAGTGAAATCAGGCGGCGGATGGAGTACCTGAACATTCACCCCATTTATGTTCTGGCTTGTTGCGAGTTCTCCTGGGCTCACAAAGACCACTTTTTTGTCAGCCAGTGTTGTCAACAGGCTGCGGATGTTGGGATCCCGCCTGGACACATTGCTGTACCAAAATTGCCTGACAGGAAAATGGGCGGCCACAAAACGCAAGCCCTGGTAGTGGTCGGGATGAGGGTGGCTCAGCACCATGGTGTCCAGTCGAGTAATCCTACGGTGCCAAAGGTAGGGCGCCAGCACATATCTTCCCACATCAAAGGAATTGCCCTGAAACCCACCACCATCAACCAGCATGATGTTGTCCCCAGGTAACTCAATCACCGCTGAGTTGCCTTGACTCACATCCAAGAAAGTAACCCGGAGCAAAGATTTAGATGAGCGGAAATGGTGGGGAATCATCCAAGAACCGATAAGGACCAGGGAACAAACCGCCATTAAGCTAAAACGGCACCACCGCCTTGTTTTTGCGAATGGGAGCAATAGTAGAACGTAAGCAAGAACAACCTGCCAGGCCCTAAGACTTCCGGGCCAAAAAATGGCCCAGGCGAGACTGCCTAATTTGCTCGAAAGAGCGACAGTCAGATTGAGACCCAAACTGCCTAGAGTGAGAAGGAAGCCAGCCAGTGAGATGGACACAGGTAGCAAAGAGACAGCTAATAAGCCAGCGGGTAAAACAAGGAAACCAACAACCGGAACTGCTATAAGATTAGCGGGGATACCCAGGGTAGTGAATCGGTGAAAGTGATAGAGGACCACGGGAGCGGTATAGAGAGATATGATCAAGGAACCGCAGATAAATTGGTAGGAGCGACGTCCTAGCCGAGGTAATTTTCCCCTTTTATGATCCTGGGGGAGAAGCAGGCGAGGTACCGGCAGAACTGATAATATGCAGATTAGGGAGGCTACACCAATAAAGGAGAGCTGAAAAGATGCAGAAAAAAGAGCTTCTGGATAAATACTCAAGATAAGGAAGGCAGCAAGCAAGAGAGAGTTGACCAGATCCTTTTCCCGCTGGACTACCAAGGCCAAGGTAAAAACGGCGAGCATGAGGGTGGCGCGCAAAGCAGGTAATGCCATTCCGGTGAGCAGGCCGTAACCGAGGGCGACGGGAAATGCGGCGAGAGCAGCCACAGGTCGTGCCCCCCACCTGCCAGCCACAGTGGGAATGCGTACCACAACAAAGTAGCATACCAAAAAAGCGAAGCCCGCCACCAGCCCAAGATGGAGGCCGGAAATGGCAAGCAGGTGTCCAATTCCTGCATTATAGAGCAGTTCTCGGAGATCAGCACTCAGAGCATAGCGTTCCCCCAGCAAGAGAGATCGATAGAGACCGGCAAGATCAGGGGGGAGCCAAGCGTCTATGAAAGCCCGGATTCTGGTGCGAGTGAAATCGAGGAAATAGTTACAATTTCGCTCAGGTTTGTCCAGGGGCACCAGATCCATATCACTGCGCACATAACCCCTGAGCCAGATTGCTCGATCGGCAAGATGCTGTCTGTAATTGAATGCCCCCGGGTTGTTGAAATTCCGTACCGGTCTGATCCGAACTCGACCGGCCAGCCGTTGTCCCACTGGCCATTGTTTCTGACAATTTCGGATGTTAAGGAGCAGGTTGCCTGAGACGGCCCGCCAGCGGTCGCCTTCTTTGAAGGACGCCAAGTTCAAGAGCATCCTGCTGCTAATTGGACCTTGTTCGAGCGAATGGGTAACTGTGCCTGTGAGGATTACGTTTTTTCTATGCAAGAGCTCTTGAATGGTGCCGGGGGGCCGGTCGGGATCAGGGATTTTAGTAGAGGATAATATTCCAATGAGGAGAAAAACAACCAATGGCAGGAACCATGTTTTCCGTCCTTGCACCAGAAAGAAGAAAAGCAGTGCACAGAAAGAGAATGCCAATATAAAGAAGATTACAGGCTCCGGAGAGAGGTGCCGGCCTATAACAATGCCACTGGTGAAACTGAATAAAAGGTGAAAAAGAGGACGGTGAACAAGTCCCACGGTGCGTGCGCCTTTTGGATGATGTTTGTCGATGCCCCTCTATGAATAATTACAGCAAGCAGCCTAACGCTTTAACTATCTGCTGCTTCAGCTCATAGTCATTTGGCCACGAGATATGGCCGTCACTACGCTTCGCTGTCATTATGCCTTCGGCGTCATTTATGGTCATTAGGTCAATACGCCACGCTGTCATTTATAGTCAATTGTTGTAACAACCTAATGACGGCCGCAAGGCCTAATGACGGGCACCAGCCCAAATGACAACGAAGCGCACAGGCGCGAAGTGTAATGACTTGTGGGTGCCTAGTGCCAAGTTTTTCCACTTACTCCTTCACTCGCTCTATCCTTGCCCCTACGCCGCTCAGTTTTTCTTCGAGGCGCGTGTAGCCTCGGTCTAAGTGGTATACTCGGGATATCTCGGTAACACCTTCGGCAGCCAATCCGGCCAGCACCAGAGATGCACTGGCCCTCAAATCCGTGGCCATCACTGGAGCACCCTGCAGTTTTGGCCGACCGCGCACAATGGCCGTGTTGCCTTCTATGCTGATGTCGGCACCCATGCGCTTCAACTCACTTACATGCATGAAACGGTTTTCAAATATTTTTTCGGTAATTATGCTTTGACCATCAGCCAGACACATCATGGCCATAATCTGGGCTTGCATGTCCGTGGGAAACCCAGGGTAAGGGTTTGTCTTGATGTCTATACTTCGGATCACCTCACCGCCAAAGGACTTGATCGAATCCTCACTGATCTCGAATTTCATGCCAGCCTGTTCCAGCTTGTGAATAACCGCTTCCAGATGTTCCGGAATACAAGGTGTAATAGTGATGTTTCCACGAGTAATACCTGCTGCAGTCAAATACGTTGCGGCCTCGATCCGATCAGGCATGATGACGTGATCCATGGGCTGTAATTCGGACACCCCTTCAATGGTAATTACTGAAGTGCCAACGCCTTTAATGGAACCACCCATGTTAGTTAAACAGCGGGCCAACTCAACCACCTCTGGTTCCCGGGCAGCGTTCTCTATAACCGTCTGGCCTTCAGCAAGGACTGCGGCCATCATCAAGTTCGCCGTGCCCGTAACGGTCGGGATATCGAAGTAGATGTGATTGCCTGACAACCGTTTGGCAGAGGCTTCCACGTAGCCGTGCTTTAGCTCAATATTTACCCCTAACCGCTCCAAGCCGCCCAGGTGAAAGTTGATAGGCCGAGCTCCGATGGCGCAGCCTCCCGGTAGTGACACCCGGGCTCTTTTGAAGCGCGCTACCAGTGGGCCCAGTACAAGCACCGAGGCACGCATTGTTTTCACCAGATCGTAAGGGGCTTCATGGCCGTCCACAGTGTCGGTGTGAACACAGAGCGGATCACCTTCTTCAAAGGTGGCACCAAGGTGGTAAAGGAGAGTCTTGGCGGTACGAATGTCTCTCAAATGCGGAATATTGTGCAACCGATGAACACCGCCGGCAAGTAGGGTGGCTGCTAATATGGGAAGTGCCGCATTTTTTGCCCCGCTAATTTCCACGGTGCCATTCAAAGGACGACCACCTTCAATGACTATCTTATCCATCTTTCACCTTATTTGCAGGGGGTAATACCCAACCATCAGTTCCTTTTCTAGGATTCGGAAGGCAATTTCAAAAAATCCGAAATCCGAATATCGATCCGCCGGAGGCGGACTAAACAAATTCTAATTCACCAAATCCAAATTACCAAAACCTAATACAACCTAGCTAGTCAATTTTGTTTGGAACATTTGAAAATTTGGATTTTGGATTTGTTTCGTGCTTAGGATTTAGAAATTCGGATTTTACTGCTTTACCGCCAGTAGAACTCGATCTAAACCGCTGTAATCCCTGATAATCCGATATCTTTCATAGTGCTGACTATCTCTTACTAGTGCGGAGACACTCTCAGCCTGATCAGCCCCAATTTCCATGATAAGAGCACCTTTCTGGGACAAAACGGTGGGGGCCTGCTTAATGATGCGTCTAATAGCGGCCAGTCCGTCCGGGCCTCCGTCCAAAGCGTAGCGAGGTTCATAATCACGGATCTCCGGCGAAAGTTTAGAGAATTCAGCGTGGCTTACATAGGGGGGATTTGTTGCAACCACGGTAAATTTCGCTGAAGCACTGGAAAACGCAGTGAACATGTCAGCGCAGACAAAATGGATTTTGCGATCATCTGTCTGATTCAACAGGGCATTCTCCTGAGCCAGCTTAAGGGCAGCCATTGACGAGTCCGTCGCCACTATGTTGATCACACCCAATTCCCGAGCCAAAGCAACAGCAATTGCTCCCGATCCGGTCCCCAAGTCCAGGACTCTAACCTCAGGGCCAGGAGAACCGAGAAACTCCAGCACAGTTTCCAGCAAGACTTCGGTTTCTGGCCTGGGAATTAGAACATCCGGGCTTACTCGAAAAGGAAGTGACCAGAATTCCTGCATTCCAGTGATATATTGGTTGGGTTCACCTGCTAGACGACGCCTGACAAAGGCCCGAAATGCGGCCAGTTCCTCGGCTTCCATTGGTCGGTCATAGTTCAGATAGAGAAAGAGACGGTCCTCGGAGAGCAAATGAGCCAAAAGCACTTCAGCAGAAGCGCGAGGTTCCGCCACCTTGCTTTTTTTGAAATAATCGGTGGTCCAATGCAGAAGTTTCAGGATGGTCCAGGGCTCTTCAGGCATGGTTTGACTGCATGATTGACGCGGCTTTAAAGTGGGTAGTAAGTGAATCGATGATGGAGTTGATATGCCCTTGGAGAATTTCCTCTAATTTATAAAGGGTAAGGTTGATTCGGTGATCAGTCACTCGATTTTGGGGAAAATTGTAGGTGCGTATACGTTCACTGCGGTCGCCGCTACCCACTTGGCTCTTTCGGTCTTCAGCGGTTTTCTCCCTTTGCTCTTCCTGCATTGCGTCCAGAAGTCTGGCGCGCAGCACCTTTAGTGCCTTGGCTTTGTTCTTGTGCTGAGATTTTTCGTCCTGGCAGGTAACTACAAGTCCGGTTGGCAAATGGGTTATGCGGACAGCCGAGTCAGTGGTGTTGACACTCTGGCCGCCGGGGCCAGAAGAGCGAAAGACGTCTATGCGAAGGTCGCTGGGCTCAATATCAACTTCCACCTCTTCAGCTTCAGGCAGCACAGCTACCGTTACGGCGGAAGTATGAATGCGGCCCTGCGCCTCGGTGGTGGGAACGCGCTGTACCCGATGCACCCCGCTTTCATATTTCAGACGGCTGTAGGCGCGGTGACCCGAAATAGAGAAAATAACTTCCTTGAATCCGCCGATGCCCGTGGCATGGCTACTTAGCACGTCCGCCTTCCAATTCATGAGTTCAGCATGGCGAGTGTACATTCTGAAAAGATCCGCAGCAAAAAGGGCTGCCTCATCACCGCCAGTACCGGCCCGAATCTCAAGGATCACGTTTTTTTCGTCGTTGGGATCTTTGGGAGTGAGGAGTTCCTTGAGTTCATCTTCTAATTCATCAAGTTGACCTTGCAACTCACTGCTGTCTTCTCTCGCCAGTTGTCTCATTTCCGGGTCTGAATCATCGAGAAGTTCGTGGTTGTCCTCAAGTCGGGCACTGAGTTTCTTGTGTTTTCTCCAGGTCTGCACGAAAGGTGTCAAATCAGCATGCTCTTTGGCAAGCTTTTGGTATTCCCTATGATTGGCAATTGTTGCCGGATCACTGAGGGCCTTCTCCAACTCAAGATAACGGGCCTCTATGCTCTCCAACTTGTCGAACATCTTGATTCACCGGGCCGAGGAGATTACTCCGCAGCCTCCTCTTGCTTTTCCTCTCCCTTTTCCTTTTTCTTGTTCTGATCCAGGTAATCACCGTATTTTCTCCGGAAGCGTTCAATCCGGCCTGCCGAATCTACTAGCTTCTGTTTACCCGTGTAGAAAGGGTGACACTGGGAGCAGATCTCGACGCTAATACCTTCTTTGGTTGAGCCAGCCTCAAACTCGCTGCCACAGTGACAGCGAATTGTAGTCGGTTGATATTCAGGGTGGATGTCCTTTTTCATAACTTTCCTTTCCTCTCAATCCCATCTATGGATTTTCATTGCCATTGCAGAAAAGTAGGCAGACCGATACCCTTCAAGGAGGTAATCAAGTCATAAACCTTTCTATAATAGTATCATAGGAGCTATTTGGCAAGAATTCTTTTGGACCCTGATCACCAGCAAGGCATCATCTGCCGTTCGACAGGCTCACGGCCCTGAGCAAAGTCGAAGGGCGGCGTTGCCTTCGATCACTTCTCCCCCCGCCTGCGCGGGGGCATGCTTGCGGCGTATTACTCCATACGCCTCAGTCGTTGCTCCTCGGCGCCTTGCACCTAATACCTTGCTGGTGATCAGGGAATACTCCATAAGCCGTTGATTTCAGTCCTGATAACTAAATTAGGCGGTGGATTTGGGTGGATGGAAGGATAGCCATCTGCTCTATTGATTCATGGAGTCCAAAAAATCAGCGTTGTTTTTCGTACCCGACAGTTTGTCCAGCAAGAATTCCATAGCATCTACTGTGTTTAGGGGAGAGAGAAGCTTACGGAGGATCCATACGCGGTTCAAATCGTCGGGCGGCAGCAAAAGTTCTTCTTTGCGTGTGCCTGAGCGGTTGATATCAATGGATGGGAATATCCTTCGATCGGCCAGTTTCCGATCTAGGTGAATTTCCATATTACCTGTACCTTTGAACTCTTCAAAGATAACTTCATCCATCCGGCTACCGGTGTCTATAAGTGCGGTGGCGATAATGGTGAGACTTCCTCCACCCTCTATGTTCCGGGCTGCACCGAAAAACCTTTTGGGTCTATGCAGAGCGTTGGAATCAACCCCGCCAGAGAGAATCTTGCCGCTGGGGGGCACCACCGTATTGTAGGCGCGCGCCAAGCGGGTGATGCTATCCAAGAGTATGACTACATCTCGCTTGTGCTCTACAAGACGTTTGGCCTTCTCGATCACCATCTCAGCGACCTGGACGTGACGTTGGGCCGGTTCGTCGAAAGTCGAACTCACCACTTCCGCTTTCACCGACCGCTCCATATCGGTGACCTCCTCCGGTCGTTCATCGATGAGCAGGACAATCATGTATATGCTCTTGTGATTATTAGTAATGGCATTAGCAATAGCCTGGAGCAACATGGTCTTTCCAGTTCGAGGCGAAGCCACTATGAGCCCTCTTTGACCTTTGCCGAGTGGAGTGAGCATGTCCATGACTCGAGTGGAATAGTTGTCCGGATCGGTTTCAAGAACCGCTCTCTCATCGGGATAAAGGGGAACAAGATTGTCAAAGAGAATCTTATCCCTTGTATCTTCCGGGTCCTCATAATTCACCGCTTCAACTTTAAGAAGGGCAAAATAGCGCTCACCTTCCTTTGGTGGGCGGATCTGTCCTGAGACAGTATCCCCTGTTCGCAAGCCGAACCTTCTTATCTGTGAGGGCGAGACATAGATATCGTCAGGGCCAGGAAGGTAATTATAGCTCTGCGCTCTTAGAAAGCCGAATCCGTCCGGTAGGGTTTCCAAGACTCCTTCACCGTATATCAGACCGTTCTGTTCAGCTTGTGCTTGGAGCAAGGCGAAGATCAGCTCCTGCTTGCGCATACTGCTGAAACCCTCAATGCCTAATTCCTTGGCCAGCTGTATCAATCCTTTAATGTTCTGTTCTTTTAGTTGTACGAGATCCATACCTTTTTGCCCATCTGCTTAGAAGGGCATTCCTCCTTTCCTCAGATGATCAGAGAGTTATCTTTTAATTTGCTTCGCCGTTCGTCGATTCTACTTATTAGTAGATCAAAGTGAACAATCCCTAGTTTCACCGCGGCGCAAGTTGAACTCAGCAGGGATCTGTTCGGCAAGGTTTTGAATGAAAGGCTCAAAAGAGTGGGAAACAATTTAAAGTGGCGCCGTCATCAAAAGTTATTTATTCTTCCTCGTTTTTGCTTTCATTAAAATCCACTGACACAGTGCCAGCACTAAGAAGCTGCAACACCTGTCATTCGGAAAATTATTTCCGCTAGACAATTAGTTGCTCAGAATCAAAGACCTCTTTGGGAGTTCTACTGGCGGCTCAATGGCCGGGATTCGAATTAATTAGTTTAGGAAAACTCCTCAGGCAGGAAGTTTTGCAAACCGCTCAATTTAATTCAATGTAATATCAATTTAAAGCACAGCCCATACAGTGTCAAGTCTTTTTTGTCTCATGGTGATCGGTCTATACCCCTCCTCGGTGGGAAAGAAGCAAGAAACTAATAAATCAGTTATTGTCATCAGCCTCGTCTCCAATACGATCCGAGAGTTTTGCCTTGCAGGATATTATCAGTCTCTCTACTTCTCTCTGAGTGTTGGGGGGTAATACATCCATGTAGCCCGTCAGAACACCTTCGAAGCGACCCAGTGCCGCGCTATAGTGTTCGGACTTATAGTAGAAACGTCCAACATATAACTCGTGCTCTGCCAAGAGCTTGCGGCAATAATTAATTCTTTTTGTTGCCTCGCTAGCGTAAGCTGAATCGTAATGCTCTTTTAGGAGCCTTTCAAAAGAGAGGATGGCCAGCCGAGTCGGCGTTTGGTCTCGATCTATGCTTAACATTTGTTCATAATAACAGACGCCGATCTGATACTTTACGTAAGGAATAGCCTCGTTTTTGGGATGCAGCTGAACGAAGTCTTCATAGGCACCTATGGCTTCGGGGAACTCCTCACGATAAAAATGGGCGTCAGCAACCTTGAGTTCGGCGAGAATCGCGTACCGGCTGTAGGGGTAACGCTCTTTCAGGGTATTGAAGGCTTTCAGGGCATCGCTATAGTCCTCCTCCTCAAAAGATTCCATTCCCTTTTCAGCCAGTTCTTCGGCGCTCTCAACCTGCTTACTGCCCGTGAGACAGGCACACCCAGCGGCCCCCACTGCCAGCCATAGAAAAATAAGGGCAAAGGCAATTAAGGCAGGTTTCCGGTTCCCCCTTGCGAATTGAGTTTGGCGTGTTATTTGATCCACGTTCCTATTTCAACGGAAAAGGCCTTATCCCGATAATATTCTGCTCGGGACTCGGCCTCATTGTGATCAATTAAACTTGACTGTTCTCTACTGGGACAAGTTCCAACCTGACTGAGACCGATCATGGTAGAACGGTCTGCGACCGGCTAGATGACCTTCTTGATGGCGGCATCGATTTGAGACTTGGAAACCGCTCCAGTTATCTGCTCGGAAACCTTCCCTTCTTTAAAGATGATCAAGGTAGGAATGGCCCTAATGCCATACTGGGATGGAGTCTTCGGGCTTTCATCCACATTACATTTGCTCACTTTCAGGCTACCTTCATACTCAGTTGCTAGTTCAGCAACTACAGGAGCGATGGCTCGACAAGGCCCGCACCACGGGGCCCAGAAATCAACTAGAACGGGCGTGTCTGACTGCAGTACTTCTTTTTCAAAAGTATCGTCACTAACTTCAATGATGTTTTTTTCCGCCATCATCGGACTCCTTCCTGGTTGAAATGGGGATTGGCCTTTTTCAGGGCCGATTACCTTGCGATGGTCGCCTCCGCTTATTCTGAAAAGCCCAGGTTATGGTGATTTCCCCTCATCCTGTGCTGGTTGCGACGGTAAGCTATTAGCTATTCAGCCAATACCGGATATATCTACCCTCGCAGCTAGCATGTTGTTTATCAGCCGAAGGGTGTATCCATCTATTCCGTTAACTTGGTGCTTTAGAAATGGGGCAAAAATAAGTAATCATAACCCGGGTTTCAAAGCTCCGGGCCACTGAAGTCTCGAATTTAAACATAGAGATAATTGTTTGTCAACGTTAACTTGGCGCAGGGCATAGGGCATGCAGCAATGATTCTGTATACTGGATATTTTCTTCCTGCCAGCCTGTCCCGAGCTTGTCGCGGGGCTGCCAGTTGGCCGCTGCCTGCTGATTAATCCGCTATGCTCTATGCGCTTTGCAACGGACGACAGATCCGCCTTCGGCGGAACAACTAACATCGTTAAACAATGCCTTGACATCATAGAGTGTTCCGGCCAAACTTGAGGGCAAACTCTTTGATAGGCTGTGAGCATATGGCCCGCGAAAGTAAGGTAAAAAGTCAGCATATTTGTCAACAGTGTGGCTTCCAGAGCCCTAAGTGGTTAGGGCGATGTCCTGGGTGCGGGCAGTGGAATACCTTGGTGGAGGAAACCATTCTGACTCCAGGGGTTAAGGACCTGCCGCCACCGGCCATCCCGCAACCTATCGATAGGGTGGGATTGGAGGAAAGCCGAAGAATTTCCTCAAAGATAGCCGAACTGGACCGCGTTCTAGGCGGTGGAGTGGTGCCCGGTTCGGCTGTTTTGATAGGCGGTGACCCTGGCATAGGTAAGTCTACGATATTGCTCCAGGCACTCCATGGCCTTACTGCATCTGAGCGGTCTATTCTCTACGTATCCGGGGAAGAGTCCAATGTGCAGATAAAAATGCGGTCACAGCGATTGGGGTTGACCTCGTCACATCTGTATGTGGCGGCCGAATCAGCTCTGGAAAATATATTGCGTCTCAGTGATGAGCTCAGCCCGGCTGTTTTAGCAGTAGATTCCATCCAAACAGTTTACACCACCCAACTGGAGTCAGCCCCGGGCAGTGTTAGTCAGGTGAGGCACTGTGCTGACCGTCTCATACAGGAAGGAAAAAGGAAAGGGCGCCCAACCTTTCTCGTCGGACATGTGACCAAGGAGGGTGCAATTGCAGGACCCAAGGTTTTGGAGCACATGGTGGACACGGTGCTTTACTTTGAGGGAGATCGCGGGCATGCCTTCCGTATTCTCCGAGCCACAAAAAATAGATATGGCTCCACCAACGAGATCGGAGTCTTCGAGATGAAGGACAGCGGCCTTCAGGAAGTGGCCAATCCTTCAGAACTTCTCCTGGCCGAACGGCCCCTGGATACGCCAGGATCTACGGTAACGGCGGCAATGGAGGGTACCAGACCCATCCTGGTTGAGGTGCAGGCACTAACGAGCCCATCAAGCCTGGCAGTGCCACGAAGAACATCAATGGGTATAGATCACAATCGCTTGGCCTTGCTGGTGGCGGTCTTGGAGAAGAAAGTTGGTCTTTCCATGCTACATCAGGACATATTTGTCAATGCAGTGGGGGGTGTCCGGATTGATGAACCTGCTGTGGACCTGGCAATTGCCACTGCGGTAGCTTCTAGCTTCCTGGATAAACCTGTGGATCCTCATACCGTTCTTTTGGGGGAGGTTGGCCTCACAGGCGAGGTCAGGGCGGTTAGCCGGACGGACATTAGGGTTAAAGAGGCGGAAAAGCTAGGGTTTCGCCGCTGTTTACTGCCGCAAAGCAACGCAGAACGGCTGAGAGCAATTAAGTCCATTCAGATCATCGGAGTCCAATCAGTTCAAGGTGTCCTTGACGTCCTTTTTTAAGAGATAGAAATACCAAATCACAATGACCGAAATTCAAAATTCCAAACCTGTTTCGGTCATTTGATATTGGAATTTGAGATTTGTTTGTAGTTTGGTGCTTGAGATTTGATATTTTGCCATGTTCCCCCGGGCAGGGCGGGATTCTCCACAGGCCTGGATTGTGTGCTCCCTCCTGAATTTGGCCCTAAGGCAAAAAAGTTGGCCATCTAGCCAAATAGCTTTTGGCTAGATGGCTAAATCTATTTAGGGCTAAATCTCGTTAAAAATCTTAACATACTGACTATGTTAAGTTTATTTATTTAAATAATTAGCTGTCTTCCTTGGTACTTCTCTTGCAAATGTTTAACTCGCCTTTGTGGTCTAAAAATATCGGGGCGCGTGAGCTATGCATTTATGCGATATAGGACGGAGTAAGAGAGCAGGACTTCGGATTCCAGTGGATTTCGCCGTTAGGTGTGAATTGAGGGGCTCCCCAATGGTTATGGGGAGAGCTGTCAATATGAGCACCGGTGGGATTTTTATTACCACGGCAGAGCCTATTGGCGCACAGGTAAAGGTGAACTTGGAATTCCTGATGCCCGAAACCCTGAACTCAATTCAGGTTCAAGGTGAATCAGTTTGGAGCCGCCCCCATAAAGCTCAAACCAACCTCTCGCAGGGAACAGGCATCAGGTTTGTCGGTCTCGCTGAGCCCTACCTTAGCCTTATCCAGGATTACTCTTTGACCAAACTCTACGATGATGACTTTGTCCGCAGGGAGGGAATACTTCAAATACTTAGCGACATTCGCAATCTTCCCCCCTGTATCGTTTAAAGGCTTACCATATCCTGATCAGAAAAGAGAGTAAGGTTAACCTACCGAGTTAATTGCACCATTTCCGCACTGGATATGTCATTCGAGTCGCCATAGGCTTAGGAGCAAACGGGCTAATTAGGTACCCAAAAGTCATTACACTTCGCGCCTGAGCGCTTCGTTGTCACTTGGGCTGGCGCCCGTCATTACGCCTTGCGGCTGTCATTAAGTTGTTTCAACGCCCCCATGACAGTTAACTGTGAATGACAGCGCAGCGTAATGACCTAATGACCACAAATGACGCCGCAGGCATATTGACAGCGTAGCGTAGTGACGGCGGAGCCGAATGACGCGAAGCATAGTGACGGCCACTTTCAGTGGCCAAATGACCCAGTGACTTATTCCTTTATTCCCAAATCGAGGGATCTTCCAGGAGGCTCTTGAGAACTGAGACCACTTCACCACCGCTTTGGAAGCGGTCTTTCGGATCTTTGGCCAGAAGTCTCGAAACAACTGCTCCCAGCTTTGGATGGATCTGAGGGTTTATTTTATCTAAAGGAGGAGGGTCCTCGGTGGCGATTTTTTTGAGAATGGCAGTGATGTTGGGCCCTGTAAAGGGGCGTTGGCCGCAGAGAAGTTCATAGAACATGGCTCCTACTGAAAACAGGTCCGAGCGTCCGTCCACCTTCTCGAGGTCGATTTGCTCTGGCGACATGTAGCTTGGTGTACCAATCATGGCTGCCGTTTGAGTGGCATCAGATGTGACTACCTTTGTAATGCCAAAATCCATTATTTTGGGGCGACCGTCTTTAGGCAGCATAATATTACTGGGCTTGATGTCGCGGTGGACGACGCCCGCCTTGTGGGCGTAATCGAGGGCATGGCAGATATGCCCAATTATGGTGGCTACCTGTTTAGGCTTGAGCAGGGTCTGTTCTGTGCAGAAGTGGCTGAGTTCTTGTCCCTCAATAAATTCCATGGCGATGTAAAGGTGGCCACCTTTTTCAACCACATCATATATTGTGACAATGCCAGGATGTGAGAGTTGACCGGCGACCTGGGCCTCTCTCAATGACCTTTCTTTCAAATCCGCGAGTTGCCTGGCTCCGAGAGTCTGGTCCAATCTAATTGTCTTGATGGCTACGGACCTGCCGATCTTTGGATCAACGGCCTTGTAGACCACTCCCATGGCGCCATGACCCAACTCGGATTCAATCTCATATCGACCAACACTAGAGATTTCCCCTTCAGCGGGGACTTCGGAAGTCTCTCCAACCATAGTCTCCACCGGCTGAAGACGGGTTTCCTTAACCGCTTCGGGTGCGGTTATAGGCGAGGGCAATCTCACTACCTGGATCAATAGGCTGAGGGAAAGGATCAGAAGGGCTGGGAAAAGGGGCTTAAACCAGAGGTTGTGAACGGTTGAACCCCAATAAGATCCAGCTATTGTTAATCCCAGGAAAAGAAAGCAACTCAACCAGAGCAGCCAAGAGCGACGACTGCCCGCGACTGCAACAAGGGCTAGAGCGCTAAGGAGCATGAATGCCACTTCTCCGATGCCACTTAAATCCGACCGGGCAATAAAGCGGTCGTCCAATATGTTGGCCACCACTGTGGCATGCTTTTCCACCCCAGGATATCCTGGGCCAAAGGGGGTGGGCCACAAATCATGCAGCCCCGCCGCAACCACTCCCACAAGGACGAGTTTGTCTCTCAGCAATTCGGGCTTTATTTTCCCTTCCATGACATTTCTAAAGGAGATGTAGGGAAAACTTTCTCTGCCGCCACTGTAGTTGAGACCGACAAAGCCCCGATTGTCAATGGGAACCACGTGGTTGCCAAGCACTATGCTTTCATTGCTATTAACCTTAACCTCTGCCCAGCTGAGACCCAGATACAAACGGGTCAGTTGTATACCCATGGAGGGGAAGTATTGATCTCGGTAAAAGATAATGGCAGGGTCGTTCCGCAGGACGCCGTCCCTGTCCAGATAGGCGTTGACGCACCCGATTGCGGCTGCGGCCTCGGCCAAAACCGGAGTTGGCGGGAAGACACTGCTACCCCGAAGTAATGGCAGTGAAGGCAATCTGCTAAGGTCATCAAACAAAAGGTAGGCGGAGTGGGACAGAGACTCAGGTATCGTAAGGTTTCCTTCCCGAGTGGTGTCTTTGAATTCAAAATAGAAGGGGAGAACCACATTGCCCGCTTTCTTGATAGCCAAGGCAAGGAGCTGGTCATTAGAGTATAAAGGTTCCTGGCTGTTGTCGAGATTTAGCCATCCCAAAAGGGGGGTGAGTTCCTCATCGGGAGCTACGGGTTTTGCCTCCGACTGCGAGGGTAGGAAGGAGATATCTATCCCTATGGTCCGGGCGTTGGCCTCGGTGAGTCTGTGAATCAAGGCGCCAATCCGTGCCCGTGGCCAGGGCCAGCGCCCGTAATGGGCAATGCTCTGGTCGTCGATGGCGACTATGGCAATTTGGGGATTAGTCGGTACTGGACCCCTAAGCCGAAAAAAGAGGTCGCGGATTTTCAGGTGAGTGTTTTCGAGAGGACCAAATGAGGCGACATGACAAAAGGCGAAAATAAAGAAGACCCCAATAGTGATTATCAGTAATTTTCTATAACTCATATCTCGCCATAGAAGTCTTTGTCGCGCGCTTCATTCCAGCGAACCCACGCCTCCTTCCTTGCCTTATCAAGATCGAAAGCGGAAATAGTACTTCTTCCTTCCCGGCCAAGGGTCACCTGCTGGTACTGCTGGAGCAGCAATTGTTCCCAGGCCTCACGGGATATCCTGGTTGGACCAGGGACGCGAGTAGGCTCCTGCAACTTTGGGACCTTTTCTCCCGGTGCTAGATCGCCTGCGAATGGGTTGTAGACCTGGACATTGCCGGAATGAACACGCACCCGCGTTTGCTGGTTGGGATCGACTTGTAGATCGTACACTGTTCCTTGCACAGCGGTAATGGCAGTGGGGGTATCCACTTGATATTTGGAGCCAAAGCCCAGCAGTCGAGTAACTCGTGTCCACATCTTGCCAAGAGAGAGGGCGAAACGGTAGGTCTCTTTTTCAGGCTTCCGTTCAACCTCTTTTAACTCCAAAGTAGTATTGGACGCCAGCCGGAGGACACTACGGTTGTCCAAGACCATCTCTAGCCGCCCGTTGTCGAGAACCCGGACCTTGTCTCCCCCTTTGAGGATTGCATTTGGGCTGAGCTTTAGCCAGGTATTGTCTCCCCCTGCCATCATCTGCACCTCACCTTCCACTAGGGTGGCTACTGCGCGAGAAGCTACAGCGGCTATCCTCTTGCTTTCGACTAACGGTGCAGGAGCAGTCGGCAGTGCTGGTTCTTCGCCGGGTTTAGGGAGATGCACGGCTTGACCGACCTGAATGCGGTTAAGATCACTGATCTGGGGGTTAAGCTCTTTGATTTGATCTAATATGTCTTGGTCGTAGGTGTGGAGATGTTTGAGTGCCAGGTAGCTGATGGTGTCACCCGGTCTCACCTTTACAGTGATGACCGAAACAGATTCGGCTTGCACATAGGTGGTTGCCAGAAATATGAGCAGTACTGTAATTCGGCGTGGCCCAACAAAACTGAATAGGTTCTTCATGAGCTGGAACATCCTCAAATAGGGAGCTGCACTTCCGCCTCACAGTTTAAACCTTTGTAGCAAAACTCATGCTAGGTTGCAACCTGAGAAAACCCAGGAGTTTTCCCAAAAAATGAGTGGATCATTCTTCTAACCAGCATTTAACGGCTAGTTCATATTAGTGTGCAAATGAAAGTGCCTTTACTGATGTCTCTTCTGTCGTTCCCACCGGGGCGTGCCCCTTATGGGCCGGAGGCCAGGGCTCACGGTCTGGTCACTTCTAGCCCGGCTGTGGCCGGGGGAAGCCCGCCCGCCTCGCCTTGCTCGCATGGCGGGCAGGGCGCCCCCTCCCTGTTTCCGCCTTCGGCGGACCAGGGGCTCCCCCAGCCACAGCCGGGGAAGTGGCACAGACCTTCCGCAGTCACTCAGAAGAGACATCAGCCAAAGCCAAAAGGGGAAGCTGCGAAACAACGAGCATCTGAGCAACCTATCTTTACCAATCTCAGCTTTGAGAGGGCCTGCATGAAGATGTGGTGCTCCCTCAACAGGGACTCTGCCAATAGATGGTGCGAATATGATCGTTGTGGAGTAGCCTTCCCGTGGCCAATGTCAGAAAAATATTTCTTGGAAAACTCCTAGAGAAAACCGCAGAGCGGGTAGAGCCCAGGGTAAAAGAAGGAATAATTCAGAAAGTAAAACTTGATTTAACCCTTTTAACTAAATACATTGTAGACTTTCCGAGAGATTAAACAGGAAAACCCTTTCTACGGAACCCATAATGGTTGGAGCCAACAAAAGCCTTGGAACAAAGCCGGGTCCCAGGTGTCTGGTGGTTGCCGGAAGCCACTCCGGAGTGGGCAAAACCACCATTTCCCTTGGTTTAATGGCCGCATTTAAGAGAAGAGGACTCAAGGTACAGGGATTCAAGGTGGGGCCTGATTTTATTGATCCAGGTCACCACAGCAGATTGCTAGGCACGGCAAGCCGCAACCTAGATGGCTGGATGCTCCCCAAGGAATACAACTTGGCGACCTTCTCCCAATCCATGTGCGGGAAGGATTTAGGTATAGTGGAAGGGGTAATGGGGCTATTTGATGGGTATGATGGGCGCTCTGAATCAGGATCCACCGCCCAGATGGCCAAATGGCTTAATTGTCCGGTAATCCTGGTTGTGGATGCAAGTAGTATGGCGAGGAGTATTGCCGCCCTGGTTCATGGTTTCCGGACCTTCGACCCTGACTTGCCACTGGAAGGGGTGATAGCAAACAGAGTGGGAAGCCAGACCCACGCTCGATTTCTGGCTGAGGCAATGGAGTCGATTCCTAATATTGCCTTTCTAGGAGGGCTGCCGCGGACTGAAGAAATAACCATACCAGAACGGCATCTTGGGCTGATAACTTCGGATGAAGATCCCTATCCTATTGATCTCTTTGACAAGTTGGCTTCGCTGGTGGAAGAAAACCTTGAGCTAGACAAACTATATGGATTGCCCACCTGTTGGGTGAACAGTAAAAAAATACCTCTACCCAAGGCCAGCCAATCCGGGTTAAGGCTCGGAGTGGCACGGGATGAGGCTTTCTGTTTCTATTACCAGGATAATCTGGACCTCCTGGCTCATTTCGGGGCGGATCTTTGTTTTTTTTCTCCGGTTCGGGATTCGCAACTACCCCCTGATTTATCGGGTCTATACCTGGGGGGAGGATACCCTGAGCTTTTTGCCCGAGAGCTCGGGGAGAATCATAGTCTAAAAATCGAGGTTCTGGCGGCAGCGCAAGGAGGAATGCCAATATTCGCAGAGTGTGGCGGTTTTATGTACCTTACCCGTTCAATTGAGGTAGAGCAGAGAGATTATCCCATGGTTGGTCTTTACCCATTCAGAACCCGGATGCTCTCTCACCGAAAGGCTCTTGGTTACCGCGAAGTAGTTCTCAAGAAGGATAGCTTGCTGGGGCCAAAGGGGCTCAGGGCCAGAGGCCATGAGTTTCATTACTCTGAACTGATCAATGGAACTGTGGAAAGTGCTGACCTTTACCAAGTTAGTAACCGCAAGGGAATGGAAGTAGGGCCAGATGGTTTTATGGCCTACAATACCCTGGCGGGCTACATTCATTTTCATTTCGGTAGTAACCCGGAGATGGCCGCTAATTTTGTTGAGAGTTGCAAAAAATATCAAGAAAAGAGTTAGTCATAAAGAACAGCTCTCTGTAGGAGCGACCTCTAGGTCGCGAACTAGGTGAGCTGCAACGGATCCGCCTTCGGCGGAACTACTGACATCACAGAGTGCGAGGATAGATAATGGTTGAAATTACCAAGGTTGACCCGGCTGAAATAGAATCATTGAGCTTCAAAATCATTGAAGAGGAGGCGGGGGAGCATGGCCTCGAAGCTGAAAAATGGGCAGTTGTCCGCAGGCTAATACATACAACTGCGGACTTTGATTTCATAAAACAGACCCGTTTCCACCAGCAGGCGGTTGAGGCTGGTATTTCCGCAATATGCGCCGGGGCAGCCATTGTTACTGATACTCGTATGGCCCAGGCCGGAATAACCAAGACCCATCTGGCTCCATTTGGCATTGAGGTCCACTGCTTCATCAACGATAAAGAGGTGATCGCTGCTGCCAGGGCTGACAACATTACCCGCGCCGCTGCAGCCGTCTCACGAGCTAGAGAGCTTCTAGAGGGTGGCATAGCAGTCATCGGCAATGCACCAACTGCCCTAATTGAACTGGTTAGACTCTTCCAACAGGGGGAAGTTCGACCAGCTTTGGTTGTGGGCATGGTGGTGGGTTTTGTCAACGCGGCGGAGGCCAAAGAGCTATTGGTGGATTCTGGACTCATTTACATCACAGTGGCAGGCAGGAAAGGAGGAAGTGCTGTGGCCGCTGCTACTATCAATGCCCTGGCCGATCTCGCCGCTAGAAAGCGCTCAGCGCTATGCGGCGAAGGAACTGAGCCACAACGGACAACGGACAAAACCGATACGGATTAAGATGCCAGCCAAAAGAACTCGTACTAAGGGCAGACGTGGGAAAAAACTGCGGGAAGGCTTCACTACAGGAACTGCGGCGGCTGCAGCGACAAAAGGTGCACTGCAGCTTCTGTTCACCGGCTCTCCTCTGACTCCAATTTCGGTAACCCTTCCACAAGCCAGGGTATTAGAAATCTTCTTGCATAGATACCGTCAGGAGGGCAATACCTCCGTATGTTCAGTGGTCAAAGATGGAGGAGATGACCCCGATGTGACCCACGGGGCAGAAATTGGAGCAAGGGTGCGGATCTTGGGGGTTACAAAGGGTGACACTACAATCGTTTTTAAGGCTGGGGAAGGGGTGGGTCGAGTTACCAAGCCCGGACTTCCGGTTAAAGTGGGCGAGCCCGCCATAAATCCGGTGCCTCGGCAGATGATACGATGGGCAGTGGAGGAGGTCCTTGATTCTCTCGGGGCTGACAAGGCCCAAAGAATTGAAGTTGAAATTTTCGTTACCGACGGAGAAGCCCTGGCAAAAAAGACTCTTAATCCGCGCCTGGGTATTGTAGGTGGACTTTCTATCCTTGGTACTACCGGAATCGTGCGGCCTCTCTCGCACCGAGCCTATAAGGAGACCATAGAGGCGGCTCTATCCGTGGCTCGGGCTGCTGGTGATGAATTGGTTTTGAGCACCGGGGGTAAAAGTGAAAGTTTTGCCAGACGGCTTCTCACCCATCTCCCCGAGGAGAGCTTTGTCCAGATTGCCGATTTCTATGGTTTCAGTCTGAAGGCAGCAGCAAAATCCGGCTTCACCAAGGTCACCCACGCTGTCTTTATAGGCAAATTAATAAAAATGGCCATGGGGCTGCATTATACCCACGCAAGCAGCAGGAACATGGACCTTGGAATCCTGGGGGAAATAGCCCGAGAGACCATAGAGTCGGAGGACTTAAGTGAGAGGCTGTTGAGGGCAAACACTGCCAGGCACTGTTTGGAGATCATGCAAGAGACGAATACAACGAGTAAGATTATTCCGCAGCTTGCACAGAAAGCCATTGGGGTGAGCAAGAACCATTCGCAAGGTAAACTGGACATTGACCTGCTTTTGTTCGATTATAGTGGACAGCTCATTTTCAAGGCGTAGGATGAGCGATGCCCATCCTACTTAAATCCGAAATTCTAATATCGAAATTCGAAACAATATCAAAATCCCAAATTCAAATGACCAAAACGTACATCTGAAGCCTTAAACTAGCTTTTGTTTTGAACATTGGGAAATTCGGGTTTGGGATTTGTTTAGTGCTTCGTGCTTCGGATTTCGGATTTTCCGTGTTCTGCTAGGCTAAAATGTTAGTGAATAGACCAGGAAGGACCAAAATGAGTACGGTTATAGTGGTGGGCACCGGAGTTGGTCCGGATGACCTGACCGAATCGCATCGTAGAGCGATCCAGGCAGCAGAGGTGCTGGTGGGGGGCAAAAGGCAGCTCGCTATGTTTGTTGGACAGACCGAGACCACCTGGACTCTAGGTGCCAACCCCAGAGCTACCCTGGAAGAGGTTAAAAAGGAGGCGGCGGGGAAAGGGGTAGTTATCCTGGCATCGGGTGATCCCCTGTTCTTCGGCATAGGCCAGAGAGCTCTGGAGGTATTTGGCTCTGAAAACGTCACCTTCCTGCCAAATGTAACAGCTCTGCAAAAGACATTTGCTCGGCTCAAACTACCCTGGAACCAGGCTAGAACTGTGAGTGTTCACGGCAGGAAGGCAACGGACCTTTTAGCAGAACTTGGACATGCTGGGGCCATTGCCATCTATACAGATCCTGAGAATACGCCGAATCTACTGGCCAAGATTCTGCGCGAATACGGCATGGCCAATCGCAAAGTGGCAGTGGTGGAAGATATTGGCTCAGAGCAAGAACGATGCCTAGAGACTGATCTTGCGGGAGCTGAGGGGATGCAATTTTCACCTCTTAATGTGATGGTTCTCTACCCAGAGGAAGAGCTACAGCCAGCTGTCAGGCTCGGTCTAGAAGATGCTCTTTTTGCCAAAGAAAAATCGCTGATCACCAAGCGGGAGTCGAGAGCTCTAATTCTTGCCGAATTGCAACTCGAACCGCAAGGGGTCATGTGGGATGTGGGAGCAGGATCTGGTTCTGTGGGGATCGAGGCTGTGAGGATAGCCCCCGGTTTGAGGGTATACGGTGTTGAAAAAGATCGAGCCAGATTAGAGATGATCCAGGATAATGTAAGAAGACTGGGTGGCTTCGGGGTCAAAGTGGTTTTGGGTGAGGCGCCTGGGGTACTGCAGGATCTGCCTGACCCGGATCGAGTGTTTGTCGGTGGCAGCGGCGGTAACCTCGCCGACATTCTGGAGATCGTGGAGAAACGGCTACGGCCTGAGGGTCGGGCAGTGGTGGGCGTGGTCACCCCCGAGACTCTTGCTCGGGCCCAAAGGTTTGTTGATACAACCGGGTTGGCCCACGAATGGCTGCTGTTGCAAGTGAGCCGTACAGTTCCCATTCAGTCGGATAAGGATGCTTGGCTGAGCCGGTTTCAACCACAAACCCCACTTTTCCTCCTTACTCTCTGGCGCTCATAGATAAGGAGGGTGGGATTAACCACGAAGTACACAAAGGGGCACGAAGAATGAAGTTCGATAAACTGTCAAACCAAGTTATTGGTTGTGCTCTAGAGGTCCATAAGCATCTGGGCCCTGGATTACTCGAATCCACGTATGAGCAGTGCCTTGCTCATGAGCTGACAAATGCCGGGATACCGTTCAAACTACAACACCCTTTGCCTGTGAAATACAAGAGTATAAAGCTCGACTGCGGTTATCGTGTCGACTTGTTTATAGACAAAACCATTATAGTTGAACTTAAAAGCGTGGATAAAGTTCTGCCGGTTCACCAAGCCCAGTTACTTACATATATGAAGTTGTCTGGTATATCAATCGGGCTTTTGCTGAATTTTAATGTGAAGTACATGAAACATGGAATTAAACGAATGGTATTGTAACGCCTTCGTGATCTTCGTGGTTTTTCCCCACCCTTCGACAAGGTACGTGTGGAGGATCGAAAACTGAAAGCGATAGAGCAGGGAAAAGTCTATTTCATTGGGGCGGGTCCGGGAGATCCGGAATTGATAACAGTGCGTGGGGCCAAGATTATCGAGGTCGCTGATCTGATAGTTTACGCCGGCTCCCTTGTACCGCGACCCCTGTTGTCCAAAGCCAAGAAGGGGGCAGAAATTCACGACAGCGCCAGTCTTAGCCTGGAGGAGACCCACGCCCTCCTATCTAAAGGGGTCAAGAAGGGCATGATCGTCGCCCGGGTACACACGGGTGATCCAGCATTGTACGGCGCCATTCAAGAACAAATCCAGCTTCTGGAAAAAGAGGAAATCCCCTTCGAGGTGGTACCCGGGGTGACCGTGGCCTTTGCGGCAGCAGCGACTCTAGGGCGGCAGCTCACCCAGCCGGGGGGGAGCCAGACACTCATCCTCACCAGATTGGCGGGGCGAACAAAGGTGCCCGAGAGTGAAAATCTTGCTGGGCTCGCACAGCACCAGGCTAGCCTGGTGGTATATCTAAGCGTGTCCAAGATAGGTGAAGTGGTGGATGAACTAAAGCAGGGCTACCCTGCCGACACCCCGGTGGTGGTTGCCTACAGGGTAGGTTGGCCGGATGAGAAGTTCATTGCAGGTACGCTATCAGACATTGCCAAGCGCGTAGAGGAAAGTGGGATCAAAAGACAGGCGGTGATTCTGGTGGGTCAGGCTCTGAGTGGAGAACTGGAGGACCGCAGCAAACTCTACGATCCCACCTTTGCCCATGGCTTTAGGGGGTCTCAGCAAAAGGAAGGAGCTGTGCGGCACGGGGTGGCCGTTTTGGCTCTGACTCCGGGAGGAAGCAAGCTTGCAGCCCACATTGCCGCCAACCTTGAGGAGAGCAGCCTCTATCTTCCCGACAAGGAAGCCAGAGGCTTTGGCGGGTCCTACCCTTTTACTGACTTCAAAGAGGCCTTTGCCAAATGTGTCAAGAAGCACGCAGGGCTGGTGTGCATAATGGCCACCGGCATAGTGGTGCGATTTCTTGCCCCCTGGTTGAAGTCCAAGGATGAAGATCCCGCCGTGGTAGTTGTCGACGAGATGGGGAGCAATATCATAAGCCTGGTTTCCGGACACCTTGGCGGCGCCAACCTGCTGGCCCGGGAGGTGGCGGCTATTACCGGCGGTCAAGCGGTAATCACCACAGCAACTGATGTGCAGGGGAAAATAAGTTTTGATGAACTGGCAAAACAGGCCGGGCTAGTCATCGAAAATTTGGACAGGGTGAAGACCCTGAACATGGCCCTGTTGAAAGAGGGACAGATTGGACTATATGATCCCGGAAAATGGCTGCAACCCCACATACCCGGAACTGCGGGACTAGAAATATTGCAGCGACCGGAGGAAGCTGGGGAGGCGGAATTATCTGGCTGGATATACGTAGATGATGTAATCGGCTCTTTTGAACCCCCTCCGTGTCTGGTACTGAGACCAAAGAGTTTAGTTGTGGGGGTGGGATGTAAACGGGGCACCAAGGCGGCTGAAATTGGCGCGGCTGTGGATAAGGTCTTTGAGGATCACAATCTGAGTCTTTTGGCGGTACGCAATCTAGCCACTGTTGAACTCAAAGAAGACGAAGAGGGCTTGAACGAGCTGATAAGGGTGCACCATTGGCCTGCGGTCTACTACTCTGTCTCCGACCTCCAAACTCCGGTGGAGGTGCCAAGTCCTTCAGATAAAGTGAGAGAACATCTGGGAGTAGAAAGTGTATGCGAGAAAGCGGCAATAATAAGCGCCTGCGCCGAGGAACTGCTGGTGCAAAAGCAAATTCTGGGGAACGTGACCGTGGCAGTGGCCAGGGTCGCCTCCTCGTTGTTAGTCTCGGACCAGGAGACAGCGACCACCTGACTCCCGCGGCAGAAAAAGCCCTTAGGTCTTCTGACCTGGTGGTGGGTTACCGTACCTATGTAGAACTCATCCGACCCATCCTAGGTGATCAAGAGACCGTGGCCACAGGCATGCGCCAGGAACTCGACAGGGTGAACCTGGCACTGGATGAGGCACTTAAAGGTAGGACTGTCTCTCTGGTCTCAAGCGGTGATGCGGGAATCTACGGCATGGCAGGTCTGGTGTTGGAGGTTTGTCGCGCCAAGGAGATCCCTCTGGCGCCAGAACCTGAAGGTCTACAGCTTACTTTCATTCCCGGTGTTCCCGCCTTTGCTGCAGCCGGCTCTCTTCTCGGGGCGCCCCTGATGCACGACTTTGCTGCCATATCACTTAGTGATCTTTTGACTCCCTGGGAAGTGATCGAAAAACGGCTCAGGATGGTTGGGGAAGCAGACTTTGTTGTGGCAATTTATAACCCCAAGAGTAAGAAGAGGGACTGGCAGATCAACCGGGCGCGAGAGATATTGTTGGAATTTCGACCGGGGAGCACCCCGGTGGGAATCGTTGGCAGGGCAACCCGAGAGGGCGAGGAAGTTACCATTACCGATCTGGAAAATATGCACTCCTACTCGATAGACATGCAAACTGTAATCATTGTGGGCAACTCCCGGACCTTTGCCTATGATTCTTTCATGGTTACTCCCCGAGGCTATCTAGATAAGTATGATGTCACAGAGTGAGCAGTCACAATCCGTTAGGCATGGAGCATGGAGCTAGATGATTTCGGATTTCGGATTGCGGATTGCGGATTTGAAAAAGACGAAATACGCAACTCAACTTAGAATTATCATTTCGAAATTCGAAGCCCTGACTCCTAGGTGGTTTCCTTGAGCCCTGCGCCTTAAGCCTTGTGCCTTTTTAAGTGCCTAGTTGAAAAGGATGAGTTGGTGAAATCAGCGAGATGGAAAAAGGTCGGCATCATCCTCGCGGTTCTTGCCGTGATTGTCATAGCTGCCGCCCTCATCGTTCCCAGGTTTATCGACCTGAATCGGTATAATGGGTTTATCACTTCTCAAATCGAGGCGGCCACCGGAGGGAAGGCAACCCTCGGGCCTCTCAACTGGGGCATCTCGAACGGGGTCTGGCTGGAGGCTGATGGATTTGCTCTGAAGGGAGCCACTCGATTTCCAGGGGACGTGGACCTATCTCGCATTTATGCCAAGGTGTCGGTTCTTCCCCTCCTGTCCAAGAAAGTCGTAGTGGATGAGTTGCTGTTGCAGAGCCCAGTTTTGGCAGTAAGCCTTGCCCCCTCCCCGGATCAGGAAAGAAAGGTAAAGACTAAGCCTGGTGGGAAACCACCTGCTGGAGGTGATACCGCTCCTTCGGCCGATAAACTTAGCTCAACCTTCCCAGTGGAAATTCTTATCGAAGAGGTCAAGGTAGAGAAAGGGCGGATTCGCTTGGAGGACTTGCCTGGTCAGCAGGTTTCGAGGATATTTAGAGACGTTGAAATAGAAGCCAGAAATTTGGCCCCTGGCAAGCAAATCGGCTTCCAATTCGCTCTCCGGGATGAGGCCAAACCTGGTTTGGGATCCCTGAAAGGGCAGGGAACTTTTGTGGGACTCACAGAAGCTCTCACTCTGGAGAACCCAGTGCTGAAGGTGAAAGCAACCGTA
This sequence comes from uncultured delta proteobacterium, assembly GCA_963712115.1. GTDB lineage: Bacteria > Desulfobacterota > Syntrophobacteria > BM002 > BM002 > BM002. Next base: position 225,713 of record CAVQGX010000031.1, on the reverse strand, counting down.
TCAGACCTGGATGTGGAGACCCTCAAGCCCTATGTGAAAAACAAATCCATGGCAGAACGGCTGGGTGGCACCATTTCTCTCGAGGTTAACTACCAGGGCGATTTTGGCAAGCACTTCAGTGCTGATGGACACATGGACCTCACTCGCTTCAACTACACCGATCTTTCCAAGTGGGAAAAGTCGCTTCCAGGCGCAGAAACCAAGATCACCTACGAGCTGGTGTTTGATTTGGATCAGATTAAAGTACAAAAGTTTGACCTAACCCTCGGCGCCATCTCCCTGAGCGGAGAGGGGTTGTTGCGAGATTGGCGGAAAGAGCCCATTGTCGAAAGAGCAGTGTTTTCCTCTAATTTGCCATTGGTCGACCTGATCCCTCTGGTCCCATGGAAAATAGTGGGTAAGCAAGAGAAGGTCATTCGCCAAGCCCTAGAAGGGGGAGGTAACGTAACTATAGAAAGATTATCCCTCCCTGAACTCGTCCTTAAAAAACTACCCTCAAAGCCTGAATCACTCCTGTCCAAGATCGAAGGCTCGGCAAGGGTTTCGGATGTGTCGGTGGGACTCTCGGCAACATTACCAAAGCTTGAAGATGTTAAAGGCAATTTGCGGTTGGAAAAGGGCGAGCTAACTGCCGCAAACGTCCAAGCGCGGATTGGGCCTTTGACCCTGCCCACCTTGGCGGGTCGAGCCACCAACCTCACAGGCAATCTAAAGGTGTCGGCTGCTGCCAAGGGCCCCATGCGGTTAACAGGAACTCAAGATGCTGATGTGGAAAAGCTCTTGAAGAAGTACGGCCTCGAGAGTTTGTCAGGGAGTGCCGAAGTTGACCTGCGGGCTGACTACGATCAGGCCAAGCGTCAGCAGTGGGATGCCAGCGGTTCCCTGGTGCTGGAAGGAATGAGGGCAGTAAGTTCTCCGGCGGGAGCGCGGTTGGAGGATCTCAAAGGGCGGGTGACATTTAATCATAAGAATTTCCTGGACCTTACCGTAGAAGACCTCACAGGGCGGCTCAATAAAGCTCCCATAGAGCTAGACGGCAAGCTCTCGGGAGGGGGAACGGAGCAATTGATTGTTGACGCTACAGCCAAGGCAGAAAGTCTTATTCTGGCTGATCTAAGTAGTCTGTTTCGTCCACTGAAGGAGTTGGAACTAGACGGTGTGTTGGACATGAATATCCATGTCCACTATGCAAAAGCCCAACCCGCAGAGAGCAGGTTTAACGGCAAGGTCAAAACCAGTGGTCTGGGTATCAAGCTTGCCAAATTAAAAGTTACGGAGGGCAATGGCGATATTGAATTCGCGGGAAACAGGGTGAACCTTAATGATCTCACCTTAGTGGTAAATGATCAGAAAATAACCGGTTCCGGGCAAGTCAGCAACTTCCAGGAGCCCACGGCACAACTCCAGGTGAAATCGCCAAATTTGAATTTAGACCGTCTGCTGCCTCCAGCCGCTCCAGATGAAGCCTCGTCGAAGCCCAGCTCAAAACCCCCTGACAAACAAGAGGGCAAGCCTAAAGCGGCAGGAACACCAGCAGAAAAGATAGCGAAGAAAAGGGAACTCCATCCATTCCTCAGAAAGCTTACAGCGGAACTTCAGGTCGATGCCAACCGTGGGCAGTACCGGGGACAAGAATTCCAGGCTCTGCGATTGAAGGCCATCTATGAACGTGGTGTGCTCAAGAGTCACGATTTAGAAGTCCTTATTGGAGGAGGGCGCATCCAATCCCAGGGCTCTGCGGATCTACGTAGCCTCCAGGAGATTCCATTTGCACTGCAGCCAACCATTGAAGCAGTTCCATTGGAGTCGATGGCGCCACTCCTAGGCACAAACAAGCCTTCAGTAAATGGGCCTCTCAACCTGAAGGGTCAGCTGCAAGGCACTACTGGAAGCACCCTTACCATACTGAGGAGCTTGCGAGGGAACGTGGAGGCAGAGTTGGGCCCCGGGCGCATATACAAGCTCGGCCAGGCCGGCAAAGCTTTTTTTGAACTACTCAACTTTCTCAGTGTAAGTAACATCCTCTCAGGTAAGACGATGAAGGATTTAGCCACTGAGGGAGTCCCGTACAAATCCATAAAGGCAAAAACACTCCTGCAAAGTGGCAAGATGAACATAAGCAAACTCGCTATGGAAAGCCCCGCCCTAGAACTGGATGCCAATGGCGATATAGATCTGGTGAAGAAGCAGCTGAACATGAATGCAGACATAGGCATTTTTGGCACTCTGGACAAGGTTCTCGGTATATTCCCAATAGTTGGTAAAGCCGGGACAGAGTTGACCAGGGTGCATGTAACTCTAGAGGGCGCTCTAGAAGATCCCAAGATTCGAATCCGCCCCGTCAAGGGAGTGTCTGAGGCGGGGAAAAAGGGGGCTAAGGAAGGCGGGAAGGTCGCGGAAGATGTGATCAAGGAGTTCGGCAAGGGTCTTGAAAAGATTCTGGGAAAGTAGGAAGTCCGCCAGTACTTGCAAAACCCACCTGCTGTGCTGCTGGTTTAGTTTCCCTGGCTATTCGGTCTATTTAGTAGCGGAGGACGGTGAAGGTTTGAAAAAAGTTGCGCAGAAAGGCACGAAAGTTGCTCTAATCTACCTTGCACCAAGGTGGCCTTTTTTCTATTCTTGAGTTAATCTTAATTTTTATTTTATTTTTGCAGTTGACTGGCGCAGGTTGTATGTCTATGTTTAATTCCAAGATTGACATCAGCCAGCAGAGACAAGGTCTAGAACTGAGGTAACATGCGATTTCTTTTGTACAATATCCGCTACGGTGCAGGAATAGGCAAGCGTTTTCACTTACCGGTTCCTTACAGTGGCTATTTCAAGCGCACCAACGGAAATCTAAGTCAGATTATTGATTTCGTAAGAGAGGTCAATCCAGATATCATCGGCCTGCTTGAGGTGGACAGTGGGTCTTACCGGGCGGAAAAGCACAACCAGGCAGAAGCCATCGCAAGTGAAATAAAGCAGTATCATGTCTACCAGTCAAAGTATCCCAGCGATTCCTTGGCGCAAAAAGTGCCGGTGGTGAACAAGCAGGGTAATGCCATATTAACCAGCCAGAAGATTATCTCCCACAGGTTTCATTACTTCAATGAGGGCATAAAACGTCTGGTAATCGAGTTAGAGTTGCAGGATTTCAACATTTTTCTTGTACACCTTTCTTTGAAATTTCGCCATCGCCATCACCAGCTTCAAGAACTTCATCGAATGGTCAAAGATTTAGAAAAACCGGTTATAGTTGCCGGCGACTTCAATGTTTTCTGGGGTGATCAGGAATTGCAATTGTTTCTCGCCGCTACGGGTCTAAGAAGTGCAAACGGTGAAGGGCAACCCTCTCACCCCAGTCGGTCGCCGAGAAGGCAACTGGATTATATTTTTCATAGTCCTTGCATTGAGATAACCGATTTTTTCATACCACAGGTGAAACTTTCCGATCATGTCCCCCTTATCTGCGATTTTGAAATCCGCCCAGCGGGACTCTCAAAATGAAATACTGAGACCCTAAATCGTAATATTCTACTGGGGTTCAACAACCAACAAGGTCATCCAAGCACCGCTACAAGGCCCCAGGGTCGGATACAGAGGCGATTAGAGGTCAGAAGTCAGACGACAGAAGGCGGCTGGCAAAAATTTCACAATCCGCAATCCGAAATCATCTAGCTCCATGCCCCATGCTCCATGCTCAGCGACAAATGAATGCTTGACTGATTTTTGTGACCGCTGGTATGATATCCAGCTAATAAAGGACGGTACCGAAAGGGTTAAAAGGGAATCCCGTGCGAATCGGGAGCGGTCCCGCCGCTGTAATCCTGACCTCACCGCAGGTGGGGTGTCATTTTTCGGTATACCCCGGGATGGGAAGCAGGCTTGGAAGATCCCCATACAGAGACCTGCCCGGGGTTAAAGTCACTGTCTCGTAAGTCCCTCTAAATAACTCGGGACCAAGCGGGGTGGGAAGGCGAGCCGGAGATCGGGAGAGCCAGAAGACCTGCCGTTCTTACTCAATCGGTGATGATGGCAAAATTACCGGTTTGCGGTACGCGGATACCGACTCCACTCGAGGTCAAAGAAAACTGGGTGCAAACCTTGAGTCCTTCACAGGGCTCAAGGTTTTTTTTTGGTGTTCAATTCATCCAAGGGCGGAGCCGGGGCAGTAGCGGCGGGACAAATCCTTTTTGACATGGGTTTTGATGTGGCTTCCTTGAACGACAGCAAAGGAGAAAGACATGAGGATTTACATCATCATGAAAGCCATTGTCCCGCTTGTCCTGGTTTCATTGGTTTTGCCCAGATCCCCCATTTACGCTCACGGTGAGAAAGGGCCAATGAAAAAAGGAATTCTTTTGGTGGCTTTCGGGAGCACCGTTCCCGAAGCTCAGGTCTCTTTTGAGAACATCGATCGCTCCGTAAAGAAGGCATTTCCCGGAGTGGAGGTCGAGTGGGCCTACACCTCCCGCATAATAATCGCCAAAATGGCTAAAGAGGGAAAGCATTTGGTCACACCCGCGGAGGCTCTGGCCAGAATGATGGGGGAGAAATTCACTCATGTGGCGGTGCAAGCACTGCACGTGATCCCAGGGGAGGAGTTCCACGGCCTGGTGCAAAACGTCCGCAGATTTGAAGGTATGAGCAAAGGAATAGAGACAGTCTCGGTTGGTTATCCTTTGCTGGCCACCAGTGAGGACCTGCAGCGGGTAGCAGAGGCTATGATCAAGATCATTCCTCCTGAGCGAAAGAAGAACGATGCAGTGGTTTTTATGGGCCATGGTACCCACCATCCTGCCGATGTCTACTATGCCGCTCTAAACTATCATCTGCATAAATTGGACCCCAATATATTTGTGGGCACGGTGGCGGGCTGGCCCGAGATAGACGACGTCATAAAGGATCTCAAGAAAGGAGGTCTCAAGAAGGCCTACTTGATGCCATTAATGTCTGTGGCCGGGGATCATGCCAGAAACGACATGGTGGGACCGGAGGAAAACTCCTGGAAATCAATCCTGGAAAAGGAAGGAATAAAATGCGAGCCGGTGCTCAAAGGATTGGCTGAGTATCAGGAGTTTGTTGATATTTGGCTGGATCATTTGAAGACGGCGTTCAGTCATTTTCAGTAGAAATTTAGGAGTCAGGGGTTAGAGGTCAGGGGCCAGGAAGAAGAGTAGGGGCGGATCCCCGCCCAAAGAGGTCCTTGAGACGAAGCATGAGAATCGGCCAGCGATCTGCAAAGCTTAATAAATGGAATAAGTTCTTGCCTAAATCGGATCAAAACTCGTCAAAATTAGGAGAGCTGCGCAGTCAGCTGGCTGCATCCAGGAAGGTCTTTGCACTTGGGCTCTTGGCCTTGACCTTGGTGTCTTTACTGTCGATTGTAGCTGCCACAGGGGTTGGCCGGTTGCATTTCCCTTGGAAGACGGTGATCGAGGCCATTGGTGAGGGCTTGGGACTGTTACAGCCTGATACGGTTGAACGCACGCCCCTGTTGGTTGTTTTCGACATTCGTTTAAGTCGGGTGTTGTTATCATTTTTGGTTGGCTCTGCACTGGGCGTAGCAGGTTCTGTTTTCCAGGGCGTTTTGCGAAATCCTTTGGCCGATCCCTTTACAATAGGGGTAGCAAGTGGAGCCGCTTTTGGAGCCGCCCTTGCTCTCGCCTTTGGTTTAGGTGGGACTTCCTATCTCGGCCTTGGCACCATTCCGCTGCTGGCTCTCCTGGGAGCCTTAGGTGCCCTGACCTTGGTATTGATGCTCGGCCGGGTTCAGGGAAGAGTCAGGAGAGACACTCTGGTGTTGGCCGGAATTGTGGTGGCCACATTTCTTTCAGCCCTCATTGCTTTGGTCAAAGCACTGGACGAGGAGGCGGTTTCAGCCATCGTTTTTTGGGTAATGGGCAGTTTTCAGGGCAGAGGCTGGATCCATGTCGGCTTCTCCCTCCCTTACATGCTCCTGGGTTTGTATCTGGTGCTGAGGCGATCTAGGGAATTAGACATTTTGACTTTAGGTGAAGTACAGGCCCGTCAATTAGGAGTGGAAGTAGAAAAGGTGCGGAGCCGTCTTTTAATAGGGGGAAGCCTACTAACAGCTGCAGCTGTATCAGTTTCTGGAGTAATTGGTTTCGTGGGTTTAGTAATTCCACATCTGGTTCGAATGTGCCTGGGAGCTACGCACCAGCGGCTTATGATTCTTAGCGCTCTTCTTGGTGGCCTGGCCTTGCTCTGGTCTGACGTGGTTGCACGTACCCTTTTACCTGGTGGTGAGGAGCTACCGGTTGGCGTGGTTACCGCTCTGGTTGGGGGACCTTTCTTTTGCCTTCTTCTCAAGCGAAGGAAGGGAGGGGTGATCCTTGATTAGGGTGGAGAGTTTAACCGCAAAGTATGGTGAGACTGTAGTGCTCCACGGATTGGATTTTCATGTTGCTGAGGGTGAACTCATCGGCTTGCTGGGTCCTAATGGAAGCGGCAAGACTACTTTGCTCCATTGTCTAAGCAGAGTCGTACCCTTACATGCTGGCAAGGTTGTTGTATCCGGACGTGATCTTGCTGCATATTCAACCAGGGAATTGGCCCGGGTTGAAGCTTCTGTGCCTCAGCGTCTGGAAATCTCCTTCCCTTTCAAATGCATCGAAGTGGTGCTTATGGGCCGCTACCCCTACCAACGGGACTTCGGCACCAACAGCGAAGATGATCTGAGCAAGGCCATTGAGGCTATGCGGCTCACCGACACTCTGGATCTGGCACAACGGCGAATTAACGAGGTCTCCGGCGGAGAAGCCCAGCGGGTGATTATTGCTAGGGCTTTGGCCCAAGAAGCAACAATCATGCTGCTGGATGAAGCCACAGCCAACCTTGACGTGGCCCATAAAGTCCAGATGTTTGATCTTTTTTTGGAAATGAATCAACAACATGGTACGTTTATCTGTGCCATGCACGACCTGAATTTGGCTGCCCTCTACTGCCAGAGGTTGATTTTCTTAAAAGACGGACAAATTTGCCTTGATGGTCCAACCTTGGAGACATTTACCGCGGATAATCTTTCCAACATTTACCAAACCGAGGTGAAGATCATAGAACACCCCGACACCGGGGCACCGCAGGCTATGTTTGTGCCGGGCAAAGTCAGCGGGCAGCAGGCAGGTTTTCACCACGAAGGACACGAAGGGCACGAAGATGTATTAAGATAAATATTATTTCTTTGTGTGCTTTGTGATCTTTGTGGTTTAAGGCCGAAGGACGAATATACTGAGGATTTGGCGGCGGAGTAAGATGTCACATTTTGGTCGACACATAATGGCTTTGATACTGACCTTGACTTTCATGTTTCTACCGAAGATGACTGAGGCGGAGGTGCGGGTGACGGATGACCTAGGGCAGGTAATTGCCCTAAAGGAGCCGGCACAAAGAATCATTTCCCTTTACGGGGCATACAGTGAAATTCTCTTTGCCATCGGCGCAGGTGACAAATTGGTAGCCAGGACCAGGGCGGACAGATTCCCGCCCTCCATTTTGGACAAACCTAGCGTAGGAACACACCTTAGGCCAAACATGGAACTGGTGCTGGGATTGCAGCCCGATCTGATTATTCATGCTGTAGGAAGGAAACATGGGCATGAGGTGATCAGACAGATACAACAGAAAGGTTTCACTGTGGCTGTTTTCCAGCCGAGGAATTTCGCAGAACTTTTTTCGGTGATTGACAGGTTGGGAATTCTCACCGGCGAAGAGGCGAATGCGCAAGGGTTAGTTAACGGACAAAGCAGTCGCCTACGGCAAATCGATTTGAGGCTGGCCAAGAGCAAAGATCGGCCCAAAGTGTTTTTCGAGGTGCGCTATCCAAACCTTTTGGGGGCAGGACAGGGATCTATTATCAACGATGTGATTTTGAAAGCAGGCGGTCTTAACTGCTTGCCCAATGAGAAAAAGCTTGTGCGGATCAATATCGAAACACTTATAGACTACGACCCGGATGTCTACGTGGTCCAGGAGGGACCAATGAACCGTAACCCCGGCAGTCCTGAATCCCGGCCCAATTTTCAGGTCCTCAAGGCTGTTCAACAAGGGCGGGTATTTTTCGTTGACGAGTATGTTTTCTCTCGACCAGGGCCCAGATCAGTTGAAGCTGTGGAGAAACTCGCCGCCTATCTCCACCCAGAACTGGCGAAGTAAAGCAGTGAGCAGGTCAACTGCGTCAAGGGCTTTCCCAGCGAAGGCTTAAGGGATGTGGGATATGAGATGTGCGATATGGGATGTTAGAAGATGTCTTTATCGCAAATCTCACATCACACATCGCATATCTACTTTATTCGCGTCCTTAGGGGATTAGAAGAGTAATTATTGCCCCAGATTTAAAGCTAACGATGAGGGGAAAAACTATGAAGCCTGGAACTTTATACGGAGTAGGTGTTGGACCTGGTGATCCGGAACTTATCACCCTTAAAGCGGTGAAAGTGCTTAACCAGGTGAAGGTAATTTTTGCTGCGTCCTCGAGTAAGAACGAATACTCTCTGGCACTAGAGAATGCCAAATCCCACATGCTGAACGGTGCAGAGGTCGTAAGACTCAGTTTCCCAATGACTCGCGACCAGGAGATCTTGGATAAAGCTTGGGAGGAAAACGCCCGTCGGATTCTGGCTTTCGTCCAACAGGGAAAGGACGTGGCATTCATCACCATTGGTGATCCCCTCACTTACTCAACCTTTGGATACATCATGGAAACCATCCAGGAGATGGCCCCGGAAGTGCCCGTGTGTGTGATCCCTGGTGTTACCTCCTATCAAGCTGCTACTGCAGCTGCTCAAGAAATAATGGCCGCCCAGGAGCAGACCTTCTGTGTAATCTCAGGCTCAAAGGGAGGCGAGCAACTCAAGGAGGTGATCAACAAGGTAGACTGCGTAATAATGCTAAAGGTCTATAGGCATTTCGACAAAATACTGGACACACTGGAGGAGTTGGGAATGAAGGGGCGGGCCACGCTCGTTTCTCGATGCGGCATGGAGGATCAGGTAATCTGCAAGAATCCGGAGGAACTCCGGGGCAAGAAGGTTCCTTATCTTTCGCTGATGATAGTAAAGAAAGAGAAGAAAGGTCATTAGGCAGCCGGCAACTGGCAGCCATTTCAACTAGGCACTGTTGGGTCATTTGCTTCGCGCCACTTGGCTTCGCCGTCATTAAGTTGTTTCGACTCTACAATGACAGTTAACTATGAATGACAGCGTAGATTGACCTAATGACCATAAATGACGCTGAAGGCATATTGACAGCGTAGCGTAGTGACGGCCACTTTCCGTGGCCAAATGACTATGAATGAAAGCCGAGCGCAGCGATCTCGAAGAAATGACGAATGAAAAGTGGCAATTCGAAAGCAAAGAAGAGGACTTCACCCTGGCTGTTGTACGTTATCCTTGCCGCTCTTTTGCTCCTGGCATTTCTGGTTTTCTTTTTTGCCAATCCGGCCATATCTTCGTCCTTTGGCGATCCCTCCTTTCTGTGGAAACGGTTGGGCAAGCCGCTTCTACGAATGACTCTCCTAATTTCTTTAGGGCTTTTTGCCGGACAAATTATTGAAGCCTCAGGTTGGACCGGTCGCCTTTCAACCCTTGTCCGGCCGCTAATGCGCTGGGGCCACCTTTCGGATTCCTCTGGAGCTTCTTTTACCACCGCCTTCGTTTCCGGGACAGCTGCTCAGGCCATGTTGGTTACCTTCCACGAGGAAGGCAAGCTTGGTAGAAAGGAAGTGATTCTGACCAGCCTGCTGAACGGCTTGCCGGCCTATTTTCTTCATCTACCTACAACGTTTTTTATCATCCTTCCCCTGGCAGGTTTGGCCGGGCTTCTGTACCTCCTTCTGACCCTGGTTGCCGCCTTGTTACGCACGGCGGGTCTGGTGATTTACTCGAGGTTGACACTCTCGCCCCGTCCCCTGGAAATGGCTGCAGAAAAGAGAGAAGGACAATCTTGGAAGACTATTTTGCAGGACACCTGGCAAAAGTTCCTCAAAAGATTGCAAAGGATTATGCTGCTGGTAATTCCGGTCTACGTGGTGGTTATGATAGTCAGCCAGTTAGGCTTTTTTACCTGGTTGCGCTTGAAGCTTGCAGGGGGTATTACCTCCGCTGTGGTACCGCTGGAGGCAATGAGCGTGGTAATTTTCAGCTTGGTAGCAGAGTTCACTTCCGGTTTCGCAGCAGCAGGGGCTCTTCTGGATGCGGGTACTTTATCAATTAGGGAGACGGTTATCGCCTTGATCTTGGGAAATGTGGTAGCAACACCGGTGAGAGCACTGAGACATCAGCTTCCCTATTACATGGGGATATTCAGACCCAAACTCGGCATTCTGCTCATTGCTTTGGGGCAAACGCTGAGAGTGATCAGCATTGTCATTGTAGGCATAGCATATGTGCTTTTGACCGCACTTTAGAGGCTCTCGCCCGCTCACCCGCTCTGCGGGCTCGCTCGAGTCCTCAGAGGGCTCAGAGAAAAAGATACTAGGGGATGTAGCCGGATCGCTTAAAAAGCCCTGCAAAGCAGGGCGTCCCCATATGGCTATCGGGACAAATGGAGAGGCCCAGAAAGCCAGGAATAAGCAAGCTTGTTCCTGGCTTCAGGCTCTCTCCATTTAGCCTTTAAGCGATCTTCTCCTGGACCAAATCAACCTCACTGCTTTAATATTCAAGAGCTCTCTGAGTTCTCTGTGAGCTCTGTGAGAGATTGAAAAGTCTGGAGAACAAAGATCATGCCTAGAGCAAAAAACCTGATGATACTGGGAACCGGGTCGGATGTGGGCAAGTCAATCCTGGTGGCTGGGCTCTGCCGCATTCTAAAACAAGACGGCTACAGGGTGGCTCCGTTTAAGGCTCAGAACATGGCACTAAACTCTTTCATCACCCCGGAAGGTGGTGAAATGGGCCGGGCTCAAGTAGTACAAGCAGAGGCCGCAGGAATTGAGCCCCATATTGATATGAATCCGATCCTGTTAAAGCCCACCTCCAACGTAGGCTCCCAGGTCATACTGCAGGGTAAGGTCCTGGGTAATTTCACCGCTGAGGAGTATTACAGAAAGAAACCTGATCTGGTGGCGCAGGTCATGGAAAGCTATGGCCGGTTGGAGAGTAAATACGAGGTCCTGGTAATGGAGGGAGCAGGCAGTGCTGCCGAGATAAACCTCAGAGACAAGGATCTGGTCAACCTCTCTATGGCTGAGCGGGTGTCAGCCCCAGTAATTTTGGTGGCAGACATAGATCGAGGAGGAGTTTTTGCAAGTATAGTTGGACATATGGAGCTTTTCACTCCCCCAGAGCGTGAACTGATAAAGGGTTTCATCATAAACAAGTTTCGAGGCGATCCCTCCCTGCTGCGCTCAGGGCTGGAATTTATAGAGGCTCGTACCGAAAGACCGGTTTTGGGTTTGGTGCACTACTTTAATGATATTCACATCCCGGAGGAAGACAGCGTCGCCCTGGATCTGAAGATTCGGGAGGCAAAAAAAAGACCAGAGGGGCAGGTACGAATTGGTGTTATTCGACTGCCCCACATTTCCAACTACACGGACTTTGACAGCCTGGAGCAGGAACCATCTGTTAACTTGACCTACTTCATTGCTCCTGAGCAAGTATTTGAGATGGACCTGGTTATTTTGCCCGGCAGCAAAAATACTCTAAACGATCTGCGCTATTTGCAGAACCAGGGTCTCGCTGAGGCTATCATTGCATTTTATGCCCGGGGCGGCACAGTTGTGGGCATCTGTGGGGGGTATCAAATGCTGGGCCAAAAGGTGTTGGATCCCATGGGCGTGGAAAGCGACCTGCAAGAGGTTGCCGGCTTGGGCTTGCTGGAAATGGAGACAGAACTCCTGGGAGACAAGGTGACTACCCAGGTTAAGGCTAGGGTACTTTGGCAAGAGCTGGCCGGTCCAGACGAGGAGATACGAGGTTATGAGATACACATGGGGCGGAGCAGAACTCTGGGATCCGCCACCGCACTCCTTGAGATTTCAGAACGTAACTCCAGACCGGTAAGGGTTCAAGACGGCCTGGTCTCAGAGGATGGTCGCGTATGGGGAACTTATGTGCACGGCTTGTTTGATAACGATGGCTTGAGGCATCGCCTCATTAGTCGGTTTCTAAGGGGTGATGATCTGGTTCCCACCAAAGAGAGACTCAGATCTTTCCACCACTGGAAGGAAGAGCAATACAACAAACTGGCCACCCACCTCCGCAATCACCTGGATATGTCCAGCATCTATAGAATCATAGGCTTATAGACTTTTAGCTTTTGACCCCTAGGAGCATGATGTGTTAAGGTTGGCACTAAAAGTGCTTTGACAGCACTTTACATTCAGTTCTTAAAAGTATTCTTGTTTTCTTATCTTAGTTCAACTCAACAAGGAGAGGGCCTATGTTGAAGAGAAGAAGAACCTTTTTGCTGGTAGGACTCATTGTAGCTTTTTTCTTTGTTTTGGGCTGTGCCGGTTCGGGCAAAGAGACTAAAGAAGATGAAGAAGCCACTCCCAGGACTTTGCCCGCTTACAATTACACTGGGAAGAAAATACCAATTGTGGTTATGGACTTCGAAACCAAGGTTCCTGGCCACGACTGGCGGGTCGGGCAGGGGGCCTCCGACATGCTCATCACCGCGCTGGTAAAAACCAAAAAGTACAAGGTCTACGAGCGCGATAGGCTCAATGCCATAATGAAAGAGCAGAAACTGCAGATGAGTGGCGCTGTTGACATGTCTACCGCAGTCCAGATCGGCAAACTTGTGGGGGCCAAATATATCGTTACCGGAGCGGTAACCGAGTTTGGCGTGGCAAAATCAGGTGCCCACGGCGCTGGTTACTTCTCTGTGGGAAAGCATCACTACAGGGCAACCGTGGACTTACGGGCGGTGAACGTGCAGACTGGCGAGATTGTTTTTGCTGATACCGGCTCCGGCGCGTTGAGAAGCAGAGCTGTTAGCGTTTTGGGCTTCGGTGGTGGGGAAAGCTACGACGAAAAGAAGGCTACTGAGTCCATGCGCATGGCTATTGATGATGTAATGTCAAGGATCTACATCGAACTGAACTGATTAATTTCAACAAAACACAAATAAGAAGGTGCCGCACGTGGGAAACTGCCTAAGTGCGGCTTTTTTATTTCTCTGCCCCCAAAGCCGTCATTCCGGACGAGTCCGCCGCCGCCGGACTTGGCCGGGATGACGAATTTCGATACACTGTCTTGAGGGGAGAGGGGACATATAGTTATCATGCGGAGCTAAATAAATAGGCGTTATTTGCAATCTAGAACCTCATTCTGAAGTGCTTATAAGGTTTAGGCTCTATGACGAATGATTTAGCCACTAACAACCTGTCCGAGCTGGCTGCCAAAGCCATCCGCCAAGCTTTTGATTCATACCAAGGGCAATATGCTGCGATTACTCAGAGGGCCAAGGCGCGCTTTGAAAACAGGGACTGGCCCGGCATCCAAGCTGATGCAGGAGAGCGGCTGGACCTGTATAAAAAAGTGGTGGATGAAACTGTTGTTGAGATCAAACGACTGCTTGGCGGAAGAGTCAATGACCCTGAGCTATGGATGAGAGCGAAAGTTGTCTATGCTGAACTGGTCGCCAAAGTGGATCTTTGGGAACTTGCAGAGACTTTCTTCAATTCTATCACCAGAAGAGTCTTTGCCACGGTTGGCGTCAATCCTCAGATTGAATTCGTCGACACCTGTTCCAGAACCCAACCTGTCCAGATCAGTCAACCAGTTTATCGCTCTTACACCAGTCCGCAGACAACTGCTGCTTTGATCGAGACTATACTCAGGGATTACAATTTTGCTGTGGCTTATGAAGACCTCAGACGTGATGCCCAGTTGGTGGCCGCCAAAATAGAAGATCACCTCAGCAAGGCTGGAAGTTCCAGCTCTATCCAAAAAATCGATATGCTATCCTCCGTTCTTTTTCGAGGTAAAGGAGCTTACCTGGTTGGCAGATTTTTCACCGCTTCACATGATTTTCCCCTTGTGCTCGCTTTGCTCAACACTCCTGCAGGCATGCTAGTTGATGCCGTGCTCTTGGACGAAAACGAAGTCAGCATTTTGTTCAGTTTTACTCGATCCTATTTTCAGGTCAATATCAGAAGACCTGCAGAGTTAGTCAGTTTCCTCAAGTCTATTATGCCTCGAAAACGAGTTGCAGAGCTCTACATCTCTATAGGGTACAACAAACATGGCAAGTCCGAATTATACTGCGATTTGCTGCAACATCTTGACTCTTCCAAAGAGAAGTTCGAAATAGCAGAGGGCGAAAGAGGCATGGTAATGGAGGTATTCACCATGCCAGATTACGATGTGGTTTTTAAGGTGATTAAAGACCGCTTCCCACCCAACAAGCACACAACTCGGGAAGAGGTGATGGCCAAGTATTATCTGGTGTTCAAACATGACCGTGCCGGCCGCCTGGTGGATGCGCAAGAATTTGAACATCTGAAGTTTGACCGCAGCCGATTTTCAGAAGATCTATTAGAACAACTCCAACGTGTGGCTGGAGGAAGCGTGGAGGTAAATGATGATCACGTGATTATCAAGCATGCCTATGTAGAGAGGCGAGTGACTCCTCTAAACGTATACCTGAGCGAGGTTGATGAGGTCAAAGCCCGGGCAGCCATTATAGATTACGGTCAAGCGATCAAAGACCTGGCGGCCACAAATATCTTTCCGGGTGACATGCTCCTGAAAAATTTCGGGGTTACTCGCCACGACAGGGTGGTATTCTACGATTACGACGAACTTTCTTTCTTGTCTGATTGCACTTTCCGGGTTATGCCCCCCTCGAGAAGCTACGAGGACGAATTATCTGACGAGCCGTGGTTTAATGTTGGTGAGAATGACATTTTCCCCGAGGAGTTCAGTTATTTTTTGGGACTAAAGGGAGATTTGAAGGATCTATTCTGGCAGGAGCATTCAGATTTATTTGGGGTGGATTTCTGGCATCAGATTCAGGCCCGAATCAAAGCACGAACAATAATGGACATTTTTCCATACGAGCAAAACAAGCGGTTATGGCACACTAGGCACTAAACACTAGGCACCAAAATACAAAGAAATCGGAGGTCAGAAGTCAGACGACAGGGGATTTTTGGATCTCTAAGTTTTTGAACCCTATGCCCCATGCTCCATGCCCTATGCCCTCTCAAATCCGCAATCCGCAATCCGCAATCCGAAATCGAAAATTGCCTAGTAGTTTACTCAAACTGGTCTTCTTCAGTGGAGCCTGTTAGGGCTGCGGTGGAGGTCTCGCCCCCAGTAATCACATTTTGAACCTCATCATAATACCCAGCACCCACAAAGCTTTGGTGTTTGACCGCGCTGTAACCCCTTTCGCGCTCCATCTCGAATTCGTGTTCCTGCAGGCGGGAATAGGCAGCCATTCCCTCGTCCTTGTAACCGTGAGCCAACTCAAACATGGAGGCATTCAGGGCGTGGAAACCTGCCAGGGTGACAAATTGAAACTTGTATCCCATACCGCCCAGTTCTTCTTGGAATCCACTTATTGTGGCCTCATCCAGGTGCCTTCTCCAGTTAAAAGATGGTGAGCAGTTGTAGGCGAGTAGCTTATTGGGAAACTTTTCGTGAATAGCCTGGGCAAATTCCCGCGCTTCTCCCAGATCCGGAGTGGAGGTCTCACACCAGATGACATCGGCATAGGGCGCATAGGCCAGAGCCCTGGCAATAGCGAGTCCCAGCCCACCCCTCACCTCGAAGTAACCCTCTACCGTTCTCTTTCCAGTTAAAAATGGATGGTCAAGGGGGTCGATGTCGGTTCGGGTCAGTCGGGCTCCGTTGGCATCTGTCCTCGCTACCAGCACCGTGGGCACGCCAAGCACGTCGGCGGCGAGCCGGGCAGCCACGAACTTCCGCAGATACTCCGAGGCTGGGGCCAGAACCTTGCCGCCCATGTGACCGCATTTCTTCAAAGAGGATATCTGATCTTCCAGGTGAACGGCTGCCGCACCGGCGTCGATGCAGGCCTTGGTTATTTCAAAAGTATTGAGCGGCCCGCCAAAACCAGCCTCAATATCTGCGACAATAGGGGCAAACCAATAGATATCCCCTTTGCTGTGTAGATGTTGCAGCTGATCAGCCCTGAGCAAGGCATTGTTTACCTTTCTGACCACTGTTGGGACACTGTCGGCCGGGTATAGACTCTGGTCCGGATAAGTTTGACCGGCAGTATTGGCGTCAGCGGCAACTTGCCAGCCACTTAGGTAAATTGCCTTCAACCCAGCCAAAACCTGCTGCACCGCTTGATTGCCAGTCAGTGCTCCCAAGGCGCGGACGAAAGGTTCTGTATGCATCAGATGCCAGAGCCTCTCAGCCCCCAACCGGGCAAGGGTGTATTCTATTTGAACTGAACTGCGGAGCCTGATCACATCTTCAGGCGAATAGGTCCTTTGGATTCCTTGCCACCGTCGGTCAGTTTTCCAAGAAGTTGCAAGTGCTTCTACTTGCTGCTGCCTATCCATATCAAAACCTCCCCCCTGAATTGTCATTGTCAAAGTCGACCAACAATTCAGATCGCTTGTAGTTATCAATTATTAATTAAAATCGGGAAACCCTAAGTATTCAAGTAAAATTAGAATCGATGTAGGAATTGTCAATACGAAAAACCACTCAATCTCTCGCCCGCTCCCCTTCGCTTGGGCTCAGGATCGCTAGAGAACGCAGAGGGCACAAAGATGAACTGCTAATGGGAGTGTCGGGGATCGCCTAGAAGCTCCCGCAGGGCGGGCGGCCCCGATGCTGGCGCATCTGGACAGAGGGCAGCTCTTGATGGCCAGAATAAATTGGATATTGATTATCTTCTTTTGGATCTTGCGGCAACGGCCTGTCTTCTACCTGTGGTCTCGGCCGTCCTCAGTGAGCTCCAAAAAACCAATAGAGGACATACCAGGATCGCTCAAAGTCCCTGTGCAGCAGGGGCTGCCGATGCGAATGCATCGGACCATTGGAGATACCTTGAGGACGAGAATGAGCTTGTTTGTTCTAGTCTTCAAGGTATCTCCAATGAGCTTCTGAGCGATCCCTACCTAATCTTTGCTGCTCATAATTCTGACTGGTTTTAGCTCTCTGAGATCTCTGTGCTCTCTGTGAGAGATATTCTGTTCTCTGGCGAATCATTGTTGAACTGGACCAGAACAACACCGGTGAGGATGGTTATCATGCCGAGCCAGAAGAGCAGGCCCAGGTCCTGTTCACTGGAGAGCAACCCAACAGCAGCCATCAGAGCTGAGAGTGCGGCTGTAGTTGGTGGCTGGGCGTTGGTACAGATTGCCACCTCTACCGGCCCCAGATAGCGGAGCAGCACGTTCCAAACCAGTAACATTGTTACGCTGGTCAGGACGATCATATAGGCCAGTCCAGCCCAAGCGGCAGGTGGGATTCCCCCGTAATCCGTAGTCAGCAGGGAATACCCCCCAATGGGGGTCATGGCCACCGCCCCCAATATGAGACTCCATGCAGTTACAACTCGTGGATCATGGTTCTGGCAAGTGCGACCAGCCAAGACGGTGTAAAGCACCCAGGCAAGCATGGCGGCCAAAACCCATAAATCGCCTGTGCGCAGCTCCTTAATGGCCTCGCCTCCTTCCCAGGGTCGGAGAATGATGTAGACCCCAACCAGCGCCAGAAGTACCCCCAGGATTTTTCTTTTTAATGGCATTCTTCGACTCAGTCCACTGGTAAGAATGAGCACGCCCAAGGGGGTCAAGGCATAAAAAAGGGCGGGATGGCTAGGTACTGTGAGCCGGAGGCCTCGGAGGAACAAGTACTGGTTTATTGGCACAAGAAGGATCCCAAACACTAATATCCGGAGCCATTGCTTGAGATCGAACCGCGGTTTGGGGATGACCCAGCCAGTAAGCAACAGGAGGATTAGGGCAGCCCCCAATGCCCGGGCGAGGGTCAAGGTTTCAGCATCAGGAAATCCAACCGCGGCAGCCTTAGCAAAAACATAAGTACCTGAGGCCAGGCCGACGTGAATAGCCATGAGTGCATATAATGAGGTCTTTCGCAAAGTGTTCACCTTAGAGATTGAAAGAGTCAGACCAAGTAAGCCGACACGCTTGGTGGATACAAGTTCTGAAAGCCAGGCAAAGAAAGCCAAAGAATAATACATGTCGCGCTCAAGGTTGTCATCTGTTAGTCAGATGTTTCTAGGAAAATTGGGGAGCTAGTGGTTGGTCTTGTATTTGATAAAAGTCGTTCCTATATTGATAACGATTACGCGTCATTCCTGAAAAGATTGAGGCTTGGGTGAAGGAAAAAAGATGAAAGATGAAGAAAGAGTCGCATTTGTCAGTGGTGCAAATCGGGGAATTGGTCTTGGTCTCACATTAGAGATGGTGCAGCATGGCTGCAAGGTGGTGGCAGGTTACCGGGATGAGACCAGATTGACAAAGCTACTGACTGAGGCTGAGAAGCATGGGAACATATTCCCTGTCAAGGTGGACGTGACCATTGAAGATGACCTGAAGCATCTTCGTCAGTTCATCGATAATCAATTCGGCCATCTGAATATCTTGGTGAACAGCGCGGGAGTTAACATAAACGAACCTGCTCAGGTCAACGAGCTAAACTGGGAAGACTTGGCCCAGAGTTTGGAGGTCAACGTCGGCGGTCCCCTTATGACTTCCAAGATCCTCTATCCCTTGCTCCAAAAGGGAAAGGAGAAGAAGATCATAAACATAAGTTCCCAGATGGGTTCGATCCAACTGACTGGCGGCGGAGCGACTCCTTACCGAGTATCAAAAGCTGCCTTGAATATGCTGACCAGAAATCAAGCAATTGAATACAAGAGGGATGGTGTTGCTGTTGTGAGCCTACATCCTGGTTGGGTCAGAACAGACATGGGTGGTCCAGCTGCTCCAATGACAGTCGCAGAATCTGCGGGGAAGATTTTTCAGATAATAGAAATGATTTCTCTTTCAAACACAGGAGAGTTCATCTCTGTAACTGGTGATACGATTCCATATTGACGATTGCGGATTTGTGAATGCGGATTGCGGAATTCTAATTGGATTTCCGTCTTATTATTTTTCAATCCGCAATCCGCAATCCGAAATCGAAAATCGCAATGGGAGGTTTAATCATGAACTACCGTAGAATTATATTCACTGCGGTGTTGATAGCCGGAGTTATTGGACTCCTTCTGCCTCTATCAGTCCGGGCAGAAATGGAGACTTATATGATTGACAAGGTTCACAGCATGGCCAATTTTAAGATTCGTCACCTGTTCTCTAAAGTGTCGGGGACTTTTTCTGACGTAACCGGAACCATCTGGCTTGATAGAGGCAATCTAGAAGCGTCTCGAGTGGATGCCACAATCAATGTATATAGCGTAGACACCAACCATGAAAAACGAGACGCTCATTTGCTCTCCAAGGATTTTTTTCACGTGGAGAAATACGCGATCATGCGCTTTGTGAGCACCTCGGTGGAAGTTGCGGGCGAGAACGAAGGGGTCATGTCAGGTGAAATGACCATACACGGGGTAACACGTTCAGTGAAGCTGCCATTCAAGATCCTCGGCTTCGGTCCTGACCCATGGGGTGGCTATCGAAGTGGTTTCGAGGCCACAACCTTGATTAAACGGAGCGACTACGGGATCGACTACGGCCTTGGTGAAAAAGGCGGTGGCGCCGTAGGGGATGAGGTTGAAGTCAATATACTGATTGAAGGGATCAAGCTTGGACCTGAAGGCGCTCCCTTTCGAGTGCAATAGGCATAGAGCATAGAGCATGGGGCATGGAGCATGGAGATCATTTCTCTAATGATCAAGACCTGAGCTTCGAGTCCGACAATTTTATGTTGCTGGATAGAAGGGGCTGACATTGAAGATATGAGAATAGTAACGAAAGTTTTTCTCGCTAGGTTAAAGTTAACATCTATAGCAGAACTATAAAATCTTCAGTCTCCATGAGTGACATACGATGTGATTATTTGCTTTAACTGTTTGCTATCCAGGCTTTCTTATTTAACTATTGGGATTTCTCAAGCCAGACGCTTTTGAATGCAACGTAAGCGGCTCCAAGATAGCTAACCTGTACTCCTTTCACCCAGGGCTGAAAAAGGTAATTGAAGCCGTTTACATGCTGACAGATGATTGGAGCCTCTCGCATGACTATCTTTTGGACCTCGCGATATAGATCTACCCTTTTCAGGTAGTCAGTTTCTCGCCTCGCTTCCTCCAATAATTCATCAACCTTCTGGTTGTGATAGCCCATGCGATTAGTTTTACTCTGAGAGTGGCAGAGGACGTAGAGAAAATTGTCAGGATCAGGATAGTCTGCATACCAAGCGGCATAGTACATGGGTGCCTTCTTTTCATCGATGAACTTTATAAACTCACTCCAGTTTTCGGCTGTCTTGGGTATCAGCTCAATGCCAATCTCGGCCAGGTAACGCTGGTATTCACTCAACTCCTGCTGCACACTTTCAGCTTTAGATACAGTCCAGATCTGAATTGGCGGGATGCCGCGACCTTGTGGATAGCCCGCTTCCTCGAGCAGTTTCATTGCTTTTTGTGGGTCGTATTTATATCCTTCAAAGTGAGGATCAAAACCTGCTATACCAGGAGGGAGAATGCCTTTTGCAGGGATGCTGCCCCTTTTGGTGATGTCTCTGACGATTGCCTCAGTGTTCACTGCATGCGAGAATGCCTGCCGTACACGGTAATCGTTGAATGGAGTCATATTTACATTCATGCCAATATAGACCAAATTCAGTGTAGGTTTGCTGATCAATCTGTAGCGTTCAAGATACCGAGAATCTGACATGATAAGATCATATTTCTTGCTAGGAATGATGGCTTGATCGAGCAAGCCATTTTCGAAGTCATCAAAAATCTTTTCCCACTCGATATTGGGATAGACACGGAAGCGAAGAGTATCCAAAAAAGGACGTCCCGCGTAATATCTCTCATTTGCCGTAAGGAGAATTTCTCCACCCGATTGCCAGTTGCTAAAAATAAAGGGACCCGTGCCAATTGGTCGTTTGCCAAAAAGCGGCCCTATCTCTTCTTTGGGGACTACTTTCGCGTTGGCCATAGCCAGAATGGAGAGAAAAGGCGCGAAGGGCTGTTCCAGTTGTATCTTGAGAGTATATGGGTCAAGAGCACGCAGACCATCTATACGTGCACTCTTACCTTCGTGAAATGCCTTCGCACCCTGGATGTTTAAGAAAAGCGATGCTACTGGTGATTCCGTTTTCGGGCTGAGAATGCGTCTGAATGAAAACACAAAGTCCTCGGCCGTAACCTCACGCCCATTGTGAAATGTCACCCCCTTGTGAAGAAAAAACGTGTAGGTGCGGTGGTCCCTGGAAATCTTCCATACTCGGGCAATCGCAGGAACTACGTTTACATCTTTGTCAAATTCCACTAGACCATCGAATAAGTTCATTGCCACATTTACAGCATAAATGCTGGTGATAAATGCAGGATCGAGGGAATCTGGTTCACTCGCCAGTGGAATTCGGTATTCTCCTCCGTATTGTTTGTTGTCTGCACGACCACTAATAGGTGAGAGACCCACAAGCAGTAACATCGCAATAATACCCAGGGCCCTTATGCGACGATAGCTTAGACCGTAAAATCCCAGCATTGCCTCTCCTTTTTTATAAACTCATCACTTAGCAAACATCGTGAGTAGTTGGATGAAAGGGGATAACTTTGTGCGATGAGCTAGTTCTAAATCCGGAAGTTCCTTCCTCATCCAAGACTTCCAATAGCACATCCACCACTTCCGGATCAAACTGACTGCCCTTATTTGTTACCAATTCATTTTTTATGGTTGCTGGATCCAAAGGTGCACGATAAGCTCGTTTTGAATTCATTGCATCGTACGAGTCAGCAGCGATGATTATCTTCTCTGACAAAGAAAGCCGGTTTCCGTAAATACCATCAGGATATCCTTTGCCATCTTCCCTCTCGTGGTGATGTCTTACGATTTTGCATTCGTCTCGCAATGTAATAATAGGTTTGAGAATCTCTTCCCCTATGACCGGATGCTTTTTAATGTCCGACCATTCTTTTGTTTCAAGAGAGGAATTTTTATGCAGAATGCTTTCCATAACGCCAATTTTGCCAATGTCATGTAGTAAGGCTGCATTGTAGAGCACCTTTAAAGATTTTTCATCCATATTCATCCTCTTTCCGATTTTCACGCACATCTCGGCGACACGCTCAGCGTGGCCATGCGTGTACTCGTCTTTAAACTCGAGAGTCTTAGCGAGTGATTTAATAGAGCTTAGGTAGGCGTCTTCTAGCTTCTGAAAGAGGTCCTTGTTCTCCAAAGATGCAGTGGCGTGACTGCTAAGGATGGAAAGAGTCTGCATTTCAGCAGAGTTTATCTCACCCTTCTTGCTTTTTCTCGTAAGATTAATGAACCCTAGCAAGGTCTCTGCCTGCTGCAGCGGTATAGAAAGCAATTCAAATTCTGGATTGGAGTCGAGCCTCATAGTTAAAAAGGGCATATCTTTCTCAAAATGCTCGAACTGCAATAGCAATGGCCGAATGCCTGGATTGGTCAGAAAAGACTTGTACCTAGAGATAGATCCCTCGTCAAACTTGCTCTCTTCATTACTGCTTAATGAGCCAATTTCCTCGTCTTTGCTCCCCGCGATAGCTACGATTCGGGCGCGATGATCCTGGTCGAGTAAAATGAGCGAACCCCCTTGAGCATCGGTTGCTGTCAGGGCGGCTTCCAGAATCAAATCATAGAGCTTTTCCTGGTTTTGCAGTGAGTTCATGGCCTGACTGACTTGAAATAGACCCTGAAGACGCTGATTACTCTGAGTCAACTCCATGTTAGTATCAATCAGCAGTTTGATGTGATCTCTCAAAGTCTCCTGCATCGCAGTGAAGCGTTTACCTAGGTAGCCTATTTCATCATTAGTACTGACCATTATTTCTCGTTCGTACTCGCCATTTGAAATCGCTTCGACACTATCGACCAAACCGCCAATTGGTCTTGTGACGCGACGCGCTAGCAAAAGTGAGCCCAAGCAACCAGCAATAAGCCCGACCAACCCTAAAAGGAACAAAGTCTTTCGGGTTTGTAGTATGGCCGCCTGCATATTCTTGAGCGAAAAACCAACCCGCACCGTAGCCCACTTCTGATCTTTGAGTAATATGGGTACGGCAATGTCGCAGAATTCATCCTCTGCCGCGCCAAACTTTCCATATTGAACCAGTACGTCGCCGGCTTGAAGGGCGCGTTGATATATTTCACCGCTCAAGACCTCCTGCTTTATGTCGTTGAGTCCACTATATGCTGCCACTTCGCCGTCAAAAAGCAAGACCATTGCGTATGCTAGGCCGTTCTCCTCCGTTATCTTTTCCACACTTTGTTCGACGTTTACATAATTGTAGGTGGTCACGTAGTTCGTATTCATAGCCGCCAAGTTCTTGGCAACAGAACGGCCGCGTTTGAGAAATTCGTCCAGGATGGATTCCCGCATTCGATGCTCGACCACTAGGATGGTGGCTGACATCAACAAGCAAAGGAGTATAACGATACCGACCATGAACTTACTGTGGAGCCGGGTTCTAATGCCTCCTTTAGGTGGAAGGCTATTACTTTTGCCTTTCATGAGGTCCCCCTTTCTCGAAATGCATCAGAACAGTTCACGATTTGGAGAACTACTAGGAGATTCATAAACTGCAAGACAGTCATTATCAGCGGTATTGTCGTCGTCCTAGCCATCTGGTCCTCCAAGCCTTTTTGAGGGCTCTGATGTAGACCATCTCAAGGGCCCCAGTGAGATTAAGGTCACCTATACCCGGAGAGTATGTTAGCTCTATTGCTGACTCCTTCAGAATCGTGCTTATTTCTGTTGAGCTAAGATCCGGGTCTAAGGCCAGCATCATGGCAACTGCGCCGGCTACGTGAGGAGTAGCCATACTGGTACCACTGCAAACGCCAAAACCGCCCCACTTCCATACATTGGTGGAAACAATGTTAGTTCCAGGTGCGGTTATTTCCAGTTCTTGTCCGGAATTACAAAAACCGGCTATCTCTCCGTAGGGAGTGCTGGCACCCACTCCGATGACTTCCGGGTAGCGAGCTGGATACATTACTGAATACCAGGCCAGGCCATCCGCTGCACCACCATCCGCAGCACCTCCGTCTGCTGCACCACCATCTGCGGCTCCACCATCCGCTGCACCACCATCCGCAGCACCACCATCCGCAGCACCACCGTCTGCGGCTCCACCATCTGCTGCTCCACCATCCGCTGCAGCTCCAGGAGAAGGCGCATCCCAGGTGGAATGGTTTCCAACGGCTGCCACCATGATCACGCCAGCCTCGTAGGCTTTTCTAATTGCCAATCTCATGGCCTGACTGTCTTCTCGGTAGCCGATGCTCATGTTGACGACATCTATATCATTTGCAATTACCCACCTTAGTCCTAGAATGATGTTAACCAGGTCCCCGCTGGCATATTTGTCGAGAATTTTAACCGAATAAATTTCAATTGGGGGCGCTAGGCCAAATGGATCATCATCCAGACGAGCGCAGAGAGTTCCTGCTATGTGCGTACCATGGCCATTATCATCCTCAGGCAATTCTGCGCTCATGGTGAAAACATCAAAACCGCCTTTCACTTTACCAGCAAGGCTTGGATGGGCATAATCCACTCCAGTATCGAGAATTGCCACCCGTATCTTATTTCTGGCCATTCTTCTCAAGGCCAGCCGAATCACCCACGGCGTGTCCACTGGCTCGAACGTGTCCGTTAGTAGCTCAGGGTCTCTAAGCTGCTCATAAAGACTAAGGATGCCCCACGGACGATTGTCCTCCGGCGGTTTGGACACAGGCTGTATAAAACTCCAAAAAGGTATTGAATCTTGGGCACCTCCGTCTGCTGCACCACCATCTGCGGCTCCACCATCCGCGGCTCCACCATCCGCGGCACCACCGTCTGCGGCACCACCATCTGCGGCTCCACCATCCGCGGCTCCACCATCCGCGGCCCCACCATCCGCTGTTGCGCTGACCGCCTGAATCCCCACCTTCTGATTGCTCTCAACACTTGTTACTCGAGGGTCGGCCGCCAGTTCAGAAGAAGAAATCCCTGTTGGTACGCTCAAAACCATGGCATTAATAAATGGAAGTTCTGTAACGACCGAGACTCCATAGTCATTCCAGCTTTGGACGTACTCTCTAGCCTCTTCCCAAGGAACTTTTTCTTGAAAGACAATAATCATCCTTGAGGACCCCTGATCTTTTGCATGGACTGCAGATACCAGCAGTCCACTACATATCCAAAAGACCAGTAAAACTGTGAGTATCGGTTTTAGGCGATTCATAATAACCCTCCCTTCTTTGAATGGTTCCATGAGGAGTTCCCTCCATCACTAAACTCATTCTTAAGGAGTAAGGTTTTGGAACTTGGTTTGTCTTTTAAGAGTTTATCCATGACAAGCGACTATGAGTTTCTTAAAGCATCATTTGTAATACGCAAAGACGAAAAAAAAACATTACAAGCAACCATAGATCATGAAATGTCTTATGCGCAATGCTGTTTCCTCCTCTTTCCGATCGTGTACTTCTCTACATGAGATAGCTATTTAACTTCTGCAGATAGTTCCCCTTGGGATTGCTAAAGGTCGCACCGACTTGGATCTCGTCTCCAGTGTCGCGCATATGCCGAGCTTCACAGTCGAAGCATAATTCTTCTTTCTCGCTGGGAAGAGTAAAGCAAAGCTCAAAATTAGGCAGTTGCCCCATGGATGAAAACCTAATTTCGGATCCTTTAGGATAAGTTACTAAGACTCCTCCCATCGAGATATCAAGCACCACGCCTGGAAAGGTTTCTTCAGTTTTTGTCTCAAGATGAGTCTTGGCTGGCAAAGTGATTTTCTTTCTGGGAAACCTTCGCCGTTCAGCACCAAACTCAGGACCGGCAAGAAAGCCTTCCTTTGCCAAGTAATCCGTAACAATCTTATCCAATAGGGAGGCAACGGTGCGACGTTCTCTAGTTGCCGCCTTCCTGAGGGCCTCACGGACCCTACTATTCATTCTCATCGAGTAAACTACATCTTTTTTCATAGGTATCTTACGGTTTAAATCACGTTTGGTGTATTACATTTGGATGAAAAAAGCATGCCAAAAGAGTTTTTATTGCGATTTTTTAATTATTTTAACAAATTAACTTAATTCAGCCTAATCTTCGGAATTAAAATATTTGGCATTTATGGTTATAAATGTGGAAAAATCTTACTACTATCTGGCAAGTTGGTCCACAATAAAATTTGGCTAATGTGGCGTTCGGTTTTGGGTATCCAATAACTTGGGCAGGATCTCATAATTGGATATTTGGCACTCGTAAGTATGATTCGCAATTTCAGTTATCTTGACAAGATGGAAAATTTTTAAAGATTCAATATATGATATGTGTATGGCGAGTTTTCGCAGACTTCCATAAAACCAAATCGGTAGCAGAAAGACTTATATCCAACTCCAGTGTGATGAACACTGTATGTAGGTGAGACCTCTAGAACGTTAGAGTGTAGGTTAAGATTTTCTTCCGAATCTTGTCTCAACCTCGATGGCTATTCTCCTTCGATTCCCGGAAAGATGTCATGGATATAATCGTGGGCATCCAAGGCGGACTTGTTCAGCGCGGCTGCTTGGGCGCGCTTGACGACTTCCTCGCGGGAGAGGGTGAAAATCGCCTCGAGGAGCTGCTCGCGCTCCTGTTCGTTCGCCGGCGCCAAAACGAAGAGCACCCGGGCGCTGTGCTGGATGTAGCTCGGCGAAAGTAGCTGGCGCTTCAGGAGCTCCATAATGACAGGCGCCTTGGCGCGGTCAAAGCGGCCTGGATTGCCGAGGCGGTCCAGCTCGGCGAAGAACGCCGACGTCCATTCATTGTGGTAGTCCCACAACCTCTGGAACAGCTCCTTGGTGAGGCGGGTCCCGGCCTTGACCTCGAAAACGTTTTCAGCCGGATTGAGTCCATCCTCGGTGAGCGCCGGCCCTTTGAGGTAGCCGTCCTTGGTGATGACGGCTTGGTGATGGAGAAGAGTCCACAGCCAGGACACATCGATCCGGTAGGTGGCGAGATCATTCATGAAACGCAGTGAAAGCTCGTAGTCGTCGATGGCGGCCGCGAAATTACCGTTGAGAATCTGGAAGCCGTAGTTGGCCGCCATGTAGAAGGCATGCTGGATGTGCTCAATGGTGATCTCACCCTTGGGCACGGAGTAGATGCTGTCCCAAAGTTCTTGGGTGAAGAGTTTCTCCGGCCTACTGAACATGTCCTTGGTGACGACCCAGGGGGTGATCTTGCCCTGCGGGTTCAACAAGCCGCGGGATTGCAGCAGCTGCCGCTCCGCCTCCGAGAGACCACTGGCGACCGTCGGCACAGGTTTGCCTTTCACCTCCACATCCTCTCGCTCCGCATCGAGGATTGCCTGGAGCTGCGTCACGGGAGCCCGCAAAGGTTCATTGCCGGCGGCCACATAGGCCGGTTCGGGGCTGGCAACCCAGCTTTGCCGATAGGCATCATAGAGTCGTCCTTTCACCCCTCCGGCAAGGATGTCTTCCAGGGTAGGCTGTCCACCTGCGGGTAGCGACTCCTCGGGCACAAAGATAAGACCCAGCAACCGCTCTCGCACCTTGTCGATTACCATTCCACGCAGGGCCACCGGGTTATACTGGGAGCGGCCGTAGGGATCAGCCGGTTGGTAGATCATTACCGCCGCCATCCCGCCAATGGGAGCCCCCTGGCTGAGCACGCCATTCTTCATGCCGGCCATGAGCATCATCAGCGCATTATACCGCTGATAAGCAATCATGTTCGGGGTGGCCATGCCGATGGACTGTGGATCGGGAAACACGCCCTGCGGGTCGTCCTTCCACATCTCAATGATGCTGGCGAGGTAGTCCCAGCGGCCGACGTTGGTCCCAAGGAGTCTCCGTCGCAGGACCCAGGCGATCACAGGCAAGAACCGGCCCGCATTCCCCTCCTCATAGAGGACTTTGATCTTGATGGTGCCGGGTTGGACGCCGATCAAGCCTTCCACCCGTGCCAGGAGCTTCTCCACAATGAGAGCTTCCTGAGGGGTCTGAATCTTCGGGATGTAATAATATAGGCCGGTGCCGGCCCGTGTGAGGGATTCGTAATTGTTGAGCGCCCAGAGAAGGGTGATGGGAATAATCCCGTGCACCGGTTGGCCTTCGACCGTGATGTGATCATATCGCACGTGGATGCTCGGAGGCCGAGCAAACCGAGTCGGCCACTGCGCCGGGGATGCCTTGATCCTGTACTCCCGCGTTCCGCCTTTCTTCACCACCTCATAGGCGCGGTTATCCCAGGTGCCTTCGAAAATCTCTTTGGCGTTTTCCACGGCCGCGAAAATCCCTAACGGCTCATTCTCGGGCGTGCCATGGGGACGGAAATGGGGCGGCGCGGCGTCTTCAAAGTCCGGCATGTTCATGGGGGCCGGGCTGTCCAAGGCCTTGAAGGCCATGTCCAGCGGATGCCACGGCCCGGTGAGCTCCAAGCCGGGGTTGGTCAAAGGGTGGGCGTCCTTGGGGATGTCCACTTCGTCGTTTAGCCGCCAGCTCCAGTCGCTGTCCTTACCGAGAAAGTTATCAATCAAGCCCTGGATAATCTGGCGATATGTCCAGAACTGCTCGGTTACGGGATCCTCAAAGGTGTCGTCCCACTTCGGCCAACCATATTTTTCGCGGACCGGCGCGGAAGACCGCAGTAAGGCCCGACGCGCGGTGAGGACCGCGGCGATCTTGGGATGCAACTCTTGGGCAAGTGCGGCAATCTCCTGTTCCACATTGACTTCTCGGCCGTTTATCTTCTTGGTCCCGAAGAGCCCTGGGAAACTCTGGAGAATGTCCTCACGGATTGTGGCCTTGGAGATACCAACTCCTGACGATGGTGAACGCTCCGTGCCTGTGCTCATAGCCGTCTCCTTGTCTATCGGATAATAAATATGATCAGAACCGACTTCGGAATGTTTGTCAAGAGTCCCTTAAAAGAGCCTTTGCCGACTTAGGGGTTTTCGACTGCTTCGGGGGTCAGAGCGAAGGACTCCTCAGAATGACGGTTTCGGTGATTTTTCGGCGGCCTGCTGGGCCGTGGGGTTACAGCCAGTTCCTAGAAAAATCTCACTAAAAACGTATCAAGAGAAGAAAATAAAGTTATAATCTGTTATTTTTCGTTTCTTGTTTTGACATGATTATTCGCTTGTGGTAATAAAGTCATAAGCAAAAAATGATCACTCAATCCAATCTTTTTTCCCTTTATTTTTACCTGAAGGATTAAATCATGTCGTCTTTAATGAACACCAAGGAAGTTTCTCAATATATTGGAATAAATGAAAAAAAGATATACAACCTGATTACGGCCAAGGGGTTGCCCGCCACCAAGGTTACGGGCAAATGGCTTTTTCAGCGCCACCTGGTAGACCGGTGGCTGGAGCAGCATACCGAGAACTATCCTCCTGCTGGGAAGACTACAGATACTTACAAAAACTTACTTATAATAACCGGGAGTAACGATTTATTACTAGACCAGCTTCTGGAAGTGTTTGCTCGACGGTATCCCCTTCCTCTTCCTTTGTTCAGCAACTTAGGGAGCATGGGAGGCATTCGGGCCCTAAAGGAGAATCTCTGTCACATCTGCTCTTGTCACCTACTGGAGTCGGATGGAGACGATTACAACTTCGCCTACGTGGAAGAGGAATTAGGCAATGACGTGGTGTTGGTTAACTTTTGTAAGAGATTGCAGGCGGTAGTGGTGCCTCGCGGTAACCCAAAAGGGATCAAGGAGCTGGCTGATCTCACCAGCGGTCGGCTGCGGATCGCCAACCGCAAGAAAGGCACCGGAACCCGACTGCTTTTTGACCAGGAACTGGAGAGGCAGGGTGTCAGTGGTGATCAGATTCCAGGGTACGAGACAGAATTCGCCCGTCACCTCGATGTGGCCCTGGAGGTATTGGCGGAAAGGGCCGATGCGGGGTTGGCAATCGCTGCTGTCGCAGAAATGCTGGGTTTGGATCAGGTGGAGGTGCGCTGGGAACGGTACGATTTCATCATGCGCAAAGATGTCTTCTTCAGCCGCGGCGTGCAGATGCTCCTGGCCCTGCTTAGAGATGAGGAGTTTCTCCGTTTGAGCGACAAGTTTTCTGGGTACGATCTGACTTTGTCAGGACAGGTTGTTTTTCGAGGGTAAAATGGAGGTGAAACGATGAAGAGAAGTTGGTTGTTGATCATTGCTCTGGTTTTTGTGATGCTTGCTTTGCGTCCTGTAACTGCCGCTGAAAAGGTGATCAAGATGTCCACCACCACCAGCACGGAGAACTCCGGCCTTCTGGATGTGCTGCTGCCTGAGTTCGAAAAGGATACCGGCATAAAAATTAAGGTCTTCGCCAAAGGAACGGGTGCGGCCATCCGGGACGGCATGGACGGAAATGTAGATATCATCTTCGTTCACGCCAAGGCAAGAGAGGAGCAATTCGTGGCCGACGGGTACGGCGCCTATCGTCTGGCAGTCATGCATAACGACTTCATCATTTTGGGACCTGCTGCTGATCCCGCGGGTATCAAAGGTATGAAGCATGGTTCCGAAGCCCTGAAGAAAATCGCCGAGGCCAAGGCCAGTTTCGTTTCACGGGGTGATGACAGCGGAACGCACACCAAGGAGCAGGCACTCTGGAAGGCCACGGGCTTGCCGTTGCAAACCCAAAGGACCGAGATCGTAGTCAAGGGGCAGAAGAAGGGCTTGACCTTTATGTACCCTGGTGGACTCGGGGAGTGGTATCTTTCCATCGGTCAAGGAATGGGAAAAACCCTGACCTTTGCTGACGAAAAGCGAGCTTACACCCTGGCGGATCGAGGTACGTACCTGGAGTACAAGTACGGTAAGCAGCCGGCAGTGGAACTGGACATCCTCTGTGAGGGCGATCCACTTCTTTTCAACCCTTACGGAATCATCCCCATTAATCCGAAGAAGTACCCACACGTCAAGTTTGACTTGGCCGATCACTTTGCCAAATGGCTCGTATCGCCCAAGGTACAGGCTATGATTGCCCGCTACAAGATTCAGGGACAGCAGGCTTTTTACCCCGATGCCATTCCGGATGCAAAGTGACTGTCGTAAAGTATGGGTCATTTTCTCAGCAGAAAACTAAGGTAAAGCATGGAATTTCTTTTCGACAGCTTCTTTTCCGCACTATTGCTTCTATGGTCTATTGATCCGGAGCTGGTGGAAATCGTTTCCGTCTCGCTCAAGGTAAGTTCCACCTCAACGATCATTGCCAGCCTGGTCGGGGTTCCGGCGGGATTCCTCATAGCTTTCCGGGAATTCCCAGGAAAGCGTATGCTCATCACCATTCTCAATACACTGCTGGCTCTGCCCACGGTGGTGGTAGGGCTTTTTGTCTACGCCTTCATTTCACGGCGGGGAATTCTGGGGGTACTCGATTTGCTCTATACCCAGAAAGCCATGATTATCGGTCAAGTGATCCTCATTATCCCAATCATAACCGTGTTCACTATCTCGGCCATCAGCAGAATCGACGAGCGCTACCGGAAAACAGCCATGACTTTGGGGGCGAACGCTCTGCAGACAGCCTGGGTTATTATCAGAGAAGCGCGCTTCGCCATCGTAGCTGCGGTTATCGCCGCCTTTGGCAGGGTCATTGCTGAGGTTGGTATCAGTATGATGTTAGGCGGAAATGCTAAAGGCTTTACCCGCAATATGACCACAGCAATGGCTCTGGAGTATGACAAAGGTGAGTTTGTCCTTAGTGTGGCCTTGGGGATTGTCCTCCTCACAGTAAGTTTCGGGCTGAACATTTTTTTCAACTATGTCCAGGGGAGAGCCCGGGTATGAAAACGAGAATGCAAAGCTGATTCTTGATAAAAGAGGGTTCTTCCGGAGCAAAACACCGGTGGCTCAGATGCACTTTGCCTCGCAGCTCCCCCTGTCTCAGGGAAGCCATAGTATGAAAGGCTAATAGAAAATTGTCCAAGCAAAAACCGTAGGAACTACAAATAAACAAAATGTCATGTTATACGAGTTGAGTAATCTGAAAAAGATATACGGTAAACGGGCAGTCCTTGATCTGCCCCATCTTGCGGTTGAAGCGGGTCGAATCGTTGGACTCTTGGGGCCCAACGGTGCCGGAAAGACCACGCTTCTCGAGATATTTGCCTTTCTTTCGCGACCAACCTCCGGGGAGGTATGGTTTCAAGGTAAAAAGGTTGACCACGAGAACAATAGACTGCGGGATCTGCGCCGCAGGGTCGTCATAGTGCAACAGCATCCCATCATGTTTACCGTTACAGTTGAGAAGAATCTGGAATTTCCACTAGTTATCCGTAAAGTCCCGAAGCAGAGACAAGAGGAAGTGATCGACGAATTGCTGGATCTGGTCGGCATGCGGGAATTTAAGTACGCTCGGGCTCACAACCTTTCGGGTGGAGAGACGCAGAGGATTGCAATCGCCAGAGCTCTCGCCTGCTCGCCAGAGGTGATCCTCTTTGACGAGCCGACTGCCAGTGTGGATGTGGAAAACCAGATCGCCATAGAAAGGATTGTCCAGGAGATTAACCAGGACAAGGGAATATCAGTTATTTTCACCACCCATGACATGAACCAGGCGGCAAGGCTTGCGGATGAGATCGTCTTTCTTTTCGAGGGTAGGTTGGCCCAATCCACCTACGAGAACATATTCACTGGGCACATCAGGCCCGGCGAAAACGGTGATCCCTATTGCCTAGTGCAGAACAAGTTGAAGCTGGGTATCACCAAGGGAAAGATGGGACCGGTTCGCATCGCCATAAACCCTAATGCAATTCAGGTCAGTAGAACCGCTGATGACGCACCTCCGGCGAACTCCTTCAAAGGTCGTTTGGTACAGTTGACCGATGAGAAAAACAAGGTGCGGGCCCTGGTTGACGTAGGGCTGCCGCTTTGCGTTCTCATTTCAAAGGAAGACTTCGCAGCCATGTCTTTAGGTATGGGCTCAAATATCTGGCTTACCTGCCCACCCGAATCCATTGAAATCATTTAACCCGATTTCCCCCTTCCTCGTGCCGATGCACATGGTGGTCTTTGCAAGCAGTGGAGGCTTCGCACCGGTTGCTCCGATGCTCGTTGTGGAGTAGCTTTCCCGTGTCCTAGAATATTTTTGGCGAAACTCCTGTGCAACTCAGAAGTGACTAATCAGTTGTCACAGTTGTATAATGTCAACTTCCAGAACGGACGACCGGCAACAGACCGAGGGCACCACAATACTTTGCAAGAGGGAGGATTACCCATGACTTTCAAATTGCCTGAATATTACCCACCTGATTTTAAGCGAGAGTCCTTCCTCTCCTCGCCGAATGTGAGAATCGAGGAGGTGCTGCAAGAAGGGGTGGCCCCGGCTGCTTTTCACGCAACCACTATCTTCCCTGAATATTTCAAGATAGACGGGGAGTGGATTCTTGCAGAAGAGAGCCGGATGGACTGCGCGGTTGTATTGAGGGAGAAAGGGCTTGAGGTGGTGGAGCAACGAAGGTTGCGGAAAGGGGAAAAAGTTATTGTCGGTCGGGGGGAGAGCGGGGAAGAGGGAATCTATGTGCACACCACCGGCTTTGTTGAAGAAAGTGAAATGGGCGATAAATTTGCTTTTCGCTTGGGGAGATCCAGGGAGACCTCATATTCGCAAGATTACGATAAGCTCTATGATCTTCTCAGGCATGAAAAAGAGCAGGGATATGTTGTTTGGGTACTTGGCCCGGCGGTAGCTTTTGATTCGGATGCCCGAGATTCCATGGTAGCTCTCATTCGAAGCGGATATGTCCACGCACTTTTGGCTGGAAATGCCCTCGCTGCGCACGATCTGGAAGCTGCCATATTCAGAACTGCCCTTGGACAGGATATATACACACAGAGTCCTCTGTTACACGGTCATTACCACCACCTGGATATAATGAACATGGCGCGAGCCGCCGGTTCCATAGAGGCTTTGGTGGAGGGGGAAAAAATTGATAATGGAGTCATTCACGGTTGTTTGGAGATGAACGTTCCAATGGTCCTGGCGGGCTCGATAAGAGATGATGGTCCTCTGCCTGGGGTAATCGTGGACGCCTGTAAAGCCCAGGATGCCATGAGAGCTCATACCCGAAAGGCTACAACGCTCATAGGACTGGCTACTCAGCTACACACAATCGCCGCCGGCAACATGACGCCGTCGTACCAGGTGTTAGAGGGGCGGGTGAGGCCCGTGTATGTCTACGCTGTGGATATCTCAGAGTTTGCTGTTAACAAACTCAGAGACAGGGGAACCTTGGGTGTCACCTCGATTGTGACGAACATCCAGGATTTCCTGGTCATCTTGAAAAGGAACCTTATCGGCTAGCCCGGATGTTTCATGCATTGCTGTCGCGAGACCGCGAAGATGGGCGTGCAACCGGCCGCAGGTGTCCCGAGGCGCCTAACGGCATCATAGAGCGATAGGGTAAGAAATGCAGACAGTGACAGAGGTCAGAAGTCGGAGGTCAGTTCTACTAGACACTATGCACTTTCATGATTTCGGATTTGCAAATGAATAGATCCCACTGACTTCTGACTTCTGAGAGAAGCTGGAATTCAACGTAGTTATCCATTAGGATATGCGGCATTGAAACTTGAAAACAGAGCATGGGCATAATGGACCACCACAATCCTCTTTACTTGGCTCCAACCGAAATTGTGGATAGCACCCATCCAAAGATCCGGAATTACGCCATGGAAGTGGTGGGAACCAGTAGTGATCAAGTGGAACGAGCGGTAAAGCTCTATCTGGCTGTGCGCGACGGGATTCGTTACGACCCCTATACTCCCTTCCACCGCCCGGAGCACTATCGAGCAAGCCTAGTTCTTCAAAGGGGGCGAAGTTTCTGTGTACCCAAGGTGTCATTGCTCTGCGCTCTAGGACGGGCCTGCAGCATCCCGTCGAGAGTGGGCTTCGCCACCGTCAAGAATCATCTGGCCACCAAGCAACTCATCGATTTTCTGGGGAGTAATGTCTTCGTCTACCATGGATTTGTGGAGTTTCACTTAGAAGGGAAGTGGGTGAAGGCAACTCCTGCCTTCAACCGGGAGCTCTGCGAAAAGCACCAGGTGGAGCCGCTGGAATTCAATGGTCGTGAGGACTCCCTATTTCACCCATACAACCAGCAAAACAAAAAGTACATGGAATACGTTAAATATCATGGGACTTATAGTGATATACCGGTTGAAACCATCGTAGCAGCATGGCATGAAGCTTATGGAAAGGAGCGTGTAGATGGGTGGATTAAGATGTTCGCCCGGGATGAAGACACTCACTTTCGTAATTTTGACAATGAAGATGCGTGGCATGAATAAAATAGCATGGCGGATATCGGGGGACGCCAGTAATGATTGAATATTTCCAGAATCTGCATCCTGTGCTTCAGGCTCTGATTGCTACTTGTTTTACCTGGTTTTTAACAGCTCTTGGAGCTTCAGGGGTTTTTTTCACCAGGAGTGTAAGTAAGAAGTTGCTCGACCCCATGCTTGGTTTCGCCGGCGGGGTAATGATTGCTGCCAGTTACTGGTCTCTCCTAGCCCCGGCTCTCGAAATGGCGGAACAGCAGGGAGTGCCCGCCTGGCTTCCTGCTGCTGTGGGCTTTCTCTTGGGTGGAGCGTGTTTGAGGGTTGTTGACAAGATACTGCCACATCTCCACCTCTATGCTCCCATGGATGAGGCTGAGGGGGTGTCAACAACCTGGCGGCGAACAACCTTGCTCGTTCTCGCCATCACCTTGCACAATATTCCGGAAGGCCTGGCAGTGGGCGTTGCCTTTGGAGCTGTTGCTGCGGGTCTGCCCGCTGCCACGCTCCCCGCTGCCATTGCTTTGGCAGTTGGTATTGGTATTCAGAACTTTCCGGAGGGGATGGCAGTGGCCCTGCCTCTCCGGCGGGAAGGTGTATCCAGGCTCAAGAGTTTCTGGTACGGGCAGCTCTCCGCTGTGGTGGAGCCTGTTGCCGGGGTTGTCGGGGCAGCAGCAGTTTTAGTTTTCCAGCCGATCCTGCCTTATGCTTTGGCCTTTGCCGCAGGTGCCATGATATTTGTAGTGGTGGAGGAGGTGATACCTGAGTCACAGCGAGGAGGTAATGCCGATCTGGCCACCATGGGCCTGATGATGGGATTTACTGTGATGATGATATTGGATGTAGCTTTTGGTTGAGGAAATAAATGAAACAACCACATGTTCCTGCTGAAATGACCGCCTGTGTATGGCGGGGAGAGCCCAGGGTAGAGGTCGAAACCGTACCGGTACCTGAAATCAGCGAGGGTGAGCTTCTAGTTCGGGTTGAGGCTTGCGGACTGTGCCCCACTGACATCAAAAAAGTAGACATGGGGCTGACAAAGCCGCCTGTAATACTTGGACATGAAATGGCCGGCAAGGTGGTGGCAGCGGGACAAGGCGCAAAAGAGTTCCTCGGCAAGCGAGTGGCCGTCTATCATCATGTGCCGTGTAGGAACTGTCGACTATGTGAACTTGGTCGATACAGCCAGTGTCCAGGTTACAAAAAAACGGGCACGAGTGCCGGGTTTTCACCTGCTGGAGGTGGGTGGGCTGAATACGTCGCTGTTGCTCCCTGGATTGTTAGCGGTGGCGGAGTGGTGGAGATTCCGGAATTGCTACCGGTTAAGATCGCCATTTTAATGGAACCTCTCAATACTTGTCTAAAATGTGTGAGCGCCCTTCCTGAATGCAAAGGTACTTTGGTTATTCTGGGGCAAGGCCCTGTCGGACTTATGCTCACAGCTTTGACGAGCAGGGATGGCTGGGAGGTTTTTGCGGTGGAGCCGCTGCCGGAGCGACAGGAAAAATCTCTCAGTTTTGGGGCAAAAGCGGTTTTTCACCCTAATGAGGACCTTGCTGGCAGGCTTCAGGAGGTTGCTGCACCCTTAGGTCATGATGCTGTCATTGCTGCGACCGAATCTGAGGAAGCAATAAATGGTAGCCTTCTGGCTCTGAGGCCGGGTGGGACAATGATCCTTTTTGCCCATACCCGCATGGGACAAGAACTCAAGATCGATGCAGGGCAAATTGGCATGGCTGAAAAGCAGATTGTCGGCAGTTATTCATCCTCCATCGAGCTGAACTCTTTAACAAAAGAAATTCTACTTGACAATCGCTTTCCTTGGGGAGAGTTTGTTACTCACGTGTTTCCTTTGAACGAAATCAATAGGGCCCTCGCCCTGGCAAGACGCCCTGAAGGTGGTTCATTGAAAGTCGCCGTGGCCCCCAATCCAGGGAAAGCATAGGGCGTGGAGCATAGAGCATAGGGAAAAGCCAGCAGGCAGCTTGCAGCAGACAGCGGGCAGCCGTTGCAACTAGGCACTAGGAACTAAGCACTAGGCACTCCAGGACAACGCGGGGACAGGGAGAGACGGCGAGAAGGAGAAAAAAACCAGAGGGCGGAGGGAAGAGGACAGCAGGGAGAGAAGAAGTTGGAGGATAGAGGTTAGAGGCAAGAGAGAGGAATGTTGGAATATAGTCGATGTGAGATATGAGATCTGGGATATGAAATGTTAGAAAAACTCTTCTATCGCACATCACACATCCCACATCGAATTACAAAGGCAGTCGCTGATGATGACTGAAACCGTGCCGGAGAAAATGTTGGCCTGCGTTCTTCACGGCAAGGAAGACGCCAGGTTGGAAAAGATACCTGTGCCCAAGTTGCAGCCGGGGGAACTGCTAGTGCGGGTAGAGGCGGCCTTGACCTGTGGTACTGATTTGAAAGTTTTTCTCCGGGGCTATCATGAACGCATGATCCAACCTCCATCAGTTTTCGGCCACGAGTTTGCGGGTAAAGTCGTGGTTAGCGAGAACGGACGTTTTCCAACCGGGACCAGGATAGTCGCCGCCAATTCAGCCCCTTGCCGGGATTGCTATTTCTGTGGGTTGGGCAAGCCAAATCTATGCAGTGATCTCCTCTTTGCCAATGGCGCCTACGCTGAATATGTCAGGATTCCGGCGAGGATTGTGGAGGAGAACTGCCTTCCCCTTCCCCCTGATCTTCCGGCGGCTAAAGCCGCACTGGTCGAACCATTGGCCTGCGCAGTCAAGGGTGTGGAGGATGTAGATATAAAGTCAGGTGAAAAAGTGCTGGTAATAGGTGCGGGCCCCTTGGGCTTGATGCTTGCACGGCTTTCAGTTCTGGCCGGCGCGGAAGTCACCACCGTTGATGACCAGTCAGATCGCCTCGCCGTGGCTGCTGAACTCGGCGTGACCAATATCGTTGCAGAAAGGCTCTCGCTCCAGTTGGTTGAGCGCTTGCGTCATGATTTCACCCCCTACAAACTTGGATTTGACTGCGTAATTGAAGCCGTAGGAAAGCCCGAAACCTGGAATCATGCGGTGGAGTTGGTGCGGCCGGGTGGCAGGGTGAACCTCTTTGGCGGCTGCCCTCGTGGAACAGAGCTGCGGGTTGATACCACCCGCCTCCATTACGATGAGATTCGCATATATGCCTCCTTTCACCACACCCCAGAGACAGTGCGAAAAGCCTTGGAGTTTGTTAAGACCTCACAGGTACCGGCTTTTACTCTGGTGAGAGAAGGAAGGTCACTCTTTGATTTGCCGGAAGTTCTGCGGGAGATGAGAGAAGGAAAAGCTCCGCCCAAGACCGCAGTCCTACCAAAACTTCCCGCTGGGAGACGCCTATCAGCAGAGGAATTGGAAGGTTTCTCCGCCTAGCTCTAACAAGAACGTCCCCCTTTCTGCGTTCCACTTTTGTTAAAATTCTATGATATGGTCTTCCAGCTGATCAGGGGGCACAATTTCTTCAGGTACAACTATTCCCCGCACTGAAATAGAGGCTTGGTGGACGGTATTGGGGTTGCCTGACACTAGGGGATGCCACCAGTCGAGATCCATTCCCAGAGCTAGGCGGCGGTAACCGCAGGTTCGAGGTAACCACTCTAATTCGGCCGCCTTGGCGGGTGTCATGACCAGGCAAGTGGGGACCAGATTTAACCGCTCTTCATAGGCAGTGCAGCGACAGTGATAGGTATCCAAGAGGCGACATGCCACGTTGGTGTAGAAGACCTCACCCGTATCCTTGTACTCAACTTTGTGTAAACAGCATCGGGCGCATCCGTCGCACAACAATTCCCACTCGTCCGGCGCCATTTCAGCAAGAGATTTGGTTTTCCAAAAAGGCTCTGGAAGGGAATCCATGGTAGGTTATTTTTGTCAGGTGCAGAATTACTTGTCTGGTATTCGCCAATGGGCGGTAGATAGTCTTGGAATAATAAACTATTTGTCCTTGAGTAGTCCAGGATAAAGCATCTTTGCGCATTTAGGGCAAATGCCATGGGTGAAATCAGCTTCGGAGCGTTCCCGAATGTATGTTTCGATTTGATTCCAGTACCCTTTATCGTCGCGTATCTTTTTGCATGAAGAGCATATGGGTAGGAGGCCGCTCAGGGTTTTCACCTTTGCCAAAGCTTCCTTAAGTTCGCCAATCAATTTCTCTTTCTCTTTAACCAAGGCGCGAAGGTAAAGATGGGTGCGAACTCTAGCACAAACTTCCTCTTGGCGAAAAGGTTTGGCAATATAATCCACTCCCCCACAGGCAAAAGCCTTAACTACGGCTTCAGTTTCCTTGCTTACAGTCAGGAAGATAACCGGGATATCTTTGGTAGCATCACTTTTCTTGAGGGCAAGGCATGTGTCGAAACCGTTCATTCCATTCATATTGATATCAAGTAAGATCAGGTCGGGAGAATCATGGTGAACGATTTGCAAGGCTTGTTCGCCACCTGCTGCCGTTTTTATGTCGAAACCTTCAGACTCAAGGGCTATGGCCAATGCACTTATATTTTCGGGAATATCGTCAACGATCAATATCTTCATCTCGGCCAAGATTGTAGCGTCATTGCACCACATAAAGTCCTCTCTTATTTATAACTGATTCAACTTCATTGATATCGGCTGGAAAGTCACTCCAGTGCAACCTGAACAGCTATTTCCAATCTGGATGTTGCTTCATAGTGGAAGCAAGATTCATGCTAATAAGACAAGATTGCCATAGGTTTAGCGTTGCCGGATTTCCTATGTTGGCTTAAATCATTTAATATGGAAGGTGTTTCGTGGTAATGTCAGCTCTGTTAAAATTTTAGGCTGGTTAGATCCACAGTTTACCATCCGGGCTAAATGAGGTGATTTGAATGGCGAGAAAAGAGACCAACCAAGAGGGTGTGGCCAAGCAGTTCAAGTTTGTCACCTTATTCCCAGCCGGGGCTGGGACATTTATGGCGATTCTTATTTTTCTGATTCAATATTGGAAGTGGTTCCAGACTGGAGAATGGCAGGGAGCGCCTTTTGCCCAGTTTGTGCCGGTGGGATTGGTTCAATGGGCTGCCACAAGAGAAGGGGGGCTGTTGGGATTAAAGGAATTTGTTCAAGGAATGTTGTCTGTCCATGCCTCTGTCTGGTTCTTTGTGAGCGGTTGTGTGCTTAGTGTCCTCCTGTCTGAATTAGCAAAGCCGTGGCTAAAGGACTGACTGTAAATTTTTGGCAGCTGAATTCATGAGCTAGGTCGACTGCAGTTGGAGAAAGAGAGGTGATCGATGGCGAAGAACCCCAGAAGCGGCAAAGAGAAACGGAAAGAGAAGAGGAAGGAGAGGGAGCAATACTGGGCAAAAGTGATGAAGGAGCAGGCTAAGAAAGAGGAAGCGATAAGAAAAAAAGCCGAAAAAGAACGAGCCGAGCAAGAAAAGGCTGAGGAGCAGAAGGCGATAGAGGAAGAAGTGGAAGAGTGAGGAGGTCCATTCTAATTTAAGGCCTGCCCTTCATGTCAATCAGCAAAGAAATTAACTGGTCGGGATAGTCTGTGATAATGCCATCCACGCCCAGTTCGAGCAATCGTTTCATATCTTCCACCTGGTTGACGGTCCAAACATGAACCTTAAGGTTGCTACTGTGTGCTGTTTGCAGAAATCTTTTGGTGAGCACATGCAGTCCGCTGCTGTATTCAGGGATTTGGAGGGCATGACAGGGTGGTCCATAAGCCGCTCCAAGGAAGATCAGGTTCATAAAGAAAAACAGAGTCACCTCTCGTCTGCTGGCGGAGGTGGCGACCTCGGAGCAAATTCGCCTAAAATCGTGTAGAGCTCTGGTGCTAAAGGAAGCGACCATTACTTTCTTCGCCATATTGAAGGAATGGACCATCTCGCAGAGCTTTGCGGCCAAAGGGGGATTAATCTGTTTCATATCTATATTTATTCGTATGTTCGGAAGGGCAGTGAAAACCTCTTCTAAGGTGGGCACGGTGATCCCCTTCCCCCGAAAAGGAAAAGTCCGCCCCCCGTCTGCTGTCCAGTTATGGCCCGCATCAAATTCTTTTAATTCCTTAAGAGTAAGTGAGTTAACCTTGCCTGTGCCGTTGGTAGTTCTATCAACGGTTTCATCATGAATGAAAACCAGGTTGTTATCTGAGGTGGAATGAATCTCTGTCTCTATTACATCTGCCCCCATCTCTGCCGCACGTTCAAATGCGTAAAGGGTATTTTCCGGCCAAAGACCGCCACCGCCTCGATGAGCCATCACTAGTGGACGGCCTTCATCCTGGGCAAAATAAATATGGTCAGATAGAGGTCGCATAAGAGGCATTATTTAACGCCAGGCTATGACTGAAGCCATGAGCAGTCTGTTGAGAGAGCGCACAAATATAGCCAATCGTCATACCGGACGAGCCGAAGGAGAGATCCGGTATCCAGTGAGCTCAGCAAGACCATTTCACCTCAAATAACTCCTAGCTCCCATGTACCGAGTTTTGTAATATCTTCTTGTGAGCAGACTAGTTCGGATTTTCTTGCCCCTCCCCGGGGCGTGAATGAATCTCCCTTTGCCAACATAGATGCCCACATGAGAAATTCTTCTGCCGCCGGAAGTGGCAAAAAAGACCAAGTCACCCTGCAATAGTTCATTTCGGCCGATTGGAATTCCTGCCCCATATTGTTGTCGCGATGAGCGAGGCAACTTCAATCCATTCAGTTGATAAACTACCATGGTCAAACCGCTGCAATCGAACCCTTCGTCGGGTGAGGTTCCCCCCCATCTGTAAGGAGTCCCGATGAATCTCTTTGCGGTTCCGACGATCTCATTTCTGAGATCGATTCTGCCGCCGTATTTTCTCTGTTTTCGCACTGCATAGTCCGCGGGGCTAACTATCCAATATTCTTCTATTATTCCTGCAGCACGAACATACTCTGCCTTCCTGCGGGCAGCCTCTTTGGTGGGAAAATCACCGAAACGAACTCTGTAGAGCCCTGTTTCGTGGACAAAATAGTAGGCGTCCAGGCCATAGCGCTCTAATGCCTCACTGAGTCGGACAGCATTGTCCAGATTGGCAAATGCTCCCACCTGAACAGAATAACCCAGCTGGGCAAGTGTTTCCTTCTGAGCAACGGGCCTTGGCTCGGGTGACAGGTAAGTGGCACCTCCGCAGCCCATGCACCACAGGATGATTGCTAAAGCCAGAACAGTCAGACTCCAATTCAGGCGGATCTTTGTGCTCTTTGCACTTTGGTAATCCGCCGACTGAACCGGCGGTATGGTTGGGGGAGATTTTGCAGCGGGAACTGTTGTAAGCATTTATTTTCGGGGGCTAGGATGGGGAAATTTCAACATCAGCGGTCTCTTCTTCCATGGCAAGGAGGAATTCTTTCTCTATGGCTTTAACTTCTTCCATCCTGCCAGGTTCAAGGTATGCTTTATAAATGACATCATCTTCCGGCAGGGGTTTCTTGAGCAATCCTTGTTCAAGGAGTGATAAAGATTCGATGGATTTGTCGCAGACCGGATAACCCCTGTCATCTATTCTGACCTGTGGATCAAAGGACACATGGGATATGTTGTTGATATCCACAAGCTTAATGTCTCCCTCCCTAGTAAGCAGCAGATTGCCTATGCCGGCGAGGTCCGGGACATGATTTGCCTCCGAGATCATTTTCTTAATTTTTGTAATAAACTCCTTTGCCTTGACCCGGACTTCACTTGTCCACTGATCGCCAATTTCCTCTGCATCCTCAAATGTTTCAAAACTGATACGCCGGAGGATAGAAATCAAATGGCTGTCGTCCAGCCGGTCCCAGGGGTCCAATATGGCGCCCTTTATATACTCTTGTAGGCCGCACAAGAGGATTTCCCGTTTTCCATTCAGTTCATAGTCCACCAGAAATTCGTCGGATTTGGCAAAATTGTCCGGGCCCAGGTAGGACTCAATCATCTTTACTCTTTCAACTTCCTCTTTAGCCTCCTGCAAGTCCTGGAATCTCGTTCGGAATATCCTCAGCATCTTCAGAGGCTCTGCCCTGGGGTACCACTTGGCACCGTCGATGATCACCCCATTTTTCTCGTTTTCCACATCCTCATGGCTCAGCACTTCCAGGATGTGGGAGCGTAGTCCTTGCCGGTAATGCCTGCGGTAGATATAAGCACCAGGATCCCTAATAAAATTCAGTCTTAATACATCTTCTTCATTCAGGTAAGGGATGTCTCTCATGTCTTCTTGCATGTGATTGATCCTTTGGCTTTTTGAACCACTTGGGAAGAGCTGGGATTTAATAGAAAGTAACCTCGTCAAGCCAGATTTTGGCCTCTTCGCCACGCCCAAAACTACCCTCATGGACTAGCCAATTGATTCTTTCAATATAATTGAGTTGAAGGATTTGATTTGTGCCTTGCCCCTGAGCGCGTTTTTTTTGAATTGACAGTGAATTAAAAGGGATGCGCGTTTCTTTCCAGTCTTTTGTCACTGATATACTGCGAAACCAATTCTCCTCAAACTCGGAGCCTTCTTGGCTGTCGGCGACTTGAAACCAGACCGTAAGGTCTCTATCGGCCTTCATATAGAACTTTATCCCCGAATAGTTGGCAAGATCACGCTTGAGTCGATTAGTTATACTGGCGTGAATTGGCAGGTTCTTGAACTTCTCAACTCTCTTGGTACCCAAGTTGAAATCCAGGGCCAGAGATTTTTGTGTGCCAGCTGCACCCTGAGTCTCGTCGACGTAAACTGTTTGATAGCCTCCTACACCGGTTCTACCTTTTTTGAATTCACCG
Source organism: uncultured delta proteobacterium (assembly GCA_963712115.1). Lineage (GTDB taxonomy): Bacteria > Desulfobacterota > Syntrophobacteria > BM002 > BM002 > BM002. The sequence continues at coordinate 181,582 of CAVQGX010000031.1, read as the reverse complement.
AGGATCCATCCGGCCATATCCGAAGTCTTGTCTTCAAAACTTCCATCAATGTTTTTCATCTCCCTGAAAGCCTCAGGTTTAAGCTCGTGCAGACGCCCTTTCTTGCTGAGGGCCGCGATAATCAGACCGGTTTCTGTGTTTATAACTCTTAAGTTAACATTCCATTCATCTCCTGTGGCTGCGAGTGTGCCCGTCAGTATGAGGTCTGCACCGAGGAGTTTACCGATCTGTTTGGCGCCGGCAGGATCTATCAGCCCTGCTTGGGCCAATTTAAATTCGTCCAAAACAGACTGCAACTTTGACCGTTCCACCACGTTGAATTGGCCTGAATTTACCAGAGCCGTAGTCACATCTTCCTGAACATACTTGGCAGCCTGTTTATTTGTTCCCATTATTACTTCGAAATCTTTAATGGCTATGATTTTCTTTGCAAGCAAGATTTGAACCCGGTCAGCAGGTTTGAAACTATGCGACTTATCGAGAATCTGGAGCAATATATCGCTTCCTATGATCCTTACAACTTCAACTCTCGACTGGTTTACACTGGTTTTCTGTCCTTCTAGGAGATAAGTTTTTTCTATTAGCTCTTGAGCAAGTTGCAGTGCCAGTTTAGCCTCTTCTTCAAGCAAGGGAGGTTTCTCGACTCTCAAAGTCACAGAATTTTGCTGAACTTCGATTACCTCAGCGGGCAGGTAAAAGACGCTTTTCATTGTAGGTTCTTGAACAACTCTTTTCTCGCCAGCGGCTTGGCAGCTTATGCATGACATCAGGATGGCGCAAGATAGGGCAATGTAGATATGGTTTTTCATTTATCACCTCCATCTCAACCTAAAGCCAATTATCCACTAAAGAATATTGTCAAATTGCGGAGCGCAAAAATACTGTAGAATCCTCTTTTTCACGGTGCTCAGCATAGAGCTGGATTCTGTTGGATGTCAAGAGCTGTGTTTGAATACCCGAACTATTCTTCCAGCACTGCGACTACACGACAAGGTGCCCCACTGAAGTCTTTTATGAGTGGAGGGAGGACAATGATTTGGCATTGATTCCGGTAGATTAAGGTCAGATTCTTAACGGATTCGAGAATAACTATCCCGGCACCAAGAAGTGTTTTGTGAATAGTCTGACCGGGGTCATCAATGGGGCTGGGTGAGGGTGTGTCCATGCCGAGCAATCTTATTTTTAGTTGCACCAGATACTCAGCCGCCTCCTGGGTTAGGCAAGGGAAATGCTCATAGAAAGCATCCGAGGTGAAACGGAGATCCCAGCCCGTTTTTATGAGCACTCGAGAGCCGGGAAGGATACGATAATTGTGGGTTTGGAGGTCCTCTTTGGTGATAAGGTCATTTTTCCCCTTGTTAGTGAAGTCCAGAATGACTGCCTTGCCAATGAGGGATTCCAGTGGAATCTTGTCAACGGTCATTCCACCTTCAATGAAGTGTGACGGCGCGTCCAGGTGAGTGCCGATATGGTTATTAAAGCGGATAGACTGCACTGTGTAAATGTCTTGTCCGAGAGTCATGACTTCCCTGATTTCAGGTGGGGGATCCCCGGGAAAGACGACCATGTCTTCCTCGATCCTGTGAGTTAGGTCAATGTAACGACTCATAATAACTACCTCATGGCTTAAGTTTCAAACGACGTCCTGCGGGTTACTAGCAAGGAAACTGTCTCTTCCACGACTAAGGTTTCGAGTTTCGAATTGCGGGTTTCAGATTGAGGCAACATCGAAACTGTGAAATTCACGCAATCCGAAACTCTATATCTGCAATCTTAAATCTACAATCATAAAATAACTAGACTTTTATCCCCAAATCTCTAAATTCTTTGGTGACTATATTCTCCCAGCCTCGATTCGCTTTGGGATTTGCAGGACTTGGATGGGTGATACGACCTATGGTTAACTCAAGCCCTGCCAGGGCAATTTCGGCTCGTTCTGCAGCAAATTGTCCCACTCCCACGACATAACGTGGTTTAAGCCACTGGACGGTACGACGAAGAATCCTGTCACATGTTTCAAGCAAAGGTTTCTTTTCAACAGCTTGGAGGTTATTTGGAGTCCTGTTGCGGCCACTGGATTCAATGAAAAGCAATGGGCAGTAGTTGACTACAAAGAAACGAGCGAAAAATCCCTCCGGCGTTCTGAACCGCTTTTTAGCCCACCCCCACAATCTCCTGCCACTAACCTCACTTTTTGGACAGGCGAAACCCTCTACCGACCGCTTGGGGTGCAATTCAGCGGGAGAGCCCACGGGTGCCTCTATACGCAGCCACTCTCTGACGGCTGCCACCTCACCGAAAGGGACGCCGGTCTGGGCCATTCCCCACGGACCGGGATTCATCCCGAGGAGGAGTATCTCTATGGGGCGTCTAGAATAAAGGTCCAAGTATTGATCATAAGGTGCTCGAGCATATTCAAGGGGATTGTAAACGTGGCTGACTGGAGGGCCGAAACGCAAAAGCTGCAGTTCTGCCAAAAAGGAATCTGTTATGGAGTATAGGTCCATTAGGAATTTCGGATTGCGGATTGCGGATTTTAGACTGGAAATCTAAGACATAGGATTGAGACAAATCGGAACCATGCAGCTCCTCAATCTGAAATCTGCAATCTAGAATCTACATTCTGTTGATTTTGAGTATTCTACCCTCACTCCGTCGCGGTCGCTGCGCCGTCCAATCCAGAATCTCGCCTCCTTTTCTACTAGCAAAGTACTCACCTATCTCTTCGAAAGGTGGCCGTCCAGGATCAGATATGAGCACCTGTTGAACGCCTGCCCGGAGAGCCCGAAGAACAAGGTTCTTTAGTGGTTTTGCCAGGGTGTGCCAGAAGCAAACATCAGCACCGATCAAAAGATCTACTTCCTTTAGATGCTTGGTTCTTAGGCCGTCAAAGTCCTTTTTCAAAGTGGAAATCTCAACCTCGTTTACCTTGGCGTGCAACTCTAGGTATGGAAAAATCTCGGTATCGAGGTCAACGGAAATTACTCTGGCACCATACTTTTTTGCGCAATATATGCCCAGCAATCCCCAGCCGCAACCGATCTCCATAACCCGCACACCCTCCGATAAACCTCGACGGTGCAAGTAATCCATCAATACCCAGGTTGACTTCCAAAGCCTGTTGCCGTGAACCGAGGGAGCGTTAAACCGCTTGAGTTTCCTTATCTCGGGGTGCTGCGACAATAGGAGTCGCACCCCGTATGCCTGTCTGTATTTTTTGCGTCTTCTGATCACTTTTTCCCAAAAAAGTCGTGTCTCGGCAGGTCAGTGTCATTTACTTGCCCAAAGAAGGCAGGTTCCTTGAGAGTTGGCAGCACGGGGTTTAATCTAAAGATATCTTCGTGCTCTCCAGACAGTAATCTGAGGTGGCTGCAAGCCGAGGGCTAGCCAAAATCACAATTCCCTGTTGTTGAGCAGGATTTGTTTTTTATAGAGTTCGACTTGCTTTTCCAGGTAGGCAAGCAGTTGTGAGGGATCCTCTATTTCAATGCTCCAGACTCCATATTTGGTCGCGTCAATCTGGTCTTTATAATTGCTGAACCTCAAAATCTCATTGGGTAACTGATCATACTCATATTTGACTGAGTTAACTTTCTGAAGAAGTCTTGAAAAAATGTGTAACATCTGCTTGTCCCAGATGTAAAAATCATTGAGATCTGTGGGAATGAGATCAGCGGCTATGTTACTCGCTTTTAAGGCCTCATAAAACGAGACGTACTTTGACTGATGGTGTGGGGACAATCGCATTTTATACATAAGACGGACGTCGTTTCTGCTTCTCAACGGGGCGAATTCTTTTTGAAACTTTTCGATCTCCAATACGATTTGCTCAACCAGCCGTCGTTCTTGGGTAATATAGGCAATATCTTCAGCAATCTTAGACGTCTCCGAGGAAATTCTCTCGATAGACTTCTGGGTCTTTGTATCTAGATGGGCGAGGGCTTGGGTAAGGGTGGCTTCGATCTGAGTCGGTGCTATGGGGTTTATGTTAGTAGTTGTGTTTCTAATATTTCTAACTGAATAGAAGGAAATTACCGATACGCCAACGATAACTGAAAGAACCGCAACCGCCAGAGCTACACCCACGAACCAAAGGCTCTGGCTCTTCAACTGTTTTTGAAGTTCCTGCTGGGGCTCTTTGAATAATTCCTTGATCAGAGGAGCATAATTAGTGCTTTCCCTTGCCTCCACTTGCCCCAGTTTCTTTAGAGTTTCTGCATGCTGCTCCTCTGCATTTCTAGCCCTTTCTTCGGCCTTGGCAACCTTTTCCTCTGCTTCAGCCTTTAGTTTCTCCAAGTCTTCTATCCGTTGCTTAAATGAATCCACGTAAGCGGTAATGGAAGAAGCATGGCCTTCAATGGACGCCAGGACCTCTTTTAGCTTTTCATCGTTTTTCAGAGCCATTTTGCCTCCTATTGTCACTTGTCGCTAAAGGGCTTTGTGATGTTCCATGCATTCCTTTAATCAAGGTGGCTAAGAAGGTCTGGGGTAAACACCATTTAACTTGTAGATGCAATTTAATTAATCTTGCCAGACTAGAGAAGGTGAAGATAGCATGGGCCAAAGAAGAAACTTTTTCAGTCAATAATAGTAGTGGGTATTGGATAACATAGCATCGGGTCAGGAGCAAGAGGAAATAAATGCTAGCTCACAGCTAACAGTATGCAGCCAATTTCAACTAGGCACTAAGCAGTAAGCACTAGGCACCAAGGCGCTGAGAAATCAGAGGTCGGAGATCAGAGGACAAAAGATCAGGGATACCGGATTTTGGGTTCTTAATTTCGACTTCTGACCTCTGACTTCTGACCTCTGACTACTTACTCCATGCCCCATGCTATCTTACCGACTACTGGCTACCAAAACCTGTAACAATTACTTACTATGGATTGAAAGGGCAAACTGAGTAGCTTAGACTTAATATGTTTGAATGGTCTAACTGAAAGGGGAGGTAAGTATGGAGTACGCTAATATCATTTATGAAAAGGCGGATGGGATCGCAAAAATCACAATAAATCGACCAAAGGTAATGAATGCTCTTAATGCAGATACTGTCAAGGAATTGAGCCATGCTTTGAAGGAGGCAAAAAGCGACGGCTCAGTCAGGGTGGTAATTATCACAGGAAGCGGAGAAAAGGCTTTCATTGCCGGTGCAGATATAAAGGAGATCAAGGCTAGTTTCACCAAGGGACCAATGGCCGCTAGAGAGGAATTCTCGTTGCCAGGGCAAGGGCTGACCACCACTATTGAGCGGTTGGGAAAACCTGTTATTGCTGCGGTTAACGGCTATGCTCTGGGAGGAGGCTCGGAAATCATTCAGGCCTGCCACATGGCAATTGCCGCTGAGAACGCCCATATAGGCCAGCCGGAAATTAACTTAGCCTTCAATCCCTGTTGGGGCGGAACTGTGCGCTTGCCCCGCCAGGTGGGCAAAAGAAAGGCTCTCGAGATGATCTTGACAGGAGAGATGGTTGATGCCCACGAAGCACACAGAATTGGTTTGGTGAATGCTGTGGTACCCCTGTCTGAACTAATGCAAACTGCCGAGCAATTGGCGCAAAAGCTGGCAGAGAAATCGTCGGAGGCGGTGCGGTTGTGCTTAGACGCAGTCTTGCAAGGGTTAGAGATGTCTCAAAGAGAGGCGTTGAGTAAGGAAGCCAATTTGCTTGGCCTGGCAGCAGATACAGCGGATGCCATGGAAGGGGTTACTGCCTTCTTAGAGAAGCGCAAACCCGAGTTCCAGTACAAGTAATATTTCAATTGATAGATCTCTCGCCCGCTCACCCTTCGCCGAAGCTCAGGGTTCGCTAGAGCTCACAGAGAACGCAGAGAAATATGTGTCGGTCAAAGTATCGGGATCGCCTAGAGACTGCCGCACAGTGGACGGCCCCGATGCTGACGCATCGTGACAGTGGACAGCTCTTGGTGGCCAGAATAAGCAAGCTTATTACTGTCCTCCAAGCGCTGCCCACTTGGCCTCTAGGCGATCCTTCCTGAGGAATCTCTACTCCTCTCACTCGTCTTGTTGGATTAAGAGCTCCCAGAATTTTTTTGAGTCCACTGAGTGATCACGTCGCACCCGACGACTCTTATTCGTTTCTCTCTGGGGTGTTGATTATTCTAGTGATCCCGTCCTTCAGTAAAGACTCGTTGAAATTTATCAACAGACCAAGTGGCTTCTGCGCCAGACGTAAATAGGTGAGAAGCTGTTTCTTATGCACTGGTTCCACTTTTTCTACTGATTTCAATTCCACAATAACCGTGTCTTCTACCAGTAGATCCAAGCGGAATAACAGCTTATCTAATTTCTTGCCGCGGTAAGAGATAGGCAGGGAAGCCTCAGCTTTGAACTCTATCCCCATTTTTTCAAGTTCAATCGTAATGCATGCTTGGTAGACAGATTCCAGCAGGCCAGGGCCAAGCTCTTTATGAACTGCTGTAGCAGCTTGGATGATTTGTGAGGATAGTTGGTTTAAATCCATGTGCGCCCCCTGTGATCTTCTTAATCCTCCGTGAGCTCCCAAAAAACCAATGAAGTGTGCACCAAGATCGCTGAAAGTCTCATGCGCTGCAGGACCTACCGATGCGAATGCATCGGTAGATGCGGGGATACCTTGTGGGAGGGTATAAGCTCGCTTGTGCCGGTCCTCAAGGTATCCCCGTTTAGCTATCAGTGATCTTTCAATGTTTCCTTTAAATTTTTTTATTTGATGTGCGTCAGGACTCTGAGAACTCTGTGAGCTCTGTGAGAGATATATGCATTTAACTAAGAGTCTGAATAACTATTCGGATTCCTGTTCCGGTTCAGGGTCGAGAAACTCCTTGAGAACCTGTGTGGCTCCTTGTTCGTCCAGTTCTGTTTTTAGTCTCAAGCAAACGAGCTTTCCCTCCAGGGTGCCGACATAGATTCGCCCCTGACCAGCAAACGGCCTCCACCTGAGCCTGCCACTCTTTTTGGCCTTCACCCTGCTTTGCCATCTCTCATCAGTACCCTTTTGGCTAACTGCACCCTTTTATCAAGATGGAGGGAGTCAGTTGTAAAAGCAATACGATTCAATCCGGCGATGAGAACACGTACCCTTGCGATGCACTATCTCCGCGTAAAGCCGCGTTATATTAAAACACAATAATTCTTTACATTTGTCCTCTTAATGTGTTTCATATGCTCAGATTCTCCGGCCACACATACTCGTTAGAAGACTGAGATTCTAATATGTTTAGCATCCAGTAAAGTAGCTTAGCATGAGACCCAATAGAGTCCAAGTATTGTAGGATGATTGAGGAATATGCCGGACAGGAAGCTTCAACTCGCAGAGAACGTTCTTGAGTTTTTCGTTCTTTCAGCACTTGTTATTGCGCCTTTATTTACCAACCCTTACAGCGCCCTTCCCTTCGAAGAAGCCAAGGTACTGTTGCTGCGCTCGATCGCGATCTTATCTCTGCCCTTCCTGATATTTGTGTTGGTTGAAGAAAAACGCAGTAAGAATGAACAATCAAAAAATGTCAGTGTGTGGCATCCGGGTCTGGCCGTGCCAGTGCTCATTATCGCGTATGCTTTAATAATTTCGACTGTTTTCAGCGTCTTTCCATCTGGCTCCTTTCTCGGGATGTACCTCCGTCGCCAAGGAACTTACACCAGTCTTTGCTACCTCTATTTCTTCTTTGTCATTCTCAACACGACTCACAGCCGGAGACAGATAGACCGCCTCATCTTTACAATGTTGTTGACTAGTTTCACCGTCGCCGTATGGGCTATCCTGCAACGGTTAGGCATTGACCCCCATGTTAGGATCGCACCTTTCTCGGACAGGAGGGTTTGGAGCACCCTTGGAAACCCGATTTTTCTTTCCGCCTTTCTGATCATGACCACGCCTCTCCACTTCTATTTTTTTGGCGAATCTTTCAAAAGATTGCGGCAATACCGCCGACAAGGAATCTCTCTGAAGAACACCGGCACCGAACAAGTCTTTTTTGGATTGATGCTACTTTTTCTTGTGCTGAATCTTACGGCCATCGGTTTTGCTCAAAGCCGCGGTCCCATTGTGGGCTTGATGGTAGGACTGGTTTTATTCGCAGCCTTAGAGTTATTGCGGCGTGGACGTGCAAGAATAGTATCAGCATTTTTCGTCGGTGGCGGGGTTTTTCTGGGCCTGCTCCTGCTTGTGAATCTCCTCGATCAACCGTTTGCTGAGGTTTCGCTAGTGAGCCAATGGTTCGGACCAGAAAGCGCTTTCCAGTCCGGCACTGGACTTGTCAGAGCAACTATATGGAAGGGCGTGTGCGGATTGATAGCATCAGACCCCATAAGACTCTTGACAGGATACGGTCCCGAAACCTTATCCCTCGTTTATCCAAGGCATAATCCGCCGATTCTGCAATATATCGAGAAACCAACGGCCATTGTGGATCGCGCTCACAACGAGATCTTGGATCTGTTGGCAACGCAGGGCGTTTTGGGATTGGCCGCTTTTGTCTTCTTTTTCTTTTTACTCAGTCGCTTTGTTCTGCGGCAACTGGGATTTATCCGCTCGACGAAGCAAGACATAGCATTTTATGGGCTTTTGTCTCTGGGTGGTATTTTGGGTGTGCTAATCCTTTACCTTGCAAGTGGAAATGTCACCTTCTTTGCTCTCGGGTTAGGGCTTGGTTTGATTTTTGGGTTATTTTCGTATCTTTTTTACTTTTCCCTGGCAATGACAAGAAAACCATTTTGTTCCTTGCATCCCAACGGTCTGCTTCTCTGTATTCTTCTGGCTGGTCTTGTTGGTCACTTCGTTGAAATCCAGCTTTCTTTCAGTATTACCGCTACCAAGCTTTATTTCTGGGCTTTCGCGGCTCTCACTATTGCCGCTGGCAAAAGTGCCGATGTGAGTTACAGTGTCCCCGCAGGCCTGACAGGGCAGAAGTCAGCCTTTTCTCCTTCCATTGTTATCCCTGCCTTCTTAGCCGGACTGGTTATCTCTACGGTAACTTTTGATTACCTATGTTTCTCTAAAACCAAGCCCGGAATTCTTTCTGCCGTCTTCGCTTGTCACCTGTGCATATTCTTCATCTGCGCCTTATTCTCCACTGCACAGCTAAAAAGCGAAACATCCCTATCGTCAGATCGGTTCCGCGGCTTAGCCGTATACGGTGTCCTTGCCTTATCACTGAGTGGGGTTTACCTGCTCAGCTATTCCCTGCTAGAGGGAAAAGTTGCCCAACTGCTTCATCCTCTAATAGAGAATTCCATCTTTCCTGCTCTAGAGAGGAATACTAAATTGGCCTCTTACTACGGCTGGATTCTGGCCTTTGTTGCCGTGAGTTCATTCTTGAGGTTTTTTGGAAGGGGATCCTCGAAGGAGGTGGGAGCCGCCTTGAAGGCAGTCTGGATTCTTCCCTTGTTCATTCTTTTGGCGGCCCCTATTTTTGTTCAAAATAAGGACCCTTCTATCAAAATAGAGGGAAGCGGTTTTAAAAGCAACACAGATACTCCGTTCTTTTTTAATATAAATTCTCCACCAAGATCTACACTTGGATCTTTTTTTCGATTAAGCTTTTATTTAACGATTGGATTTTTCTCCTATTGACAATTTATCTTTGAAACTTACCTTTCCCCAAAGACTCAACAATATCTTTGACATACCATTTAGATGAATAGGATGGAGTGATCTATTCATTCTCGCAAGATCAAACGAATAATATATGCAGTTAACCACAAGCAAAAGTGGAGAGGAGCAATTGCAGGTCATTTGGGGTGTTTAAAGTGAGAAGGGGTAGACTTGTTATGTTATCCCTAATTTGTTTACTTAGTGAACCAGCATTATGCGGAGGTACAATCATGAGGACAAGCAAAATTAGACTAGTAGGGCTGGCGATGATTCTCGGATTGATCATGCCAGGTCTGATTGTGACCAATGTTTTAGCGGCAGAAGTTATCGTTAAACAAATACCTGTGGAACGGGTTCGGGTAGTAGAGGAGGTTGTGAAGGTAGCGGATAACTTCATCGTTTTATTTGATGCCTCAGGTTCCATGCAGGATCAGTATGGATATACCGGGCAGAAGAAGATTGACCTTGCCAAGCAAATTTACGAGGGGAGAGTCGCCCGACTTCCGGACCTAGATTGGAACGCCGGCTTGTATTTATACACCCCGTGGAAAAGCTTCTACGAAATGCAGCCTTTTAACAAGGAACCATTTATTGAGGCACTTGACCAACTGGCGGCTTATCAGCCTTCAATTAGTTATAAGAATCAGCCGTCACCATTGGGAAATGCGATCAAGAACCTTGATCCCATCCTTGCTAAGGTATCTGGTACAACGGCGGTGTTTATTTTTTCAGACGGCCAATATACCTTGAGTCAGCCAAAGATATGGCCTGTACCGGCAGCGAGGGAGATAGCCTCCAAATACGATGTCTGCTTTTATATCATCAGTTCGGCACAGACTCCAGAAAGCGAAAAACTGGTGAATGATCTCGCTTCGGTGAACACCTGCTCACGGGTCGCATCTTTTGACGCAGTGCTGAGCAGGCCGGAATATACGATTGCAGCGCTCTATATGGTCAGAGATAGGGCCATTTTTGAGACCGAGCTTATTAGTAAAGTGGTGGGCGTCGAACTGGATAACATCCTGTTTGATTTTAACAAGGCTGATATCCGTTCCGAGTATCAGGACGAGTTGGATGCACTGGCAAAGTTTTTGGAGGGAAACCCTGAATCATACGTGGTCATCGAAGGTTTCTCTGACAGCACAGGTGATCCGAAATACAATTTAGACTTGTCACGGCGAAGGGCTGAAAGCGTTAAGAATTTCTTGATGCAGACAGAGATTTTCTCAGCAGGAGAGGCAAATATCAACGCTATTGCTGAGAAACGGCTGGTGACGCTGTGGTATGGCAAAGACCTTCCTGTGGCCAGTAATGACACAGCAGAGGGACGCCAATTGAATCGACGTGTTCGGCTAACGGTAGGCAATATAGAGTAACCGGGTTTTGAGCAGAGTCTCACGTACCTGACGCCAATAGTCCAACCTGAAAGCAAGGGCAGGGTCAGCAATGGCCCTGCTCTTTTCTTACTGCCTTGTCTGCTTACCTTACAGTGTTAAATCCCCAATAAACACTACTTCTGCAAATCGTTGTTTTATGAAACTTTAAGCATGTGTCAATCTCTTGCCCATCTTTTTTATTAGGCATATAAGGTTTTTACAGAAAAATATGAGAACTGGTTGAGTAGAGTTTGATTCTATGAAAAGAGAAAAATGTTTGACATTCAAACGATCGTTTGATACAAACGTTTGTAAGAATAGCGGAGGTAGCCGATGAATCAAAAAAACGGAGAAGACCTTACCACAGAACGTATTCTGGACACAGCCGAGATCCTGTTTGCCCAAAAGGGTTATCGAGCTGTGAGCGTCCGCGAAATCACCTCGGCGGCAGAATGCAACCTGGCAGCAGTGAACTATCATTTTGGCAATAAAGAGAACCTCTATCTTGAAGTTTTTCGCTCTCGCTGGGTACCTCGGGCCATGCGCTTGCGGGAGAGTTTCAGCAAGTATCTGGCCAGCCAAGACTCTCTGTCTGAGGCCACTGTGGTGCGGGCCTTAGCACAGGCCTTTGTGGAGGGGCCGCTGTCAGATGATGAGCGTCTTCGCCACAGTCAATTAATGACCAGGGAAATGACTCAACCCACCAAAGCTTTTGAGCATGTAGCCGAGCAGGTGATTCAGCCTTTCTTTAAAGAGGTATCAGAGCAGTTAAATTCGGTTCTCACCGATAAGGTGGGCGAAGAACAGATGTTACTCAACATTTTCAGCATCTTCGCTATGGTGCTTTACTTCAATTTTGCCAGGGTGGCGGTCAGTCGTCTTACTGGACGAAAGTATGACACCGCTTTTAGGGCTCGCTTGGTGGAGCAGATCACTCAGTTCTCCCTGAGAGGTTTGGGAGTGGGGAAGATGGAGGAGCAGGGGTGAAGAGACTATTTCTATATTTAAGTGCGGTACTAGCTATCTCTTTGACTATAAGTGGCTGCTTCAAAATGGGTCCAGACTACCATCGACCAGACGTTGGCTTCCAAGTGCCTGCTGATTACCAGTACACTCCCACCGAACTAGTCATGCCGGCGCCCGACGACCAATGGTGGCGTGTGTTCAATGACCCCGAGTTGAACCAATTGGTGGAACAGGTGCTGAAGAACAACCTGGATATAAAGAGGGCTACAGCGGCGGTGCTGGAGGTGCGAGCGCAACTGGTTTCGACGCGAGCGGAGCGTTTTCCCCAGGTGGGCGTTGAGGCTGGAGTGGAGCGGCGGCAAATACCCAAGCCGAATTCAGTTTCCATCGATAGAACAAGTACGACATATGATTTGGCTTTGCCTGCTTCCTTCGAGATTGACCTGTGGGGTCGTCTTGCCCGGGCAGAAGAGGCGGCGCGGGCCAATCTCCTGCAGGCAGAGGAGAACCGCCGCACCGTGGCCCAGACCGTGGTGGCGGAGACTGTCACCCTATATTTACAAATGGAGACGTTTGAGCGGGCAATCGATATTGACATAAAGCTCATCGAGTCCTTTCGTCGCAGCTTAAATCTGGTGGAAAGTAGATATAAAAGAGGTCTGACCTCGGTCTTGGATGTTAGACAGGCTCGCAGGGTTCTGGCCGGGGCTGAAGCAACTCTGCCATCCCTGCGACAGGACTTGGGTACAACGCAGCAGGCATTGTCCGTCCTTCTTGGAAGCTATCCAGAGACTAGGCCTCCAAGGCTCCAACCGGAAGACTATTACAAACGGTTAGACCCAGTCCCGCCAGGCCTTCCCTCCGAGCTGCTGCTTCGGCGGCCGGACATCAGAGCGGCGGAGGAACAACTGGTGGCGCTGAATGCCTTAGTAGGCGCGGCCAAGGCCAGCCGCTTTCCCCGGATTGTTTTGACCTCCACTTACGGTTACACCAGCGATGATCTAGACCGGCTTTTCAAGCCCGAAAATGAGTTGTGGAGTATTGCCGCCGGGATTGCACAGCCATTGTTTGACGCGGGTAAATTGCAGGCTGCTCAACGCGCGGCCGAGGCCAGATATCAACAGGGTGTGGCCGAATACGCCAAGACAGTGCTCACCGCTTTTGCCGAAGTGGAAGGAGCGTTTTTGACACGGGAAGAACAGTTGAAACGTCGGGAATATGTAGTTACTTTTCTGCACGAGGCCAGGGAGGCGCAAAGGCTTGCTGAGAGTCGATACGAAAAGGGTCTTACTGATTTTCTCACGGTGCTGGACACACAGAGAACCCGCTTTGAGGCCGAACGTGACCTCTTGCAGGTGGACTTCACCCTTCTGAACAACCGTGTCAATCTCCACCGGGCTCTTGGAGGAGGCTGGGGAGATCCAGGACCGGTTATGCTTGGGCAAAAAGATCAAACCACGAAGGACACGAAGGGGCACGAAGAATGAAGTTCGATAAACTGTCAAACCAAGTTATTGGCTGTGCTCTAGAGGTCCATAGGCATCTGGCCCCTGGATTACTTGAATCCACGTATGAGCAGTGCCTTGCTCATGAGCTGACAAATGCGGGGATACCGTTCAAACTACAACACCCTTTGCCTGTAGAATACAAGGGTATAAAGCTCGACTGCGGTTATCGTGTCGACTTGTTTATAGACAAAACCATTATAGTTGAACTTAAGAGCGTGGATAAAGTTCTGCCAGTTCACCAAGCCCAGTTACTTACATATATGAAGTTGTCTGGTATATCAATCGGGCTTTTGATGAATTTTAATGTGAAGTACATGAAACATGGAATTAAACGAATGGTATTATAACGGCTTCTGTCTTCGTGATCTTCGTGGTGAGAATTGACCAAACTAACTGGGGAATTGATAACCATGAGTAATAGGAAAAAAAGAGTTGTTCAGCTTGTTATCAGCATAACCTTTGTAGCCTTGGGTGTTTTGGGCTTTTGGGCACTGACGGCGAGCAAGCCTGAAATGGAGAGGCGCAAACCTCCCATCCCCGTGCCTATGGTCCGAACTATGGCAGTTAAGACTGGACCCCAAAAGGTTTACATCCAGGGTGAGGGGACGGTGAGGCCTTTGCGGGAAATCAATCTCGTACCCGAAGTGAACGGTAAGGTGGTGTATGCATCCCCCTCACTGGTAAACGGAGGCGTCTTTAAAAAAGATGATCTTTTGTTGCGAATCGACCCAGAGGATTACCAGTTGGCCGCCACCTTGGCTAGAGCCAAAGTGAAAGACGCGGAGAGTCGTCTTCAACTGGCTGAGGAAGAGGCTGCCGCAGCAAGAGATGAGTGGCGCTTGCTCTATGAAGGGGGTTCCAATGATAACAGCAAGCCGCCGCCACTGGTGGCCAAAGAACCACAGCTGGCAGCGGCGAAGGCTGAGTTGGAAGCTAATGAGGCCGATCTTCGCAAAGCCCTACTTCATTTAGAGCGGACAGAACTCAAAGCACCTTTTGACGGGCGGGTGGGAGAAGAAAGGGTGGACATAGGTCAATATGTTTCCCCAGGCCAGAGTCTGGGGAGTTTCTACTCGACCGAAGCTGCGGAAATTGTTGTTCCTCTGGAAGGAGAAGCTCTCTTCTGGTTTGATGTCCCAGGTTTTACCTCCAGAGACGGACGAGGTTCTCCCGCACTGATTAAGGCCAGCATTGCAGGCCGTGAGTTGAGCTGGACCGGCAAAGTGGTACGCACCGAAGGCAAGTTGGACGAGCGGACTCGGATGATCAATGTGGTTGTCCTAGTTGAGCAGCCTTACGCAAAAAAGCCGCCGCTCGTTTTTGGCCTCTTTGTGGAGGTGAAAATCGAAGGCCGAGTGATACCAAACGGAGCGGTCATACCGCGAGCAGCACTGCACCAAGGAGATATCGTCTGGGTAATTGGGGAGGACAGTCGGCTTCAATTCCGCCAAGTAGAGGTAGGCAGAATTCAGGGCGATGAAGTTGTGATTACCGGCGGCCTGGAGGATGAAGAAAAGTTGGTCACCACCCCCTTGAAGGCTGTCACCGATGGCATGACCGTACGCATTGTTGCTGAAGGACAAGGGGCAGGTAAAGAGCCACCGGTGGTGAGCAATAAGCGCTGAGGGTTCAGAGGTCAGCTAGCAGCAGCAGCGGGCAGCCGTTGCAACTAGGCACTAGGAACTGCAGGGCGACGCGGTGAATCGGCGAGACGGAGACGCGGCGAAGAAGCAAGCAGTTGAGAGGAACTAAATTGTGATTGCTTTTCTCCTTAATTCTGGACTCTGACTCCTTGCTACATGCCCTATGCGCCACTCTGGCTACTGGCTACCGACTACTGACTACTTGCTTTTAATAATAAGGATCGAAGACTTATGCGGAGTATCATTGCCTGGTTTGCTGATAACCACGTTGCCGCCAATTTATTGATGTTGTTCCTTCTACTAGCTGGGTTGGTTACGGGCTTGACCACTAAGCTGGAGATCTTCCCCGAGACATCTCTGGACCGAATCTCAATCACCATGGAGTATCTCGGTGCTTCGCCAGCCGAGGTGGAAGAGGCCATTGTCCGGAGAATCGAAGAAAAGATAGCTGGTCTGGCCGGTATCAAGCGCATAGATTCTGTAGCCAGGGAGGGGGTCGCCTCGATTACCATCGAGGTTATGAATGATTGGGATCTGCAGGAACTGCTCGATGAGGTGAAGGCAGAGGTAGATCGCATTACCACCTTTCCTAAAGAGGCGGAACAACCAGTCGTTAGGGAAATGACCAGGCGGGTTCAGGTTCTTAATGTTGCCGTTTACGGTGATGCACCAGAGTCCACCATCAAGCACCTGACAGAACGAATAAAAGACGACATTACTAACCTGCAAGGCATTACTCTGGCGGAGCTTGGGGGTGTGCGCCAGGGAGAAATTCATGTCGAAATATCAGAGGAAACCCTCCGTCGTTACGGTCTTACATTGGGCAAAATTGCTGAGGCGGTAAGACGAGCGAGCTTGGATCTGCCGGCAGGCAGCGTCAAAACTGAGGGTGGTGAAATACTGGTCAGGACCAAGGGCCGTCGTTACTATGCCGCAGACTACCGAGATATTGCGGTAATTACCAGGACAGATGGTAGCAAAGTTACTTTAGGGCAGATTGCAAATCTTAAAGACGGTTACGAGGATGTGGATCTTTTCAACCGATTCCAAGGAAAGCCGGCGGGGATTATTGAAGTATACAGAGTGGCCGATCAGAATGCCTTGCATGTGGCAAGCACAGTCAAGGGTTACATAGAAAAGATCCGACCGAGTCTGCCCGAAGGCGTAGACATCTCCTATTTTCGCGACAGATCATCAATATTAAAGAGCCGTATCCGTCTGTTGCTCAAAAACATGGCCCTGGGATTGGTTCTGGTGAGCATCCTTCTGGGGATATTTCTAAATGCGCGACTAGCCTTCTGGGTGACCCTGGGAATACCTATTTCCTTTATGGCAGGGTTGATGCTCCTTCCCAGATTTGACGTTTCTATCAATATGGTTTCCCTTTTCGCCTTTATTATGGTTCTGGGCATTGTGGTGGATGACGCCATAGTGGTGGGCGAGAATATTTTTCGCAGGCATGAAGAGGGGCTAGAGTCTCTTGATGGAGCAGTGCGAGGCACTCTGGAGGTGGGTCGTCCAGTGGTTTTTGCGGTCCTGACCACAGTGGCTGCCTTTTGGCCTCTGCTTCTGGGAACCGGCACTATGGGAAAAATCATGCGCACCATACCCATTGTAGTTATTCTGGTGCTGCTGGGCTCTCTGGTGGAGTGTTTACTTGTTCTTCCCGCCCACTTGGTTGGATCCAAACAACGAACAAAGCGCAGCATGGAGGAAAAGCGCACCTCTAGATGGCTGAAATGGTTTATCAAAGGACCCTATGCTAAGGCGGTGGATTTTTGTGTAAAGTGGCGTTATGCCACAGTATCTCTAGGGATAGCGGTATTATTGATAACCGTGGGAGTGTGGAAAGCGGGGTGGATCAAATTCACCTTGTTTCCGAAGGTTGAAAGTGACTTTCTCATTTGTACAGTGACCATGCCCGCAGGCACACCGGTTGAACGTACTTTGGAGATTGCAGCCCATTTGGAGCAATCGGGAAAAGAAACTCTGGCAGAAGCTGAGGGAGAAATATCGGGTAATGGCCCCCCTATGTTGAAAAGTATAATCACCCGAATAGGTCAACATTTAGGAGGGGCTGGCCCCATGGCATCAGGCCCCCAGTTTGGTGGACATTTGGCTCAGATAACTCTGGAACTCTTGGAAGGCGAAGAGAGGGAGGTGACTGCAAGTCAACTTGCCAACCAATGGCGTAAAAAGGTAGGCAGTATTCCCGATGCCGAGTCCATTACCTTTCAGAGTGTACTTTTCAGCGCGGGCAATCCCATTGAGGTCCATCTTTCTCTGGATGATCACAACTTGCTAATTGCCGCAGCGGAAGAGTTGAAGAATGAAATTAAAGGCTATCCCGGCGTGTTTGATGTTAGCGACAGCTTCATGCCGGGCAAAGATGAGATGCAGCTCAAATTGAAACCGGCGGCTCGCAGTCTAGGACTAACCTTAGATGATCTAGCCCAGCAAGTGCGGCACGCATTCTACGGCGCCGAAGCTTTGCGTCTTCAGCGGGATCAGGACGAGGTTAAGGTTATGGTTCGCTACCCTGAGTCTGAACGCAAATCACTGGGTCACGTAGAGGACATGCGTATCCGCGCACCGGACGGCTCCGAGGTTCCCTTCAACCAAGTGGCTGAAGTGAATATGGAGGAGGGCTATGCAGCAATAGAACGGGCTCAACGTCGCCGGGTAATCGTTGTGACTGCCGATGTGGATGAGACGGTTACCAATGCCAATGAACTGCGCACGGATTTGGAAAAGCGCTTCCTGCCAGAACTGGAACTCAACTACCCGGGTCTGCGATACGCAATGGAGGGTGAAGGAAAAGAACAGAAGCAATCACTGTCAGACGTAGTAAATGGTTTTGTCATAGCCCTCTTTCTCATATATGCTTTGCTGGCTATTCCCTTCAGGTCATTTACTCAACCCTTTGTGGTGATGTCTGCCATCCCCTTTGGCATGGTGGGAGCTGTTATAGGACACCTGATCATGGGACTTAACCTCAGCCTATTAAGCCTATTCGGCATAGTGGGTCTGGCAGGTGTGGTGGTGAATGACTCCTTGGTGCTGGTACATGCCACCAACAGGATACGGGAGCAGGGAGTCAGTCCTCGTGAGGCCATCACCCAGGGAGGGGCCCTGAGGTTTAGGGCCATTATTCTCACATCCCTAACCACCTTTGCCGGTCTGACACCAATGATATTGGAGCGTAGCCTGCAGGCTCAGTTCCTTATCCCAATGGCAGTGAGCCTCGGATTTGGCGTACTCTTTGCCACCCTCATAACCCTGCTGCTGATCCCTTGCGGTTACATGATTTTGGAAGATGTGCATAATCTGGTGGCGAAGCTGAAAGCTAAGCTCACTTCACGCGCTACAGCGTAAAGCTGTTGAGCTCTCGCCCGCTCCCCCTTCGGCAGGCTCAGGGCTCGCTAGAGCCCACAGAGAACGCAGAGAAAACTGTGCAGGTGAAAGTGTTGGGATCGTTTATCGGCACCCGCAAAGCGGGCGGTCCCGACGCTACAGCGTCGGGACACGTGGGGAGACCTTGATGTCCAGAACAAGCAAGCTCATTCCGGACATCCAGCCCTCCCCACTTTGCCTATAAGCGCTCCGTTCTCTCTATGAGTAACTCGACCTTCATCCGACTTGATGTACGAGACCTCAGAGTTTCATTGAGCCCTCTAAGCGATAGATCAATAGTGTAATAATCTAGTCGGTTACCTTCGGGGCAATGATTATCCTAGTAATCCAGTCTTTCAGGAAAGTTCCGACCGTCCCCTGTGGTCTCTAAAATCCTCGGTGAGCTCCCCAAAAAAATATTATGGTGTGCGCCTGGATCGCTCAAAGTCCCCTGTGCAGCAGGGGCTGCTGATGCGAATGCATCGTACCATTGGAGATACCTTGAGGACGAGAATGGGCTTGTTTATTCTAGTCTTCAAGGGATCTCCAATGAGCTTTTGAGCGATCCCTACCTAATCACTGCTGTCCCTCATTCTGACTGGTTTTAGTTCTCTGAGTACTCTGTGGTCTCTGTGAGAGCTATAGAAGTATCTAGGCGGGTTAATGCCTCAGAGCTAGCGTCGTCGCGGATATCTTCTGTCGAAGCCTCTTGGCATGGAATTCCTTCTTTTTATCCTTTTCGCCATCTCGACAAATTGGCTAATTGTCTGAAAATACAGGTCACCGCAGCGTTGCAGGATGTCATTGTGGCCGCAGCCAGCAGCGAGCATGAGCTGCTTTCTCATGGTCCCTGAGTTCGCCAGGAGAATATCAGCCTCCTTAGGTGGAATAATGTCATCGTTCTGGCCGTGGATAATGAGAGTGGGCTTACCAATATCCCTTATTTTGCCAAAGTTGGCAAAACCGTCTGCCTCCGAAATTCCAAGGGTTTCGGTTGCTACCCCAAGACGATCTAGTAGCGGTACTGTCCTGGCAAAACCGCTGTCTAAAATCAGCCCGGAAATTTCATCCTGGTATGAAGATGCTACCTCGAGAGCTGGTACACTACCCAAAGATCTACCCATAATGATTAGGAGTCCAGTTCGATCTTGCTTCTTGAGCCAAGTGGATACTTCCCTGAAAATCGTGTGAGAATCGGAGATCAGGTTGCTGGCGGTGGGTAATCCAGTGCTCTGTCCGTAGCCGCGGTAATCTACCACTAGAAAATTGATGGAGTAGCGGTTGTAGGCCGGCCCGATGGTGTCGTAGTCGCTTGCGATCTCACCGTTGCCGTGAAAAAAGAGAAGGTGGGGTTCTTTGGGTGCCGCAGGGTAGAAACGAGCACCAAGTTTTTCCCCTTCTTCCACGGGTATGAAAAAATCAATGGCACCCTGGGGTGGGGCTTGAATGTCCTCCTTCCTCGGGTGAAATAAGTACTGCAACACCTCCGGCCTATCCAAGGCGGAAACGTCATGACCTGTGAACATTATGTTTGCTCTCTTTCCTATTTGATCCGCCGGCGCCACCGCACCCATTCGAGCCCAAGCCGGCCGGTCAAGTTATAGAGAAATAGCCCCAAGGGGAGCGTCTTCTCGGTCAAGGGAGTTAGATAGCAAAGTCTAATTAAGTCTCTATAAAGTTCATGGATGTCTGCAGCCTCAATAAAGATTCGACCACCCTCCTGGGCAAAGCCCCACCTTTGAGCAAGTTTTCGAGCCGAGCTTTCACCATCCCACATTGTTACTTCTGCCCTAAAGGGGCCGGACATCGCATACGGATCAGTGTCTAGATTGTTGAGGGATTCCAATGCAGCATTCACCAGGCCCGATCTCCACAAATGGACATCAAACAGTGCGGGTCCGTCAGACTTGTCAATAGGATAAGAGTTTATCCTGGTAATTGCCGCTTGCGCCTGCGCACAGGCGGTAGGACAACCCGAGAAGAAAATGGGCCTTATCCCATATGGGGCTAGGGATGCAGAAAAAAGCTCTACTTCAGCTAAAGGTTTTCTATTCACCTCCAACCAGATTATGCGTGAGGTAAGGGTGTGGGCCATGAATCCTTCGGTGCCGGAAGCGGCATGCATCCCCAAGAACATAACAGCTTCGGCCTTGCCTGGATTTCCTAAGCCTGGCACCGGACCCTGTTGGTAACCCAGGACAACCCGGGCCATGGGATCGATCATTTCCGGAAGGAGATTGTAGCCAGTCCGGTGGAAGTCCTTTACGGTGACCTGTTTCACTCCCGCATCAAATAGTCCCCTGACCACAGCGTTAACATCCAGGGTCATTTCTACACAGGCACGACTCCACTCATCAGTCATAAATTTCGAGGCCCGGTAGTCCCAACACCCGGAACTCCCCTCGATGTCGGAGATTATAAGGATATGGTCGAAGTTGGTTGACATATTGTCTCGTTGGTCATGTACGCCTTTGACTATTTTACCATCAGGTCATTACGCTTCACTGTCATTTATTGACGTTAAACGATGAGTGACTATGCATGACGCCGAAGGCACATGACTACAAATGACAATAAATGACGGGCGCTAGCCCTAATGACGGCGCAGCCAAATGACGCGGAGCATATGACTAAACGGTGTCTACTACCTAGGTGATCAAATAACAAGGACCATTTTGCCTCGGGTATGCATGGATTCGCTCAGTTCATGGGCTTTTCTTGCTTTCTCCAGGCCGAAAGGAAAAACCTGCGAGAGGTGAGTCTTAAGACGTCCTTGCTCTACCATCCGGGCCAGCTCAGTTAATTGTGTACTTTTGGGGGCCACGAAAACAAACTCCTTATGTATATCGTTTCTTGCCAAACCCGTGGGGTCATCCACAATTGTTATGAGCCTCCCGCCTTCTTTGACTATCTCGGCGCTCTTTTGAAGAACTTCTCCTCCAACGCAATCGAAAACCACATCAACCCCATGAGGATACTTTGAAAAGACCGCGTCGCCAAAGTTTACTTGGGTATAGTCTACTACCTGAGATGCCCCTAGATCTTGGACGTATTTTTTGTTGCGACCACTAGCCGTCGCCCACACGACAGCACCGTGATCTTTAGCCAGCTGTACCCCGAAGCCTCCTACTCCTCCTGCAGCAGCATGGATTAAAATGGTTTCTCCTGGCTGGAGATTTGCCGCATCGAATAGTGACTGGTAAGCAGTTAGTGCAGCAAGTGGAATTGAGGCTGCCTCCTCAAAGGTAATATTTTTCGGTTTTATAGCGGCATGCTCTTCTTCCAGCAAAATGTATTCCGCGTATGCTCCCCCGTGGACAATGGGCTTGCGGCAGTAGGCAAAAATCTCATCCCCTGACTTAAATCTCGTTACGTTCTTGCCTACCCCTTCCACAACGCCAGCCGCATCCCACCCCAGAATAACGGGAAACTGATGGCTAAAAAGATCTTTGAGATAGCCCTCCCGAATCTTCCAGTCTACAGGATTGACCCCGGCCGCTCTCACTTTAACTAAAATCTCCCCTGGTCTGATTTCCGGCACGGGTAGATCCATGAGTTGCAATTTATCTAGTCCGCCGAACTCGTTGATTGCTAAGGCTTTCATATTCGAGACTCCTTTTTCGATATGATATTTTACCCGGTATTTTGTATTCTCTGGCAATCAAAGAGAATCACCAATAATTAATATTTTGCTGTATCCATAAGTTAATCTCTGATAAGCATTAACAACAATGCAGTCAAACATCATAGGTGATGGCCCGGGAAGGAAATTATGGTTGATTCGTTCATAGACGCTCTTGCCAGACCGTATCCTGTGCCCGGAGGCGGTGCCGCAGCAGCCCATGGGGCATGTGTGGGTTTGGCGCTGCTAGAAAAAATCGTTCAGGTGGAACTTCAGCGTAGCCGCGACTCCTCTGAAGCTGAATGGAGGAATTTGCTCCAGGAGGTGAAAAAATCATTGAGTACTCTTCTCCATCTCCGTGATGAAGACGGCAGGGCCTATGCGCGTTTTGCCCAGGCCAAGACCTTCGGAAAAGGCAAGACAGAGGTCTTGGAGGCGCTGCAGCAGGCAATCGAATGCCCCATTAGCATAATGGAAGAGGCCAATGAAGCCGTCAATTTCGTGGCCAGGGCGGGGGTGCACTGTAAGGGCCATCTACTTTCAGATCTTTTGGTTGTCTGTGAGCTCCTAAGGGCCACGATAAGTGGTGCTCATCGAATTGCTCAAGCCAATCTCAGTCTCATGGAAGCATCTCCCGAGAGGAATGAGTATCAAGACAGACTAGAACAGCTTCTCACTGGCAGCAGAGAGCTGTATGAGTCCGTGGTAAGTGCGTTGGTGCAAAGGGCGGGGTTTGGAGAACACTAGGCACTCACCCAGCAGGCAGCAGACAGCGGGCAGCTATTTCAACCTGGCACTAAACACTAGCCCGGATATTTCATGAATCACCTGCTGCGACCGCGGATATGGCCGTCCTTCCTGGCGTCCTCGGGTGTCGGTCCCTGCGACGTACCTTTCAGGTACGCCTCGGAACCAACACGCTGCGGTTGCCAGGTGGCACGCCCATCTTCACGGTCTCGCAACAGCAATTCATGAAATATCCGGGCTAAGTACATATTTATTAAATCAGCAGTTAATCCCCCTAAAGTGTCCGGACATTACTACTCTCAACATATTGTGTAGAATGAACCTCCGGTCAAGTTTAAATTAAGGGATGTTATGTTTACTCCTAGCAAACCAATAGGAAACTTTATATAACTCGATCCACACGTAAGTGGGCCCCTTGTTGAACGACCCCCATATTTCGTGCTAGACTCGTCAACGCCGGGAGTGGGAATTAAGGGATGTAATTTATAGTTTTGCAATGGCCCTTTTCTTGCGGAAGTCTGTCCGGGTATTTTTGGTTGTGATCAGAGCGGATGTCGGTTTCGATATTTTTCGTTTTCAATATCGTGAGTGTTATCAAACAAGTAGCTGTATTTTTTCACAATTTACGATATGCGTATGAGACTTTCCGCATTATAAAGCGGATAATACGCCGTATAATTCAAGGTTGGGCGTCAAGAGTGGTAAACGTTTGCTTTCTACCTAAACAGATGTTAGTAATAATCAACATGCACTGTAGAACTCTACATGCGAAAAGGATTCCTGCCGACTAATTTGACCACCGGAAAAGAGATCTGTAGCGGACCGTCATACCGAACTACGGGAAGTGGAGTAATGGGTGATCGATTGAGGTTCCTTCTAAACCGCATCAGAGAGCGGCTATGGGTCAGGCCTCTCGCGATGTGCGTGCTGTCAACGGGCTTAGTGTTCCTTGCGAAGACGGTGGACAATACCGAAATCGGTCAGCTTGTTCCGGCGATTACTCCAGACTCAATAGAGACCCTGCTTACCATTATTTCCGCAAGCATGTTGGTGATCGCCACCTTTGCTGTCGCATCGATGGTTTCCGCCTATGCTTCGGCCAGCAGCACCGCAACGCCGCGCTCTTTTTCTCTGGTCATCTCCGACGACGTTTCCCAGAACGCTCTCTCGACCTTTATTGGTGCCTTCATCTTCAGCATCGTCGCGCTTATCGCCTTAAAGAATGGCTATTACGATAGAGCAGGCCGTTTCGCGTTATTTGCTCTAACGTTAATGATTCTTGCCATGGTTATTATTACGTTCGTGAGTTGGGTGGATCGCATCGCACGCCTTGGGCGCCTCAGGGGAACCATCGATAAGGTTGAGGCAGCGACTGCTGCTGCTTTACAGCGAAGGCGATGCGCACCTACCCTTTGCGGCGTCCCTGCGGGGTGGCGTCAGAATAGGGGTCACGCCATTTACAGCGGGTCGATCGGATATGTACAGCGCGTAGATGTCACTGCGCTACAGACGTATGCGGAAAAATCGCGGGTACGAATCACGGTAGCAGCCTTGCCCGGTACTTTTTCTGCGCCGGGCCGGGCTCTTGCCTATGTGACCGCAGACTCAGGTGATTTTTCTGATATCGATGCAAGTCAGATAGCACAGGCATTTGTGCTCGGTAATGACAGACAATTCGACGAAGATCCTCGATTCGGTCTTATCGTTCTTTCTGAAATCGCAAGTCGAGCGTTGTCACCTGCTGTCAATGATCCCGGTACGGCAATCGTCATTATTGGAACGTTCGTGCGACTTTTTGCGCTCTGGAGTGAGCCTATCGAAGAAGGCGACACACGAATTTCTGAATGTGATCGCGTGGAGGTGCCCAAAATATCTTTGCGGGACATGTTTGATGATGCCTTCACAGCGATTGCTCGTGACGGGGCTGGTGCCATTGAAGTCGCGGGGCGGCTACAAAAGGCGTTTGAGT
Source organism: uncultured delta proteobacterium (assembly GCA_963712115.1). Lineage (GTDB taxonomy): Bacteria > Desulfobacterota > Syntrophobacteria > BM002 > BM002 > BM002. The sequence continues at coordinate 156,771 of CAVQGX010000031.1, read as the reverse complement.
CGCTGGCAGCGATCGGAGATGCCGAGATGCGGAACGCCGCGATACACCATTCCCGCTTGGCACTTGCTAGAGCAGAAAATGTGCTAGAAATTCCTGAAGACCTGGAGGTTGTGCGAAAGTTGGCGAAATTCGCCAGTTCTGTTTAGCAGAATGAGTTCGCGCGATTAGAAGTGTCGTGCTGCCGTAAGTAAGCGGTAGGGAACATCCTTGTTTGAATTATTGAGAAAGCATACGCACGACATGCTGAGAACTAGCGATAAAAAAACGCAATTTATTCGTGCCATGTAGATTGGCGCCCAACAACTCGCTGCAGTCGGACGGGGTTAACAACTTCGTTGGTTTTTCAGTGGTGAGTGAACATTACATACTTTAATCTAAACTTTAGCGTCCGAGACCTTACTACTACATATTGTATTCTCTCGCTATGGACCAGCTTACCTTGGATTCAAGTTTCAGCGTTATAATGTAAACTCTCCTACGATTCCAGTGGGACTTCATATAACATACTTTAATCTACACTTTGCCCCTTCGGGGGCACGTACCACATTCTGTGCTAGGGTCTTTAGAGCCAATAGTGTGAATTAAGGGATGTAATCTTCAGTTTTTAAGTGGGTGAGATAAGGTTTCCATTTATGACCTTTATTTGCTATCTCTTCCACTCTTATTCTTAGCGAGTACCCTCCTGTGCCAGTCCAAGCTTTCCTGCTCTGTCCTATCCCTAAAATTTCTAAATGTTGGAACTAATATGCCAAATCTATGAACTTAGTTACTTTGGTTTTGAGACCCTTTTGCCATCCTAATTATTCTTAAGTATAGGAGAAAACAAGTAATTTATTCGCGGTCTTGAATTGGTATGGTTTTTGTCTAATCAAGAAGAGTGATATCACCGTTTTAATCTAGAAGGTCTAATGTTACCAGGAAAGCAAATAACATCGCGTTTAGGGGTTACAAAGACAGTTTTATTGCTCTTAATTGTCCTTTTTACTTGGCAGTCCTCAATTACAGAAGCATTTTGCGAGGCTATAGCGCCTCATCCCGAACGCCATAAGATCCGCGAAAAGCATGAGATTGCCAAGCAGGAAGTTCCCACGCTGCCTTATCTCGCCTCAATAAATGTTGATCAGGGATTGAAATATTATAGTCTCGGGCGTTGGCAGGAAGCTATCGTTGCTTTCAGTGATGCTATTGCAATCAAACCAAATTTTTCAGCGCCCCATTTTTTTTTAGGTGTTATCTATGCCCGGCTCGAAAACTGGGAGGAAGCACTGACGTACTTTAAGAAAACGATCGAGTTAAGTCCCACCTCTGCACAAGGTTACCTGGGACTAGGAATAGCATACAATATACTTGGCTTTAACGATAAGGCTATGGAGGTGCTAAAGAAGGCGGTCTTTATCAACCCTGGATTTGCTCAGGCGCGCCATGCTCTGGCGCTGTGTTACTTGAGGAAGGGTGACCGGGCATCAGCGCTGGAAGAATATAAAATTTTAAGAGATCTTGACCCAGATTTGGCTGATCAGCTTATCCTACTAATCAATAAATAAGGTTCTTACTAGTTTTGCGTAGATGACAAGTTAATCATGGGTCGGCCAAAGCAAATGTTGCATCTCTGATAAAGAGGAAAGGGAGGTTGAAGTATCCCATATCTCTGAAGACTAAACCTACTATGATGTACCTAGCGTAATAACTTTCCCACAATCTCTAAAGTCGCACCGCCCTCCAAGAAGTAATTACTTTAATCCACACTCACGCCCGTTTTGACCCGTCGCAAGATGTAGTACTATGCTCCCTAGAACTGTAAATGTGAATTAAGGGATGTAATAAAAAGTCCGCATCCACCACCCCTCCATGCTGCCCACCCATGAGGTCAAGACTCAAAAAGATAAGTAAACGTAGGAATTAGTGAAATACAAAAGGTTTAAGATTTTCATTCGCTATCCTTAAAGCTATTGACATAGTGCGATTTACAGAGTTATGGTCATACTCCAAATGGATCAAGTTCTGTCATTGGATAGTGCTGCCTGCGATGTCATCGAAATGTGAGAGGGTAATGACAACACATCGAAAAAGACGACTATTGAGAAAAGCGATTCAACTTGTTGCCCATGTAGTATTACTCACTGTATGGTTGTTCAGCGTCAAAGCCTGGGCCGAGACACTTTATGTCTCAGATACCACCCTGGAGGTTATCCTTCGAAGTGGGCCGGATGTCAGTCATCGTATTATAGCTGCATTGCCAATAGGTACAACGGTAACCATGATCGGAATAGAGAACGGTTGGGCGCAGGTAAGCCTACCTGATGGTCGAACTGGTTGGACCCTTGAGAGGTATATCTCTGACAGGCCTCCCTGGAAATTCACTGCCGAAAAACTAGCAAAGGAAAAAGAACGGCTCGAGTTACAAATAAGCGAAATTGAGACTAGTAGTCGAGAACTCGGGCAAGAGAATGAAAGGATCGAGAAAGAGTTGGCCTCACTCAAGCAGAATCTAGAGGCAACTAGCAAGAAGTACGAGGCTCTCAAAAAGGGCGCTGCAAATTACTTGGGACTGCAGAAAGCTCAAGAAAAGCTCGCTTCAGAGCTACCCGAGTTGAAGACGAAGCTCGCGGAAGCGCAGAGTACTTACGACAAGCTGCAATCCTCCAGCAATATGCGTTGGTTTCTCTACGGTGCTGGGGTTATGACGTTTGGCTGGATCGTGGGGCTTATCATGGGTGGCAGGCGACGGCGACCTTTGTCGGACATATACAAATAGTAGATGGCAGACAGCTACTACTTAGCCTAGCGTGTTTATTCGAATGAGATCCAGAAGTGGCGCAACCAATGATAACAGCTTTTCTATTACATACAGTGTATTATTTTAAAATGCCCCACCATACCATTTCCGTTCATCAGATCTAGATCCATCATTTCTAACTCTTGTATATGAGTCTTACGATCTATGACTTCCAATATCTGCTATTTAGGTTAAGTCTTGATCATCCGTGAATATTCGACATATGCTCGTCATATGTACACTCGGATGACTACCTTTTAGGTCGGTAGTATCTAAGGCCTTAATCGGCCCTCGGACTGAAGATTACATACTTTAATCTACACTTCTTGCTATTTGGAGAAATGCACTACATGTTGCGCCAGGTTTTTGGGGAATGAAGTGTGGATTAAGGGATATAAACTCCCACAATGATCGAACTGAATTTCCAGTTCTCCTCACTCACTGCACTTCTGAATTAACTCCTTCCATGGCTACCTCCAGAAGGAAATAGTAATAAATGATTTGACTTCCATCGAAGAAGTAGGTTATCGTCAAGCAATCAATAAAGGGCCGTCTTTATTGGCGGCCCGGTTTCGTTCTGGGGGAAGATCCATCTGTCAAAAGTGGCAACCTCAAGTTTGGGACCATGAGAATTTTTTAGAAAGGAGGGTGTCACTATGGCTAATGGAATTGTCAAGTGGTTTAATGACCACAAAGGCTACGGCTTCATAGAGCAGGAAGATGGCCCGGATGTATTCGTTCACCATTCGGGGATCAACGCAACGGGTTTCAAATCTCTCAGTGAAGGCGACAGTGTGACTTTTAATGTGGAGCAGGGCCAAAAAGGTCCTGCTGCCGTGAACGTCACCAAGATTTAGTTGGCGGTAAGACGCTTAATGGGGGCATCTCGCCGAGATTAGACGAGATGCCCTTTCCCTTTTGGGCCGTTGATTATTTGATAGTGCAAATTAAATCAACGGGTGTTAATGGAGGATTGCATCTATGAATATGTATATTGGCAACTTGGCCTATGACGTCACAGAGAATGATCTGAAAAATGCCTTTTCTGAGTTCGGCGAAGTGTCAAGTGTTAAAATCATCACTGATAAGTTCTCAGGACGACCTAAGGGGTTTGGCTTTGTGGAAATGCCAGACAACTCGGAAGCTGACCAGGCGATCAAAGCTTTGAATGGTAAGGTTTTGAATGGTCGCAGTATAAAGGTTAACCAAGCTGAACCACGAGGTAAACGTCCGCGGCGTAGAAGCAGATATTAGCGCCGAATTTCATGGTCTCGCGACCTCAATTGATGAAACATCCGGACGGCAAACTACTTCTTAAGGGGACGATGAGTGAATTTGCGCCTCCCGTCTGCATAGTCCGCAACAATTTGTCCGGAACCCCTGATTTGCCACTTGTAGATCACCAGACCTTCCAATCCCACCGGGCCGCGGGCGTGGATCTTACTGGTACTGATGCCCACCTCGGCGCCTAGCCCGTAGCGATAGCCGTCACTAAAACGAGTACTGCAGTTCCAAAACACATTGCCTGAATCTACCAGGTTCGTGAAGTGGTTTGCAGTATTTTGGTTGGCAGTGACGATCGCATCCGTGTGAGCTGAACCATAGGTGTTGATGTGCTCTATGGCCTCATCCGTGCTAGTGACAATCTTGACTGACATGATGGTATCAAGGTATTCGGTGCGCCAGTCCTCCTCTGTGGCGGGCTTCACCTTGATAATCGCCCTCGTTTTCGGGCAACCTCTTAGTTCCACTTTGTAGGGGGAAAGGGCTTTCTGCAGCATGGGCAGAAAGTCGCGAGCCACTGCTTCGTGGACGAGGAGTGTCTCTGCGGCGTTGCAGACGGCAACGTACTGACATTTCGAATCCACCACTATGTTACTTGCCATGGTCAGATCTGCTTCTTTATCCACGTAGACGTGGCAGATACCGTCGGCGTGCCCAAGGACAGGAATGTTGGAATTGTCCATGATAAACTTGACAAACTCGTTTGACCCCCGGGGAACTAGGAGATCAATACTCTCGTCCATCTTGAGCATTTCCTTGACGTCCTCCCGGGTTTCGAGCAGTTGCAGCCAGCCCACAGGTATTCCTGCCGATTCGCTCGCTGCGACAATGACATCAGCCAGAGCACGATTGGTGTGAGCAGCCTCACTTCCTCCCTTGAGCAGCACTCCATTGCCGCTCTTCAGACAAAGAGTTGAAATCTGGACCAGGGCATCAGGCCGCGATTCAAATATCACGCCGATCACCCCAATTGGACAGGTTACCTGGTAAAGCTCCAGTCCCTCATCCAGTTCCCGGGCGCTGAGGCTCACGCCAACCGGGTCCGGCAAGCCGATGAGGCTCTCAATCCCGCTGATCGTCTCAGCAAGCTTTGTCTGGTCAAATTTTAGCCTCTTCAAAAGAGGTTGCGCGAGGTTGTTTTCCCGGCTAAAGGCAAGGTCCTTGTCATTGGCTTCAAGGATTTTTTCTTTGTGCGCCCACATTTCGGCCGCGATTGCCTCAAGTGCCTTGTTTTTTAAATCAGTTCCGCTGGCGGCCAATTGAATTGCAGCCGCCTTTGCGGCTTTTGCAGCTGTGCTGATATCCATGGTATCTCTTCCTATCAAATAAAAAATCATGACCGAGGTCACAATCCCCTGATGAATACCCGAATTCACCTATGCAAGTCAACCAGTCATCCAATAATTTTGGGATATGTGATGTGGGATATGAGATGCAAGAAAAGGCAAAGTTGTGTGATCCCACATCTCACTTCGCACATCTCTTGTCCATTTATTGTCTTCGTGGTTTGCCTAAGTAGGGGGAATTTCAAGCAAGTGGCAGTTTTACACGGTCTTGATCACTACAATTGTAATGTCATCCTCTTGAGGTAGTTTGCCGCGAAATTTGCTGACTTCATCTAAGACGGCTCCCTGGATTGCCGCGGCGGACTTATCAGCATGGTCACGGATTATTTGGTGCAGACGGTCTTTGCCGAACAGCTCTCCCTCAGAGTTGTGGGCCTCCCAGATGCCGTCGGTGCCGATGAGAATAACTGCTCCGTCCGTCTCTATAGCCTTGTCAACCTGTTCGTAACAATAGTCTTCCTCCACTCCTAGGACCATTCCTGGCCCCACAAGTTCCTCCACTTTCTCCCTGGCGGGATCAAAGAGTATAGCCGGATCGTGTCCGGCTCTCACCCAGCTAATGGTGGGTGAGCCTTCCTCTATCATAAGAAAAAAGAGGCTCATGAACCTGCCGCTATCCCTCACATCGGCAGAGAGAAGACGGTTCACCTGGGTTAGACACTCGGCCAGGTTCTCTGGTCTGGTTACCAAGCCCCTGATGAGCGCTCTAGCAGTGGCCATGAGTAGGGCCGCTCCAACTCCATGGCCTGTGACATCACCGACTACAATGCCAAAGCGGGAGCAATGCTCGTCCTCACACGGGAAAAAATCGAAGTAATCCCCACCAGTCTCGTCGCAATAGACGCTCTTGGCAGCAATGTCGAAGCCCCGTAGGTTTGGTATCTCCTGTGGCAGGAGATTTTGTTGCACTTCCTTGGCCACTTCCAGAGACTTACGGATTTGTATCCTGTCTTCAAGCTGAGGAACCATTTCATTGAAGCTCTTGGCCAGCAGATCGCGTTCATCGCCTGTGTTTATATTGATTCGTGCAGAGAAATCGCCCTTTGCCAGACGCTTGACCCCCTCAACCATTACGAAGAGAGGCCTGATCATGGCGTGGGCGAACCACAGACCAACCACAATAAGCAAAAGAATCACTCCAATGGCGACAACCCCTGTAACCAGCCACTGTTCCTTAACCATTGAATGTAAGGACTCTCGTATCCGTTCAAACTCCTCCAAAATGATTCTTTTGGGTACGATGAGTATAAGATTCAAGTCATCACCGGCGTGACCATAGGCCCAGACAGAATCCACGCCGAAATAAGGCATATCGATGTAGCCGGCTTGTCTGGCTTTTATTTCCCCCTCCATCAGTTCCATGATCTCCACATCTGAAGATGCTAGTCGTTCCACCCCCATCGCGCCGCTCCAGGCAGAGGCATGTTCCACATAGTCTTTTCGAGCTATTATCCAGAGGCCGTATTCACCGGTCTCTTGTTTTATCCCTGACCAGACGAGAAAGGAGCGCATGGCCGTTGACCACTGAGAAGATAATTCATGGACCTGTAAAACCTCTGAAAGAAGTACATCGATGGCCGCTACTCCTGCAAATGAACCGTCAGAGTGACGGATGGGCATAGAGGCAGTCATGATGACCTGACGTGTGGAGGCATCTATGTACGGGGTACTCCAGGCCAACTCACCCCTTTCTCTGGCCAAGATATACCACGGACGAGTTTGTGGGTTGTAGCCGGTAGGATAGCCGCCATGGCCGGGGTAGGCTGCGTGAACGCCGCTCTCCAGGCTGACATACTGCCAATAGAGGATGTCGTCCAATTGGCTCTCAAACTCACTGTGCAAGGGAAGAAGCCTTCTCAGGCGACCAATGTCGGTTGCCACATGCCGCCAGTCAGCTCCCGGTCGGACCAAAAAGACCTGGTGACCGAAGCTCACAACCATTGGTTCGGTTCCCTCCCCAGCGGCACCTCTGATATGCTTATGAGAAGTGACAAGATCTCTGGGAGCTTTTGCGGGGTTGTCGTAGTCGTCAGCAAAATAGACTTTCGCCGCACCCTTCGGAGGTTCGGACAAAAAGCGCTGTGCATCTCTGGCAATGATTCTCAGTGTGAGTTCCAGCACTTCTTTCTCACGGCCAAGTATTTTGGCATAGTCCGTTGCCGTTTGCTGAAGTTCTTTGCTGACGATTTCTGTCCGGTTCTTTTTTGCGAAACCGGATATGGTCTCACCCATTCGTAGAATTCCCCGTTGGCCTACTATGGTAACAACGACAAGAGGCGCAAGACTAAATATCATGAAGAATATCAAAAATTTATAGCGAACGCTCATCAGGTCACTCCGGTGAACTAGGCACTAAGCACTAGGGACTATGCACTACTTCTTGTACTTATTGGTGCCTAGTGCTTAGTGTTTAGTGCCTAGTAAGAATTGCTACCAGTGCAACAACGAGGCTGCCCAAGTAAACCCAGCTCCGAAGGCGGTGAGGAGCACTAGATCGTTGTCCTTTAGTTTTTCTTGTCTGAGGGCTTCGTACATACAAATGGGGATAGTGGCTGCCGTGGTATTGCCGGTCCATGAAATGGTATTCACCATCCTATCTTCGGGAATACCCAGGTGGGATGCCACCATCTGATTGATGCGGATGTTGGCCTGGTGGGGAAGTAACAGATCGACCTCCTCAATGCTTTTACCTGCTTTAGCCAGGACTTCGTGACTTACCTCTACCATGCGGGTAACCGCGTGTTTGAAGACCATTCTCCCGTTCATCTGCGGATAGTGTCTCCCTTGATCGAGGACTTCATGACTGACTCTAGGATTGTGAGCGCTGGCAGGATACTCGGTCCAAAGTTCCTTGGCATACTTACCCTCTGAATGCAGAGCGTGGGCAAGAATGCCTGAGTGACCCTCGGGGGCAGGGCCCACTACTACAGCCCCAGCTCCGTCCCCGAAAAGTACAGTTAGGTCGCGACCTGCAAAGGTAAAGTCCAGAGCTGTGGAGTGAACCTCAGCACCGACAATGAGTATACGTTCATACTGGCCGGTCTTGATCAAACTGTCGGCCAGGGAAAGACTGTAAATAAAGCCCGAGCATTGAGTGCGGACGTCTAGAGCGCCAATTGTTCGGTCGCCAAAAAGCCTGTCCTGCAGAAAGCAGCCATTACCTGGGAAGAAGTAGTCTGGACTGAGGGTAGCATAGATGATGAAGTCGATATCATCAGGGCTTAAATTAGCGTTTTCGATAGCTTCCTTCGAAGCTTGCACAGCAAGATCAGTGCCTGATTGGCCTTCAGAAACAAAGCGTCGAGTCAGAATGCCGGTTCGCTGCCTGATCCATTCGTCAGAGGTTTGCAACTCTTCCATGGCCTCGAGTTTCTGGTTGGTGATTTCTCGCTCAGGTAAATACATTCCTACGCCGAGAATTCTTGTATTTCTCATGGTTTCCCCTTCTTATTCCCTCAATTACTCAATCCCCCAATCCCCTCGCCAGCGGGTGACCTTGGCACACACATAACACCGAGGGGAGTGTGGGTTTTATAGAAACTATTTTAAACCGTAGAATATCGAATCCGCCTCAGGCGGATCGAAGTGATTACTTCATGATTCTGCGGTTCCTTGTTCTACATTCGATATTCAATGGTCTTAATCAGTTTAGAATTATTCCTACAGGAGCCCTAATATAAACTCCGTCATCTCCTGGGCAACTCTGTCTTTAGCCTCCCTATGAGGTATATGAGCACAATTTGGGATGAGCAGAACCTTAGACGGGCCAGTTACCTGATTGGTTATCGCTTCTACTTGGGCGGCAGTTCCATATTGATCATCTTCTCCCTGTATCACCAAAACGGGGCACTTAATTTTCGGCAGGCAGTCCTGAATATCCCAACTCTTAAACTCTGGCTGCATCCAGATCTCATGCCAGGCCCTGAAGATCTTTTCTGTTTTGTCTCCGTGATAACGGGCCAGCTTTTGTTTGAGATCTGTATTATTGTAAATATCTAATGCTTCCCGGATACCTTCCAAGGTTATCTCTTCTACAAAAACATGGGCTGCTTCAGTAATTATTCCTCGCAATATTTCGGGATATTCTGCTGCAAATATCAAAGCAATAGAACCGCCATCGCTATGACCGATAAGGATTGCGTCATCTACATTGGAGTGGTTAAGAACCTCAGGCAAGCTGTCCAAGGCCTCATGATGAACATAGCGGAGTGTTCTTTGTACATCTAGTGCGTCGGATCTCCCGTGGCCCCAGCGGTCATAAATTAGACAATCGCATGCAGTGGTCTCTGCCAGGATTGCCGGAAAGTCATGCCACATTTCAATAGAACCCAAACCCTCATGGAGAAATACCAAAGTGGGTCGAGAGCCCTCACCGTCGGAATTAGGGTGTGTGAGCTTCCTCACTCTGAGCCTGCGGCCCGCCGCAACGATATAAGAATCCTCTGTCAACAAACTACCTTTGGTACTCATATGGGTCTCTAATTTATCAATCGGAGGAGCAGACAAAAGTCATAACACTTTGCGCCAGGGCGCTTCGTTGTCAGTTGGGCTGCGCCCGTCATTTATGGTCATTTGTAGTTAATTGTGCTATTCATTATCACCATTAATAACGACCTAGCGACAACAAGTGACAGCGCAGCGTATTGACCTATTGACCATGTGTGACTTTCTGCAATAGCTCCCTATAATACACATAATTCTCATATGGGACATCGGAGCGGACCCGTCCGTCTGCCAGGGGCACGTAGCCCCCAGCGGCAACCAGGGGTGGAACCTTTTCCTCCACCTCCCTCCGTATTGCTTCCTTATCCCGCCTGAGGGAGTCAAGATCGATACCGCCAATCAGGCGCAAATCACGGCCGAACTCCTTACGAAGATCGCGATAATCCATCGTTTCAACGTTAACCTCGCAAGCCCACAAGCAATTAAATCCCCACTTAAGAATACTTGGAACCAGCACCCGGGCATTCGCATATGTCACAAAAACTATGGTTTCTACCCCATACTCATTGAGGACATTTAGAACCGGCTCGTAGCTCCTGAGTACCATGTCCTCGTACATCTGGGGTGATATCAGGGGGCCGTAATTGCCGCCGATGGGCTCACTGAACAAGACTGCGTCCACAGCAACATCCTTCAGCACCCGTTCCGCCAACCCTGCTGCAAACTTACCTTGGATCGCCATGGCCTCGCGGACAAATTCAGGATCATCAAGAAGCAGATCCATCAATTCTGAAAACCTGCGCCAGTCGTAAACGCCCATGGACAGGAAAAAGCCCCGGTGAATCCTTAGCATCAGCACATGATCTCGGTTTTTCCAATTTTGGACTCTTTTTGCCCACCCCCTGGGTAAACGGCCACGGCCGTAGGGTATCAACCGTTGAAATAGTTCCTTCAAATCGGACCGCGATGTGGGCCACTTGCTGAATTTTGGACGGGGTTCGAGGTCTAATTCTATCACTTCGCGGTGGTCCGAGGGAAACATCTGGGCAATATCAGCGTCCCTTGGTAGACCCTGCTTCCGCCAGGACCTGAGAACTTCTCTGCGAATACCTTCCTCGAAGTAAGGCACACGGTCGGGTTTGCCATAGCGCATGGTCTGCAGAAATCTTTCTCGGCTGTTCATAATACTAGATCAACCTGTCTTAATTAGTTTGGGATTTATATATCTCTCGCCCGCTCGTTCCACTCGCTAGAGCCCACAGAGTTCAAGAGAGTTCTCTGAGTGATATATTAACCGTATGACCGCCTAGTAGGTTCAATCCTAGGTATTGATTATTCTTGTAATCCCTTCTTTTAGCAAAGGCTCGTTAAAATTTATCAACAACCCAAGTGGCTTGTTTGCTAAACGCAAATAGGTTAGAAGCTGTTTCTTGTGTACTGGTTCCACTTTATTTACTGATTTTAATTCCAAGACAACCTTTTCCTCTACCACGAGATCCAAACGGAATGCTTGGCCTTCTATCGTCTTACCGCGGTAAATAATTGGTAAATAAACTTCGGACTCGACTTCAATCCCCATATTCTCCAGTTCTATCAGCATGCACGCTTGATAGACAGACTCCAGTAAACCTGGTCCAAGTTCCTTATGCACTGCTATAGCAGCTTGGATGGTTTTTGACGACAACTGGTTCAGTTCCATATGTGCCCCCTGTGCTCTCCAGAATCCTCGGTGAGCTCCCAAAAAATAATATAGCGTGCGCCCTAAATCGATCAAAGTTCCCTGCGCAGCAGGGGCTACCGATGCGAACGCATCGGTAGTTGTGGGGATCCCTTGTGGAATGGGATAAATTTGCTTATTCCAAGCCACAAGGGATTCTCACTAAGCCTTTGAGTGATCCTACCGTGTCGACCACTGTCTCCTCTTACTTCGAGATTTAGACTCTGTGGCTCTGTGAACTCTGCGAGAGATAAAAGTGATATAGTAGACTGTATAGTAGAACCTATGACAAGCCTCGCCTGAAATGGAACATCTCATGAACTCGTTGTCGATATCTTTTAATTTCAGCTCTGCGACGGGCGCGACTCCACCCCAACGGTTTTGCCATAAGCTTGGCCACCACCTTCTCCAACTTTGCCTCACCGTTGAAATGTAGCAGGTCAGTTCGTCTGCTCATGAAGTCTTCCAGGGTAAGAGCCATCTCGTCCTCCACCCCATAGATTACCTGGGCTCTAACCACACGGCAGTTAGGGCCGAGTGGTTTTAAAAGCTTTTGGTCCTGGAGGCCTAGAGCCAGTATTTGCATGTGATTTCTGCCGTAACTGTGGATCAGGTGCTCGACGTTGGTTGGAGATAGGCCCCATCCAGCTTCGAGACCCAGAGATTGGGCCCTGAGATAGGACGGAAAATCTTTCATCTCCCCCCCCGTTAGAGGCACTTCACCGGTGGAGCAGGGCCTGAAGTCACCGTCAAAAAGATGGTCATAGCGCTCCAGCACTTGATCGATGATGCTTTCTGCCATGGTGCGATGAGTAGTTAGTTTGCCCCCGGCTATGACCGCGATCCCCTCGTCGTACAGTCCAATATAATAGTCACGGCTTACCTTGGAGGGGTCTCCCTCTTCCATTATCAAGGGTCTGAGTCCGGCCCAAGTGGATAAGATGTCTCCTGGGCCAAGATTCAGCGATGGGAAGCACTTGTTCAAAGCAGCCAGAAGGTAGGATACGTCATCAGATTCCACCAGAACATTATCAAGTGGACCCGAGTAGTCGGTATCCGTGGTGCCAACGTAGGTAAACTGGCCCAAAGGCACAACGAAAATCATACGTTTGTCTGCAGTGGGCAAAACCACAATTTTATTCACCTGCAGTCGATCTCTGGGAAAGACCAAATGGACACCCTTAGTTGGACGTATAGTAGGGCCTGAGAGGCGGTGTAGTTCAAAGAGTTCGCTGGTCCAAGGACCCACAGCAGCCACTATCACTCGGGCCCGAATGATCCCTTCTCCCCCTGTGATCACCTCTCGAAAGCGAACTTCCTTGTAGGACTCATTGTCTGTGTTCAATCCGATGGCTTGAGTATAATTTGCCACCAAAGCTCCGTGTTCGTGGGCGGACTTTATTAAGGCCAAGGTGAGCCGGGCATCATTCACCAAACAGTCGTAGTAGATAAATCCGCCGGATAAATTCTCTTCCCTCAACAGTGGCTCTTCTTCTAAGGTTTTTTCCCTGGACAGGTCGCTATGGCGAGGAAGGGAACTGCCGCCTGCCAAGAGGTCATAGCCAAAGAGGCCAATCTGGTGTTCAAGCCGTCCTTTCCAACCTGAATACATAGGTATCAAATAGGGAGCTGCATGAACCAGGTGGGGTGCCAGGTGAAGGAGTCTCTCCCTTTCGGATAGCGATTCCTTTACCAGACCGATGTCCAACTGTTTCAAGTAACGCAAGCCGCCGTGGATCATTTTGGAAGACTTGCTGCTAGTGCCGCTGGCAAAGTCACCCTTTTCAATTAGAGCTACTTTCATGCCTCGCAAGGCACCGTCTCGAGCTATAGCAGTGCCAGTGACTCCACCGCCAATCACGGCAAGATCAAATTCCTCCCGTTGCATTCTGTGGAGGTTAATCGCCCTTGTTCTGTGGGAAAAAGACCCCTGATAGTATTTAGCTTTGAAACGAAGCATTTAACAATTTTCCCGGGTTCATAATGTTCTGGGGATCAATCTTCTTTTTCAGTTCGGCCAGGAGTGACAACCCTTCCTTTCCAAGATAGGCGGCTGTCCAGAGTCTATGCATAGTGCCGATCCCATGGTGATGGCTAAGGGCTCCTCCATGTTTAAGGATTGCCTCGGTGGCTGCGGTTTTGACGCTCTGCCATTGTTCAAATTCTTGCCCAGGTTGCTGCCTGGCCATAAAGGTGAAATACAAAGAAGCGCCATCAGGGTAACCGTGAGAAAGATGGCTGAAGACCAACGCTCCAGGGGCAGTGGAGAGGAGTGCATCGGAGAGCGCCTGGCGCACGGCTGCATATAATTCCGGAAGCTTTTGCCAAGGAGCAGCTGTCTCCAGAGTGTCGACCATAATAGAGCGGTCCAGAAGATCATCGCGGAGATAAGGGTGGCGAAAACGTTCCTTCATCCAGTTTCGGGCAGGAAGACTGCCCAAATGAAGCCCTGAGCGAGCATGTCTATGGGCCTCTCTTTTTGCCACTGAGACAAGGCTGTCAGGTCCCTCAAAAATCAACAACAGAAGTGCACTATTTTGCAGATCAAAGCCCCTGAGCCTTACATAAAAATGGCCCAGTCGTTCCTTGAGTGATGGCCGGGGAGATTGAGTGAGCAATAGAGCCATGGCAGTTTCCTGGGGATCGGAAAGCCTCAGCACTGCCGGGCGAAGATCTGCTTGCAGCATCTTCTTTACAGCATCCACGCCGGTGGCGAAATCAGGAAACAGGTAGGCGGCAAAGGCCCGATTTTGGGGCAAGGGGTGAATTCGTACCACAACCTGCGTAATAACCCCCAATGCTCCTTCGGAGCCGATCAAACATTGAAGTAAAGAAGGCCCCGCAGCATCCGCCGGCACTATGGGAGAGTCCAACACACCGGTTGGACTCACAAGGCGAAGGCTAACCACCATATGTTCAATCTTGCCATACTTGGTTGAGTTCTGCCCAGCCGAGCGGGTGGCAACCCACCCTCCCAGGGTGGAGAATTCAAAAGATTGGGGAAAGTGGCCGAGGGTAAAACCATTAGCATTGAGTTCTCTCTCCAGAGCCGGTCCCAGAATTCCACTCTGGACCACGGCAGTGTGGGAAGTGCGATCGATGTGCAGAACGCGATTCATCCGCCTAAGATCAAGGGTTACCGACGGTTTACCAGTTCCTGTAACCTCCACTCCACCTACCACTGAAGTCCCACCGCCGAAGGGTACAACAGCCCAAGGCCTATGGGAGGCCAGACCAAGCAAGTCCTGAATTTCCTCCTGACTCTGGGGAAAGACCACGACATCAGGTCCACTCTCCACCGTGCCTCGACGAATTCGCAGTAGATCAACATAGGATTTACCAAAAGAGTGCATTATCCGGTCTGCGTCGTCGGTAGTAACACCGCTCTCACCGAATAATTCTCTTAAGTCCTCCAGGTCCTTTGAGGTCAGTCGAGAGGGTGGCAGTGAAATGTCGTTCAGGGAGGAAACTCGTGGCGATTGCTCAAGGGGGCCCAGTTTTTGTTCGAGAAAAGACCAGAATCCCTGCGGGTTTGGGATAGGGTAACTTTCTCCTTCACGACCCCAGCCCCACCATTTCATCTTTTCGGGGTTATCAAACATACGATTATTCCATCATTCCAACTTTTTCTCCTCAATTTCTGCGTTATTTTTAAGAGTGTCAAGCAGTTTTCGGCTTTGAACTTGGAAGATCGATGCAAAAATAATATTTGTGGGAGAAACTTTTAGCCTCTATTTGGTCTCCTGTAAAAAAATCGTCCAAACATCGACTAAAAACCTACCAATATTGATTGTTGGATATACTCTTTAAGATTACATTTAGTTTCATGGGAGGACGACATGACGAAATTGCAAGAACTGGCAAATTTAGGCCAGTCTACCTGGCTTGACTATATGGGCCGATCATTTATTGCGTCCGGCGAACTCAAAAAGCTTGTAGATAAATGGTTGAGGGGAGTCACCTCAAATCCCACCATATTTGAAAAGGCCATTGCTGGCAAGCATCACTGAAAAGCGGGAGAAATTGCTGTGGAATTGGCAGCAACCGTAGGCGGGATTCGGACCTCCCCATTGATCTTTCGGATAAAGGTCTTAATTTGCTTGGCAAAGAGATAATTAGGATTGGTGTTGAGAGTGAGGCTATAAATGAGAATCATCAAGTCAATTTTAGTATTTATTTTGGGATTTTGTATATTGTTTAACTTGGCTCCCTCAGGCTGGTCCGGGGAAGCGGTGGATCACAGCTTGTACGGCGAGCTCCTCAATAAATACGTAAAAGATGGGGTGGTGGATTATCAGGGTTTCAAAAATGATGAACCTCTGCTAGACCAATACCTGGAGGCCCTGGAGAATATCGAGGTAAATAGCTTGTCTCGAGATGAACAGTTTGCCTTTTACGTAAACGCCTACAATGCCTGGACCATAAAACTGATCCTCGGTGCTTATCCAGGAATCAAATCGATCAAGGATTTAGGGAATATTTTCAAAACTCCCTGGGAAAAGAAGATAGTGCGGATAAAGGGTGATGTCATAACTCTAGACGATGTGGAGCACAAGAAGCTGCGGGCCCAGTTTAAGGATCCCCGGGTTCATTTTGCCGTCAATTGTGCATCCAAAAGCTGTCCTCCTCTCATTTCTGAACCCTACGAGGGGAGCACTCTAAACCGGCAACTTGATAATGCCGCGCGAGCATTCATAAACGATCCCAAGAGCAATTACCTAAAGGGCAGCAAGCTGTACGCGAGCAGGATATTTAAATGGTTTGCCGAGGATTTCAACGATGACATTGTTGGCTTTTTCTTGAAATACGGTGAGGGGGATTTCAAAAAAGAGCTGCAGGCGCAAAAGGACAAGTTAAAGATAGTTTATCTTAGCTATGATTGGTCCTTGAATGGTGCATAATCGCGCCAGGGAGAAGGGGGATTCAATGGCTAGTTATGATTTTGACATCGGGGTAATCGGGGGAGGCGCAGCTGGTCTCACCGTCACCGCCGGGGCGGCCCAGGCCGGTGCCAAGACTATTTTAATTGAAAAAGAGAAAAATCTTGGTGGGGACTGTCTCCATTATGGTTGCGTACCGAGCAAAACTCTGATCAAAACTGCTCATGTTTATCACTTGATGAAGAACTCCAAGGATTATGGTCTTCCCGGGGTGAATCCGCCTCCAGTGGATTTTCGCCAAGTGGCCAAGAGAATTCAGTCGGTTATCGATACTATTCAAGAGCATGATTCCGAGGAAAGATTCTGTAATCTCGGGGCCAGGGTGGAATTCGGCGATCCCACCTTTGTGGATGAACACTCCATTCGGTTAAATGGAAAGACCATTAGCGCAAAGAATTGGGTTCTGTCCACCGGCTCTTCTCCGGCCGCCCCTCCCATAGAAGGGCTTGATCAAGCCCCATATCTCACCAATAAAGAAATTTTCTCTTTAGAACAATTACCCAAATCCTTAATCATTTTGGGTGGGGGTCCAATTGGTATAGAAATGGCACAGGCCTTCTGCCGGTTGGGATCAAAGGTTTCGGTGGTCCAGCGCAGCAATCAGATCTTGACTAAAGAAGACAGGGACATGGCCGACATGGTCATGGAGGTTTTGCAGTCTGAGGGAGTGACATTCTACCTAAACTCCTCAATATTGAGGGTTGACGATCTGGGTCACGAGAGAGAGGTGACCATCAATAATGGCAGCAACAAGATCACCAAGCTTAGAGGGGAAAAGATTTTGGTTGCTCTTGGCAGAGTAGCTAATGTTGAGGGTTTAGGTTTAGAAGGGCTGGGGATAGAGTTCAGTAGTAAAGGTATCCAGGTGGACAACAGGTTGAGGACCAAACAAAAACATATTTATGCCGCAGGAGATGTTACCGGACAATATCAGTTTACCCATGCAGCGGGTTATGAAGGTGGCGTTGTCTTTACTAATGCCATTTTTCATCTGCCAAGAAAAGTGGACTATACCTTTCTGCCTTGGTGTACCTATACAGATCCCGAGCTGGCGAGCATCGGCATGAACGAAAGGTTGGCAGAGGCCGCCGGGGTAAAGTATTCGGTCTGGACCGAAGAGTTCAAAGGCAACGACAGAAGTCTGGCGGAGGGCGAGAGAGTCGGAAAGATAAAAATGATTCTCGACGGCAAAGAAAAGCCAATAGGAGTACAAATCCTGGGGCCTCAGGCTGGTGAACTCTTGAGTGAATGGGTAGCGGTTTTGAACGGCAAGATGAAACTCTCTACTTTGGCTTCTGCAGTACACCCCTATCCCACACTTGGTGAGATCAACAAGAGAGTAGTGGGGAATTTTTTCTCCCCTAAAATCTTCTCGGAGAGGGTGAGGAAAGGGTTGAAGTTTTTCTTTAATCTAAAAGGTAGGGCCTGTGGGGAAGAGGCATAGCGCATAGGGCATGGGGCATAGGGCTCAGAACGCAAGGCACAAGGCGAGGCCCAAATATTCGGAGGTTGTGCCTACTGCCTAGTGGCAAATAAGGAGTGAGGGATATGCAAGTAGGAATGATCGGATTGGGGCGTATGGGAATGAACATGGCGAAAAGGATTCTCCAGGGGGGCCATGAGGTTGTGGCCTACAACCGAACCCCAGAAAAAACAGAAGAGATTGTCAAAGAGGGAGCAACAGGTAGCTTTTCCCTCGCCGAACTGGTTGAAAAACTGACCCCGCCACGGGCGGTATGGCTCATGCTCCCCGCAGGTAAACCTGTTGACGACCATCTAGAACAACTCAAAGAGCTCCTTGCTCCTGACGACATCGTAATCGACGGGGGTAACACTTACTATAAGGATGACATTCGTCGCGGAGAGTTCCTCGCTGAGAAAAAAATCAAGTTCGTGGATGTTGGAGTGAGTGGAGGCATCTGGGGTCTTAAAGTGGGCTATTGCCTCATGGCCGGTGGGGACCGGCAGGTCTACGACTATCTGGAACCCATTTTCAAAACACTTGCACCCCAGGAAGGCTATCTTTATTGTGGTCCCACTGGTGCCGGCCATTTTGTCAAGATGGTCCACAATGGCATCGAGTACGGCATGATGCAGGCTTATGGTGAAGGATTTGCCATTTTGGAGGGCTCGCCCTACGGTGAATTTCTTAAACTATGCTCAGGTTGCTCACCTCTGGAACCAGGGTAGCGTTATTAGATCCTGGCTCCTGGAATTGCTGGAAGCAGCCTTTGGCAAGGACGAAAGGCTGACCAAGATACGTGGCTACGTGGAAGACTCTGGGGAGGGGCGTTGGACCGTGCAGCAGGCTGTGGAGAGCGGAGTATCAGCCCCGGTTATAGCTCTTTCACTTTTCAGCAGGTTCAGATCGAGGAAGGAAGATGCCTTCGAGGATAGGGTTCTCGCCGCCCTTCGGCGGGAATTCGGTGGGCATGCAGTGGTGGCTGCCAAGGAGAGCTAGGTTTGAATGTAATCTATCTGCTGTGGTTACGACATAGAGCAAAGAGAAAATGAAGAGTACTGAAAAAGAAAACAAACCGCAAACTACAGCAATGGAAGTTCGAAAAGAGAACATGGAACAAGCAATAGAGTCTGCAACGGTAGATCGCAAAAAAGCCATGATAAAAGCATCTATATTTGTGGCTTTTATTATAATAGCTATTTGCCTGGTCAAATTCACTCCGGCCAAAGGTTATCTCAATGCCGAAGCCTTGGGAAATTTTCTTAATTCGGCCGGATTTTGGGCCCCTCTGGCTTTTGTCTTTGTTTATGCCGCAGGGGTTTGTCTTTTCCTACCTGGAACTTTACTAACCGGGCTGGGCGCTGCCATTTTCGGGGCTTATTGGGGCTTTGTCTATGTCTGGTTTGGGGCCATGGCCGGGGCCAGTGGAGCTTTTTGGATTGGTCGCACCCTTGGAAGAGAATTTGCCGCCTCTCTGATCGGAGATAAGCTCAAAAAATATGACGATGCCATCGAGCGGAACGGCTTTGCCACGACTCTCTATCTGCGGCTCGTCTATTTTCCCTTCACCCCGATGAATTTTGGCATGGGCCTCACCAAAGTGCGTTTTTGGGATTACTTTTTTGGTACAGGGTTGGGCATCATCGTGGGGACTTTTATCTTCACCTTCTTCATAGGGACGCTCAAGGATGTCTGGGTTTCCGGAAACTGGGGAGAGCTCCTGTCCTTTAAAGTCTTCTTCTCCATAGGGTTGTTTGTCTTCTCATTTTTCATTCCGAAAATAATTAAAAA
This sequence comes from uncultured delta proteobacterium, assembly GCA_963712115.1. Classification (GTDB taxonomy): domain Bacteria; phylum Desulfobacterota; class Syntrophobacteria; order BM002; family BM002; genus BM002. The sequence goes on along the minus strand of CAVQGX010000031.1, from coordinate 137,012 downwards.
GATTAAGGCTGAAGAGTAAAAAATCTACATTCAAAGTGGCCCCATAGTTGAGATAAAACAAGCCCCTGTCACTGCGAGCTGACAGGGGCTTTCACATTTGCTGCCGAGTAAGGACTATATTTGGTAGCTGCAACTCCAAAGAGAAATTCCAGGCCGCGTGCAGCCCCTATTAGACAACTCTATTGGCTCCTTGATGAGGATGCCTTCACATGGCCCCCGCCCGCCGATAGGTTCTGGTTACTTTGCCAGCTTGCTTGAGTGTGAGGGTATCCCCATCAACGATTAGGTCAAAATCAATATCGTCACACCGCATGTGCAACTTGCTGTTATCTGTACGAATTGTAAAATACTTCATCTTTCCGTCCCACAAAAGCTTGCGAGAAACAGTAATCCCAGAAGTCGACTCTTTGAAGAATTCGACTTCGTCAAATTTCATCGAGAAGGTAGAACCGTCTAATGTATACTTCCCATAGCCATAGTACGACCAAGGCAACTCACCTGCCCGATTGAGCAGGATCAACACGAAAGCATTGTCATGGATAATGAAGCGACCTTCCACCTTCGGAGGGCTCACAGCTTCCCCTTTCATATACCACTCCTCCAAAATCCAAGTCGCTTCAACTTTTGCCTTGACTTCATTGAGTTTTCTCTTCTGGCCGAATGATGCACATGCCAAAGGTAACATGAGAAAGGCAACCAAGAACATGGCCGAGAAAAGGCCCGTAACACGCTGGCGCGCTTTGACGGTCGGCAACATAATCATGGCTTTTCCCTCCTTATCCTTATAGAGGCAGGATTCGTTGCAAGTTTTCTTATCTAATCGGGCAGGCCCGCCTTGCGGAGCGCAGCAATAATCCGATCGACCTCGGCTGGGTCTTTATAGGGAAGTCTATTCGTCAACTGTTTCAAAGAGATCTTGGGGTTTCTCTTGAGTACCTCAGCAGACGCAGCTCGGGCTTCTTCGTCTCGACCCACCTCCGTGTATACTAGAGCCAGTCCAAGATAGGGCATGGTCGAATGGGGGTTGCGCTCGCGCCGCTTATCATAGGCGGCAATCGCTTCGTCGTAGTTCCCCGCCAAACGATAAGCAGTGCCCAAAACGCCCAAGTACCAGTCGGGGTAATAGGGGCTAAGACGCATCGCCTTTTTGGTCAGTTCGATGGTTTCCTCAGGTCTCCCGGCGTATGTCAGCGTGCGAGCCAACTCCAACGTGGCTTCGGCGTGGTTGGGCTCGAGGGCGACTGCTTTCTCACCGTAGGCGATCGCCTTGTCATACTCCCGCCTCAAAAGGCTAATGATCTCCAAGAGCATATAAGGGTAGGGAGAGGAGTCGTCGAGGGTTATGGCTTTCTGCGCCAGTTCAGTAGCCCGCTCAAGAGATTGCGCCGCATTCTCGCTCCAGCCAAAGTACCAATCTATCTGGTAAGTATAGCCCTAGAAAACACCACGCGTCTGCAAAACCGGGGTCTAAGGCAACGGCTTTCTCAAAGAGCCGCCGTGCCTGATCGTTATCAGTCTTGGTATAGCGCCGGAAAATCTCCAGGCCCTGCCGGAAAAGTTCATACGCTTCGTTGTTATCTGTCTGCCTTCGTGATATGCGGGCTGCTTCACCTTCGGTGAGCTTAACCTCGAGAGCCGTAACCACCTGGTTGGTAATGTCATCCTGCAGGGCGAAGATGTCGCTAATCTGGCGGTCGTAGCGCTCGGCCCAAAGGTGACGCCCCGTGAGACCGTCGACCAGCTGTGCGTTGATCCGCACGCGCTCGCCAGCCTTCTGAACGCTGCCCTCCAGCACATAGCGCACCCCGAGATCCTCGGCTACCTGCTGTATCTTCACCGTCTTGCCCTTGTAGGTGAAAGCACGAGTTCCGGGCAATGACAAACAGGTTTGAGATCTTGGAAAGCGCCGTGATGATGTTCTCGGTGGTCCCGTCGCTCAGATAGTCTTGAGATGGGTCGCCGCTCAGGTTACTAAAAGGCAGTACCGCAATGGAAGGCTTGTCAGGCAAAGGAAATCCCATCTTCTCCACGGAGGCAACCTCCCTTGGCGGAGTAGAAGGTCGGTAAGATTTCCAAATCGCTACGCCGCCTGCCACCACAACGAGTGCAATCACCACTGCGAGAGACGCTCGTTGCCAATTCGGGGCGGGCTTTTTCTCTTCAGTAACCTTTTGGAGTTTTTCTGGCCCTGTTGGCACCCTGTATACCCGTATGGGTTTGACGATGTTTTTTACGGTGTGTTCGCCTATGTAATCATAGCCTAAGGCCAGCTTGTTCTCGATCTGCTCGTAGGCGCTCCCTGAGATGCAGATGCCTCCCGGATCGGCCAGACCCTCCACCCGGGCAGCGATGTTGACCCCATCACCATAGATGCGCTCACCCTCCTGGATCACATCACCGAGGTTGATGCCGATGCGAAACTCCATCCTGCGGTCTTCAGGCAGTTCAGCATTCTTAGCTCGGATCACCTCCTGAATCTCCACCGCACTCTGCACTGCATCCACCACACTGACAAACTCAGCCAGTATGTTGTCTCCTGGCGAGTCCACCACCCGGCCCCGGTACTTCTCGACCACCGAGGTTATCACCTTCCGGTGGGCGGTTATGGTGCGGACCGTGGCTTCCTCATCTTCGCCCATGAGGCGGCTGTAGCCCTTGACATCTGCGCTGAGGATAGCGGTGAGCTTGCGTTTAAATTCTTCTGTAGCCATGCCAATACCTCCTTTAAGGGATAGAGAAGGTAAGCTATGGAATGAGGTGGGATTGAGCCTGGCACGAGTACTTGAGGTTCAGATGTGATCGCTTGAGAATGCTCTTGGAACGGGGAGTTCGAACTGTTTTTAGATTAGGCGAGGGAAGCGCTTGGTGTCAAGCAAAAGCACAATCTTGGAGCTGTTTGGGTGGGTGATAAACTAAGAGCTCCGGTCACTCGCGGCGGTGGCGATGAAGCACGGACCGCTTCCGCCACTATTTTTTTGTTCAGACTTAGTAGTAAAGGACCAGGTATGGTCAGCCAGCATGGGATTGCCGGCTAAGTCCTCGGCGGCGTTGGTGATGGTGGCGATATAAGTGGTATCGTAATCGAGGTTGCTCGTGGGAGTGAACCTAGCTGTGATGCTGTTCGCATCATAGCTGACTGTACCGGTGACACCGTTGTCCAGGGTGAATGTATTGGTATCGATGGTTGATCCATTCATTGGTTCAGAGAAGGTGGCGGTGATAGAAGACCCTACGGCCACACCATTGGCACTATCGGCTGGACTGGTCGAGTCGACATTGGGTGGCAGGGACTCGCGTTCGTATACGAAGATGTCAGAAAATCCATTGGTATCAACAGCCACAAGGTTGCTGGCGATGGACTCAAAGGCCACGAATTTGCCATCCAAAGAAGAAATTGAGGGGGCCGAACTGTCGCCGTTTCCTTCGGTGCCGCCTGAGTCGACACTCACTATTGTAGTGATTCCTGTCTGGAGGTCGCGGACAAAGACGTGAGCGTTGCCGTTGGTGCCACCTGCCAGTAGGTCGGTGGAGTCAGACTCGAAGGCCACGTATCTGCCATCTCCAGAAATGGAGGGGGAATAGCTATTCGCCGTTTGCTTCGTTGCCCCCTGCGGCCACACTTACGCGTATAGTAGAGATTCCAACGGGTGCGGGTTCGTCGTATGTCCCGTTTTCATCTGCATCGCGGTCGTGGACAAAGATGTCATAGTAATCACCGCTATCAGTAGCCACCAGGTCGGCATCAGACTCGAAGGTCACGTATCTGCCATCGGCAGAGATGGAGGGGGAAGAGCTAGTGGCCGCTTCCTTCGATAGCCCGCCGAGTCCACACTCACCCTGATGGTGGTTCCGGTCTGCGATTGTGGACAAAGATGTCAGGAAATATACCATCACCAGATATCCACCAGGTTGGTGGCCCAGGACTCGAAGGCCACGTAACAGCCATCTCCAGAGATGGAGGGGGAATTGCTACGGATGTCTCCTTCGTTCGCCGCCTGAGTTTACTACTCTAGATTCCTGGGTGCAGTGGTTGCCCGTTTTGTCTGCCGGTCGTGGACGAAAATTTGGATTAAACCATTGCTACCAACTGGCACCAGGTCGGTGGCTTCAGACTGGAAGGCTACGTATCTGCCATCGGCAGTGATGGAGGGGGCAAAGCTAGGACCGTCTCCTTCGACGCCGGCCGTGTCCACACTCACGCGCTCAGTGGTCTGGGACCAACAGATTCCCCCCGCCTGACGCAGAAAAAGGAGTCCAAGGCTGAGTAAAAGCAGAGCTTTGCGCCTCATACCCACTGGTTTTCTCCTTCATTCTTCACACCATGAGGAGGTCTTACTCAGGGCCAAGCGAAAACATTTACAAGTCTAAACAGTGCACCAAACCACAGAGAGCGAGTTGAGCTGATTTGTCTTCACTCTTCACCTGGTTTATACCTCGCCCATGTAATCAATTTTCATTAGCAATAGTGATGCCAAGAGGTAACAATGCGATAGATTTCAACTGAATAGATTTGGTGGGCTGTCACAGCGGAGAAAGTTTATTGATGTAGGGGCTAGCCCGGATATTTCATGAATTGCTGTCGCGAGACCGCGAAGATGGGCGTGCCACCTGGCAACCGCAGAGTGTTGGTTCCGAGGCGTACCTGAACGGTACGTCGCAGGGGTCGACACTCGAGGACGCCAGGGAGGACGGCCATATCCGTGATCGCAGCAGGTGATTCATGAAATATCCGGGCTATAGGGAGGGTTTGAAGGTTTTTAACTCTTTCAAAAACTCGACGGCCACGCCTTGCTTATGCTTGTCAATCCTCCTGATCACTGCCGGGCCGGTGAGGGTCAGAGTGTGGTTTTGTCCGGTGAACTCAGGAGGTAGAAAAAGACGCATCTCCGCCTGTTCATCCTTTTGAAGGACGGGCCAGGATCGGCTCATAACAAAGGCTCCCCCTTGGGATAAGTTCTCAGTGACTCCGTCCACTTCTTTGGATGTACGAGCAAGCTTTATCTTGATCTTGAAATTATTTAGTGTTCTCGTATACTTCCTTCTTTCAAATGAATCCATGCTGTGCTCTTCGAAAGTTATGAAACTTCGTGGTAAAGCAAATTAATTATATGCGCGCTTTGAAGTTTTTTACAAGAAACTAACAAAAAATCGACAAAAAATAAACAATCTACGAATTTTTCGTATTTACAATCGGGGCAAAACGTAATTTAATACATCTTTAATAGGTTTTGTCGCGCATTCTCAATATTTGTGATCCAGGTTTGTCTCCAAGTTTAAGATTTTATTCTTAATTTGACCACCCAACTTAGACTCTCCCAGCGGAGGTGGCCCATGAAAGAGCCAACCTGGGAAAAGTGTCATTATTATTGTACTCGGCGCTGCCCTGATCAGTTAATCATCGACAAAGCTTACCTGATTCCTCAGTTAATCCAGGCCTCAGAACTCAAGGCCGCTATTGACACCTGTGATAAGTGCAAAATTTATCACAAAGAGAAACGAAAATACCGCCGAATAGCAAGACCCTTCAGGGTTGTGGTTAGTAACAAGAAACCAAAACGCAATATCGAAGGAACTGTTGTCGATGTAAGTGTAAAAGGCGCTCTTATTAAATTAGACAATTGGACACATTTTAATAAAGAGGAAATGGTTAATTTGAAATTGTATTATAATAAATTAATTTCAGACAGAGAGGAAATTAATATCGTCAATGTATCAGGTAAAATTAAGAGAGTTGCTAAAGAAAAACAAGAACTGGCTATTGTGTTTGTCAAAGATGATAGTGTGAAAAAATGTGCCAACATATAGAATAAGTTTACACTTTCCCCAATTTAATAAAGTGACTGTAGCGTAAAATTTTTTAAGTGTCAAAACAAAAATTCAAAAACTCTGCATTTTATAAGATATACTAATAGTTTGCCCTCTCACTGTCGTAAGATAAATCAAGATCACGACTAAGTTGTTAAAAAAAATTATTGTAATATCAAATAATTCTATTAGTTATCTACAAATTAACAAAATTAACCATCGATTATCCCACCCCAGCCATATTATCAATTTCCTCGAACTACCAACTCCGGCCTAAAAGATTTTTCTGCATCGTAAGCATAGCCGAGTCCGGATATTTGATGAATCATCCGGGCTGAGTTCATCCATCAATTATAAGAAAGGAGAGAAGTAGACAAGGAACTCTCTTTTTTTGTAGGCTTATTGAGGCTAAAATGTTTTATCGATTAGCAGTGGTTAGTACTCATTGGGCGCTACCATGGTGTGCAAGGAGAAGGAGCAGATGACTTACATTAGGGAGAGCAGTCTCGTACTGGCTGGAGACATAGGGGGAACCAAGACTAACCTGGGGCTCTTTCGCAGGGGGGAAAAGCGCCCTGTCTTGAAGGTTGCGGAGACTTATCCCAGTCGGCAGGCCCCCAGCCTCGAACATATAGTGAAGAGTTTTCTGGCGAAACACCAAGTACGGGTCAGCAAAGCTTGCTTCGGCATTGCAGGTCCAGTGATCGGTGGGAGAGTCAAAACCACCAATCTGCCTTGGGATGTTTCCGAAGCTCGAATGAAGCGGCAACTCGAGTTGTCCCATGTTTGTTTGATTAATGACTTGACAGCCACGGCCCTGGCAGTACCCCTCCTTAATAGAAAAGAACTGTTTCCCCTTAACAAAGCAAAGGCAAGAAAAGGTCAAAATCTTGCCATCATGGCCCCGGGAACAGGCCTGGGAACAGGATTTCTCATCCATTGGGATGGCAAGTACATCCCCATTTCTTCGGAGGGGGGACATGTTGATTTTGCACCCAATAGCAAAGCAGAGATTGAACTGTGGCAATATCTGCGTGAAAAGTACGGTCATGTGAGCATTGAAAGGGTCATATCGGGTCCCGGGTTGGTGAATATCTATTTGTGGCTTAAGGATTCAGGCCGCTACCGCGAACCTGTTTGGCTGGCTAGGAAGTTTAAGGAAATGGAGCCGGCAGCGGCAATAAGTGAAGTTGGCTTGGCTGATGGACACCCACTGTGCGTGGAGGCTTTGAATGTGTTTGTTTCCGTCCTGGGAGCTGCTGCAGGAAACCTGGCCTTGACAGCTATGACCACCGGAGGTGTTTATTTGGGAGGGGGGATCCCGCCCAAGATCCTGCCTAAATTACAGGAGCCACTTTTCATCCAAGCATATAAGAACAAAGGCAGATTCGCGAAAGTTATCGAGAAAATCCCCGTTAGAGTCATCCTAAATGATAGGGCGGCCCTGCTGGGAGCCGCACAATGCGCTTTCGATAGGGACGGATAATAGGTTGGGAGGACTAACAATTCCGCAAAGGTATGTATTTTTTAATCGGGCAATTGCTCACAGACTGGCAGTCACCACAGTCCCGGGGATGGGTAGTGCAACCCTTTGAGCGAGCATAGGAAGCGGCTAATCTGGCGCCTGACCTTTCGTAGGCCTCTTCTACCTCTTCTAGTAAGGATCCCATGTTTCCCGGTATGTTGGTCATGCCAGCGTAAGTGACGTTTTTCAAGCCTACTGCTTTTGCCTGCTCGACACACCTCTTCATGAGCTCCCTCGGGGCTCCACAGTGTTCGTCCAGCACGAAATTGGGCCTAAAGGCGAGAAAGGCAACGGGCAGCTCTTGAGATATGCAGGCGAGGAAACGGCAAAGAGGTTCAATGTCATCCTCGTTGATCCCCGGTATTGCAACTATACGATATTCCCACAGCTTATCTCGAGCAGTTCTGCCAACTATTTCGGCATTTCGCAATACTGGTTCTACAGGTGCCCCGGTTATGGCCCTCATGGTGTCGTCATAATAGGCCTTAATGTCAAAGGTCAGGGAGGTGGTAAAGGTTAGTACTCGACGGAGAGATTCCTCGGTCATGAAGCCGTTAGTATCATAATTGACCTTGAGCCCAGGCCTAATGCGTCTGACCTCTGCCATGACATTTTCAATGAAAGGCAGATGAATAGTAGGTTCGCCCCCAGAGAAGAAAATCCTGTCAGCTCCCATGAGCACTCCTGCAGTTGACTCGAGCATCCTAATGGATTCCACAGCAAGGGACCGAGGGTCAACATAGCCGTCTACCGCCATCCTGTTGTCGGGAAACTGAGATATGGTCCAGTTCTGGCAACCTAAACACTTAAAGTTACAGCCGGCCACGAAGATGGTGTAGCTTTCAGGAGGGGCAGGATGGAGAGTTCTTGATGCTACCAAGGGCCCGGCCATTCGGCATACCCCCAGATCGCCGGAGGTGCGGTCAACACCGCACCTGTGTTCACAAAGGGTGCACTCACGAAGATCATTCTCGAAATTTAGTTTTTTCATATTTTTTAAAGGTTCTCTCCCCCCGGCCCGCAATGAACAGCTCAATAATCATTGTTAAGAATCAGCCAGGAATCGGAAGGTTCTAGTCCCTCCGCCAGGGCAGCCTCGTAGGGATGAGTGAGAGCCTCCACAGCGTGAGTCAAGGCATAGGCTTCATCTCTGTCAGATTTCAAAAAAGCTTCGTCAGAGGTCCTTTGGTCAGGGATTTTGACAAAATGACTTTGCTCAAAATAGACTTCCCTGTCCCCAGGATATCTAAACAACCTCACTCTAATTTTGGGAGTAAGATCGCCCAAGCGGAAAGACACCTCGCTGACAAAGATTTTTGCATCCCTCAATGTTCTGTTTGATACTGCGTCATCAATCGTCCATCCCAATGTTATCTCCTCCTCTTACTTGTGGTCAGATAATGCAAAGTTCAAAAGGCCAGATCAATTTGCATTTATAATTTCATATTTATCATTTCTATCTTTCAGCGAGCAACTATAGATGTGAGATTAGAAATGAAAGATGAGACAGGCAACCTGTTTACTCTCCAAAGTATCCAGGTTATACTATCAGACGGGTAGGGTTTCAATTGTCCCCAATGGACCCTATCCTATTGAAACCTCCCTGGATTCGCCCCATCCTTGCTCGGAGCCGGCAAGGGTGGGGCACTTTTTTTGTTGGCTTGACAGTCTAGACTTGGGTTATCTCTTATGGCTAAAAGGATACTTCCCTGGGGCGATGGAGCAACAAGATTGAGGATTTCGGATTTCGGATTTCGGATTGAGGATTGGGGATTGCGGATTGCGGATTGCGGATTGCGAATTAGGACAGGCAAAACCGGCAAAACTGGCTAAACCGGCTAAACATGCAAGGTGCATTTGGGGGAGTCATTCGATAAAGGACTTGAGTTCAGCGGAGCGCGAAGTGTGTCGCAGTTTCTGGATGGCCCGCTTCTCTATCTGCCGGATGCGTTCCTTTGACACTCCAAGCCTTCCGCCTATAGTTTTGAGGGTCTGAACAGGTTTGCCATCGATGCCAAATCGGGATTTGAGCACACCTTCTTCCCGGGGGGAAAGAGAGGCCAAGACTCTTCTGGTGACAGCAACTAGTTCTGACTGGCTAATGCCTTCAAGGGGTGAATTGCTCTTCTTATCCTCGATGAAGTCGCCCAACCGCTGTTCCCTGCTCCCAACCGTAGCCTCCAAAGAAGCCGGGCGGCAAGAGAGTTGGGCGAGCATGGTAACTTTCTCTAAGGGTAAGCCGCTGCGCTCGGCAATCTCCACGGGCATGGGTTCGCGGTCTAACTCCTCGGAAAGTTCGGAGAATACCTTATGAAAGAAGCTTTTCATCTCTATTACGTGAACAGGCAGCCGGATAGTATTGGTCTTTTCGTAGATTGCTCGGATAATAGATTGTCGTACCCACCAAGTGGCGTAAGTGCTGAAACGGTTACCCTTGGTATAATCATATCGGGAAACCGCCTTGAGCAGCCCCATGTTTCCCTCTTGTATAAGGTCAAGAAAACTCAGGCCCCGGCCGCGGTAGCGCTTGGCAATACTCAGCACTAAACGCAGGTTGCCCTTAACCATCTCATCCCTGGCAATGTCGATTTGCTCAACCACCTGTCGAGCCTCAATAACCAGTCTCTGGCAGATTTCAGCTGCTCCCTCCACAGCGGCAACACATTCAAGCGTGGAAACAATGTGTTCAACGATTTTCTCGCGCAGCCCGGGGTAAGTCCCCACCTCACTCTGCCAGCGGACGATTTTACGACGCAGATTGCCAAAGATCTCTACGGATGCGCAGTGGGTCACGACCAGATTGACCAGCCTTTCTTGCCCTTCCTTTATGGTTCGGGCCAACTCAATCTCTCGTTCAAGACTCAGCAGCTGAAATTGAGAGACATCCTGAAGATACAAACTTACGAGATTTGATTGAAAGAGTCCTTCTTCTTCGTCTTGACCAAGATCCAAGGAATCCGATTCCTCTTTGAGATCTTGCTTTTCTTCCGGCTCACTTAGTTGTTGATCAAGATCAGACTCTTCTGCCCGATGGGATTCCTCTGTGTCCCAAACATACTCTGGATATAAATCTTGAATGGCCAGACCAAAAGACGACTGATTTAGGGAGGCCGACATAGTTCAACTCCTCAGTCAGTGGTAAGAGGTGGAAAAATAATCAAAACTGACGCTAGTCTTCGCCAGTAGATCTCTTCATTAGGGTCGAGGATAAGGAGCATGGATTGATTTCTCTCAGGTTACTGATATAAGGGGCAATGTAAATCAGGCAAATTGCGTATTTTAAGAAAAGGAATACCGTATTTGCGGTCTCTCTCCCAGGTAGGGTTGATTTCAGATTTAAGATTTGAGATTTAAGATTGCAGATTTGTTCGGTTGCGATTTGACTCAATCTAAAATCTACAATCTCGAGCCTGCAATCTGAAATGCCCATCACTCCATTCCTTCAGCTAAGATGCTATCGACCAGTGTCAGAATTTCCTCTCTACTCGAAGAACCTTTTGAAAGAAAGTAGTCGGCACCGTATTGGTTCGCAGCTTCCCGATACTCAGGCAGGTCATAGCTGGTAAGGATTATCACTATTATCCCAGGATATCGTGCCTTTATTTCTCTGGTTACCTCGAGGCCGCTTTGACCTGGCAGTTTAATGTCCATGAACACTAGGTGGGGGGATAGGGTCTCTATTTTATCGAGGGCATCCTCGCCGTCTTCAGCCTCCTCGACACCCATGGCAGGGAATTGCTCGCACAGCATCTCCCTGAGGGATTGTCGAAAAGGAGCATTGTCCTCGACAATTAATATCTGCAACATATATTTCCACCCCTTGGCGGGTGTAGCACCGAGAAAGTGTGATCTCTGGAGAAAAAAATAACAAATACACTGTACAACAGCCGGCCCTAAGGTAAAAATGGGGTGAATGCAGTAGATATGGTTATATTTCACTGTATTTTTCAGAAGCAACGGAAAGGATGGGGGACTTAACCCTACTGTCGCATAGCTAAACCGGTAAAAACCACTGCGCTCGCGCCATAGCACGCCATCTGCGGCTGTGCTCGCCTCAGACAGGACTTCACGTACGGTCAAGTACGCCTCGACCTGTCCGAGCCTGTGCGCAGCCAAATTTGACGCGCTCTTGCGCGTTTTTCCTCGACATAGATATGCAACAGTAGGGTTAATTTGATTACAGACGCTTTACAGTTATACGTGCAAGATGTATTCTGACAAGAAATCTGTGGTTTGGTTGTGCTATGAGAGAAAAAGGAAGAATTGTTATTGCCGAGGACCATACCATTCTCAGAGAAGGCTTGCGCGCCCTAATATCCTCACAGGAGGATCTGGAAGTGGTAGGAGAAGCAGGGGATGGTAGGCAGGCCGTTCGGCAGGTTGAAGGCCTTACCCCCGATCTGATTCTAATGGATCTATCAATGCCGAAAATGAACGGGGTTGAGGCCATTAGAGAAATTAGGAAGCGGATTCCACAGACAAAAATTTTGGCCCTAACAGTTCACAAGACAGAGGAGTTCATCCTCGAAGTCCTTCAGGCCGGGGCAGATGGATATATACCAAAGGATGCCTCCTCCAGCGAATTGATGATGGCCATAAGAAGCGTCCTCATGGGGGAGCGGTATCTGTGCCCATCCGTTTCAAGATTTGTGATCGAGGGCTATTTAGAATCCAGACGAACCCCTGAATCCACTACCCCTTGGGAAACACTGACCAAGCGGGAGCGAGAAATCCTTAAGTTGATTGCCGAAGGGCACAAGAACAAGGAGATCGCCGACTACCTGTGCATCAGCGTGAAGACAGTAGAAAAACACCGGGCCAACCTGATGAAAAAGCTGGACCTGCACAGTGCAGCGGCCTTGACAGCCTACGCCATGGAGAGGGGCTTGGTGACGAGGTAGCTACATTTTAGATTTTAGATTTGAGATTGTAGATTGTTTGTTTCCTGGGATGACTTCTGCGAAATAAATAGATCACAGATTCTTGGACACGGACATGTGAAATGTCACCCCTTTGTTCTTGCCAGGCTCCGCCCAGACTTTACCTCTGTGCCGTTCCGCTATTTCACTGACTATAGCTAGACCCAGCCCAGCTCCCTCAACACCTTTGGAACTATTATCCCTGCGAAAGGCTGCGAAAAGATTCTCGTAGTCCCTCCCTTGTAAGCCTATACCGTTATCACTCACAGAGAGAATATGGAATTCGTCAGACTCTTGGTATCCCACTTTTATCTCGCTTAGATTTTCTCCTCCGTACTTCAAGGCGTTATCCACAAAATTTCTGAATACCCTGAGAAGAGATATCTTATCTCCCTGAAACTCTGGAATTGAATCAGGTTCCAACCATTTTATCTGACGGATGGTGAGCCGCGGGGAGAATTCGTCTTTGATGATCTGAAGAATCTCTTTTAAATCCAAACCTTCCACCTTAAGAGGTGCTTCCTGAGCCTCTATATAGGCATTGATTTTTTCAATGAGGGCACCAACATGAAGTGAGGCTCTGAGGATTTGATCACAGTACCTCCTGCCCTTTTCGTCGAGGCTATCTTTGTAACGGTCGTGCAGGCGTTTTGTCAGGCCATAGATAGCGGCTGCTGGGCTTTTAAGATCGTGTGATACTGAATAGGCAAAAAGTTTTATTTTTTCAGCACTTTTTTCTAATGCTTTCTCCATTTCCTTACGTTCGGTGATGTCCAGAATCATAGCCTGTTTGGATATAGTGCCATCGGCGTTGTAGATAGGCGTATTTACAACATAATACCAGCGGTTGTCTTTAGGACTCTCTATCTCCCACCTTACAGTTTCGCCTTTAAGCACGCGTTCTTTGACGCACCATGGACATACAGAATCCCGCTCGTGTAGCACGCGGTAACACAATTCTCCGGTTCCGTCGTAGCCGGTTCGTTTGATTAATTCCTCGTTCATAAATTCAATTCTATAGTCGTCAGAACAGATATAGACGAGTCCATCAAAAGCTTCCACTATGGCACGATATCTCTCTTCTCTCTCCAGCAGTGTTTTGTCCACCCAATCGTGCTCTGCTGCCAACTCTTCGAGTTCGGCTACCTTTTGGCGCAAAGAGGCTAATTCATCAACCAGTTGTTCTCTGCTTTTTTTTTGATCCTTCATCACGATTTTCTTTCCCACTGACGCTGAACCTATGAGTATCGACCGGAAGAGATCGAAAATACAGTTGAAGTGAACACCTAGTCGCAAGAGAGGAAAAGGGGCTAATTTCAGGCTACAAGATGGTAGAAAAAGTGGCAAGGAAAAAGTGCTAAATGACATTGAAACAAGTGAAATGCCTTGGAAAATACCTTTTTTACCATTACAATAAATAATCCAATTTATTTCAAAGTTACCCCTCACTCCCTGTCCGGTAATCTTATAATCCCCTCCCCCTTGAGGGGCGAGGGTTGCTTCAGAAAAGAGGCTAGGAGTGTGTCGGACTAGCTAGCTCTCAATGGAAAAATAGGGACGCAAGGTTCAGTCGCACTGGCATTCTGACTAACGTTGACCACTCCATTCGCCGTTTTAGGGTCCCATTAGGGCCACGATGACCACCAAGTGTCCAATAAAGAGGTACTCCGACAGACTCCTAGGGGTATTTGCTGGAGGTTGCAATTTCAATGAATCTCAAAAGAGTGAGAACATTAAAGGATGGAACTAAAAAGAAGGGGCAGGTTGTCTACTGGATGAGCCGCGACCAAAGGGTGGAAGACAACTGGGCCCTATTATATGCCCAAGAATTGGCATTGCAAATGAAGGCACCTTTGGCTGTGGTCTTCTGCCTGGTGCCCCAGTTTCTCAATGCCACCCTTAGACAATTTGGCTTCATGCTCAGGGGACTGGAGCAGGTAGAAAATAGGCTAAAAGATCTGGAAATCCCCTTCTTCCTCTTAAGAGGACGGCCAAAAAAAGAGATGCCCAAATTCGCGGCTGAAAGTAAAGTCACCATTTTAGTAACCGACTTTGATCCCCTGCGCATAAAAAGGGAGTGGAAGGAGGAGGTAGCAAATAAGCTGGAAATTCCCCTGTACGAGGTGGACACACGAAACATTGTGCCCTGTTGGGTTGCCTCGCCTAAACAGGAATATGGGGCATACACCCTAAGGCCGAAAATTCACCGTTCCCTGCCAGAGTTCCTGGAGGAATTCCCCAAGTTGCAGATTCATCCTTTCACCTGGAGCGGTGAGGTGAAAAGCACTGACTGGAAAAGGGTAGTAGAGAGTTTGGAGGTCAATCGGCATGTCAGTGAAGTGGACTGGCTTGAGCCCGGAGAGAGAGCGGCCCGTAAAACTCTAAATCATTTCCTCAAAAACAAATTGCAGGAATATGACCTAAAGAGGAATGACCCCAACGAAAACAGCGTGTCCCATCTCTCCCCCTACCTGCATTTTGGACAAATTTCCGCTCAACGTGTGGTCCTGCAAGTAAAGAAACACCAGATAAAATCGGAGAAAAAGGACTCTTTCCTGGAAGAGCTCATTGTCAGACGAGAACTCTCGGATAATTACTGCTTTTACAACGATAAATACGATCAGTTTGAAGGCTTCCACCCCTGGGCCCAAAAAACACTAAATGAACATCGTGGTGACAAGAGAGAATACGTTTATTCTTTGGAAGAATTTGAAGAAGCTAAAACACATGATGATCTCTGGAATGCGGCCCAGATGGAGATGATTCGGAGGGGGAAGATGCACGGCTACATGAGAATGTACTGGGCGAAAAAAATCCTGGAGTGGACCGAGTCTCCAGAAGGTGCCTTAGAGATCGCCATCTATCTGAATGACAAGTATGAACTGGACGGCAGAGACAGCAACGGCTATGCGGGTATAGCTTGGAGCGTGGGAGGCGTGCACGACAGGGCGTGGAATGAACGTCCGATCTTCGGGAAGATCCGGTACATGAGCTACAATGGATGCAAGCGGAAGTTCGATATAAAGAGCTATATTCAAAAAAATCTTTCCTAAGCTCGACATGCCTGTGACAAATACCATCTACACTACTACCAGTCCGAAAATAACCTTTCGGTTGTCATTCTGAGGAGTCCCGAGAATGGCGGGACTACGAAGAATCTTAAGATCCTTCGCGGAGTTTACCTCTTCGACAGGACCTGTCGTCGAGCTCGGGTCGAGTCGCTCAGGGCAGGCTCTGAGTAAATCGAAGTGCTTGGAATGGCAATATGGAATTTCCTGATGGATATCAATTAGTTGCACATGAGGGTTGTCCCTGCAGCGTGGTGATTCGTGGGGTAGACAGGGGTTGAACAGGATGGTATGTTTCTTGCTGTTTTTCGCTTTCTTGCACCGAACAGACTGGAATGGTGAGTTAATTGGACGGCGAGGGGGAGAGTTCGCAATGATTGACTCCTCGTCGAAGACAGCTGACAGCTCCGTTGGCGCTGCCCTCTTACTATGGGCCAAGATGGTTTAAATTCCGTGTCTGTATGTTTCTCTATGACGCAAACCTTAAAGAACATTGCTCCTTTTCGGGCGAGGAAGCAGCAATTGTCACCCGGGGGCTTTACCATAGTCGAGTTAGCCATCAGCCTGGCCATAATAGGGACTCTTACAGCCATTGCGGTGCCGTCGATTCAGGATCGCATTTATAGAGCGAATGTGGCCCGGGCAGCTACGGAGATTAGGGGGTTGGAAAAGGAGATAATTTTTTTTAAGACAGAAAGAGGTAGGTATCCTGGCTGGCCTCCGGACATGCTCGAGACCCTGCAAGAGATTGGTCGAGACAATTTTCTAGACCCGTGGGGAACTACTTACAAGTATAGGAACCTCGAAAGCGGGGAGTGGGCCGGAGATAAACCCAAGTTTTGTCGTCGGGACCGGAGCTATAACCCCCTCAACTATGATTTTGACCTTTACAGCGTTGGTCCTGATAGGGAAGTACCGACCCACAGCCAGATCACAAAAAACACGGGAGCTGACGACATTGTCCGAGCTGCTAACGGAAAATACGTAGGCGAAGGATCTAAATTCTAATTATTTTTTGACCATGAAAATTGATAAAACATTCCTGCGCAGCAAAGTAGCGAGAAGAATCTTTCTCCTCTTCATCTCCTGTGCCCTCCTTCCCATAACAGTTCTCGCCGTCCTCTCCTTTCGACATGTGACTAGGCAGCTCAACAAGCAGAGCCAGGAGCGACTAGAGCAGGCAGCCAAGGCCATGAGTATGAACCTCTTTGAGCGGTTATTGTTTCTCGAGGCTGGGATGGAAATGGTGACTTCCAATCTAGATGATGTATCAGGCCTGCAGGCTTCCACAGTGGAAATTAGCGACCGGCTGAAAGAGAGATTCGAGGGAATGGCATTGGTTATGGACTCTGGAAAAACCATACCTCTCATAGACTTTGTGCCCGAGCCGCCACCTTTGACCAAAGAAGAAGCCGAGCATTTGCGGGAGGGTAGAACCCTCATAACTGCTAAGGTTAGGGCGAATCGGCCCGGAGTGATCTTCATGCGGAGGTTACTTGATGAAAAAAATCCCACCAAGGGACTCCTCGTAGGACAGGTGAGTGATTTTTACCTCTGGCGGGGAGGGGAGGAGAATCCACTGCCGCCCATGACCGAGTTAATCGTTCTGGATCATAATGGAAGGGTACTCTTCAGTACAATTTCTGGGTCGAGAGCAGTTCCCGAGGGGGAAGTGTCAAACATGACCAAAACGCACTCGGGACAATTTGAGTGGAGACACGGAGAGAAAGAGTATGTGGGAAGATATTTGTCCATGTACATGGAAAAGGAGTTTCATTTTCCCAAGTGGGTCGTTGTGCTCTGTGAATCCAAAGCCCACGTGCTGGCCCCCATGGCCAGGTTCAAGCAAATCTTTCCCCTGGTTGTCCTCCTGGCCTTGTGGGTGGTGTTGCTCTTGAGTATCAGTCAGATCCGCAGGAACCTGGTCCCCTTGGAGAGACTGCAAGAGGGGACAAAGCGGATTGCCGCAAGAGATTTCAACAGCAGGGTTAAGGTCACTAGCGGAGACGAGTTTCAGGAACTGGCGGAATCGTTCAATGCCATGGCCACTCGCTTGGGCAAGCAATTCAACGCCTTAACCACCATGAATGAGATCGACCGCTCCATTCTGTCGGCCTTGGACACCAGAAGGATCGTGGATACTATACTTAACCGGATGCGGGAACTTTTCCCCTGTGATTGCGTGGCCTTGGCTCTTTTTGATGCGGAATCTTCAGATGCTGGGCTGATGCATATCCAGTACGGCCAGTCCGAGGGTGAAAACTGGCTGGTACCTGTTAGGCTGAGCACTGAAGATGTTCGGAAACTGGATGATCACCCAGAGCAATTGCTTTTCGATGTCCCAAATGAATTCCCTGAATATCTTTCTCCTCTGATGGAGCTTGAGGCAGAGCTATTTCTAGCCTTTCCCATGTTTGTTAGCGAGAAATTATCGGGCCTAATAGTTCTGGGTTATACAGATGGAGCCGCGCTAAATGAAGAGGATACAGTTCAGGCTCGGCAATTGGCCGATCAGGTGGCAGTGGCCATTTCAAATGCCAGGCTTATTGAGGAGTTAGACGAACTGAACTGGGGCACACTTTACGCCTTGGCCAGGGCCATAGATGCCAAGTCGAACTGGACGGCTGGTCACTCTGAGCGGGTGACGGAAGTTGCCCTGAAGATCGGACAAAATATGGGGCTGGACCAGAAAAAACTGGATGACTTGCACAGAGGTGGGCTGCTCCACGATATAGGCAAGATTGGCATACCACCTGAAATCCTGGACAAGGCAGGAAAACTGACAGACGAAGAATATCAGTTAATGCGTGAGCACGTGCGGATTGGAGCACGTATCCTGGAACCCATAGAGGCCTATGGTGCGGTCATACCCGTGGTGTTGCATCACCATGAATATTATGATGGCTCAGGTTACCCTGATGGACTCGAGGGCGAGGGAATTGATTTGGGGGCCCGCATATTTACCGTGGCCGACCACTACGATGCTCTCATTTCGGATCGGCCATACCGCGCCGGCTTGCCTCGGGAAAAGGTAATTGGTTTCATAAGAGAAGATTCGGGCACGAAGTTCGACCCGAATGTAGTTAAAGCCTTTCTTGAGGTCATGGCCCAAGAAGACATGGAGTTGCAAAGCCAGTCAGAAAGAGCGGCTGAGTCTACCGGTTCTTAGCGAATGGCATTGCGTCCCCGTCGCAGGTATAATGGTCTAATTTGTAAGCAAGTCAGAGCTTTTGGGCGAGTCAGATGAGACCAAGGACCTTTCTAGTATTGTTGGTGACCTTTGCACTGATGTTCGGAGTGCAATGCCAAAAACGGTTTACTGTTCCAGAAGAACTGATTGGGGTTTGGGTGACGAAGAATCCCAGATATTCCGACTATCCCTTCGAGATCAAGAAAAACACGGTCATATTTGAACAAGGCTTAGGGTACCTCGACTTCGATGTATACCCCATAGCAGGTGTGAAAGAGACTAAGTCAGAGGGACAAACCTTGTACATTATTTACTACACCCTTCCGTCGGGGAAAAAATTCGAGTTCTCCTTTTATTACTCTGCAGCAAATGGAGGCGAGATCAGATTCAAGAATCAGCCGGAAATGTTGTGGACCAAAAAGAAATCTTGACCTCTGAACTGTTAATTTTGGGGATTAAGCCTGTGCTTACAGAAAAGCAAAAACTAGAGGTTTTGACCACACTGGGTACCGAGCTCAATCAGGTCAAAGACCTTGACATTCTCATGGAGCACATACTTACAGAGGCCCGGCGAGTTGTGAATGCCGACGCCGGATCCATATATATCCGAGACAAGGATCAACTGCGCTTTACCTATACCCAGAATGCAACCCTGCAGAGGAGACTGCCGCAAGGGGCTAAGCTAATCTACAATATATTCACCATAACAGCAGATAAAAGTAGCATAGCCGGTTATTCGGCCGTTACCGGTCAGGCCCTTAACATTCGGGATGTCTACAGGCTCGAGAGCGAAGTCCCATACCGCTTCGATCATAGATTTGATGAAACGGCTGGATACAAAACTCACTCGGTGCTGGCGGTTCCACTCAAAACAATGCGCGAGGACGTGATAGGAGTGCTGCAGGTTATCAATGCCCAGAACGAGCAGGGCAATATCGTGCCTTTTTCAGAGGAAGACGAGAGGATGATGGTGCATTTCGCCAGTATGGCCACCATGGCACTGGAAAGGGCGCAGATGACCCGGACTCTGATTTTGCGGATGATCAGAATGGCGGAGCTCCGAGATCCAAAAGAGACTGGGGCCCATGTCAATCGAGTTGGCGCATACTCAGTGGAGATATACGAGCGATGGGCAAAGGAAAAATCTATTTCCGCCAAGGAGATCGAGAGCAACCGCGATTTGCTGCGGATGGCAGCCATGCTCCACGATGTGGGCAAGGTTGCTATCTCTGATCAGATTCTGAAGAAGCCAGCCCGGCTTACTGAGGAAGAATATGCAATCATGAAACAACACACGTTTTTTGGTGCCAGGCTGTTCATTGACAAGAAGTCCGATTTCGACGAAGCCGCGGCTCAGGTTGCCATGACTCATCACGAGTGGTGGAATGGCAAGGGATATCCCGGACATGTCGATCTAGCCGCCACTGGACCAGGACTTAGTTTCTCCGTACAACCAATCAAACCGAGGGGCAAGAGAGGTGACGAGATCCCCCTCTTCGGCAGGATTGTGGCCATAGCGGATGTCTATGATGCCCTTGCGTCCAAGAGGGCTTACAAGGAAGCATGGGACGAGGCTGACATACTGCAGACCATGAAAGATGGGGCAGGGCAGCAGTTCGACCCTGAACTAATTCAAGTCTTTTTATCCTCTATCGATGTGATGCGGTCAATCCAGCAGCGTTACCCCGACAAAGAAGAATAGGACGGCCTAGGTGTATAAGAATTCCATCAAAATCCCTTTGTCCGCATAAGCAACTTAGTTGCAGATTGTCTGCAACTTTATTGCCTTCGACAACCCTCGCAAATACCGTCAAAACGGACTTCGACTCTTTCGATTAACCCCAGAAAAGAACGCTTGAGGGGCTGGGTGTCCAGGTTTATCTGGTCAGGACTGAGGCATTCCATTTCACCGCACTCGACGCAATAAAAATGCGAGTGCGGCTGATGATTGGCGTTTGGAGCGAGACCGTAACGGAATGAGCGATCGCCGGCGCTAATGCGCTCAACCAACTTATTTTCCACCAAAAGCTCCAGGATGCGGTAGACTGTTACCCGGTTAACCTCTTGGGTCTTGTTCAGTATCTCAATAATTTCCTGGGCACTCAGGGGATGAGACCCTTCTCCAATGATTTCCAGCGCACGGAGTCGATTAATCGTCCTTCCCAAACCGCTATCTTCAAGAAGAAGCTCATAATCACATCGATGGCACATATGAAATTTCCCCTTTCAGTTCCCACTCGAGAACGGTCTTCGTGATCTCAGTAGTTCAAAAAACAGCGAAATAAAGAAACACACCCCTGCCACCATTATGATAGTGGCACCTGAAGTAAGATTGAAGACGTAAGAGACCCAAAGCCCTACCATGGTAAAAAAGCAGCTCAGAAGGAAGGAGAGAAACATCATGGCTCGCAGAGAACCTGAGTACTTCTCCGCGATATACGGCGGAATGGTCAACAAGGCGATGACCAGGATTAGGCCGACAATCCGAATAATCATGACAACAGAAAGAGCTACCATGGCCAGGAGAATGAAATAAAGGAGCTTTACCCGGACTCCTCTAACCTTAGCAAACTCCTCATCATAAGAAAGTGCAAGAAAATCATTGTAGAAATAGGCCACAGTTAAGAGGATCAGAATGTTCAAAACGAGCATGAGCCAGAGATCGGATGTGGGAACAGCCAGTATGCTGCCAAAAAGAAAGCTCATAAGGTCAACATTATAGCCAGGGGAGAGATCGAGAAGAATTACCCCAAGAGCCATCCCTACCGCCCAGAGTACCCCAATGATGGTATCAGAGCGATGTCTCGCTTTAAGGGTTACCGCTGCCATCACCATTGCTACCAAGAGGGCGAAGCCCAGGGTTCCAACTACGAAAGGGAGGCCAAAGAAAAAGGCGAGGCCGATTCCGCCATAAGCAGCATGGGCAATGCCTCCGGAGAGAAAGACAATGCGGTTTACTACCACGAAGGTACCGATCACCCCACAAGCGACGCTTGTTAGGAGGCCGGCCAAAAGAGCATTTCTCATAAATTCAAACTGGAGTGCTTCGAGCATTTTTCAAGTCCTAAGTTCTATTTTTCAAATCCGAAATCCGCAATCTAAAATCTTCAATCATTGTCCTCGTGCTCCTGCAAAACTCTGTGGGGCATGCCGTGGGCAACCAGATCCACCGGACAACATTGATAGGCCATCTCCACCATCTCTTGAGTGATCTCGGAATCGTCGTGGTGGAAGACCTGCTGATTTACACAGGCGACTGATTTTACGTGACTGGAGACGATCCCCACATCATGACTGACCACAATAATGGTGACAGTCTTATTGAGTTCCTTGAGAATGTCGAAAAGATCGGTTTGGTGCTTGGTATCTACGCTGGCTGTAGGTTCGTCCAAGAAGAGCACCTCCGGTTCATCCACCAGGGCTCTGGCAATGAAGACTCTCTGTTGTTGACCTCCCGAAAGCTCCCCTACACGGCGATTGCGAAACTCCCACATCTCCATCTGTTCCATTGCCTTTTGGGCGGCAAGCTTATCTTTATGGGAATAACGAGACCATCCTTTGCCGGGCCGAAGCTTACCCATGAGGACAACATCAAGCACCGATATAGGAAAACTCTGATTAAAATGGAGATGCTGCGGCATGTAACCAATGCGGTGGGTGGATTTACCCGCTGGCTCATTAAAAACTTTAATGCTGCCACGATCCGGCCTCAACAGACCAAGCATCAGTTTGAGCAGTGTAGTCTTGCCCCCCCCGTTAGGCCCTAACAGAGCGATGAAATCCCCTCTGTGAACCGTAAGGTTCACTTCCTTGAGAACCGGGAGGGAGTTGAAAGAAAACCAGAGATCTATAATCTCTATAATGGCATCTCTCATCTGACACCTCACTTGAGAGTGGATTTAAACCTGGAGGCCACTTGGCGCAGATTCCTATCCCACTCAGCAGCCAGAGGGTCTACAAAAACGATCTGGCCGTCTATTGATTTTGCAATCGCTTGGGCTACCTGCCATGAAAATTGAGGCTGGGCGAAGATTACCTTTATACCCCGTTCTTTAGCGTATTGAATGAGGTACTGCATTTCTTCCGCCTTGGGTTGTTTTCCTTCAATTTCAATGGGAACTTGCTCAATTCCATAGGCTTGAGCAAAGTAGCCCCAGGCAGGGTGAAAAACCATAAACTCGACGTCCTTGCCCTTCCCCTCAAATGCTGCTCGAATTTCTGCATCGAGCACCTGAAGTTCTTTCATAAAACTATTATGGTTTTCTTCATACACGGATCCATGAGCAGGATCAACTTTTAGAAGAGCCTGAAGAATGTTCCTTGCCTGTATCATGACCAGAGGAGGCGAGAGCCACACGTGCGGATCCTTGATAACATATTGATCCTGTTCTAATTCCGGTCCTTCATGATGATGTCCCTTCATAGGTATTTTCTTGATGTCAGCTTCCGTGTGCACAACGAGCATGTTGGGATTTGTGGCGGCAATCTTTTCGAGCCAGGTTGTCTCAAAGGGCACGCCAATGGCGAAATAGATATTAGTACTTTGCTAGGGCCACCATTTGCTTGGGTTTTGGTTCGTAGGTATGGGGGCTGGCTCCCGGCTCGACCATTACGGCGACATCAACAAGGTCGCCGCCGATCTTCTCCACGAAGTACTTCTGGGGCAAAATGCTCACAAAGACGCTGAGAGGACGAGCTGGAGCCTCTGGTGCAAAGCAAATAAGTATGAGCAGGAATCCGGTGAAAAACACCTTGTTCACAGCGCTAGCACCTTGTTTGCCTATAGTCAAAAACAGTTACTTTTTTTCGGTCAGAGCCAGCTTAGTTACTTCACATTATGCAACTTAATTGCATCAGAGTCAAATCACTAAGCACTAAACACCAGGCACTAGGCACCGAGTTCGCATAGCGCAAAGCGCAGAGCGTAAGGAGCCAGAAGTCAGAATCCAGAATTCAGGAGAAAGGCAATCAAAATTGAGTTTTTCTCAACTACTGGCTAATGACCACGGACTACTGAATTCTTTAGTTTCGGATTGCGGATTTGGGATTGAAGATTGCGGATTCTTAATTTCGAAATTTGGACACTATGCTCCATGCTCTATGCCCACGACACTGCTTGGCGCCTGGCAAAACTGCGGAAAGTTGGGAACTACTTGGCAGATCTTGCCTCAGCCCGGCTCTTGTCCTCTCGCTTCCAAAGCTCATTAGCTGAGACTGGATCATAGATGCGTCCTACACCGTGGACCTCGACGGTTGGGGAGAACCTGGGTTCGTCAGCCTCGTGAAAGAGTCGGTCCACTGTCATGAGGGTGCCGACGAGAGCGCCGTGCTTCTGGTAGGCTTCCTTGCTGTAAGCGGCGCAAGTGGGATAACTAGGACAGCGATCACCATCAACAGGGGAGATTACTTTCGAAAAAAAATTAAGAAGAGAGATAAAAAAAGGTGACGACATGGAGGTGTTTCTTCTAATTTCCGTCTCCTTTTGCACCAGCGCTCTGTAACTGGGACTATCCCATGGTCCGTGTAGAAGGTCTTCTCCCGCCCGAGCGGGTATTGCTAGCGCGACGACGAAAAGAAGCACAAAAAAAACACGAAGGAAGGGAGCCAGCTTCATTTCTCTATTCCTATTAAGTCTCAATATAATGGAAATCTCATGACTGATATTAACTTGCTCAATAACATGTAGCAAGCTCAATCGCCTACGGCCACTTCAATGATCATTCAAATTAAGCACCCGCCTGGATTCCCGCCTGCGCGGGAATGACGGACGTGCTAGCTTGTTGTCCCAGAGATTTTTTTCTGTCAGGAAATTTCTGGAACACCCCCGGCTTTGCGAAGGAGCAAATTCCAGTCCTCGTCGACCATCTCCTGGATTTGGGCAAGATCTTTCTCCCTTAGATGTTTGAATCTCCCTTGGAGGCGGAAGTACTCGTGCACCAGATAGCCTTTGGGGGTGAAATTAATAGTGTATCTGGTACCCTCTTCCACCTCATATAGGGGGAAAATATTGGTCTGAACCGCCATTCTGGCAATCTTGATTGACATCTCCGAGGGAATCCCCCAACCAGTAGGGCAGCTGGAGAAAATATGGAGAAATCTGGCACCTGTAATGGATTTGGCCTTTGTGACCTTGCGTATCAGGTCCTCGGGGTAGGCAATGCTGGCAGTGGCGGCGTAGGTAATCCGGTGTGCTACCAGGGCCTCGACGATGTTTTTCTTCCGCAATCTTTTCCACTGCTGCCCGGGAGTGGTGGTTGTCCAGGCACCGTAAGGAGTAGAAGAGCTCCGCTGCACACCTGTGTTCATATAAGCTTCATTGTCATAGCAGACGTAGATGAAATTCTCGTTACGTTCTACGGCGCCGCTCAAAGCCTGGAATCCGATGTCAAAAGTGCCTCCATCACCAGCCCAGGTCACCACCGTAGTTTCACTATCTCCTTTAACGTCCAGCGCCGCCCGCACCCCGCTGGCAGCGGCACCGCCAGTTTCAAAGGCAGTATGAAGCACGGGTATTTTTAGAGTCGACTGGGGATAGGGACCGGCAATAATAGACCAGCAGCAGGCAGGGATGATCATAATAGTCTTTTCGCCTAGTGCTTTGAGAACGAAACGCATGGCAATGGCGGCACCGCACCCGGGGCAGCCCACATGGCCCGGAAACATGTAGTCACGCTCAAGATTGTCCAACTGCATGATCCACCTCGTGGAGTCCCACCCAAATAGATTCTTGTTGTGGTATGTCATTGCCTTTGGTGAGCCAATAGATCTCTTCTATCACTGCAGTAGTGACGTCACGGCCACCTAACCCGGCAACGTAACCAAAAACCAAGGGGTGGCCCGGATGGTTGCAGAGGGCTGCCCTTATTTCCTGGGCAAAGATCCCGCTGGCACCGAAAGAAAAATTTCTATCAATAACGGCAATCTTTTTGGCGGACGCGGTGAGTTCTCTGATTGCCTTCAAGGGGAAAGGGCGGAAGAGTTTGATTTTTAAAAGCCCTACCTTTTCATCCTTCTTCCGAAGTTCGGCCAGTACCTGCCGGCTGGTACTGCTAACTGTCCCGGATGTAACCATAATGACCTCGGCATCTTCACATTGAACCGCCTCAAGCGGGCCGTAACGTCGGCCGAAAATGTCCTCGAACTCGTCTTCCATTTGGTCAAAGTATGTTAGTCCGTCATCCATGGCGTTCTGAATGTTGTGGCGCATTTCCATATAGACATTAGGTGGGGCCAATTGATTGAAAGCACAAGGGTCTTTAGTATCAAGCTGAAATCTGGGCTGGTAGGGTGGCAAAAAGCGGTCGACAACGCTCTGCTTTGGCAGGTCAACAGGTTCATAGGTATGGGAAAGGAAAAAGGCGTCCAGATTTACCATTACCGGCAAGTTCAGCCACTCGGCCAGACGGAAAGCCTGAATGGTGGTGTCCAACACCTCTTGATTGTGTTCACAGTAAAGCTGGATCCAGCCGGTGTCGCGCTGCGCTAAACTGTCGGTCTGATCGGCCCAAATATTCCAACCAGGAGCCATAGCCCGGTTTACATTGGCCATGACAATTGGCAGTCTGGCTCCTGAGGCCCAGTGGAGAAGCTCGTGCATCAGGGCAAGTCCCTGCGACGAGGTGGCGGTAAAGGTCCTTACTCCACAGGTGGCGGCACCAATCAAGGCAGCCAGGGCTGAATGCTCACTCTCCACCCGCAGGAACCTGGCGGCCAGAGTGGAGTCGGCGCAGTATTCCGACAAACGCTCCACGATGTGGGTTTGGGGGGTTATAGGGTAGGCGGAAATCACCTGAGTCCTGGCCAACCTCACAGCCTCTGCCACAGCATGACTTCCTTCTATGACCTGTTTCATAACCGTTCCTCCTCCAACACCATAGCATTGCGTGGACATTCAACTACGCAAAGTCCACAACCCTTGCAGTAGTCATAGTTGATGTGACGACCTTCGGGGTTGTGGTCCCGAATGACCGCGATTTCTGGGCAAAAAAGTTGACAGTTATCGCACTGGTTGCAGAGACCACAGTTGAAACAGCGCTCAGCCTCGCGCATGGCAAGGCTGGCACCGATCTTGAGATTGATTTCGGCAAAGGACTGGAGGCGCTCTTCACGCAATAGACGGGGTTGACTAATGGTAGGGGCAAAGCGAAAATAATCCGTATTGAGGTTCTCGTAAGAGACGATGCTGTGGTTGCGCTTCTTTCGGGGCCCTCCCAGATAGATTTCCATTGAAAGGGATGGTCCGTCACCCACCAGGCAGGATTTGAGCTTGCTTGCTATTGCCTCCAACCCTTCTTTGAAAAGGACGTCTAGGGCCATGGCAGCCTCTTTGCCGGAGGCGACAGCGTGGACAACGCTTTTGATGCTCGCAACCAAATCGCCCCCGTAAACCAGGACGGGTTCCCCACTCCTATGCACCAGGACACAATTGTTAAACCTGGTCACGCCCCTTCTCTTACTGGGGAGATCGTACCAATCCTCGGCAGCTGAATTGCCCACCGAAATAAACAGGTGTTGGACAAGAATCTTTTTCCTTTTCCTGCCCGCGGGCTTGATCCGAGCTTTTCCCTGAAGATCCTCTTGCGTCACCCGCATCTCTTGTAAGGTTACCACTAGATCTCCCTTTTGCGATTCTATCTCTACGGGAGTTTCAAGTTCCCGAATTTCAATACCCTCTTCTAAAGCCATCTCCACTTCTTCTGCGAAGGCAGGCATGTCTTGTTGCCTGCGGCGATATATGAGAATAACCTTGGCACCCAAGCGGGCCGCAGAGCGGGCCGTGTCTATGGCCGTGTTACCGCCGCCAATGACTGCCGCTGTTCCCCGAAGAGAGGGGATATCACCCCTCCGTATTTTCTTAAGAAAGTTGAGACCCTTTTCCACCCCAGGCAGATCTTCGCCTGGAATTGAAAGGGGGATGGTCTGGGAATGGCCACAACCGAGGAATATAGCGTCGTAGTTATTTTTTGCTTCCTTGAGGAACTTGCGAGAGGTGGGCTTGCCGCAGTGAAGGCGAACACCGAAATCCTGGAGCCGAAATATCTCTTCATTGAGAATGGCGGGAGGTAATCGATAGAGTGGGATACCCCATCGGAGGACACCACCAGGCTCCGGCAGGGCTTCGAAGACATCAGACTGATATCCCAAGAGTGCCAGAAAATAGGCAGCGGCCAAGCCACTGGGTCCTGAGCCTATTACAGCCACTTTTTGCTTTTTAGCCGGCAGTTTATCCAGCCCAAACTTGAGTTCATAGCGACTTGCGGTGTCTGCAAGAAAACGTTCTATGGTGTGAATGGCAACAGGTTCATCGAACTCCCGGCGGTTGCATTGGAGCTCACAAGGGTGGTAACAAACACGCCCACATACGCCAGGGAAGGGGTTTTCCACTAAGATTGTCTCCCACGCCTCCTTAAAAGATCCTTGTCCGCTTAACATTTGAATGCGGGCTATATCCTCGCCACTAGGGCAGGCAGCGCTGCAAGGGGCGGTTTTCTCCTCATACTTGGGCCTGAGAAAACGCCACGAGCCCGTATTGTTGCCCTCCGTGGTGAGATATGAACAAGGAATGATCAGAGGAGAGCGATTGCTCAATGGTTTTTGTGAGGCCATGTGTTTCTATTCTCGTTTCAATTAAATTGAGGAATTCTGGAATTGAGGGATTGAGGAATTAGGTCTCACAATTCCCCTATAGCTATATTGATTAATCCCTTAATCCCTAAATTCCTCAATTTGTGCGTTCTCCTCAACAGACTCCAACACCCTAACTTGCTCATAGGCCATCTCCGCTGCCCTTATGTTTGCTTTTGGCTTGCTCGGCACCTCTCTTTGGATTGCTTTGGAGATGGCTTCCATGCTTGGCATGCCCAAAACCCGGGCAAGTCCTCCCAACATGGGGGTATTGACAATAGGATGTGTGCGAGTCCCTAAGCCATTATTGAGGGCAATGTGAGTGGCATCGACAAGGGCGAGTTTGTAGCCAGGCCATGAGTTCAGGTGGGTAGGAAGTTCGGGTGCATTGACTAGAATCCAGCCCCCTGTTTTGAGGCCGAAGGTGACGTCAATGGATTCCAGAAGAGTTTTATCAAGGACGACAACATGGTCGGGCGTGTAAACATTGGTTCTTATAAGGATCTCTTTGCGGTCGAGTCGCAAATAAGCCTCTACCGGAGCTCCTCTACGCTCAACCCCAAAGAGAGGAAAGCTCTGCACGTAGTAGCCATCCCGGAAAAAGGCCTTTGCCAGCAGAATGGTGGCCACCACGGTACCCTGGCCACCTCGTCCGTGGAAGCGGATCTCCACCATGCTTGCTTCGTCCTCCCTCCCGCAGTAGCACAGAGAGCAGCAAAATGAAAGCTAAAAGACAAAGTCGGTCCATGAGAAGTGCAAAAGACATACCGGATAATGAATGGCTGCTAATGGTCAAGATCAACCACTCCAGACGACTACGATTGCTCTCGCTGGTTTTTCCCCGAGGCAACGGAAGCTGTGACTAAGCTCTGATTCGAAATAGATGCTGTCTCCCGGCCCTAGAATTTCCACCCGATCAATACTGCGAAACTCCAGGGTACCCTCGAGAACGTGCAAGAATTCCTCTCCCTCGTGGTTCATGAAAATCATTTCACTGGTGTCCTGGACGGGGAATTCAACCAGGAAGGGCTCCATGTGCTTATTAGTCTTCTTGGTGTCGAGGGCCTCGTATATATAATTCACTTCACCCTTGCGGTGGTGAGGCCTTCTCTCTACTCTAACCCTTTCATCGCGCCGGGTGATGGCAATCCTGTCGATTCCTACTTCGTCCTGGAAAAAGTAAGCCAAACCGATGTCGAAGGCTCTTGCCAGTTTGAGTAGGGTAGCCACGGGAGGCACCACATGATCATTCTCTATCTGTGAGAGGAATGGTTTGGACAAACCTGTTTTGGCAGCAACATCCTGAAGGGTGTAATGTTTTTTTTGCCGCAATTCTCTCACTTTGCTGCCGATTTTGAGAGCTTTCACCTCCAGACTAATGTCGTCTTGAGATCTCTTCATCTTTTTTCCTCACAGTGATAGTTAAAAATGTACGTATAGTCTCCATTTTACACTAACTCTGGTTTGCTTAAAACGAAAACTGTTTGTTTATGCAAAACAATAAGTCCGGGCAGGTGTGGGGGTGGTGAGTGGGGATTTTCAAACTTGAAACTTTGGACGTGAGGCTTTGCGATGTGCGAAATCATTGCCTAAAGTTAAAGTCTTTTTCAGTGAGAAGCTTGACACAGGCATCTACCACATTTGTTTCATAGAGAGTACCCCGATTCTGGCTAATTTCTTCTAAAGCCATCTCACATCCCAAGGTCGGGCGGTAGGGTCGGTGTGAGGCCATGGCCTCCACCACGTCAGCCACGGCTAGAGTCTTAGCCTCAATTATGATGTCATCACCTGACAACCCCGCAGGGTATCCGGAGCCGTCAATCCTCTCATGATGTTGAAGAACAATTTGGGCAACCGGCCAAGGAAATTCTATTTCCTTCAAAATCTCATATCCCACCTGGGGATGATCCTTAATCAGGGTGCGTTCTATTTCGGTCAACTTTCCTGGCTTACTGAGAATCTCTGCAGGCACGCAGATTTTGCCCAAATCGTGAATCAATCCGGCCATACGGATTCCATCTATCTGGTGGCCCGGCAGACCCATTTCTGCCGCAACCCCGCGGGCCAGATCAGACACACGCCGTTGATGGCCAGCAGTGTAAGGATCCCTTCTTTCCACGGTCAAGGCCATGGCTTGAACAACCCCGCCCATGGCACTGCGCAATTTGACCAGGGTAGACTGGACCTCTGCCTCTGCCCTTTCACGCCTGGCTATATCCTTTTTTAACTGCTCGTTAAGTTTGATCAGTTCTATGGTCCGCTTCTCGATTCGACCTTCCAAATCGTTACGGATCTTCCTCAGCTCTCTCTCCCCGAGCCACTTGGTACTCAAAGACGCAGCGAAATGTTGAATCTCGAGGTTGTGAAAGGGCTTCTGCAGGTAAAGAAGCTTATCGGTAGGCGGTACGCGCGAGGCTATTTTATCGGGAGTGGTGCTGTTATCTGAATAGCCGGTTACCATTACTATCTCTGTGTATGGATCCAGGGCCCGAATTCTCTCTGCCAACCAGATTCCATCAGGGCCAGGAGGCATCCTCAAATCAAGGAAAGCAACGGCAAAGGGCTTTTCCTGCTCCACTGCTGTGCGAAAGGAATCAAGAGCTTCTTGAGCTTGGCTGCAAAGGGTTAGCTCAAAATGGTTGGGCTTCCACCTTGGTCGGAGGGTCTCCTGGTAAAGCGTCAAAATTGACGACTCGTCGTCCACAACAAGGATGCGAATTGAGTTGGGTTTAGGCATAAATGCTAAGTCCTATCTGGACTAGATGGGCGGGGGAAATAACTGCAAGAAATAGACCAAGAAAACAAGGTTGTAATCGATGGCAAGGGCTATTGAGAATAGACTGGATGCTA
Source organism: uncultured delta proteobacterium (assembly GCA_963712115.1). Lineage (GTDB taxonomy): Bacteria > Desulfobacterota > Syntrophobacteria > BM002 > BM002 > BM002. The sequence goes on along the minus strand of CAVQGX010000031.1, from coordinate 106,031 downwards.
GATGCTGGATAAATCAAATGAAATAACTTTGATAGTTGAGTGTGTCTTTAATTTATTTAAAATGCGTGGTTAAACAAAATTATTATAATCAATCGTCTTCTTTTGGTCTTGTAGATTCAATGTCCAGTAAAGTAACACCGGCAAATTCTATGGTTCTATATTCTTTAATGTTTCTCAGATCTGTCATATATTTATTGATCAACTCTAGTTGCCCTTTTATGATAAATAATTTTTCTTTCGTGTTATCCTCCTTAGTGCTCGCAGACAAGAGATCCACATATCCGGTAATTACAGTCAAAGGTTGGCCGAGTAAATGAGAGAGTGTCGCAGTTGTTTTGACAACTCCCTGAAAGCGATGTTCTTTGATTGGTCCCCAGCCAGACCTTCTGTCTTTGCCACTTCTTCTGTCGGTACCACTCCTCCTGTCTGCCCCCGACCTCCTATCTTTCTTGGAGCGCCTGTCGTCTTTTTTTCTGCGGTCTAGGGAATTTTCCGTCATGAATTATACCCGTGATCCTACAAACAGGATCATTCTCATTGAGCATCCGAGTGGCCCAGTGAGTGCAATTCAAGGCCAAGGCAAATGGCTTTTATTATTAAAAGATCGTGCCAACCTGGTGTGATTATATAAATGTTATTATTTCAACTACTTATATGGTGAGGGAGTAAGGAGGAGTATTAGGAATTGGGTAATTAAAGCCAGAATTTTGGTAAAAAATTACCACTTTTGCTTCTCCGCCTGCAAGCGACGGGCGGTCTCCGCAAAGATTGCTGCGGTTTCCTTCACCTCCTCTGCTGTGGTCATCTTGCCAGTGGAAAAGCGAATAGTGCCCATGGCGTACTCTAACTCCACCTGCATAGCCTGCAAGACCGAAGAAACCTTCACAGAATCGGAATGACAAGCCGCACCTGCCGAGACAGCGACACTGTCGATTTCGGCTAGAAGCTTGTTTGCTTCAATATTTTTGAAACTCACACTGAGGGTGTTGGGAAGCCGGTTCTCCGGGTGGCCATTCAATTTGATCTCATCCCATTCTACCCTCAGCTCCTGGTAAAGAAGGTCTCGCATCTTTTGCATGTGGTCCATGTTCTTGTTTAGATCACGTTTGGCAATTTCGCAGGCCTTACCCAGGCCAACAATTTCAAGAACATTTTCGGTTCCGGCCCGCCGACCCTGTTCGTGGTCAGCCCCGTGTATGAGCTTTTCGAGTTGGGTTCCTCGGCGAACGTACAGGGCCCCAATTCCCTTCGGTCCATACAGCTTGTGACCAGCAATGGTGAGGAGATCCACACCAAGATAATCAACTCTGGTTGGTATCTTGCCCACCGATTGCGCTGCATCAGTATGGAAAACTATGCCATGGTCCCTGGCAATTGTTGCTATCTCAGCAATGGGCTGAATTGTTCCAACTTCGTTGTTGGCATGCATGATTGAGATCAGGACTGTACTGGAATTGATAACCTCATATACTGCCCGTGGATCCACCTGACCGAACTGGTCTACGGGCAAATAGGTTACTTGGAAGCCTTTTTCTTCCAGATATTTGCACACTTCGATTACTGCGGGATGCTCTATGGAGGAGGTAACAAGGTGATTACCCTTCCCTCGGTTGGCAAATGCCGCACCCTTGATGGCGTAGTTGTTGGATTCGCTGCCGCCGCCGGTGAACACAACTTCATCTGGGCTGCAATTCAATAGATTCGCCACCTGATCGCGGGCTTTTTCAACAGCCTCTTTGGTCTGGACGCCATACCAGTGAGAACTCGAGGGATTGCCGAAGCGTTCAAAGAGATAGGGGCTCATGGCCTCAGCCACTTCCGAATCAATGGGTGTGGTGGCATTATAATCCAGGTAAATTGGTTTCATCGTCTTCATCACTTCAATCCCTAATGCAAGCCCACTGACCCGGCAAAATGGCAGGCAGTCAGGTGTTTTTCCCTTACTTCTTTGAGTTGCGGTTCTTGTTGCCTGCAAACTTTTTCAGCATAGAGGCAACGAGTGTGAAAACGGCAACCTGGGGGAGGATCGATGGGACTGGGGACGTCTCCCTTGAGTATTATCCTGTCCCTTCTAAAAGCTGGATCGGGAATAGGAGATGCTGAGAGCAGGGCCTGGGTGTAGGGATGGAGAGGACTCTGGTAGATCTGGAAGCTGTCTGCCAGTTCCACGATCTTGCCGAGGTACATTACCGCCAGTCGATCACTCACATGCTCCACCACGGCCAGATCATGGGAGATAAAAAGGTAGGTGAGGCCGAACTCTTCTTGCAAGTCATTGAGTAGATTGATCACCTGGGCCTGGATAGAAACATCCAGGGCTGATACGGCTTCGTCACAGACTATTAGTTTAGGGTGCAGGGCCAAAGCTCTGGCCACAGCGATTCTCTGGCGCTGTCCCCCAGAAAACTGGTGCGGATAACGGCGCATGTGTTCGCGTCTCAAGCCAACCACCCGAAGAAGTTCCAGCACTCTTTCCTCCCTTTCCCTTCTGCTTCGCAGGCCGTGGACCAACAGGGGTTCGCCTATAATGTGAGAAACTGTTTTCCGTGGGTTCAAAGAAGAAAAAGGATCCTGGAAGATAATCTGCATATCCTTTCTCAGACTGCGCATCTTCTCTTTGTCAAAGGAGAGGATATTTTCTTCCTGAAAGAAAACTTTACCCGATGACGGCTCCTCAAGGCGCAAAATGAGTCGACCCAGTGTAGTTTTGCCGCATCCTGACTCCCCAACCAAGCCCAGGGTCTCACCTTCACGTATGGTAAGATTGATATTGTCCACCGCCTTGACCGAGGCAACCTCTTTAAGAAAGACACCTCCCCGAATAGGAAAGTGCTTCACTAAATTTTTCACTTCCACTAGGTTCCTAACCATACTTCAAGCACCTTACAAGATGATTCTCGCCCACCCCGTACATCTGCGGCTCTACATTTCGGCAGTCAGCAAAAACATCAGGGCAACGGTCGCTGAAAAGACAGCCGCTGGGTAGGTTGAGCAGAGAGGGCACCACTCCGTTGATGGCGATCAGTTTTTGATGACGCCGTCCCCTGCCAATCACCGGGATAGACTGCAACAACCCAACGGTGTAAGGATGCCTGGGTTGGGCAAATAGCCTTTTAACATCGGTATATTCCATAACCTTACCAGCATACATAACCGCCACGTGTTGGGCCATCTCGGCTATCACCCCCATGTCGTGGGTAATAAAAAGAATGGAGGACCCGGTCTCGTCCTTCAACTTGTTCATCAGATCCAGGATCTGGGCCTGAATGGTCACATCCAATGCAGTCGTAGGTTCATCGGCAATCATGAGTTTTGGATTGCAGGCTAGGGCCATGGCAATCATTACCCGTTGGCGCATACCGCCACTCATCTGGTGTGGGTACTCGCCGAGTCGCCTTGCCGCAGCAGGGATACCGACCAAGTGGAACATCTCCATAACTCGGTTTCGAGTCTCACTCCGGGACAAGTTCTGATGGAGCTTGATAACCTCTGCCACCTGATCGCCAACAGAGTAGACAGGGTTCAAAGAGGTCATGGGTTCCTGGAAAATCATGGAAATCTGGTTACCCCGGATCTTCCTCATTTTCGCTTCCGGCAGTTTCAGAAGATTTGTGCCTTCAAAGAGAATTCTGCCGCCGACGATCTTCCCGGGCGGTTCTGGGATGAGACCAATGATGGAATGGGCGGTGACACTCTTGCCGCAGCCTGATTCCCCCACCAATCCCAAGGTCTTCCCTGGGGCAATGGCCAGATCCACCTCATCGACGGCCTTGGCCACTTGGCCACGGACAAAAAAGTAGGTGCGAAGTTTTTCGATTTCCAGAAGGTGGCTGTTGCTACCCATAAAATCTAGTCCCTCAACCTCGGGTCCAAGGCGTCTCTAAGCCCATCGCCGAATAGGTTAAATCCCAGAACCGCAAGGAGAATAGCGATCCCTGGGAAGGTCATCACCCACCAGGCCCTGAGGATGTGGGAGCGGCCCATGGCTATCATTGCGCCCCATTCGGGCGTAGGGGGTTGTGCCCCGAGTCCGAGAAAGCCAAGGGCGGCTGCATCCAATATTGCTGAGGCAAAACCGAGGGTAGTTTGGACAATGAGGGGTGCTAGGCAGTTGGGAAGGATGGCGACGAAAATGATCCGCCAGTCCTTGGCACCAATGGCCTTGGAGGCAGTTACATAGTCTTTTTCAAATTCCTCGAGGACTGAGGCACGAACTATGCGGGCAAAACGCGGAATGTAGATGATTCCGATAGCTATCATGGCGTTTCTAAGGCCGGGACCCAAATAGGCCATAATGACTATGGCCAGAAGGATGTGGGGGAAGGCCAAAAGTATGTCCATAAAACGCATGATGATGTTGTCCACAAAACCCTTATAATAGCCCGAGATGGCACCGAGCAGGGAGCCGAAGAACACGCCGATACCCACGGTAACAAGAGCCACCAGCAAAGAGACGCGGGCACCGTATATGAGCCGCGAAAGAATATCGCGTCCCAGGTCATCAGTGCCGAGAAGGTTCTTTGTGCGACCCGCCTCTGACCAGATTGGCGGCTTGAGTTGCTCATAGAGGGCTGCATCAACAGGGTCGTGGGGACTTAAAAGGGGGGCCAGCAAGGCAGTCAGAACAAATATTGCTATGACGATCATCCCCGCTACTGCGGTCTTGTTTCGCCAGAGCTGTTCCAGTTGATCGAGAAAAGGGTGGCGGTCTTCTGGATTTCTTGCGGATTCTTTTCTCTGTAACAAAGAAACCATGTCTGCTACTGCACGCTAATCTTGGGGTTGATTACCGCATAAAGGACATCGACAACCACGTTGATGATCACGAATATACCGGCCACAAAGAGTGTCCCCCCCTGAATGACCATATAGTCCCTCTGCAGTACCGCGTCATAAAGCCATTTCCCCACCCCGGGCCAGGCAAAAATTGTCTCGGTGAGGATGGCACCTGCCAAGAGAATGCCAAACATCAGGCCAATGACGGTTATCACTGGGATGAGCGCATTACGCAAGGCATGTTTCAGAACAACGACTCGAGGGGAAAGTCCCTTGGCTTTGGCGGTCTTGATGTAGTCCTGGCGCAAAACTTCCAGCATGCTGGAGCGAGTCATCCGGGCCACGATTGCAATGGGGATGGTACTGAGGGTGAAGGCAGGCAAGGTGAGGTGCCAGAGGACGTCCCTGAATGCCGCCCAGTTCTTGGTCAACAAAGCATCCAAAATATAGAAGTTGGTAATAGTATGCAGGTCTATACCCACGCTGAGTCTTCCGGACATGGGAAACCAGCCAAGGTGCAAGGAGAAGATCAACATTAATACCAGCCCCAGCCAGAATATGGGCATACTGACCCCCACGAGGGCCCCGAGCATACTTATGTAGTCGAAAACGGAGTACTGCTTGGTTGCGGAGATGATGCCGAGAATGATGCCCAAAAAGGTACTGATGACCATGGCGGCAACGGACAGTTCTATGGTGGCGGGGAAGCGCTGTTTCACCTCAATCCAGACCTTCTGCCGGGTCCAGATGGTCTCTCCCAGATCCCCTTTCGCTAATCTCTTCAAGAACATGCCGTATTGGACGTAAAGAGGCTCATTGAGACCAAGGTGCTCCCGCATCGCTTCCAGGGCCTTTTCCGTGGCCCGCTCCCCCAGGAGAAGTTCTGCTGGGTCACCAGGGGTTATGTGCATCATCAGAAAAATGATGATGGATATGCCCAAAAGGGTGGGAAAAAGTAAGAGTATACGTCTTATGATATGAGCTAACATGGAGAGACTGTGTTGGTGGCGGTCCTTTTAAACAATGGTAAAAGTGGAGCTAAGCAGCTCATCAGATATAACCTTTCCTGAATGAACAAACAACTGGCCCCGAGGCGCAAAGCGCCTTGCGCTGCGAGACGAGATGTAGGGCGAGACGGGAGGGCGGGTATATTTAATAAACCTCGTCTCGCTGATCCATCGTGCCTAGTGCCCCTACTGCCTAGTTGCAAAAGCTGCCCGCTGACTGCTGTCAGCTGCTGGCTGATAAAGGGGGAGCGGGCTCATCGCCCGCTCCCCTTTTGCTTGCCGTTACAGAAACTATCCTTACTGAAGCCGGACGTTTTTCATCCGCACCGAAGCTGTGGGATGAAGCTTGAAGTTCATCACATTATTTCTCATAGGCCAGATCACGGTGGAGTGGGCTACGCAGATCACTGACACCTCATCATGGATCAACTGCAATGCTTTCTGGTAGATCTCGGCCCTTTTGGCCTGGTCGATTGTCTGTTTCCCAGCTTGCATCAGTTGGTGGTATTCCTCGTTCTTCCACTGGGTTCGTATGGCAGGCGAGGCAAGGCCATCAAAAAGCACTGCCAGAAAGTTGTCCGGGTCACCGTTGTCACCCGTCCAGCCCAACTGGAACAAGTCCATGTCTTTGGGCTGCTCCCTCTGCCGTTTCAAATAGGTTCCCCAATCATAGCTGACGATCCTTGCCCTGATTCCAACCTTGGCGAGGTCGGAGATCATGGCAACTCCAACCTTCAACCCTTCAGGATTATAGGGCCGGGGAACCGGCATGGACCAGAGAGTGATTTCCGGCAGATCCTGGGCTCCCGGGTAACCGGCCTCGGCCAGTTCCAACTTGGCCTTTTCCTGATCGTAAGGAAAATCTTCGATCTCGTCGTTATAGCCCCACATGGTTGGCGGAATGGGATTTTTTGCCACCTGTCCCATACCCTGGTAAATGTTGTCCACAATAGCTTGGCGGTTGATGGCATAGGCTATGGCCCTGCGCATGTGGATGTTTTGCCACAGTTTTTTGGTATGGTTGAAAGAAAGGTAACCGATGTTCATTCCAGGTTGTGATACGAGCTTGAGGTTGGGATCTTGCTTGGCCAGCGGAATGTCCGCCGGATTGGGAAACTGGCAGATGTGGATATTACCTGCTTTGAGTTCGAGAAAACGAACTGAATTCTCAGGGATGGTTCGAAAGACGAGCTTATCCAGATAAGGTCCTCCCGACTTATCCCAGTAATTGTCGTTTTTCTCCATGACGATTCTGTCATCTTTGATCCACTCGACGAACTTGAATGGACCGGTCCCCACTGGATTGCGCAAGAACTCTTTGGGGTTGTTGGTGAAGGCAGTAGGGCTGATAATGTCGGCGAAGTCCATTCCCATGTTGGCCAGGAAGGGTGCTTCAACCCGTTTGAGCTTGAAAACAACGGTGTAATCATCCACTGCCTCAATGGACTCAACCGTGTCGTCCATCTCCATGGAGACCCAGTATTCGGGCGGGCGCTCCTGGGGTGGCACGTCCCAATCCCTGCTGAAGAATTTGAGTTTTCTCTCTTTCATCATCCGGCCGATAGAGAAAACCACGGCATCAGCGTTGAAGGGTGTACCATCATGAAACATCACATCTTTTCTCAGGTGGAAGGTGTAAGTCTTGCCGTCTGGTGCGATTTCCCAGGACTCGGCCAATCCAGGTTCCAAGGCGGTGGACTCGTCCTGGTAAGCGACTAGGGCCTCGTAGATATTGTCGCAGATCATGAAGGAGTTTCCGTCCGTTTCATAAGCCGGGTCGAGTCCCACACTGTCCCCTCCACGGCCAAAAATAAGGGTCCCGCCTTCTTTGGTGACGGCAGGGGTAGGTGCTTCCGCCTTTTCAGGTTCCTTGACCTCGCAGGCGGTCACAGCAAAGATCAATAAGAGACCGCCCAATATTAGACCGATTTTTCTAATCATTGTCTTCCTCCTGTCTTAAGAGTTCTAATTAAATGTTAGCCGGTGTACAGCACCTAAGAAAAACCTGTGTGAAGAATACGTTCCTCCTACAAAAAGATTTGCACTAGTAAATTAGTAGATAGGCTGGCGATGTTTGATAATTAGAAATCTCCTCGGAATCTTGTATTCGCTCAAAAGATGCCTTAAATAAAGTTGCAACGAAAACAGTAAGCTTGAAAGTTGGTAGGGCTTCTTTTATATGATTGAGATTAGCAGAATAACAGTAAAATTTGCAAGGGATGATTAATTGACTTTGGCGAAAAGAGCTTTGAAACCAGCCCAATTGCTGGTTGAACATGTTGACCTTTTTCTGCAGAAGACTCTACCGGGACCGGTATTAGACCTCGCCTGCGGCAATGGTGAAAACGGCATATTCCTGGCGCAGAGGGGGTGTCAGGTAACCTGCTGCGATATATCGCCCGAAAGTCTCGTCCAAGCTGAGAAACTAGCCGAGGCAAATAATGCCAGGGTCGAGATCTGGCAGGTGGACCTAGAAATAGATGGACCGAACCCCCTGCCTGGCGACGCATATGGAGCAATCCTGGTCTTTCGCTATTTGCATCGCCCTTTGCTGGAGTGCATAAAAAAAGCTTTGAAAAATGGTGGCCTGTTGGTATATGAGACCTTCACTGTTGAACAGCCCAAATTTGGCAAACCCCGTAATCCAGATTTTCTTCTCAATCCCGGGGAACTACTGCAAAAATTTGAGCACTGGGAAGTAATCCATTATTTTGAGGGGATAAGGGAGAACCCCACCAGGGCAGTGGCACAGATCGTTTGCCGTAAACCTGCTGTCGACTAGGCACTAAGCAGTAAGCACTAGGCACTACAAATATCGTTTCGAAATGAGTCTTTCAGGTGCCTAGTGCATAGTTCCTAGTCTCGCTGCCCCCCGCTGTCAGCTGCGGGCTTTTTGGCTCCCCTCGGTTCTCTGGCGAAAGCGAAGTGAGATGTCCTTCAGGAACTTTCTAATTCTGCTAATACTTAGCCTCATCTGGGGTGCTTCCTTTCTTTTCATCAAGGTGGCTGTGGCCACCATCCCCCCATTCTCCGTGGCCTTTGGACGTACAGCTCTGGCAGCGATGCTCCTTTATTTGGTATTGCGCTCACGGGGTTTAAGAATGCCGGGATGGGGTCCCGTTTGGGGAACATTTCTGCTCATGGGGCTCTTCAACGGGGCTGTGCCCTACACGCTCATAACCTGGGCTGAAATCCACATAGACTCGGGGTTGGCAGCCATAGTCAATGCCCTCATGCCACTTTTTACCGTTCTCCTGGCCCACTTGTTCACCGGAGATGAACGGTTGAACTGGATGAAAGTTGTTGGCATATTATTAGGGTTTCTCGGCGTTGTGGCACTCATTGGCCCGGCGGCTTTGAAGGGGTTGGGAAAGCATGTGCTAGCTCAGCTAGCGGTCATGGCCGCAGCCTTGTGTTATGCTGTTGCAATCATATATGGGCGGCGACTGAAAGAAGTTACCCCCCTGGTTTCCGCTACCGGTCAACTCTTTTGCGCTGCTTTTCTCACCCTGCCAATGGTTATCGTCTTTGATGCTCCTTGGGCACTGTCGCCGTCAATTATCTCGGTTGCGGCGTTGACCTGCCTTTCTCTCCTGGGTACGGCTCTGGCCTATCTACTCTATTATTATTTACTGCCGCGGATAGGTTCAACCAGCCTCAGCCTGGTAACCTACTTGATTCCAATAACGGGGGTCTTCTGGGGTGCATTGTTGTTGGGCGAGAGACTCCACTGGAGTGCTTTTCTGGCACTGGGGTTGATACTTGTCAGTATTGCCGGGGTAAACAACCGTCTGCCAAAGTTTTCACTCACCAGAAAAATAACCGTTGAGACCACAGCCAAATGAATCACCAGATTGGCATAGGGGACCTACCAACGTCCCCTAGATGAATTTTGTAGGTTCTGGGGTTGACTTTTTTACATTAAAGCCGAATTTTAGGCATAGCTAATGCACTGGCAGCGTCTCGAACAGTGAACTATGGCCCGGTTGGCAATGTTGACGACTAAAACAGAGAGGCGTGATAATATCTGTGTAGCCTTTTCCTGTCTTGGCGATCTGCAAGGCGAAGATAGGGATGGCAAATAAATAATCGACGAGGAATGTGCAAATCATGGATGTAGGTGATTCAGATAAAAAGAAGAAAAGCACTGTGGCAATTCGTCAGATGGAGATTGATGACCTGGCGGACGTGTTTCATCTTGGCGAAAAAATTTTTACAGCACGTGAGGTACCGAATCTCTATCGGACCTGGGACGAGTACGAGGTAATAAACCTGTTCCAGGGTGACTCTGAGTTTTGCCTGGTGGCAGAGCTCGAGGGCAAGATTGTGGGCTTCGCCCTCGGCACCACAATAGAAAAGACTCAGTCCGCCTGGAAGTACGGTCAGCTTGTCTGGCTGGGCACTGAACCTGAATTGCAGAGAAAAGGAATTGCCCTGAAACTCTTCAAACAACTCAGAGATCTCATGCTGGAAGACGGCGTGCGTATGCTGTTGACTGACACTGAGGCTGATAACTTACCTGCTCTCCATTTTTTTAGGAAAATGGGATTCGGCCATCCCCAACAGCACATCTATTTGACTCTTAACCTCTCCGAGCAGTTGAAGCAGCTCAAAGGCAAGAAAGAAAACGAACGGTCCCAGCCACGCCGTTTGCGCAGTAAGGATGATTAAACAAGATTCCGCCATAGATCCACAGCGTTTGCGCCGGCTTTTGCGCCGCCTCATGGACATCTACAGTCCTTCGGGCAAGGAAGAGGAGATCCTTGCCTACCTTCATGGCCACCTTAAAAGGAAAGGTCTACCGGTCATCCGCCAGGAAGTGGACGACAGTCGCTACAACCTGATTGTGGTCCCACCGGAAGGGGATGCACGCCTCGCCCTCATTGGCCATTTGGACACGGTAGTGGCCTACGATTTGGAGCAATATGGTTATGAGGAAGAGGATGATCTAATCATTGGCCTGGGCGCCGCCGACATGAAAGGCGGCTGTGCCGCCATGGTAGAAGCCTATTTGAGTTTGTGGGAAGCCGGTAACCAGCAACTACCAGTGGCCTTGGTTATGGTAGTGGGTGAGGAAGAAGAGGGAGACGGCGCCGAGCGATTGATGGATGAATATCACTTTCCTTGGGCTATTATTGCAGAGCCCACCGACCTTCGTCCCTGTCTGAGTTGTTACGGCTACATGGAAGCCCAAATAAACACCCGGGGTAGGAGGGTGCACGCCTCCCTGGCCAGCCAGAGCCAAAATCCAATAGAATGCATGCTCCACATCCTCATTCAAATCTCCCACTACATGGTGCAAAACAGGCCCGAGGGGGTCTATAACATTCGAGACATTCTGAGCACCCAGGCGGGATTTGCTGTTCCCGAGTGGTGCGAGGCGTGGCTTGATCTTCACTTGCCACCCAAAGCCGCATTAGGTGAGATTTCGCTGGAACTGGAAGAGCTTGTGGAGCGCCTCAGTAAAGAAAACAGCCATATTGATACCAGCATTCGCCTGGCCACTGTGGAAGGAGGCTACGAGCTTCCGGAGAAGGGATCGGTAGTTGAGGCTTTGAAAACTGTTTACCAACAACACTCTCAGCCATGGGAACCCCAATCCTTTCCGAGTCATTCAGACGCCAATCAGCTATGGGCTTCAGGAGTAAAACCGATTTTGTTGGGCCCCGGCCAGCTGTCTCAGGCGCACGCTCCAGAGGAATCCGTCTCATTCCAACAGATAGTAATCGCTGCCGAGATATACCGAGACCTTATCCTATCGTTGTTGCACTAGCAATCAACCGCCTCCAGCCTCAAATCCGAAATCCGCAATCGGCAATCCGCAATCCTAAATCCTCCACTCTTTTTTTCATTCTGCTTATGTTAAAGTTAACATAAGCAGAATATATTGTGAGACTGGCGAGACGAGGATTTAAACGCGGAAGTCGGAACGCGGAACGTGGAATTATTTTCTACGCTGATGGAGAAACAGGCTGAACAGGCCAAACAGGCTAAACCGAATTAGGAGTGATGTGGTGCTGAAGAAGATGAGACTGCAAGAAGCAATTGGCAGTAAACTGGCCCATGACATTACCGAAATCCGTCCAGGGGAGTTCAAAGGACCTGCCTTTCGCAGAGGTCACACAGTGTGTGAGGCTGATCTCTGTCATCTCCAGAGGCTGGGCAAGAACCACCTTTATGTCCTCGATATGGCCGATGATGAGATTCACGAAAACGAAGCGGCAGTCATTCTGGCCACGTCTCTGGCTGGAGATGGTGTCACCTGGAGGAATGGTCCTCGGGAGGGAAAAATTAATTTACTCGCAGAAAAGGACGGTCTTCTTGTGGTCAATACTGCTGCTCTGGCCGCATTTAACATGGTGGACGAGGTTATGTGCGCCACCCTCCACAACCATACGCTGGTAAATAGAGGGGATCTCATAGCCGGCACCAGGGCTATTCCCCTGGTTATGAAGCGGACTCCCATTGAGAGGGCTGCGGCCATTGCTCGCCAGAACGGATCGGTGCTCTCAGTGAAGACTCTACGGTCGGCTCGTGTGGGTCTGGTTATCACCGGTAACGAGGTCTATCAAGGTCTCATCCAGGATCGCTTCGCTCCTATTCTCACCGAGAAGGTTAAAGCGCTGGGTTCAGAGATTGTAGCCCTTGACTTTACTCCGGATGACGCTGAGGTGATCAATCAAGTTATTCGCAGCCAACTAGATCAGGGTTGTGATTTGCTCTTACTTAGCGGCGGTATGAGTGTGGATCCTGACGATGTTACCCGCCATGGAATTAGACTTGCCGGGGCAAGTGAGATCCACTATGGGGCCGCCGCTCTACCTGGGTCCATGTTTCTTGTGGCCTACCTTGGAGAGGTGCCGCTTTTGGGGGTTCCAGCCTGTGGCCTTTATCACCGGATCACTGTGGTTGACTTGGTACTGCCCCGGATTCTTGCCAAGGAACGAATAGGCAAGGCGGAGTTAGCCTTTCTGGGCCACGGCAGTCTCTGCCTCGACTGTGCTGAATGCACCTATCCCAAATGCCATTTCGGCAAAGGAACATGATCCCTCCACCTACCTTTTTCAATCCATCAATTTTTTCACCCCCACCCCGCCCGCCTCGCCTGAGCCCGCCCGGCTCGCCTTCAGGCGATGGCGGGCAGGCTCAATCCTCCCCCGTCCCCGCGACAAGACCTGTCGACGAGCTCAGGTCGAGTCGCTCGGGATCTGCGACAAGGGGGAGGAGTTTATTTGCTTAACGGAGTTAAGTGTAAAGGCGTAAAAATTTATTGACAGTTTTTACTCTTCATATATATTTATATTTGGCTATATACGGGAGGCCAAAATGAAGGAGCTTGTCAGGGTGATGAAGGCCCTCTCAGACCCCAATCGGGTGAAAATTCTCAAGATGCTCCAGCACCGAGAGTTATGTGTTTGTGAGCTCAAAGCGGCTCTGAAGGTGGCTCAACCGACTGTCTCAAGGCACCTGAAGGTACTGGAGAATGCCGGACTAGTGAGCTACAAAAAAGATGGCTTATGGGTAAATTACCGTCTTGCAGATGGAGAGAGCAGTCCTTACGCAGGAAATATGCTGGGAAATCTCATCCACTGGCTGCGGGATGATCCGGAGATTAAGTCCCTCTTAGAAGAGCTTCCTACTATTCATCGCGAGGAGGTTTGCAAGAGATAATTTTTTTAAAATAATAATATATTGCTACATGCTAGTATAACTATTTATGGCTGAGATCAAAGCGCTCGACGATCAGCTGTTAAAAATGTGTATCCCCAACGAAAACGGAGGGAATCTGTATGGGTGAAGTTATAACTGAAAAAATTGTCCTCGAACAACCTCGCAAAGGACTGAGTCTTTTTGAGCAATACCTTTCAGTTTGGGTGATACTCTGTATTGTCGGAGGAATTGTCCTTGGAAAAGTGGCCCCAGGATTCGCCAAATATCTTGATAGCCTTGCCATCTATGTCGGCGAAGCGCCGGTGGTCTCCATTCCCATTGCGATTTGCCTCTTTTTTATGATGTATCCCATCATGGTAAAGATTGATTTCGGTGAGGTGGTCAGGGCGGGAAAAAACTTCAAACCAGTGGCTCTTACCTTGTTTGTTAACTGGGCTATCAAGCCCTTCACCATGTATGCCATCTCTATCTTTTTCCTCGGCACGCTCTTTTATGGTTTCATAGGACCTGAGGCCATAGACTATGTGAAGATACCTCTGGGGCTGAATCTTCCCGTGGGGGCAACTCACGGGGCCGGGACCGTGGTCATGGTAGAAGGCGTCAAGATGCTGGTAGTTCCTCTGTGGCGCAGTTATCTGGCCGGATGCATTCTGCTGGGGATTGCCCCGTGTACTGCCATGGTGCTGGTGTGGGGCTTTCTGGCCCGGGGAAATGACGGCCACACCCTGGTCATGGTGGCCATAAACTCTCTCACCATGCTCTTTCTCTATGGACCGTTGGGAGGATTCTTGCTGGGCGTAGGCCGGCTGCCCATACCCTGGCAAGCGCTGGTTCTATCCATTGGTATATATGTTGCCCTTCCCCTGGTGGCAGGGTACATCTCACGTAAACTTATAATCCGCGCTCGAGGGGAGCAATGGTTCAAAGAAAAGTTTCTTCACGTCTTGACCCCTATAACGATTTCGGCGCTCCTCATTACCTTGGTACTGCTCTTCTCCTTTAAGGGAGATGTGATTATCTCCAATCCACTCACCATTCTCTGGATTGCCATCCCACTTTTCATCCAGACCAATTTAATCTTCTTGCTGGGATACGGGCTGTCCAAAGTGTTAAAGCTTAGCTACGAGGACGCAGCTCCTTCAGCCATGATCGGAGCGTCCAACCACTTTGAGGTGGCCATAGCCACCGCCACCATGCTTTTCGGTCTCTCCTCCGGGGCAGCCCTGGCCACTGTAGTCGGCGTGCTCATTGAAGTTCCTGTGATGCTCATGCTTGTAAAAATATGTCTTGGAAGCAAGAGCTGGTTTTCGAGGGCTGCATGATGCCGAGCAGCCAACCAAAGGAATGAGGACAATGGGAAAAATAACTGTTATGGAAGGAAAGGTTGCTGCTGAGGGATCCGCTGTAGTGGAGGAAGAAGAGTCTCAGCCGAGCATTATTGACTGGAAAACCCTGTGGAAGCCCATGAGCCTGATCGTGGGCCTCTTTATGGTCTTTTTCTATTTACCCATTGACAACAACCGGTTCGCGGGAGCGGTGATAGAGTCCCTGGCCCTGGCCAAGTGGTACGCCCAGGAACATGTGATTCTCTGCCTGGTTCCCGCCTTTTTCATCGCAGGGGCAATTGCCTGCTTTGTGTCCCAGGCGGCGGTGATGAAATATCTAGGAGCCGGTGCGAAAAAGGTCTTGGCCTATGGCGTGGCCTCGGTCTCTGGCACCGTTCTGGCAGTGTGCTCCTGCACCATTTTGCCCCTTTTTGCCGGTATCTGGAGGCGGGGAGCCGGCCTTGGTCCGGCGGTAGCTTTTCTCTACTCTGGCCCAGCTATCAACATCCTGGCCATAGTGCTTACCGCTAGAGTGCTGGGACTTGCTATGGGCATAGGCCGAGCCGTGGGTGCGGTGATCTTCAGCATCGTCATCGGCCTCCTGATGTATCTAATATTCAGAAAGGAAGAACAAGCCAAGGCCGAAGCTGCTATGATGCTGCCAGAACCGGAGGTGGAGCGGCCTCTATGGCAAAACGTCATCTACTTTGCCTCCATGGTGGGGATTCTTGTTTCTGCCACCTGGGGGAAACCTGCTGAACCCGTGGGAGTGTGGAACGCCATCTACAGCGTCAAGTGGTATTTGACCGGTGGCTTTGCAGTGCTGCTGGGTATTCTTCTGGTGGCCTGGTTCCGAGTGAGAGCTTACAAGGTGGCTATTGCCGGGGCTGTTGTCCTGGCGCTGGCAATTCTCTTCCCCCACGAGCCCCTTGTGGCTTTTTCCGCCGGGATCATAGGCATAACGGTTATCACCACCAGCACCCGTGGGGAAACCGAGAGCTGGTTTCTCTCAACCTGGGACTTCACCAAACAGATTATGCCCCTTCTTTTTGCCGGTGTGCTGGTGGCAGGTCTCCTCTTGGGTCGCCCCGGCTCTGAGGGGCTTATTCCCTCACGCTGGGTGAGCGGTCTGGTCGGCGGCAATTCGGTTGGAGCTAACCTGTTTGCCTCGGTGGTCGGTGCCTTCATGTACTTCGCCACCCTTACAGAGGTGCCTATTCTCCAGGGGCTTTTGGGCGCCGGCATGGGCAAAGGCCCTGCCCTGGCTCTGCTCCTTGCCGGCCCGGCTCTGAGCCTGCCAAACATGCTGGTAATCCGAAGTGTGATGGGAACTAAGAAGACGGCTGTTTTCGTCTCCTTAGTAGTCATAATGGCAACAATAAGCGGGCTGATCTTCGGCAGTCTTTTTCGCATAAATAGTCTCAACTCTGACGCTATGTGCTTTGCGCCATGCGAATTACAAGGAGGTACAGTAAAATGGAAATCAAAGTACTCGGTCCCGGCTGTCCAAAATGTCAGACACTCGAGAAGAACACAAAAGATGCAGTTGCCGAACTTGGCCTCGACGCCCAGGTCGGAAAGGTGACCGATATAAATGAGATCGCAAATTACGGCGTCTTCATGACTCCAGGCCTGGTTGTCGATGGAGAAGTAAAGATCGTCGGCAAGGTGGCCAGCAAAGATGAGATTAAGAAGATCCTCAGCAAGTAATTTTCTTAGTTGCTCAAAAATAAACCGATTTAGCCGGTCAGACCGGTCCCTGCTTGGGCAAAACCATAAGTCGGCTAATTGCTTGGCTGCCCTGCGGCGACTCGACTGGCTAACCGGCTTCACTGAATAAACTGGCTAAACCGTCGAAAGCTATTTCTAAGAGGATGTGAGAGTGAGTCCAACAGATGATTTAACTAAGATCAAGATAGGCAAGTTCACAGTGGGCATTGTCGGCTTGAAAGAGGCAGTGGAGGAGGCCGCCCAAAAGGAGTTCTCCTCGGATGAGGAGATAGCCGACCACCTACTGCAAGTACTCAAGAAAAAGAATTATGTGCCGCCAAAATCGGAAGCGGATCATGCCCGGGCCTTTCTGCGGGAATACAAGAAATTCAAGGGTGAACCTTTTGAGATGGAAAAACCCCAGGGGCTCGAGGTGAAGATCCTCGGTCCCGGCTGCCCCAACTGCGAGAAGCTGGAGCAAATGATCTTCAGGGTGATGGCGGACTCCAACATAGCCGGCGACGTGGAACACGTGAGAGACCTGGCGGAGATCGCCAACTATGGACTGGTCCCTACACCTGCGCTGGTAATCAACGGTGAAATCAAGTCCTCCGGCAGACTGCCTCAGGAGAGACAGGTTCTCCAGTGGCTCAAGGAGGCCGTGAAGGATTAGTACATTGGGGAATCTAAATGAATCTGAAGAAAGTATTACTTGAGCTGAGCGTTCATGATGTCCAGGAAATACTGGCGATCGACCTGGACGGGGACCCGGAAAAGGCCCTAGCTTTTATCCGGGAAAAAGTGGCCAAGCAGGTGAAAAAGGCTCTGCAACCTCATTGAGTGCCGGTTTTCGAGGCCAGTTACGGCCCGACTCAGAAGGATCGCTTTTGATGATCAAATAGCCCTGTCTGCAGAGGAGTCTGCCCAATGTATTTCCCAGTGTCGGGGATCGAGGTCCAGCCTGCGCTTCCGTTGGTCTTTGCTTTCGTCGTATCCTTTTTTACCTCTATGGGAGGTGTCTCAGGTGCCTTTCTTCTTCTGCCCTTCCAGGTAAGTGTACTCGGCTTTATCAGCCCCGCAGTCAGTCCCACCAATCTCATCTTCAATATTGTGGCTATCCCGAGCGGTGTCTATCGCTATATCAGAGAAGGGCGTATGGCCTGGCCCCTCACCTGGGTAATAATTGTCGGCACCTTGCCGGGTGTGCTTATTGGAGCAATTATCCGGATCAACTACCTGCCGCATCCCAGGGCCTTCAAGCTCTTCGTCGGCTGTGTATTGCTCTATATCGGCGTCCGCATGCTCTATGAGTTGGTTCAAAAAAAGGGGGTGGGCAAAGAAAAGATTAAGGCCATGGAGGAGAAGTTTAAACAGCGGGTGGCCCAAATGCGCCAGGAGCAGAAGGCCAAAGTCGCCTCTGGGCTGCCTGTTGATGCAGTAGTCAAGACCGTGTCTGCCTCCATCCGTAGAATTGAATACGAGTTCTACGGAGAGACCTATGCTTTCAACACTTGGGTCCTCCTACTTCTCACCTTCATCGTTGGTATCGTGGGCGGAACCTACGGCATCGGCGGCGGAGCTATAATAGCGCCCTTTCTCATTACCTTCTACTCGCTACCGGTTTACACCATAGCTGGTTCCGCCCTTATGGGTACTTTTCTAACTTCCATTGTTGGCGTGGGCATCTACACTGTCATCGCCCCGATATACGCTCACACCGGCCTGGCCATTGCCCCCGATTGGAAACTGGGGATTCTCCTCGGAATCGGCGGTTTTGCAGGTATGTACTGCGGGGCCAGAGCACAGAAATTTGTGCCAGGTAAGGTCATTCGGTGCATCTTAGGACTGTTGATAACCTTCTTGGCCTTACGATATGTCCTCCAATATTTTTATTGATACTGTAATATTTGACATAGTCATAGCATATCTCAACTTTCGCAAGATTTGGCATCTTGGCAATAAACCTTTATTTTTAGAACTAGGCGACGCAGACAGGATATCCAGATTCATGAGATCTTGATGTCAAACGTGGAGGGCCTGTGTTCGGATTCATTCTTATTTCCGCCATCACATTGATGCACATTTACGTCTTCTGGCGCGCCGCCTCGGTGCCCGTTCTTAAACGGTACGTTCCCAGAAAGCTTCTCATCGGTGCAGGCCTGGTTCTCTGGGCAACCTTTTTCTTGGGCCGCGTCTACGGTCACCAAGGCACAAGCCCCCTCGCCAAGACTCTGGAGTTGCTCGGCATGAACTGGATGGCCGTGCTATTCCTTCTCTTCGTCTCCCTCCTTGTCATGGACTTGGTCACTGGGTTCGGCTTTCTCGTGCCCAGGCTGGCGCCTTCATTACGAGGCATAGCGTTGCTTGCCGGTTTGGCGCTTTCGGTGGTCGCACTTGTCCAGGGACTGCGGCCACCGGTGGTGAAAAACTATGAGGTGTATTTGTCCGGTCTTGCCGATGAGCTGGATGGCACGGTGCTCGTAGCCATGTCCGACCTGCACCTTGGCTCGTCGCTTGGCAAGCGGTGGCTAGAAGCACGTGTCGCCCAGGTGCAGGCGCAGCAGCCTGATCTCGTGGTCCTACTCGGAGATCTCTTTGAAGGGCACGGCGAGCCCCAGGGCGAACTGCTTTCGGTGTTGCGCCGTCTTTCTGTACCTCTCGGTGTCTGGGTCGTCCCTGGCAACCACGAGTTCCACCGTCCTCACAACACGAGTACTTTTCTGATCGAGGAGGCCGGCTTCAAGTTGCTGCGCAACTGCTGGGCCGAGGTTCGACCCGGTCTGATCATGGCTGGCGTAGACGATCTTACAGCCAGCCGCCGCTCTGGTCAGAGCACCGATCCTATTTCGAAGGCACTTGCGGGTCGACCTCCGGGTGCAACCATCCTTCTCTCCCACACACCTTGGCAGGCGGGCAAAGCAGCGAAAGCCGGTGCAGGCCTGATGCTTTCTGGCCACACCCACGGAGGGCAAATTTGGCCTTTCGGCTATTTGGTCAAACGCGTTTACCCGCTCCTTGGAGGGCGGTATGAGGTAGACGGCATGACGGTAATTGTCTGCCGCGGTACGGGCACTTGGGGACCGCGCATGCGCCTCTGGCGTCCCAGCGAGATCCTCCGGCTGAAGCTGAAAACGGGGAGAAAGCAGGATACAAGTAAATAAGACGAGCTGTAAAAGGATCAGGTTTGCTCTGGACTCTTACAGTCATCGAAACCGCTTTGCTTATTGATATTTGTTGATTTCCATAACACCTTGATATCAATACGTGAAGGAGGCTTCAATTGATTGAGAGAGTTGGGAGGAATGTCATTGATGACCCTGAGCCGATTAATGTATAATTGCAGTTGACATAAAAAGCAAGAATAACCAATCCGTGGGGAAGACCCTTATGGGACATCGAAAAGCGTCCTATATAATTGTCCTGTTTCTGCTTATGGGTATTTGCACAAACGGTGTGATGGGCGAGGCTTGCTTGTGCGGCCAAGCCTGCCTGCACAGCCTGCAAAGCAAGTTAGGGGCAGGAGTAAATTCTTCATTTCATACGCGTTGTTGTGGGACTAATTGCAAAAGCTGCAATATCGAAAAAGGACAAACTCTCAAAGCGGCCAATACTTCCACACCGACTGGTGGTGTAAAAATCTTTGATACGACACACATCATATTTGTGTTGGTTGATTATCCTGCCACTATCCATATCCTCAAGGATTTTGGTGTTTTTCATGCCTGTAGAACACTACCATCTTCTCCGATTTATCTGCAAAACCTCTCCCTACTCTGTTAATCCGTTCATAGCTATCCCCGACTCTTCTAAAGACAAAAGCTTATCCTTAATTAAGGGCCGACCTCATTCAGATAAAGCATGGGAAGTCAGCAGGTGGCTAGGATTTGGATCAAGTGTCAGTCCTAAAACTTGGTCTTAAAGGGAGAATTAGATGAGCACAAAAAAAGGTATTATTCTTGTGGCACTTTTATTGATGGCGAACGGAGTATTCTATGCCGCCTTGGCTGACCATAATGAACACAAAGAAAGGAAACGATATCAAAAACGGCATGGAAATAGCTCTGAACATGATGGCAAGCGCCATCTAAAGCCGGTAGATAATCCAACGTACAAAGAGATTTGTGGAGATTGCCATTTTGCCTACCAGCCCGAGCTGTTGCCTTCAGGTTCTTGGGAAAAAATTATTGCTGGGCTCTCGGACCATCACGGAGAGGAGATCGACCTTGATCAAGAGTCCAAAAAGATCATTGCCGAGTATCTTAAAGCGAACAGTGCAGAATATTCCTCGGCGAAACTAGCAGTAAAAATCATGCAGAATCTAGGTGGAAAAACTCCGATGAGAATTACAGATGTTCCTTATATCCGGCACAAGCATGAGGATGATGATATTCCAGCCGATGCCTTCACGAGGAAATCTGTAGGATCCATGTCAAACTGTATAGCTTGTCACACCACCGCTGAGAATGGGATTTACGACGATGATAATGTTGTAATTCCTCGGTGACCGGATTTGTAACTATTTAGCTAGCGAGCATTGGGTAAATGACAGAAGACAGATTTTACAGGTTGGGTCAATATAAGATTATTGAAAAGCACAATGGTGCACTATGGTGGGAGTCTTACGGTGGGTTTAGTAGTGTTATGGGTGGGAAATGCTTCATAGAGGGAGATATTTTATTCCTTGGAGCTAGTGAAACTAAAGAGCATGGATATTTATTACTTGAGTTCAAAGAACATCTGGCTCAGTTGCCGAGGTGGGAGAAAAGGAAATATTACTGCCCAAGCTATACAATGTACTCCTGCAAAACGGGCAGAAGATGTCTCCCGGAAGAGTTGGGAAAAAAGCTGGACAAAGGGGCGCCCAGGATCAAGAATAACGTTTACGCTGAAGTCACAAAAGGCAGGGGAATCCTAACGAAACAATCCGTAGCAACAGAAGTCATTATCAAGATTAAGGTAAGGGCCACTGAAACATTGGAACTATTTAGAGATTGGCTAAGTAAAATTAAGTCTTGATCTTTACTGGAAGTTGTATGCCTCCTGCCCTTTCAAAAGGACGAGCTAGAACGAAAGCAGCTGGGTGGGCAGCGCCCGCCCAGCTGCTGGAGTACTGGAATACTGGAGTGATGGAGTAATGGAAATGAAAAACCAAGAGATCCCCATTACTCCAATACTCCAACAGTCCACTACTCCAAAAGTCTATCTATAGATGAAAAACTACCATTTTCAGCTCGGTCATTTCTTCCACCGCATATTTAGGGCCCTCTTTGCCAAAGCCACTCTGTTTCAGTCCCCCATAGGGCATTAGATCAACCCGCCACTGTGGTCCCCAGTTGACCATGAGATTGCCGCTGTGAACCTCACGAACAAACTTCATGGCCCAGTCCAGATTGCGGGTGAAGATGCCGGCACTGAGTCCATACTTGGAGTCATTGGCCATAGCAATGGCTTGATCGATATCCTCGAAACGAGTTACTGCCACGGCCGGCCCAAAAAGCTCGTCACAGGAGATTCTCTCCCTGGCATCCACATCTGCCACCACTGCGGGAGCCACTAGATTTCCTTGACGGACACCTCCCGTGAGTAATCTGCCACCGCCCTTGACCGCCTCATTGATCCAGCTTTCAACCCTGATAGCGTCACTCTCGCGGATCATGGGACCCATCCGGGTTGACTCTTCCAATGGGTTGCCGGTGACAATAGATTCTACCTCAGGTATGAGAGCGTCGAGGAAGTCCCCATAAACCCTCTGGTTGACCAGCACTCTCTGGGTCGAAATACAGACCTGGCCGGCGAGGGCATAGCCGGTTGCTGCGGTGGCTTTAGCCACCTCTTCCAGGTCGGCATCCTCCATTATGATCAAGGGAGAATTGGATCCCAACTCCATGGTCACTTTTTTGATTCCGGCTACCTGACAGATTCTTTCACCTACGTTAGGACTGCCGGTAAAAGAGATCTTGCGCACCCGGAAATCCTTGCAAAGTTGCTCACCCACCGAACCTCCTGGTCCCGTAATGCATTGAATACCTTCTGAAGGCAGCCCCGCTTGCAGGAGCAATTCGGTGAATCGAAGGCCAGAGAGAGGAGTGTCTGAGGGCGGTTTGGCGATCACCGCATTGCCGGCTGCCAGTCCAGGCCCCACTTTGTGACAGAGAAGATTGAGGGGAAAATTGAAAGGACTGATAGCAACCACCACCCCGCATGGTACTCTTAAGGTAAAGCCAAATTTTCCCTTTCCTCCTGAGGCTGCATCGAGGGGGATGGTCTCACCCCGGATTCTTTTTGCCTCCTCAGCAGATAGTTCTATGGTTTCTGCAGCCCGGACGACCTCCAATCTAGATTCCCACAGGGCTTTACCCGACTCCTGGGAGATGAGACGGGCAAATTCTTCCTGCCGTTCCATGAGCAGACCTGCTGCTTTCATAAGGATAGTGAAGCGCTGATAGGCGGGAAGTTCCGCCATGACCTGCGCCCCCCTGGCGGCACTAGCGAGTGCCTTTTCCACCGCCTGGGGAGCCGCATTAGGCACGGTATCTACAACCTCGCCATTATATGGGTTGAGAACTTCGATCTTCTCCTCAGTGTCTATCCACTCACCGGCGATGTACATTTTCATGATTCACTCCTTGCGACAAAACCTTTGCTATCCGTTGTCATATCTTATCTTGAGAAATCTAAATCCTAGCAAAAAGGTGTGGCATCTATTATGTTTAATGGTTACTATAAACTATCGGCTAGGTTAGTTGTACAGGCAATAATGAAGGATATTTCATTCCTGGAATTTTTAGGGGATCAAGGTTGTGTGATGAACCGCACGGAATGTGAGCCCTATATCGAAGCAGTTTCCCATCGTCTTAGAAAGCTAACCGAGGCAAACCACTCCCTGGCGGAAATGGAATCGCTTGACGAACTCTTTCCAAGGCTTATAGATCTCGCCAAGGAAGTTACCAATGCAGAAGCTTCCTCACTAATGCTCTACAATTCAGAGAGCCGCCTGCTGGAATTCGCCTCGATTAAAGACGATGTAATGGGAGACAGGGCAGGTGATGTCCTCAAGAGTTCTGTAAAGCTAAAGATGGGCGAAGGAATAGCCGGCTGGGTTGCCCAGAACCGCAAGGCCGTCATGGTCAAGGATGCGCAAAGGGACCCCAGGTTCTCCAAGCGGGCAGACAAGCAGAGCGGTTTTGTCACCAGAACAATGCTCTCCGTACCTCTCAGTCACCAGGAAGAGCTCCTGGGTGTACTCAATGTTCTCAACTCCAGGGAAAAACCTTTCTTCGAAACAGATGATCTCGCCCTTTTGGAAAGCTTTGCTGACTTGGCCGCCGTCGCCATAGCACGCTCGAGGCTTGTTGAAGAGCGGATAGAGCAGGAAAGGTTTCAGGCTGAACTAAAAGCTGCGGCTAAGATCCAGGAGCTTTTCTGGCCTAAAATTCCGGAGTTGGGAGAAGGCAGCCATGTTTGGGCCTTCTCACAGCCGGCGGCCTCTGTTGGGGGTGATTTATACGATGTAATCCCCATGCCCGACGGGAGTTGGCTGGTTTATGTTGCTGATGTCGCTGGCAAGGGACTTCCTGCAGCGCTGATTATGGCGGCACTTTCCGCCAAGATCCGCAGTGAAGCACCGTTGCACGGCGAGGTGGACAAACTGCTGGCCAATGTGAACAATGCCATGTATGAACTCATGTCTGAAGAGGGTTTTTTCGCCACCATAGTTTTGAGCAAATATTGGCCCCGGGCCGGAAGAGTGCAGACTGCGCGGGCCGGGCATCCGCATCCGCTGTGGGTTATTAACCATGGATTTCGGGAACTTCCCAAACCAAACGGGATCCCGTTGGGCGTGGAATTAGGAACTGAGTACGAGAAAACAGAGTTTGTCCTGTCACCCGGAGAATCGATTCTGTTCATAACAGACGGAGTCACCGAGGCGGAAAATGAAGAAAATGAGTTATTCGGTAATGACCGTTTAACTGACTATTTAGCGGGAGCTAAAGGCCCTCCTTGGGCAGAAGGTCTCTTGGAAAAAATAGATTCCTGGCGTGGGAATGCCGCGGCTAACGACGATTTGACCATGGTGGAAATCTGGCGTGATCCTCCAAAAACTACCTAGCTCTCACTGCCCTCCAATAATTTCGGTTTCTACTTCTATCTCTCAAGATCCTTGAGCCAGGTGGCAAAGCGCAGGGCGAGGCCGTCCGGTCCGGCAATGATGAAATCCCGCAAGCCATAATAACGGTCCTCTATGGGGCTTAGTATTTTTGCTTCCTTTTCAATGGCAAGGTTCCAATATTCGTCCACATCGGGAACCATAACCCGCAGGTTACCGATGGGATTCGCCGGTGGCAGAGGGGTACCCGGGACTTCCGACAGGAACAAGCGAGCGTCCTCCCACTTGAGTTCCATAAAGGTTCCTTCGTCCCTAACCACTTCGAACCCGTAGCTCCGGTAGAAGTCGCTGGACTTTTTTACATCCCGAACGTAAAGGGCAACTACAAGCTGCTCTCCTTGATTTACATAGCTTTGCATGAAGATAACCTTTTAAAAAAGGGGGACGTTCTTGTTTTTTTGCGTTTCTAAAGGTTGAGACTGAGAGAAAAATAGAAACGCAAAAAAACAAGAACGTCCCCCTTATCCTTATCTCGGACTACTGAACAAATCTCTCTATCTTGGATTTTTCCTCTAACCTCTTGACGTAAACATTTATCTCTTCTTGGATCTTCTGCTGCTTCAAGAATTCCGCGAGCCTCTCTTTAACATCGTCGTAAGACATTGTACCTTCAGGTGTTTTATCTGTAACCTTGATGAGATGATATCCGAATCTGGTCTCAACCATACCACTCACTTCACCGGGTTTCATAGCAAAAGCCGCTTCTTCAAAAGGTTTTACCATCTGCCCCCGGGTAAAGTATCCTAGATCACCACCCTTGGGGCCGGTTGGACCCTCAGAGTATTCTTTGGCAAGAGCGCCAAAATCTTCACCTTTTTGAAGCTTTGCTTGTACCAAGTTGATCTTCTTCTGTGCCTCAGCCTTGTGCGATGCATCTGCCTTGGGATCAACTTTGATCAAAATGTGACTGGCCTTCACCCGTTCGGGTTGCTTGAAGGTTTCGGGATTGTGCTCGTAGAAAGCTAGAATATCACTATCCGAGACCGTGACTTTAGGAGCAACTTCATCCTCAATTAGTTTTTTTAAGGCCAGGTCACGCTGGAGTTTTTCTTTTATGCTGGCCTCGGTCAGATTCATCCTAATCAGGGCATTGTTGAATTCTGCTTCATTTGGAAATTGGGCTTTCACATTGATTAATTGTTTATTTACTTCCTCTTCAGAGATTTTGATCCCCTTCTTTTGGGTTTCCTGGTAGAGCAACTCACGAGCGATCAAATTCTCCAGGACTTGACTTCTGATTTGATCAAGCTGTGAAACATCAGGAAGACGCCCTGATGCTCTCAGCCGATCGATAACTATTTTCATCTGAGAATCGAGCTCAGCCTGAGTTATGACTGTGCCGTTTACCACCGCCGCTTTGTCTGTTGGCGGTTGCGTTTCTTCTGCCAATACAAAGGTTGTCAGGGCCATAAAAAATAGTAGAAAAACAAATGAACTAACTCTTTTTGTATGCATTCACATCACTCCTTATTGCTTCTATGCTGGCCTATTGGTGGAAGTTTGTAGGTTTGGTATTGGCGAGAGGAGTTGGTTCACTTGCCTTCTTTCTTTGCAATGTAGCAGCGGAGAGGGCAGGTGCAATAATGTGATTCCGCATAGCCCATTGAGAAGACGCAATCACTTGGATTCTCCTCCAAGCACTTTAGATAAGATTGCATGCCAACGTCTTCAGCTTTGCAAAGAGTCTTTAACCCGGACTTATAGCAGACGAAATCCTTCGGGCACTTCATCTGGCCAATGATCTCTTCAATCTTCCTTTTAGTGGACTCTTCCATACCCACGTGCTCCAGAGTTGCAACTAGCATACCATAGTTTCCGGGATGATTAAATGAGGGATTGGGTCCCTGATCCACCAGCAAGGCATCATCTGCCGTTCGACAGGCTCACGGCCCTGAGCAAAGTCGAAGGGCGGTGTTGCCTTCGATCGCTCCTCCCCCCGCCTGCGCGGGGGCATGCTTGCGGCGTATTGCCCCATACGCCTCAGTCGTCCCTCCTCGGCGCCTTGCATCTAATACCTTGTTGGTGATCAGGAATACTCCATAGGCCGCTGATTTCAGTCCTGATAACTAAGTTAGACGGTGGATTTGGGGGGTGCCAATGAATGGAACTAACTCGCAGTTGCCCCCTCAGCCTTTCCCTGCTTGGCTTTTATGTAAAGTGGAGACATATTTCGCAGTGTTTGAACCACCTCTTCCAGAACCTCCAGGAAGCGGTCAATCTCAGCCTCGGTGGTATCCCGGCCAAAGGTAATCACCAGCGTACCCTGGGCATCAGCAAAATCACGACCAATGGAGAGCAGGACGTGGGAGGCTTGCAGGGCCCCGGCGGCACAGGCAGATTTGGTTGAAGCGGCGATATTCTCTTCATCCAGCATCAGGACGATTCCCTCTCCTTCGATGTATTTAACCGACACCGAAACCAGATTGGGCAACGAAAGTTCTGGATGTCCGTTAATGTAAATATCTTCAATTCGTGCTTGCAAACCCTCTATTATTCTATCTTTTAGCTTTTTTACATGTTTGACCCGGAACTCCATTTCTCGTTTTGCCAACTCGGCGGCGACACCCATGCCAATGATACCAATGAGATTTTCTGTGCCGGCCCGCTTGTTGTTTTCCTGAACACCCCCATCCAAAAGAGGCCATATCCTGGTGCCTCTCCGGATATATAGGCCACCTACTCCCGATGGTCCGTAAAACTGGTTGGCGGCAAAGCTGAGTAGATCTACCCCGAGTTTCTGAACGTCCATTGGGACGACACCCACTGAATCCACCGCATCAGAGTGCAAGATAACTTTTTTTGCTCTAGTGACCTCAGCGATCTCCTCAATGGGTTGGATGGTTCCGATCTCATTATTGCTGTGCATGATGGTAACCAAGATCGTATCATCCCTGATAGCATCAGCCACATCAGTCGGGTTGATCCGCCCATATTGGTCGACCGGCACCGAAGTCACTCGGTAATCCATCATTTTAAGGGATCTAAGGGTTCTCAGAGCCGCATTATGCTCGATGTTTGAAGTAACTATGTGTTTTCCTTTGTTTGTATTGGCAAATGCTACCCCTTTGACCGCATGATTAACAGATTCTGTGCCGCCTGAGGTAAAAACCACTTCTTTTTCCACCGGGCTATTAATCAGCCTGGCCACCTGTTCCCTGGCCAGTTGCAAAGCAGCTACAGCCTCATCACCGAGCTGGTGTTGACTGGAAGGATTGGCGTAATTTTTCTTGATAGCATCTATCATGGCCTCCTGCACTTCTGGCAGGAGCGGATTGGCCGCAAGGTAGTCTAAATTTATAATGCTCACCGCAAAACCTCCCTAATGTGCTTCGTCTAATTCTCGACCACAGTTGACACAAACCGGCGCCTTATCCTCAGTCTCCACATCGCAGTAGGGGCAGTAGCACACGTCTCCATGGCTGTGTTCATGCTTGTCGCTTCTCTTGGGCCCTTCTCTGACTATGCCTGCCTTTTTGTCCAAATAATCCCTGATAGCCAGTTGGAGAGCATCGGCACCTAGATTGGAGCAGTGCAGTTTGTTTTTGGGAAGACCTTCAAGGGCTGCGGCAACCGATTTGTTGGTGATCTTCTGGGCCTCATCAATGGTTTTTCCCTTGGCCATCTCAGTGAGAATGCTGGAGACCGCAATGGCCGCACCGCAGCCGAAGGTGAGGAAACTAATGTCATCAATGTAGTCGTCCTTGACCTTGATGTAAATGGTCATCATATCGCCACAAATTGGATTTCCAACTTCTCCAACCCCGTCTGCATCCTTCATCTCGCCCACGTTTCTAGGATTCTTGAAATGATCCATGACTGTTTCTGAATACATTTAAATACCTCCCTATTTGCATCCGATTAATAGGCTTACAGATAAACTAAGTAAAGATTGCCCATTGTCAACGGCAGCTTATTACTCAAGATTCGCTGGAATGACAGCCCAATAAAACCTATCGACCAACTAGATTTTACTATAACACTCGACGGGAAAAGATGAAAGGGTGGTGGTTGTAGGGTGACTGGTTAGAGCCGTGGGGTGGGTTAAGTAAAACGAACCCACCTCCGACCTGACAACATTGGTGTGGTCAGAGAAAGAAGAGTGACAAATAAGGTTTGATAAGGTCAAATAAAATACAGGTTTTTTGTCAAAAACCACTTGAAAATATCTCATGAATTCTTACTTTATTTATCAAAAGAAAAAATTACACTACATAGTGTATTTTGGTGATTTGCCGAAGAAATGTGCAAGGGCGGCAGCTGATCTTGCCGGTTAGCAGCCAGCGGAGAAGCGCTTCGAATTGGTAGTGTTGCCCTTACTTCCATAGGTCTGCTATGCTCAAATAGGTGAGGTTATATGTCAGTTAAGTTTCAAGACTACTATGACATCCTTGGCGTGGGACGTAATGCCAGCGAGGATGAGATAAAGCGAGCTTATCGTAAGCTGGCCCGCAAATACCACCCTGACGTCAACAAGGACAAAGGGGCCGAGGAGAAATTCAAGCAGATCAACGAGGCCAACGAAGTACTAAAGGACCTGGAGAAGCGAAAGCTCTACGACCAGTTGGGCCCTGAGTGGCAGGCGGGCCAGGACTTCAAGCCACCTCCCGGCTGGGAGAATGTCCACTTCGAGTTTACCGGGCCTGGCGCGGAAGCATTTGATTTCGGTGGCGGTTTCAGCGACTTCTTCGAGATGCTCTTCGGTGGACGCATGGGTGGTGGAGGTGGTGCAAGTGCGAGGCAAGGTTCGTGGGTGATGCGTGGACAGGACCACGAGGCGGAGATCGAAATTGACCTTGAAAGCGCCTATCATGGGGCCAAAAGAACCTTAACTTTGCAGGGACACGAGATAGATCCGCAAGGGCAGGTGCGTCCTACGGTCAAAAATATACAAGTTAAGATACCGCCGGGAGTCACCGATGGCACCCGCATCCGCTTGGCAGGCAAAGGCGGAGAGGGCATGGGTGGCGGGCCTCCAGGTGATCTCTACCTCAAGGTGCATATGGAGCCCCATCCACGCTTTACCATAGACGGACACAACCTCCAGGTGGAGGTACCCGTAGCCCCTTGGGAGGCGGCTCTAGGTGCTACGGTGCAGGTGGTGATCATGGACGGCACGGTAAACCTCAAGATACCCTCTGGTAGCCAAAGCGGGCAGAAGCTAAGGTTGAGCGGAAAAGGGTTCCCCAAGAAAGGTGGTGAGCGGGGGGACATTATTGCCCGGCTAAAAATTGTTGTGCCCAAAGATTTGACTGCGAAAGAAAAGGAACTTTTTGCGGAAATGGCCAAGGTGTCCAGTTTTAATCCGCGGAAAGGATAGGGAAAATAGGGAAGATGAGCACCATTCGATACCAGATTGTGCACTATCGATATGAAAGCCGGCCCGCATCGGAAGAGCTACTTTCAGCAGGGGATTTAGCACGGCTCGCCCGTTTGCATCCGGAGATGGTGGACAAATTGATAGATTGGGGATTAATTGATCCGGTGGAACGTGAGCCCCAGTTACTATTCCCCGAGACTGCGGTGCCCAGGATCTGGCGAATTATGCGATTGCGCCGAGACCTCGGTATTAATTGGGCTGGCATTGGTGTGGTTTTAAACCTGTTAGATAAAATTGACCAACTGGAGCGAGAGATCGCCAGACTTCGCAGGCAGTTATGACGAACTTAGCGGTAAAGATTGTGAGCTGTTTTGGAGTACTGGAGCATTGGAGTACTGGAGTGTTGGAAAAAGCCAAAACCCGAATTTCAACTTGAATAACTCTTTATCATTACTCCATTACTCCACCACTCCATTACCCCAGCAGACTGACGCATAAAGGAAGGAATTGCGCTGGGGGACAGCTCAAAGCCCGGTCCCCCGGGCCTTGATTCTTTACTCTTAGGAGGAATCTTAGAATATGGACCCCAACAAATTAACCCAAAAATCGCAGGAAGCGCTTCATGATGCGCAAACCAAGGCTTTACGCTACGGTCATCAGGAGGTTGATGGTGAGCACCTCCTTTTAGCTCTACTAGAACAGCCAGAGGGGTTGGTGCCTCGTCTTTTCAACAAGATGGGCGTACCGGTTGAAAACCTGAAGGCTGAAGTGGAAGCAGAAGTGCAGAAGCGGCCCAGTGTCACAGGTCCGGGGACCGAGGCGGGAAAGATCTATGTGACCCAGCGACTTAACCGTCTGTTGATGAAGGCCGAGGAGGAAGCAAAAAGACTCAAGGATGAGTATGTTTCAGTTGAACACCTTATTCTGCCCCTGATCAATGAAGGGAATGCCACCGCGGCCGGGCGAATCTTAAAGAGTTTCAACCTCACCACTGAGCGCTTCCTGCAAGCACTCACCGAGTTGCGGGGCCATCAAAGAGTTACCAGTGCTACGCCTGAGTCAACCTATGAGGCTCTAGAGCGCTACGGGCGAGATCTGGTCAGGGAGGCGAAGAAAGGGCGGCTTGATCCGGTAATCGGCCGCGATGGGGAAATTAGACGAGTCATTCGCATACTATCCCGCAAGACCAAGAACAACCCAGTTCTCATCGGTGAACCCGGCGTAGGCAAGACCGCCATTGTTGAGGGACTGGCTCATCGGATAGTGAAAGGCGATGTGCCTGAAGGGCTCAAAGACAAATCCATCTTTGCTCTCGACCTGGGTGCCCTGGTTGCGGGTGCTAAATATCGCGGTGAATTTGAAGAACGGCTCAAAGCGGTATTGCAGGAAATCAAAGAGAGCGAGGGCTCCATTCTGCTCTTCATTGATGAGCTTCACAATATTGTCGGCGCTGGGCGAGCCGAAGGCTCTATGGATGCAGGCAATATGCTGAAACCCATGCTTGCCAGGGGTGAACTTCATTGCGTCGGCGCTACTACTCTGGACGAGTATCGGAAATATATCGAAAAGGATGCTGCCCTGGAGAGGCGCTTTCAGCCTGTGCTGGTAGATCAGCCCACGGTTGAAGATACCATAAGCATTCTAAGGGGTTTGAAAGAAAGATTCGAGGTGCATCACGGGGTAAGAATTCAGGACAGTGCCTTGGTGACGGCTGCAGTGCTTTCCAACCGCTACATTAGTGACCGCTTCTTGCCCGATAAGGCCATTGACTTGGTGGACGAGGCCTGCGCCACCATTCGTACGGAGATGGACTCCATGCCCACGGAACTGGATGAGGTGACCAGGCGGGTAATGCAGCTGGAGATCGAGGAAGCGGCTCTGAAAAAGGAAAAAGACACAGCGAGTCAGGAACGGCTGAAAGCCCTGCGTAAGGAACTGGCTGATCAGCGGTCCAAGGCCGATGCTATGAGGGCCCAATGGGAGGCGGAAAAGGCTGCCATCCACAAGGTCCAGGTTTTGCGAGAGGAGATTGAGAAACTGCGTTATGAAATCTCGGTGGCCGAGCGCAAATATGATCTAAACCGGGCTGCCGAGTTGAAACACGGCCGACTTCCAGAAATGGAACAAAAACTTAAGGCAGAAGAGGCTAACTTGTCGAACAAACAGGGCAATGGCCGACTGCTGCGGGAAGAGGTTACCGATGACGAGATCGCGGAAATCGTCTCGCGCTGGACCCATATCCCGGTAACTAGGCTGGTGGAGGGAGAGCGGGAAAAGCTGCTGAAACTAGAAGAGCATCTCCATAAGCGGGTAGTGGGTCAGGATGAAGCAGTAGAGGCAGTGGCTGAGGCGGTACTGCGCTCTCGCGCCGGAATTAAAGACCCCAATCGTCCGGTGGGCAGCTTTATCTTCCTTGGGCCCACCGGAGTGGGAAAGACCGAGCTCGCTCGAGCTCTGGCCGAAAATCTTTTCGATGATGAAAATAACATGGTGCGGATTGACATGAGCGAGTACATGGAAAAGCATACCGTTGCTCGTCTCATTGGGGCTCCGCCGGGATATGTGGGCTACGAAGAAGGTGGTCAACTCACAGAGGCGGTGCGGCGCAAGCCTTACTCGGTCATCCTTTTCGACGAGATCGAAAAGGCCCATCACGAGGTGTTCAGCATCTTTTTGCAGATAATGGATGATGGTCGACTAACCGATTCCCACGGCCGCACCGTGGATTTCAAAAACTGCATTATCATTATGACCTCTAACGTGGGCAGCCAATATATCCTTGACACCACCGGTGAGAGTTACGAAAGCATGCGGTTGAGAGTGCTTGAGGCCATGCGCCAGCATTTTCGCCCTGAATTTCTTAACCGGGTAGACGAGATTCTGGTATTCCACTCCCTCACTCAGGAGCAACTGGCGCAAATCGTAGACATCCAGGTGGTCTGGTTAAAACGGCGGTTGGCGGACAGGAGAATTGAACTGGAGTTTTCCGACGAGGCCAAGAGGTTGTTGGCCGAGAGAGGCTATGATCCGGTATATGGAGCAAGACCTCTTAAACGGGTAATTCAGAAAATAGTGGAGACCCCACTGGCGAAAAAGATCATGGCCGGAGAGGTGCCGGATGGAAGTAGTGTAAGTGTGAACACCGACGAGCAGGGGCTTGTGTTCGAGGTTTCTTTGCCGAAGCAAAGGAACGAAGAAGTTTTAGAGGCAGTTTAATCAAGCCGGCAACTGACAGCAAGCAGCTGGCAGAGTTTAAGAAGGAGTCAGTAGTCAGAATTCAGAATCCAGGAGGCAAAAAGCATAAAGAGTGTCTTTCCCTTCTGGCTACTGGATTCTATGTCTCGTTCTTAGGCCCTAGTGCCTAGTTAGTTGGGCTATGGTTGGTCCGATCAAGCGAACCCAGTCCACCATGGGGTTAATCGCTCTCTTTCTTAAGTTCATCGATGGCGGTCTGATATAAATTGCGCAGTTTATTCTCGTTGCTAACCATGGTGCGGCTAATTTTGCCGAAATGGTTTTTTAGAATTTCGCTGGCCTCACCCCAACTTCCACTTAGTTGAGTGAGGTCAGTTCTTGCCTCCTGTAGTTTCTTCTTGAACAGATCGATCATCATTCGATCCTTCATCTCGCCCACGTCGGTGATCCCGTCATTTTTGTCCATGACTAATCTCCCCTTGTCTGAGATTCAGATAGCAGTGCAGCATTCCGCAGCCAGTTCCACGAGAAGTCCTGGGCCAGAGTGTTAGGTCTTTTTCCAGCAGAAAGTCTTGATTCAAGCGATACTGCATTAGAAAGGGCTAACCTCAACTCAATAATGTTAACTTATCAAGGTAGAAATGTGCAATAGTTTTGTGAATAGCTTAACAATATTGACGGCCCTCTGCTCCTTTAACCCGGATATTTCATGGATTGCTGTCGCAGCAGGTTATTCATGAAATGTCCGGGTTAAGGCTTGCAACGGCCAGAACCATCCAGTAATGTGGCGGCAAGGGGAGGAGATCGCTGCAATGGTGGTGGCAAATCCAGCTATTGATTTTCTTCGAGAGCACGGGGACACTTCTCTAGTCAGCCTCGGCTGTGGTCTCATGGTCAACAGGATAGACAATCACATTCGTCTTATGACCGCGTTGAATCTTACCTACTACGTCGGCATCGACTGTGCTCCATGGATTGAACCGGTTTCTCCCAATCTGTTCTTAGATCCTGACGGTATGACACGGTTGTTAACCGATTATTACCAGGGCGAACCTCGGCGGTTCTGGGAAAACGTTAGAGTATTTCCGGCAACCTGGGTAGAGGACCTTGAAAACATTCATTGTGCCGTGGTGGTATGCCAAAGGGTGTACCCAGACTGCCGCTGGGAAGAGGTGATTTTTTCCATGACCCCGAAACTGATGCTGCAAGAGGATATCCATGGCTGCGAACGACAACAACTCCGGGGAAAGCATTATGTTCGGACCTGGGCGGAGAAAAAGTACTATGGTCTGCGGCCCTACAAACCTTGGCCCATTTTCCCTGGAGAATATAATCTAATTCTCTGGCGACGTCGTGATTTCCAGGTGGATGGGATGGAGGATGGCAGGTGGAAAACACTCCGACGGCTGCGCGAATGGGTGTTAGGTTGACGTGGCAAACAGTAAGCAGCGAGCAGGGGTACAGAGCATGGAGCTAGATCATTTCGGATTTCGGATTTCGGATTTTAGATTTTAGTTCAATTTAGGCATTTTAGAACATTATAGGCACTTTAGCTCATTTTGGTGAACTTTAGGCTCTTGCCATGGCGAAATACTTTTTATCAATGAATCCTCTGGTGCATCTGGAGGAGAACTTACCTAACCTGGCACCTGTCGAGGCACCAGAAGTTGCGAGTAAGATTCGCGCCGCCCGTGGGGTCGTCATGCCACGGGGTATTACTAGAAAACGTTATAGGAAAATTGCCGCCATGGCACAAAATTGGTTCCCCAATCTGGACGCCAAATATGACTATTCAGGAAAGACTAAACAGGCGGTGCTTTTTCAGCGGTTAAAAATACGCCACCCGAGAACCATTCTTTACTCAAACCCTCAAGTTTTATTAGATGCTGAAGGGAAGATGCTCCCGCTGGACTATCCCTTTGTGCTCAAGGGAGATAATGGTGGTGGGGGCAGCACGGTTTTTCCTGTTTGCTGCCGAAAGGATCTTATAAATGGACTCCATAGGCTACCTGCAGAAGAACCTTTACTGATTCAGAGGTGGGTCAACCATGGAGGTATGGATCTCAGGGTGGTGGTTGTGGGCGCCAAAATGGTGAGCTATTTTCGCGTAGGTGGTGAGAACTTTTACAACAATGTGTGCCGGGGCGGACGCATGCACCCGGAAATTTTCCCCGAGCTACAAGATCGCGGTATGGCTGCTGTGGCCAGATTTTGCCACCTCGCCGGTATCAATCTCGCCGGTTTTGATCTCATGTTTCCCGATGAAGGTCCACCTGTCTTTATCGAGATAAACTTTAATTTCGGCCGGAAAGGACTGGGGGGTACACTAGGGTTCAGGAAACTATTTAAAGAAGCAGTGGAGTTGTGGCAACAAGGAATTGCCTACCCGATTCCTCCCCCTTAGCATTACGGTGCGTATTTCCAGTATTTGAACCTCTCCTGAGCCTCTCGCTCCATAAGAAAATCCGAAATCCGAATATCGAAATCCTAAACAAATTAAAAATCCGAATTTCCAAATGTCCAAAACAACCACTGTGAAAGAGAGTCAGAACTCTTAACGTTTTGGTAATTTAAATTTTGGTGATTGGGATTTGTTTAGTGCTTCTTGCTTAGCATTTTGGATTTCCGGCTGACCACATCAGCCGACGGTGATGGTGGTGCCTCCGCTCCCGCCCAAGAGTTTTTCCGCCCTTTCTTCAACGTGACCAACAATGACCCGCCCATTAGGGTTGGCCGCAAGAAACTGGAGTGCAGCTTCAACCTTTGGCCCCATGGAACCGGGCGGAAATTCTCCCTCATTGAGCCAGCTTTGAACTTGGGAAGACTTTATCTGGGGGTGAAACCGCTGAGAAGGTGTGGAGTAGCCAGTGAACACACCTTGCTCGTTTGTGAGGATGAGGAAATTCTCCGCCGCCAGATTGCTGGCCAGCAAAGCAGAGGAGAGATCCTTGTCGAGGATTCCGTTGGTGATTTCCTTTCGGCCGTGATTGTCCAGAAATACCGGTATGCCGCCACCGCCAAGAGCCACCGGCACCTTACCGTCCTCGATGACCTCTCGGATGTCGGTAATATTCAGAATTTCTTGGGGCTGAGGCGAAGCGATCAGTCTACGTTTACCCTTGCCATAATCGGTGAAAAGGTATTCAGGGTGATATCGCAGGAGCTCGGCTACCTCATCGCCGGAGAGTTGTTGGCCCACAGGTTTACTAGGAGTGGAAAAACCAGGATCATGGGGGTCTACCTTGACCCAGGAGAGAACAGGTTCCATGGGTGGAAGATCCTGCAGATTGTTTTCTATTATAAGTTCCTCGTAGGCTCGGGTAATGGCCGAACTTATCTGGGAAGTAGTGACTAGGGTCACTACCCCAAAGGGTGTCGTGGGGATCATTTTCTCATAGACCAGACCAGCCTGTGGTCCATTACCGTGGGTGATGACCACCTGGAAATGGTTGAACAAGGAGATCAAATTCCAAAGAGTTCGTTTGGTGTGTATGAGCTGGGCAGTAAAGGACATCTCTGCGCCAGGCTCTGAAGGGCAGATACCGTTTCCACCAATGGCAACTACGATAATGGGTTTTGCAGTCATAACTCCAAAGTTGCGTCATTCATCAATCCGAAAGCCGCAATCCGAGATCTCAAATCCTCTAATAACTATACCGGAATGGGGGGTGTGCTGGTACTGCTTTTTATTGCAAGCTTCAAGAGTGGTAGCTCAACCGGCGGGAAAAGTCTGACCCCAAAAGAACACAATATAAGTGATATAATGACAAAGATGCTGGCCTTCCTCTAGATCGATCAAAGGAGTCAATGGGATGAAGGCGGAGAGCCAAAGCGATACTAAACATCAAGCCGCGATCCTGTCGGCTCTCAGCAACCCTGACTTCTATCCTCATCCAGTAAGTACGATTCAGGTAGAAGAGACCCACATTTCAAGAGTTTTTCTAACCGGTGACTTTGTCTACAAGGTAAAAAAACCGGTGGATTTTGGCTTTTTGGACTATACGACCCTGAAAAAACGACTCCGATACTGTAAACAGGAGGTCTTGCTCAATAAGCGTCTCAGCGAAAATGTATATCTAGATGTGGTGCCTATTACCCAGGAGCCAACAGGGTACGCTTTAAATGGTCCTGGCAAACCAGTGGAATACGCCGTGAAAATGCGCCAACTCCCAAAAGAGAGAACGATGCTGCAACTACTGCGACGGAATGAATTCAGCCTCAACATGTTACGGGATTTGGTTCAGATCCTGGTGCGGTTTTACCAAAAGACAGAGAAAGGGCCAGAGATTGACCCCATGGGTTCTAGGGAGCTTATCTGGATTAACATCGAAGAGGATTTCGTCCAGACAAATCCTTTTGTTTCAACCATTCTGGACAGGGTGCAATTCTCTGATCTGCACCGGTGGGTACGGACTTTTCTTAACTCTAAGGCGGAGCTTTTTGACCGCCGCATAAAATCTGGGTGCATCCGGGACTGTCATGGTGATCTCCGATTGGGCCACATATATTTTGCGGACTCCATATCTATTATCGACTGTATAGAGTTCAATGAACGGTTTAGGTACGGTGATTCGGCTTCTGACTTGGCTTTCCTAGCAATGGACCTGGACTATAACGGCTTCGCAGATATTGGGCAGAAATTGCTAGCCGGGTATGCTCAGTCGGCGGATGATCCGGAGATCTTCCTGCTTATTGATTTCTACAAGTGCTATAGGGCTCATGTGCGCTGCAAAGTTGAGTGTTTGAGGTATGGGGCAGGAGACCTTTCAGCACCAGAGGCAGGTTTAGCTAAGGCAAGAGCCCGGAGCTATTTTGAGTTGGCCTGGAGGTATGCAGACACTTTCAGTCGACAGACCATCTGGATCGTCTGCGGGTTGAGCGGCAGCGGTAAGAGCACTGTAGCCGCAGAGCTGGGAAAACGAATGAACCTGAAGTGTTATAGATCCGATGTTATCCGGAAAAGACTCTTTGGGCTTAGTCCCGAGCAGCAGGTTGTAAAACCCTTTGGTGAGTCGATTTACACCCCAGCCGCCAGCGACAGGACCTATGAGCAGTTGCTGCTAGAAGCTCGAAAAGATATGTCCCGAGGCAGGTCAGTTATTCTGGATGGTACTTTTGGCAGACTCCAGCACAGGGTATTAGCTCGGAGGCTCGCCGAGCAAATGGAGGCAAATGTAATCTTCATCGAGTGCCGATGTAGGCAATCTACTTTGCGCCAGAGGCTAACCGGGCGGGAAAAGCAAAAGTCAATATCAGATGCACGGTTACAGCATTTGAAAGCTCAAAGCCAAGTATTTGAGCCACTGGATGAGTTGTGGGACAGTTTACATCTACCAATCAACACTGAACAACCACTCCACCATTGTGTACACGAGATCTTGTCCAAGGGGTATTTGCAACAAAGTCAGCAAGGGGATGCCAGAAGACAGGGACCCCGATCACAACTCTAGGCCTTGCAAGGAGATGTCACCATCTCAGCAAGTGGTGCACATGGGGCGACTCGGTGTAGATGGTATCTTACTGGCCCCGCTGTCAGATGTTCCAACTGCAAAGGTTGACATGAGCTTCTTTACGTCTCCCTGGCAGAGTGGGCAGTTCTCCCTAGTTTCCTGGTGCATCACCAGCTTGTCAAAGGTATAATTACAACTTTCGCAGCTATATTCAAAAATTGGCATTTTATTCCCCCCCCCTATTTGCTAGGAATTTGTATTAATATAATACCTGGATCTCATTTCTTCAAGAGCCGGTGCTTCTGGTGCATGGAGCAGAGAGCATAGGGCATAGGGTAGGATTTCGGATTGCGGATTGCGAATTTGGATAAGGCGTAAGGCTCAAGACGCAAGGCAAAAGGCAGTAGAAGACCAATTTTTTTCCTTGCGCCGTGAGCCCTGAGCCGTATGCCTCTCTGGATTCTGGCTACTGACTGCGCAAAGCTTGTGGTTGAAGACCATTGACTGACGGGCGGTGCTTGCCATGAAAATCGTGACCTGGAATGTGAACTCCATACGGGTACGGTTACAAGCAGTTATGAACTGGATAGACCAGGAGCAGCCAGACGTTCTTTGCCTGCAAGAAATAAAGGTCACAGATGAACTGTTTCCTGCTGAACCTTTTGAGGCTCTCGGCTATCAAGTAGCCGTGAGCGGGCAAAAGACCTACAACGGGGTTGCCATCCTGAGCAGGTACGATGCCACCGAAGTTCTGGCAGGATTCCCTGACTATGATGCCGAAGGTCAGAAAAGGTTAATTGCTGCAACAGTGGGCCAGGTGAGGGTGGTGAACGTCTATGTTCCTAACGGTTCAGCTCCCGATTCCCCTAAGTTCACCTATAAGCTGGAATTCATAAACCAGCTAAGTAAATATATGGAACGGTTGCACCTAGTTGAAGAGCACCTGGTTTTAGTTGGAGATTTTAACATCGCTCCCGAAGCCCGCGACGTCTATGATGCCGCAGAGATGGAAGGAGAGATTGGCTTTCACCCAGAAGAGCGCTCTGCCCTGGCAGAATTAAAGAAGTGGGGATTTGAGGACGTCTTCCGCCGACACCACGAGGAAGGTGGTCTTTATAGCTGGTGGGACTATCGGGCTGGCGCCTTCCGCCGTGACATGGGTTTGAGGATCGATCACCTCTGGGCTTCACCGCCACTGGCTTCTCTAAGCCTGGAATGTGGGATGGACAAAGAACAGCGTTCTTTGCCCAAGCCATCCGACCACATTCCAGTCTGGGCCACCTTCGACTTAGAGCGCATCCTTCGACAGGCTCAGGACAGCTAGGGCAAAACGCATAGCGAAGAGGCATAGAGCATAGCATGGAGTTAGAGGTCAGAGGTCGGAGGTCAGAGGTCGGAAATCAGAAAGACGAGAATTTCTGATTGCGAATTTAAAAAGGCATAGGGCATGGAGCATAGAGCAAGAAGTCAGAAGTCAGAGATCAGACGTCAGATGTCAGGGGCAATACTGATCTCTGATCTCCGACTTCCGACCTCTGTCCTCTAACTTGCTCGCCGCGTCTCCGTCTCTCCGCCTCCCCGTGTCGTCCCGTGGCTGCCTAGTGCTTAGTTCCTAGTGCCTAGTTGAAACAGCTGCCCGCTGCAAGCTGATTGCTGCTAGCTTTTGTCTTCCCTTCGCAAAAAGTACTCCCCTTATCTATTAGAACTACCTCTTTTGAAAGAAAAGCAGGGTCCTACCTCCCCGGCCCCGGGGGAGTTGCAGTGAGACCACTCGATTAAGTTCGAGACTTTCAGCCAGGGCGCGATCCGCAAATCTAGGATGATCTTTGGCAGTTGTCGGGCCCAACATGGCAACAAGAGTATTACCAGGTTCCATTAGAGGAGCAACAAGTTTAAGCAGTGGCTCGAGGCGGGTAAAAGCTCGGGAAATGATATAGTTGAAAGGTTCGTCTATTAGTTCCACATCCTCAAAGCGGCTGTGCAGTGCAACAATTGACTCCAGTTTGAGGGTGCGTATTATGTGCTTGAGAAATGAAACCTTTTTGCGGCTTGCTTCCACAAGTTGAACCTGAAGTTTAGAAGCAGCAATCTTAAGAGGGATCGAGGGGAACCCCGCTCCTGGGCCAATATCCAGTAGTCGACCAGAAGGTTGCAAGTAAGGCAAGGGAGTGAGCGAATCCACGAAGTGCTTGATGACAATATCTTCGGGATCTCTAATCCCGGTGAGATTAAAAGTCTTGTTCCACTCCAGAAGCTCCTGCAAGTAGAGTTCAAAAAGCTCTATCTGAGAATCCCCCAGGGAGACTCCCACCTCATGCGACGCTTGCCGGAGCAAGTCTCCTTGTCTGACCTTGACCAATTTATCTTCCAATTAAAGAGATCCTCAGGAGTTCCAACATCAGTTCGATTCTGCGGCATCAAACTTGCCCAATTACGGCTGAGCACACGTTATGTTCTTGCCGCTGCCAATGAGGTCATGCTCTCGAAGCCTTTGCTCCCCGGTGAACCTGTTTGTCTTAGTATCAAAGGAAGTGAGACCAGCAATCCATTTGTGTTGCGCTATGGCTAGCAATCTGGTAAGAAATCGTTTAAACATAAGGAAGGAGACTACTCCCCGATCTCGCCAAGACTAGAGACAAAAATTAGGAGATTTAAAGTGTCCAAGGCCAAAGAAATTCATGTACGCTGCATGCGTTGCCGCGAATGGGTTCCAACCTCCGTTAGCTTCAAAGACAAGAAAAACTTTGATTTGGATGGGCTAGTTAAAAACCGGCCTCCTTGCCCAAGATGCGGCGAAATGACGAGTTACAATAAAGAAAATCTATGTATCCGTGACGAAAGTGGTGATTTCGTCTGTATCGAGATGTAATTACCGTCCAGCCGGAAACTGTTAACCGTCATTCTAGGCCCTTCCGTTCACCATGAGCTTGCCGATGGGCCAAAACAAACGAAGAATCCCTGCGGCCCTTGCAGGTATAAGATTTTTCGTTTTTTATTTTCCAAGGCAAAATTGACTGAAGATTTTATCCAGTAAATCCTCGGTGGTGGTCAAACCTATAACCTCTCCCAGGTGAGCCAAAGCCTCCTGCACTTCCAGAGCAATCAGTTCGGCTGAAGATTGGTTGTCGAGAAGTTGCAAAGCCCGATGCACTGCCTCCAGACTGTGCTCCAGGCAGAGCTTATGGCGCAAGTTTGGGGCTACCACTGAAGTCTCTGTGTCCAGTCTTCGGCCGAGAATGGTATGGAAAACGGCGTCCTTCAACTGCTCCATACCGTCACCATGAAGGGCAGAGATCTCAACTAATGTCTCATCCGGAAAGCGGTCACTGATGGTGGCGAAATCTGGATGGGGATCGAGGTCAATTTTGTTTAAAACGACGACTCTTGGCTTGCTGTTAATATCTTCATAGATCTGCAGATCCTCTGAGGTCAATGAGCTGCTTCGGTCTAAGACGAAAAGCACCAGATCAGCTTGAGACAACCGCTCTCTAGTGAATTCCATCCCCAGTTTTTCCACAAGATCGTCCGGTTGGCGCAGGCCAGCGGTGTCCACCAGTCGCAGTGGAATTCCTCTGAGACTCAGGCTCTCTTCAATAACATCACGAGTGGTGCCAGGAACGGGAGTAACCAGGGCACGGTTGGAGCGGAGCAGATTATTAAGCAGGCTGGATTTCCCAACGTTGGGTTTGCCGGCGATAATGACCGACAACCCCTCTCTCAAGATACGACCGTCCTCATAATGCTCGAGCAGTTTGGTGATGGGCTCTTTAACCTGCTGACGTACTCGTAAGGCAAGGTCTGCCTCTACAAGAATTTCTAAATCTTCCTCTGGAAAATCTATGGCAGCCTCCACCATTGCTAGTGTGTCAAGTAGATGGCTGCGCAGTTCAGTAATTATGGTTTGCAGGCCGCCTTTCAGGTGTTCGCTGGCAAGATGAAGGCTTCGTTTAGTTTTTGAGCTAACCAGGTCTAAAACGGCTTCCGCCTGGGTCAAATCAATGCGCCCGTTCAAGAAGGCCCGCCGGGTGAACTCGCCGGGTTCAGCCAACCGTGCACCAGCCCGAATTACCAATTCTAGAATGCGGTCCAGTACCGCGAGGCCGCTGTGACAATTGATCTCGACAACGTCTTCCCGAGTGTAAGTTGCCGGCCCGCGCATGAAGCTTATGAGCACTTCGTCTACAGTCCTATGAGTTCCAGGCTCAATGATGTGGCCGTGATAGAGGTGGTGGGATTGTATGGTTTCCGGAGATCCAGAGAGCTGAAAGAGATGGCGGCCCATGGCCCAGGCCTCAGGGCCGCTGATCTTTATAATGCCGATACCACCAGTTCCTATGGGGGTGGCTATGGCAGCAATAGTGTCTTCTAGAGGCTCACAGACTTTCATTTCTCCCCGGAACCACTCGGGTCGGATGGGGAACGGGTCGTGGAGTGATGCCGGTTGCTCCGTTTTCTTGAAGAAGTCTCTTTTTTCACCGGGAAGACTACTACTTTGCGCAAGGCACCATCGCCCTTACTTTTGGTCCGCACCTGGCGATCATCTTTTATAGCTAGGTGAATGATGCGGCGGTCGTAGGCGCTGAGAGGACTGCTGGTTGCCGGCCTACCAGATTTCTTAGCCCGGTTTGCCAAATTCAGAGCAACTTCCGTAAGAGCCTGGCGTCTCCTTTCCCGATAATTTTCAGTATCTATGATAATGTGGGCTTTTTTCGATCCTCGCCGGTTAAACATCTTGTTAACTATAAATTGCAAAGAGTGGAGAGTCTGGCCCCGCTTGCCTATGAGCAAACCAGAGCCGTTGCTCGATATGTCCAGTTTGATCCGATTTTCCAACCAGTTAGCCTCTACCGTGGCTGGAATCTGAATGTGAGTCAGAATGTTTTCCAGTATCTCTTTGGCTTCTTCGAGCGAGGCTGCATCACCGGTTTCTTTCGGGGACACCAGAATTTTGGCGTTTCTGGTACCGATACCAAAGATCCCCGATGAGCCATGGGAGACAATTTCAATTTCGAGCTGATCTGCAGGAAGGCTTAAGCGTTGACAGGCCATTTCGATGGCCTCTTCAACTGATTTTCCCTCAATTTCCATTGCAGACATGATTTCCTCCATAATTCA
Organism: uncultured delta proteobacterium; assembly: GCA_963712115.1. Classification (GTDB taxonomy): domain Bacteria; phylum Desulfobacterota; class Syntrophobacteria; order BM002; family BM002; genus BM002. The sequence continues at coordinate 62,298 of CAVQGX010000031.1, read as the reverse complement.
GCAGGCCATATGAACATAGACTAAGCAGATGTCAGTAATAATCATCCTCAGGCTGCTTTCTTGTTGATGTAATGTTGCTGCCCAATTGACAGTACGTTGTTGACCAACCAGTAAAGCACCAGCCCGCTGGGAAAATTGACAAAAAACACGGTAAAGACCACAGGCATCATTAACATCATTTTTTCTTGCCTGGGGTCACCAGTGGTGGGCGACATTTTCTGCTGGACGAACATAGAGACGCCCATTAGCAGAGTCAATACAGGAAGTCCACCAAGATAAGGGATGTTGATGCCCACATACAGACGATCTGGCGCCGCCAGGTCGTTAATCCACAACATAAAGGGAGCGTGGCGGATGGCTAAGGCGCTGTAAAGCACTCTATACAGGGCGAAAAAAACCGGAATCTGCAAAATCATGGGTAAACACCCGCCCACAGGATTTACCTTATGGGTTCTATACATTTGCATGACTTCCTGGTTCATCTTTTCTTTGTCATCTTTGTATTTCTCCCGTATCTTTTGCATCTTAGGCTGCAGTTTTTTCATTTGCTGCATAGACACATAACTCTTGTGGGTAAGGGGCCAGAAAAGAAGTTTAATCAGGATAGTCAGAATGATGATGTCCACCCCGTAGTTATGGGTAAAGCGGTTGAAAAATTTGAGGCACTTCAGAAGGGGCTGGGCAATGATATCAAACCAACCGTAATTAATCATGTCCTTGAGCTTGGGATCAGCGGCCTTTAAGTAACCCTCTTCCTTGGGTCCCAAGTAAAGTTTATAACGGAATTCCTGCTGGGCCCCGGGTTGCAGAGTTATCTTGGGGCCAATAAAGGTGGTTTCCACCATCTGTCTGTCAGTATCCAGGACCTTGAGCTGACCATGATTAGGGGCCAAATCTATGGGGACCACGGCCATGGTGAAGTACTGACTGGTATAAGCGATCCAATCAATGGGCCCGGGAAACTGCGTCTCTTCTTTGATCTTTTTGATCTTCACCTCCTGCAATTCATCGTTGGAAAAGAGAGCAGGACCTTGAAAGGTGTAGCGGCTTCCACCGGAAGTGGAAATAGGCAAGTTGATTAGGCTCAAAGTGGGAGAGTTTTCCCACGCCTGACTGCTTAGGTTTTCAACCCTGATGCTGAGATCGATAAGGTATTTGTCCGCATAGAACACACACTGACGGGTAATTCTCAGCCAACCCGGTGCCTCGTATCGGAAGGTAAGCGGTTTGGTCTCGCCGCTAGCGACCTTCAAAGACGGTTGATCGGCAATATAAGGCGCCAGATTCAAGGCTGCCACCGGGTTATTGACAAAATTAAATGGGAGAGGCAATTCTTCGATTTTGCTGGTCTTAACCAATTCCTTTCCCGGGGAGTTTTTATCTATGGTTTCACGAAAGTGTTGAAGAACAAAGCTTTTAAGCCTAGCACCAGTCTCAGTGAAAACCGCCCGGTAAAGAGGGGTTTCTACCACCACATCCTTGCCTGTGTAAGCCACCTGAGGTGGAAAGGACGGGGGCGACACTGGGGGAGTTTGGCTAACAGGTAACTGAGGTTGCTCTACAGCCTCTGGCTTCACCGGGGTAGGGGTAGTTTGTTCAATCTCGGGAGAGGTAGTGGGGGGAGCGGGTTTCCTTTTGGGAACAAAAAACTTCTCCCACAATACAAGCACAATTATGCACAGAACTATGGCTAACAGAACGCGCTTTTCCATAACTTGAGAACTCCTGCCGCAGGCGACAGACCACGAATTGGAGCGAGACTCTAAATTGAACCAGCACAGAGAGAGGAATTCTCGCTCCGGTGAAAGTAGTCCAGTTAAGTCCTTAGATCACCGATAGTTGTCAACCGGATCATAACCACCGGCGTGGAACGGATGGCAGCGCAGGAGTCGTCGGGCGGTGAGGACCAGACCTCGAACCACACCGTAGGTGGCAATGGCCTGGCGGGCAAATTCAGAACAAGTGGGGGTAAAACGGCAGGACGGGAGTGTCCATGGCGAAATTATGAGCTGGTAAGCTCGAATGGATGCGAGCAAAAAACCTTTGATCATAAATAATTGTTTCCAATAAGCACGGCCGCTAACTCCTCGCGCACGTCTTGATAAGCAAGGGTTGCCGCATCTCCTTTAGCTATTATCACCACATCATGTGATGGTGGCAACTTGTGCTTATGTAAACGGAAAAACTCGCGAAGGTAGCGTTTCACTCGATTTCGCTTAACTGCGTTACCTACCTTTTTACCAACCGTAACCCCCAGACGCGAGAACTTCAGTCCATTTGGCCTCAGGATGATGGTGAAGTTTTTGGTATGGCGACGGCTTCCGTAGCGGAAGGCTAGCTCAAAATCTTTCCGGCGTCGCAACCGTTCGTGTTTTTTGAGAAAAAATCGTTCTTGTAAAAGCGGAGCCGACGCCACCATACGGATCCTGGGCAAGATCTCGCTTTCCCTGACTCGTACCAGTCCGTCCCATTGGTTCAGACGGAGAGTCTTTTCCTCCCCTTTGACCTTCTGCGGCTGATTACCTTCCGGCCCGCTTTCTTGCGCATGCGGACCAGAAAGCCATGGGTCCTTTTCCTCCGAGTGTTGCTTGGTTGATACGTTCTTTTCATTCTCTTATTGTTCCGTTATGAGCCGCTTCTTTGTCCCACTCCTGTGACGGCTTTCTGATGATTGTTTTCGCAAAGGGAAAAACTCAGAGTGGGAGTAAACATGACCATAAAGGCGTTCTTAATAAACACATAGGTAAGGTTTTGTCAAGTGCAAAGGCAGATTGAACTAGATCGATTAAGCCTTATCTGACGGTTCTTGTCTCGAATTCACTTGTCTCGATTCTCTACGAGGAAAGCCACAAAAGCTTCTCCCAGTGGTGATCTAGAGCGCTTTTTATGAGTGACCAGATAGAAATGGCGGGTGAAAGAAAGGTCTTTTATTGGGATTTTAAAGAGTTGCTGAAAATTTAATTCGTCGGCAATGGCGCGGCGGGACAGAATTGAGACTCCGACTTCGGCCTTAATGGCCTGGCGGATTGCATCGGTGCTGCCCATCTCTGCCACAACCTTTAGCCGCTGGGGATCGAAATCAGCCTGCTCAAGAATGCGCATCATCATCATCCTGGTTCCGGATCCTTGCTCGCGCATTATGAAAGAAGCGTCAGCAAGTTCATCTAGGCTGATGGACGAACGCTCTGCCCATTGATGGTTGGGTGATATGGCCAACACGAGTTCATCGTCGAACAACCGGTCAAATTGCAGTTTACTGTTATTTATTTTGGCCCCTACTACCCCCAATTCCAAAGAGCCTTCAAGGACCATATTAGTAATATTCATAGTATCAGCAATGACGAGCTTTATCCTGATATCAGCGAAACTTTGTTTAAACTTGCCGATAAGGGATGGGAGAATATACTGGCCTGGTATAGTGCTGCCGCCTAGCTCCAGTTCGCCGGACATTTTCCCCCGGTAAAGTCCTAAGGTGCGGGTTGCCTCTCGTCTGAGATTGAGCATGCGCCGAGCGAAGTCATAGAGAATTTCCCCAGCCCGGGTAGGCACCACTTGCCGTCCTAGTCGATCGAAGAGTTGCACGTCCAAAAAAGTCTCCAGATAGCGTATGTGCTCACTCACAGTAGGCTGTGAGAGCAGGCATGCTTTGCCAGCGCGAGAGAAGCTCTTCATCTCATAGACTTTGCAAAAGACCTCCAGCCGATGCAAATCCATCTTTGTCCTCCAAGAGCAGGCCACAGACGTTAGTCTTTCGGCCGCCAAGCCAGAAACATTCGCTACTTTTTAGTCGTTAGGTCACTACGCTGTGCTGTCATTTATGGTCATTTGTTGCAACGACATAATGACGGCCTTAAGGCCGAATGACGGGCGCAGCCTTACTGACGGCGAAGCCAAATGACCAGACGATGGTCAAATAAGGTGACTCGGAAATCAAATTAGCCTCTTCCAGCATAAAGAAATTGTTTCCTTGGTGTCAAGGCAGGCTAGAGGTTTGATCTAATGACTATGATTAGCCTGTCTTGTGCAAACCTTTTCACTTGACAAGGGGTGAGGAAATCGGTAGAAAAGTACAGATTTGTCTTGTGAAAAAAAGCTTAATTTGGCGTGATCCTGGCTCCGTTCCCGCTGTGAGAATTGCAGCCCGGGAATAGTGATCTCGCCATAGTGACTCACCCTTCATTCCTTAAACCTACACTCCAAAATACCGAGGCGTTCCATGACCGGAGAAAACAAGCAACAGGATTCGGGCCTACTGGGTTGGGTTCTCTTTGTCCTTGGCTTCGCTGGTGCACTTTTCGTTGGTTGGATTGTTTTCCCACAACTTCTCTTTTCCACCAAGTACCAGCCTATCAACTACAATCACGCCATCCACCAGGAAGACGCGGGCATGAGCTGCGAGGATTGCCACTCCTTCCGTGAGGACGGAACTTATGCCGGCAAACCAAGGCTGTCTACTTGTGTTGAGTGCCATGCAGAACCACAAGGTGAAACCGAGGATGAGGCGAAGCTGGTCTCTGAATATGTGGAACCTGAAAAAGAGATTCCCTGGATTTCCTATTCGAGGCAACCAGACAACGTCTTCTTCTCACATGCCGCTCATGTGAAGATGGCCGAGATGGAGTGTACAGACTGCCATCGGGATGTTGCAGGTGAGACTAAGGCTCCTCCGGTCAAAATAAACCGTCTCACTGGGTACCCTAATGAGATTATCAAGATGTACGTGTGTGAAGACTGTCATGCCCGGGAGAATGTATCTAACGCCTGTGACGTTTGTCATAAATAGCACATTGGGAAATTTACAGTGAGGGGAAGGATCTCATGAAATTAGACAGAAGAGCCTTCGTTAAACTGATAGCAGGAGGGGTGGGCGGCACGCTGTTGTCGCCTCTGCCGTGGAAAATGGCAGATGACACGGCTATCTGGAGCCAGAACTGGTTCTGGCGGCCTTCGCCGGAAAGAGGTGGCGCCACAACGGTGAATACGGTCTGTCAGCTTTGCCCAGGTGGTTGTGGCATCAGGGTTCGACTCATCCAGGCAAAGAATGCGGTAAACATTGAAGGAAATCCCACTCATCCAGTAAATCAAGGGGGTATTTGCCCTCTAGGCGCTTCCGGCCTCCAGTACTTGTATGGTCCCAGCCGTATCGAGACACCCCTAAAGCAAACGGGCCAACGGGGCGATATTGCAACCCTGAAACCAATTAGCTGGGATGAGGCCCTGGAGATCCTCGCCACCAAATTGCGAGGTATGCGGCAAAAAGCCAGAGGTCTCGCTTGCGTAAGCGGCAAACGGCAAGGTACTGTTCCTGAGCTTTTTGCTCGCTTCCTCCGTGCCTATGGCTCACCAAACTACATGTTAATGCCGTCGGCAGCCGATGCAGAATCTCTTGGTTTGTTATTCAGTCAGGGACAGGGTGACCTTGTCGGTTATGACCTGGAAAATGCCAAGATGATTATCAGCTTTGGCAGTAGCTACATTGAAGGCTGGGGTGTTCCCGCCCGCATGCTGAAGGCCTTTGGTAGCTGGCGCAACAAGTCCAAGGACGACCGCGCCAGAATAGTCCAGGTGGAGACCAGGGGATCGCTGAGCGCGTCCAAGGCTGATGATTGGGTGGCAGTGGCACCGGGAACAGAGGCGGCACTTGCCCTGGGTCTTGCCCAGGTAATTATAAGCGGGGGTCTTTACGACCGTACCTTTGTGAACCAATATTGTTATGGATTCGAAGAGTTCGGGAGACTTCTCCAAAGGAACTATACTCCAGAGAAGGTGGCTGCCATCACCGGAGTGACCAGAGAAAAAATATCAGCACTCGCAAGAGAGTTCTCTCAAACTAAGCCGGCCGTAGCCCTGAGTGGTTGGGGCCAAGGGAGGATGCAAGGAAGCATCTACGATTTCCTTGCTGTTCAAAGCCTCAATGCATTAGTGGGAAACCTGCACAAACCTGGCGGAGTAACGAGAACACCTCCGGTGCCTTTGGCGCCATGGCCCGAAGTGGTACTGGATGCAATGAGTCTGGAAGGAGAGAAGGAGCCGAGGCTGGATGGAGCCAGTGGGTTGCAGACAGCCTTGCCAGCAAACCTTTTCTACAACTTCGTGAAAAACATTAACCAGGGCAACCTTTATCCAGCACAGATGCTCTGGGTCTACGAGGCCAATCCCGCCCACGACTTGGCTGATGCCAAACCCTTCATCGAGGCCTTGAGCAAAATTGAGACCGTTGTCTCCTTCTCTTCTTTTATGGATGAGACTGCCCAGCTTGCCGACCTGGTGCTTCCAGGTCCCACCCACCTGGAAAGGTTGGAGGACGTGCCTACCCCCCCAGGATTGCAATACCCTGTATTCGGCCTGAGCAAGCCAGTTTTGATGCCGCGATTTGCAACCATCCATCCTGGCGATATACTGATTCAGCTGGCAAAATCGCTGGGCGGTGGCGTTGCTTCCAGTTTCCCCTGGTCCGACTATGAAACGGCTTTGAGGCAAAGGGTGGAGGGACTAGCCGAAAGGGGTAGCGGTAGAGTGGCAGATGAGCCTGGGGTTGAGCCTTGGAAAGGTGGCCAGGGAATCAATTTAGCTCCTAACTATGATTCATTTGACGACCTGTGGGAGAAACTGGGCGAACACGGTTGCTGGTTTGACACTTCCGCGTCCATGCCTTCTTGGGGTTCGGCTTTCAAGACCCCTTCGGGCAAGTTTGAGTTCTATAGCCAAAAAATGCGTCAAATTGGCATAAGGGGTAACGATCTCACCTATCTGCCCCATTTCGAACAGGTGGAACCAGCTGGAGATCCGAATGAATATCCATTGCTTCTCATGCCCTATGAAACCTTGATCATTGCCAATGGCCCGGTGGCCAACCCTCCCTTCATGACCAAGATGCTTTTTGATTTCGAACTGAAAGGGAATGATTGCTTTGTTGAGATCAATGCCAAGACCGCTGCAAACTTGGGCCTCAAGGAGGGAGATAGGGTTGCACTTCAGAGCGAACGGGGTTCGCTCGAGGCTCGTGTTCACTTGACTGGAGCTGCGCGGCCTGATGTGGTCTTTATTCCCACCGGTCTAGGCCACAGTGGTTTCGATTCCTATATCAAGGGCAAGGGGGTCAACGCCAACGCAATTTTGGTGGCCCAACAGGATAAGGTCACTGGCCTTGCCAGCTGGTGGGGAACTCGGGTGAAAATCTACAAAGTATGAGGTAGGAAATGAGTGGGAACAACTCAGGGAAAATTAGGTACGGCATGGTCATCGATGTGGACAAGTGCACCGGCTGCATGACTTGTGCAGTGGCCTGCCAGCAGGAGAACAATGTTCCATTCAGAGAGGATGAGACCAACAAGGTGCGCTCCATTACCTGGTTGAAGGTCTTTTATCTCGAGAATGGGAAACCTTATCCGGACCATCGCAAGGCCTATTTGCCCAGACCGTGTCTCCAGTGCGACGCGGACCCATACCCACCGTGCACCTTTGTTTGCCCGGTAAATGCCACCCAGCGTGATGAGGAGACCGGCTTGGTGAGCCACATCCCTGTACGCTGCATTGGCTGCAGGTACTGTATCTCTGCCTGCTCTTACCATGCCCGCTACTTCAATTGGTGGGACCCAAAGTGGCCTAACCCCATGGAAGAGATGCTTACTCCAGAGGTTTCCACCAGGATGCGGGGGGTGGTGGAGAAGTGCACCTTCTGTGTCCACCGGTTGCAGCTGGCTAAGGACAGGGCCTTTTTGGAAGGGCGAAAGGAGCTGCACGAGGGAGAATACGTGCCGGCATGTGTTGAGACGTGCCCGGCCAAGGCCATGGCTTTTGGCAATTTGGCTGATTCCCATAGCGAGGTAGCCAAGCTGGCCAAGAGCCCAAACGCCTTTCGACTTTTAGAAAGGCTCGGAACCAAACCAAAGGTAATCTACCTGAGCAGCCAGGAATGGATTCACAAGCTGGCTGACAACGTGATTTAGGCTAGATTAGAACCACCATGGACAAGAGAGGAAAACCATGGATTCAGCACTCATTCCCGAAGGGGTAAAACGGTGTTCTTTTAAAGCTTTTTGCCTTTGGCTGCTGGTGATATTCGGCGTAATCGGCTGGGGCGTACTGGGTGGGTTCCTAGTGCTGTGGAAGGGACTGAACGTTACCGGCCTGAACGACTATTTCGGCTTCGGCTTGTATATCACTGCAGACCTGGCAATTATTGCTTTAGGGGCGGGAGCTTTTTTTACCGGCTTTCTTACTTATGTGATCGGTAAAAAGGAACTCAAAGATATTATCAACCTGGCCGTGGTCGTTGGGTTTATCTGCTATACTGGTGCCCAGCTGGTGCTGCTTCTGGAAATAGGTCAACCCATCAGGGGCTGGTTTTCCTTCTGGCACCCCAATGTTCACTCAATGCTCACGGAAGTGATCTTCTGCATCACCTGCTACACCATAGTGCTTACCATAGAGTTCCTACCTTTAATTCTTGAAAACCGACAGTTGGACAAGGTGCCGGAATTCCACTTTTTCAGTCACAACCTCCACGAGATCATGGTTGTTTTTGCTGCTACAGGTACCTTTTTGAGCTTCTTTCACCAGGGCTCCCTGGGTGGTCTTTATGGTGTAATGTTTGCCCGGCCATTCGCCTTCCGTGAAGGATTTTTTATCTGGCCCTGGACCTTCTTCTTGTTCGTGGCATCGGCCATTGCTTCCGGTCCGGCCCTTACCATCCTTGTAACCACGATGGTACAGGGTATTACGCGGAAAAAACTAGTCCGCCGTGAGGCCATCTCTCTACTGGCCAAGGTGACCGGATACTTGCTCGCCTTTTATATGCTGGTCAAAATTTTGGACACGTGGTGGTGGGCGACTCACACGGCACCCAATATGGGCGTGAGTTTCAGCGAGTTCTTCCAGGCGCCCTATGGATTGTGGCTCCTTTTTGCCGAGATAGTTGTCTGCGGCATTATACCAGCCATCATCTTGCTTACGCCAAAAGCGCGAGAAGATGATGTCTTGCTCATTGTCGCCTGTGTCCTGGACTGCGCCGGCATAATCATAAACCGCTTCGTTTTTACCGTGCAGAACCTAGCATTGCCGGTAATGCCCTTTGACCGTTTGGAAATCTATGTTCCCACCTGGCAGGAATGGGCACCTACTGTTGCCGTGCTTGCCTACGGCGCCTTGCTAATCTCACTTTCTTATCGATACCTGCCTGTATTTCCAAGGGAGCGTGAGCTGAATCCACTGGATTGATCTTCTCTGAATAGAGATAGTGAAAATGAAAAGCCCCGGATTTTCCGGGGTTTTTTTGTCCGCGAAGGCTTACAAGATGTGAGATATGAGATGTGGGATGTGAGATGGTAGGGACGAGTTTCTATCACACATCCCATATCATATCAGGCCCATTGATCCAGGCGGATTATGGTGTCCCTTTGCCAGCGCTCGTCGTCCTTCTGAGGGTGGTCGAGGTTGAAATGGAGGCCTCGGCTTTCACGACGCTTGAGAGCGCAGGTCACGATCAACTCGGCAACAGTGGCCAGGTTTCTCAGTTCGATGAGATCACTGTTTAGGCTTATATTGGGGTAGTGTTCGTTGATTTCTCGCTGTATCTGGGCCAGGTGATTTTGTGCCAGGTTTAGACGGCTGTCCTTACGGACGATGCCCACGTAGTTCCACATAAGTCGTCGGATTATGTCCCAGCTGTAAGCTATAAGCACCATTTCGCTATCGTTGGCGTTCGGTGGCATCTCCAAAGGGGGAACCTCTGGAAAGGAAATCTTTTCTCCGGGGGACAGGGGTTCGCTATTGATCTGGTCAGCAGCTGTATGGGCGAATACCAGAGCTTCGAGGAGGGAGTTGCTGGCCAGACGATTGGCGCCGTGAAGCCCGGTACAAGCTGATTCACCCAAGGTATAAAGATGTTGGATGCTGGTGCGTCCATGCTTGTCAGTGCACACTCCACCGCACATGTAGTGGGCAGCTGGGACCACCGGTATTGGCTCCTTGGTAATGTCCATACCAAGAGAAAAGCATTTTTCATAAATATTGGGAAAACGCTGTCGCAGGAAATCAGCATCGCGATGGCTTATGTCCACATAAACGCAGTCGTCCCCACTCTGTTTGATCTCAGTATCAATGGCTCGGGCCACTACGTCTCGACAAGCCAGATCTTTGAGGGGGTGGTATTTGGACATAAAATCCTGCCCACGTTTGTCTATCAGGCGCCCCCCTTCGCCCCGCACCGCTTCTGAGATGAGGAAATTCTTAGCGTGGGGGTGATAAAGGCAGGTAGGGTGAAATTGCACAAATTCCATATTTGCAACTTCTGCCCCTGCTCGGTAGGCCATGGCCACACCGTCTCCAGTGGCCACATCAGGGTTGCTGGTGTAAACGTATACCTTGCCGGCACCGCCTGTACAAAGAAGGGTGTCTCTTGCCAGGAACGTCAAGATACGATTTCCTTCGATATCCAGAACGTAGGCACCCCAGCACCGTTCCTGCCGCTGGGTAGTCAGTAACCCCCGTTTGAGTAGCTGACATTCGACAATCAAGTCGATGGCGATGTGATTTTCAAAAATAGAGATATTGGGGTGCTCCTCGGCCATGGAGAGCAAGACTCGCTCCACCTCTCTGCCGGTCATGTCCTGCGCATGGACAATCCGGCTGCGGGAGTGGCCCCCCTCGCGAGCCAGATCGAATGGTAGGGATTCCTGCTGCCCCCGCTGAAAGCGCACACCCATTTCGGCCAGCTCCCTAATACGATCAGGACCACTTTTAACTACCATGGCCACCACATCGGGATGACAGAGTCCGTCACCAGAGCTCAGGGTATCCTGAATGTGGAGGTCGAAGGAGTCCTCAGGGCCGAGCACCGAGGCAATTCCACCTTGGGCATAATTGGTGCTGGTTTCCACACTTTCCTTCTTGGTCACCACTGCGACCTTGCGGGTGGCCGCTACCTTAAGAGCGAAAGTGAGGCCAGCGATTCCACTACCAACCACCAACGTATCGAATTCCATGATGTCAGCTGACATTTTTCATCTCTCATCATGCCCGGATGTTTCATGAATTGCCTGCTGCGACCCTGGATTTGGCCGTCCTCCCGGGCGTCCTAGGGTGTCGGCTCCTGCGACGTACCGTTCAGGTACGCCTCGCAACCAATCCCGCGGTACGGTTGCCCGGTGGCACGCCCATGTTCATGGTCTCGCGACAGCAATTCATGAAACATCCGGGCTAGCATTGCCCATTTCAGATTATTGGATCGGGCAAATAGTGAAAACTATGAGTTAAATAATAAATAATAAATGAAAAATGCGAAATGTAAAATGTGAAATGTTATTTCTACCTACTACTCGAGATTTGCCCCTTCATTAGCCCTTTGAAAAAAATCCGGCCTCATGATATATAGCTGCACGGATTGCTGCTGACAAATGACTCTGGAGGTAAGCATGAACACAGATCAGGTCGAGAAAAAAGAGCAGGTCGAAGAGTTTGAACGGGAAGAATCCGAATCTGCAGTAGATCCGGTGGACCTGAACAGGGTCTTTCAAGAGGAAGGGCGCGATCTTAACTCCATGTTTCCTGATGGGGAGATGAGAAAATTTCTCAAGCAGGTTGATAAGAATCGGCGCAGTAACCAAAGGTTTCTGAAGGGAATGAAAAGAGACAAACTCTGGGAGGAAGATGAGTAGCACCAACGCCAAAACCATAGTGTCGCGCGACGATGGAGCCATCAAGGCCGTAATATTTGACTGTGATGGTGTAATAGTAGATTCCCGCAAAGCAAACGCCTACCTTTACAATCAGTTTCTCTCACACTTCAACAAAGGGACTCTCAGCGAGGAGCAAATAGATTATGTGCACTGTCACACGCTGCAGGAGTCGCTAGAGTATTTGCTCGTCGATGACAGGCTAATTGAGGAGGCAAAGCGGCTTTGGCAGGAAATGGACTATGAGCCCCTTATCGATTTACTTGCCTTAGAGCCCGGATTACTGGAGTGTTTGGAAAAACTCATACGTCGGTATAGAACTGCCATTGCCACAAGCCGAACACGGACGATGAAGCAGTTGCTGCAAAGATTTGGACTAGACCCGTACTTCGACATGGTGGTAACATCCCTTGATGTGAGTCACCCAAAGCCACACCCGGAATCCCTCAATAAAATCCTTTTGTCATTCGAGATCACACCTCAGGCAGCTTGCTACATCGGAGACTCCGACGTGGACCGGGAAACGAGTCAACGGGCAGGCGTACTTTTTATCGCTTACCGCAATGAGCAACTAGAGGCAGACCATTATATCTCCCACTTCCATGAACTCATTCCACTGCTGGAACAACACGGACAGATGAAGGGTGGGCACCGGCCACTTAACACTAGGCACTAGGAACTATGCACTAGGCACCAAGGCTTAAAACGCCGAATTCGGAACGCGGAACTTGCAGATAAATCCGAAATCCGAATATCTAAATCCGAAACAAATTCAAATTTCCAAAACTTCAATGACCAAAACCTGCTGTAACCGATTTTAGGTTTGTTTCGTTTGGAACATTGGAGCATTAGAATTTGGGATTTGTTTCGTGCTTCGTGCTTAGGATTTCGAATTTGATATCGAGTGTTCTCCGTTCGGAGTTATAGTTCCTAGTGATACGCGGGAAGGTGCGTTTGAAGGAGACTGAGATTTTGGGCAAAGAGCTTCTCCTTATAGGCGCGGTCCATCGGGATCCTCATGGCGCGGTCAAGCTGAGAAAGCTTCTAGCAGAAGAGCGTCCAATAGCACTGGCCGTGGAGGTTAGTCCCTATGGGCTTTTCTACAGGCAAAGAAACTCCCGTCACCTACGAAGGCGGCTTATAAGAAGAGTAAAGAGGTTGGCTCGCAATCTCAAGGTTTCCTGGCGAGACTGGGGACAGATCAATGCCATACAGATTCAACTCGCAGTACCCTTTGAATACCGCATGGCCCAGAAATACTGCCGAGATACAGGTGCCACACTTGCTTGCATCGACTCTTCCCTCTGGAGCAAAGGTTGGATACACGAGGAATGGCAACGATTGCTGAGCAGCGAGAATCTCGAGGTACTGCTAAAATGCTCTCCTGCGACTCTTCCAGAGGAGGTTGAAAGGGAGTATAAGATTGCGGCCCATCTCTTGAACGAGCAAGAGCAGTCTCTAGCGTCGGCTTTCATTCGAGCCTGGTCTGCTGATCCCCTATGGGAGCAGCGAGAGATGGAATTGGCACAAGTGCTAAAGGAAACCTATGCTCAAGTCCAAAAGGGACGGGTGGCATACGTGGGGGGCTGGCAGCACTTGCTCCGCCCAAGTACTGGTGGAACTCTATATGATCGGGTTAAACATCTACAGCCCCGAAGAATTTTGCTCAATGACGGCACTGGAGTAGGGAGAAGAGCATAATCGGCGAAGAAGGTGAGGGGTAAAGAATTGTGGGATAAGAGATTTGGGATGTTTGTGGTAGTATTCCCATTTCAGCCAAGCTAGAATGAATGTGGCCCTTGGTCGTGCTAGATGGGGAGTTAGCGGTGCCCTGTAACCCGAAATCCGCTTATGCGGGATTGAATTCCCTGCAGAGAGTTACAGTTAGACCGGGGCCTGTCTGTGGTTGTTGCTGATTGGACACCGCGCAACAAACGGATACGAACCCCGTCAGGTCCGGGAGGAAGCAGCGGTAAGTATTGCGGTTTGTGTCGTGGTTACCTCTGATCAGAGCTGCAACGCGGACGGTCCATGGTAAGGCTGAGCCCGAAGTGGGGTGCACGGCCAAGGGTTTTTCTTCAGATTCATACCCCTTCCCATAACTTAAGCTCTTCTGTCCTGGAAAGTTCCGGCCAGTCTTTTCCTTTATTGACAAAATTGGCTTCTACTTGCTCAATTTGCTGATAGAATTTTTCCAAGGCCCCTGTAAGAGCTTCCTCTGCACGAATACCCACAGGCATTGTAACGGCCACGAGGAGGAGCAGAAGCCTGCCAAGGGCGGCCGTGACCGCAGAGCCATCGTTTTCGCCCTCCTGCTCTAACAGTCTCGAGAAAGATCGGTTTAGTTCAGAAAGTATGACGTCCCGGCTAAGGGGACGTTTCAATATCCGGCCCAGTCGGGAAAGTATTCGGTATGCCCGCATGAGAGCGGGAAGTGTACGTGGTATATCTTTGAAATTAGCACTTAGGGGCTTTTGAGGTTTTTCCTGCTGTTTAATTTCCTCCCAGTTGAGCTTGACCTGGCTAGCGGAATCTACCTTGCGATCCCCAAACACATGGGGATGTCGACGCACCATTTTGTCGCCGACCCTGCGAAGTACCTGGTCCATCTGGAACTGCCCTTCTTCGCCATAGAGATGGGCTAGAAAAATCGCCATGAAAATTAGATCGCCGAGTTCGTCAGCAACCTGATCTGAAGCTTGACGATCCACTGCATCTACAACTTCATAAACTTCCTCAAGAAGGTAGCGCTTAATAGTGGCGGGCGTCTGTTCACGATCCCACGGGCAGCCATCCTCAGCCCGGAGTCGAGCCATTAAATCCATCAACCCTTCGAACTCTTTACCTGTTTCAGACATAATGTCACCTTGAACATTAATGAGAATGAAAAGATTTAATCACAAAGAGCACAAAGAATATCATATGGCCCAAGATGATCATATTAAATTTGACTTTTTCGGGGGAGATTTCAAAGAATGAAAAATCTAACAGAGGCAATAGGTTTGCACACCATATGCTCCCGAGAGGCAGGGAGTGGTCACTTTTTAATTTTCTTCTCTATCGATTCTGTGATCCTTTGTTTTTCCAGTCGACGGACGAGAGTATCATGTCTTTTTTTGTAACGGTCCCGCAATTCCTTTGGGGTCAATTGCACAAAATAATAACCGACCCTTTGCACATGTACGCACAGGAGAGAATCTGTCAGAATGCGAGACTTGCTGGGAAGAAACAGAGTTAGCACCGCAACCAGTATCACTGCTGTCACCAGACCTTTGAAAAACCCCAGAATGCCGCCAAGAAGGCGGTCCGCCCATGCCATGAGCATGGCTCGACTGAGCTTAACAAAAAGATATCCCAGCAACACGACGGTCAACCAGGTAGCAATATAAACAGCCAGGTAAGTACAAACCTCGAGGTAGGGAAGTGAAGGAAAGTGGCTTTTAAACAGAGGGATTAGTCCAACGTAAAGATGACCAGCCACAACAAAGCCAGCAATGAGCCCCAAAAGGGAAGCGACCTGCCGAATCATACCGCGAATGAGTCCACGGATTAGGGCTATAGCTAATATTGTTAAGAGTATGAAATCGAGGATGTTCATAACTTTTCGTGAACTAGGTGCACTGGGTCTGGCTAGAGAGCGGCAACCGTTTATCGGACGAATTCCACTGGAGGATTGGAGTGTTGGAGTCTATGAAATGCCAAACTCCAAGCACCAAATTACAAACAAATTTCAAATTCCAATACTAAATGACCAAAACAAGTTTGGAATTTCGGATTTTGGTCATTGTCATTTGTTTGCTATTTGAGATTTGTGATTTGGAATTTCTATTCCTCCAGTACTCCACTACTCCATTACTCCATAATTCGTCCACTCCTCGGGCTCTGAATCCCCAGCATTAAAAACGAGGAGTTTTGCATTCAAAGTGAGGGGTCTCAATTGGCGTAGGACGTACCAAATTCACTCCTGGTCGTCAAGGATAAATGGTTTTTGTTGATAAATGAAGAGAAAATCAAGAGAGTGATGACCCTCTCTTCGACTTGCAGCCTCTTGCTGTTTGTGTTAGAAATCCAAGCTGGTTTACAATAACAACATTCAGCGCTCAGATGTATGGAACATCCAATAGATAGGGCCAAGCCATTCCAAGTGGCGATATGGCGCACGGCACAAGGCGTGGAGCGCGAGGAGGAAAGACGAACAGTGAATTGCCTTGTGCCTTTGGCCCGATGGCTGAGCGGAGTTGAGAACTAAAGCTAAATGAGAGATAATGCTCGTGGCTGTGATTACTGAAACTGTTGAGATAAGCAGCGACGTCGGTACTGATATCATTGACATAACCGGACTGGTGGGTCAGCATCTGGCCCAGAGTGAAATTGTACGCGGAGCAGTGATTCTTTTTGTGCCTGGCTCAACAGGAGCACTTACAACTATTGAATATGAGAGTGGCGTCATCCAGGATCTTGCAGATGCCATTGAGCGATTAGTCCCTCGCGACATCCCCTACGCCCATGATCAGCGCTGGGGTGACGGTAACGGTTACTCTCATGTCCGTGCCGCTCTCTTGGGACCCTCTTTACATATTCCTGTGGTGGAAGGGCGGTTGAGCCTTGGTACCTGGCAACAGATAGTGCTAATCAATTTCGACAACCGGGCGCGCCGCAGACGCCTGATTATTCAGGTCATGGGGGAAAAGGAATAGAGAGTTGTCCATGACTGTAAATGCTAGGGCCAATGGCTCAGGAGGACTTATACTCACCTTTGACGACAACGCTCTGCTGCAAAACCTTTGCGGCGAGCGTAGCAGCAACCTTAAGCTTATTGAAAAAGCCCTCCAGGTAAAGCTCAGCCTCCGTGGCGACCAGATTACCCTATTTGGGGAAGAGTCAGATGTAAATCTGGCGAAAAGGGTGTTGGAAGAGCTTTACGGCTTGCTCAGCGAGGGGTATCCACTCTATCCGAGCGATGTCAACCATGCAATTCAAATTCTGAGCGGCAAATTCAAGGCTCGTCTTAAAGACATCTTCCTGGATGCTGTCTATGTCACCTCCAAGAAAAGAATAATCACCCCTAAGTCTCTTGCTCAGAAAGAGTACATAGAGGCTATTCGGAGCTATGACATCGTATTTGGCATAGGCCCGGCGGGTACTGGGAAGACCTATCTGGCCATGGCGACTGCGATATCGGCCCTCAACGGTGGTGAAATCAACCGTATTATCCTGGTGCGTCCGGCTGTTGAAGCAGGTGAGAAACTGGGCTTTCTTCCCGGAGATCTAGCGGAAAAGGTAAACCCTTACCTGCGTCCGCTCTATGATGCCCTCCATGATATGATTGATTTTGATCAGACTTCCGCTTTGCTACAGCGAGGTGTCATTGAGGTAGCTCCTTTGGCCTTTATGAGAGGCCGCACCCTGAACGATAGTTTTGTCATTCTCGATGAAGCCCAAAATACGACTTCTGAACAGATGAAAATGTTTTTAACCCGCCTGGGGATAAGTTCCAAGGCGGTAATCACTGGAGATGTCACTCAGATTGATCTGCCAAATGGGACAACTTCAGGGCTCATCGAGACCATGAAGATACTTGGCGGTATCCAAGGATTGAAATTCGTTTACTTTACTGATAAGGATGTCATTCGCCATCGGCTTGTTCAAGATATCATCAAAGCTTACGAACGGGCCGACAAAAAGAAGCGAAACTAAGTACTTAGAGCAGTAGACTGGTCAATATCTGCAGTGCTAAAGGTGGAAATGGCTCACAATTTGCTTGCTAAACAATAGCACTTTGGGGTGCAAAGGATCGGGGAAGGGAATAAACTAGCCCCAGGCACGGCCGAAAAATGGTTAGGCCCTGAGCGTTCTTCCTCGAGTTATCACATCCTACTATGACTCGCTGGGGCAAGGAACACTATGGAGTTTTTGAAAAAGAGGCGACAGCAGAGCGGTGACTCCCAGAGACGGTCCGCTGGTCTTGATCGCCGTGATAGCGCTCAACCAACCGACAGAGCTCTCTCGCCCCTGTGGCAAAGGGTGCTTCTTCTGGTTGGTTTCAGCTTAATATTGGGAGTCTTAGTTACGCCTCACTATATTGTCCTGCCAGTAAACTTCCAGGTGGGAGATGTGGTAGATCATAGTATTAAGGCAGTCCACGACTTCTTGGTGACAGACGAAGCAGCCACCCAGCGAAAGAAAGAAGAGGCGGGACGAGAGTCTCTTGCCGTCTATGATCTAGACGAAGAAACAGTTGAAAATATGCGTCAGAGACTCGGGACTGTTTTTGCCCCCATGCGTTCTCTCTTTCAGCAACCAGCCGAATCAAGTGTGGCGGCGAAGGGGGCGAGCGGGAAAGGTCTAAGCGGTATCCATAAATCCGGCAAGGAGCTGGCCCTGGAGAAAAAGAAGGATTTCGACGCTCAACTCGGCATAAACATCTCCGATGCCGATTATGCCATTTTAGTTAACGAGAAATTCGATCTACGCATTGAGAACTCTATAATCGAACTGGTGGACGGTGTTTTATCAGGCGGTGTGGTTGGCAATAAATCCTTTCTGCTCAGTCAGATGCAGAAGGGAATAATGCTCAGAAGCGTTCAAAGCGGCCAGGAATCCAGGGTTATGGATCTCCTCAGGTTTTTGAGTGTCGAGGATGCTCGACGGCAGATGCGACTGAGAGCCGGTGCCATACTGGAAGAGGATAATAGGAAGGTACGCACGGCCATCGTACATCTAGCCCAGGCATTGCTCCCCCCGAACGTGACATTCAATCGCAATGAGACCGAACTGCGCAGACAAAAGGCGGTGGAAGCCGTCAAACCCGTCTTTTTTCAGGTCAAAAAGGGGGAGATGATTGTTCGAGAAGGCCAAAGGCTGGGTCAGGAGCAGGTGCTCAAGCTGCAAATGCAAGCCCAGGGTAAATTTGAGCGCGGGGTCATCTTTACCATGCTGGGCATTGCTCTCATGGGCGGGCTGCTCCTCTTGCTTGTCGTCCACGTGGCAGGAAAATACGTCCGACAATTTCCCACCAAGATCAAGGATCTGCTATTTCTCGCCCTACTACTCACCATTTTGCTCGTACTCGCCAAGCTGTCGGTAGGTGTGGCTGATGCAATACACAGTGGCTTTTCCTTTATCAGCCAGGAGGCCATTTTCTATATGCTACCCATGGCTGCCGGGGCAATGCTGGTAACAATCTTCTTCGGCCCCACCATCGCCATCATATTCACCTTCTTCCTTGCTTTGCTGGCCGCTTTGGTTTTAGACCGTCAGATTGATCTGTTGTTCTACTACCTCATTGGCTCCCTTGTAGCTGTACAGGGTGTAGTAGTCTGCAGGGATCGCAGCACACCCTTGAGGGCTGGACTGACTGTCGGTCTGACCAATGCTGTGGTGATCCTTTTCATGACTTTCGCCTACCAAAAGTTGTTAACCACCCAGACAGGGGTTGCTTTGATTTTTGGCATTGTTGGAGGAATCCTGGCCGGTGTGGTAACCACTGGCTTGGGTCCCCTAGCCGAAATAGGATTTGGCTACACCACCGATGTCAAGCTTCTGGAGCTGGCAAGTATGGATCAGCCCTTGCTCAGACAACTCATGGTGCAAGTCCCTGGTACCTATCATCACAGTATCGTGGTGGGCAACTTGGTAGAGGCGGCGGCGAAATATATTGGAGCAAATTCGCTCCTCGCCAGAGTGGCTGCCTACTACCATGATGTTGGCAAGATCAAGAAACCCCTATATTTTGTAGAGAATCAGGGGAGGGGAGAAAACAAGCACGAACGACTGGCTCCGTCCATGAGCAGTCTCATTCTCATTTCACATGTCAAAGATGGAGTGGATCTGGCCAAGAATTATCGGCTAGGTGAGGCAATTCAGGATATCATCCAACAACATCATGGCACCAGTCTCATCACCTTTTTCTATCAAAAGGCAATAGATCTGCAAGAAAAGCTCAAGAACAGCAAAGGAGGGGATGTGCCGTCTGTTTCAGAACAGGACTATCGCTACCCCGGACCAAAACCGCAAACCAAAGAGGCTGGCCTGGTACTACTGGCAGATGCAGTGGAGGCGGCCTCCCGCACCCTTACCGATCCAACGGCTGCCAGGATTCAGGGACTGGTTCAGAAGATTGTCAACAGGATTTTTTCCGATGGCCAGCTGGACGAATGCGAGCTGACACTCAAAGATCTGCATGAAATCGCAAAGAGTTTTATTCAGATTCTCATGGGAATATCACATCAGCGAATTGAATACCCCGAGCCTGCCGCCAAGGGTTCAGAAGGAAAAGCTCGCGCCAATGGAGATCCAGGTCAACGACCAACAAAACGAGATCGCAACGGAGCTCGAGAAGATAAAGACGAAGGCGAGGAAGATCTTAAGCGCCTTGGCATGTTATGAGAGTGAACTGAGCATTGTCTTGGTGGATGATGAGCAGATGACTTCGCTCAACAAGAAGTACAGAAACCGCCGAGGCTCCACCAATGTTCTTGCCTTTGCAATGCGTGAGGGGGAGTTTGGTGACATTTCTCCCGAGCTCCTCGGTGACGTTATAATTTCCCTTCCTACAGCCCAGCGGGAGGCCGAAGAGGCGGGTATTTCCCTCGACAATATGATCTCTCGTCTTCTAGTTCATGGAATTTTACACTTAGTGGGTTTAGATCACGAAGGAGGGGAGGGTGCAGCCCGTGAAATGGAGCAGCGAAGCTCAGAACTCCTGGCGATACTCGACTAACACTGTCCATATATTCCGTTGTCAGCTCACTGTGTTCGCAGCAAGGCGCAGAGCGCCAAGCGCATAGCGTTTGGTGAACAGTAAAAGGTGAACGATAAACGGATCTATTCTGCAACTATTTACCATTTACCATTTACAGGATTTTACTCTTTGCGCTATGCTCTATGCGCTATGCGTCTTTAGGCATTGGATCCGCCTTAGGCGGAACGACTGACCTACGGGTAGGAGGTGATAGGCGTGGCTAAGTTGGCAGTGAAGGTGGATCATGTGGCTACATTGAGGCAAGCGCGCCGAACGGCGGAACCAGATCCGGTAACCGCCGCGGCCTTGGCTGAACTCGCGGGAGCCCATGGAATTGTGGTGCACTTGCGCGAAGATCGGCGGCATACCCAGGATCGTGATCTGCACCTTCTCAGACAGACGGTGAAGACCAAATTGAACCTGGAGATGGCTGCAACGCAAGAGATGCTCAAGACTGCCTTGAGCGTAAAACCAGACATGGTCACCCTGGTAGCTGAGAGAAGGGAAGAGCTCACAACTGAAGGCGGGCTTGAGGTTCAGCTAAACAGGGAAAATCTGAAGAAGTACGTTAGACTTTTTAAGGACGCTGACATCACAGTGAGCCTTGTCATCAACCCTGACCTGGATCAAATAAAAGCGGCCCAGTGGGTAGAGGCGGATTACATAGAAGTGCACGCAGGTTCTTTTTGTGAAGCCCGTACCCTCACTGATAGACAGGAAGAATTTGACCGGATTCAAAACGCGGTAAAACTGGCCCATAAAGTAGGACTAGGAGTAAATGTGGGTCACAGATTGGACCATAGTAACATTGGTTGGTTGGTGGATCTTGCGGAAATCGAAGAGTTCATCATCGGCCACGCCATTGTTGCTCGGGCAGTGCTAGTTGGTTTTGAACGAGCTGTTCGCGAGATGGTGGAATTGATCAACTGGGGCGCTGGTTGGCGGCGGACTGGCCCATGATTAAAGGCATCGGTGTTGACATAGTCAATATACACCGTATGGAGCAGGCGGTAGAGCGCTGGGGTTCTCGTTTCCTTAAGCGTATTTTTACTTCAGCTGAGATCGAACGCTGTAGGCAACGAGCCCGACCGGCACAATGCCTGGCGTCTCGCTTCGCCGCCAAAGAGGCTTTCGCCAAGGCTTTGGGGTTAGGTATGCGAGAAGGTCTACGCTGGCGTGACATTGAAGTTGTGCAAGATCATCTTGGAAAACCAGGTCTGCAATTGCACAATCAGGCCCAGAAATTGCTGAAGGCCATGGAAGCTAAGAGAACCTGGTTGAGTCTCTCGGATGAACGCGACTCGGCTCTTGCGGTAGTCTTGCTTGAAGGATAGAGAGAATGCGAGCGGTGACAGCTGAAGAAATGGCAGAAATGGATCGCACCGCCATTGAAGTCATAGGCATCCCTGGTGTTGTTTTAATGGAGAATGCCGGTCGCGGCGCCACCGAGGTCATGTGGCGCTACTTTCCCGATCTCGGGGGGAAACAAGTGGCGGTGCTGGCCGGCGGAGGCAATAACGGGGGTGATGGCTTTGTTATTGCTCGTCATCTCTGGCAACAACGAGTGGCTGTCACCGTATACCTCCTAAAAAAGGGGAAGAGCTACAGAGGTGACGCCAAGGTAAATCTGGAGATTGCTGAGAAACTCGGCGTTCAAATGGAGGAGTACACCGACAACAAATCCCTTACCGGGCTGAAGAGAAAATTGGCGAAAGCCGACCTCTTGGTGGATGCTATCCTCGGAACCGGACTAAATGCTCCTGTGCGAGGACTCTACAGGGAAGTCATAGAACAGGTTAACCAGCTGGAGCGGCCGGTGCTCGCGGTGGATTTGCCCTCCGGGCTGAGTGCCACCAGCGGTGTTCCATTGGGAGCCTGTATACAGGCCACAGTGACTGCTACCTTTGGCCTGCCCAAGGTAGGTCAACTTGTAACCCCAGGCTGTGACTACGTGGGTCATCTGGAGGTGGTTGACATTGGTCTACCGAGAAGTGTTACGGAGGCTGCTGAGCCGCCAAGGCTCTGGTTGGAAGCAAGCGATCTTGCTCCCCTTTTGCGGTCCAGATCTCTTGCTAGTCACAAAGGTTCCTTTGGTCATGTCCTGGTTGTGGGCGGTTCAGTAGGAAAAACGGGAGCTGGTGCCATGGCCGGACTGGGTGCGGCACGAGCCGGCGCCGGTTTGGTGACCCTTGCGGTGCCCACTTCCCTCCACGGCTTAATGGAGATGAAGCTCACAGAGGTTATGACTGAGCCCTTGGCCGAAACGGCCGATCAGACTGTTGGTACCGCAGCTTTGCCCCGGTTGCACGCACTACTCAAGGGCAAGCAAGCCCTGGCTCTAGGGCCAGGGCTCTCCGTCGATAAAGAGTCGGTGGAGGTGGTACTGGACCTAGTGGAGCACTGCCCGTGCCCCATTGTCATCGATGCCGACGGGATTAATGCACTGGTAGATCGTCTAGATGCACTTAAGAAAGCAAGGGCACCGGTGATCTTGACACCTCACCCGGGCGAGATGGGACGTCTGGTGAAACGTAGTGCTGAGGAAGTTCAGAATGAAAGGCTTTCTCTGGTGCAGTCCTTTAGCGAGCAATATGGGGTAACTCTTGTACTCAAGGGAGCCAGAACCTTAATTGGAGGCCCTAAAGGTAGACTGGCAATAAATAGCAGCGGCAATCCCGGTCTGGCCAGCGGCGGCACAGGAGACGTACTTACCGGCTTGATCGCCGGCTTTTTGGCTCAGGGACTTTCGCCCTTTGACGCGGCCTGCGCGGGTGTCTACTGCCATGGTAAGGCGGCCGATCGCTTAGCCAGGCGGTATGGTGATCGGGGTATGCTGGCAACGGATCTGCTGCTGGAGATACCGGTTGTCCTCAAATCATTGGCCGAACAGCAAGTAAAGAAAAGTGTCTAAAGTGCCTAAAATGTCTAAAATTATAAATACACCTAGCTACAATAGAATAGTTGAGAAGAACTCCCGCCGCATCCCCGCGTCGTTCCACTCTGTCTTGTGCCTAGTTCGCTTACTAAGGATCACCAGAGTCGATGAGAGAAGATAAACCGCTACGCACTTGGGAAAGGCGCAGCGAAAGCCCGGAAGCAACTCAGTCTCTTGCCGAGCGACTAGGACTATTACTTCAGCCCGGAGATGTAGTTGCCTTGGTAGGGGAATTAGGCAGCGGGAAAACCCTTTTCTCTCAGGGACTGGCTCGCGGGTTAGGGGTTCCGAAGACTTTCTATATTACCAGCCCAACCTTTGCCATCATAAACGAATATCCGGGTAGAGTCCCCTTTTATCACCTGGATTTATATCGAGTGAGCGACCGTGCCGAGTTCTCGGAACTAGGGCTCGAGGAGATTCTTTACGGGCGAGGAGCAGTAGCAATTGAATGGGCTGAAAGGCTAGGTGGAGATCTACCGGCGGAGAGACTGGAAGTTCACTTGACATTTCTGGGCGAAGTGGAAAGAAACATTGCCTTCTCTGCCTTTGGGGACGGCTCGGCCTCGCGCCTAGCCAGTTTAATTGAGGAATTTAGGGATTGAGGAATTTAGAGATTCCAACTTTTATTGGAATAGAGATGGTGAATGTGCAATACCTCAATTTCATAGGACATTAATTGGCAAAATTCTGATATCCTTCCCGCCTTTTTTCCATTGACACTTCCTCAGGTATGGGTCATCTTTATAATTTCGTAAGTTAGATTTAGTTGAATTTATAAATCCTCCAACCGGAATATTTTAGTTTCGGATTCTACTGCTCTTTTGGAGTCAGCCTAATGGCGCTCATTGTTCAAAAATACGGGGGCACTTCGGTGGCCGACCCGGAAAGAATTAAGGCGGTGGCCAAGCGCGTCATACAGACCCGCGAGGCCGGCGATGATGTAGTAGTGGTGCTCTCTGCTATGGCCGGAGAGACAGACAGGCTTATTGGGTTGGCCCATCAGATGGCCGAGGAACCGGACCCCCGGGAACAGGACGTGCTCCTCGCCACGGGCGAGCAGGTTACTATTGCTTTGTTTAGTATCGCCATAAAGTACATGGGATATGAGGCCCAGTCCCTATTGGGCCATCAGGCCCGTATCTACACAGATAGGGCCTATGGCCGCGCACGCATAAGTGAGATTCGTACAGAACCCATCTGGCACAATATATACAAGGGTTGTATTCCGGTTATAGCCGGTTTTCAGGGTTTAGATGAGAGAGGTAACATTACCACCCTCGGCCGGGGAGGTTCAGACACCACGGCTGTGGCGGTGGCTGCAGCCTTGGCCGCTGATGTCTGTGAAATCTACACTGACGTGGCAGGCGTCTATACCACTGATCCGAATATTTACCACAAAGCGAGAAAACTGCAGCGCATTTCCTACGATGAGATGCTGGAGATGGCCAGTATGGGGGCCAAGGTGCTGCACATCCGCTCGGTGGAATTTGCCAAGAAATATAATGTGCCCGTTCATGTCCGATCTTCCTTTGTGGACGAGCCTGGCACCATGGTGGTGAAGGAGGATAAGTCCATGGAACAAGTGCTGGTTTCAGGGGTCGCCTACAGCAAGGGTGATGCCCGCATAACTCTGGCAGGGTTGCCTGACGTGCCCGGCGTTGCAGCGAGGATATTTACTGAGATCGCCAGTGAAGGGATCGTGGTGGATATGATCATTCAGGGGAGCACTGGCGACACTAAGCTGGCCAACCTGAGCTTCACTGTGCCGCGCTTGGATCGCCAGGCAGCTATACGTGTCCTGGAGGGGATGAAAAAAGAGTGGAAAGATCTGCAGATCTCCAGCGATGAAAATATCGCCAAAATCTCTGTCATAGGTGTGGGCATGCGCCACCATGCCGGTGTTGCCGCTAAAATGTTCCAGGTGTTGGGCAACGAGAATATCAATATTCACATGATCAGTACTTCGGAGATAAAGGTCTCCTGCGTGATTGAGGATCGACAAACGGCGAAGGCGGTACAGGTTCTGCACGATGCCTTTGAGTTGGATCAACCGTTGCAACACGAGATCCCGGAGTAGGATGGGGGTTGATTGTTTAATAACGTGTTCCCATGAGTTACACTCTCTTTTGCGCCCAAGGCGAGGGACGTGAGGGCGCAGCGGGCAGCAGGCAGTAAATACTGGGCACTAGGCAAAGCGTGCCGGCGCGGGAAGGCGGAGAAAAGGAGACGTGGCGAAGGCTCTTTTGATCAAATCTCATGTAGCAATGTGCCTTTATAATTTTAGACATTTTTGATCATTTTAGACACTTTAGGCATTCCAGCAACTCAGAAAGGAACGATGGATAAATTGCACCAATAAAAAGGACAGGAAAGAACCCATGCGTAAAATAGAAATATATGACACCACATTGAGAGACGGGACCCAGGCTGAGGACTTTAACCTTTCCCTGGAAGATAAAATTCGTTGTTCCAAGAAGCTCGACGAATTGGGGATACACTATATCGAAGGTGGATGGCCCGGTTCAAATCCAAAAGATGTTGCCTATTTCAAGGAAATCAAAAACTACGATCTGAAAACCTCTAAAGTTGCAGCCTTTGGCAGCACCCACAATCCTCGTTCCTCGGCGGAAAAAGACCGCAACTTGGGCGCTCTCCTCAATGCAAAAACGGAGGTGATTACCATCTTTGGCAAGAGTTGGAACGTCCATGTGAGGGACGCGCTGCGAACGACTCTGGAGCGCAATGTTGAGATCATTCGCGACTCCCTGGCTTACGTGCGACCAAAGATATGGAAGCTCATCTATGATGCCGAGCACTTTTTTGATGGCTTCAAAGCTGATCCCGAATATGCCCTTACTACCCTCAAGGCTGCACTGGAGGGAGGGGCTGATTGCCTGGTCCTTTGCGACACCAATGGCGGAACCCTGACCACAGACCTGCAGAAGATCATCAAGCGGGTCAAGAAGGAATTTCCCAAAACAGACCTTGGCATCCACACCCATAACGACTCTGAGTTGGCTGTAGCCAACTCGTTGGCGGCCGTGGCGCTGGGCGCAAACCAAGTGCAAGGCACCATGAACGGGGTGGGGGAGCGCTGTGGCAATGCCAATTTGTGTAGCATTATCCCGGCTGTTAAGTTGAAACTAAAGCTAGATTGCATCACAGATGAACAACTCACTCGACTGCGTGAGACTTCTCGGTACATCCTCGAGTTGGCTAATATTCGGCCATTCAGGTACCAGCCTTATGTGGGCAGGAGTGCCTTTGCCCACAAGGGTGGGATACACGTGGCTGCAGTTGAGCGCAATCCGGAAACCTATGAACACATGCACCCTGAGTTGGTTGGCAATCGACGGCGTGTTCTGGTGTCAGACCTTTCTGGTCGCAGCACCATAAAACAAAAGGCAGAGCAATACGGCATTGAGATCTCCAGCAAAGATCCCGTTGCCATGCAGGTCCTGGAAGAGCTCAAACAGCTTGAGCACGAGGGATTTCAATATGAGGCGGCGGAAGGGTCTTTTGAGCTCTTGTTGAACCGCGCCCTTGGAAGGGTGAAGCGGTACTTTGAATTCGTGGGCTTCAGGGTCCTCGTATCCAAAACTGATGAAGCCCAACCTTCTGAGTCTGAGGCTACGGTAATGGTCAAGGTGGGAGGGAAAGTGGAGCACACAGCTGCTACAGGTGTGGGGCCGGTAAATGCCCTGGACAATGCCTTGCGTAAGGCTCTGGAGAAGTTCTATCCCGAGCTCTCCCACATGAGACTCAATGACTACAAAGTAAGAGTTTTGCCGGGCAAGGAAGGAACCGCCGCCAAGGTCCGGGTACTCATAGAGTCTGTAGATAAGGACAACATCTGGGGCACGGTGGGAGTTTCGGAAAACATCCTTGAGGCAAGTTGGCTGGCCCTGGTGGATAGCATTAACTATAAGATGTTCAAGGACGAGAACAGGCGATAAGAGTGAAAATCCACGCTTTGATTCAGACCACCCTTTAGCAAAAATTCGAGAAGCGTTTTTTCTACTCTGACAATCAATTACTCCAAGGTGTTGTCTTCTGCAGGCTAAACCTTTGGTGTCCTGCTAACGGCAGGAGCCCTGATCCCTTAGGTTAAATGAAGTCTTTCTCTCGCTCTCAGGCGCTGATTGTTTTATTGGTGTCATTGGCGCTGCTGTCTGTCTACGGCTGGAGTCGTTATGGCCAGCATGGCAGGTCCAGGAAATCCCCTCAACTCTCCACTAAATACGTCTTCGTCCAAGTGGCCGGGAAGGTAAAAAGTCCAGGAATATACTCCTTCGATCAAACGGTCACAGTAGCTCAGGCGGTAGCGCGGGCTGGAGGACCACTATCTCCGTTAAACCGTTCAGACGAATTGGCATGGGGTAAGTTTCAGACAGGAAACGGTAGGAGAATTCAAATTATAACTAAACCTAGCGGTGCCACCAGTTTTAAACTGGGATGGATGGCGGTGCCCATCCGTCTGGCTCTGGGAGTGCCACTGGATATAAACCAGGCCTCTGTAACTGAGTTGAGCCAAGTGCCTGGCATCAATGACA
This sequence comes from uncultured delta proteobacterium, assembly GCA_963712115.1. GTDB lineage: Bacteria > Desulfobacterota > Syntrophobacteria > BM002 > BM002 > BM002. The sequence continues at coordinate 34,389 of CAVQGX010000031.1, read as the reverse complement.
AGTTGGCGGATGCTATTGTGGCTTTGAGGGTCCGTAGGGGCGGATTCACCAAGTTAGAGAATCTCTGCGAGGTAAAAGGAATAGGACCGGCCACGGTCGACCGGCTACAGTCATACCTCACAGTAGGTCCTGGGGCGGATTGAAGCCTGGTTCAGCCAGCACACTACGGTCATTAGGTCATTACGCTCCGAGCTATTGCACTTCGCTGTCAATAGGCTTTGCCGTCATTTGGCCTTACGGCCGTCATTAAGTTGTTTCAGCGCCACAATGACAGTGAACTGTGAATGACAGCGTAGCGTATTGACGGCCACATTTAGTGGCCAAATGACCCGTACGGTTTGCGTGCATAGCCTTAGGCCATGACGCTATGCGCTTAGCGCCTACAGCCGCCTTACCCTAATCGGTCTGCGCTTCTCCCGCGGCATCTCCAAGGTAACCGTAGTTCCCTTCCCGACTTCGCTCTCAATCTCAATAGTTCCGCCGTGATCGTGAATGATTCTTTGACTTATTGTGAGGCCGAGACCCACGTGCTCATTTTTTGTGGTGAAAAGAGGGTCAAAAACGAGGGGTTGATTCTCCGGTTTGATCCCGCGGCCGTTGTCACTTACGCTAAATTGGATGCGTTCTTCCCTCTCGGCCGCATGAAAATTGATCACCACACTTGGATCTCCTGATTCTAAGGCATTGGTGAATATGTTGGCTAAGCATTGGGCGAGGATTTCCACATCCATAAAGGCGCGGAGCGAGAGAAGCTCTTCCCTAGGAGGTGCATGCCAATCCGAGGCTGATGCCAGTAAAGCGTCCGGAATCTTATCCATAGATCGTTTCAAAAGGTTGTCGAAATTATCTTCTGTCATAGTGGGGAGGGGCAGCGTGGTGAAACTGGCCAGGTTCCTGAGCAGATTGTCCAACCGGCTGGCCTCTTGATAAATGATTTCCTTATAGAGCTGTCTGTCTTTTTCGTCCACACCCTTTTTGAGCAAGCGGGCGGCAAATCCACCAATTGCAGCTATTGGGTTGCGGATGTGATGAGCCATCTGATCCACCACTTTTGCCATGGAGCGCACCCGCTCCGTTTCAATGGACTCGCGCTGGAGAGTTTTTAGGGTTCCAATATCCTGAATGGTTAAAACAATAACATCCTTGTCACTACCGCGGTAAAGGAAGGTGGTGAGATAGGCGAAAAACTTTTGGTCTTTGCGGTCCCGGAGAAGAGCCTCACCCTCAAAGCTTCCCTTGTCCAAGGTGAGTTTTATTATGTTGGGCAGAAAGATATCGTAGTCATCCTCCAAAAATAGGGAGGAGATCGCATGGTTGCGGCACTCGCCCGGCCGGAATCCGAATAGCTGCTCGGCAAAATTGTTGGCAAACAGCATTTGTCCTGAGGGCTCAAACAGGACTAGACCGTGAGGGATTGACTGGAGAATTGCTTCAAGTAGGGCCTGATGGAGAGGGCTGGAATCGGTCATAGTCAGTTTCCGCAAGGGATTATCTTAGAAAGAAGGAAAATACAAGCCGATTCTAGAACGGAAAAAACTCTGAGTCAACGGGGGAAGGAAAGAAAGATCCCACCTAACCGCCTATGGCAACCATTGGTCGGCTTTGACATTTGCGGAAGACGTCAGCCTGGAGGCTATGTTTTTCGGGCTTGTTGACAATAGAATCTCTGAGAAATTGAGACAGCTCAGAATCTGTCGCTCCTTGGCGGAGAGGTGATTTAATGTCCACTTCCTGGTCGGAAAAAAGACAATTACGCAATTTGCCGTCGGCGGTTAGGCGTATTCGATTGCAGGAGGGACAGAAGTGGTGACTGATTGGACTTATTATGCCGATCTTGCCTGCCGCATCCGGCCAGCGGTAATGGCGAGCAGGACCGTTGGTGTGCTGGGCGACCACTTGCTCTAGCGAGCCCACCTTGCGCAGCTTTGCCAAAATCTCATCGGCGCCAAAATAATGCTGGAGGGTCCATTGGCTATCGTTGTTAATGGCCATGAACTCTATGAAGCGAATGTGATAAGGGCGATTGAGGCTCAGTCTCGCTAGATCCAGAACCTCGTCATCATTGATCCCCCGCATTACCACTACATTTATTTTTACTGGATTGAACCCGACTCGCTCGGCAGCCTGGATACCGCGCCAGACCCTATCGAACTCATCACTGCGGGTGATGCGAAAAAATTTTTCACGCTGGAGAGTGTCTAGACTAACATTGACCCGGCGGATACCGGCAGCGTAAAGGTCCTGGCCAAGTTCTTCCAGCAGTACTCCGTTAGTGGTGAGGCTTAGACTCTGGAGACCGGAGATTCTGGTCAAACGGCGACAGAAGTCAACAACTCCCTTACGGACGAGCGGTTCTCCGCCTGTAAGCCGAACCTTGTTGATACCCATGTTCACCGCTATTTGAATGAGGCGGAGAAACTCCTCGTATGAGAGGATATCTTCATGATCCAGCTTGACTGTACCCCCTAGGGGCATGCAATAGAGACACCGCAAGTTGCAACGGTCGGTAATGGAAACCCTGAGGTAGTCAATAGGTCGTTGGTAGCGATCAGTTAGCAGAGTCATTAAAATCTTCCAGGAACAATTCGAGGATGAGCCGCTAGAATTTGAAAAAAAGGTTTCTTTATGTCACTTTTGACATAATAAAAGAGTAGGTTGACGAAGTCAAGAAATTAACCATCTGTGGGAGCGGCTTTCCAGCCGCGATCAGCCCTTCGACAAAGCTCAGGGCAGGCTTGCAGCTGACAGCAGTCAGCAAGCAGCATGCAGCAAAAAAATATTGCTAACAGACAGGCATTTAAGATCAAGGTGGGAGAATTTGTTGATCGTCGCTAGTTAATTCTTCACAAACAGAGTAAAATTATTTTCAGTCGGGGAGCTGCTGGCTGTCGGCTGCCAGCTGCTTGCTCTTCCGCAGCCAACTGAGAGGCGTGCAGCACAAAGAAAAACTAGAGAGTGAGGACTGGTGATTGTACTGGGAATAGAGAGTTCTTGTGATGAAACCGCTGCAGCTGTGGTGGAAGATGGGCGGCGCATTCTTTCCAGTGTGGTTTCCTCTCAAGTTGCAATTCATCGCCCCTATGGTGGTGTGGTCCCGGAACTGGCCTCAAGAGAGCACGTCAAAGTAATCATCCCGGTGATCTCAGAAGCCCTGCAAAGAGCAGATCTGGAGATGTCCTCGGTGGATGGTATCGCTGTTACCCAGGGACCAGGACTAGTGGGATCTCTCTTAGTAGGAATTGGGGTGGCCAAGGGATTGGCCTATGCCACCGGTAAACCGCTGGTTGCCGTGAACCATCTTGAGGGTCACATTCAGGCCGCTTTTATGAATGAGTCGCAGCCTTCCTTTCCTGCTGTTGCCCTAGTAGTTTCCGGGGGACACACCAACCTTTATCTTGTTGAGGATTACGGCAGTATTGATTTGCTGGGGCGTACCAGGGATGATGCTGCTGGGGAGGCCTTTGACAAAGTGGCAAAATTTCTGGACCTTGGTTATCCTGGTGGGGTGGTTATCGATAGTCTTGCGCAAAAGGGAAATCCTCAAGCCATTTCTTTTCCGCGAGCTTATTTGGAAAAGGACTCCCTGGATTTCAGTTTTAGCGGAATCAAAACCGCAGTGGTCAATTTTGTCCGCAAGTATGTGAATACCAACCAGACAAGCAAAGCTGCCACACTTAAACTTAGTGGGGCTTTGGCAAAGGAGCTCCCGCTGCCAGTTGCCGATATCGTGGCCAGCTTCCAGGAGGCGGTGGTTGAGGTTTTGGTGGAAAAGACTTGCACTGCAGCGAAAAGATTTAAGGTGCGGCAGGTGGTGGTGGCTGGCGGTGTTGCGGCTAACAGCCGCCTGCGCCAGCGGCTCGTGGAGGAGGTGGCTGGCCTAGGGTTCGCCTTGAATTTACCCGAGCCTGAGCTGTGCACTGACAATGCAGCCATGATAGCAGCAGCCGGCTTTCATAAGCTCAAGCAAACAACCGTTCCTGGAGACCTGAATTTCGACGCCATTTCTCGCTGGCCGGATGTTCCAGCAAGCAGCTAGCAGCGGGCAGCCAGTAGGCATTTTTCATTTCGCATTTCCCATCTATCATTTTTCATTATCTCGACTTCTTCTCGTCCGGTATGACGTATCGGATGGAAGGAAATAAGGAGAAAGATAGAATGGCTGAGAATTTCAGCAAAATACTCTTAACCGGAGCTACCGGGTTCGTAGGGGGTCGTTTGCTCCATGCCCTCACAGGACATGGGATGAATGTGCGGTGCCTTGTGCGCTCGCCTGAGAAACTCAGGGGCAATCTCTTTTTAGAGGAAGAGATAGAAATAGCCAAGGGCGATCTGCTTCAAGATGACACCTTGGATTCAGCCTTCGAGGGGATTGAGGTGGCCTATTATCTGGTTCATTCCATGGGCGGTCGCACCATTGGTGAGAACAAGGTCTTTGCAGAGCGGGACCGAATCGCAGCGGAAAATTTCATCCGTGCCGCGGATAAGACCGGGGTGAGTCGTGTCATTTACCTGGGAGGTCTTGGCGAGACCGGAGATGGACTTTCCAAACACCTGGCCAGCCGGCAAGAAGTGGGCGAGATACTGTCCTCAGGCCAACCGCAAGCTACCGAGCTCCGGGCGCCAAACATTATGGGCGCAGGCGGAGCGCCTTTTGAAATGCTTCGCTATTTGGTTGAGCGGCTGCCGGTAATGGTTTGTCCCAGATGGATAGAAACACGCTGTCAACCCATCGACATTCGGGACATGGTAAACTATCTTCTCGGTTGTCTTCGGGAACCTGCCACTGCTGGCCTCTCCCTGGATGTCGGGGGGCCTGATATTGTCACCTATCGGGAGATGATGGAAATATATGCCAAGGTTCGCGGTCTGAAGCGGCTGATTATCACAGTACCGGTACTGACACCTCGCCTTTCCACCTATTGGGTCAACATGGTGACGCCGGTTCCCTCAGGTGTTGTCAACCCCTTGGTGGAAGGCTTGAAAAATGAGGTGATTTGTAGGGAAAATCGAATCCGTGAACTCATTCCTATGAAACTCATGCCTCTTGAGCAGTCAATCTGTATCGCTTTGCAAGAGGTGGAAAAAGGTCCAGGAAAACTAATTTCCCAACAGGCTTGTTTGATAAAGTAAGAAATCCGGGTCCTGCCGCCGGCCCAGAGGGCCTACGGCCCGGAGGGAGGACTTAGCCACCCCCGGAGGGGTTTTCAATGGTCTTACTCCACAATACCCTCTTTCAGGGCGTGGAGATTCGGAACCGGCACTGACATGCACTGGTCACGATCTGGGTTGTAGGCGAAACGATATGACAATCCCATGTTACCTTGGCGGTACATAACCTCCCAGCCTCTAACCAGAAAAGGGCATTTATCGTTAAAACAGACAAACAAAAATTCCATGTCCCATTCAGTGAAAGGGTTCTGAGGCAATTCCCACTTCAGCAACCGCTCAATGCAGTGTGGACACTGTAATGTATCTTTTACCGCCTCTTTTCTGCGCGCAAGTTCCTCTGGATCTGGGAGATCGGTGAGGGGCCAAATCAATGAGAGTTCAGGCCTTTTGCTCCTCCCCACTCCGCTTTTCTCAGCATATACTGCGTAGATGGGATCACTCGGAATACCGAGATGGGCGTACTTGTCGTCCTCAGGCCTTGGCTTACCTTTTGAGACGAAGACCTGTGGACTGGTAAAGCTCCCAGCCAGGCTGAAAAACTCTTCCACCAGCAAAATCCGCTCTTCCTCTCCAGACTGACGCCAGATCTTGACTGCCTTTTGCTCGAACATGCGGTTGGAAAAAATTACCAGGAACAAACCTCCTGGCTTGAGAATTCTGCCTACCTCTCGAAAAGTCTCAAGGGGTCTGGTCATGTAGTCTACGGATACCACATTGAGGACAGCATCAAATGTGTTATCTGGGAAAGGCAGAGCGGGGTGCCTGTTCAGGTCGTGAATACAGTATTCGGTGAGAGCCTGATTTTTCGAGAGCTCTCTGCGGTTGAGGCCGAGCCCCACAATCTTCTCCGGTTGAATGGAGGGAGGAATGTGGGAGTCCCAGCCAGCCATCAAGTCCAAAATAACTGGATTATCCTCGATGACAAGTTCTCCGATTATCCTTTCTACAGTCGACAGGGCAAGGGAATCTATATGATGAACGAATCGATCAGTAGCATAGAATATGGAATCATCTGATTCGTCCAGCCTGGAAAATGAATCATCACTGAGTTCATCTCACTCATCCTCAAGCGCCTCTAGAACCTTAGGGACTGTATCTTTGGGGCTAACCTTGTACCAGGTCTGCAATACTTTCCCCTCCTCGTCCAGGAGCAGAGCAGAGCGGATGATACCCTCGTACTTTTTGCCGTACATAGATTTTTCTCCCCAGGCGCCGTAGGCTTTGGCCACTGAATTGTCCTGGTCGGCCAACAAGGTAAAATCCAGACCGTATTTCTTATCGAATTTTTTCTGCTTACCCGGCGCATCCGGACTGATTCCAACTGCATCGACGCCGAGATCTGCAAGTTCCGCCCTGGCGTCTCTCACATTGCACGCCTGTTTGGTGCAACCGGGGGTATCCGCCTTAGGATAAAAATAGACAAGAACTTTTTTGCCTTTGTAATCTTCAAGGCTCACCTGTCTTTCATTTTGATCCTTCAATGATAAATCTGGTGCCCTATCTCCAACATTTAGCTTGGCCATGTTGTCTTCTCCTTTCCAAAGGTGATTTATACCCGTGTCAGGGAAAATAATCAGGTCTGCTCGTTTGTCAATGCTACTGCAGCATGGCAATGTCTTCTCCTGCCGGTTTATCTTTTCCCTGTCATCCCGGCCAAGTCCGCTGGCGGACACGAGCCGGGATCCAGAAAGAATAGAATTATATTGAACTTCCACTGGATTCCCCTTCGACTTTGCTCAGGGTGGTGAGCCTGTCGAACCACGGATCTCGTCCGCCTTTGGCGGCCTCGTCCGGAATGACGGGTTCGACGACTTGCGACATATTTTCCAAGGGGAGAAGTGATTCCAACGAAGCAAGTTAATAATCTTTGTATATACAGAATAATTGAGGCCAGATAATTGGCAGGTTTAGGAGTGTTTGATGACAATCCCCAAATAGCCATCCACGGTAAGTTCATCACTTAATATGAAGCTCCATAACGTTTTGGAATCTCCTCACCAGGTAGTAGGTTTTCACCTCCACCCGGAGAAGAGCACATGATGGGGATCGGACAAATTCTTCCAACATTGGATGTTTGGCCAGGTAGATGGCGAGGACCTCATCTCGCTTTGAAGCCACCACCTCTTTGGCTCTGCCGGTTGCGGTAACAGCTGCAGCTTGAGAAAAATCAGAGTCCTGATTTGATCGATTGTCAATCAACACTGTTACTCTGGCATCAGCCTCGATGTTGGCGTACTTGCGAGTGGCGCGAGCTGTGGCAAAGTATAAGCTCTTCAGGTCTTCGCTGGCGGCAAAAGCTATGAGGTTGGCATAGGGCTGCCCCTTGCTTTTGGGTGCCCAGGACTGCGAGTTTTTGCGACTCAAACAATTCTCTTATCAGGTGTTCAAGCTCCGATTCCTCGCTCAAAAGGGTCTCTTTCCTGGAACCTGAACCATTAATTTGTGCCACCGCTCACCTCCACTAAAGATTGCTTGTTGCCTTTAAAATCTTGAGGGCCTTTAAAGCGCTAGTTTCCTTGTCCTTTATCTCCAGCATTAAATCAAAGTCCAATCCTCTAATTTCATGGAGAAACTTTTTGAACATTGCCGTGTTCAGCGTTTTTGCGTGCGATCCAGACCGCTGGCCTCTCTGCTGACTACTGTAGTCTACCATGGGAATGCCGTCTGATTCTCTCCAGGTGCTCGCAGAGAGTTCCAAACCTTGTCGCAATGTTTCACCGTTGTTGAGGCAGTGGTGGTGAAAGGCGTCAAAGATTAAGGGAATTCCAATTTTTTCGTATACCGACATACAATCCTTCAGGCTGTACGATCTGTCGTCGTTCTCAATGACCAGCCTGCTCTTAAGCGACTTGCTCAAAGAGTTGTATCTCTCAATAAACCTATCCATGGCGGAGTCCTTGTCGCCGTAAACTCCGCCCACATGAATCTGGATCTTGGCGGTGCTGTCCAAACCCATTTTGTCGAGGACGGTGCAATGATATTCAAGCTCCCTTACGCTTCGCTCCACCACATCGTCTTTCAGCCCGTTGATGATGACAAACTGATCAGGATGCATAGAGATCCTTATGCTATGATCTTTTATGAACTCGCCAATTTTTCTAAACTGACTCCTGAAATGGCCGGCCCAGTCATAGGTGCAAACGGGGTGTGAGGCGAAAGGAACCAGGTCAGAGCTGATTCTAAAGAAGTAGAAACCTTTCTGAACATTGTACTGCAAGATCTTAAAGAGACAGTTTAAATTGTTTTCCACTTTCTGAACCAGTCGCTCCTCTGAGTAGGAGGCGAGTCTGAAAGTGGAATTGGCTGTGCAACCAATTCCGCGATTTATGCAGGGGTATCCTATCTTCATATCATTTTCCTCGAAAGCCGGAAAAAATTCGGATAGGATTAATATAGTGTCGGCCCGTTAAACTTACAATAACCTTGATATGGCAGAATTTGTTGGATAGTAAGCAGTCGGGTTGCTAAGAAAGGGAGGTGATAAGAAATTGCACCCAGGCAAAAGCAAAAATTTTTTGTGGACTCTTGACGGAGAGAAATGGAGTTCTTAACATATCGTCCAACAGGAATCATTCGGTTAAAAATTTTATTACCAAGAACCTGCAACTCAAAACACCTAAAGGAAGAGGGAGGTTAGTCATGGCTGAGGCAACAAAGAGTTCAATGGTTTACGTTTACGACAAAGAGGGAAATGCTTACATCTGTAACCTCGAAGACTTAAGAGATGCATCAACTGTAAGCGATAAAGAGAAAGCTGATTGCACTGATTTGGATCGGGGCGGTTTTAGCAGAAACGAATAAGTCTTCAAGATTTTCACCCTTAACAATAGCAGGCGAGTGATATTTAACTCGCCTTTTTTTTGTCTTAAAGCTCAAGATGAAAGTCTCTGCTCATCAAGCTTATCTTTCACTTCCAAACCTCATGCCCCGACTTTGCTTAGCATGTCATTTTCTTGACATGAACCGTGCAGTGATTATCAGACCATAGCCCGGTAAGTCGCTAGCCCGAAGAAATTTAAAACCTTAGTGCAAGTGAAAGAATTGGTAGCCGGCAGGACGAGCAAAACGAAAAAAGGGGATTTAAAAGACAAGATGAAGAACAGCGAATCAGACAGGGTTCCCCTGGCAAAGAAAGTCGCCTATGCGGCTCCGGCCTTTGCCCTAGCTATTGTGGGAATACCGGTATACGTCTACATCCCCAAGTTCTACACTGACGTGGTTGGGGTCAATATTGCCATGCTGGGGTATTTGCTATTAGCGGTGCGACTTTTCGACGCCGTAACTGACCCGGCGATCGGTTTTCTTTCCGACAAGACAAAGACCCGCTTTGGAAGGCGTAGACCTTACATTGCCGTTGGGGCAATTTTTCTCTCACTGTCAATGTATTTTCTCTTTCAATCCACCCGAGGCTTCTCCCCTATTCGAAACCGCCTGGTTCGGCGTGACTATTTTCTTGCTTGTTTCTTTTCTGGACCGCCATTGTGGTTCCCTACGAGTCTCTGGGGCCTGAGATCACCTTTGATTATGACGAACGAACTACCCTGCTGGGCATGAGAGATGGAGCCCTTATAGCGGGCACTCTCGCGGCAGCAAGCTCACCAGCAGCAGTGGCCTGGGCCTTTGGTCTTTCACCAACCGATGAAGGAGAGCGGACTAAGTTTTTCTGGATTGCTGTGCTCTATGCACCCTTATTGATTGCCTTCTGTTGGTGGTGTGTTTTGTCGATTCGCGAAAGGCCACAACTTTTCCAAGGAGAAAAGCAAGGGTTGCTGCAGGGACTAAGAGAGGTGTCACAAAACAGGCCCTTTATAATTCTACTGATATCTTACATTGTAGCTGCCTTTGGTAGTAATCTGCCGGCTACTTTGATTCTGTATTACGTGGAATACGTGCTCCAGTCGAAGCAAGCTGATCTTTTCCTTCTCATTTACTTTGCCACCGGGGTCCTTTTTCTGCCTGGCTGGATCTATATGGCACGGAAGCTGGAGAAAAAGATTACCTGGCTCGCTGCTATGGCTATAAACACTGGTGCCTTTACTGGCGTTTTTTTTCTGGGACCGGGGGACACTCACCTCTACGGAGTGCTGGTCTTTCTCTCCGGAATCGGCTTCGGTGCAACCCTTGCCATACCCTCTGCCATGCAGGCTGATGTTATTGACTATGATGAGCTTCTCTCAGGCCAAAGACGAGAGGGCCAATACATTGGCATATGGTCTATTACCAAGAAGCTTGCCGCGGCTCTAGGGGTTGGTTTGGCACTATCTATTTTGGGCGCTGTTGGTTACACGCCCAATGTTGAGCAATCAGAGCAGGTACAGTTAACTCTCAGGGTCCTGTATGCCTTGGTGCCTTCTCTGTGTAACATTGCGGCTTTCGTCATCGCTCTGGCCTATCCCATTAGCCGCAGGATTCATAAAGATATTTTGGCGGCCATTGGAGAGCGTCGCAAAGGAAATTCTGTTACAGACCCTCTCCGTCCAAGCCGAATACTCAGATAATGGATGGTGGGAGCAGCTGTAGTTAGAGGAGAAATGAATGGAGTATTTATTGTCCATTTTCATCACTAACCTCTCCGCGGTAATGGCCATGATGTTTGCAGTCTGGCTACTGAGTCTAATCAAAGGGGATGCAAGCATCGCGGACATCTTTTGGGGACTGGGCTTCGTTGTCGTAGCCTGGCTCACTTTCCTCCAGGGCAGACGGTTACCTCGGTCGAAAAGTTCTGATTACCTTGCTCACCACCCTTTGGGGGCTCCGTTTAGCCCTCTACATCCTCATCCGAAATTGGGGTCATGGTGAGGATCGCCGCTACCAGGCCTGGAGAGCCCAATACGGCGCCCGTTTCTGGTGGGTAAGTTTGTTTACCGTATTCGGACTTCAAGGAGTCCTCCTGTGGACCATTTCCCTTGTCCTGCAAGTTGGGCAGATTTCAGCCGATTCCTGCGAGGCTGGTGATGCTCGACCTTTTGGGGGTGATTATTTGGGCTGTTGGTTTCGTATTCGAGGCGGTGGCCGATTGGCAATTGTACCGCTTCAAAACAGATCCAGAGAACAAAGGCAAGGTGATGAACAGGGGGCTGTGGGCTTATACCCGACATCCCAATTATTTTGGTGAATCGCTTGTTTGGTGGGGTCTTTTTATGATCACTTTGGCCACACCAGGAAGCGCATGGGTGGTAATAAGCCCGCTGCTTATAACTTTTCTTCTGCTGAAAGTCTCAGGCGTTACTCTGTTGGAAAAGACAATAGTAGATAGTCGGCCTGAATATGAGGAGTACATAAAGAGCACGAGTAGTTTCATTCCATGGTTCCCGAGAAAGGAGAAGCCATGAAATTTGCCATCTGAACTGGCAGGAACGTGGCCTCCTTTTCAGCCTTTATTTTTCTTGTTCCGCATTGAAAGGACACCTTTTCAAAGAAAATGCGTGGCAACGAGAAATCCGCCCGCTGAAACAAGGCCACAAAGCACCATTCCCCAGAGGATATCAACCACTACAATTTTAACCGGCCAATCTTTGAGGGTGGCCAGATTGGTGAGATCGTAGGTGGCGTAGGTAAAGAAACCGTAAAGCACACCCAGAATGACGGTTCGGCTAAATGAAGCAATGCTGATTCCCGGCAGGATGGCGAAGATCATTATTCCAAGAATGTAGAGGGAATAGAATATGCTGGCAGCAGTCCAGTTGACCCTCTCTCTGAAAAAACGGCCTAAATGTCTATTGTAAAAATTCTTGGCAATCACACCCAACCAAAGAATATCAATGGCGAAGAATAAAATGGCGGTTGCTATATAGAGCTGAACAAGTTTTGCTGCAACCATTAGCTCTCCTTAAACACCTGATGTTTTAACTTCGAAGTTAACTACTCCAGTTTTGCAACTCTCTGGATTTCCGCCTCCGCTTGGATGACAGGGTGAACATGTCAACCTAACTTTCGTAAGAATAGGTTATAGTAACTTTTTTGTGTTTCCCTGAAGTGTCTTCCAGGTTAGAAATGCCCTCGTAGCGAAGGAGATGACGCTTTTTCAGATCATAATCAACGTCGACATGGGGAGCGAAGAGCCTGAGCAACCAGTTGTCGACTTCAAGACGGATAAAAAGGGTGTCACCTTCAATTTTTCGCTTGCGAATCCTAAACTCATATTGGTCAAGACGTGATGGTAAGACCAGTCGTATCTGGAAAACTTCCCCTTGGGCTATTTGCTCGAGATTGTGGACAATAAATTGATGAAAACCCTGGCCGACTATTTGGTCATTCTCTTTTGCAAGATATTTCCCTTCAATATCATCTTGAGGGTTTTGCTTTCGAAATAGCCAAATCCTATCCGACTGCCACTTTTGCACCGTCTTGATATTGGGCACGGATATCTCTAAAATCATAGCTTCCGAACTGAGGACCGAAAGAATATTCTGAAATTAACTCTCCGATTTTATTATTATTGGCATCATAATAGATGGTTTGGCTTTCACTGACTTTGCCGTTTCTGTAGCGTAACAGTATGATACTCAGCGTATTCCAATTTACCCTTGGAGTTCACTGCTTTGCCTACAAATGTTTCCCCGTAGCTAGGGTTCCAAAAAAACTAAGATTTACGGCAGTGAAAAAAAGTAGAGATAGATGAATTCGGACAAATTTTCTTTTTGACCCAGCAACATCCCTATAAGGCATATCCAAGATCTCCCCTCAAACGACTCATGGCAATTCGCTCAAAAGTGCAAGCTAGTTAAGTTATTGGCAAGATAAGTATTGGATTGTAGATGTCAAATGGAAGAAGGAGATTGTAGTATTGAACTACCATTTTACTCTTTTTTTATTAACATTGACTCCTTCCTATTCGAAATTATCATTTAAGGGAGATGTGATAGCTGAGAATTAAGGAGGTTGAGGATTAGTGAGGCTGAATAAAATAACTCTGTATATTCTAAAAGCACTTTTTGCCTTTATTCTTTTCGCCATGCTTTGCAGTAACAATAACTGCGACCATTGACCAGAACATATTTGAGGCCGTGGGCAACATCTGGCCCAACTGGTGGTTTAGAGCCACCTTGGCGGATGCTTACTTCGGATTCCTGACCTTCTTTGTTTGGGTGGCATATAAGGAACTTCACCTGTGGCGTAAACTGGTTTGGTTTGCCTTAATCATGCTCTTGGGAAATTTGGCCATTTCAGCATACATGCTACTTGAACTCTATAAACTTCAGGTTGGCGACACTCTTGGAACCTTGCTTACGAGGCGTAATGGATGATGTGAAAAGAGGGACACCTAATAAAACAATAGATAGCGACCGTAATTTTGTATGTGCTGCTATGTGAGTGTAGGCAAAATCGGTGGGCGGCGGCAAAGGGGTTTGGTAAGAAGCATCTGGACGTCACCCAGGTACCGCTCGGTAAAACCACCCTCACAGTAGCAAAGGTAGTACTCCCACATGCGAATGAAGGTCTCTGGATAGCCCAGACCGCGCACTTTGTCTATGTTGGCAAAGAACCTTTGCCTCCAGGTGCGGAGAGTTCTGGCATAGTGAGGAGTGATATCCTCTAGGTGGAAAAGCTTCAAGTCGCTGGCGCGGGCGAGGGATCTACTGATTGCCGTAATAGAAGGTATACAGCTTCCCGGAAAGATGTACCGTTTGATGAAATCGACACTCCTTTTGTGCTGGTCAAAAAATTGGTCTGCAATAGTTATGGCCTGCAGGAGCATCATACCGTCTTCTTTCAAAAGTTTGCTGCAAGACCGGAAAAATGTGTCCAAATACTTATGGCCCACGGCCTCTATCATTTCGATGGAAACGAGCTTGTCGTACTTACCTTTGAGATCCCGATAATCCTCCAAGAGCAATTCTACCTTATGGGCCACTCCAGCCTTGTCAATTAGTTCTTTTGCCAGATCATATTGGGCCGCGGAAATTGTGGTTGTGGTTATGCGGCAGCCATAATTCTGTGCTGCGTAGATGGCGAAACCACCCCACCCAGAGCCGATTTCAACTACATGATCTTTAGACGACAGATCCAGCTTCTGGCAGATACGACCGTATTTCGCCATGGACGCCTCTTTGAGGGTGCTGTCCTCGCGCTCGAATATGCCGCAGGAGTAAGTGAGGGTCTCGTCAAGAAAGAGCTTATAGAAGTCGTTTCCCAGGTCGTAATGGGCAGCGATGTTGAGACGACTTCCTTTTTTTGTGTTGCTCCGAAAGAGATGAAAAAACATGTGGAGAGGAGCTGTGAGCCAGGCCAGACCTTTTTCCATTCCCTCCAACACTTCTCGATTCAAGATGATGATACGCACCACCGTGGTCAAATCATCGGTGGACCACTGGCCTGCCATGAAAGCCTCGCTGGCGCCAATACTGCCGCCAAATACTATGGAGCTATAGAAACGGGGATGGTGAACGGTGATTGTGGCTTCCAGGGGGAATTGCTTGCTTTTTTCGCCGAAAATCCGACGGACAGAGCCGTCGATTATAGTGAGTTTTCCCCGGTGCAGGCCACGGAGGAGCGAAAAAAGTAATTTTTTGGCAAGCTGATCAAACCGACTTGCTTTAGTCTGCTCAATAGCAGAAGCTTCCGCTGGCACAATGGAGTCAGTCATGATCTACATCTCTTTTGTCTGGGTGGACATAAAAAGGCGCCCCCTTGGACCATAATCTAAGGGCCTGGAGATATATCATGGTGGTGACCTTAAGGGTCATGAAGGGATAGGCCAATAAGACCCTGTTCAAGTCACGGCTACTAATTTCCCTGCGATTCAGGGTCAGAGTGGCATCGAAGAGTTTCCTCCCCTTTTCGATGTTAGTCATGTGCACACTCAATGATTTGCCGGGCTCTCTAAACCTCCAATCGCACCAGATATCCATATCCATAAAAGGTGAGACGTGAAAATTCTTGCTGAACTGATAGCGCTTCCACCCCCTCAGGGGATGTTCGTTCAGCTCCTCACCAAGGACATAACAATATTCTTCACCCCACGGCGTGTTGTGAATCTCAACCACTATGGTTTCAACCTGTTGGTCTGATTCGTCATAACAGTAATAGAAACTAACAGGATTGAAGCAATATCCGAAGTACCTCAAGTGAGTGAGCATGCGAATGGGGCCGGTTGGCCCCTTACCTAGTCTTTTTTTTACCAGGTCCCGGACGGCTCGCTGGAGTGGAACTTGCGGATCACCCAGGTGATCCCGACGGCGTAGATAAGCGAGATTAACCCGATCATGCGACCAGAAAATATTCCCCTGAAACAGCCCGGGCAGTTCCTCCAGGTCGAGGAACATAAAGAAAATACCATAGCGAAAGGAGTTCTCCACCGGTCGGAAGCGACGGTGGCGGACGTGACCCTCGTAGATGCAGCTATTCATGTTTCACAGGGTTTTCCCAAAATGTTCACAGACAGCCAGAGCGCTGTTTACCCCGTCCTCATGGAAACCATAGCCCCAGTAGGCACCACAGAAATAGGTGCGATTGACACCGTTTATCTCCAGGCGACGCTTCTGGGCCAGAGGACCCTTGGGACTGTAAACCGGATGGTGGTAGTTGAACTCTCTGATGACCTTGGTTCGATCAATAATCTCAGCCCGATTGAGGGTTAGGCAGAAATCAATCGGTGAAGTGAGGCTTTGCAGCATATTCATGTAATAGGTCACAGCTACCCTCCCCAACTCCTCCCGGGGAATATGGTAGTTCCAGCTTGCCCAGGCGGCTTTTCTCTTGGGCAGGAGGGAGGGGTCAGTATGCAAGATGGCCAGATTATCCTGATATGGGATCGCCTCCAATATCTCCCTTTCCCCATCGGAAGGATCGGCCAGCATGGCAAGGGCCTGATCGCTGTGTGCCGCTATTACGACTTGATCGAATCTCTCAACCTCACCGTTCCGCTGGGTCACCTCCACGTAGTCAGGGTGACGCTTTATCGACTCTACCGGGCAACTGAGTCGCACTTTGTCTCTATATGACCTGGTAAGAGGTTCGACATAACTTTTTGAACCGCCTTTGATGACCTGCCACTGGGGCTGGTCTCTCACCTTGAGAAAACCGTGGTTGTTGAAAAACTGAACAAAGTAATGGGCCGGAAACTCGTTGAATTGCTTTGGGTCCGCCGACCAGATTGCCTCCCCCATGGGGATGATGAAATGATGGATAAAGGTCTGGGAGTATCCCTTTCCCTCCAGATAAGCTCCGAGAGTAGTTTCATAGTCATTGGCCCGCAATATCTCCTGAACCTCGCGGCGAAAGCGAAATGCGTCCAAAAGCATACGATAAAAAGAAGGCCGTAGCAGGTTGCGTCTCTGGGCGAAGAGAGAGTTCAAGGTGCTGGGGCAGTACTCCAGATCTGTTTTTTCACTCTGGACGCTGAAACTCATGTTAGAAGGCTGCCAGGCCACGCCCAGTTGCTTCATCAGCTTTACGAAGTTGGGATAGGTGTCCTGGTTAAAGACGATGAAACCAGTGTCGACAGGGTAATTTGCACCATTGAGCTCGACATCGATGGTGTTGGTGTGCCCGCCGATATAGTCGTTGGCCTCGAAAACAACGACGTCGTGGTCTTCACACAACAGGTAGGCAGCAACCATTCCTGAAATGCCGGCACCGACAATGGCGATTCTCATGGTCTATTTTTCCTTACAGCAAGAGATTCATTTTGTTCCATTGCCAACCCGTAACTGCCCGAGTACTGAAGGCTGAGCTATCGCCTACCTGTTGGCTATTTAGACTGTTGTCCCACAGATAGTTCTGGAATAGATCTAAAGTGATCTAAAAATGGTCGGTGAGAACTACAGTTCATACTTCAAGCATTTCAGATTTCAGATTGTCGCAAGGTTGAGATCTCTTAGCTTCGCCTAATTCAGCATGAATCTTCAACACTAGCATTCTGCAATCTACCTCTGTGACTACTGCATTAAGCTGTCAAATATTCCTGTCTAGTTGCCAGCTGCCATCTGCCTGCTTGCTTTTCTCGGTGGTGCCCCGGAATTCAGCCACTCTACCGCCCGCCTTATGCCGGCCAGGGTCAGTTCTTCCATGGGAAAAATTTCGCCGATTTGATAAATGGTCTGGCTTTCCTGGGGCCATTGGTGTCGGGGGATGGGGTTGAGCCACACACTGTGAGCGAAGTAGTTGCGAACTTGCCATAGCCAGTCCCGCCCAGGCACTCTAAACTTGGAGAAATAATCGATAGCGCCGTCGGAGAGCATGAGCTCGGCCGGAGCCATGTTGGCATCTCCTATAATTATCACCCGGGTTTCAGGGTCGCGCCTTAGCATCTGGTAAATGGGATAAGGGGTCAGACGTTGGGGATCACTATAGACGCAGCCGTAGATGCAGTTGTGGAAATAATAGTAGTCCAAGTCCTTGAACTGATCGCGCATGAGGCCGAAGACCAGCTTTACCAGATCCAAATAAGGTCGCATGGAGGCGCCACCATTGTCCAGCAGCACCATGAGCTGAATACGATCTCGCAATTCCCTCTTGAAGACCAGCTCGATCTCCCCACCGTTTCTGCAAGACTGATCAATGGTTTCATCGACGTCTAGTTCGGTTGGCGGGCCTGCCGGAGCCATGTGTTTGAGAGCCGCCAGGACCTGTCGGAGGTTTTCGGCCCTGAGGGTGGCACTGGCAGCGTAATCCACATAACGGCGAGACTCTATGACTTTCAGGGCGGCACCGTGCAGGGAATCGCCCTCCACCCGGATGCCTTCCCGTTCTGCCCCTGTGTGGCCAAAGGGTGAGGTGCCGCCGGTGCCGACCCAGGTGTGACCACCACGGTGTTTTCCTCTCTGCTCCATGGCCACTTCCCAAAAGCGCTGGAGTATGTCGGAAAGAGACATTCGTTCCAGTGCGTCATCCGGCAGGGTACCCTTGGCCAGCTCTTCCTCCAGCCAGCGGCTGAAAGCTTTGTCTTCCCAGGCCTGTTGAGAGAATCGCGGGATAGAATCAACCTCGGCGCCCAGAAAATAGGCGGCAAAGGCCTGCTCAAAGGCGTCAAAGTGTTCAACCTTCTTAACAAAAATGAGACGCATCAAAATGAACAGTCGGTCCAGGTCAAGGGCAAGCCCCTTTTCCAGGGCCTGGTAGAATTCCAGCACATAGCGGAGGCTGATGGGGATACCCTGATCCCGCAGCTGATAAAAGAAAGGAAAGAACATCTTTGCCTCTAAGCTTTTTCTCGTTTGTGATGGAGTAGGTCCTGAGTGCGCTTTAGCAGGGTTCCAAGGAAAGGAACAGTATCTGGAGAGAGTGGTGGCTTCACCCCATCGAGCTGCAATGCTCCGAGCCAGTCCAGCAGTTCCGCCGTGGCCGGTGGTTTTTCAAATCCCTGTTGGCGCAGATGATAGAAGATGGCGAGGGCTGAATCCATAAGGGGCGCAGTAATTTCGGGGTAGTGCAACCTTACAATGCGGCTCATTTCTTCCATGTCGGGAAAGGGGATATGATGGCAGTAGCAGCGCCGGAGGAAAGGATCGGAGAGTTCCCTTTTGGCATTGCTGGTAATGACGATGACAGGCATATACTTGGCTTTCACTTTATGGTTTATCTCACGAATGATGAAAGAGCCGTCTTCCAGCACGTCCAATAAGTTGTCCTGAGTGTCCGAATCGGTCTTGTCGATCTCATCCAGCAAGAGAACACGTCTTTCGTCGGCCATAAAAGCCCTTCCAATTGGGCCGAAGTTCAGGTAATCCCAAATGTTATTCACATCTCTGCCGCTTTCTTCTGTACCGAAGCGGGAGTCGTTGAGGCGCAAGACCGTATCATAGACGTAGCAGAGTTCTTCTCCCTTAAAAGTTGACTTGCAGCGAGCCTCTTCCAGGGTCAGATCCAGAGCCCGGGAAATCTGAAAGCCCAGTTGAGTCTTGCCTGTTCCAGCCTCACCAGTGACCAGCAAGGGTTTCTCCATGGCCATGGCGATGTTGACAATCTCTTTCAGTTCGGGGTTGAGGTAGTACTTGTCAGTGCCATGAAACTGCATTCGTCCCTCTCTTTACATTTTTTATTATGTTTTCCAAAGGTTAAAGTTATTCTAGCGAATTGAAAGGAAAAATGCAATTCAGCCCCCCATTTTTCACATTGCCACCATGAGGCTGTACACTTATAGTTAGGAAAGTCAATCTGCGGGAAAAAGATTGCTGGTGGGAAGAAGGAATGCCAGAACGAAAGATAGTGCTTTCAAAAGATAAAATAGAGTTTCTGGAAAACTGGAAAATAGAAAAGCATGACCACCTGGGTGAAATCTTTCAACACCTTGAAAATGAGAGAAAACTCAATAATCACTCCCATTCAATTGATCCTCTTACCCACGATATATTTTTCACTGCCCTAACCCTCCTACCTATTGAGGTGGCTAAAAGAGTGCTCAGCGAGTGCACTTTCTTTACCTGTTACCTGTCCAATTACGAACCTGGACATTTTTTCGACAAGTCGGATATCAGTGGATACCATTTGTTGATTCTCTTTTTTCCCCATGGGGAATCAATCCCAAAATACTGGAGCTATATCCACCATCAAATTGCCCATTATGTTCTAGGCCATTTTGACTCCAAGAGTGGAAGCCAAGTTAGGGAAGAGGAAGAGGCAGAAGCTAATAAACTTGCCTGCAAGTGGGTCAGTGATTCTCCCTACCTAGTCCCCCGGGACAATTTCGAGCACTGCAGTTGTCCCCAAGAAACCATTAACTTTTGTAAGGCCCTGGCAACTAGTGCATGAGATTCGAGCCTGTTATTTGAAACATATATAGGCTGTCCAACAGCCCCTGTAGTCGGTTTTCGAGCTAGCTCATGAAAAGTAAAGGGGAGGGTTCTCAATGGCTAAGGTAAATATAGGGGATCAAGCATATGTTCTACCCATGGCAACCACAATCCTCGGTTCTCAACTGGGAGACCGGGCTAACTTCATGGCCCTTGGTTGGCTCACCAGAGTCAACTTTAAGCCGCCCATGCTCGGGGTGGCGGTAAACCAGGGCCATGCCTCCCATAGGGCGATCGTAGAAAAGGGGGAGTTCAGCGTCAATTTCCCCACCGTCGAAATGGTGGAAATAACCGATTACCTTGGGCTGGTATCAGGAAAACGGGTAGACAAGTCCAACCTTTTTAATATTTTCTACGGCGAGCTAAAAGGAGCTCCCATGATCAGCGAATGTCCGCTGACCATGGAGTGCAAACTCGTGAAAACGGTTGAACTGCCCACTAACTCCTTTTTTATTGGCGAGATTGTGGGAGCCTACTCCGAAGAGCAGTTTCTCACCGACGGCGTGCCAGACATCAAAAAAATTAACCCTTTCTTGCTTACTATGCCGGACAATGGATACTGGTCGGTGGGTGAATTGATCGGCCGTGCCTGGAGCGATGGCAAGGCAATCCAAAAACGACTAAAAGGACAGACACCGGGTGATGATTAGACTCAAAAAACCCACCCCTTTAGCCACTAATCTTGTTGAATTCTGCTGATAAACTGATAATCTCTGAATGGTTTGATAAAGGGTGGAGCCGAGCTGTAAATTCCCATTTTGAACCGGGCACTGCTCTGACCTTCGCTCGAGTTAACCCTATGAGAACTAATGGAATCCTCGCAGGGAGTTGGATATGAAGCTTTTTTCCTCTTACAAATTGGGCCCCTACCAACTGAAAAACTGCATGACCATGGCACCGATGACGCGCAACCGTGCGGGCAGAGGAAATGCACCCCAGCCCATGAATGCGCTCTACTACGCACAGCGAGCCGGGGCTGGTCTCATCATTACCGAGGCCGCGCAAGTGTCACCCCAGGGGTTGGGCTACCCGGATATGCCAGGAATTTATTCGCCTGAGCAGATTGTCGGTTGGAGGCTGGTAACCGATCTAGTTCATAAACGGGGGGGGCTCATTTTTCTTCAACTCTTTCACTGCGGACGTATTTCCCATCCCTCGCTGCAGCCGGAGGGGGCAGCTCCGGTTGCTCCCTCAGCCATCAAACCGGAAGGAGAGGCAATGACCTACAAAGGTCCCCGTCCCTTCGTTGAACCTCGAGCCTTGAAGGCAGAAGAGATCCCCGGGATTATAGAGCAGTTTCGCCGGGGGGCAGAAAATGCCCGGGAGGCGGGCTTTGATGGTGTTGAGCTACATGCAGCTAATGGCTATCTGCTTGATCAGTTCCTCCGCGATGGTTCGAACCAGAGGACGGACCAATACGGAGGCGGCGTGGAGAATCGCGCCCGGTTCTTGTTTGAAGTGACCGAGGCAGTGGTCAATGTCCTAGGTGAAGGCAGGGTGGGGATTCGTATCTCCCCGGAGAACCCTTTCAACAGTATTTCCGATTCCAACTCGGAATTACTTTTCAGCCACGTTGCTGAAGGACTCAATCGCTTCCCCCTTGCATATCTGCACGTTGTAGAGATCGATCTTTCCAATCCAACTGTTTTCAACGGTGCTCTAAATCCCATTACCCAGAAACTGAGAGGAATCTTTAAAGGGACCTATATTACCAACGGGGGATATGATCGGGATAGGGCAGAGCGGGCGCTGGAAAGAGGTGATGCCGACCTTGTATCTTTCGGCCTTCTCTTCCTGGCAAACCCTGATCTTCCGGAGCGATTCAGCAAAGATGCACCCTTGAATGAGCCAGATCCGACAACTTTCTACGGAGGAGACGAGAGAGGCTACACAGATTATCCTTTTCTTAGTTCTGCAAAGTAAACCATCCTCTAATCAATCATCAAAAAAGCATAGCAGGACATTTTCATATCCCACAAAATCATGCCCCTGCATTTTTTTCTTTACCAAAATCAAAAAAAACATCATAATTACCCGGCATTTTGCTCAACAATATAAAGATGCAGTAATATCAATAACATATTTACAATAAACTAAATATTGACTGTAGATTAGAGAGTAGAAATGGCCCTTTCACAAAAATTAAGAGAACAATTGCGCAAGATACTAGAAGATATGCGCCAGGAAATGCTCGACGAGGTAAAAGTCCAAAAAGAAAGAGCCCGCAATAAAGACTACAGGGGAGATCTGGGTGATCATGCGACTTCAGATATAATTGCAGAGTACGCGCACATTTTTGGCGAGAGACTGAGACGACGACTTATATTAATCGAGGAGGCTCTGGAGGCCATTGAAGACGGCGACTACGGATTTTGTGAAGAATGTGAAGAACCAATCAGTGAGAAACGCTTGCAGTTGATGCCCTTTGCCCGATTCTGTGTACGCTGCCAGTCAGAATTGGAACGGCGGGCCAAAATGCGGGGTGAGACTTTTACCGACATAAACCACATGGAATATCGCTTTCAAGAAGAAGCCGAGTACGATTAGACCACTCGCCTACCTTAGGTAAATAATCCAAAAGCAGATGAGCTTCGTGCGGCCTTGGAAAAGGCCACGAAATAAAACGGCTGGAGGGGATGTGATGAGCGAGCAAGTATGTCGTGGGGATCATTCAGGTCATATATGTGTTCTTGCCAGTTGTGGCAACTTCGACAAGATAAAGGAACTCACCAAAGAGCCCAACTATATATGTTTCAACTGTGGACGAGTGGCGATCTCCGAAGACTATCTGTGCAATCCAATGAAGAACGAATAATCGCAGATATTAGATTTAAGATTGTAGATTGCTGATTTTAGATTTTAGATATGAGATTTGAGATTGCAGATCTGTTTGCTTCCTGGTTCTAAAAAATTGCTACTAGTCTTGCCAAGTAATAGATGAATGATTATTAAATCAGATAAGTGAGGTTAAAATCCTCCTTGTCTTATAAAGCCCCCGCAGGCCTATGGCCCGGCCAAGGGGGCTTTTTCATATGCGGGCTAGAGTTCTTTGTTGCAGCGGTTGCAAATATATTTTTCATCCCCCTGAATCTTCTCCTGGGTAATGACCTCTTCTTCGGGAATATGCGGCAGTTCTTCTTCTTTTAGGCAGTCTCTACAAATGATCTCTCCCTTATTTGAATCAATAAGCCCTAGTATGTCGTCCAAGTCTATATTTGCCATGCTTTCCCCTCCCCCAGATCAAATCAATAGGCCGGTTACCAATAGGGTAATGTTTTCATCCATGTCAGCACGTGCATCAGTCGAGTATTTATCAAGCAATATCTGGACTTTTACCGCATACCCGAGCAGAATAGCGCGAAGCTCTGTAGGTTGTCAAACAAGCCCGGATATTTCATGAATCCGCCTACGGCGGACCACGGATATGGCCGTCCTTCTCTCCGAGCTGTAGGCTCTACGAGCCGGAAGCCTGGCGTCCTCGGGTGTCGACCCCTGCGACGTACCGTTCAGGTAAGCCTCGGCTTCGATCTTGGATTTGGGATTTCGGATCTCGGATTTCTGATTACAATTGATGATATCGAACTTAACAGTTCAGATTTCGCCATTTGTTCTCCAGTTCTCAGGAGCTTTTCAGCAAATTTTCAATCCGCAATCCGCATTCCGCGATCGTCGATCCGGTGGCACGCCCATCTTCGTGGTCTCGCGACAGCAATTCATGCAATATCCGGGCTAGGTCTTTAGTGGGGCAAGAATGAGATGAAACCAAACAAAGGTATCCCTTGCTTTTTTCAGGTGTTTCCGCGAGTATGATCGGCTAGTTGTGGAGATTAAGGAATTGCGGGATGGGGAGTTGAGATGCAGAACATAAAGGCAATTGGCTTCGACCTTTTCAACACTCTAATTACCATGGAATTCCAGGCGCTCAAAGATGCACTGTCCAGGCTAACCAGCAGTCTCAGGGATAATGGTTTCACCATCGAACACACCGCTTTTGTCAAGGCCCACAGTGAGGCTGTCCTTGAGTTCCTGGAGCAGACCAAGCGAGACGGAAAGGAAAGCCATAATCGGTTCTGGATCAGCACTGCCCTGGCTAAGTTGGGCCATGATGTTTCCCCGGACAATCCGCACATCTCAGCAGCCGTAGAAACTTACTTTTCTGCCTTTATCCAATACGCCAAGCTCATTCCGGGAACGAAAGAGATGCTCACCACCCTGAGACAAAATTACCGTATTGGGTTGCTTTCCAATTTCACTCATCCGCCTGCTGCCACCCAGATCATTGCCGAATTCGATCTGGATCCTTTCTTTGACGTTATGCTCATTTCCGGCGATTTAGGCTACCGCAAGCCGCATCTTTCAGTGTTCGAGGCGCTAATTGACCAGTTAGGGGTGGAAAAAGAAGAGATTGCCTTTGTGGGGGATGATCCGGAGGCGGATGTGGCAGGTGCCCTGCAAGCCGGATTGCAGCCTGTTTGGACAACCTACGTCCGAGATAACAACATTACCCCTGCCCCGGGAGTGGTGGGCAAAGGCCAAACAGATCCGGATCCAACCGTGCCAAGGATTTCTAATTGGAAGGATCTGCTATCACTGCTAAACACACAATAGGGTTAATTGCCCGCACCCCCTTATTCCAAGTGGCCCGGTTTTTAATGTCTCTACAAAGTCTGAAATTGACTAAGAGAAGAGCGGTTTATTGAAAACCGAATGATTTCAAACGAAAAAGGGAATGAACATGCAAACATATGAGGTTGGTCTGGTTCCTGGACCCATTTCCATACCACCAGAGATGAGAGCGGTCTTTCAGATCAACTATGGTAGCCCGGATTTGGAAGAGGAATTTTTTGCTCTCTACAGAGGGTGCGAATCTCAGCTAGGAAAAATCCTGGCAACCAAAAATCGTGTGGCAATCCAGAGTGGTGAGGGCATGTTAGCCCTGTGGAGCGCACTCAAGAGTGTACTAAGGCCAGGAGACAGAGTTCTGGCAGTGGCGAACGGCGTTTTTGGCTACGGCATTGGTGACATGGCTCGCCAGCTGGGAATGGAGGTGGAGGTAGTCGGCTTTGGATATGACGATGTTCCAGAGCCGCAACAAGTGCGTCTGGTGGCGCAACGTTTTCGTCCTCGGCTGGTAACTGCTGTCCACTGTGAGACCCCTAGCGGCACTCTTGCCCCACTACAAGAGATAGGCGAGATTTGCCGGGAGGTAGAAGCGCTCTTCTACGTTGATTTTGTCTCAAGTGGCGGCGGCGCGGAGGTGCGAGTGGACGACTGGTTTATCGATCTCGGATTATTGGGAAGCCAGAAAGTGCTTAGTTTGCCCCCGGATCTAGCTATGGTAACGGTGAGCGAACGCGCCTGGTCTGCTGTAGAGGAGATTGGCTATGTTGGTTATGATGCCCTTGCTCCGTACCGTTCAGGGGTCGAGGATCAACTCTTACCCTACACCCACAACTGGCACGCCATGGCCGGGTTGCACCTGGCCACCAAAATGATCTTGCACGAGGGGTTGTTAGCTGTTTTCAGCCGCCATGCCAAGGTGGCAGCCTACTGTCGCAGTCGGCTCGAGGAAATGGACGTCGAGCTTTTCCCTGTGAAGGAAGAAATCTGTTCACCTACGGTAACAGCGGCCAAGGTTCCAGAAGGGTGGACTTGGCCGGATTTGGACAAGGCCCTCCGTGAGAAAGGGGTGGTAGTTGGCGGGAGCTATGGTCCTCTGGCAGGCAAGGTGTTTCGCATTGGTCACATGGGCAGCCAGGCAAAGCAGGAACTGGTGGAAAAGGGGATGAATATTCTTGAAGAAGTTCTCAGCCGCGGTAAATAGTCAGTTTGATGGAAGCGTATGGCGTGATTGACCATAGTTCTGCAAATACGAAAGAAATTCAAACAATTGGATGTGAGATGTGTCAATCTGATAATCTGGGATTCTTAACATCCCAGCAATTGAATTTCGTATTTAATCTCACATCACATATCCCACATCAAACTATCTATTGCGCAAAGTTTTGATTTTGCTTGAGCAGTGAAGGGTTATGGCGCGGACAGATTATAACGGACTGAAGCAGTATCTTGGATTGATACTCCTTTGTGTCGTTCTGTACATTCCGGGGTTAACCACATTGCCACCGGTGGATCGTGACGAGGCAAGGTTCGCTCAGGCTACTCGCCAGATGGTGGAAAGCAGGGATTTCATTCGCATCCATTTTCAAGAAAAACCTCGCCACAAGAAACCAATCGGCATCCATTGGCTGCAAGCTGTAAGTGTTGAGGTGACCGGTTCGCCCAACCACATATGGCCCTATAGAATTCCTTCTATGCTGGGTGCGCTGGTGGCGGTAATGCTCACCTTTGTTTTTGGCAAAAATCTGTTTGATCGGCAGACAGGTCTTTTTGGCGCGATTGTCACTGCCAGTACTCTTCTTTTAGTAGTGGAGGCCCATCAGGCCACCACCGACGCCGCCCTGCTCGCAGCAGTCGTGGCAGCCCAGGGCTCTCTGGGAACTCTGTATGTCCGGAATCGCCATGGAGAGACCGTTGGCTTGGGGATTCCTCTTACATTCTGGACTGCCCAGGGCATTGGCATATTGTTAAAGGGACCGATACTACCCCTGGTGAGTTTACTCACTGTCCTCACTCTCTTAGCGGTTGATAGAAGTGCATCTTACCTCCGTGGTTTACGGTTGAAGTTAGGTATTCCCTTGGCAGTCTTAATAGTTTGCCCTTGGGCAATCGCCGTTACTATGGCCACGGACGGCGCTTTTTTTGGCGATGCTATCCGTTCGGATCTACTGCCGAAACTGATCTCCGGGCACGAATCACACGGATTTCCACCTGGTTACTATTTGCTGGTGATCGCCTTGACCTTTTGGCCGGGGTCGTTGTTCCTTTGGCCGGCATTGGGTCAAGCCATAAAGCTGCGAGCGCGGATAGGAGAGCGGTTCTGTCTAGCATGGATAATCCCAGTCTGGTTAACGTTTGAACTCATTCCCACCAAGCTTCCCCACTACATCTTACCCATATTCCCTCCCTTGTCTCTGCTCACAGCGCGTCTGATTCTCAAAAGTACAACAGAAAACTGGAACCTTTCCCGTTGGTCCCTGGCGCGAGTTGGATTT
Source organism: uncultured delta proteobacterium (assembly GCA_963712115.1). Lineage (GTDB taxonomy): Bacteria > Desulfobacterota > Syntrophobacteria > BM002 > BM002 > BM002. Next base: position 7,373 of record CAVQGX010000031.1, on the reverse strand, counting down.
GTCCTGTGGATATTGGTCAGCGCAGCTCTGGCAGCGGCAATTGTGGCATTGCCCCTTTACCTTAATGGTCGCTTTGATATGGTCACGCTCTGGCCCGCTGGCGCAGCCGTCATTTTAATGATTTTGCCTAGTTGGCGCGTACTGCGTGGACGTTTGCTTGAAGCAGCAATTGGCACCATACTTTTAGAGGCTCTGATCCTTGCCCCGACGCTGCATGTTATTATCCCAAATATAGATGGGCTGTGGCTGAGTCGCAGCGTGGCAAGAGCGGTTGAGCGCCACAGTGAATCAGCCAGCGACCCGAACCCGGTCATAGCAGCCGCCGGCTATCATGAGCCTAGCTTGGTTTTTTTCTGCGGCACTGGAACGAAATTGGTTAGCCCACATGAGGCTGCTTTATACCTCCGGCAGAATCCGAAGGGTTTGGCCCTTGTCGGAGCAAAGTTGGACGGTGCATTCCATAAGGCAATTTCCGGCCCTAATGGCTCAGTTAAGCTCTTGGAGAGGATACAGGGGATTAACTACACAAAGGGTAAACGGATGACATTGAATCTCTATGGAAATATTCTTTAGTTGGAATTTTCTCTGGTGGACTGAAGATGAACATGGATAGTAACACTTCAATGGCAGCAAGGGCAGAACACACGAAGAACAATACCCACCAGCAGATTTCTTTCAGAAGTAGTATGAAGTTAATATTGATTTTTTTTCCTATTGTAGTGTTATTTTGTATTATCGGCTACTTTTTCTTGGATTTGATTGTAGCTAAATACTGCGCATCAACTATTACTAATAACAACATTAGAAGTACCCTAAAAGATGTTTCAAAGCTAGGCTTAGCAACACCTTACCTGATTTTTGCGGCTGTATGTTTTATGTTTTTTAGATTCATTAAGAAAAGGGAAATATGGTCAAATAGAGCTTTATTTGTATTTCTGTCGATATCATTCTCAGGTATCCTAGTGCTCATAACTAAATTCATTTTTGGAAGATACCGCCCAAGGATGTTTTTGGAAGAGCAATTATATGGCTTTAAATTTTTTCAACTGAAAGGTAAACTAACTTCATTTCCATCTGGACATGCCAGCACTATCGTTGCTTTGATGCTAGCGTTATATTTCATCAGTCCCAAGTATAGGGCGATTTATTTTGCCATTGCTTTGGTGATTGTTATCAGCAGGGTACTGGTATGCCATCATTATCTAACTGACGTGGTTTTCGGTTCTTATCTGGCAGTGGTTACTACTGTTTGTCTCAAACATTTTATGGAAAAGAGTGGACTGCCGATTCAGGAGTAGAAGGTAACTCTTTTATCCCGGATATTCCATGAATTCACGCCTTGGCGTGACTGCGACCACGGATATGTCCGTCCTTCCTGGCGTCCTCGGGTGTCGGCCCCTGCGACGTACCATTCAGGTACGCCTCGGAACCAATCCCGCGGTACCGCGGGACGGTTGCCAGGTGACACGCCCATCTTCGTGGTCTCGCGACAGCAATTCATGAAATATCCGGGATAAGCCAAAGGGCTGGTTAAACTTTTAGTTTAGGCTGGACAGTGGAGATGGATCTTTCAGTAGTTGTCCCGGTGAGGGACGAAGAAGCAAATATAGACCCCCTGATAAATGAGATATGTTCGTCTCTAGACGGTCTTTTCGAGTATGAAATTGTTTATGTGGATGACGGAAGTTCAGATAAAACCTGGGAACGTCTTGTTACTCTGAGTGAAAAACTATCTCAACTCAAGATTGTCCGACACCGGAGAAGTTGCGGCCAGAGTTATGCCATCCACACCGGGGTCAAAGCGGCGCAATCTCCCTTGATTGCCACTCTCGACGGGGATGGGCAGAACGACCCGGCTGATATACCCCGGTTATTAGAGGTTTTCAACTCAGCTGACAGTCCGGTTGGCTTGCAGCTCGTGATCGGCCACCGGCGAAAACGCCAGGACAGCTGGGTGAAGCGGACCTCAGCACGAGTGGCAAATAAGGTAAGAGGTTACCTGCTCAAGGATCGCACTCCGGATACGGGGTGTGGACTCAAACTATTTCCCCGCGATACATTTCTAGGGCTACCTTTTTTCGATCACATGCATCGTTTTCTTCCAGCGCTGATTCTACGCAACGGCGGAGCCGTGCTCTCAGTGGAAGTTAACCATCGGCCCCGAAAGCATGGACGAAGTCATTATGGTGTTTGGGATCGTCTCTGGGTGGGGCTGGTAGACCTATTGGGTGTAATGTGGCTACAAAGGCGGAGCAAGACAGCTGACGTCGAGGAGGTAAAAAACTTTGAGAGCTGATTACCTTTGGTTGATCATAGGCTTTGTGGGGCAGGCAGCATTTGGCACCCGATTTCTGGTTCAATGGCTTTACAGTGAAAAGCACGGCCGCAGCTTAATTCCCGTCGCCTTCTGGTACTTGAGTCTGGCGGGCGGAGTCATTTTATTCAGTTATGCCGTTCACAGGAGAGATCCGGTGTTCATCGTGGGCCAGTGTACCGGGGTTTTTATCTATGCCCGCAATCTCCATTTCGTCTATCGCGAGCGCAGGCAAAAAGTCAATGCTGAGTAAGGAGTATGGGGCATGGAGCATAGAGCAAGGAGTCAGGAGACAGGAGTCAGTTGAAAAGAGGTATTCCGTTTTGTTTTTTTATTCTGGATTCTGAATTCTGGCTCCTGAATTCTTATTTGCTTTGGTGCCTAGTGCTTAGTTCCTAGTGCCTAGTTGAAACGGCTGCCCTCTGACATCTGAACCCATTTCCCTTGAGCTGCGGGAGTTGCTTACCAGTAAGGATATCTGTAACGGTAAGGGTGTCTGTACCAGGGATAGTACCAGGGATCATAATAAGGCCCGATATGCTCTACCTCCTTGGACCAGAGATGAATCTCCTTTGCCTCAATGACCGGATATTGATAGGTAAGACTTCCTAATTTCCTTTCCTGACTTCCAATGACTTGGCCGCCCACGGTAATCCTGCGCTCTTTGCTGTAGACCACCGGATCCAGGAATTCTTTACTCCATACCAAAAAGCGTCCTTTGGACAAGTCTGATGATTCAGGCCTGTTCTGGGAATCCAGTGGCGATTGCAACACAGTAAGCCAGGAACCATCAGGTTCGTTCAATGTTTCCAGGATGTAACCACCAATAATAACTACTCGGCCCTTATAGTCATCAGTTCGCATAAGGAGTGCTTCAAAGGGAACTGGTTCGCCGGCCTCTTCCCGCACCTGCTTGGAGATGGCAGGGGCACAGGCGGTGAAGCCCCCCAGGACGAAAAACATCAAGAAATATAGCGCAAATGAGATTACAGGTCGGCCCATTATATTTTTCCCATCCACATGAAATTCTTCCTTACTGCTAATCTAACAATTATAACACGATTCCCCCAGCATTTCGGTAGCCTGCTAGGGACTAAACACTAAGGACTTGGCACCACATAGAGGTAGTCAGTAGCATGTAGTTGAGAGTAACTCAATTTTGATTGCTTTTCTCCTGAACTTTGGATTCCGACTCCTGGCTCCTCACTCTATGCCCCATTCTCTATGCCTTTTCAAATCCGCAATCCCAAATTACCGAAGTGCCTAGTCGTCATTCCCTTTTCGCTCATTTGACTCTCGTCCTTCTGATGGTTATTTTACCTAAAAGTCACACTACTAAAGTAGGATTTACGGCAACCTGAAGGTAGAAAACAAGGAGGGTATAATGTTCACACTTCCTGATTTACCATATGATTTCAATGCACTTGAGCCATACATTGACGCTAGAACCATGGAGATACACCATGGCAAGCATCATCAAGCATACATTGACAACTTGAACAAGGCCTTGGAAAAAGCTCCCGCCCTGCAAGGAAAAACCATTGAGCAAATTGTTAGTGACCTCAACAATGCTCCTGAGGAGGTGCGCACAGCCATCCGTAATCACGGCGGAGGGCACTACAATCACAGTTTATTCTGGAAGGCTATGTCTCCCAGTGGTGGCGGGCGGCCAACCGGTGACCTCTTAGAGAAAATTAATTCTTCCTTTGGCAGCTTTGAGACGTTCAAGGAGAAGTTTTCTCAGACTGCGATCACCCGTTTTGGAAGCGGCTGGGGCTGGCTGAGTGTGGATGGAAAGGGGGGTCTGGTAGTTCACAGCACTCCGAACCAGGACACTCCCCTCATGGAGGGGTTTAAACCAATTCTTGGTGTCGACGTCTGGGAGCATGCTTATTACCTGCTCTATCAGAACCGCCGCCCGGAATACGTGCAAAACTTCTGGAATGTGATTAACTGGGAGCAGGTGGCCAAGAACCTGAAGGCAGCAAGCTAGAAAACCATGGGGTCAGCTCTTGACCTTGGACAGGAAAAATGTCCAAGGTCAAGAGCTGACCCCATAACATCCGTCCTTAAAACTACAACCATATATAGTGGCAGGATAGAGAATCGCAGAGTGCAGATTAAAGTATGATATGCACAGTCCCAGAGTTTGAATGGAGCATTAAAAAAGCGGAGTCGAAGCTCCGCAGTGTTTTTTAAAGAATGGATGGGAACCCATGATGCGATTGGTAGGTTTACTTGTATCTTTACTGCGGCATCACTTTCTTACCATTCTTATCAAAATGTTCGACTCTGGTGACTCCCCCAGCCTCATCATAGTAAATTACCCTCCTATATACGCCGAGCTCTGATACATGACTGCCTTTAGCGAAATAGTATTCCCTTTTTTGCAGTTTGTCCTTCTCATTGTAATACAAAACAAGTTTAGAGACTCCCTGCCCTCCAGTTTCTTTATCTGATGGAAAAAACTCAAATACTCTTCCCGTGCTCTTGTAGTGAATTATCATATCTAAATCCAACTTCTGGGAATGCTTCTTACTTGTATAGATTTCAATCTTTCGTTTATTGCCATCACTGTCAGAGTAGTCTATGACTTGTTTTATCCCTGCTTTATAACTATGGTCTTCTTCAGAATAGTTGATTTTCTTTGTAATTCCGCCAAAGCTATTCTTTTTAGAAATCACAACCTCGGTTTCAGCCAAAGCTGCTGTGCTCATACAAAGAAACAACACCATCGTAAGATAAGCGATTACATCTATATGAACATCTTTCACCATAGCCAAGGCCTCCCACCTGACTGTAGGAGTTTCTGCAATTTCAGATTACGACAATGAGTTTTATTCCAAATCTCTCTCTTTTTAGGATTGCAGTTGAATTTGAAGAGCTTTTTCGTGAATTAGCTGGGCTTTTCGCACTCTATCCAAATCTGCCCTATTGCCTATTGCATCAACGAAATCAAAAAAGGACTCATAAGACTCTTTGTACCTCAACCTTCTATCTTCAGCGTCAATTTCCGCGATGATCCTGTCGGCCATTAAAGTTAATGCCTTTCTCACCTTCGGCGAATTAAATGCACCCATACCATGGGCGATTTTATCGCAAGCCTTAGCTATATTCACCCAGAGTTCCCTCGGGAATGAAACATCGGTTTCCAATGCATCCTGCTCATATTCACCCTGTTGTTTCCAATGGAGTTTAATCATAGGGTAAGCACTAGGTTTAATCTTAACTTTTAGGGACTGGCTTTTTTCTTCGGGCATCTTACTCTCCTCACGAGCGGGCTGCTCAAGGCCGGTTTCAGGCTCTAAACTTTCCCTTATGAGGAGAGCTGAAACCAGTGTAGATATTAGTTCGCAGGCTTCGCCGGGAAGTTCTGTAAACTTAATACCCATATTGAGAGACGTAGTCTCATTATCAAGACGTTCAGTATCTTGACGAATCACTCTGGCGCCAATGGACAGCCGGAGTTTCGAGGTGCGGGAATGATAATTAGGGACCTGAGATTCTTCATTTGGTTTAAGGCGTTTCCAGCCACTGACGAAAGCACCGCCAGCACTAATATCCTTTATAACACCTGTAATAGGTCCCTCACGGGTTTTTATGGTAACTGGCCAATTGACATTGACTCTGGGGTATAGGCGTTTTTCTTGGGACATCGCAATGCCTTTCTCGTTCTGAAAACTACTTGCATATCGGAAGCAACCCAGACGGAATATATTTCATATCTAGTTAAACCCTGGGCAGTGGTTTTTAAAAATTGAATGCGCTCATATTGAGGGTTGCTGTGTGCGATCAAAATCTTCTTCTAAGGCAATAAAGTAACCCCACTTGTTCTTGCACTCTGTGCTACAAAAAAAGTTGATCCTGTTATCCCATTTAGTAACCAGAGCTAGTTTAACCCTTTTCTCGCACTGTATGCAAATACGACTTGTTGAGTATCCAGACTTATGCGCTACTACTTTCGAATCATTTGACAGCAACTTATCTAGGAAAGGCTCCCATAGCCACCTTTGATACACTCGCAAAAACCAGTAATTAAAGGCGAGGGAGTAGCGCCACAGATTCAATGGATCTAGATAATGCCGAAACCAAGCCTTCATTTGAGTTTACCAGTTATTAAGTGTTCTTTGAAATTATGAATCTACTTTCTGTTATGTCCTGGCACTAGGGAACTAAGTTCTTTCTGCGTCATATTCTGGGCACTATAAACTCGCACCCTTCTTTCAAGTTGTTTCAGAATAGTATGTTCAGCTTTATTCCAACGTTCTCTCTCTGCCTCATCAACACAGATGTCCTGTTCCCCAAGGGAATCTCCTATCTGGTAGCAAACGGCACAGAGCATTCGGTTTCCCTAGGGTACCCTTCGGTAGCATCCTTCTCGAGCACAAACGGGATTAGAGAGTTTCGGGTAGACAAATTAATGCCTACATTTTGTGCTGCAGAAAGAATAGAGTTCGTTACCTACCCAGGCGACCACGGTTGGTTTATCCCAACCAAATTTTTTCCCACACTGTTTACACGCACTTCTCATTTTCTTTTGAGAAGTCTCAACTTCCTGTTGGAACAAAAGCCTAAGAAAGACTCCGGACACTTAATGTATTCGAAGGCTTTTTAGATTAAGTCTCGACCCTAGTCGGCAACGGACGATGAGTTCGCATCTACTATTTCCGAATCCCAATCTTCAATGTCACGCAAATCTATTTCAGCTGCTTCACCTGCTCGTCGTAACACGAACACCAGCCTCAGAATCAATGCTAGGGTAAAAAGAGATAATATGAGAATAATCACACTGGCCATTGCAGAGGCTCCAAGTCTCTCGCCCCAAGAAGGCTAGTAAGTTAAAGGAATCATGAGATAAATATCAGCTATAATCATGCCAATTAGAGAATCTACATATATTAACAATAATTTTAAGTACTTATAGAATTCCTTCTGTATAAAATATTAAAATTTTTGGGTAAGAGAAGCTATAAAATGGGAAAAATATTACCACTTCAAGTTGGCCCCTCTTCATTAGCAAATATGAAGGCAACAAAAAATCCCCGCTTTATGTGGAGAG